>CAWFRK010000021.1:0-13545 GCA_963818175.1 uncultured beta proteobacterium | reverse complement strand
CCGTAGCCTGTCCACGCACCGCAAAACCAGGTGTGCTGCCTTCCCTGCAGCGCGGACAGTTGCCGCTGCGCCTGCACCGCGGCGAGGTCGAGCATGGGATGGGCAAGCTCGAACTGCCCGATCATGCAAGCCGGGTCGAGCCTTTCCACGGGATTGATCGAGACGAAGAGCGGCTTGCGAAGGCAGCGGCTGCAAGGCGTTGAGCCAGAAGTGGACGCACGAGCCCCCGTTGTCGCCGCTCGCTTCTTTTCCGCCCAGGTAGTTCAGGGCGGCCCAGGAGCGGAGACGCCTGGGCATCGCGGCGGCGTCGGTGTGGAGCACCGCGCGGTTGGAATGGAACCTGAAGGCCCCCAGGACGCTGGTCTCCTCGGTGCCCGGGTCGGCCAGAAGGGCCAGAGCCTGGTCGGCGTGGCAGGCGAAGACGATATGGTCGAAGCGCTCCTCCCCATGCCGGGTGCGCACCGTGACGCCTTGCGAATGTCGTCTCACCGACAGGACCGGTGTCCCCGAAAGCGCCCGTGCCCCCGCCTTGCGCATTGCGGCGATGATCTTCTCGACATAACGCTGCGAGCCGCCTGTGACGCTGCACCACGGATGGCGCGAGCTCATGTCGATGAGGCCGTGGTTGTGGAAGCTGACGAGTGTCCCGATGGGGAATTCAGTGCCTGCCCAGTGGGGCACAGCCACAGGCTGCCCACAATGGGCAGGAAGTAGGCGTCGAGGACAGGCTGCCGAAGCTGTGCTGGCGGAGGAAGTCGCCGGTGGATTGCGCCAGTTCCCGGTCGCCACCGCTGGTCGCCAATTCGGTGGCCAGTCGATTGAAGCGCATCACGTCGGCGAGCATGCGCCAGAAGCGTGGGCTGACGATATTGCGTCGCTGGGCGAATAACCCATTCAGGGTGGGTCCGCGCCATTCGAGATCGGCGTCGGCCAGGCGTACCGAGAAGGACAGCGGCGAAGGCGTGACTTCGACCCCCATTTCCTCGAACAGCGCAAACAAGAGCGGATAGGTGCGCAGATTGCACGTAAGGAAGGCGATGTCGACGGCATGGGTGTGGCCGTCGAGCGTGACATCCACGGTATGCGCGTGGCCGCCGAATCCATCCTCGGCCTCGAACAGCGTGACCTGCGCATGAGGCGCGAGCCGGTACGCCGCTCCAAGCCCCGCAACCCCGATCCGACGATGCCAATCCGTGCCATGAGACCTCCCGGCGCCTTGCCTTGTGGACAAAGCCGCCAGTGTGTCCAGACTCCGGAGCCGACATCAAGCCGGCTGGTAGGCCAATCTCACGTAGATCGGTGCAAAAGCCTCAGCCTGCGTCACTTCGATCAGCCGCTCGCGCGACAGCTCGAGCATCGCGATGAAGGTGACCACCATCACCTGCGGCCCGCGCGAGGGTTGAAGAGGTCCTCGAATTCCAGGAAGCGCCGGCCCTGCAGGTTGCGCAGCACCATGCTCATGTGCTCGCGCACCGAGAGCTCCTCGCGGGTGATCTTGTGGTGCTGCACCAGCTTGGCGCGCTTGAGGATGTCGAGCCAGGCCTGCTGCAGCTCGGCCACGTGCACGTCCGGGAAGCGCGGCTTGAGCGATTGCTCGATGAAGACCTGGGCGCGCAGGAAATCGCGCCCCAGCAGGGGCAACTGGTCGAGCTTGGCGGCGCCGAGCTTGATCTGCTCGTATTCGAGCAGGCGGCGCACCAGCTCCGCCCGCGGATCCTCCGGCTCATGGCCATCCTCCGACTTCCTGGGAGGCAGCAGCATGCGCGACTTCATCTCGATCAGCATCGCCGCCATCAGCAGGTATTCGGAGGCCAGCTCCAGGTTCTTGCTGCGGATCTGCTCGACGTAGCTCAGGTACTGGCGCGTCACGTCGGCCAGCGGAATGTCGAAGATGTTGAAGTTCTGCTTGCGGATCAGGTAGAGCAGCAGGTCGAGCGGCCCTTCGAAGGCCTCGAGGAAGACCTCGAGCGCGTCAGGCGGGATGTACAGGTCCTGCGGCAGCGCGAACAGGGGCGCGCCGTAGAGCCGGGCCATGGCCACGCTGTCCACCACCTCGGGCAGGCTGGGGTCGGCTTGCGCGCCGGCGGGGCGCTCGGGCGCGTCGCCCGGCAGGATGTCTTGGGTCACGTTGGCGTTGACCGCAGGGGGCTAGTCCGAGGCCTTGGTCTGGTAGACGTAGGCCTGCTGCGGTACGCGCGCGGCCTGCTGCTCGCGCTGGGCCTCCCGGTCGATGTCCTTGTCCCACAGCAAGGCACGGCCGGCGCGTTGCTCGGCTTCGAGGGTGGGCTTGACGGCCTTCAGTTCCTCGAGGAACTCGGTAACGTCCGACTTGTAAGGCTTCCAGAACAGCGGCATGGTCGTCAGGTGCGGCAGGCGCCGCCGGAGTGAAGGCATCGATTTTAAGGCGGAGCGGAATCCGGGATACTGGCCCGGCCCGGGGCGGTGGCCGCGGACTTGGGGACGGACGGCCATGCACGAATTCGAAATCAAGCTTCAGGTACCCCCCGACCGCCGCGCCGCACTGGATGCCGAGCTTGCGCGCTCGCCGGCAGCCAGGCGCACCCATCTCCAGGCCAGCTATTTCGACACCCCCGATCGCGACCTCGCGAGTGCCGGCATCGCCTTGCGCCTGCGCAAGGAAGGGCGGCGCTGGATCCAGACCCTCAAGGCCGCCGGTCCGGATGCGTTGACGCGCTTCGAGCACAACGTCCCCGTGGTGGCCCGCGGCTCCGTCGCCATCGATCCCGCGCGCCATGCCGGCACGCCGGTGGGCGACCGGCTCCTGCAGTTGCTGGCCGAGAAGGGGCCGCTGCAGGAGGTCTATCGCAGCGATGTGTGGCGCCGCAGCCGGACGACACGCAGCCGCGGCGCCTCGCTGGAGCTGGCGCTCGATGCTGGCCACCTTCAAGGCGGAGACGCCCGCGCCCCGGTGTGCGAGCTCGAGATCGAACTGATCGCTGGAGATCCGGTGGCGGTCCTTGCGGCCGCCCGGCGCTGGATCGCGAAGTACAGGCTCTGGCTGGATGTGCGCTCCAAGGCCGAGCGCGGCGACCGCCTGTCTCGTGGCGTGGTCGACGTCCCCGCCCGCAAGGCCAAGGCTGTGAAGCTCGACCAGAAGGCGAGCCTCATGCGCGCCTGGCGCGCCGTGCTGGCATCCACGCTGGAGCACATCCTGGCCAATGCCTGCGAGCTGGCGGACGGCGCGGAGCAGGGTGAACATCGCGCAGAACAAGTCCACCAGGTGCGAGTGGGGCTGCGCCGCTTGCGTTCGGCCCTGCGCCTGTTCCGCGGGTGGCCCGGCATTCCCGAAGCGAACGTGGTGAACGAGGCTGCCGCACAGCTCTTCCGCCGGCTCGGCGCCACGCGCGACCTCGACGTGCTGATGGCTACGGTGGTTCCCGCGTTGAAGGAAGCGGGGGCGCCCGCGCTGCAATTGCCGCAGGCCGAGGGGCAGGAGGCGCCCGCGCAGGTCTTGCGTGAGGTCGCGACACAGGTGCTGTGGCTGGACCTGCTGGACTGGATCTACTCAGACGCAGAGCAAGCCGGCACAAGTGCCGGGCCAGCCGGGCGCGTCCCGGCTGCGTCGCATGCCGAACCGAGCCAGGCCGCCCCCGCACAGTCCGGGTCGATCTCTGCCGCCGCCAAAGTGCCGCCCGTTCGCGATCTGGCCGCGAAGCGCCTGCGTGGATGGCACCGCAACATCGTCGGCCGCCGCGATGACTTCATGCAGATGCCCGACACCGAGCGCCACACGCTGCGCAAGCGCATCAAGCGCCTGCGCTACGGTCTCGATTTCCTGGGCTCGCTCTTTCCGAGGCGCAGGGTCAAGCGCTATCTCGCCGCCTTGTCGGAGGCACAGGAAGTGTTCGGCCAGTACAACGACCTGTGCATGGCCGAAGGCCTGGTGGCCCAGGGCGATGACCCGGGTGCCTGGTTCGCCCGCGGCTGGCTCGCCGCGCGGCGAGAAGAGATGCTGCTCAAGTGCCAGTCGGCGCTCGTCGTGCTCGCCGACGCGCCGAAGTTCTGGAAGTAGTGGCAGGACGCTGCGTCGGCTCCATCGTGAAGGTCGGCGCCGAGGGCACGTGCCCATCCAGCTCGCAGAACAGCCCGATCGCCAGCTCGCGCAGCCAGCGGTTGGCCGGATCGTTGTGGAAGCGGTGGCTCCAGTGCAGCGCCACGGTGAAGTCCGGCAGGCCGAACTCCGGCTCGACGATGCCGAAGGGGCCCGAGCGAGCGAAGGTGAGGGCCGTGCGCCGCGGCAGGATGACCGCCAGGTCGGTCTCGCCGACGATGGAAGGGATCACCATGAAGTGCGGGATGCTGAGGCGGATGTTCTCCTGCAGCCCAAGCGTGTGCAGCGCGCGCGCAGTTTCGGTGTGCTGCCGCACCACGATGTAGTCGAGCTCCGAGAGCCACTCGCGCGTCGGCGGCTTGCGCAGCAGCGGATGGTCGGCACGTGCGAGCACCACGTATTTCTCGTGCAGCAGGTCCTGCCGCTCGGTGGCGTCCACGCCGGGCAGGTAGCCGAAGGCGAGGTCGATCTTGCCGTTGTCGAGTGCGTCCTGGATCTGCGCGTATTCGAGCTGATGGGTCTCGATCCGCACCCCGGGCGCAGTGCGGCGCACGGCGTGCATCAGCGCCGGCAGGAACACACCCTCGCCGATGTCGCTCATGTGCAGCCTGAAGGTCTTGCGGGCGCTGGCGGGCTCGAAGCTGCCCGAGGCGTGGAGCGCCTGCTCGATCAAATGCAGCGCCTGCTGGACGGCGCCGGCAAGCATGTCGGCCTTGGGCGTGGGCGCGACCCCGCCGGCCACCCGCACGAACAGCGCATCGCCGAGCAGCAGGCGCAGGCGTGTCACGCCATGGCTCGTGGCCGGCTGCGACAGGCCCAGCGTCTCGGCGGCCCGGCTGACGCTGCGCTGCTGGTACACCGCGTCGAAGATGCGCAGCAGGTTGAGATCGAGCTCGCGCAGCGTGGCGGCGGTGGGCAATGCAGTATGCATGCCACGAATAATACTTAGATCGCTTATCCGATGGATGAATTCACCCTGCGTCCCTAAAGTGGGCAGGAACACCGGCCGAAACCGGGCCGAGAAGACACATAAGAGACAACGCGATGGAAGTGTCCTTCAGCAAGGAAGTGCAGGCCCTGCGCCTGGGCCGGGGAGAAGTCTTTCATGGCGAGGGCATCCTCGCCATCACCAAGGCCCTGCTGCAATCGGGCGTGGCCTACGTGGGCGGCTACCAGGGGGCGCCGGTCTCCCACCTGCTCGACGTGATGGTGCAGGCCCGTCCCTACATGGACGAGCTCGGCGTGCACGTCGAGGCCTGCTCCAACGAAGCCTCGGCCGCGGCCATGCTGGGCGCCTCGATCCACTACCCGCTGCGCGGGGCGGTCACCTGGAAGTCCATCGTCGGCACCAATGTCGCGGCCGATGCCCTCTCCAACCTGGCCTCGCCCGGCGTGAAGGGCGGCGCGCTGATCGTCGTCGGGGAGGACTACGGCGAAGGTGCGAGCGTGATCCAGGAGCGCACCCACGCCTATGCGCTCAAGTCCTCGCTGCTGATGCTCGATCCGCGCCCCGAGCTGGCGAACATGGTGCGGATGGTCGAAGAGGGCTTTCGCCTGTCGGAAGCCTCGAACATGCCCGCGATCCTGGAGCTGCGCATCCGCGCCTGCCATGTGCGCGGCAGCTTCGAGTGCAAGGACAACGTTTCGCCGCCGGTGTCGACGCGCCACCTCATCGACGAGCCGGCGGGCTTCGACTACATGCGGCTCGCGCACCCGCCGGTGACCTTCCGGCACGAGAAGCTGAAGGTGGAGGAGCGCATCCCGGCTGCGCGGCGCTACATCGCCGGGCATGGCCTCAACGAGCTCTTCGCCGGCAAGCGCGAGGACGTGGGCCTGATCGTGCAGGGCGGCCTCTACAACTCGCTCATCCGCGCGCTGCAGCAACTGGGCCTGGCCGACGGCTTCGGTGAGAGCGAGCTGCCGATCCTTGCGCTCAACGTCACCTTCCCGCTGGTGCCCGAGGAGATCTCGGCCTTCTGCTCGGCCAAGCGCGCGGTGCTCGTGCTCGAGGAGGGCCAGCCCGAATACATCGAGCAGGACATCCTGAGCACGCTGCATCGGCTGGACATCCAGACGCCCTTGCACGGCAAGGACATGCTCTCGGCGACCGGCGAATACACGGTCGAGGCGATGGTGGCGGGGCTCTCGAAGTTCGTCTCCAGGTATCTGCCCGAGCAGTCGGTCGAGGCGGCAGGCGAGTGGCTGCAAGCCAATGCCCGACGCCGGCAGGAAGTGGCGGGCCAGCTCGGCGCGCCGCTGCCGGCCCGGCCGCCGAGCTTTTGCATCGGCTGCCCGGAGCGCCCGGTGTTCGCCGCACTCAAGCTCGCGCAGCAGAACGTGGGGACTGTGCACATCGCCGCCGACATCGGCTGCCATGCCTTCGCCACCTTCGAGCCCTTCTCCTCGGGCCACTCGATCCTGGGCTACGGCATGAGCCTCGCCAGCCGCGCGGGCGTCTCGCCGATGATGAACCGGCGCGTGCTTGCGATCATGGGCGACGGCGGCTTCTGGCACAACGGACTGCTCACCGGCGTGCAGAGCGCGCTCTTCAATGGCGACGACGCGGTGCTGCTCATCATGAAGAACGGCTACACCTCGGCCACCGGCACGCAGGACATCATCTCCACGCCCGACGACGAGGCGAAGGAGCGCGCGCCAGACAAGCAGCAGAGCCTGGTCGACCGCAACACCACCATCGAGTCCACGCTCACCGGCCTGGGGGTCAAGTGGATGCGCACGGTGCACACCTACCACGTCGATGCGATGCGCAAGACGCTGGAGGAGGCCTTCACCACCGACTTCAATGGTCTCAAGGTCGTCATCGCCGAGGGCGAATGCCAGCTCGAGCGGCAGCGCCGTGTCAAGCCCTGGATCGCCTCGCTGCTGAAGGCCGGCAAGCGGGTGGTGCGCGTGAAATACGGCGTGGACGAGGATGTCTGCACCGGTGACCACGCCTGCATCCGGCTGTCGGGCTGCCCGACGCTGACGCTCAAGGACAACCCCGACCCGCTCAAGGTGGATCCTGTTGCCACGGTGATCGACGGCTGCGTGGGATGCGGCCTGTGTGGCGAAAACGCGCATGCGGCGACGCTGTGCCCCTCGTTCTATCGCGCCGAGGTGATCCGCAACCCGAAGTGGCATGAGCGGCTGATCCATGGACTGCGCAGTCGGGTCCTGCGGGCCTTGCAGACCTCCTGATGCGCGGAAGCGCTTAAGCCATGAATTCGATCGATACGACGCGCCCCACCACCGTCCTCATTTGCGCACTGGGCGGAGAGGGCGGAGGCGTGCTCTCGCAATGGCTGTTCGAAACCGCGCTGCAATGCGGCCACAGCGCACAGAGCACCTCCATCCCAGGTGTGGCACAGCGCACCGGTGCGACCACCTATTACCTCGAGATCCATCCGCTGCCCGATGCCGCGCTCGGCGGCCGCAAGCCGGTCTTCAGCCTCTTTCCGGTGCCCGGCGCGCTCGACCTGATGGTGTCTTCCGAGCTGCTGGAGACGGTGCGCCAGATCGGCGCCGGCATGGTCTCGCCCGAACGCACCGTCCGTCATCAGCTCCAGCAGCCGCGCGCTCACGGTGGCCGAGAAGATGCAGATGGGCGACGGCCGGGCCAGCGACGAGCAGCTGTTCGCCATCGTGCGCCGCTTCAGTCGCGAGGCGCGCGTGCTGGACATGGAGGCGCTGGCTCGCGACTCGGGCACCGTGATCAGCGCGGTGATGCTCGGCACGGTGGCGGCGAGCGGGCTGTTGCCCTTCCCGCGCGAGGCTTACGAGGAAGTGATCCGCCAATCGGGCAAGGGTGTCGAGGCCAGCCTGCGCGGCTTTGCGCGAGCCTTCGAGCTCGTCGCGCTCGCTCGGTCGCAGCACGAGGCTGTCATCGATGCAGCGCGGGCCGCGGCCGGCGCGGTGGCGGGCAGCGGTTCGGTGGCAGTAGCGCCCACTCTGTCGGCCGACCTGGCTGCGCGCTTTCCGGCGGCCACGCACGACATGCTCGCTGCCGGCCATGCCCGCATGCTGGAGTACCAGGACAGCGCCTACGCGAAGCTCTACATCGATCGGCTTGCGCAAGTGCTCGAGGCCGAGCGCACGACCGACCCGCAGGGCCTCGGCAACTTCGCCATCACCCGCGAGACGGCGCGCTTCCTTGCGCTGTGGATGGCCTTCGACGACATCGTCCGCGTGGCCGACCTCAAGTGTCGCGCGAGCCGCTACGCACGAGTGCGCTCGGAAGTGAAGGCCGGTCCCGACGAGCTCGTGCGCATCTACGACCACTTCAAGCCCGGCGTCCCCGAAGTCGCCGCGCTGCTGCCCGAGCGTTTGGCGCAGGGCCTGACGCGCTGGGACCGCAGGCGCGCCGCATCGGGCAAGGGCCACCTCGCGCTGCCGCTCAAGATCGGAACGCATACCGTGCTGGGCTTGCTTGCGCTGCGAACGCTGGCCGGCTTGAAGTGGCTGCGCCGCCGCGGCCATCGCTTCGCTGCCGAGCAGGCCATGATCGAGCGCTGGCTTGCCGGCGTGGTGCAGGGCACGCGCACGCACTGGCGCCTGGGCCATGAGATCGCTCTGTGCGGCCGCCTCATCAAGGGCTACGGCACGACCAACGAGCGAGGCAAGGACAACCTGCTGCATGTGCTGGACCAGCTTGCCGTCGACGTGCCCTTCGACACCCCCGAGCAACGCGCCACGGCGATCCGCACCGCCCGCGAAGCGGCCCTCGCCGACGATGCCGGCAAGGCACTCGACCTGACGCTCACGAGCCACGGCGCGATGGCGCGGCCCGTGCGAGCCCAGACTATCCAATGGTACAAACGACGGCCCAAGGAGGCAGCTTGAGACGAGCTGCCAAGCCGATGACCCACACCAGCCCATTGCAGTCCATGAGCCGTACCCACACCCTGCCGATCCACGTCGAGTTCGGCGATTGCGACCCCGCCGGCATCGTCTGGTTTCCCAACTTCTTCCGCTGGTTCGATGCCGGCTCGAGGCGCTTCTTCATCGCCTGCGGCGTGCCGATCTGGAAGGAGCTCGAGAAGACCACCGGCATCTTCGGAACGCCGCTGGTCGACACCAAGGCGCGCTTCGTCAAGCCCGCGAGCTACGGCGACGAGATCGAGGTCGAGACCTCCATCGTCGAATGGCGCTCCAAGGCCTTCGTGATGCGCCACCGCATCCTGCGCGCCGGCGAGCTGCTGTGCGAATGCGACGAGGTGCGTGTCTTCGCCGAGCGCACCGGCGACCGATCCGCATGCCATCCGGGCCGTGCCCATTCCCGCGGACATCCGCGCGCTGTGCGAATAGGCGAGGCCCAACAAGATCATTTCGTTTCTTCACCCCAACCATCAAAAAGAGGAGACAACGATGGCTTTCCGATCGATCAAGACCATTGCCGCCGCGGCGCTGCTGACCGCCGGCGGACTGGGAGCGGCCGTGGCCCAGGAGGTGACGCTCAAGGTGCATCACTTCCTGCCGGGCACCTCGAACGCGCAGGTCAAGCTGATCCAGCCCTGGTGCGACAAGGTGGCCAAGGAGTCGGCCAACAAGCTCAAGTGCCAGATCTATCCGGCGATGCAGCTCGGCGGCTCGCCCCCGCAGCTGTTCGACCAGGTGCGCGATGGGGTGGTCGACGTGATCTGGACCGTGCCGACCTACGCGGCCGGCCGCTTCACCAAGGCCGAGGTGTTCGAGCTGCCCTTCATGGCGCACACCGCCAAGGGCGGCAGCCAGGCGCTGTGGGACTACACCCAGAAGAACGCGCTCGACGAGTTCAAGGGCACCAAGCTCATCTTCATGCATGTGCACGATGGCGCGGTGTTCCACTTCACCAGCAAGCACCCGGCCAAGCTCGAGGACCTGAAGGGCCTGAAGATCCGCTCGGCCACGCGCATCAACGCCAAGCTGCTTGCCGCGCTCGGCGCCACCCCGGTGCAGATGCCGCTGCCCGCGGTGCCCGAGGCGATGAACAAGGGCGTGATCGACGGCGCGATGGTGCCCTGGGAAGGCACGCCCGCGATCAAGATGCCGGAGATCGCCAAGTACCACTTCGACTCGCCGGCCGCGTCGCCGCGCATCTCCAACACCATCTTCGCCTTCGCGATGAACCAGGCCAAGTACGACAGCCTGCCCGCCGACCTGAAGAAGGTGATCGACGACAACAGCGGCCTGACAGTTTCGGCCTGGGCCGGCGAGATCGGCTTCGACGCCGTGGTGGAGCCCTTCCGCAAGGTGGCACGCGATCGCGGCAACACCCTGGTCACGATGTCGGATGCCGAGGTTCAGCGCTGGGTCAAGGCCAGCGAGAGCGTCGACGACGACTGGGTGAAGGAAGTCAGCGCCAAGGGGGCGGATGGCAAGAAGCTGCTCGACGAGGCTCGTGCGTTGATCAAGCGGTACGACAAGTAGGCTTCCCTATCGCAAGTCACGGGGCTCCCGCGGGCTTCTGCCGCATCTCTGGCCCTGAGCCGACCTCAATACGCGCCATCGTGATCGCCGACATTGACAGGGACGATCTCCCCGTCGGCGACCAGCAGTTCCAGCGTGATCCTGTAGGACAGGTTGATCGACACCGAGTGCAGGCCTCCCAGGTGGCCGGCAAGGGCATGCAGGCGCAGGGAAGGGTGGTGCGGGTTGGCTTGCAGCAACTCCAGCGTCTTCTCGTACTGCCTCGTCAATTCGGGATGGCGCTTGAGGAACTTGGCGGCGCGTCGGGTGTACTGCTCGGTGAATACGAGTGTGTAGGCCATGGATGCCCGGACTCGGCCTCAGCCCGACCTGGCCTTGCGGGCCTTGGCCTTCCCGGCGGCCGGCGCCTTGGCGTTCATCGCTTGCGCGCGCGCCACATGCGCCTTGGGCGACTCCTTGACGTAGCGACCTTCAGCCAGGTCAGCGCGCGACTGCGCCAGCGCAGCCTCCAGCTCGCATTCGCGAAGGTATCCATAGTGGGATACCTCCATCACCACGTAGCGAGGGTTCCCCGGACGGATACCAAGGCCTCCGTCTCGGAGGCGAGTGATTCCTCGATCGCGCCCACGCCGCGCGTCTTGAGGTCGTTGGCAGTGATGATGGACATGTCAGCGCCCTGCTCCTCGTACCATCGAAGCATGGTACATCACATCTCATGAGAGTACGGTTATCCATGCGCTTCGCTTCGTGGCTCATGGAACCGCGCAAGGCCGCGCGTTACGAAGCCTTCCACCAGATGATCGCCAAGGCCGGTGGCACGGCCGGCTCGAAGGTGGACGCGGTCGTCATCCGCACGTCCGGCGCCGACGGCTACAACGACTACCTCTTCGAGATGGTCGGCGTGGATTCGGTCGAATCCCTGGTCATCAAGACGCGCGAGGCCGCCAACAGCCCCCGCGTCAACGCCATCATGGCGGGGCGGACCTGCTCTTCATCGCCGGTGGCGACCAGTCGACCTACATCAAGCTATGGAAAGGCACCGCCCTCGACGAAACCCTCAAGGGCTTGCGCGAGCGCAAGGTGCCCTTGGCGGTACGAGCGCGGGGCTCGCAGTGCTGGGCGACATTGACTACACGGGCGAGAACAAGTCCATCACCTCGGCGGAGGCACTGGCCGACCCGTACGACACCGACCTGACGCTCGACACGGGCTTGCTGGCCAGGAACTCGGCGGCCTTGAGCACCATGAAGCCCAGGCCGCGCGTCGCCCTGCACCTACAAAAACCCCCGGTCGCCGCCTAAACTTCGCCGCGATAAACCCAACTTGGAAGCTGACCCTGGCGAAGCGGACGCGTGCGCGCTTCGTCATTCGAGGGCCGTCGACCTATGGCGCGCGAGGGGTCAAGCCATGGGTAACAAGAACGTCAAGCTTTCGACGATCGCCCACCCGACGCCGGTCGCGCTCGCCGTGCTGGCCTTGCCTGGTGACTGTTCCGGCAACCGGGCTTGCCGCTGCATGCCCGGCGCCGCCCGCAATCTGCCTCAACAATGATGGCTTCGTCTGGAGGACTGACCGCTTCACGCCGGACAACGTCGAAATGCTCCCGTCTCATCAGGGCGGGACGAATGTCACGCACATTCAAATGGGGCCGAACGGATTCTTTACCGCCCCTGGCCGCGCCGGCTTCCCAGCCCGCTTCTACGACACGCAGGGCGTGAGCGCCGCCACCGATCTTACCCAGGTTGGACCGGCCTTCCCTTCCGGTTCGGTATTCGTCCGCAGTGCAATGCAGGCGGCCCAGACAGCGACGCTGGGAACCCATGACACGGGCAACTTTGTCCCGCTTCGGCTCCAGCACGCAGGCCTTCGGTCCGGCACATCCCCCCGCCTTTCCCATCATCACGTTCACGAACATCAATGGGCCGGGCCGCATCGAGATTTTTGACAGCGCCACAGGCTTTGTTCCCGTCGACGCGCAAATCAACTACGACGGATGGAACAGGCTGAAAATCCAACTTGTCAAAGGGAACAGTTATGAGTTCTTGCTCAATGGAGCCGTGATCCACACCTTGACGGGACAAAGTGCGAATGCCCTGACCGACCAACTCAGGAGCCGCGTTCCTGAATTCCTCCAACAACAACACGAGTGCCTACGATGTGTATTGGGACAACATCCTGGCAGCGGTTGTCGTTCGCGCCCGCCGGCGGTCCGCTCCCCGGCTCGGTCGCAACCAACGTAGTTCTCGAAGGCGGCACCACAGCGGTACAGCAGAACACCACCATCAACGGGTCGCTCATCACCGATGCGGGCAGCACGGTCACGGTCGGCTCGGGCGCGACGCTGTCGCTGTCACGGGCATCTTCTAATTGCGGCACACGACAGCACGCTGACGATCGGCTCAGGCGGCATCGCGCAAGTGCCGGCGGCACCATCGGCATGGGCGGGACAAAGCCCCCGCAACGGTCACGGGGGCAGGCTTATTGCGTGGAACAGCAGCGCCAACGTCACCGTCGGTAGCTGCCGAAGCAGTATTCACCAGGGAACGGCACGCTGACCATCGCAGACAACGCCACGGTCAGCGTGAACGCCGGCAGCGGCACGGTGACGCTGGCCACCGCCCCGCAGGGTTCGCTGGGGCCCGTGGCGGGCGCTGCCACCACTGGCACCCTCAACATCGGCAGCGGCGCCGCACCGGGTATCCTGAATGCCGCCGAAGTGACCAGCGGCATCGGCGTGGCGACGCTCAACTTCAACCGCAACCAGGCCCCGTACTACTTCACCAAGGACGGCACCGCGGGGGGAGCCGCGGTCCTCATCAGCGGCGCGGCCGGGGTGAATCACACGGGTCCGGGCACCACGGTCTTCAAGGGCAACAACACCTACACCGGCCCCACGACCATTTCGGCCGGCACCTTGCAGATCGATGGCCAGCAGCCCAATTCCGCCGTGACGGTGAGCAATACCGGAAAGCTCGCGGGCAATGGAGGAGTGGGCGCAACCACAGGTGAACTCCGGCCCCGAGGTTGCGCCCGGCGCTTCCATCGGCACCTTGACCGTCAACGGAAAC
>CAWFRK010000020.1:0-85098 GCA_963818175.1 uncultured beta proteobacterium | reverse complement strand
GGCCTTCTCGATCAAGGACGCGCTGGAGAACCCCAAGCGCGACGTCAGCCGCATCGTGCTGCCGCCGGCGAGCTTCGTGCACGAGCACGAGAAGATCAAGCAGCGCTGGCTCGCGGCGGTGAAGTTCATCGAGGAGCGCCAGCTCAACGAATTCTTCTCGGCCGATGCCGACGACATCGGCATCGCCGCGCAGGGCGGCAGCTACAACACCGTGATCCGCGCACTCGGCCAGCTCGGCCTGGCGGATGTGTTCGGCGAGTCGAGATCCCGCTCTACGTGATGAACGTGGCGTATCCGCTGGTCGCTTCGGAGTCGGAGCGCTTCTGCGAAAGGCAAGCGCGCCGTGCTGGTCATCGAGGAAGGCCAGCCCAACTTCGTCGAGCAGAACGCCGCCAACGCTCCTGCGCCAGGTCCGCAGCCCCCGTCGCGCTGCACGGCAAAGACGTGCCGCCGTTGGCTGGCGAATACAACACAGCCACCGTCATCAAGGGGCTGCGCAGCTTCCTGGAGGCGTACGGCAGGCTCGTGCCTCAACCGGAGCCGACGCGTGAACGCAAGTTCATTCCGCCCGTGGCTTCCAGGGAAGCCGCCGAGCCGCAGACGCTGGTCGACGAAAGCGTGCACGCCCGCCCGCCGGGCTTCTGCACCGGCTGCCCGGAGCGCCCCATCTTCACCGCGATGAAGCTCGTCGAGCGCGAGATCGGCGAGCACCACGTGAGCGCCGACATCGGCTGCCACCTGTTCTCGATCCTGCCGCCCTTCAACCTCGGCAACACCACCATGGGCTACGGCCTCGGCAGCGCGAGCGCCGCCGCGCTCGAACGCCCCTGCGGGCAAGCGCGCCATCTCGGTGATGGGCGACGGCGGTTTCTGGCACAACGGCCTGACCAGCGGCATCGCCAACGCGGTGTTCGACAAGAGCGACAACCTGACCATCGTCGTCGACAACAGCTACACGTCGGCCACGGGCGGGCAGGACATCCCCTCCTCTACTGCGCACAACGACACGCGCAGCACCGGCCATGCGATCGAGAAGGCGGTGAAAGGCGTGGGCGTGAAGTGGGTGAAGACGGTGCGCCACACCTACGACCTGAAGACGATGATGGCCACGCTCAGGAAGCGCTGACCACCGGCGCCAAGGGCCCGAAGGTGCTGATCGCGCAGAGCGAATGCATGCTCAACAAGCAGCGCCGCGAGAAGCCCCAAGACCCGCAAGGCGATCGCCGAGGGCAAGCGCGTGGTGCGTGAGCGCTTCGGGGTGGATTCGGACACCTGCACTGGCTACCACTCCAGCATCCGCCTGTCGGGCTGCCCGTCGCTGTCGATCAAGCCGAACCCGGATACGCTGCGCACCGACCCGGTGGCCTCCGTGCTCGACAGCTGCGTCGGCTGCGGCCGGCGGCGAGGTCTCGCATGCCGCGGTGCTGTGCCCCTCGTTCTACAAGGCACAGATCGTCAGCAGCCCGACACGCACCGAAAAGGTACGCCAGCGCGTGCGTACTGGCGTGATCGGCTGGCTGCAGAAGCGTGATGCGCGCGCGTCTCGAGCGCCTGGCCTTTTGAAATCCATGCTCCGAAAGGCTCACTCATGAACGCACAACCGATAAAGATTGCCGTCCTCGCGATGGGTGGCGAAGGCGGCGGCGTGCTGGCCGACTGGATCGTGGATCTCGGCGAGCACAACGGCTACATCGCCCAGACCACCTCGGTGCCGGGCGTGGCCCAGCGCACCGGCGCGACCATCTACTACGTCGAGCTGTTCCCGCGCGAGCTGGCCGATCGCAGCGGCCGCATGCCGGTGCTGGCGCTGATGCCCGCCCCCGGCGACGTCGACGTGGTGCTTGCCTCCGAGCTGATGGAAGCCGGCCGCGCCGTGCAGCGTGGCCTGGTTACGCCCGAACGCACCACGCTCGTGGCCTCGACCCACCGCGTGTATTCGATCACCGAGAAGTCGGCGATGGGCGACGGCCGCGTGGACAACAAGAAACTGATTGCCCACGCCGGCAAGGCCGCCAGGCGCTTCGTGCGCTTCGACATGGCCCAGGCCGCCGAAGACAACGGCAGCGTGATCAGCGGAGTGCTGTTCGGCGCCCTCGCCGGCACCGGCGTGCTGCCTTTCAGCCGTGCCCAGTTCGAAGCCACCATCGAGCGCGGTGGCGTGGGCGTCAAGCCCAGCCTGCGTGCCTTCGGTGCTGCCTTTGCGAAGGCGGATGCGGCCGACACGCCCGCGTCCGAGTCGCCGCAGGCCGTGCTGGGCGAGCTGAAGGCGCGCGATCCCGGAGTTGCGCAGCTTCTGCAGCGCGCCCGCGGCGAATTCCCGGCCGAGGTCCACTACGTCGTGGTCGAAGGCGTGCGCCGCATGATCGACTACCAGGATGTGGCCTACGCCGGCCTCTTCCTGGACCGCCTGGCCAGCGTGCGCCGCGCCTTCCCGCACGACGACATGAACCTGCTGCGCGAAACCGCCCGCCACCTCGCGCTGTGGATGTCGTACGAAGACACCATCCGCGTCGCCGACCTCAAGACCCGCAGCTCGCGCTTCGATCGCGTGCGCGGCGAGGTGCGCGCCAATGTCGAGCAATTGCTGGCGATCAACGAATTCATGCATCCGCGCCTGGAAGAGATCGCGGAGACGCTGCCCGCCGGCCTCGGCCGCTGGCTGCTGAAGCCGCACTTCGTGCATCACCTGGTGCGGCGCTTCACGCAGTTGGGCCGGGTGGTCACCACCAGTTCGCTGCGCGGCTACCTGATGCTGTGGGTGGTCTCGCGCATGCGTACTTGGCGTCGCTGCACGCTGCGCTACGAGCTCGAGAACCAGCGTATCGAGCGATGGCTCGAGCAGGTCGTGGGTGCCGCGCGCAACAACCCGGCCCTCGCGCTGGAGGTAGTGCAATGCCAGCGCCTGGTCAAGGGCTACAGCGACACGCATGTGCGCGGCCTGGCCAACTACCAGACGCTGATGGGCGCCGTGATGCGCACCGGCTCCCGCCTGGCGCCCGCGACGCTGCGCGAGCTGCGCGAAGCCGCGCTGGCCGACGAGCACGGCAAGAAGCTGAAGGAATCGCTGGCGCGCCACGCGCTGGCTTGAATACGAGTGACCGAGCACATAGAAGTAATGAAGCCGGTCTTCAGCATGAAGCAGCAAGGACGCCACTGATGAGCACGATCTCCTTCTCGCGCCAGCACAAGATCCACTTCTCCGAGTGCGATCCTGCCGGCATCGTTTTCTACCCGCAGTACTTCATCCTGTTCAACGACCTGATCGAGAGCTGGATCGACGCGCTGCTGCCGGAGGGCTACCACGGCGTGATCGGCCAGCGCCGCGTGGGCATGCCGACGGTGCGCCTCGAAGTCGACTTCAAGGCCATCAGCCGCATGGGCGACCAGGTCTCGCTGACGCTGGAGGTGGTGCGCATGGGCCAGAGGTCGCTCACGCTGGCGTGGCGCTGCACCGGTGAGAACGGCGAAGTGCGCATGGCGACGACCCAGACCATCGTGTTCACCTCGCTGGAGACTCATCGCTCCATCGACATCCCCGCGGACCTGGCGCGCTCATCGAGCGCGGCGTGCCCGGTCAAGCCTAAGCGCCGCGGCAAGCATTCCACAAGCAAACTGCTGCGCCCCTTGCGGCGCGGCGAAGAGCAACTCACATCGAAATTCCGGAAATGAAGATCGTCTGCATTGGTGGCGGCCCCTCGGGCCTGTATTTCGGCCTGCTGATGAAGCTGCAGGATCCCTCCAACGAGATCGTGGTGATCGAGCGCAATCGCCCCTACGACACCTTCGGCTGGCGTGGTGTTCTCCGACGCCACGATGGGCAACCTGCGCGGGGCCGACCCCGTCTCGTCCGAGACCATCGGCGACGCAACTTCGGCGGCAACGTGCTGTACTTCGCGGGCCCGGTGGCGCTGACCATCGCCGCGCAGCAGATCGAGATGCCTTTCGCGTCCGGCGGCAAGGAGACGACGGTGAACGTCGGCGGCTCGTATGACTTCGGCCTCGCCAAGCTGTTCGCGCAGTACGGCGAAGTGCGCGAGACGGACACCAGCCTGCCGACGGCGGACACGAAGGACAAGCTGCGGCAGCTCGGCGTGTCGGCGCCGGTCGGCAACGGGACCGTGCTGGCTTCCTACGGCGCGGCGAGGACGAACGACGCGGTCCAGTCCGACCGCGACATCGCTTCCCTGGGCTATGACCACTTCCTGTCGAAGCGCACCGACCTGTACGCCGTCTACATGCACGACAAGGTCGAGAACCTGAATAGCGGCGACACCTTCGCGGTGGGCATTCGTCACCGCTTCTGAACGCAACGATTGATGCTCGCGTCAGGCCTGCTGCAGGGCTGAATGCAGCCGCAGCAGCGTCGCCGCGTAGCCGGGCGCCGTCGGCTCGTGCATGAAGTACGCGTGGACCTCCTGCCACTGCGTTGCTGCGAGACTGTCGAGCCCACTGGGCGAGATCGTCCTCGGAGTAGTGCTCGAGTCGCAGTCGCAGATAGCCCCAGGCTGTCGTCTCCACCAGCGGCGGTGGAGCATTGTCTTCGCGCTCCGAGAGGCACAGCGCCGCGCCCGCGGCCTGCAGCGCGGAGTACACCTCGTCGTCGAACCAACTGTCGTGTCCGGAACTCGAACGTCGCCGCGGTGGCCTTCAGGCAGCACCTGCAGGAATTCCGCCCAGGCGCGGCACGTCCTTCTTCAGGAAAGGCGGCAGTTGAAAAAGCACCGGCCCGCGCTTGGCGCCGAGTGTCGAGAGGTTCTTGTAGAGGTACGCGACCGACTCGGCCACCGCATCGGCCTTGAGCCGCCCGTCGTGCGTGATGCGGCGCGAGGCCTTGATCGCGAAGCGGAAATGCTCAGGCGTCACTTCAGCCCAGTGCCCCAGCACCGCGGTCTTGGGCATCTGGTAGAAGGTGTTGTTGATCTCCACGCTCGGCAGCCGTTCGGCGTACCACGCGAGCATGGCCTCGGGCTGCAGCTTCTCGGGATAGAAGCTGCCCTTCCATTCCTTGAAGGCGTAGCCGCTGGCGCCGGCCCAGAGCTTCGACGTCCGCATGGGACACCTCATGGGATTGCTGAGCGTGGATCTTAGGTCTCAAGCATTCTGTTGCCAATTCTGTTGCCAAGCCTCCCAGGAGCAGGAGTTCTCGGCCAAGGCCGGGAACATGTGCTGACCTTCGCAGCAGCGACGAGCTTTAGCGACCGCGTCGCGGGTAGTGACGACCCCAGTCGCAGGCCTCCCGATCGGAGAGGCCCCGACTAGCCGCGCTCGTGGCCGTGGGCTGCAATGGTGGCGCGGCAAGGTCATGTCGACCCGGCCGCGCCATTGAACGGAGTCCCCACCATGAACCTCAACCTCTCCATCAACGCCGGCACCTCGCTGGCAAGCGCCCCTACCCCGTCGCAAGAGCAGCCTGCGCAGGGCTTGGCCGGCATCGTTGGCAAGCTCGACGCGTTCATGCCGCAAGGCGGGGCGACAGGGGCGAAGCCTCGCTTGATCGACGACGACTGGTGCGGCACCGTCCCGCGGAAGTTCCCCTTCCCGCCACCCCCGCCGCCGTTGCAGGGTCAGGGCGGTGCCGTGCAGCCGATGATGGGCACGCAGGTGGGCAGCGAAGGCTGACTTGCGTGAAGTCCGCTGCTGCTCTTCAGCGTACATTGGCTGGTGGCGTCTGCGGCCCTGTAGCCAATGGGGCTCCGAGCGCGCACCTCACCGGAGCTCGAAAAGATGAAGGCAATCTGGAACGGCGTGACGATCGCCGAGAGCGACGACACCGTCGTCGTCGAAGGCGAGCACTACTTCCCCGAGAGCGCGCTCAAGCGCGAGTACGTGGTGCACAGCAACCATCACAGCAACTCTTCGAAAGGCAAGGCGAACTACTACTCGCTGCTCGTGGACGGCGACCTCAAGCCCGAAGCCGCGTGGTACTACCCGGAGCCGACCGAGGCCGCCGCGCAGCTCAAAGGCCGCGTGGCGTTCACGCAGGGCGTGAAGATCGAGCCCTGAGCGTCCCCGGGAGCACTACGCTCAGTCCGTGAGCACGCACACCGCCGCCTGCGCGATATCTATCGCTCAGCCGGCTGACCCCCCGTCGAGCGGCGCAGCACGCCCGAGGGCCGCGGCGACATCACCGAGCCCGGCTATGGCCGCGGCCGCCGCGGTCACCGGCCGCATCACCGACGTCCGCCGACTGGAGATCCTGCAATGACCGAATCTGTCCGCATCGAGGGCCGCGCCGGCTGCACTCCGCATCGAGAACCTGGACACCGACCAGATCATCCCCAAGCAGTTCCTGCGCGGAATCGACAAGTGCGGGCTGGCAAGGGCAGTGCTGTACGACCTGCGCTTCGACGCCGGAAGGCCGCCAGCGTCCCGACTTCGTGCTGAATCAGGGCGGAATTCAAGGCGTCTCGGTACTCGTGCGGTGACGCAACTTCGGCTGCGGATCGAGCCGCGAGCATGCGGTCTGGGGCCTGCAGCAGTTCGGGCATACGCGCAGTGGTCGGCGACCGAGCTTCGCGCGAGATCTTCTATTCGAACGCGATGGGCAACGGCTTGCTGCTCGTGAGTTTGCCTGCCGAGGCGATTGCGCGGCTGATGGACGATGCGGACGACCCGCGCACAATTCCAGTATGCATCGACATCAGCAGCAGACCTTGCAGCAGCAGAACGTGCGTGCCGGATTCGATCTGCTGCCTCGGCATCGCAGGATGTCCTCGAGGGGCTGGACGTGATCGGCCTGTCGCTCAGCTATCAGGGCCGAGATCGGACGCTTTTGCCCGGCAGCATTGGGCCCAGCATCCCTGGCTGCGGGACGTCCGGCGTCGACGGTGAAGCGGCTGCGACCGGTCGCGGCGCGGGCTGAATGGCTCAGACGCACGGTCCGGGCTAGAGATTGGACGAACCTCCAGACTTCTGCTGCGAGGACGCGCTCGCTATCCCAGAAGGGTTCTGTTGCGTCGGCTCTAGAGAAATTTAGGACGCCGTTAGGACGCGGGTCGATCTCAAAAGGAAATGGGTGGAGCAGCTTTCGCTGCTAACCCGTTGACTTGCCGGATCGAGGTCGCAGTCGCCGGCCTGCGAAAAGGACGCAGCCCTCGCGCAGCAGGCCTACGCCGAAATGAATAAGAGGGCCGACAGATGGGCGCGAGCGCATCATGCGAATCGAGCGGCATCCAGACCTATCGGTGCCTTGATGCATGTGCAGACATTGCGGCAAAGAGAAAGCCACCCTGAGGTGGCCTTTTTCCGTTCAACTTGGTCGGGATGACAGGATTTGAACCTGCGACCTCCGGTCCCCCAGACCGATGCGCTACCAGGCTGCGCTACATCCCGCGAAGCTTTTAATGGTACACCAAGGTAGCGGCCTCTGGTACATCGAAGTATCCCCATCGGCCGCAATCGTGTGGCCTCTGAAATCAAGGCGCACGGGAAGACTGACGCATGCACCCAGTCGACCCCCCGTTTTCACACGCGCGAAAATCCCGAGGGGGCAAGCCGTGTTACAGACCCATGCAAGTGCGCTACCAGGCTGCGCTACACCCCGACGAAGCTTTCAATTATAAGACGATTTTTCTTCAAACGACCAGCAAACTTCGAATCGACAGCAATTCCTGGCGAACCTGATTCACGGTGAATTGAGGCTTGGGCTCCGCCGGGGCCGGCCCGTTGGCTGCCTCCTGCGGCATTGCCTGGCGCTCTCCGTTTGTTTCGGCAACACCGATTTCATCCTCGACCTCGGCCACCGGCTCGTTGCGCCCGCCATGACCCATTTCGGCCAGACGATTGCGTGCACCGCTGATAGTGAAGCCCTGCTCGTACAGCAACTCCCGAATGCGCCGAATCAACAGCACCTCATGGTGCTGGTAGTAGCGCCGATTACCCCGGCGCTTCATCGGCTTGAGCTGGGTGAACTCCTGCTCCCAATAGCGCAGCACATACGGCTTCACGCCGCACAATTCGCTCACCTCACCGATCGTGAAGTAGCGTTTGGCAGGGATCGGAGGGAGCGCTTTCTCCATTGAAATCAATGAGATCGAGAGAGAAAGCTAGACTTTACTCGAAGTCGTCCTCCGGCGATATCTCTCCCTGCACAACACTCTTGAGTTTGTGGCTGGCGTGAAATGTAACCACATTCCTTGCCTTGATCGGGATCGACTCCCCGGTGCGCGGATTGCGCCCGGGCCGTGGCGCCTTGCGACGGATCTGGAAGTTGCCGAACCCGGAGAGCTTGACGTCCTGCGTCTGGACCAGGCTCGCATGGATGATCTCGAAGAAGGCCTCGACCATGTCCTTGGACTCCCGCTTGTTGAGTCCCAGGCGTTCGAACAGCAGTTCGGCGAGTTCAGCCTTCGTCAGGGTCGGTGTCTCGATGGTAGGAACGATCACGCGATCCATATTGGCTCCATTGACCACGGCGCGTCAGGCGCGCAGACGGGCGCCCAAGCGCGCACCCAGGGTTTCGATCACTGACTTGACCGCGGCATCGATTCGGTCGTCAGTCAGCGTGGCGTGTTCGTCCAGCAGTTCGAGCCTCACAGCAAGACTGCGCTCATGCGCGCCGATGTCGCTGGCGGCCGCCTGCGGGCGATAGATGTCGAACAACGTAGCGTCGCGCACCAAGCCGGCAGTATCTGCCGCCGCGATCGCCTCTATCAGGGCCTCGTGGCTGACCTTTTCATTGACGATCACCGCCAGGTCTCGACTGACAGCCTGCTGCCGTGGGATGGGTTTGTAGGTGGGCATCGGTCGCTCCGTGAGGGCCGAAGCATCGAGCTCGAAGACGACTGGCGCATGCGCAAGCTCGTATGCCTGGCGCCACTTCGGGTGCAGCTCGCCGACATGGCCGACTTCACGACCGTCGAGCACCACACGGGCGGACCGCCCAGGATGCATCGCCGGATGCTCCACCGGCTCGAATCGAGGCTCGAGCGGGGCCATGATGGCTTCGATGTCGCCCTTGACGTCGAAGAAATCGACCATGCGATCCGGACGTCCCCACTGAAGCTCGTCCCCTGCGCCGTAAGCGAGCCCGGCCACGCGAACCGGCTGCTGCAGACCCGCAACGGTGGTATCGCTCTCAGCAACTTGCGCGTCGCGAAGGAACACCCGGCCGATCTCGAACACGCGCACACGGCCGGCCTTGCGGGCCACGTTGAAGCGCAGCACCTGGACGAGGCTTCCGATCAGGCTCGTGCGCATGACGCTCATCGGGCTCGCGATGGGGTTGAGCAACCGGACCGGGTTGTCGTTGCCCGCGAAGTCGCGCTCCCATTCGGGCTCCACGAAGCTGAAGTTCAGCGTCTCCTGGTAGTCGGCCGAAGCCAGCGCATGCCGAACCTCATGCAGGCTGCGGCGCCCCTCCGGACCCACGCGGGCAATGACCGGAGCTATCGGAGGCGTCGCCGGCAATTGCTGATAGCCCACGACGCGGATCAGCTCCTCGATGAGGTCTTCCTCGATCTGCAGGTCGAAGCGGTACGAGGGCGGTGTCACCGTGAACATGCCGGGCGCTTCGGTGAAGTCGAGGCCCAGGCGCCGGAACACGTCGGCGCATTGCACCTGCGTGACCGGCATGCCGATGATCTTCGCAGCGCGATCGACACGCATGACGACCGGCTTGCGCTCGGGCAATGCAAGCACGTGATCGTCCATCGGGCCGGCCTCGCCGCCGCACGCTTCGATGATCAGCGCCGTGATGCGCTCGATGTGCTCGACGGTGAGTGCCGGATCCACGCCGCGCTCGAAGCGATGGCCGGCGTCGGTCGAGAAATTGAACCGGCGCGAACGGCCCATCACCGCCTGCGGCCACCAGAACGCGGCCTCGACGTAGATGTTGCGCGTGGCGTCGGACACCGCGGTCGAATCACCTCCCATGATGCCGGCCAGCGACTCCACCGCCTGGTCGTCGGCGATCACGCCGACGGTCTCGTCCACCTCGATGGTGTTGCCGTTGAGCAGCTTGAGCTGTTCGCCCTTGCACCCCCACCGCACGGTCAGGCCGCCATGGATCTTGTCGAGATCGAAGATGTGCGAAGGACGGCCGTACTCGAACATCACGTAGTTGGAGATATCCACCAGCGCGTTCACGGAGCGCTGCCCACAGCGTGCGAGGCGATCCACCATCCATGCCGGGGTAGGCGCCTGCGTGTCGACGTTGCGGATGATGCGTCCGGAGAAGCGGCCACATAGGTCCGGCGCCTCGATCCTGACTCGCAGCTTGTCGGAATGCCTTGCAGGCACAGGCGGAAACCCTGGCTGCTTGAGAGGAGCGCCCGTGAGAGCCGAGACTTCGCGGGCGATGCCATGGATGCTCAGGCAATGGGCGAGGTTAGGCGTGAGCTTGAGCGTGAAGAGCGTGTCGTCCAGCTGCAGGTAGTCGCGAATGTCAGCGCCGACAGGTGCATTGTCGGGGAGCACCAGCAAGCCGCCATGGTCCTCCGACAGCTTGAGCTCGCGCGCCGAGCACAGCATGCCCTGGCTGTCGACACCGCGCAGCTTGCCCAGCTTGATCTGGAACACCTTGCCGTCGTCGCCCGGCGGCAATTCGGCACCTACCAGGGCGCACGGCACCTTGATGCCTGGGCGCACATTGGGCGCACCACACACGATATTGAGCGTCTGACCGGTGCCCGCATCGACCTGACAAACGCTCAGGCGATCGGCATCGGGATGCTTGGCCACTTCCAGCACCTTCGCCACCACCACGCCGGTCGAGGCAGGCGCCACCGGGCGCAGCTCTTCGACCTCGAGGCCGGACATGGTCAAAAGCTCGGCCAGGGCCGATGTGTCCAGCGGCGGGTTGCAGAATTCGCGCAACCAGGACTCGGGGAATTGCACTTCGTTTACTCCTTCCCTCTTGTGATTACTTGAACTGCGACAGGAAACGCAGGTCGCCGTCGAAGAAGAGCCGCAGGTCGCTCACGCCATAGCGCAGCATCGCCAGGCGATCGATGCCCGAGCCGAAGGCAAAGCCGATGTAGCGCTCGGGGTCCAGCCCCATGTTGCGGATCACCTGCGGATGCACCTGCCCCGAGCCCGACACTTCCAGCCACCGACCCTTGAGCGGGCCGCTGCCGAACATCATGTCGATCTCGGCACTCGGCTCGGTGAACGGGAAATAGCTGGGACGAAAACGGATCTGCATGTCCTTCGTCTCGAAGAACTCGTGCAGGAAATTCACATAGACCGACTTCAGGTCCTTGAAGCTCACGTTCTCGCCGACCCACAGACCTTCGACCTGGTGGAACATCGGGGAGTGCGTGGCGTCGCTGTCCACGCGATAAGTGCGGCCCGGCGCGATCACCCGGATGTCCGGCATGGGCTGGCCAGCATCGAGCAAGGCGCGATGGCGCTTGACGTGCTGCACCGCGTAGCGGATCTGCATCGGGCTCGTGTGGGTGCGCAGCAGGTGGCCGCCTTCGACGTAGAAGGTGTCATGCATGGAACGCGCAGGATGGTCGGCCGGCGTATTCAGGGCGGTGAAGTTGAACCAGTCGGATTCGATCTCGGGACCGTCGGCAACGTCGAAGCCCATCGAGCCGAATATGGCCTCGATGCGCTCCATCGTGCGGGTCACGGGGTGCAGGCCGGCGGTGCCGCGCTTGCGACCCGGCAGGGTCACGTCGAGCGCCTCGGCCTTGAGTTGCGCCTGCAGCTCTGCGTCGGCCAAGGCTTGGCGGCGCCGATTGAGTTCGGCCTCGACTCGCTGCTTCGCCTGGTTGATCGCGGCCCCACGAAGCTTCTTCTCCTCGGGTGGCAGGGCCGCAAGCCCCTTGAGCAGTTCCGTGACGCGACCGGCCTTGCCGAGGTAGCGCGCCTTGGCGTTCTCCAGGTCGGCCGCCGTCGCCGCCTGGTCGAAATCGGCCTGGGCCGCGGAGACCAGTTGATCGAGCTCGTTCATTTGTTCTGTGTCGGCGCGGGATCTTCCCCACCCTTTTCGTCAAGAAATAAAAAAAGGCCGAACGCGGTGTCGGCCTTTCTTGCTCCCCGATCGAGACCGGGGCGCTCCGGTGTGCGAGAGCCCGAGGCTCCCGCCACAGTCACGGCTTTCAAGCAGCGAGTTGAGCCTTCACCTTCTCAACGATGCTGCCAAACGCAGCCGGATCGTTCACGGCCAGGTCGGCCAGGACCTTGCGGTCGATGTCGATCGAGGCCTTCTTCATGCCGTTCATGAACTTGCTGTAGGACAGACCCTGTTCACGAGCGGCGGCGTTGATACGCGCGATCCACAGGCGACGGAACTCGCGCTTCTTGGCGCGGCGGTCACGGTAGGCGTATTGACCGGCCTTCATCACCGCCTGCTTGGCGATGCGGAAGACGTTCTTGCGGCGACCCCGGAAGCCCTTGGCCAGGGCGAGGATCTTCTTATGACGGGCGCGGGCGGTTACACCACGTTTGACGCGAGGCATTGCTTACTCCTTCCAGCAGTTCACAGGCCAGCAAAGGGCATCATCTGAGCGATGTGACCCATGTTGGTCTCGTGCACGGTCACCGCGCCACGCAGTTGGCGCTTGCGAGTCGTGGACTTCTTGGTGAGGATGTGGCGCTTGAAGGCTTGGCCACGCTTGACGGTGCCACCTGGACGAACGCGGAAACGCTTGGCCGCACTCTTCTTGGTCTTCATTTTGGGCATGACTGCTCCTTTTTCGTTGTGCCCGTGAGGCGCCGCGAACCTCTCGCGGTCTTGCCGGCCCCGGGGCCACTTGTCCCGGCAGCGGCGACCAAACCGCTGCCAGGCATCTCTTCGAGGCTCGCCGCAAAGCGCAGGCCGAGCCTCAGCCAACCATCACTTCTTCTTCTTGGGCGCCAGCACCATGATCATCTGGCGACCTTCGAGCTTGGGCATGTTCTCGACCACGCTCACATCCAGCAGGTCGTCACGCACACGCTCGAGCAACCTCATGCCGATGTCCTGGTGCGTGATCTCGCGACCGCGGAAGCGCAGGGTCACCTTGCCCTTGTCGCCCTCTTCCAGGAAGCGGCGCAGATTGCGCAGCTTGATCTGGTAGTCGCCCTCGTCGGTGCCGGGACGGAATTTCACTTCCTTGACGTCGATGACCTTCTGCTTGGCCTTGGCCTCGTGCGCCTTCTTCTGCTCCTGGTACTTGAACTTGCCGTAGTCCATCAACCGGCACACCGGAGGATTGGCAGTTGCGGCGATCTCGACGAGATCCACATCCTGCTCCTGTGCCAGTCGCAAGGCTTCCATCAGGCTCACGATGCCGATGGGCTCGTTCTCCTGTCCGTTCAAGCGGACTTCCGGCGCAGTGATTTCCCGGTTCAGACGGTGCTTGCGCTCCACGTTGGGAGTACGACGGTCAAGAAAAGTAGCGATGGTTCAAATCCTTTAGGGCACCGGCCCCGAAACACAAACAAACGCGCCCCGCCAACTGATCGAGGCGGCTCGTGGCCGCCACCGTTCAGGCCTTCTGGGCAATGTCGCTCGCAATCTTCTGCGCGAAGGTATCGAGTGCCATCACACCGAGGTCCTGGTTGCCTCGGGCGCGCACCGCAACGGCTCCAGATGCCTTCTCCTTGTCGCCGACAACGAGAATGTACGGAACCTTTTGCAAAGAATGCTCGCGGATTTTATACGTGATTTTCTCGTTGCGCAAATCCGTCGACGCTCTAAGTCCTTGTTTTTCCAGCGTTTTGGCAATCTCAAAAGCGTAATCCGACTGGGCATCGGTGATATTGGCGACCACGACCTGCACCGGCGCCAGCCAAGCGGGCAGGGCGCCGGCGTGCTGCTCGATCAGGATGCCGATGAAGCGCTCGAGGCTGCCGACAATCGCCCGGTGCAGCATCACCGGTCGCTGGCGCGACCCATCCTCGGCCACGTATTCGGCATCGAGGCGCTCGGGCATGGAGAAGTCCAACCTGCATCGTGCCGCATTGCCACTCGCGACCAAGCGCGTCCTTGAGCGTGTACTCGATCTTGGGGCCGTAGAACGCACCGTCGCCGGGCGCGATCGTGAAGTCGCAGTCCGGAGCGGCGCAGGCTCTCCATGAGCGCATGCTCGGCCTTGTCCCAGCTCTCGTCCGAACCGATGCGCTTCTCGGGTCGCGTCGCCACCTTGTAGATGATGTCCGTGAAGCCGAAATCCTTGTAGACACGCTGCAAGAGCTCCGTGTAGGCCACGCATTCGCCGAGGATGTGGTCCTCCGTGCAGAAGATGTGCCCATCGTCCTGCGTGAAGCCGCGCACGCGCATGATCCCGTGCAGGCCGCCCGTGGGTTCGTTGCGGTGGCATTGACCGAACTCGCCGTAGCGCAGCGGCAGGTCGCGATAGCTCTTGATGCCCTGCTTGAAGATCAGGATGTGCCCCGGACAGTTCATCGGCTTGAGCGCGTAGTCGCGCTTCTCGCTCTCCGTCGTGAACATGTTCTCGCGGTACTTGTCCCAGTGCCCGGTCTTTTCCCAGATCGTCTTGTCGATGATCTGCGGGCCCTTGACCTCCAGGTAGCCGTTGTCCTGGTAGACCTTGCGCATGTACTGCTCGACCTGCTGCCAGACCGTCCAGCCCTTGGGGTGCCAGAACACCAGGCCGGGCGAATGCTCATCGAGATGGAACAGGTCGAGCTCGCGCCCGAGCTTGCGGTGGTCGCGCTTCTCGGCTTCCTCGAGCCTATGCAGGTATTGCTGCAGGTCTTCCTTGCTGGCCCAGGCCGTGCCGTAGATGCGCTGCAGCTGCTCATTGCGGTGGTCGCCACGCCAATAGGCGCCCGCCACCTTCATCAGCTTGAAATGCTTGAGCTTGCCCGTGCTCGGCACGTGCGGTCCACGGCAAAGGTCGACGAAGCCGCCTTCGCTGTAGAGCGACACATCCTCGTTGGCCGGAATGCTGGCGATGATCTCCGCCTTGTAGTGCTCGCCCAGGCCCTTGAAGAAATCGACGGCCTCGTCGCGCGGCACGACCTTGCGCTCGACCTTTTCGTCCTTCTTCGCGAGCTCGGCCATCCGCTTCTCGATGGCTTGGAGATCCTCGGGCGTGAAGGGCCGCTTGTAGGAGAAGTCGTAGTAGAAGCCGTTTTCGACCGTCGGGCCGATGGTGACCTGCGCTTCGGGAAACAACTCCTTCACTGCATAGGCCAGCAAGTGCGCCGTCGAATGCCGCAGGATCTCCAGGCCCTCCGGATCCTTGTCCGTGACGATGGCCAGCGGCGTGTCCTGTTCGATGCGATAGCTCGTGTCCACCAGCCGTGCATCGGCGCCCTGCCCCACTCGGCCCGCAAGCGCGGCCTTGGCCAGGCCCGCGCCGATCGAGGCCGCCACTTCGGCCACCGTGACCGGTCCGGGAAACTCTCGCTTCGAACCGTCGGGAAGTTGAATCGAAACCATGAAAACCTCTTGGAGCCAGAAAACAAAAAGCGCGGTGGTCGCCGCGCTGTTTTCGTGGAAAGTGCAATGACGAACGAAAGCCGCGGCCGACCGACTAGACCTCAGTAAAGGTGGTGGTCGAAGTTCGCGGTGTCATAACCGTCGTGCCTTTCTCGCTCTTGCTGGTGGGAAAGCGTCGATTGTAGCGGAGCGCATGAAAAAGGCCCGGCGGGGAAACCACCGGGCCAAGTGCATCCGCGAAGATGCATGAAGCTCTATCTGAATCAGCCGTGCTTGCGATCGAAGAACTGCTCGTCTTCGGTCGAGCCCTTCAGGGCCGCGGTCGAGGCCTCGCGCTCGATCGTCGTCGTGACGGCGTCGAAATAGCCCGTGCCCACCTCGCGCTGGTGCTTGACGGCGGTGAAGCCCTTTTCCGCAGCGGCGAACTCCGCCTCTTGCAGCTCGACGAAGGCGCTCATCTGGTTGCGGGCATAGCCGTAGGCCAGGTTGAACATCGAGTAGTTCAGGCTGTGGAAGCCGGCCAGCGTGATGAACTGGAACTTGTAGCCCATCGCGCCCAGCTCGCGCTGGAACTTGGCGATGGTGGCGTCGTCCAGGTTCTTCTTCCAGTTGAAGGAGGGCGAGCAGTTGTAGCTCAGCAGCTTGCCGGGGAACTGCTTGTGGATGGCCTCGGCGAACTTCTTCGCGAAGGCCAGGTCCGGCTTGCCGGTTTCGCACCAGATCATGTCGGCGTACGGCGCGTAGGCGAGGCCGCGGCTGATGGCCTGCTCGAGGCCTGCCTTGGTGCGGATAGAAACCTTCGACGGTGCGCTCGCCGGTGCAGAAGGGCTTGTCGATGTCGTCGACGTCGCTGGTGACGAGGTCGGCGGCTTCGGCATCGGTGCGGGCCAACAGCACGGTCGGCGTGCCCATCACGTCGGCGGCCAGGCGGGCGGCGACCAGCTTGGCAACGGCTTCGCGGCGTGGGCACGAGCACCTTGCCGCCCATGTGGCCGCACTTCTTCACCGAAGCAAGCTGGTCTTCGAAGTGCACGCCCGCGGCGCCCGCTTCGATCATCGACTTCATCAGCTCGAAGGCATTGAGCACGCCGCCGAAACCGGCTTCGGCATCGGCCACGATCGGGGCGAAGAAGTCGACGTCGTTCTTGCCTTCCGACCACTGGATCTGATCGGCACGCTGGAAGGTGTTATTGATGCGACGCACGACGGAGGGCACCGAATTGGCGGGATAAAGCGATTGGTCGGGGTACATCTCGCCGGCCAGGTTGGCGTCACCGGCGACCTGCCAGCCCGACAGGTAGATGGCCTTCAAGCCGGCCTTGACCTGCTGCATGGCCTGGTTGCCCGTCAAGGCGCCCAGGGCGTTGACGAAGGGCTCGGTGTTGACGAGGTTCCAGAGCTTTTCCGAGCCGCGCTTGGCCAGGGTGTGCTCGACTTGGAGCGAGCCGCGCAGGCGCACCACGTCGGCGGCGGAGTAGCCGCGCTTGATGCCCTTCCAGCGGGGGTTCTCGGCCCAGTCCTTTTCGAGGGCTGCGGTTTGTTGTTCGCGGGTAAGCGTCGTCATGGTGGGACCTCCGGTGATGAGTTGAGAAGTGTTTAAGAAGAACCGATGCCTCAAGCTTATGAGGCTGACAAGGTAATGGGAAGACTTATGTCTTATAGAAGACTAAAATCTTAGCCATGTAAAATCAATGACTTAGGCGCGTCGTTTCGCAATGCGCAATCACCTCTCCCGCAATGAAAAATTTTGCGGCGCCGCACCATCCCAACCTTCCGCATTGTGAAACCAAAATTTCTGGATGCGAAACGAAGCTCGAATCTCGAGGTGCGTCCGACCACTCCAGGGTACTCCCTGCCCCTTCAGAGCAAGCCTCTTGCGCATGTGCCCACCTAGACTGGCGCTTGACATCGACGTGCGCCGTTTCATGCTCGTCAGGTTTGCATTTCACTGCTCTCGAGGACGCTCCATGCACCAAGACCTAGACGCCTACTGGATGCCCTTCACCGCCAACCGACAGTTCAAGAAGTCGCCTCGCCTGCTCGCCCGCTCCAGCGGCATGCACTACTGGACCCCCGAGGGCCGCCAGGTGCTCGACGGCGTGGCGGGGCTATGGTGCGTGAACGCGGGCCATGCCCGGCCGAAGATCGTGCAGGCGATCCAGCAGCAGGCGGCCGAGCTCGACTACGCCCCGCCCTTCCAGATGGGCCACCCGAAGGCCTTCGAGCTGGCAGAGCGCCTGGTCGAAATTCACGCCCGAGGGGCTCAACAAGGTCTTCTATACGAACTCGGGCTCGGAGTCGGTCGACACGGCGCTCAAGATGGCCCTGGCCTACCACCGCGTGCGCGGCGAAGGCCACCGAACACGCCTGATCGGTCGCGAGCGTGGCTACCACGGGGTGAACTTCGGCGGAGTTTCGGTCGGCGGCATGGTCTCCAACCGCAAGATGTTCGGCACGCTGCTGTCCGGCGTGGACCACATCCGGCACACGCACGACCTTGCCCGCAACGCGTTCTCGCGCGGCCAGCCCGCCCATGGCGCAGAGCTCGCCGACGATCTCGAACGCCTGGTCGCGCTGCACGATGCCTCGACGATCGCCGCCGTGATCGTCGAGCCGGTGGCGGGCTCCACCGGCGTGCTGCTGCCTCCCCAGGGCTACCTGCAGCGACTGCGCGAGATCTGCGACAAGCACGGCATCCTGCTGATCTTCGACGAGGTCATCACCGGCTTCGGCCGCACCGGCGCTCCCTTCGCTGCGCAGCGCTTCGGCGTCACTCCCGACCTGATGACCGTGGCCAAGGGCATCACCAACGGCTGCGTGCCGATGGGCGCGGTGTTCGTCAAGCAGGAGATCCATGATGCCTTCATGAACGGGCCGGAGAACCTCATCGAGTTCTTCCACGGCTACACCTATTCGGCCCATCCGCTTGCGTGCGCCGCGGCGCTCGGCACGCTCGACACCTACGACGAAGAAGGCCTGCTCACCCGCGCGGCGGAGATGGAGGGCTACTTCGCCGACGCCGTCCATTCGCTCAAGGGCCTGCCCAACGTGATCGACGTGCGCAACATCGGCCTGGTCGGCGGCATCGAGCTGGCACCCATTGCCGGCGAGCCGGGCAAGCGTGCCTTCGGCGTGTTCCTCGACTGCTGGGAAAGCGGCCTGCTGGTGCGCACGACCGGCGACATCATTGCCCTTTCGCCGCCGCTCATCATCGAGAAGTCGCACATCGACCAGCTCGTCGACATCCTGTCTTCGGCGCTGAAGCGAGCGGGCTGAGCCACCCGCCCGCGGCGTTGACTTGCGCCATGCTTTGGCACACTGACCCAAGGGAGAACCTGAGCGACCAGACGCAAGGTCAGCAATGAGCACCAACGATCCGTCCCGGAACCGGGCGCGCCCCGTGGTCCTGGTTCCCGCCTGCAACCGGATGCTCGGACGGCATCCCTTCCATGTGGCAGGCAAGAAGTACGTCGATGCCGTGCAGCAGGCCGGCTGCCTGCCGCTGGTCGTGCCATCAGCGCAAGCGCACGAGGTCGACGAGCTGCTCGACCTGGCCGATGGCGTCTTGCTCACCGGCTCGGCATCGAACGTGCACCCGGGCCACTTCGACGAGACGGTGCACGACACCGCCCTTCCGCTCGATCCCGATCGCGATCGTCTGGACGCTGCCGCTCATTCCACGGGCGCTGGCTCGCGGCATTCCGTTCTTCGGCATCTGCCGTGGCTTCCAGGAGGCCAATGTCGCGCTCGGCGGATCCTGCACCAGGCCGTGCAGGAGCAGCCCGGCCTGAACGATCATCGCGCCGCGCGGCAGCTCGGTCGAGGAGCAGTACGGTCCGGCGCACCCGGTAAAGGTGGAAGCGGGCGGCGTGCTCGATCAAGTCCTGGGCGATCGGCGAATTCGAGGTCAACTGCGTGCACGGCCAAGGCGTCAAGCGCCTCGCCGAAGGCTTGCGCGTCGAAGCGCTCGCGCCCGACGGGCTGGTCGAAGCCTTCTCTGACCCGCGCGCCGCCGGCTTCAACCTGTGCGTGCAGTGGCACCCTGAGTGGCAGGCCGATACGAATCCGGTCTCCATCAAGCTCCTCGAAGCTTTCGGCAGGGCCTGCAGGAGCTACCGCGAAAGGCACCGGGATCCCGATACCTAGGTGCAGGCAACCCGGGCCTGTCGGGACCGGCACCCGCGCTCAGCGACTACCGCGCAGGACCGCGCATCGCGGCCTCGCCTCGAAGGATTGGGACCTATGGTGGTACGAGACAACTTCACTTTCAGCGAGCTCGAGCAATGGCTCAACGAGCGTCGCGTGACAGAGATCGAGTGCCTGGTGCCCGACCTCACCGGCGTGGCACGAGGCAAGATCCTGCCGCGCGAGAAATTCACCGAGGACCGCGGCATGCGGCTGCCCGAGGCGATCGTCGCGATCGGCGTGACCGGCGAGTTTCCGCGAGGCCGGGCCCGTACTACGACGTCATCACGCCGACCGACCGCGACATGCACCTGCAGCCCGACCCCGCCACGGTGCGCATCGTGCCCTGGGCGACGGACCCGACGGCACAGGTCATCCACGACTGCTTCGATCGCGACGGCCTGCTGATCCCCTATGCGCCCCGCTCGGTGCTGCGGCGCGTGTGCGACCTCTACGAGCATCCAGGGCTGGAACCCGATCGTCGCGCCGGAGCTCGAGTTCTACCTGATCGAGCGCAACATCGACCCGAACCAGCCCTCTGCGTCCGCCCAGGGGCCGCAGCGGCCGCGCCGAAACCTCTCGCCAGGCGTATTCGATCGACGCTGTCAACGAGTTCGATCCGCTCTTCGAGGACATCTACGACTACTGCGAGAAGATGGAGCTCAACGTCGACACGCTGATCCACGAGGTGGGCGCCGGGCAGATGGAGATCAACTTCTTCCACGACCACCCGCTGCAGCTGGCCGACGAGGTGTTCTTCTTCAAGCGCACGATCCGCGAGGCCGCGCTGCGCCACGAGATGTATCGCCACCTTCATGGCCAAGCCGATGGCCCACGAGCCCGGCAGCGCCATGCACGTCCACCAGAGCGTGGTCGACCGCAACACCGGCCGCAACATCTTCAGCAACGAGGACGGCAGCGCCTCGCAGGAGTTCTACTGGTACATCGGCGGCCTGCAGAAGCTACATCCCGGCGGCGATGGCGCTGTTCGCGCCCTACGTCAATTCGTACCGGCGACTGGCCCGCTCGATGTCCGCGCCGATCAACATCCAGTGGGGCAACGACAACCGCACGGTCGGCATCCGCTCGCCGGTGGCCGCGCCGGCGGCGCGCCGCATCGAGAACCGCGTGATCGGCGCCGACGCCAACCCCTACGTCGCACTGGCGGCGACCCTGGCCTGCGGCTACCTCGGCATCAAGAAGCGCATCGAGCCCACGCCCGAATGCAATGGCGACGCCTACCTGGGCGAATACCAGCTGCCGCGCAGCCTGGGCGAAGCGCTGGCACTGCTCAACGAGGAAACCGATCTCCACGATGCCCGGGCAAGGAATTCATCACCGTGTACACCGAGATCAAGGAGATCGAGTACGACGAATTCATGAAGGTGATCTCGCCCTGGGAGCGGGAACATCTGCTGCTGCACGTATGAGCTCGTTCGGATTCGCACAGCCTGCGGAGACTTCATGAATTCCACCGGCATCGCAAGCGGGCACGGGCAGCCGCAGCACCCGGGACTGGCAGGCGTGCCGACTCGGCGCATTTCCTGCATCCCTTCACCGACTTCAAGACCCTGGCAGCCAAGGGCTCGCGCATCATCACGCGCGGCGAGGGCCTCTATCTGTGGGACAGCGACGGGCACCGGATCCTCGATGCGATGAGCGGGCTGTGGTGCGTCAATGTCGGCTACGGGCGGCGCGAGCTGATCGATGCGGCCACCCGCCAGCTCGAGACCCTCCCTTCTACAACAGCTTCTTCCAGACCACGACGCCACCGGCCATCGAACTGGCCGAGCTGCTCGCTGAACTTGCGCCGCCGCAGTTCAAGCATGTGTTCTATGCCGGCTCAGGCTCCGAGGGCAACGACACCATCGTGCGCATGGTGCGCCGCTACTGGGACCTGATGGGCCAGCCGCGAGCGCAACGTCATCATCAGCCGCAAGAACTCCTACCACGGCTCCACGATGGCCGGCGCCTCGCTCGGCGGCATGAGCGACATGCACGAGCAAGGCGGCCTGCCCATCCCGGGCATCGTCCACATCGAGCAGCCCTACTGGCTGGGCCTGGGTCGCCAGATGAGCCGCGACGAATTCGGCCTCGTGGCCGCGCGCTGGCTGGAAGACAAGATCCACGAAGTCGGCCCCGACCGGGTGGCGGCCTTCATCGGCGAGCCGATCCAGGGGGCCGGCGGCGTGATCATCCCGCCCGCGACCTATTGGCCGGAGGTGCAGCGCATCTGCGACGAGCACGGCATCCTGCTGGTTTCCGACGAAGTCATCTGCGGCTTCGGTCGCACCGGCCACTGGTTCGGATGCGAGCGCTTCGGCAGCCGGCCCGACCTGATGACCTTCGCCAAGGGCGTGACCTCGGGCTACATCCCGCTGGGCGGCGTGCTGGTGGCGAGCGTGTCGCGCAGGTGCTGATCGAGCAGGGCGGCGAGTTCAACCACGGCTACACCTACTCCGGCCATCCGGTAGCCTGCGCCGTGGCGCTGGCCAACCTCGGGCTGATCCGGCGCGAAGGCCTGGTCGAACGCATACGCAATGATGTCGGCCCCTACCTGGCCGAGCGCTTCGCGACCCTGCAGGATCACCCCATCGTGGGCGATGCCGAGACCTGCGGACTGATGGGCGCGATCACCCTGGTGCGAGACAAGGCTTCACTGGCGCGCCCTTCCCGCCCGAGGTGGAAATCGGCATGGTGTGCAGCGGCCACTGCTTCGGCAACGGCCTGATCATGAGGGCGGTCGGAGACCGCATGATCATTGCACCGCCGCTGGTCATCACGCGCGAGCAGATCGACGAGATGATGGCTGCTGATCGCGCGCTGCCTCGACCTGACCTGGGCAGATGCGCAGCGCGAGGCTTGGATCTGAAACCTTTTCAAGCATGAATACCTCCACTCAGACTCCCGACTGGCCCGCACGCGCCGCCCAGGTGCGCATCGATGGCCGCCTGCTCATCGATGGACAACGCCAGCATGCCGCCGATGGCCGCAGCTTCGACAAGCGCTCGCCGATCGACAACCGCCCGCTCGGCCCGGTGGCACGTGGTCAGTCGGCCGATGTCGAGCGAGCCGTGATGGCAGCGCGTGCCGCCTTCGACGACGGCCGCTGGGCGCGCCAGCCACCGGCTGCGCGCAAGAAGGTGCTGCAGCGCTTTGCCGAGAAGATACTGGCCGCGCGCGAAGAGCTCGCACTGCTCGAGACTCTCGACATGGGCAAGCCGATCCGATACAGCCAGAGCGTGGACGTGCCTGCCGCCGCTCGTGCCATCGCCTGGTATGCCGAGGCGATCGACAAGGTCTATGACGAGATCGCACCGACCGGACCCAACGCGCTTGCTCTTGTCACCCGCGAGCCGATGGGCGTGGTCGGCGCGATCGTGCCTTGGAACTATCCGATGATCATGGCTGCGTGGAAGCTCGGCCCGGCGCTCGCCACCGGCAACAGCGTGGTGCTCAAGCCTTCGGAAAAGTCGCCGCTTACCGCCCTGCGGCTGGCGGAACTGGCGCTCGATGCGGGCTTGCCGCCCGCCGTCTTCAATGTGGTGCCGGGCTACGGACATGAGGCCGGCGAGGCGCTCGCGCTGCACCACCAGGTCGATGCGATCGGCTTCACCGGCTCGACCCGCACGGGCCGCAAGATGCTCGAGTACGCCAGTCGCTCCAACCTCAAGCGCGTCTACAACGAGCTCGGCGGCAAGTCGGCGTTCATTGTCTTTCCGGACTTCAAGGACCTCGATCGTGCCGCGAAGACTGCTGCCGGCAGCATGTTCTTCAACCAGGGCGAATCGTGCAACGCGCCCTCGCGCCTGCTGGTGCATGCGAGCATCGCCGACGAATTCGTCGCGCGAGTGGTCGCCCAGACGCCGCGCTACCAGCCCGGCAATCCTCTCGAGGCCGGCACCGAAATGGGCGCCCTGGTCGATGAAGGGCAGCTGAAGACGGTGCTCGGCTACATCGAATCGGGCGATGCGGAAGGCGCCCGCCGTGCAGCAGGCGGCCGGCAGGTGCGCGCCGAGACGGGCGGCCACTACGTCGAGCCCACGGTCTTCGACGCGGTGCGCAACGACATGAAGATCGCCCGCGAGGAGATCTTCGGCCCCGTGCTCAGCGTGATCCGCTTCGAGGACGAGAGCGAGGCAGTGCGCCTGGCCAACGACTCCACCTACGGCCTCCAGGCCAGTGTCTGGAGCTCCCAGATCGATCGCGCCCATCGCGTCGCGCGCGCGCTCAAGGCGGGGACGGTGCACGTCAACCAATATGATGAGGACGACATCACCGTACCCTTCGGTGGGTACAAGCAATCGGGCAACGGGCGCGACAAGTCCTTGCACGCTTTCGACAAGTACACCGAACTGAAGACCACCTGGTTGCGCATCGATGATTGAAGGAGACGCTGCCATGGACCACGCTTCCAACGAGCAACTGCTCGCCCGCAAGGCCGCGGCCACGCCCCGCGGCATCGGCGTGATGGCGAAATTCTTTGCCGAGCGCGCCGACAACGCGCAGCTGTGGGACATCGAAGGCCGCCGCTACATCGACTTCGCCGGCGGCATCGCGGTGGTGAACACGGGCCACCGCCATCCGAAGGTGATCGCCGCCATCAAGGGGCAGCTCGAGCGCTTCATCCACACCTGCTACCAGGTGGTTCCCTACGAGAGCTACATCTCATTGGCGGAGAAGCTCAACATGCTGACCCCGGGCCGGCACGCCAAGAAGACGGCGTTCTTCTCCACCGGCGCCGAGGCTGTCGAGAACGCGATCAAGATTGCCCGCGCGCACACCCAGCGCTCCGGCGTGCTCGCCTTCGGCGGCGCCTTCCACGGGCGCAGCATGTTCGCCGCGGCGCTCACCGGCAAGGTTCATCCCTACAAGGCGGGCTTCGGGCCCTTCCCGCCCGAGATCTATCACGTGCCCTTCCCCGGCGAGCGCACTCCGCTCGAAGAGGTGCAGAAGGCGGTGGCCCACATCTTCAAGGCCGACATCGAGCCGGCGCGCGTGGCGGCGATCATCTTCGAGCCCGTGCAGGGCGAAGGCGGGTTCAACGTGATCCAGCCCGCCGCGGTGAAGTGGCTGCGCGAGCTGTGCGACGAGCATGCCATCGTGCTGATCGCCGACGAGGTGCAGACCGGCTTCGGGCGCACCGGCAAGCTCTTCGCGATGGAGCATTACGAACAGCAGCTCGGCGTGGTGCCCGACCTGATGACGATCGCCAAGTCGCTCGCGGCCGGCGTGCCGCTGTCGGCCGTCACGGGCAAGGCCGCGATCATGGACGCCCCTGCACCGGGCGGGCTCGGAGGCACCTACGCCGGCAACCCGCTGGCGATTGCCGCGGCCCATGCGGTGATCGACCTCATGCGCGATGAAGGCCTGCCCGAGCGAGGCCAGAAGCTCGGCGATCGGCTCAAGGCCCGCGTGGCCGGGCTGCAACCGCTGGTGCCGCAGATTGCCGACGTGCGAGGGCTCGGCGCCATGGTGGCAGTCGAGTTCGCCGACCCCGACAGCGGTGCGCCGGATGCAGACTTCACGCGCAAGGTGCAGGCCAATGCTCTCGAGCGCGGCCTCATCCTCCTGACCTGCGGGACGGAAGGCAATGCCATCCGCTTCCTGTTTCCCCTCACGATCGAAGAACCCGTGTTCGAAGAAGCCCTCGGCATCCTGGCCGAGAGCCTCGTTGCTACGGCAGAGATGTGAGCGCCGCCGGGCCGCCAGCCGCCAGAGTCGGCTGGCGTTCGTGCCGTCCAAGCCGACGCAGGTCGGCTTGGAGCCGCGGCACTCACCTCCCAAGGCGCTCGCTCCCCCTCGGGGGGACCGGCGCACAGCGCCGTAGGGGGCAAGAATGAACGCCGCGACCGTCGCTCACCATCGGCCCCCGCTTGCCGCCTACCTCGCCCTGGCCCTGAGCATGGGCCTGGTGGGCAGCTATGTGGCGCTTTCCAAGGTGCTGGTGCTGGTGTTCCCCGTGTTCCTGCTGGCCTTGCTGCGGTTCGGCATTGCGGCGGTTGCGATGGCGGGCTGGGTGAAGCGCCAGCCCGGCGAGGCGCCGCTCTCGCCGCGCGACCGCAGGCTCCTGTTCTGGGAGTCCTTCTTCGGCAACTTCCTGTTCTCGGTGTGCATGCTGTTCGGCGTGTCGCTCACCTCGGCGCTGGCGGCCGGGGTGATCATGTCGGCGATTCCCGCCGTGGTCGCCGTGCTGTCGTGGCTGCTGCTCAAGGAGCGCATCGCTCGACGGACCAAGGCGGCCATCGCCTGTGCCGTCGGAGGCATCGCGCTGCTTTCGGCGGCCAAGTCATGGGACAGCCAGGGGGCTCAAGCGGGCGGCCTGCAGGCGCTGCTCGGCAACCTGCTGCTCTTCGCCGCGGTGTGCTGCGAGGCCACCTATGTGGTGGTCGGCAAGCAACTCACCGGCAATGTCTCCGCCAAGCGCATCAGCGCGCTGGTGAACTTGTGGGGTTTGGCATTGGTCGCGCCTTTCGGCTTGTACGTCGCTCGCAGCTTCGATTTCTCGGCCGTGTCGGGGAGTGACTGGGCGCTGCTGCTGTTCTATTCGCTGGCCGCCAGCATGATCACGGTCTGGCTGTGGATGACCGGACTCAAGCGCGTGCCTGCGGCCTCGGCCGGTGTGTTCACGGTGATGCTACCCATCAGCGCCGCACTGGTGGGCGTGGTCTTCCTGGGCGAGGAGTTCAGCCTGGCGCACGGGCTCGCATTTGCACTCGCCCTGGCCGGGCTGATGCTTGCCACCTGGCCGGTGCCGCGCAGGCGCTGAAGGTGACCAGGTGGGCATGTGGATTGCCCACCACGAGGCTCCTCAGTTCTTTCTCTGGAGAGCCATATGTCCACGAAACGTCCATCGCCTTCCTCCAGCGCTGACTCCGCGGTCAAGAAGAAAGGCGGCAAGTCGCCGCAGCCGAATGACGAGACCACTGCCAATCCAGGACCAGTCGAAGGTCGAGGGCGAAGGAAGCTACACGGCCGCGCGCCGCCATCGCGACTCAGTGGAGGACTACATCGAAAGCCATGACGTCGAGCGGGACGCACGCGAGGCGGCGCCCGATGACGCCCAGGAAGCTCAAGAAATGGCCGATGCCGAGAAGGAAGGCAAGCGGCCGGCTCGATCCTGATCTGCGGAGCGGCCTTCCGGACGCTCAGGCCGCCGCTTCCAGCGCAGCAGGCCCGCGCATCGCCTTGCGGGCCATCTCGCTGACCTCGCGAACCGGTCTCGTCTTGAGGCGGTGGTCCGACCACACCTGCCGCCAGCGCCTGGCGCCGGGCAGGCCGTTGTACAGGCCCAGGATGTGTCGCACCACGTGCGGCCAGGGCACGCCCTGCTCGGCCTGTGCTTCGCAGTAGCGCACCATCGCCTGCTCGACCGCATCGCGATCGAGGATCGGATGCGCGTCATCGAAGAAGCGGGCGTCCCAGTCCGCCATCGCATAGGGGTTGTGATAGGCCTCGCGCCCGATCATCACGCCGTCGAGATGGTCCAGTTGCTCCGCGATCTGCGCGGCGTCGCTGAAGCCGCCGTTGATGGCGATGGTGAGCGTGCGGGAACTCCTGCTTGAGCCGGTGCACGAGTTCATAGCGCAGCGGAGGCACCTCGCGGTTTTCCTTTGGGCTCAGGCCCTTGAGCCAGGCATTGCGCGCATGCACCACGAAGACTTCGCAGCCCGCCTCGGCGACGATGCCGACGAAGTCGCGCACGAATTCGTAGCTTTCGGTCTTGTCGATGCCGATGCGATGCTTCACCGTCACCGGGATGCCGACCGCGTCGCGCATCGCCTTGACGCCGTCGGCGACGAGGCGCGGCTCGTTCATCAGGCAGGCTCCGAAGGCGCCGCGCTGCACGCGTTCGCTCGGGCAGCCGCAGTTGAGGTTCACCTCGTCGTAGCCCCAGTCGCTCGGCCAGCTTCGCGCAGGCCGCCAGGTCGGGCGCTTCGCTGCCGCCGAGCTGCAGCGCGACCGGGTGCTCCTCGTCGTTGAAGGACAAGTGGCGCGCCACGTCGCCGTGCATCAGCGCACCGGTGGTCACCATCTCGGTGTAGAGGCGCGTGTGGCGGGTGAGCAGGCGATGGAAGTAGCGGCAGTGCCTGTCAGTCCAGTCCATCATCGGTGCCGTGCAAAGCCGCCAGGGGCTGTACTCGCGCCTAACCTGTTGATTTTCAGTAGTTTCCATCTCTAAGCTCTGTCGATATTGTCGGTCTTTTCAGGGCATTTTTGAGGGTGAGGTGCAACTGAAAGTGCAACCGCCTACCCAGTTGCACCAATCTCCAGTGCTCAGTTGCACCACCCCATTTGGAGGTTCCTGGTTCATGGCTTCGTTCTCAAAGCGGGGAAACCAGACACTCGCGCAGGTGCGCGTCAAGCGAGGCGGGGTTGTCGTATTTTCCCAGTCGCAGGTGTTCGCCGACGAAAATGAGGCCCGGCTGTGGGCGGACAAGCTCGAGAAGAGGATTAAGAAGGAAGGCATCCCTGATGTCGTCACGGCGTCCAACCTCAGCGTCGGCGAGCTGATCCGCATGCACCTCAAGTACCAGCGCAACCTGCGGCCGCTGGGGCGGTCGACGATCCAAAACCACGACTACATGGCGCAAGAGTTCGACAAGATCGCCCTCCCCGACCTGCGCGCCAAGCACCTCATCGATTTTGCGACCAGGCGGCGCAACATCGACAAGGTTTCGCCGGCGACGATCCTCTCGAACCTCTCGCCGCTGTCGGCAGCGATCCACGCGGCGCCGTACGCGCACGAGATCCGCGTCGACCCGACTGAGGTCGACATCGCGATGAAGAGGCTGGCCGACATGGGGCTGGTCGCCAAGTCAAGGCAGGTGGAGCGCCTGGTGGATCAGGAGGAGGAGGACGCGCTGCTTGAGCAGTTCCAGCTGCGAAACCTTATGCCACAGACCGACATCGACATGGTGCGCATGTACAAGATCGCGCTGGCGCTGCCGCGTCGCGTTAGCGAGCTTTGCCGCATCCGGTGGGCGGACGTGAAAGCGAAGCAACGCACGATCACCATCCGCGACGTCAAGCACCCGCGACGCAAGGCCGGCAACGACCAGGTCGTTCCGCTCCTCGGGCCGGCCTGGAACATCATCGACCAGACTCCGAAGCTCGGGGAATGCATCTTCCCGTACAACAGCGAGTCAGTCTCGGCCGCGTTTGAGCGTGTGCGCGACCGCATCGCCGAGACCGGCATGCCGGGCATCAAAGACCTGCGCTTTCACGACCTGCGCCACACCGGCATCACGATGTTGTTCTGGCGCGGCCTGCGCATCGAGGAAGTAGCCATCGTGTCAGGCCACACCAACTGGACGCAGCTCAAGCGCTATACGCACATCAAGCCCGAGGAACTGCATCGCCACTTCCCTACCCCGCAAGAGCTCAAGCAGGTCGAGAAGGACGTGGCGCGCTGGCGCGGCCTGAAGAGCCTTGGGGTGGAGGCTCCATGACGCTCGTTGGGCTGTTCTTCCTCTTCGTCGGCTCTTGTCTCGATCTGGATGGCTTGCAGCGAACACAGCGCAGCGCAGTGAGCGAATCGCGGGACAGTTCGTCAAGCGGGCGTCGTTCACGCGCAGCCTGAAGGACTCGAAGCCCGCGGCCCCGGGCACGGGTAGGGCCGCTGACCTGGCTCACTTCGGCGACGGATGACATCGTCCAGCTCATCCAGCTTGGCCTTGGAAAGCAGACGCTGGTCGCCATTCACGGCCGACCCCAAGGCGACCTTCAGCCTTCAGATCTAGCCGCCCGAGAGCCGACATTGCGAACGCTGTCCCCGTTCCAGAGGGTGTGATCCTTGTACTCCAACGCCCCGGGCAACGCCTGCTCCTGCGATGCGCCGGCGTGCGGCCGTCGAGCCGGTAGCCCTGATGGGCTGCGCTCGGGGTTGCAGCACGCCACGAACTATTGCGACAGAACCGAAACCTTCGCAGAAGACGTTGGCTCTCGTCTTCGATCGAGTGCTACTCTGACGCTGAACAGTTCTCTATCGCGGATCTTTCTCGCGTTGGTGTAGTCCTCCTCAAACCAAGTCTTCTCCTTGGTCTTCCTTGGTGTGAACGGCGATCAGGAAGCGCGCATATTCGGCGGCGAGACGGCGGTTCTTGGCCAAGCGGTGGCGAGATGCCGTTTCTGTTGAGCGGCGGCGAGGCGGCGTTTCTGGGCTGATCGTTCTTCGCGAGGAAAGGCGGCAGGCAGGCCGCCCTGCAGGGCGGCCTGCCTGCCGGGCCGCGTACTTTGGTGGGCAGCGCTACTCGGTGAGTGCGGTACAACGTGCGCCGTGCCCGAGTGGTAGGCGGGCACGGCGTCGGCCTTTCGCGTGGCAGCTGAGAACCGAACGCCGTGCCCTACACCGCGCCGTGGAAGCGGGATGCGACCGCAGTGTATGCCGCAGGTGTCGTCGGCGTAGCACGGCGCCGCAGCGCGCTGGCGTGCCTCGGGAGGCCTCCCGAGGAGCCGGTAGCTGGTCGACCATCCCGCCCGCCTGTTCGTGTGCGCGCGTTGCCGCGAGCAGGTGCTGCTGTGCAGTCGCTGCGACCGCGGCCAGCGCTACTGCGGCCGAGCGTGTTCGCGCGCGGCGCGCCTGGAGTCGCGACGTGCGGCCGGACGCCGTTACCAGCGCAGTCGCGCCGGCCGCCTGGCCCACGCGGCACGTTCGCGCCGCTGGCGCCAGCGACGCCACGATCGTGCACGCCAGGAAGGCGCCGGTCATGACGCCACCGCGCTCGACGGCGGCGTCATCAACTTCGTGACGCATCAGGGTAGCTCGACGCCGGCGCTGGATGCTCCACTGACTCCCACCGCCGAACTCGCCGCCGCGGTGACCGGCGCCCTCGCATCGCCGAGCGCCGTGCGGTGCCGGCGCTGTGCCGCGCCGCTGCCGCCCTGGGTTCGCCAGGGCTTCCTGCGGCACGGGATGCGGCGCTGGCCGGCTCGCGTGGTCGAGCCCGTCCCCTGAACGCCAGACCCCTTCAAGGAGCTGCATTGGTCATCCCCGCCGATCTGAGCGCCAAGATCCTGCGCCTGTACAAGGCCGAGCGCTGGCGCGTGGGCACCATCGCCCGCCAGTTGCATGTGCATCGCGACACCGTGCGCCGCGTGCTCGCCCAAGCCGGCGATCCGGCCCCGGCGTCGCCGCTGCGGCCCAGCCGCGTCGATCCCTATCGGGCCTTCATCCTCCAGACGTTGGCGAAGTTCCCGACGCTGACCGCCGCGCGGCTGTTCGTCATGGTGCACGAGCGCGGCTACCGCGGCAGCGCCGAGCACTTCCGCCACGTCATCGCCGGCATGCGCCCGCGCCCGGCCGCCGAGGCCTTCCTGCGGCTGCGCACGCTGCCGGGCGAGCAGGCGCAGGTGGACTGGGGCCACTTCGGCCATCTGCAGATCGGCCGTGCACGCCGGCCGTTGATGGCCTTCGTGATGGTACTGAGCTACTCGCGGCGCATCTTCCTGCGCTTCACCCTCGACGCGCGCATGGACAGCTTCCTGCGCGGTCATGTCGAGGCCTTCATTGCCTATGGCGGAGTCGCCAGAGTCCTGCTGTACGACAACCTCAAGAGCGCCGTGCTCGAGCGCGTGGGCGATGCCGTGCGCTTCAACCCCGAACTGCTGGGGTTCGCCGCCCATCATTGCTACGAGCCGCGGCCGGTGGCCATCGCGCGGGGCAACGAGAAGGAATGGTCTGCATAGTGCACCTCATCAATCGGGTGTGCGTGATCTTGCTTGTGTCGCCGCGGCCAGCGCCTGCATTTTCCCCTGGTGGCGATGCTTGATCGGCGCATCGACACCGGGAGATTCGAACAGGTGCTGCCCGCGATCGTCGCAGCGGTGCGCCCGCAGCAGCCCCGCGCGGCGCCAGCTCTTGATGGTGGTGGGGCTGAACTCCAAGCGCTCGGCGATCTCGTCCAGTGTCAGCATGCCGCGTCACGCAGCCGCTCGCGGCGACTGCGCAACTGGTATGCGATACGGATGTGCGCACGATAGACAGGCTCAACGCACGGCCGTCACCCGAGCGCAGGCCCCGCGCATCGAGGCGGCGTGCGATCTCGCCGTCGGTGTAGTCGTCCAGGAGCCGATCGATCTGCGCGACCAGCGCCGGCGGCGTCAGTCGCATCTGCCAGGCGTTCCTGGGCAATGCCAAGCGCAGCGTGTGGGTCGTGCCGCCGTTGAAGCGCACCTGCGCGATGAGCTCTTCGCCCTTGACCAAGGTGACGTCGGCGATGAGCAGGCGCGCCATGCGCTTGCGCTCGCGCTGCGGAGTTCGCGGGTCGCACCACAGACGCGGGAAGTCCTGCGCCAGCCGCCATGATGCTCGCGCGCTGCGTCTCGTTGAGCCCTGCGGCATCGGCTTGGCGCTGCTGGTCGTAGCGTTGCTGCGCCTGCTCCAGCGCCCGCAGCGCCGCGTTCCACTCGGCCTCGAGCGTGTCGGCAACAAGTCGATTGTCGGGATCGACCTGCATGTAGCGACGCCGGGCCAGATCGCAGTCGTAGCGCGCCCGCTCGACCTCCCTGCGGCGCAGCGCATCGCATTCGGCGCTGCGCGCCTCCAGCTCCTTTTGCACGGCCAGCGCGGCTTGCAGCGCCATTGGCGTGACCCGCTGCACGAGCAGCTGGCCGATGGCCTCGTCCAGGCTCGCAGCCGCTGATCGTCTGGCATGCTCGGTTCGCGCCTTCCGGATGCCCGCTCGCTGGCACACATAGTCCGGGCGCAGCACGTGCCCTTGGCTGATAGCGGATCGTCATTCGCTCGCCGCAGATGCCGCACAGTCACCAGACCCTGCAACAACGCCGGCCCCTCGCGCGGCGCACCCTGCTCGCGCTGCTCGCCGTACTGGTGCGCGTTCTCGCGCAGACGCACCAGGTTCTGCTCGTACTCCTGCCAGCTGATGTAGCCCTCGTGCATGTCGTGAACGAGCGCGATCCACTCCGATGCGCGGCAGCTCCTTGAACAGGACGCGCCCATCAGGAAGCTTGCGCTGGCGCGAGCGCCCGAACGTGAAGGCGCCCGCATAGCGCGGATGGTGCAGCACCCACAGCGCGCGTGAGTGGTCGAGCGCCGACCACAGCACCTGCCCTTTGTGCGGACCGGCCGTCGGCTCGCCGCGGGAACTGCAGCCCCTGCTCGCGGAAGGCCTTGACCGTTGCGATGGCCGAGCCCGTGCGTTGGAACGTCCTGAAGAACAGCCGGATGCTTTCCTGCACGCGCGCGTCGGGATCCAGACGCACCCGCTTCTGCGCGTCGTAGACGAAGCCCGACCGGCAGCCGCATCTCGAGCTCGCCGCGCCGCGCCTTGTTCAGGATGCCCCCGCGCAGCCGCGCCTTGAGCACGTGCAGCTCGGCCTCGCTCATCGTGCCCTTCAGACCCAGCAGCAGCCGGTCGTTGAAGTGCGCCGGGTCGTACACGCCGTCCTCATCGAGGATGAGCGTGTCGGCCAGCGCGCAGATCTCCAGCAGCCGATGCCAGTCGGTGGAGTTGCGCGCCAGGCGCGACACCTCCAGTCCCATCACGATGCCCGCGCGCCCGAGCCCCACCTCGGTGACCAGGCGCTGGAAGCCCTCGCGATCGGCCGCAGCAGGCGCCCGAACGGCCGAGGTCGCAGTCGATGACCACCACCTGCTCGAGCCGCCATCCCAGCGCAATGGCGCGCTGCTGCAGCGCGTACTGTCGCTGGGTGCTCTCGGTGTTCTCGAACACCTGCCGCAGCGTGGACTGCCGCACGTACAGGTAGGCGTTTCGGCTGAGGTGGCGCGCCTGGATCTTCGAGCTCGACTCGGTGCTCATGCGTTGATCTCCTCAGCGACGTTGGACAAGGCCATGGCGGCGACGATGTTCACCAGCATCTGATCGATGGTCGATGCCCGCTGCAATGCGGCCGCATGCGCCGAGCCGTGCGCGCTCGCATGAGGCTCTAGCTTGCCGACACCGCGCATCCACGCCGCCAGCCCTTGACGCATCAACAGCGCAACGCCACGAAGGTCTTGGCGGGGCGCATCGGGCTGCATGACGGCATGCCTCAAGGTCTCGTAGCGGTGAGCCAGCGCGTGACCATCGAAGGCATCGTTGGGCGAGATCAGCGACGTTTTTTTTTCGAGCGCACCAGCGCTCGCTCGACGGTGCGCCGATGCACGGCCAGGCCGAAGTGCTGCTCGATGAGCTGCGCCAGGGCGGGTCCATCCAGCGTGGGATCAGCCAGTCGCTGCTGCTCGATGAAGGCCTGGACCTCGTCGGTGATCTTGTGCGGGCCGTGCGGTCCGCGCTTGGCCGGCAACAGACCGACCAGCCCGTCGCGATCGAAGTCGGCTTGTGCCTTGTAGAAGGTCGGGCGCGTGACGCCGAACTGTGCGACCGCCTGTGTGATGGACTGTCCCTCAGTGCGCACTCGGCGAAGCATCTCGTAGCGCACCTGCACGAGGTCGTGCGGGTCGAAGAAGTCGCTGTGCGCGAATGCCGGATCCGTCACCGCCTCGGCATTCGGGTTGAGGGTGCCGCTCTCGCCTAGCGACCGCAGCTTGGGGGAGGTCTTCGTCTTGAGCTTCATTGGTAAATTATATTATGCCCAATAAAGAGAATCTTCAAGCATCAATTGGAGCGTGAGAGTGGGCAGAACTTCGCTCTTTCACATGGGTAGTACCAGGCATGAATGCCGTCGAGCGAATCATCATCTCAGGGTTTCCCATATGCATGTTGGGCGTATTTATCTTTACCATTTAGGCATTATTCACTTGACGCTTTTGGGCCCGGCTCGCTTGCTGCGCGCGGGCTTCAGCGTCGCCTTGAGCTGAGCGATCAACGCCACTAGTTGCAGCAGGTCAGACACCCGCAGGCTCGACCTCCCGGCCGACGTCTGCACGAACAAATCCATCTCGGCCAGGCTCGTCCACTGCACGCAGATGCGGCGCAGCTGACCCTTCGCGTCGTGGTAGTAAACACGCTCCTCGCCCCAGGTCCGCCGCCGATCAAGCAGCGCGAAGCGCTGCCCGCGCAATGGGTGGAAGGGGTGAGTGACTTCAAAGAACTGCGACGAATCGTTCGGATCGTGTGCAGTTGAGGGCTGTTGCCAAGGGGCGCGCGGAGCGGAGCATTCGCTACATACGCGAGGCCTTCTTCGCGGCACGCGAGTTCTCCGACCTCGATGATCTGAACGCGCAGGCGTGTGTCTGGTGCGAAGGCCAGGCCTCGGATCGGCCCTGGCCCGAGGACAGCCGGCTCAGCGTACGCGAGGCCTTCGAGCCCGAACGCGCCAAGCATGCGCAGGTCGCCTGCCGGCTCAATGCAATGGGCATGCGCTCCGGGTCGGGAAAAGCGTTCACACGCAGGATTGTGCTCAAGATACGCTTGCACTACAGCCTGAAGAGTCGCTACGACCGCCTACGCGAACGCGGCATGCTCACGCTTGAGGAGATGGCGCAGCGCTTGACCGTCGCGCCTTGCACCCTCAAGACGTGGCAGCGCGCCGGCCTGCTGCCGGCCCACCGCTTCGGCGGCCGCGAAGAATACCTCTACGAGCCCCCCGGCGCGCAACCCCAGTCAACGCATCAACGCATCAACGCATCAACAGCAGGGAAAGACTACGCTCCGCACTCGGGGCGACAAAGGCAAGTTCCAACAGATCTGACCGATGAGGTGCAGTGCAGCCCACTCCTTCGCTGTCGGGCTCGCGAACGGCGATCGCAACACCACGAGGCCCAGCGCGCGAATCGAATTGTCGAGATGCTTTGAGAAAATTGCGTCGCGATCATGAATGAGGTACTTGTGGTTGTCGGTATCTCCGACAACCTCTGTGAGCTGCTGCAGTGTCCGGGCAGCACTCGGGTGGCCTCCGGTGAAACTCTATGTCCCTTCCGTCTCGACTCGCCGCTCGATGGCCGGGCCAGCCTTTTCTCCCCGGCCGCCACATCCGGCGGTAGCGTGAACGCTTTGCAGGTTCTAACATCGGCTCGGGTTCTCGGGGGGGGTGGGACATGGCAATCGGCCGGGCGCGAACGGCTCTCGCGCAGGTGTTCTTCCAACGCTGCTTCTATCTCTTTGTCGCCGTGCTGGCGCTCATCATGGCGGTGCTGCTGCTCGAGCCCACGCCGCGCGGACGGATCATGCTCAACGTCGGCAACCTCCTCGTCGTGGTCGCGGCGGTCGCCGCGGTAGGGCGCACCCAGCTGTCGTTCGTGATCGCGCTGCTCCTCGCGACGCCGGCCCTGCTCTTCCAGCTGCTCGCGATCGACGACGGCAACTCGCGGTTCCTCCTGCACTCTTGGGCTTTCGGCGCCGCGCTTTACGCGTCGACGATCGGGTACCTGCTGCGCTACGTCTTTCAGCATGACGTGATGACGGCCGACAAGCTCTACGGCGCCGCGGCCGCCTACCTCATGCTCGGCGCGCTGTGGGCTTATCTCTACGCGATCGCGAACCATCTCCAGCCGAGATCGTTCGCGTTCGGCGGTGCCATCGTTTCGCCGCCGATCGGCGACCTGCTCTACTTTAGTTTCACAGTGCTGACCAGCACCGGCTTCGGTGACGCCGTGCCGGTGCTGCGGTACGCGCGCGGCCTGTGCGTGCTCGAGCAGCTCGTGGGGGCGCTCTTCCTGGCGATCCTGATCGCCCGCCTGGCCGGCGTCTACCCGCCGCGCAGAGAGGACGCCGGGACGTAGTTCGCCATGCGTTCGGGTGGAGCTCGGTGCCGGCGCCTCGACAGGCCATCGCTCTTGGGAGTGCCAAGCCACAGGGTTTCGAATCCATGTTGGGGCCGCCATCGCGCTGCCAGCCGAGTGTTGAACTGGGGTGTGATGCGAAACTCAGGAGAAGCCATGAATCTGCGTTCATTCTCAATCTCACTGGCATTGGCACTGCTGGCCGTGTTTGTCGTGCTGAACTGGACGGCATTCATAGCCCCGACGACGCTGTCGATAGGCGTCACCAACGTCCAGGCACCGCTCGGCTTGGTCATGCTGGTCGCCACGGGACTTGTCTGTGGCCTGTTCCTCGTCTACATCGTCGTCCAGCAGGCAGGCGTCATCCTCGAGGCGCGGCGCAACGCAAAGGAGCTGAATGCCCATCGCGAGCTAGCGGACAAGGCCGAGGCCTCTCGGTTCACGGAACTGCGAACCTTCATTGAAGGCGAATTGCGCAGGATCGAGGCGCAGGGTGCGACCGCTACTCGGGAGCTCGGCGCAAGTGTCGAGCAGGCGAAGCAGGATCTGCTGGAAAAGCTCGCCGAGTCCACGCGGACCTTGTCAGCATATGTCGGCGAGGTCGACGACAAGCTCGATCGCTTGTCTGGGCCGGCGGACACGCCACGCACGTAAGCGACGCTTGTGCTCCGCAAAAACGGCATCAGATAAGGATGTGGCGCCCTGTCATCTCGCCGGCCACGTCTTACGGCGCCCGTTTAGCTTTAGCCGCTTTCACGCCGCGCGAACGTCCGCCGGCCTCGTCGCAAGGAAGTACTCGTGATGCAAGCCGCCCAGCACCGATTTAGCGAGCACGAGCGCACCCGCCGCCAACCGATGTCGGCCTTCAGAGCACATGACTCGCGCAGATCCTCGCGGTGGGTCGGGAGCGCCAGGCCCCAACGCGCTGTGAGGTCGGCCGGTGTTGTAATGAGTGCGCCAAACTTGGAGGATCGACCGCAGATGCACCTCCGACATCGGAATCATCCAGTCTAAGCACTCGCGGCGAATGGTCCCGATCAGGCGTTCACAAATCGCATTGGCCTGCGGACTCGCGAATGGCGATTTCAGCACCGCGAGGCCGAGAGCTTTGATCGAATCGTCGAGGTGCCTGGCGAAGATCGCGTCGCGGTCGTGGATCGAGGTAGCTGAGGTTGTCGGCGTCGCCGACAACCTCCCTCAGTTGCTGCAGCGTCCAGTCCGCCGTCGGATGGGCGGTGACGTTCAGGTGTGCGAGACGTCGCGTACCATGCTCGATCACCACGAACACGTACAGCATCCGGAACGTGGCCGTGACGGCAACGAAGAAGTCGCAGGCGAGGATGGCGTTTGCGTGGTTCTTCAGGAAGGTCGACCAGCGCTGGTCCCCGCGTGGTCGGCCCGGCGGCCGTTTCGGCATGTACTTGCGCACCGTTCGCGGTGAGACCCGGATACCCAACTTGACCAACAACTCGTTGGCGATCCGCTCTTCACCCCACAACCGGTTTTCGCTGGCCATCCTTCGAATCAGTGCGCGCAGTTCCTCTGGAATTGGTGGTCGGCCTGACTGGGACTTCAGTCGCCAGAACAACCGCCAGCCTGCTCGATGCCAACGAATCATCGTCGCTGGCTGCACGACTACAAGAGCGCTTCGCCAATTGAACACCTTCGCCAGTAGCGCCAAGCTGATCCGGCCTGCGGCATCGACACGCCGCGGCCGCACGCCACGTTCGATGTACAGCGCGAGCTGACGACGCAGGAAGAGGTTCTCGGCGCGCACAGCTACCGTCGAACGGAAGAGCAGCACCACCCCACGGAGGGCGTCCTCTATCAGGCGGAATGCGATCTGCGCCAGGGTGACCATTCGTTCATCGTGCCACAGCTTCAGCTGTAGAGCACAGACAGGCTCCGGTGCCGAACCAGACGGCGCCATAGCGGAACAAAGTGCCGTTGGACGAGATTTTTGCGGAGTGCGCCGGGAGACCGGCAAGGAGTAAAGGGTGAAAGCCCCTGACAGTAAAGAAGTAGCGATTCATGCTGTCCCCGAGTCATGCACGCCACATCGCGAGGTGTGGCGCGAAGCGTTGACAGGGGGACGTATAGGCCAGCCATTGAGCCGCGATAGAAATGATGTCCCGGGTGCCGACGCCGTTCCGCTGGCGGAAGGCAACACGTCCGAGCGCGTTATCGCAAGCGCCCTGACGACCCGGCGTGGTCGTAGAACCTGGCATGTACGCACGCTCCTTGTACGGGAACCGGGAGATCTCGGGTTTGACCAGCTGCAGTACCGGGTTGGCCCGCATCGGGAAGGCGAGGAGCCGTAGCCGATGATGTACGGACCCGAGAAGTCACATTCGGCCATAGTAGCGATGAAGCCTGCGAACAACGCCGCCTCGGCGGCTGCGGAGTGGGCAGAGCAAAGGGCCGGAACCAAGGGGAACGCGGAACAGTCGCGCACGCAACGGACTCAGCGCCGAGCAAGCGTGTCACCGGGACTGGATCGCGTACGGAACGCTGCAAGGCAGCGGAAGAAGGAGAAGTTCACCGCGCTGCTGCACCATGTCACGATCGATTTGCTGAGGGATGCGTTCCTGGCGCTCAAGCGCCGTGCCGCGCCCGGGGTCGACGGTGTGACGTGGCAGGACTACGAGGCGAGCCTGGAGGGCAACCTGCAGGATTTGCACGCACGGGTCCATCGCGGCACGTATCGGGCGCTACCGGTCCGGCGACGGTTCATACCCAAGCCTGGTACCGATAAGCAGCGCCCGCTCGGTATCGCCACGGTCAATCCGAACTGCACAGTCCCCCAACGAAGCATCGGGATGGGTAGAGGTCCGACACCCGTTCCATCCGCTCAGGGGTCAACGCTTTCAGGTTCTCAAGCAGCGGCGTGTGGCTGGCATTGACACGCTGATCCTGCGCGATGCGACGCGCGGCAGCTTTGCCGTGCCCGTGCAGTGGACCGATCGCGCGACGCCTGAAGCGTACGAACGGCTCGGCGGATCGCTGCGGCGGTTGAACCTGGACACGCTGTGCGACCTGGTCGAGTTGATCGAGTTGCTGACAGCGCGTGCTCCATGAGGATTTGCCAAGTGATGTTTCATGCACTATCTTCGGACCAGTTATTTACGTGGTCCGTCATAGATGACAGAACTGTCTCCTGCCGAACTCCGGCGACGCCGCAAACAGCTGCTGCGCAAGCTGCCGCCGCTGGAGTCAGTTCTGCGCGGCTCACTGATCGAGCGCTACAAGCGCTGCGGCAACCCGCGCTGCAAGTGCGCCAACGGCCCAGGGCATGGGCCCAAGTTCTACTTGTCGATCAGCCACACCGGCGAGTCGCCGCACATGGAGTACGTTCCCCAGGCAGAGCATGCCGTGGTCAGCGAATACCTGGCCAACTACGCTCGGGTGCGCGAGATCCTGGAAGAGATCTCGCGGATCAACCACGAGCTGTTGCGCCGGCGGCAGCCGCTGTGAGGCACAGCGGTGAGCCAGCCCCTCGCTTCGCTCACCGCCCACTTCGATATACGCGACGGCGCCACGCTGCTCGCGAACATGCTCATCGGCCTGGTCGACAGCGATCCCGCACTCACGACCATGGAGGCCCACGATGAGCACGCTGATCACCGACGCCCACCTGAGCAAGCCGGCGTACATCTACGTGCGCCAGTCGACCCTGGCGCAGGTACGCCACAACCAGGAGAGCACCGAGCGCCAATACGCCTTGCGGGAGAAGGCTTTGACCCTGGGCTGGCCGCAACGACTGGTGCGCGTGCTGGATCGGGATCTGGGCCAGTCGGGGGCTCAGGTGAGCGGGCGGGAGGACTTCAAGACGCTGGTGTCGGACGTGGCGATGAGCCAGGTCGGCGCGGTGTTTGCGCTGGAGGTGTCGCGCCTGGCGCGCTCGAACCTGGACTGGCATCGGCTGCTGGAGCTGTGCGCGCTGACGCACACGCTGGTCATCGACGCCGATGGCTGCTACGACCCCGGCGACTTCAACGATGGGTTGCTGCTGGGTCTGAAGGGCACGATGGCGCAGGCGGAGCTGCATTTCCTGCGCGGGCGCCTCCAGGGCGGCAAGCTGAACAAGGCACGCAAGGGTGAACTGCGGTTCCCGTTGCCCGTAGGCTTCTGCTACGACGATCAAGGCCGCATCGTCGCCGATGCCGACGACGAAGTTCGCGGCGCCGTGCAGCTGGTGTTCACGCTGTTTCGCGAGACGGGCAGCGCCTACGCCGTGGTCCGGCGCTTTGCGCAGTCCGGACTGCGCTTCCCCCGGCGCGCCTACGGCGGCGCATGGGCGGGCAAGCTGCTGTGGGGCCGCCTCACCCACACACGGTGCTGGGGCTGCTGAAGAATCCCTCGTACGCCGGCACCTATGTCTTCGGCCGCTACCAGTACGTCAAGAGCGTCACCGCCGACGGCGAGGTGCGCAAGAATATGCGGGCCATGCCCACGCCGGACTGGCGTGTCCACTTGCCTGACCACCACGAGGGCTACATCACGGTGGAGGAGTTCGAGCAGAACCAGCAACGTCTGGCGCGCAATCGCACCAACGGCGAGGGCACGGTGCTCAGCGGCGCCGCACGCGAGGGCCTGGCCCTGCTGCAGGGACTGCTGATGTGCGGCAGCTGCGGCCGCGCGTTGACCGTGCGCTATCGGGGCAACGGCGGCCTCTATCCGATCTACGAGTGCAACTGGGCGCATCGCGAGGCGCTGGCGAGCGTCAGCTGCTTCAGCGTGCGCACGGACTCGCTGGACGAGGCGATTTGCGAGGAGATGTTCAAGGCCCTGAAGCCCGCCGAACTCGAGCTGGCCTTGGCCGCCCTCGACGAGCTCGAGCAGCGCGACCAGGCCGTCATGCGCCAGTGGCAGATGCGCATCGAGCGCGCCGAGTACGAGTGCGCCTTGGCCGAGCGCCGCTACGAGGAGGTCGATCCCGCCAACCGGCTCGTCGCCGCCAGTCTGGAACGGCGCTGGAACGAGGCCTTGACGCGCGTGGACGAGGTCAAGGCCGAGGCGGCGAAGTTCCAGGCGCAGAAGACCCGCGTCCTGACGGTGGAGCAACGGGGCAAGATCCTGGCCTTGGCGCGCGATCTGCCACGTCTGTGGCGAGCACCGACCACCGAGACAAAGGATCGCAAGCGCATGCTGCGGCTGCTCATCGCCGACATCACCGTCGAGGACCTGCGCGCGTCGCGCCAAGTCGTTCTGCATATCCGCTGGCAGGGCGGTGCCTACAGCGACGTCACGGTCACGCGGCGTACACCCATCGCCGAGCGGCTGCGCTATCCCACCGAGACCGTCGAGCGCATTCGAGCGCTGGCGCGCACCCTGTCGAACGCACAGATCGCCCAGACGTTGAATACCCAAGGGGTTCCGAGTGCCAAGGGCAAGCCCTTCACGGCCAGCATGATCCTGTGGATTCGTTATCGCCACGGCATACCCGCCGCTCGCCTACAACGGTCCGACGAGATCACGGTCAGGCAGCTTGCCGACGAACTCGGGGTGAGCATCTATTTCGTTCACTACTGGATCCAGCAGGGCGTGATCAACGCGCGTCAGATCGGTGCCCGCGGGCCCTGGTGGATCACCGTCAGCGCCCAGCAGCGCCGCAACCTTCGCGATCGGATCCGCAATTCCGGACATTTCAAGAAACGTCATCGCGAAGCTCAACTGTGAGGAGTGCGTTATGAAGCCACCGTCGCCGCGCTGGAAGACAAGATCGTCCAGCGTGCGGTCGTCGTGGTGCTCAACGCGATCTACGAGGAAGACTTCCTCGGCTTCTCGTACGGGTTTAGGCCTGGGCGGGGACAGCATGACGCGTTGGACGCACTGTCGGTGGCCATCTGCGAGACCCGGGTGAACTGGATTCTCGACGCGGACATACGAAGCTTTTTCGACGGATTGAGCCAATCCTGGTTGGTCCGCTTCCTGGAGCATCGGGTCGGCGACGAGCGCATCCTCCGCCTTGTGCACAAGTGGCTCAAGGCGGGTGTCCTGGAAGAGGGGGAATGGAGCGTCAGTGAGACGGGAACTCCGCAAGGGGCGGTGGCATCACCGCTGCTTGCCAACGTTTACCTGCACTACGTCTTCGACCTCTGGGCCCAGCAATGGCGGCGGCGAGAGGCCACCGGCAACGTGATCTTCGTCCGCTACGCGGACGATATCGTGGCCGGCTTCGAGCACGAGGCCGATGCGAGGCGCTTCTGGGATGCGATGCGAGCGAGGCTTGAGCAGTTCGGGCTCGAGCTGCACGGGGAAAAGACCCGCCTGCTGGAGTTCGGCCGCTTTGCGGCGGAGCGACGCCGGCGGCGTGGTCTGGGCAAACCGGAGACCTTCACCTTCCTGGGGTTCACGTTCATCTGCAGCTCGTCGCGGCGCGGGGCATTCCAGCTCCAGCGCAAGACGCGGCGTGATCGCATGCGGGCGAAACTCCGGGAGGTCAAGGAAGAGCTGCGCCGCCGCATGCACGCGCCGATCCCTGAACAGGGACGCTGGCTGCGGGCGGTGGTGACCGGCTTCTTCGCGTACCACGCGGTGCCCACCAACATGCGGGCCCTGAGTGCGTTCCGACATCATGTCTCCGACCTATGGCGACGAACGCTCCGGCGACGCAGCCAGAAGGACGAGATGACCTGGGAGCGCATCAAGCGGATCGCAGACGCGTGGTTACCGTCCCCCCGCATCCTTCATCCGTGGCCGGAGCAGCGCTTTGCCGTCAAGCACCCGAGGTAAGAACCGTATGCCCGAATCGGGCACGTACGGGTCTGTGCGGGGGGTGCCCAGCAATGGGCATCCCTACCGCGATCGACAGCTGCGTGACGGATGCAATCAAGGAGAAGGTGCTGAGCCAGGAAACCCGCTTCACCTTCCACGATCTTCGTGCGTACTACACGACGATGCACAAGCGAGAACATGGAGACTTGCCGGACCTTCATGCCAACCCGGCGACGACTGCGCGGGTGTACGACAGGAGTAAGGAGGTGAAGCGTCGGGCCTTGTGAGTATTCCCAAATTGGGAATTTAGGCACTGTACGAATTCTCAGGCGCTAGGCTGGAACCCGCATGAATATTGGGGTGGCTGATGGGACTCGAACCCACGACAACAGGAATCACAATCCTGGACTCTACCAACTGAGCTACAGCCACCAAAGAGTGAAAAATTATAACTGATCAAAGGAAGATCCGGCACTCGTGTGCCGATCATCCTGCTCACGCTCTACGGCTTGTAGGTGATCTCCGCCTTCAGGCGGGTCTTGAGCGCCTCGTAGTAGGCCTGGGTCTCGCGCATCTCCGAAGGCACGCGCGTACTGTGCCGGCAGCTGGCCCTGATCGGGCACCGGCGCGCGGCCATCGACCTTGCCGATGCGTACCACGGCATAGCCCTGCGGACCGAGATCCACACCGACCCAGGCGGGAAGCGTATCAGCCTTGGCCTTGAGCACTGCATCGACGACAGCGCGACTTTGCTGGCCAGGCTGAACGCGCGAGACCTTCATTGTCGGCACCCAGCGCAGCGCCGGCCGCATCGGGTGACTTTTGCCAGGCTTCCAGCTTTTCGGCGCCCTCCTTGCGCGCAAGCGCGGACGCCTGCTCGTCCACGACGAGCTGTCGCACGCGGTCCTTCACGTCGACCAACGCCAGCGTCCGTGCGGGCGAGTACTCCAAGACCCGGGCGGCGACGAGCTGGTTCGGAGCGACTTCGGTGGCTTCAGTGTTGCGCTTGTTGCGCACGCTGTCGGGAGAGAACAAGGCATCCAGGAGCTTCGGATTCGCGAGCGGGCCTTGCGCCGCCGGTGCAGGCGTGCGGCTCACGTTCACTGCCTTCTGGATGGTCAGCTTGAGCTTGTCGGCGGCGGGTTGAAGGCTGTCGGCCTGCTCGTACACGAGGTTACTGAATTGCTCCGCGGCTTCTGAGTACCTCGCTTGCGCAAGCTGCTTGCGCACTCCCTCTTCGATCTCGGCCCTGACCGCCTCGAACGATTTCTTCTCGCCGCCCCGCTGGCCGGTGATGGTGATGACGTGGTAGCCGAAGTCCGTCTCGATCACGTCGCTGATCTCGCCTTGCTTCATGGCGAATGCCGCGTCCTCGAAGGGCTTGACCATGGAGCCGCGGCTGAAGAAATCGAGATCTCCTCCGTTGGCCGCCGAGCCCGGATCATCCGAGTTCTTCCTGGCCACCTCGGCGAACGATGCAGGGTTCTTCCTGACTTCGGCGAGCAGTTCCTGCGCCTTGGCCTTGGCCTTGTCGCGTTCGGCAGCCGGCGCGCTCTTGTCGGCCTTCGCGAGGATATGGCTGGCGCGCCGCTCTTCGGGCACGGCATAGCGCGCGGCGTTCTCGTCGTAGTACTTGCGAAGGTCCTCTTCGGATACCGTGATGCCCTTCTTGATGGCCTCGAGGTCCAGGACCAGATACTCGATCGAAGCCTGCTCGGGCGACTGGAATTTCGCGGCGTGTGCCGGATCCTTGTAGTAGGCCTCGATGTCGGCATCGCTCGGATTGACCTTGGAGAGGTAGTCCTTCGCATCGAACTTCGCAAGCTGGATCTCGCGCTGCTGCAAGAAGGCATCGAGCGCCGCATCGGCAACCGCCTTCGACGCGACGGCGCTGCCCGCCACGCCCTGCAGGACCTGTCGCACCGAAAGATCGCTGCGCAAGCGCTCGGCAAACGCCTCCGAGCTCATGCCCTGTGCCGAAAGGATGTCCTTGTTGACCGAGCCGTCCGGGTTGCGCAGGAAGGCAAACTGCGGGTCATTGAGAAACAGGCGCTGCAGGCGCTCGTCGGACGTGACCAGATTGAGCTTGTCGGCAGCAGCGCGCATCACTTGTTCGCGCACCAGGGTCTCGAGCGTCTGCCGCTTCATTGCCGGCGTGTCGAGCAGCTTGACGTCGACGTTCGGCGATTGCGCGCGCAGGCGTTCGATCTGGTTGCGATGTGCAGCGTCCAGTTCGGTCTCGGTGATGGTCCGCCCGGCCACCGAGGCAACGGTGCTCGCGCCTTCTCGGAACCGTGAATAGCCTTGCACCCCGAAGAACACGAACGACGGGATGATCAGCAGCAGCATCACAAAGAACAGGACACGCGAGTTGTTGCGTATGTAATCGAACATCGAACAGACCTCGGAGATGGACTCGACGAATGTGCCGTCTTGGCTTGGTGCCACGGCGAGATTGTGTTGATCGGCAGAGGGCACAAAAAAGGCGAACCTTTGTTCGCCTTGTGCTTGGTTCTTATTCTATCGAACTGAACCGTTGCTCTTTGCCGTCTTCAGATGCTGTCTCGGTGGTGGGTGCTGACGGGATCGAACCGCCGACCTACGCCTTGTAAGGGCGCCGCTCTACCAGCTGAGCTAAGCACCCGAGAAATCTGTCAGTTGAGCGCGTCCTTGAGGGCCTTGCCCGGACGGAACTTCGGCACCTTCGCGGCCTTGATCTTGATGGTGGCGCCGGTGCGCGGATTGCGTCCGCTACGTGCAGCACGCTTGCCCACGGCGAAAGTGCCGAAGCCTACCAGTGACACGGTGCCGCCTTTCTTGAGCGTGGTCTTCACACCGCCGATCACCGCCTCCAAGGCGCGCGTCGCGGCAGCCTTGGAGATGTCGGCTTGCTTGGCGATGTGCTCGATCAGTTCAGTCTTGTTCACTTATTGCCTCTCTCTATTGGTGTCTCAGAAACTTGACGCCGCCGTTGTGTGGCGCATCAGAACGACTGATGCGATGCAACAAAGGCGGCGCGATCCATTACAGCCATCGCCCTAGTCACTGTCAAGCGCGGAAGCGGATTCTATGCGTAATTGGAGACGCCGAATCCGCCAAGAAACGACGCCGATCCAGGCGTGGAGCGCCTCTCAAGGGCTTCGCTGCGAAGTAGTTCCCGCTATTGCGGAACTCCTTGATGGCTGGAGTACGAGCCATACGCCGAGCGCTGTCGCTGCAATTCCTGCGAGCGATAACAAGGTGAGGGTCTCATTGAACAGCACCCAGGCCATCACGGCGGTAGTCGGCGGAACCAGGTAGAGCAAGCTCGTGAACGACATTGCCGCGCCACGCTGGATGAGCATGTACATGAGGGAATTGCCGCCCAGTGTGAGGACCAGGACCGACCAGGCCAGCGCTCCGACGAAATGGGGATGAAGGACGACCGGTTCCTTTTCGAGCAGAGCCAGCGGCGCGCTGATCACCAATGCTGCCATCAGTTGCACCGCGTTACCCGTGCGTGGATCGCCCGCTTCCACATGCCGCTTCTGATACAGCGTCCCGGCGGTGATCGCCAGGAGCGCGAAGATCGCCAGTCCGAAGCTCGCCGCACTGACTTCGCCCACGCCGAGCTTGTTCCAGACCACGAGCACCAAGCCTGCGAATCCGCATATCAGTCCAAGCCACTGCCGCCCGCTTGCACCGCCGGACTCCCGCGTCGTCAGCGACAACCAGATCGCCGTGAGCACCGGCTGCAAGCCGACGACCAAGGCGACCGTGCCTGCACCCATGCCGGCCTTCACAGCCGACCACACTCCACCGAGGTAGCCCGCCTGCATCAAGAGCCCGACGATGGCCAGGTGCTTCCACTGCGCTCGTCGTGCCGGGCCATCGCGCCCCCGCCAGCCGACTCCAGACCAGGAGTCCCAACACCGAGAGCGCGAAACGCAGGGCGAGAAACTTCATCGGCGGCGCATAGGGCATGCCGTAGCGCGCCACAACGAAGCCCGTGCTCCAGATCAGCACGAAGACCCAAGGCATCGAGCGCAGGAGCGCATCCTGCGCCGTTGCGTTTCGCGAGCCGTGACTGCCAGCCTCTCCAGACATGCCGGTCAGTGCGTTCTGGCGCGGATCTCCGGCAGCGCCTTCTGGAGGTAATAGACCATCGACCAGATGGTCAGCACGGCCGCGATGTAGATGAGGCCAGTGCCCCAGATGCGAGTGTCGAGCACTCGAAACAGCACACCGTCATAGAGCAGGAACGGTATGGCGATCATCTGGGTGGTGGTCTTGAGCTTGCCAAGCATATGCACCGCCACGCTGCGCGAGGCGCCGATCTGCGCCATCCATTCACGCAGCGCGGAAATCGCAATCTCGCGTCCGATGATGACCAGCGCCACCAGGGCATTGACCCGGTCGAGCTGCACCAGGATCAGCAGCGATGCGCACACGAGGAACTTGTCGGCCACCGGATCGAGGAACGCACCGAAGGACGAGGTCTGGTTGAGCTTGCGCGCGAGCCAGCCGTCCGCCCAGTCGGTCAATGCGAAAACGATGAACATCACCGTGGCGATGAGATTGCGCGTCGACCCCTGCATCGGGAGATAGAACACACCGACGATCAGCGGAATGGCGACGATGCGCGCCCAGGTGAGCAGCGTAGGCAGGTTGAAGAACATGGTGGCGAGATTGTGGCCGATCGTGCCGGTCCTCGCCCGAACCTCCGAACGGACGGCGGTTCCTAGTGCAGCGCCTTGTAGATGTCTTCGGCCAGGTCGTGGGAGATTCCTTCGACGGAGGCCAGGTCCTCGACGCTCGCATTGCCGACGCCGCGCAGCCCGCCAAAGCGCTGCAGGAGCCTGGCCCGCTTCTTCGGACCCACCCCCGGGATGTCCTCCAGCCGAGACCCGCCGGTGCGAACCGAGGCGCGGCGCGCTCGCATGCCGGTGATGGCAAACCGGTGCGCCTCGTCACGAATCTGCGCGATCAGCATCAAGGCCGCGGAATCTCGACCGAGATAGACCTTGGAGCGGCCATCTGCAAACACCAGTTCCTCGAGACCCACCTTGCGACCTTCGCCCTTTTCGACGCCGACGATGAGCCCGAGGTGAAGACCGAGCTCGGCGAACACTTCGCGGGCGACCGCCACCTGGCCCTTGCCGCCATCGACCAGCACGAGATCAGGCAAGCGGGCCTGACCCTGCTCCACCGCCTCGGCGAGCTTGCCGTACCGACGCAGCAGCACCTGCCTCATCGCGGCATAGTCGTCACCGGGCGTGACGCCTTCGATGTTGTAGCGTCGATATTGCGAGCTCTGCATCTTGTGGTTCTCGAACACCACGCACGAAGCCTGTGTCGCTTCGCCTGCCGTGTGGCTGACGTCGAAGCATTCGATGCGAAAGCTGTCGAGGTTTTCGCAGCTGAGCTCCAGCGCATCGACCAGCGCCTGCGTTCTCGCCTGCTGCGAACCTTCGGATGAGAGCAGGCGTGCCAGGGCGATTTCCGCGCCCTTGCAGGCCATCTCGAGCCATGCGCGCCGTTGTTCCCGCGGCTGCAGCACCGTGGTGATCTTCACGCCCGTCTGCTGGCAAAGGGCTTCGACAAGAGCCTTGTCCACCGGGTGGCTCAGGATCCATACCGGAGGCGTCGGCCCTTCAAGGTAGTGCTGAGCGATGAAGGCCTCGAGCACCTGCACCTCGACGGGCGGGCGCGCGTTCCCGCCATCGGCGGCCTCGATCTCCTCGGCGCTCACGGCAGCCGCGTCTTCCACATGCGAAGGGAAATAGGCGCGGTCGCCGAGGTGGCGGCCGCCGCGCACCATCGCAAGGTTCACGCAGGCCTTGCCGCCTTGCACCTTGACGGCCAGGATGTCCACATCGCGATCGCTTCCTGTATCGACGGACTGCTGGTGCAGCACGCGCGACAAGGCGCCCAGCTTGTTGCGGATTTCCGCGGCCTTCTCGAATTCGAGCGCGCTCGGCGTGGGCCATCATGCGCGCCTGCATCTCGTCGATCACTTCCTGCTGCTCGCCCATCAGGAAGCGCTCGGCATGCTCGACGTCGCCCGCGTAGTCTTCGGGGCTGACATAGCCGACGCAAGGACCCGAGCAATGCTTGATCTGGTAAAGCAGGCAAGGCCGCGTGCGATTGGCGAATACCGTGTCCTCGCAGGTGCGCAGCCGAAACACCTTCTGCAGTAGCCGGATCGACTCCTTGACCGCCCAAGCGCTCGGATATGGGCCGAAGTAGCGGTGCTTCTTGTCGATGCCGCCGCGATAGTAGGCAATGCGCGGGAACTGGTGCGAGACGATCTTGAGATAGGGGTAGCTCTTGTCGTCGCGAAACAGGATGTTGTAGCGCGGATTGAGCGTCTTGATCAGGTTGTTCTCGAGCAGCAGTGCCTCGGCCTCGGAGCGCACCACCGTGGTCTCCATGCGGGCGATCTTGGCCGTCATGTGGCCGATGCGCGTGCCGCCATGACTCTTGTTGAAGTAGCTCGAGACGCGCTTCTTGAGGTTGCGCGCCTTGCCCACATAGAGCACGCCGCCGTCGGCATCGAAATAGCGGTACACGCCGGGCAGGCCTGGCAGGGCAGCCACCTCGGCCAGCAGCTTCTCTCGTGCCGGGTCGCTCGGGCTGGTGGAGGCGTCGGGCACAGTGTCTTGCGGGTCGGTCATGGGCGAAATTGTGCCAACGACCGGCAGTCCCCGGTCTAGAAGAAGGCAATGAAGCGTCCAGCCAGCAGCACGCAAAGCCACAGTGCGATGGACAGGGCTGCCACCACGCGCACTCCCGTGGTCACCGGCGCAAGGCCTTGCAGCACGCCCCGGAAACTCGCATGGAACACCGCGATGTTGGCGAGGGCCAGTACCAGCAACACGAACTTCCACGCGAAGGCGGGATTGGCGATGTACTCGACCGGCTTCACGCTGAAGAGCAATGGCCCGGTGGCGACGGCGAGCGCCACGCCGGCCACCGCAAAAGGCCAGGCCGCCTGCGCCACCGCCTCGACTGGCGTACGCCGCCGAAAACCGAGCAGCCGGGCGTCGAGCACCATGATCCCGCCGAGCAGCATGGCAATCGCCAGGATGTGCAGCGCATTGAGCACCGGGTAGGCCCACAAGGAGGTGCGCAGCCACACGGCCAGCGGCCAGGCTTCTAGCGCTTCGAGCAGTGGCTGGACATTGCCCATGCAGCGATTGTCGACCTTGACCGCACCAGCCGGGCAAGCTCCTGCCCCTTTGATAATTGGGACATGCCTTCCTTGCTTTGGGACATCTTCTGCCGCGTCATCGACAACTTCGGCGACATCGGCGTTTGCTGGCGGCTTGCCGCTGACCTCGCCTCGCGCGGCCAACGCGTGCGCCTGTGGGTGGACGATGGGTCGGCACTTGCCTGGATGGCGCCCCACGGCCATGCGGGGGTGGATGTGATGCCGTGGAACGAGGCGCAAAGGCGGCATGAGCCGGGTGACGTCGTGCTGGAAGCCTTCGGCTGTGATCCGCCGGATGCCTTCATCGCAGGCATGGCCGCCCGGACTCCGTCACCGACATGGATCAATCTCGAATACCTGAGCGCCGAAGACTATGTGGAGCGCTCCCACGGCCTGCCTTCGCCGCGCCATGGCGAGCCGGGCGCCGGGCTCGTGAAGCACTTCTTCTATCCCGGATTCGCTCCCCGCACTGGTGGGTTGCTTCGCGAGCAGGGCTTGCTCGATGCGATTCGAGGCTTCGACCGCACAAGCTGGCTTGCCGAGCATGGCTTCGAGTTGAAGTCCGGCGAGCGAGCGGTCAGCCTGTTCTGCTACGACAACCCCGCCCTGCCGCTTCTGCTCGAGCACTGGGCAAGCGAACCGACGCTCCTTCTGGTCACCCCGGGCTTCGCCGCGCGGCAGATCGGCTCGCTGCTGCCGCATTCGGTGCGCCCCCCGGGCGAAGTGGCCGAGTTGGGACCCTTGCGCATCGGCTGGCTGCCGCAGCTGCCCCAGACCGGCTTCGATCGCCTGCTCTGGTCTTGCGACCTCAACTTCGTTCGTGGCGAAGATTCCTTCGTCCGAGCCCAATGGGCCGGCCAGCCTTTCGTCTGGCAAATCTACCCGCAAAGCGATGATGCCCACATGCTCAAGCTGGGTGCCTTCCTGGATCGCTTCCTTGCTGGTGCGCCCCTCGAACTGGAACGAGAGGCAAGAGGCCTTTGGCAGGCGTGGAATGGGGACCTCAAGGCCCTTCCGTCGGAATGGCCTGACCTCGCTGCGTGGGCGGCTCATACTCAGCAGTGGCGTGACTCGCTGTTCACCCAAGACGATCTCGCCACCCAGTTGTTTACCTTCGTGCTGCAGCGCAAGAGTGAAACAGGCTAAAATTGTAGGTTTGCGCTCCAGACAGGCCCCAAAGGGGATTCGCTATGAAAATCGCTCAGGAAATCCGCGCCGGCAACGTGATCATGCAGGGCAAGGACCCGATGGTCGTCCTCAAGACCGAATACAGCCGCGGTGGCCGCAATGCCGCCACCGTGCGCATGAAGCTCAAGAGCCTTCTCAACAACTCCGGTACCGAAGTCGTCTTCAAGGCCGACGACAAGATGGACCAGATCATCCTCGAGAAGAAGGAAGCCACCTACTCCTACTTCGCCGACCCGATGTATGTGTTCATGGACAACGAGTACAACCAGTTCGAAGTGGAAGCCGAGAACATGGGTGACGCCATCCAGTACCTCGAAGACGGCATGGCTGTCGAAGTGGTGTTCTACGAAGGCAAGGCCATCTCCGTCGAAATGCCGACCTCGGTCGTCCGCGAGGTGATCTACACCGAGCCCGCCGTCAAGGGAGACACCTCCGGCAAGGTGCTCAAGCCCGCCAAGCTGGCCACCGGTTTCGAGATCCCCGTGCCGATCTTCGTGGCCACCGGCGACAAGATCGAAATCGACACGCGCACGCACGAATATCGCAAGCGCGTCTGAGTTGCCAGACCGCAGCCATCGCCCGTGGGCATGCAGGCTGCGAATGCAATCCCCGCGCCGGGCATGGCGCGCAAGCAAGGGCACCTCAGGTGCCCTTTTTCTTTTGCTCCCGGCAAACTCCAGACGTGAAGACCGAACCGATCCGTCCAGCCCGCATCGCCTTCACGGCCGAGGGCGTACCTTTCGCGCCGGACTTCGATGACATCTACCACCCCCACGCGGGCGCCCTGCCGCAGGCGCAGCATGTCTTCCTCGGCGGCAACGGCCTGCCGGAGCGGTGGCAGGGTCGAGAGGAATTCACCATCCTCGAGACGGGCTTCGGACTGGGCAACAACTTCCTGGCCACCTGGGCGGCATGGCGCTCGGACCCGCGACGCCCCGGGCGCCTGTACTTCATCTCCATCGAAAAGCACCCGCTGCGGCGCGATGACCTTGCGCGGGTCCACCATCAGCATCCCGAGCCCGTGCTTGCGGCCGAATTGATCGCGCACTGGCCTGCGCTGACGCCCAACCTGCATCGCCTGAGCTTCGATGGCGGCCAGGTGATATTGCTGCTCGCCCTCGGCGATGTCACAGCGTGGATGCCGGAACTCTCGGCCCAGGTCGACTCCTTCTACCTCGATGGCTTTGCGCCGGCCCGCAACCCGCACATGTGGGATGGTCGCGTCCTCAAGGCACTCGGCCGTCTTGCCGCACCCGGTGCGACGGCAGCTACATGGAGCGCCGCCCGCGCAGTGCGCGAAGGCCTGGCCCGGTCGGGCTTCAAGGTCGAGTCGGCCTCGGGCCTTGCAGGCAAGCGCGACATGACCGTGGCGCATTTCGAGCCGACCTTCCCTGCTCGCAAGGCGCCGGCATTCATCGGCTCGGGCAGGCACGAACGGCGCGTGGTGATCGTCGGCGCCGGCCTGGCCGGCTGCTCAGCCGCCTACGCGCTGGCGGCCCAGGGCTTCGAGTGCGTCCTGCTGGATCGTCATCCTGCGCCGGCCCAGGCTGCTTCGGGCAACCCCGCCGGACTCTTCCACGGCACCGTCAATGCCGACGATGGCACGCACGCGCGCTTCAATCGCTCGGCTGCACTGCATACCGAGCGGCTCCTGCGAGCCTTGCGCGCGCGCCACTCGATTGCGGGTGGCTTCGACGGACTGCTTCGCGTGGACCAGTCCGCGCCAGAGGCCATGCAAGCACTGCTCGATGCGCAAGGGCTGGGGCCGGACTACCTACGAGCCGTGGACAGCGATGAGGCCAGTTCGCTCGCCGGCCTCGACCTGAACAGTTCGGCATGGCATTACCCGGGCGGTGGCTGGCTGCGACCGGGCGACTATGCCCGGGCCTTGCTGGACGATTCCCCTGGAGCAGCAAGCTGGCGCGGCGGAATCGAAGTGGCAGCGCTGCGCCGAAGCGGTCGCGATTGGGAATTGCTCGATGCCCAAGGTGCACGGATCATTTCCGCCCCGTGCGTCGTCCTGGCCAATGCGCAGGACCTTCGGCGACTGGTGCCGCAGGCTCTCGTGCCGACCAGCCCAGTACGTGGGCAGCTCACCCGATTGCGAGCCGACATCCCGGGCTTGCGCCTGCCGCGTCTGCCATTGGCGGGAGCCGGCTACGTATTGCCTGCTCACGAGGGCTGGACCTTGTGCGGCGCAACGACCCAGCCCGACGACGACGATCCCGCAGTACGCAAATCGGACCATCTTCACAACCTGCAGCAGCTCGCCCGACTCACCGGCAGCAGCATCGATGTGGACATGAACGAGCTTCAGGGCCGCGTTGCATGGCGTTGCGTGAGCCCTGACCGGCTGCCGCTGATCGGACCGGTCCCCACGGCTGCCGTGCCGGGCAACGCGGCTGGCGCTACCAGCCCGAGGCTGGACCAGCCGCGCTTCGTACCCCGTCTCGAAGGCCTCTACATGTACACCGCATTGGGTTCGCGGGGCATCACCTGGGCTGCGCTGGGAGCCGAGTTGCTCGCCTCATGGATCAGCGCAAGCCCCTTCCCCGTCGAAGCCAGCTTGCGGGACGCGACTGACGCGGCCCGCTTCGTGAGCCGCCAGGCGCGCAAGGCCTCTGCGTGAAGCGGGGAAACGGTTCCTGGACGGCCCCATGCGGGAGCTCTTTCCGCACACGGCGACCCACCCAGGCACCACCCGTGACGAAAGGGTCGGCACCCACCAGAGCGACCAGCTTGCGCGCCAGTCGCGCCATTCAGTCGTGCTCCTCGCGCGAAGCGCCCTGCGGCAGCAGTCCCTGGGCTTCGGCCTCGGGCAAGGCCTCGACCGTCTTGAGCGCCCGGCCCATCACGCGGGTGCGTGTCTGTGCGGCCTCGATGGTGTTGCTGGCTTCCTCGAGCTTCTTCTTCGTACGGTCCAGCACGTCGCCGAATTTCATGAACTCGGTCTTCACCGCACCGAGCACCTTCCAGACTTCAGACGAGCGCTTTTCCAGCGCCAGCGTGCGGAAACCCATCTGCAGGCTGTTGAGCATGGCCAGCAGCGTGGTCGGGCCGGTGAGGGTCACGCGGTGCTCGCGCTGCAGGCACTCGGTGAGGCCCGGACGGCGCAGCAGTTCGGCGTAGAGCCCTTCGGTCGGCACGAAGAGCACGGCGAAATCGGTGGTGTGTGGCGGCGCAAGGTACTTGGTGGCGATCGTGCGTGCCTCGTCGCGGATGCGCTGCTCCATCGCCTTGCCTGCAAGCTCGGCCGCTTCGCGATCAGCGCGTTCCTGCGCGTCGAGCAGGCGTTCGTAGTCTTCGCGCGGGAACTTCGCATCCAGCGGCAACCAGACCGGCGCGCCATCTTCGCCGCGGCCAGGCAGGCGAATGGCGAACTCGACACGGTCCCTGCTCCCCGGCACGGTGGCGACGTTGGCGGCGTACTGCTCCGGCGTGAATACCTGCTCGAGCAAGGCGGCCAGCTGGGCCTCGCCGAACACGCCGCGCGTCTTCACGTTGGTCAGGACGCGCTTGAGGTCGCCCACGCCTTGCGCCAGGGTCTGCATCTCGCCAAGGCCCCGATGAACCAGCTCGAGCCGCTCGGCCACTTGCTTGAAGCTGTCGCCCAGGCGCTGCTCGAGCGTGGCGTGGAGCTTCTCGTCCACCGTCTGGCGCATCTGTTCGAGCTTCCTCTCGTTGTCGGCGGCCAGGGACGTGAGCTTTTGCTCGACGGTCATGCGCACCTCGGCAAGGCGCCGCTCGTTGGCTTCGGACAGCACGCGGATCTGCTCGTTCAATCCGTCGGCGAAGCGCTTGAGCGCCACGTCCTGCGCCTCGCGGGCGGTCTGCGATTGCGTCGACAGGCTCGTGGTTGTGGTGCGCAGGGTATCGGCCACCATCTGCTGCATCGCGGCGAGCTGCGTGCGGAAGCTGTCGATCTGCTCGTTCTGCGTGCGGGACACATCGTGCTGCTGCGCCAGCAGCGTCTGCTGGAAGAGTGCGAGCGTCGAGCCGAGTTCCTGTCGCGTGCCTTGGGCGCTTCGGCCGACTTCGCCGCGCACCTCGCGCTCGATGCGCGCCAGGCCGTCGGACTTGGCCGCGAGCCGCCTCCAGAAGATCATTGCGCGAGGCCGCCTGCGCGCTGCCTCGCAGTTTCAGCCCCAGCCAAAGCAGGACCACCAGGTTGATCGCGCCGAGCGCGACGAGGGACCACTCGAATGAATTCATCCCATCATTTTCGCAGCCCGCCAACCCTCGCCAGAGCCGAAGCCCAGCGGAGCGCGGACGGCCTAGGCGGCATCACGGAGCTAGCTCGCGAACGAGTGCCGCGCTGGCGGAGCCCCCTTGAGGGGGTGGCGCGAAGCGCGCTGCGGGGGTGGTTCACTTCATCACTTGTGGATTGACGGGAGTCGGCGGCTTGCCTGCCTGCTCGCCGAAGCCCAGCGCAGCGATCAGGTTGTCAACCGCCAGCCCGGCCATCGCGCGACGCGTTGCCACTGAAGCGCTGGCGATGTGCGGCGTCAGGACGACGTTGGGCACCGGAGCAGGTCGGGGTGGACCTTGGGTTCGCCTTCGAAGACGTCGAGCCCGGCGGCGGCGATGCGCCGCTCGCGCAGGGCCTGGGCCAATGCCGCGTCGTCGACGATGCCGCCGCGTGCGATGTTGGTCAGCGTAGCGGTGGGCTTCATCTGCGCGAGTTCGGCGGCGCCGATGGCATGGTGCGAACTGGCGGAGTACGGCACCACGATCACCAGGTGATCGGCCTCGCGCAGCAGCGTCGGCCTTGTCGACATAGCGTGCGTTGACGCCGGCTTCGACCTCCGGTGCCAGGCGCGAACGGTTGTGATAGATCACCTGCATGCCGAAGCCGAGCGCGCCGCGGCGCGCAATGCCCTGGCCGATGCGGCCCATGCCGAGGATGCCGAGCGTGGCACCGTGAATGTCGGTGCCGACGAACATGTCGTAGCGCCACTTGCTCCACTGCCCGGCGCGCAGGTAGTGCTCGCTCTCGGTGACGCGCCGCGCTGCCGCCATCATCAGCGCGAAGCCGAAGTCGGCCGTGGTCTCGGTCAGCACGTCGGGCGTGTTGGTGACGATCACGCCGCGTGCGGTGCAGGCATCGACGTCGAAGTTGTTGTAGCCGACCGCCATGTTGGCATACGGCCTTCAGCTGCGGGCAGGCCGCCAGCAGCTCGGCGTCGATGCGCTCGCTCGCCGGTGGTGAAGACGCCGGACTTGCCCTGCAGTCGGCGAGATCAGCTCGGCACGTGGCCAGATCGTCGTCCTGCGGGTTGTCCTCGACGTCGAAGTGCTGGACGTAGGCGGTCGATCACATCGGGAAAGGTCGCGCGGGCGACCAGCACTTGAGCTTGCATTGCAACCCCCTTTCAGCGGAACCAGATGAAGGTCATCACGACGAACAGCGGCACCAGGATAACCACCAGACCAAGCCATGTAGCCGAAGAAGCTCGGCATTCTGACGCCGCGGTCTTCGGCGATCGCCTTGACCATCAGGTTGGGCGCGTTGCCGATGTAGGTGTTGGCGCCCATGAACACCGAGCCGGCCGAGATGGCAGCAAGCACCGGAGCGAGGGTCGTCATCAGCAGCTTCGGGTCGCCGCCGGCGAGTGTTGAAGAACACCAGGTAGGTCGGCGCATTGTCGAGGAAGGACTGACAAGAGGCCTGAAGCCCAGAAGTACATGGCAGGGATCGGCTGCCCATCGGCGCTGGTGACGAGCGCGAACGACGGCGGCGAACGCGCCGTCGACGCCGGCCTTGAGCATGGCGAGCACCGGGATCATGGTCAGGAAGATGCCGGCGAACAGCTTGGCCACTTCCGCCATCGGCCCCCAGGAGAACTGGTTCTGTGCACGCACGACAGCGGGCGTCAGGACGATCGAGACCAACGCGATCAGCACCAGAGCCACGTCGCGCACGATCTGCTCCAGGCCGACTTCGATCCCGGCCACGTCGAAATGCACGCCGGACTTCCACGTGCCGCTCAGCAGCACGATGCCCATGATGGCCAGCAGCAGCAGGATGTTGACCTTGCCTTCGAGGCCGAGCCTGGGCGTGTCGGGCGTCGGATCGACCGGCTGCACGCCTTCCTTCCGGTAGTAGTGGCTGTCGATCAGCGTAGAAGATCGCCAGCAGCGCGCCGACCAGGAACAAGGTCTCCGGAAAGATGTGGCTGAGCGTCCAGAAGAAGTCCACTCCCTTCAGGAAGCCCAGGAACAGCGGCGGATCGCCCAGCGGCGTGAGCGAGCCGCCCGCATTCGAGACGATGAAGATGAAGAAGATCACGACATGCGCGACATGCTTGCGGTTGTCGTTGGCGCGGATCAGCGGGCGGATCAGCAGCATCGACGCGCCGGTGGTGCCCATGAAGCTCGCCAGCACGGCGCCGATGGCCATGAGGCCCGACATTCAGCCGCGGGCTGCCGTGCAGGTTGCCGCGCACGTAGATGCCGCCTGCCACCGTGAACAAGGCCGTGAGCAGGATGATGAAGGGCAGGTACTCGGCCACCAGCGCGTGCACGAAGCTCGATGCAGCAGCAGCAGGCCCGAATACCGCGGCGAACGGCAGCAGGAAGGCGAGCGACCAGGCCAACGCGACCTTGCCGAAATGGTGGTGCCAGAACAGCGGCGCCACCAGCGGCAAGAGGGCGATCGACAGCAGGATGCCGGCGAACGGCACGCCCCACCAGGCAGAGAACTGGCTCCCATCGATTTCGGCCGCGAACGCAACACCGGGAAGCAGCAAGCCGGCCATCGCAAGCAGCTTCAGGCAGCGCCGCAAGATGGGCAGGTCTTGTACGCGTTCGCGCATTGGCAACTCCAAGCTGGAAGGGTGATCGAGCCTGCCAGTCGCTGGCGCGAGGCCCGCGCGATTATAGGAATCGCCCTCAGCGGAAACACTGAGCGCAAGCTGAATGCAGCCCTCAGGAAAACACCGAGTTCAAGCCTGCCGTCTTTGGAGTCGCGCACGCAGCTTGGGAGCGTATTGCGCCCAGACGCTGCTCGTGCCGGGTCCGCAATGCGCGGCAAGGCCGGCCTGTTCCAGTCGCATGCGCAAGCGTAGGAGGCAATCCTCGACCGCCAGTCGTTCGGTCTCTTCAGCCCCGAGCCATTCCCGCTCCAGTTCATGCAGTTCCTTGAGCAGGCGAACTTCCTCGGGCACGCATCCGCTCCTCTTGAGCACGCGCATCACCATCCGCCGCTCGGCTGGCACGAGCGGGTCGTCGTCGAGCAACAGGGGCCGCCCTTCGCCCGGCAAGCCGGAGAGCTCGCCAGCCGCGGCGGCACGTGCGATCCGCTCCTCGGCAATCCACTCCAGGGCCGAGATCATCGAAGCTTCTCCAGCGCGTCGACCAGGGGCGGCGGCAGCGTCGCGGGCCGTCGCGTGGCGCGGTCCACATATACATGGATGAAATGGCCCCGTGCGGCCGAAAGCGGCTCGTCTTGCGCGAACAACCCGACTTCATATCGCACACTCGAACTGCCGAGATGGGCGACCCTCAGGCCGGCATCCACTACCTGGGGGAAGGCCAGCGGAGCAAAGTAGTTGCAAGCGGTCTCCACCACCAGGCCGATCACCTTGCTGTCGTGAATGTCCAGCGCACCCCGTGAAATGAGGTACTGGTTGACCACCGTGTCGAAGTAGCTGTAGTAGACGACGTTGTTGACATGGCCGTACACGTCGTTGTCCATCCAGCGGGTCGCGATGGGCAGGAAATGGCGGAATGCGCTGCGCGGCTCAGGTTGGATTCGGACCATGGTGACTGGGGGTGGCGAAACCATTATTCCATCGACGCCAGTGTTCGCAGGCCAGGCTCAGGGTCTTGAACTGGATGTCCACGGTGTCCTCGATCACGCGGCCGTAGCCTCCGGCCATCGTCACGACTATCGGGATGCGCCGCGCCAGCACCGCGGCGAACACGCGGGCATCGCGCTCGGCAAGCCCGGCAGCCGTGAGCTTGAGCCGACCGAGTCGATCACCTTCATGCGGGTCGGCGCCGGCCAGGAAGAAGACCAGACCAGGCAGCCCGGCCGCGTGATCGACCCACAGGCGTTCCAGCGCCCCGTCCAGCGCTGCGAGATAGGGGCCATCGGTGCAGCCGTCAGGAAGCTCCACATCGAGGTCGCTGCGTTCCTTTCGGAAGGGGAAGTTGTGCTCGCCATGGAGCGACAAGGTGTAGACCGTCGGATCGTCGCGGAAGACGGCGGCCGTTCCATTGCCCTGGTGGACGTCGAGGTCCACGACAGCCACGCGCAGCAACTGCCGATGGTCGCGGTGCCATTCGGCCTGCATGAGGCGCGCAGCCACCGCCACGTCGTTGAAGACGCAATATCCACTGCCCTTGCCGGCCTGCGCATGGTGTGTGCCTCCCGCCAGGTTGGCGGCGACACCCTTGCACAGGGCGCTGCGGGCTGCGGCGATGGTGGCGCCCACCGAGCGGCGTGCCCGCTCAGCCATGCGCGGCGACCAGGGGAATCCGATCTCGCGTTGCTGGGCGGCCGAAAGTTCGCCTTGGGCGACTGCTGCGATGTACTCCGGCTCGTGCACCAAGGCCAGTTCCCCATCGGACGCCTCCGGAGCTTCATGAAGCTGCATGGCCGGCAGCCCTGCCGCCACCTTGGCGTGGAGCAGCCGGTACTTGGCCATCGGAAAGCGATGCCCCTCGGGCAGGGGCAGCACGAAATGATGGGAGTAGTAGGCGTGCATGAAGGTTCGTCACCAGGGTGTCATGCGAAGCGCGCAGTCTGCCGGTCTGCCCCCGCGCGACGCATTCCTAGGGTTTCTAACCTAGTTTGCTGCAGTGCAACAAAAAGGGCTTGCATAACGCGGATATGGCCCGTATACTTGGTCTCATGCTGCAGTGCACAAAACCGCTGCAGCTCGCGAAGTGTCCCTGACGACTCATTGCTCAACCACCACTGCCTTAGGAGGCTATTTACATGCTGACCGCTGAACAGATCCTTGCCGCTCAAAAATCCAACATCGAAACCCTCAACACCCTGGGCCAGACGGCCTTCGAAGGCGTCGAGAAGCTCGTCGAACTGAACCTCCAAGTCGCCAAGGCTTCCTTCGCAGAGGGCGCCGAGAAGTCGCGCGCTGCGTTCTCGGTGAAGAGTGCTGAGGAACTGCTTGCCCTGCAAGCCGCCCTGGTGCAGCCCTCGGCCGAAAAGCTGACCGCCTACAGCCGTCACGTCTATGACATCGTTTCTTCCACCGGCGCCGAACTGAACCGTGTGGTCGAAGCGAAGACTGCCGAATTCCAGAAGAGCTTCCTGGCTGCGGTCGACAGCGCGGTTCAGAACGCGCCCGCCGGCACGGACGGCGCGATCCAGCTGGTGAAGTCGGCCGTCGACGCTGCCACCGCCGCGTTCGCCGACGTGCAAAAGGCTGGCAAGCAGGCCGCCGAAGCAGCTGAAGCCAACTTCCAGGCCATGACTTCGACCGCCCTGAAGGCCACGCAAGCGCCCAAGGCGAAGCGCGCTGCCTAAGTCCGGCTTCTTGCTTAACTGTTGAAAAGGCGCCGTAAAAGAATGTATCGGGGTTGAACCTTAGGGAATCGCCCCGATCTAGCCGGATACCGTGATGCCCTGCGTCATGGTCTCCCTGAAAGGTTGTCTCCTCGGTACCTCCCGAAAGTGGTTTCAAGGTACCTTCGGCCCGGTGGCTTGCCACCGGGCCTTTTTATTTCCCACGGCGCTAGCGGGTCTTTGCCGCAATCTTGAGGCGCAGATCAGCAAGAGCCGCCAATGCAGCGTCGCGTCCGGCCTGGATGGCCCGCTTGCGAGCGGTGAAGTCGGCACTGGAAACGTCGGTCAGCTTGGGCCTCACGATCAGGTCGGCATCCTGCAGCTCGAGCTGGTTGATGCTTCGACCCATGATCGCGAAGGTCTGCAGCAGCATGTTCATCGCGTCCGCCGATGGGCTTGCCATCCGGAGGCGACGAGATGTCCACGGCAATCACCAGGTCGGCGCCCATCTGCCGGGCAAAGCGCACCGGCACGGGCGATACCAGCCCACCGTCCACATATTCCCGCGAGCCGATGCGAACCGGCTGGAACACTGCCGGGATCGCGCTGGACGCCCGCACCGCCGTGCCGGCATCGCCGCGCTGGAACAGGATGGGCTGTCCGCTGCCCAGGTCGGTCGCCACGATGCCCAGCGGAATGCGCATGCGCTCGATCGGCATGCCCGCCCGTCTGCTGATTGACATAGCGGGCCAGCGCCTCGCCGCGGATCACGCCGCGAAGGGGAAAGGACCAATCGGTGATGGTCGTCTCGTCCATGCTTTCGGCAAGCGTTGCCAGCTGCGCTGGCGACTTGCCCGAGGCATACAGCGTCGCGACGAGGCTGCCGGCGGAGGTGCCCGCAACGAGGTCGGGCTTGATGCCGTTTTCCTCCAGCACCTGGATCACGCCGACATGGGCAAAGCCGCGTGCCGCCCCTCCGCCAAGGGCCAGGCCGATCCGCGGTGGCTTGGGCAAAGGCTTGGGAGGGGGCTCCAACACGATCGTTGGAGCGACAGACCGGCGGCGGCGCCTCTGGTGCCGTCTGACAGCCCGCCAGCACGGCGGCCACACACAGGCCCGCGACCGCACGGCGCGAAAGCATGCCTTGGTTGGAAGAGGACAAGGCGGCGCCGCGCCTAAGGGAAAACCAGCAAGAAAGGGCAAACATGGCGCCGGATTCTATCGATCGACTCAGATCGCCCGGTCAATCCGCCTGTCTCGCGCCCAAGCGCTTAATAACCAAATCTAGATAAACAAGCAACGAAACTGTAGTTTGTTTTTATATAGCCGGTTTTTACAGTGGCACTTCCCACCCTTGGCGGGCGTGACCGCATGCGCCGTTCGAGGACCACGAATCACATCTAGAAGGCGCACGCACTGGCATGGATTGGATAGCCGTTCTCAGCGGATTCGGCGTTGGCGCCATCGTCGGGCTGACCGGCGTGGGCGGCGGCTCGTTGATGACGCCGCTGCTCCTGTCGGTGTTCAAGCTCAATCCGGCGGTGGCGATCGGCACCGATCTCTGGTTCGCCGCGATAACGAAGTCTTCCGGCTCCGTGGCCCACCACCGTCATGGCAACGTGCACTACCGCATCACCGGCCTGCTGCTGGCAGGCAGCCTGCCCGCTTCGCTCGCAACCATCGGCCTGATGCACTACACGGGCGTGACCAAGGGCTGGGCAAGCGCCTTGACGCTCTCGCTGGGCATTGCCCTGCTGCTCACCGCCTTGACGGTGGCCTACAAGCAGGTCTGGCATGCCGTGGCCCTGCGGCTGCAGCGCTGGCTGCCCGAACACCGCAAGCCTGCCCTGACCGTTCTGGCCGGCGTGGTGCTGGGCGTGCTGGTCTCGCTCAGCTCCATCGGTGCCGGTGCCATCGGCGCCACGCTGATCCTCTTCCTCTATCCGAATCTCGAAGCGCGCCGCCTCGTGGGCACCGACATCGCCCACGCCGTGCCGCTCACGCTGGTCGCCGGCATCGGCCACGCCACCCTGGGCCATGTCGACTGGAGCTTGCTCGCAGCCTTGCTGGTCGGCTCGATCCCCGGCATCTGGATCGGCGCCCAGCTCACCAGGTCATTGCCCGATCGACTGATTCGGGCGCTGTTGTGCACGGCGCTGGTCACCGCCGGCCTGAAGGTCATTCACTAAAGACTCCACGGAAATCCGCACGATGTATTCCTACTCCGAGTTCGACAGGCAATTCGTCAAGCAGCGCGCCGCGCAGTTTCGCGACCAGCTCGAACGCAACCTCGCCGGCAAGCTGGCCGACGACGATTTCCGAGCGCTGCGTCTTCAGAACGGCTGGTACATCCAGCGCCACGCGCCGATGGCCCGCATCGCGGTGCCCTATGGCGAGCTCAGCAGCAAGCAACTGCGCCGGCTCGGCAAGATCGCGCGTGAATACGACCGCGGCTATGGCCACTTCACCACGCGCCAGAACCTGCAGTTCAACTGGATCCCCCTGGATCGCGCAGCCGATGTCATGGAGGAGCTGGCGGAAGTCGACATGCACGGCATCCAGACCTCGGGCAACTGCATCCGCAACATCACGAGCGACGCATTGGCCGGCATCGCGCCCGACGAGATCATCGATCCGCGCCCCTACTGCGAAGTCATGCGCCAGTGGTCGAGCCTGCACCCGGAATTCGCCTTCCTGCCGCGCAAGTTCAAGATCGCGGTGACAGGCGCTGCCGAAGACCGCGCCGCGATCGGCTGGCACGACGTCGGCCTGCAACTGCTGCGCAACGATGCGGGCGACGTGGGTTTCAAGGTGCTCGTCGGCGGCGGCATGGGTCGCACGCCGGTCATCGGCACCGTGGTGCGCAAGTTCCTGCCCTGGAACCAGATCCTGCTCTACCTCGAGGCCGTCGTGCGGGTCTACAACCGCTACGGCCGGCGCGACAACATGTACAAGGCGCGCATCAAGATCCTCGTCAAGGCCGAGGGGCAGAAGTTCATCGACGCCGTAGAAGCCGAGTTCGCCAACATCCTCGAACGCGACGTCGACGGGGCCGCCCACCTGATTCCGCAGGAAGAGCTCGACCGCGTTGCCCAGCACTTCGACCTGCCGGCCGGCGTGAGCTTCGAAGCCGCCAACGATTCGCTGGGGGTGCCTGCGTCCGACGCGCCGCTCGCCTATCAGCGCTGGCTGGAGCGCAATGTCCACGCGCATCGCCTGCCGGGCTATCGCGCGGTGACGCTTTCGCTCAAGCGCCTCGGCCAGGCTCCGGGCGACGTGACCGATGGCCAGATGGAGCAGGCCGCCGACATCGCCGATCGCTTCAGCAGCGGCGAGCTGCGCGTCACGCACGACCAGAACCTGCTGCTGCCCTGGGTGCGCGAGGCGGACCTCTATGCGCTGTGGCAGGCCGCCAAGGCCTCCAGCTTCGCCACTCCCAACATCGGCCTGCTGACCGACATGATCGCCTGCCCAGGCGGCGACTTCTGCGGCTTGGCGAACGCCCGCTCGATCCCGATCGCCGCAGCCATCGCCGAGCGCTTCCAGGACCTCGACGAGCTCTACGACATCGGCGACATCGATGTGCACATGAGCGGCTGCATGAATTCCTGCGGCCACCACCACAGCGGCCACATCGGCATCCTCGGCGTCGACAAGGACGGCGCGGAGTGGTACCAGATCACGCTGGGCGGCTCCGACGGCACGGTGGCGAGCGGCCCGGCAACGCCCGGCAAGGTGATCGGACCCTCCTTCGCCGCGGACGAGGTGCCAGACGTGATCGAAGCCGTGGTAGACGTCTACCGCGAGCAACGCATCGGCCGCGAGCTTTTCGTCGACACCGTCAAGCGCCTCGGCCTCGATTCCTTCAAGAGCGCGGCCAATGCGGTGCGTCGCACCACCGGAGAAGCCTCCAAGGCCCTGGCCGCCTGAGCAGTACCCCATGAAGTACATCCATTCCGACACCGATTCCTGGGTGAGCAGCCCGGCAGACGAGTCAGCACCTGAACCGGGCCCCAATCGCCTGCTGACGCTGGCCCAATGGCAGGCCGTGCGCGAGCAGTGGCCTGCCGAAGTGAAGGCGGGCGTCATCCTGCCCAACGATGCCGACGTCGAGACGATCGAGGCCGACCTGCCGCGCCTGGCGCTGATCGCGCTGCACTTCCCCAAGTGGACCGATGGCCGCGCCTACAGCCAGGCGCGCATCCTGCGCAACCGCTATCGCTTTGCAGGCGAAGTGCGCGCGACCGGCGAAGTGGTGGTGGACATGATCCCCCTGCTCGACCGCACGGGATTCGACACTGCCTTGATGCGCTCGGGGCAGGACGAGGCGATCGCCGAGCGCCAGCTCAAGGGCTTCGAGGCCTACTACCAGGGCGACGTGCACGACAACCACCCGCTCTTCGCCCGTCCCTCGGGACGAGGCCACTTCGCGCATGAGCGCGATCGACCTCTACGCGCGCAAGAGTCCGGACTTCGAGTCGCAAGGTCGGCCGCATGCGCAGGCCGTCCTGCAGACAGCTGCGGTCGAGCATGCCGGCCGCATCGTGCAAGCCACGAGCCTGGGCGCCGAAGACATGGTGGTCACCGACCTGATCGCGCGCCACCACCTGGGCATCGCCATCGGCACGCTCGAGACGGGCAAGCTGCACGACGAAACCGTAGCGCTCATCGGCCGCGCTCGAGCAGCACTACGGCCTGAAGGTCGAGATCTATCGGCCCGTCAACAAGACCGTCGTGCATTTCGTGCGCGACCACGGCGAGAAGGCCATGTACCAGAGCATCGAGCTGCGCAAGCATTGCTGCGCCATCCGCAAGCTCGAGCCGCTTTCGCGCATGCTCGCCAAGCCGCAGCGCGTGGGTGACCGGCCTGCGCCGCGAGCAATCGAACCAGCGCGGCCTGGTGCCCTTCAGCGAGACCGACGACGCGGGCCGCATCAAGCTCAACCCGCTCGCCGACTGGACCTGGAACGACGTGTGGCACTACATCGCCACCCACGAGGTGCCCTACAACCCGCTGCATGACCAGTTCTATCCCAGCATCGGCTGCGCGCCTTGCACGCGCGCCATCGCCGTCGGCGAAGACTTCCGCGCCGGCCGCTGGTGGTGGGAAGACGAAAAAGCCAAGGAATGCGGCCTGCACGTGAAGCAGGACGCCACCGTATCGATGATCGGAGATCGAACATGAACGCCGTCGTGAGCGTCGACAAACTGCTGCCGGAACTCGACCATCGCCATCTGGACTGGCTCGAAGAGGAGGCCATCTTCATCGCTGCGCGAAGCCGTGGCCGCCTTCGAGCGCCCTGCCCTGCTGTTTTCCGGCGGCAAGGATTCCTGCGTCGTCCTGCGCCTGGCCGAGAAGGCCTTCAAGACCCATGCCGGCAACGGTGTCTACACGGGTCGCCTTCCCTTTCCGCTGGTTCACGTCGACACCGGCCACAACTTCCCCGAGGTGATCGAATTCCGCGACCGCCGCATCGCCGAGATGGGCGAGCGCCTGGTCGTCGGCCATCTCGAGGATTCCATCAAGCGCGGCACCATTCGCCTCTCGCACCCGCTGGAATCGCGCAACGGCCACCAGACCGTGACGCTGCTCGAGACCATCGAGGAGCATCGCTTCGACCTGATGATCGGCGGCGCTCGTCGCGACGAGGAAAAGGCGCGCGCGAAGGAACGCATGTTCAGCCACCGCGACAGCTTCGGCCAGTGGCAACCCAAGGAGCAGCGCCCGGAGCTCTGGACCCTGTTCAACACGCGCATTCGCCCCGGCGAGCACATGCGCGCCTTCCCGATCAGCAACTGGACCGAGCTCGACGTGTGGCTCTACATCGCGCGCGAGAACATCCCGCTGCCCAACCTCTACTACGCACATGACCGCGAGGTGGTGCGCCGCAAGGGCCTGCTCGTGCCGGTGACCGAGGTCACGCCTGTCGAGGCCGGCGAAGCCAGTCGAGACCGCCCAGGTTCGTTTTCGCACGGTGGGCGACATGACCTGCACCTGCCCGGTGTCCAGCCCCGCCGCCAACGCGGCCGAGATCGTCGCCGAAACCCTGCACGTCACGATCAGCGAACGTGGCGCCACCCGCATGGACGACCGCACCTCCGACGCCTCGATGGAGCGTCGCAAGAAGGAAGGCTATTTCTGATGAGTTCCGAAGTGCACATCCACCAGGACATCCCGGCCGTGACCGATCACCGCGCGCTCCGCTTCCTCACCGCGGGCAGCGTCGACGACGGCAAGAGCACGCTGATCGGCCGCCTGCTGTTCGACAGCCGCGCCATCCTGGCCGACCAGATCGACACGCTCCAGAAGAGGGCTGCCGGCCAGCCGATCGACCTGTCGCTGCTCACCGACGGCCTCGAAGCCGAGCGCGAGCAGGGCATCACGATCGATGTCGCCTATCGCTATTTCGCGACCAAGCAGCGCAAGTTCATCATCGCCGATGCGCCGGGCCACGAGCAGTACACCCGCAACATGGTCACGGCCGCCGCAGGCAGCGACGCTGCTGTGGTGCTGGTCGACATCACCAAGCTCGACGTCCATGCGCAGCCCGTGCCCGCTGCTGCCGCAGACTCGCCGCCATGCCCTGCTCGCCCAATTGCTGCGCGTGCCGAGCATCGTGTTCGCAGTCAACAAGCTCGACGCGGTCGAGGATCCGGCTCATGCCTTCCTCGCCGTGAGCCGGGCGCTCCAGGCCTTTGCAAACCAGGCCGGCATCGAGGTCGCCGGCATCATCCCGGTCTCGGCCCTGCGCGGCGACAACGTCACCTCGCCGCTCGACGCCGACTGGTACGACGGCCCTTCGTTGCTGCAACTGCTCGAAAGCCTGCCCACCGTGCAGGAGCGCACGCAAGGCAATCTGCTGATCCCTGTGCAATACGTGGCGCGCGAGGGTCAAGGCACGGGCAACCAGCCACGCACCCTGTGGGGCCGCATCGCGCATGGACGCGTCAAGGCCGGCGACACCATCGAACTGCTGCCGGGCGGCCAGACCGCCGTGGTGGCTGAGGTGCGTCGTGCCGGCAACGTGGTCGAGGAATGCGTGGCGGGCGAATCGGCCGGGGTGGTGCTGGACCGCCAGGTCGACGTCTCTCGCGGCGACTGGATCGCCACCCCCGGCACCGTGACCTCCACAAATCGCTTCTCTGCCACGCTGGCCTGGCTCGACACCGAGCCGGCGGTCGTGGGTCGCAAGTACTGGGTGCGCCACGGCAACCGCTGGGTGCAGGCTCGCATTGCCAGCATCGAGAGCCGGCTGGACATCCACACCCTCGAAGCCACCGACGCACATGAACTTGCCGTCAACGACATCGGCCATGTGATCGTCGAGACCCAGCACCCGATTCCGGTCGAGGCCTATGCCGACAACCGTGTCGCCGGTGCACTCATCGTCGTCGACCCGACCAGCAACCGCACCAGCGGGGCGCTGCTGGTCAAGGCGACGGCGTAGCGCGCGAGGAGTACGGCATGGGCAGGATCGCATTCATCGGTGCAGGCCCGGGCGCGTGGGACCTGATCACGCTGCGCGGTGCGAGCCTGCTCGCCCAGGCCGACGTCGTGTTGTACGACGCCCTCACCGACCCGGGCCTTGCGGAACTCGCGCCCCGGGCGCGCTGGGTCGATGTCGGCAAGCGTGGGTTCTGCGACAGCGCCGGGCAGGCCACGATCAATGCCATGCTGGTCAAGTTCGCCGCCGAAGTGCCCCTGGTCGTGCGCCTGAAGGGCGGCGATCCGAGCGTCTTCGGCCGGCTCGAGGAAGAACTGCAGGCGGCCGCCGCAGCAGGCATCGATTGCGAGGTCGTGCCGGGCATCACGGCTGCCCTGGCTGCCGCGGCAGATACGCTTCGGCCCCTCACGCGCCGCGGCTCGGGTCGCAGCGTGAGCCTCACCACCGCGATGACCCGGACCGGCGCAGCTGCGCGCCAGCCGCACCGCCGATACCGAAGTGTTCTACATGGCCGGCAAGCAGCTCGGCGCGCTTTCGCGTCGCCTCCGCGAGGCTGGCTGGCCGGCCGACACGCCGGTCAGCGTGGTGTCGCGCGCCGGCTGGGACGACATGCTGCAAAGCGATCACACCATTGCCACGCTCGCGCAGGCCAGCATGCTGCACGCCGGCCGACCCACTGTGGTGACCGTCGGCGCCGGAGCCTCGTGCGTGGGCACGAAACCTGCCGATGCCTCATCCACGGCCAGCGGGGACTTGCCACTCGGGGCCATCCCCGCGGAATCCCCCGGACCTTAAAATTCCCGGCTTGGCCTCGCGGGCCGCACCGGTCCGCTCGAACCTGTGGCACGCTTCGGGGCTTCCATTCAGACAACTTTTCCAAGATTCCCCATGACCCACGTAGTGACCGAAAGCTGCATTCGCTGCAAGTACACCGACTGTGTGGATGTGTGCCCAGTCGATTGCTTCCGTGAAGGGCCGAACTTCCTGGTCATCGATCCCGATGAGTGCATCGATTGCGCGGTGTGCATCCCCGAGTGCCCGGTCAACGCCATCCTTCCGGAAGAAGACGTTCCCGACGACCAGCGCAAGTTCATTCCGATCAATGCCGAGCTGTCCAAGACGTGGCCGAGCATCACCAAGCGCAAGCCCGCGCTCCCCGATGCCGACGAATGGAAGGACAAGAAGGACAAGCTCGACCAGCTTCAACGCTGAAGGCCCATGCCAGACCGCAGCCACACCATGGACCCGCAAGCTACCGAAGCCGCACCGTGCCGCGGACCCGAAGGCCAGTGCGGCCGATGGCGTCATCGAGACCGATGCCGTCATCGTCGGTGCCGGTCCGGTGGGCTTGTTCCAGGTGTTCGAGCTGGGCCTGCTCGAGATCAAGTCGCACATCGTCGACTCGCTCGCCTACCCGGGCGGCCAGTGCATCGAGCTCTACCCTGACAAGCCGATCTACGACATCCCGGCCGTGCCGGTGTGCACAGGGCGGGAGCTGACCGACAACCTGCTCAAGCAGATCGAACCCTTCGGCGCCACCTTCCACCTGGGCCAGGAAGTCAGCGCGGTGCAGAAGCAGGCCGACGGCCGCTTCTTCGTCGAGACGAGCAAGGGCACCCGCTTTCTGACCAGGACCGTCTTCATCGCTGGCGGCGTGGGCGCGTTCCAGCCGCGCATGCTCAAGGTCGAAGGGCTCGACGCGTTCAACGACCGGCAGGTCTTCTATCGCGTCAGGAACCCGGCCGATTTCGCCGGCAAGAACCTGGTCATCGTCGGCGGCGGCGATTCGGCGCTCGACTGGACGCTCAACTTCGTCCAGGAGGGGCCCGAACAAGGCTGCGAGCGTGATCCTCCTGCATCGTCGCGACGGCTTTCGCGCGGCGCCTGCCAGCGTCGCGAAGATGAAGGAGCTGTGCGATGCGATGGAGATGCAGTTCCTCACCGGCCAGGTCACCGGCTTCGAGGCCTCTGATGGCGTGCTCACCGGCTTGAAGGTCACCGGCGGCGACGCCGTGACCCGGCTGGTGCCGACCGATGCGCTGCTGGTGTTCTTCGGCCTCAGCCCCAAGCTCGGCCCCATCGCCGAGTGGGGGCTCGACATCGAGCGCAAGCAGATCGTCGTGGACACCGCGAAGTTCGAGACCAACGTGCCGGGCATCTTCGCGGTGGGCGACGTCAACACCTACCCCGGCAAGAAGAAGCTGATCCTCTCGGGCTTCCACGAGGCCGCGCTGGCGGCCTTCGCCGCGGCGCCCTACATCTTCCCTGACAAGCCCATCCACCTGCAGTACACCACCACCAGTCCCAAGCTGCACAAGGTGCTCGGCGTCGAGACGCCGGTCTTCGACTGACACCGTCTCGCGACCCGATCGCCGAAGCGCGCGATAATGCTCGCCCCGCTGCCTGGCGCACGTGTGACCGGATTGCAGCGCTTTCGCTAGGGGTGTTGGACGGCATGCCCGCCGTTCGACTGAGACAGTCCCTTTGAACCTGATTGAGGTAATCCTCGCGCAGGGAAAGCGTTCGAACGGTGCACGGGTCCTTCCAAATGCTGGCTGGCTGGCTCGCTCCCCTTCTCTCGCCGACCTGCCATCGCTACCGAAGGACCGCCGATGGCATCCACCACCATTCGACACGCGCCTGTTGCACTGGCCGTGCTCGCACTATGCGCACAAGCGCAAACCGACGCGCCCGCTGAAGGCGCGCTTCCCACCGTCGTCATCAAGGCACGCACGCTGCCGAGCCCAACGGAGCTGAGCGGCTTCGGCAATGTGCCGCTGGCGCGCTCGCCGTTGCAGGCCACCGTCATCGACGAGGAGCAGATGCAGGCGCAGGGTGTCCAGCGCCTGGCTGACATCGTGAAGTTCGATGCCAGCATCAGCGACTCGTACAACAGCGAAGGTTACTGGGACTTCCTCTCGGTGCGCGGCTTCACGCTCGACAACCGCTTCAACTATCGCCGCGACGGCCTGCCGATCAATGCGGAGACCCGCATACCGCTCGACAACAAGGCGGGCATCGAGGTGCTGCGCGGCACCAGCGGCATCCAGGCCGGGACCAGCGCACCCGGCGGCCTGGTGAACTACGTGGTCAAACGGCCCACGAGCGAACCGGTGCGAAGCGTGCAGCTCGGCCTGCGCGAGGATTCGAGCCGATTGGTCGCCGATGGATCTCGGCGGCGCGGGCGGGCGATGAAGGCCGCTTCGGGTACCGCATCAATGCGGCCTACGAACACCTTGATCCGAGCACGCAGGGCCTGCGCGGCCATCGCTACCTGGTGGCTGCCGCCGGCGACTGGCAACTCACCCGCGACACCGTGATCGAAGCCGAGATCGAGTCGAGCCGGCAAGTGCAGCCGCAGCGTGCCGGGCTTCAGCGTGCTCGGCAACGTCGTGCCCGCCCCGGTCGATCCGCGGATCAACCTCAACAACCAGCCGTGGTCGTCGCCCAACCAGTTCGAAGGGCTGACCGGATCCTTGCGCGCTGCAGACGGCATTGAGCGCGCAATGGCGCTGGGTCGCCCACTACGGATCGCAAGACCTGGACACGGATGACCGCCTCGCCTTCCCCTTCGGGTGCGGCAAGGAAGGCAACTTCGATCGCTATTGCTCGGACGGCACCTACGACCTGTATGACTTTCGCAGCGAGAACGAACGGCGCAACACGCAGGCCTTGAACACCTTCGTTCGTGGCAACCTGCAGACCGGCACGCTGGCGCACACCCTGACGACGGGCTTGCTCTACAGCAAGGTGCGCAACCGCTTCGAATCCTTTCTCAACAACGGCCCGGTCGAGGGCTTCGTGGACGGGCGACCGGTCGAGCAGCCCACGGGTGACGTGTTCGTGCCCAACGTCAACCGCGACGAGCGTTCCACCGAGCTGTATGTGCAGGATCTCGTGCGCTGGAGCGATCGACTTCGAGACCTGGCTCGGCCTTCGCAACACGCACCTGAGCCGAAGCAGCATCCAGACCGATGGCTTGGCAGAGACCGACTTCTCGAAGTCAGTCACGACGCCTTGGCTCGCTGCGACCTATCGCTTGCGGCCCGACCTCATGGCTTATGCGAGCTGGGGGCAAGGCGCCGAGTCCGATGTGGCGCCCAACCTCGAGATGTACACGAACCGTGGGCAGTCCTCGCCACTGCTCAAGAGCCGCCAGTTCGAGCTTGGCATCAAGGGTGTGAGTACGAGATACGCATGGGACCTCGCCTACTTTGACATCGACCGACCCTTGTTCGCCGACGTCGGCGCATGCGACTTCACGGCAGCGAGCTGCACCCGCCAGCGTGACGGCAGTGCGAAGCATCGAGGCATCGAGGCCGGCCTGCAGGCCGAGTTTTCGCCATGGACCACGCGCGTGAGCGCGATGTGGCTGCACGCGCGGCAAGAAGGCCGGGCCGATCCGAGCATCAACGGCAAGCGCCCCGTCAACGTGCCTGACTGGGCGCTCAAGTGGCTCAACGAGTTCCGCATTGCCGCGGCACCGGGATTCGCCATGCAGGCCGATGTGATCCATGAGGGAGACCGCATGGTCGTTCCCGACAACACGCTGCGCATCCCTTCATGGACGCGCGTGGACGCGGGCCTGAGCTATCGACAGGTGGTGGCATCGAGGGCGGCGCTCACATGGCGTGCCGGCATCGACAACGTCTTCGACAAGCGAGCGTGGAAGGAGTCACCCACGCAGTTCAATCACATCTATCTTTTCCCGCTTGCACCGAGGACCTGGCGAGTCGCTTTGCAGATGGACTTGTGAAGCTGGAAATTGCTCGCATATAATGCAAGGCTCCGTTCCCCGATAGCTCAGTTGGTAGAGCGCCGGACTGTTAATCCGTAGGTCCCTGGTTCGAGCCCAGGTCGGGGAGCCAAACAGCTTGATTTGACGGGCCTTTCAGGGCTCCGCGTGTAGTCCGCCGGTCACGGCGGGATCAAAACTCACCGGAGCTTGAAATGAGCCACCACCCCGAGTCCGCCGGTTCCTCCGCCGCGCCTGGCAGCGTCGCGAAACCCGGCACCACCGTCAGCAGCACCACCGCCATCGCGGTGCGTCGCCGCGCTTTCGTCGAGCTTGTGATCCTGCCCGATGGAGCGCGCGAGCGTGCGCACTGCCCTCTTGTGCGGCTGGACGTCATGCTTGATGTGGAGGCACTCCATGTCTGAGCTGACCATCCCGCTGCGCAAGGGCGACATCACGATCGCCGACCTGATCGACCTCTACATGAACCACTACGCCGGCCGCGACACCACCCGCGCTGCAGCGCCTGACCTGGTGGAAGTCCAGGCTCGGCGCACTCACGCTGGCCGAGGTCAGCGACGATCACGTCCACGCCGCGCTCGAGACCCTCGCCACGCAGCCGCCGCGCTACTTCGCCGGCAGCGACGCCGACGGCCAGCCGATCTACAAGGCCAAGCGCAAGCCGATCGCCCCGGCCACCATCAACCGCTACGCCGCGAGCCTGGCTGCCGTGTTCACCTGGGCGATCAAGCGCCGCATCGCGCCCAAGGGCTGGGTGCACCCCTGCCGCAGCATCGAGCGCCAGCCCGAGCACAACGAGAAGACGCGCTTCCTGTCGGACGACGAGCTCGACCGGGTCCTGGCCGCCTGCAAGGCGTCGTCGTGGCCACGGCTGTACCTGCTGGTGCTGGCGGCGATCACCACCGGCGCCCGCAAGGGCGAGTTGCTCGGCCTGCGCTGGGGCGACATCGACCTCGATCGCGCGACGGCGCACGTCGGGCGCTCGAAAAACGGCGACCCCAAGGTGCTGCCCCTGGTGCCCGCCGTGGTTGCCGAACTGCGCCGCTTCGAGGGCAAGCCCGCGGCCTTGGTGTTTCCGTCACCGCGCCGGCCGGACCAGCCCTTCGCTTTCGAGATCCGCTGGCACGAGGCCCTGAAGGCCGCCAAGGTCAAGAACGCGACTTTCCACGACGCTGCGCCACACCTGCGCGTCGATCCTGGCGCAGAGCGGCGCCACGCTGCTGGAGATCGCCGACCTGCTCGGGCACCGGCAGTTGCAGGTGACCAAGCGGTACTCCCACCTGGCCGTCACGCACAAGGCCGCGATGGTCAACCGCGTGCTGGGCGACATCCGATGATCCAAAGCGCGGCCGGCCCGAGTGTCATCCGCACCGACGCCGGCCCAGCCTCACAAAATATGCCCTCGGCGCTCCCTGGAGCGCGAAGCTCGAATCCATCCATGATGAGTTTCCCCGAGACCCTCTTTACCTTCGACGTGCCGCACTACCCGGCGCTGGTAATGCGTTGGCTGCGCGAGCGTGCCCGAGACGAGATTGACGACGTCAAGACGCGTGTCAGAAGCATCCTGCAATGGACGAGTCGCCGCCGATGGCCCAGGCGCGGCTTCTTTCGCGAGGCTACGGCGGATACCGAGCGGGTGCTGGTCCGCCCTTGCCCACGCATCGATAGGCGGGGCGGCGAAGGAGGCCGAGCAAATGGTCCTGTTGATGGAGGAATCTTTGAGATTGGTCTGGACTTCGAAGCCTTTAGCTGGGTCCACGACGCCGCCACGCTGCTCGACATAGTTGAGATTCTTTTGCAGAGAACCCGCGAGGAGGACGCCAAGGTTGAAGCCGTGGAGGCGCCGAGGCGCGGCGCCACGCGCGCCAACGAGGCCAGCCACGCCGCCCATCGAGCCCGAAGAGCCGCGCTCTGGAACTGGTTGGACCAAAACGCGCACCGCTACAAGAACATGACCAAGGCGGCAGGCGCGGCGTGGGAGGCCCAGGTCCTGCCCCGCCCCGAGGACGGTGGCGTGGAGTACGAGCACCATCCTTGAGTGGGCGCGCAAGTGGAACAACCCAAAGAAAAAAAGTAGCCTCTGCGCGCAGAGCATAGGTTCTGCGCGCACGCTGCTCGCGCCCGCCACCGCAAACCTCGAAAGTCCACGGACTGGAGCCCTGCCAGGGGCCTGTCAAGTCAAGTGAACTTTCAAAGGTTTGTGCCATGTTCAACATTTCCGCGCTAGTGCCCGTTCCCCAATACCAGGAACAGCGCCAGCATCTCTTTCCCTCAAGGTCGTCGTTGGACTGGCAGATCCGCCAGCATCGTGACGACCTCGTCCGCGGCGGCGCACCTGTTGATGATCAACGGCCGCTGGTTTGCCCATCCCGAGCGGTTCGACGCCTGCATGCTGAAGATCGGCACGAAGGCGGCCCAGAGGCACACGGACGCCGGGGATCAGAGCGCCACCGAGAAAGCGAAGGCGCAGGCCATGTGCCACGGCCACGGCCAACTCGGCCATCGCCGAGGAGGTCGTGGTTTGACCTACGAACTCCACCCTCTCTGCGCGCTGTTCCCGCCCCTGTCGGGCGCCGAATTCGACGCGCTTCGCGACGACATCAAGGCCAACGGGCTGCGCCAGCCCATCATGCTGCACGACGGGCTGATCCTCGACGGCGGCAACCGCTACCGCGCCTGCACTGAGGCCGGCGTCGAACCGATCTTCGCCGAGTTCGCCGGCGGCAGCGTCCTGTCGTTCGTGCTGTCGGCCAACCTGCATCGCCGCCACATGACCCCGGGCCAGCAAGCGGTGATCGTCGCCAGCGCGCAAGACTGGGACAAGGCGCAGCCGCGGCAGCACCGTCCAGCGAAAGAGTGCAACGTTGCACCCTTGTCACCGCTGCCGATCGCGCCGCGCAGTCCGGCGCCAGCCGCGCACGCAGAAGATGGCCGACAAAGTGGTGAAGGTCGCGCCGGACTTGGCGAAGAAGGTCGTGCACGGCGAGGTCAGCCTGCCGGCCGCAGTGAAGCAGATCGAGCACAAGCCGGAGAAACCGGAGGCCAAGGTAGAGCCGCCCGCCCCAACGTCGGAGCCCACGGCTGACGACGACCGGCTGGCAGAGGCGCGCGACACCATCGTGGCGCTGTCCGCCGAAAACGAAGAGCTGCGCGCCAAGCTGGCCGTCGAGCAGATGGACGCCAGCGAGGAAGGGAAACTAGACGCGGCCGAGCTGATCGACGACCTGCGCGCAAAGGTCAGGACACTCACTGCCGAGCGCGACGCGATGCGCGTGAGCCGCGACAACTTCCAGGCGGAGAACGCCAAGCTGAAGAAGCAGCTGGCGATGCAGCAGCGCGAGCTGAAGAAGGCGGGGGCACCCGCATGAAAGAGCTCGAACTGTTCGACTATCAGGAGGGCATCCTGTCGCTGCTGCGCCAGGGTTTCATCGATGGCCACCGCTCGCAGATGCTGGTGGCGCCCACCGGCGCGGGCAAGACCGAGATGGCGATCGCGCTGCTGCAGGCCGCCGCCGAGCGCGGCAACCGCGCGGCGATGGTGCTCGACCGCATCGTGTTGTGCGACCAGACCAGCCAGCGCCTGCAGGGCTATGGCATCGACCACGGCGTGCTGCAGGCGGGCCACTGGCGCTACCGCCCGCACGAGCGCATCCAGGTCTGCAGCGCGCAGACGCTCGAGCGGCGCGGCTCGTTCCCGGGCCTGAAGCTGCTGATCGTCGACGAGGCGCACCAGACGCGCCGGCAGACCATCGAGTTCATCAAGAGCAACCCGGCGGTCAAGGTCATCGGGCTGACCGCGACCCCGTTCACGAAGGGGCTCGGCAAGATCTACAGCAACGTCGTGTCCAGCGTGACGACGGCCGAGCTCGTGGCAATGGGCCGGCTGGCGCCGCTGCGCGTGTACGTCGCCAAGGAGATCGACATGACCGGCGCCAAGAAGGTGGCCGGCGAGTGGTCGCAGGATGAGGTCACCGAGCGCGGCATGAAGATCACCGGCGACATCGTCACCGAGTGGGTGCGCAAGACCACCGAGATCTTCGGCGGCCCGCGCAAGACGGTGGTGTTCTGCGCCGGCGTCGCCCACGGCGCTGACCTGGCGCGGAAATTCGCCGATGCCGGCTACAACTTCGTCAGCCTGTCGTACCGCGACGACGACGCCTTCAAGCAGGATGCGATCGCCGAGTTCGCGAAGCCGCAGAGCTCGATCCACGGCCTGATCGCGACCGACATCCTCACCAAGGGCTTCGACGTGCCCGACGTGATGATCGGCGTGTCGGCGCGCCCGTTCTCCAAGTCGCTGAGCTCGCACATCCAGCAGATGGGGCGCGTGATGCGGTCGTTCCCAGGCAAGGAGTTCGCGCTGTGGCTCGATCACTCCGGCAACTACCTGCGCTTCCAGGATGACTGGGAGGACATCTACGCCAATGGCGTGCAGGAGCTCGACGACGGGCGCGAGAAGACCAAGAAGGAACCGACCGAGGAGCAGAAGGAGGCCGCCAAGTGCCCGCGCTGCGCATGCGTGTGGCCGCGCGGCGCCGACGCATGCCCGTCGTGCGGCCATGTGCGCGAGCGCCGCAACGTGGTGATCGCGGTGCCCGGCGAAATGCAGGAGCTCGGCACCGCCGGCGCGGTCAGGGAGCAGCACCGCGAGTGGTACGGCCAGCTCCTGCACATCGGCCAGGAGCGCGGCTACAAGCCCGGCTGGGCGGCGCAGAAGTTCAAGGCGAAGTTCGGCACATGGCCGAACGGCCTGCCATCGATCACCGATCCCGCCGTCGAACGACGTCAAGAAGTGGGTCACGTCGGAACAGATCCGCTGGGCGAAGGGGGGCCGATGACGTTCCTCGAGTTCTGCCGTGCCCACGGCGTCGTCATCGACCGCCTGCCGCCTCTGGGCGTGTGGCGGCGCTTCAGGACCACCGACAAGGGCAGCAGGCGCAACGGCGCGGTGAAGTTCATGGGCGACCACGGCTTCGTGCAGAACTGGGCCACGATGATCGCGCCCAGCGTCTGGCAGGCCGATGGGCCGGCGTCCACGATCGATCCGCGGCTCGTGCGCCGGGCCGCGCAGGAAGCTGCGCAGGGCCACGCGCGTGCCGCCGAGAAGGCGCAGTGGATCCTCGGCCAGTGCAAGACCCAGACGCACGCCTACCTGGCGGCCAAGGGCTTCGCCGACGAGGTCGGCAACGTCTGGGAGGCGAGCACCAAGCTGCTCGTGATCCCGATGCGCATCGGCGCGCGGCTGGTCGGCTGCCAGCTCATCGACGAGGCTGGCGGCAAGAAGTTCCTTTCGGGCCAGCGCACGGGCAACGCCGAGTTCGTGTTCGCCAACGGCGGCCCGCACATCCTGTGCGAGGGTTACGCCACCGCGCTGTCGGCCCGGCACGCGCTGCGCAACCTCAAGCGCCGCTACACGCTGCATGTGTGCTTCTCGGCCAGCAACATGGCGAAGGTCGCGGCCGGGCTGCCGCGCGGCGTGGTGCTTGCCGACCACGACGCCAGCGGCACGGGCGAGCGCATCGCGCGCGAGATCGGCTGGCCGTTCTGGATGAGCGACCGCGTCGGCGAGGACGCCAACGACTTCCACCGTCGCGCCGGGCTTTTCGCGCTCGCGCAGCAGCTCGCCGGCCTGCTGCGGAGAGTCCGCGCCATGACGTGCGCAGCACTCGCTGCACTCGGCCGGTGGGACATGGCCTGGCAATGCCACCGCGCTCGCGGTCCATCAGAACGTGCTGCAGGCGCGCATGGTCGTGTGCTTCTACGCTGGCCTCGTCCGCGTCGCGCAGACCGCGAAGGTGCGGGGCGCTCAGTGGTGCGCGCCGACAACGACCAGAGGGCGATCACCACCGGAGTCGAGAAGGGCCACCAGGCGGCCGAGGCGCTCGGCTGCGGAGCGATCTATGCCGACGGTATTGCGACACCGACTTGGCCAATGCACTCAAGGAGTGGCTCTTGCCGGCGCGGGTGCGCCTGGGCGTGCCCAAGGGAGCGAACTACGTGGGACAGCCGTCATGAGCCGATCCACCGTGCGCCTCGCGGAACAAGCATGAGCCTGGATGGGCTGGCAGGGCAAGAAACACCGGGGGCACCTGTCGCCCCGACAACAAACGGTACGCGGTGGCCGCAAGGCCAGGGGGCAGTTCCCACAAATCCGCGCGGCTGGCCGCAGTCACACGCCGAGGGGTGGGCCAGGCCATGGGCTCACATGTGACTTCCCGCAAGGGGGTGACGCAAGTCACCGAAGGCACCCCCGAACCCCTGTGGGGGTAGGGGGGCCGTTTCGGTGACGGATGAAGAGATGCGACACAGGCGCGAGGTCCGGCAGTTCGGCTGGCGCGCCACCAAACGAAGGAGTAGTTACGTGGGTTCGTTGACGACATTGATCGACACAAAGGCAGGGCCACAGGGCCACGGCTGCGGCTTGACATCATGCGACAGTGGTCCGCAGGCAGCCGTGGCGCTCCTGGTCAGTGGCGCGGTGAAGCCTGAGGCCAGGACAGTCAAGCAGAGCGTGGCCGAGCAGGATGCCGAGACCACGGCGCAGAAGGCCACCACGACCGCCGAGCAGCAGGTGCCCGCCACAGCCGAGCTGAAGCAGCAAGTGATCCAGCGCCACCTCTCGGACATCGCCAAGGCGCGCGCGGTCGCGATGGGTCTTCTCGGTGAGCTGCGGGGCACGACGGGCAATCCGAAACAAGTGGTCGCGCCGGCGCGCCAACCCGCGTCATTGCGCAAGCTCGAGGCGGCACTGAGCAAGCTGCAGATGCTTGAGCGCAGGGCACTGGGCCAGGACGCTGGAGGCGAGGACACGCTGAAAGCCGAGCTGAAGCCCAAATCGCGATACGTGGCCGGCGCCGACGCTGACTCGGTATCGGACCGAGGTGCGCAGCCGAAGGCGGACGTGCTTTGCAAGATGAGGAGGCGCTGATGGAGATGCTCCACATGGGCAACAAGAAGCCGGCCCCGGACTGGGAGCGCATCGAGGTCGAGTTCCGCGCGGGCGTGCTGTCGCTGCGCGAGATCGCGCTGGCCAACGGGATCAGCCATGTCGCGGTCGCGAAGCGGGCCAAGAAGGCAGGATGGGAACGCGACCTGCAGGCCAAGATCCAGGCCAAGGCCGATGCCCTGGTTAACAAGCGCGCCGTTACCGCCGAAGTTAACAACAAGAAGGCGGCAACCGAGCGCGAGGTCGTGGAGGCCAACGCGGCGCAGATTGCCCGCATCCGCGGGGAACACCGCTCGGATATAGGCCGTGCGCGGACCCTCGCACTCAACCTGCTCGGCGAACTGGAGGCCGCGACAGGCGGCGCCGAAGTGTTCCGAAAGCTCGCCGAGTACATGGCGGCGCCCGACGAGAAGGGCATCGACAAGCTCAACGATGCGTATCAGCAAGGCGATCAGCCTGCCGAGCCGCGTGGGGTCCATGAAGGGCCTGACCGAGGCGTTGAAGAACTTGGTGGCGCTCGAGCGCGAGGCCTACGGCATCGTCACGCCAGGCCGGCAATGAGGCCAACCGCTACGAGGACAGCCTGAGGGCACTTGCGGACATGAGGCTCACCTCATCAGGCTGATCGACGTGATCTCGCCGAAACCGCCCAAAGCTCCCGCGCCGACCACCAAGAGCCTTCGGTCTGGACGAGAAGGACGACAAGAGGCCCAACGCCTACGAGGACGGCCTGCGCGAGCTGGCCGAGCTGGGAGGCACGGCATAACTTGGAGCTGCTGCGCCGCTTTCGCACGCGGTGGCTTGCGAGCGCCGGTCGGATCGTCGGCGCGCACCACGAAGTGAATCATCGGCAAGGAGCGTGACCTTTAGGCCAAAGATGGAAGCGGCGGCGAGCAGCCCCGGACCGACGCCGACCGCGCCATTCAGCGATCAGATCTCGAGCCTGGAGCCCAGCTCCACCACGCGATTGGTCGGCAGGCTCAGGAAATCGGCCGCGGCGGCGGCATTGTGGTGCAAGGAAGCGTACAGCTTCTCGCGCCACGGGGCCATGCCGCCGCCGACGGTTGGAACCACGATGTCGCGCGACAGGAAGTAGCTGGTCTCCATAGGGTCGAGGCGGACGCCCCGGAGCCGGAGCAACTGCAGCGCATAGGGCACGTCGGGAATATTCTTGAAGCCGAAATTGACGGTGACCTGCCAGCAGTCGTTGCCCAGCGGCTCGGCCGTCACCCGCTTGTCGAAGCCGACCCACGGGGATCTCGTGATAGTTCACGGTGACGAACACATTGGTGTCGTGCAGCACCTTGTTGTGCTTGAGGTTGTGCATCAGCGCATTGGGTGTGATGCCCGGCTCGGCCGTCATGAACACTGCGGTGCCGGATGCGCGCATCGGCGCACTGATGAACACCGATTGGAGGAAGTCCTTCAGGTCGATGGCCTCAGTGAGCACCCGATCCGACACGATTGCGCGGCCCTGCTTCCAGGTCCAGATCAACGTGAACACGGCCGCCGCAATCAGCAGCGTGAACCAGCCGCCAGAGAACACCTTGATGATGTTGGCCGAGAAGAACACCAGCTCGATCAAGACGAAGAAGCCGGTCGCGACGAAGCACAGCACCCAGGGATAGTTCCACGCATAGCGGAGCACGAAGAAAGTCATGACTGTCGTGATCACCATTGTGGCCGTCACTGCGATGCCGTAGGCTGAGGCGAGCGCGCTGGACGAGCCGAACACCGCCACCGCGAAGACGATGGCGGCGAACTGCAGCCAGTTCACCGCCGGGATGTAGATCTGCCCGATCTCGCGCGCCGAGGTGTGGATCATCGTCAGGCGTGGCAGGTAGCCTAGCTGCACCGCCTGCCTGGTGACCGAGAAGGTGCCCGAGATGGTCGCCTGCGACGCGATGACGGTGGCGGCCGTGGCCAGCGCCACCATCGGAAAGAGTAACCAGTCCGGCACCAGCATGAAGAATGGATTGCTCACGGCGGCGGGGTCGCGCAGCAGCAGCGCTCCCTGCCCGAAGTAATTCATCACCAGGGCCGGAAACACCAGGGCGAACCAGGCCAGGCGTATCGGCCGCTTGCCGAAGTGCCCCATGTCGGCATAGAGCGCTTCTGCCCCGGTGACCGCGAGGAACACCGAGCCCAGCACCACCAAGGTGAGCCAGCCGTTGTTGAGCGCGAAGCGCAGCGAGTGCAGCGGGTTCAGCGCCAATAGCACCGCCGGCTCGCGCAAGATCCACACAGCTCCCCAGAACGCAATCGTCGCGAACCACAGCACCGTGACGGGGCCGAAAATCTTGCCCATGGCCCCGGTCCCGTGCTTCTGGATGGCATACAGCACCGCCAGGATCGTCAGCGTGATCGGCACGATGTAGGGCTTGAAGGCCGGCGTTGCGACCTCCAGCCCCTCGATGGCCGACAGCACTGAGATCGCCGGCGTGATCACCCCGTCGCCATAGAACAAGGCCGCGCCCAGGATGCCCATCAGGAGGATGGCCATGTGAACTCTCGGCTTGTCGCGCGTGGCGCGGCTGGCCAGGGCCATCAGGGCCATCGTGCCGCCCTCTCCGTTGTTGTGGGCGCGCAGCACCAGCACCACGTACTTCAGCGAAACGATGATGGTGATGGTCCAGAACACCATCGACAGCACGCCGAGGATGTTCTGCGTGTTGACCTCGATATGGCCGTGGGTGAAGACCTCTTTCAGCGCGTACAGGGGGCTGGTGCCGATGTCGCCATAAACCACGCCGATGGTGCCAAGGGTCAGTGCGGCCAGCTTGGAGCCGGTAGGCGGTTGGCGGGTTGCACGAAAGAGCGGCGGCGAAAAAGGCAAGATTAGTATTCTGCTCCCGCACCGGCGTCTTGGTTGCAGCACCAAGCATGCTCAGTGGGGCGAGACCTGGTCTGTGCCTTTTATCGAGCCCGGCAATCTTCTCATCGAGTCCTCGAAGTGGTCCGGCCAATGGCAGGGACGGCACTATGCAATGCTGGCCATGGCGAGCGCATCCTGCTCCTGTAGCCAGGATCTGATTTCGGCCTCGGTGATGACGCCGCCTTCCTCCGGCAGGCTCTCCAGGACGTCGTGCTTGAAGGCTTGGTGGTAACGCTCGGCCCGGTCGAAGACTAGGTGGCCGTCCCAGAGTTTCACGGTCTTGCCGGCGGCAGTGATGGGGCAGTACGCCGCAAGCACGTTGAGCGCCAAGTCGGCAGGGCCGGAACCAGCGTAGCCCCAAGACTGCGTCGTCGTGGAGTCGTCGCTGCTGTGGTGCCGAAGGACCGGCGGGCACGCGCGCGGGTAGTTCGGGTTGGGGAGGCGGACATGCACGTCGAAGCCGGTGGCCACCAGATCGCCCCCGATGTTGTGCGGTGGGCGCGCTGCTGGAATCCGTCGGCAGACAAGGTCCATGGGCCGGAGGCCGGACCCATCGAGTCCGTTCCCCGCTCTTGCGGGTCCGCCAGGTGGAATGCCGCGGCGATGGTGGTGTGCTGGTCTCCTCTTTCGATTGCGGTGTGGAGGATGTGATGGGTTCCTGGATGTCCACTCACGCCGAACTCCCTTGCGAAACTGCCGGCCGGAAGTCCCCGCGGCCTGTGGCTCCCCATTGTGCCGGGTGGACGGTGTGCCGGCGGCAATTTTTTTTTTTTTTTTTTTTTTTTTTTTTTTTTTTTTTTTTTTTTTTTTTAAAAAAAAAAAAAAAAAAAAAAAAAAAAAAAAAAAAAAAAAAAAAAAAAAAAAAAAAAAAAAAAAAAAAAAAAAAAAAAAAAAAAAAAAAAAAAAAAAAAAAAAAAAAAAAAAAAAAAAAAAAAAAAAAAAAAAAAAAAAAAAAAAAAAAAAAAAAAAAAAAAAAAAAAAAAAAAAAAAAAAAAAAAAAAAAAACTCGCGGCGCCGATCAGACCGCGGACCTTTCCCGGACCGTCCTAGTCGCTTGGCATAGCCGTCGATTACTGATTGGCCGCGCCTACGGACTGTCGATATAGGCGCGAAGCTTGTCTGAAGCTCTTCGGGTGCTTCAGCTTGCGCATTGCCTTGGCCTCGATCTGACGAATGCGCTCACGGGTGACATCGAACTGCCTGCCCACTTCCTCGAGCGTGTGGTCCGTGCTCATGTCGACGCCGAATCGCATCCGCAAGACTTTCGCCTCACGAGGCGAGAGGCCATCCAGCAACTCACCGACGACAGCGTGCAAGCGCGAGTGCATTGCCGCTTCAACCGGCGTCATGCCGTGGGTGTCCTCGATGAGGTCGCCCAAGGTGGTGTCGCCCTCGTCGCCGACCGACACTTCCAGTGAAACCGGCTCCTTGGCGATCTTCATGATCTGGCGCACCTTCGCCTCCGGCAGCTCCAGCTTTTGAGCGATCGTCGCGACATCCGCTTCCAATCCGAATTCCTGCAAGTGGGCGCGGCTCGCGCGGTTCATCTTGTTGATCGAGTCGATCATGTGACCAGGAACGCGAATGGTGCGGGCTTGGTCGGCGATCGCGCGCGTGATGCCCTGGCGAATCCACCAGGTCGCATACGTCGAGAACTTGAAGCCGCGACGGTACTCGAACTTGTCCACCGCCTTCATCAGGCCCACATTCCCTTCCTGGATGAGGTCGAGGAACTGCAGGCCGCGGTTCGTGTACTTCTTCGCGATGGAGATCACGAGGCGCAGGTTCGCCTCGATCATTTCCTGCTTGGCATCGAGCGACGAGCGCTCGCCTTCGTTCATCTTCTTGTTGATCGCCTTCAACTCCTCGAGCGGAATCACGACCTTGGACTGCAGATCGATCAACCTGGTCTGCAGTTCTTGAATGGCGGGCACGTTGCGGCCGAGCGCGGCGCTGCAAGGCATGGCGGCCGCCACTTCATCTTCAATCCACGCAAGGTTCAGCGCGTTCGGCGGGAACACCTCGATGAAGCGTTCCTGCGGCATGCCGCACTTGTCCACCGCGATCTTCCGGATCTCGCGCTCGCAGCGGCGCACCGCTTCCACTTGCGAACGCAGGATGCCGCACAGCCTGTCGATTGTCCTGACAGTGAAGCGAATGCCCATCAGTTGCTCGCTGACTGCCTGCTGGGCGCTCCGGTACGCGACCGACCACAGCCGGCCGTCTCGAAAGCCTCGTGTGGGGGCGTTCTCGAAGCCGAAGCCGCAGCGTCGCGAACGTTTCCAGTGCCGCGACCCTCAACTCCTCGAGGCGTTTGGTGGTGGCCTTGCTGCCACC
>CAWFRK010000019.1:0-49429 GCA_963818175.1 uncultured beta proteobacterium | reverse complement strand
CGACAGTACTGAAGCCGCTATTTGGCGTGCGGAAATCACAAATAAACAGCTAATCTCAATTAAGCGTTACCATGTCACAGACGCAATTGAGCCGTCACAAGCAAATCACAACATCGTCGAGACGAAATAGCTGCTGGCGTGACAAGCAAATGAGACGGCGGCAAACGCACAATACTACGCCGCGGCCTTGTCGCGCTGTCAGCGCGACCCCCGCTTTCGGCAACGTCCGGATCTGCATGGCCGAGGGCCGTTGCGGCCCCGACCATCAGGGGCTGGTGTTCCCGGTGGGCGCGCGAGCGAATGAGGCTTACGTAGCCGGGCTGGCCTCGCGTATCGAGCTCATCCGCCAAGCCGCAAGCGCACTGACCCGCCGGCCCAAGGTCTACTTTGAGGAATGCGACGAGAAGGTGGCCGCGCGCGCCGGCTGGCAGAGCATTCCGGCCGTGCACGACGGCGAGCTTCACCAGGTCAAGTCCCCCGTCATCCTGCAGCCACCAGGCCGTTGGGAGAGTGCACATAGAGACAAGCCATCGGCACTTACCAGAAACAGGGCAGCAAGGCATGGGGTAAAAGCCAGCAGAGCCGGTTGGGGCTTATCACAAAAAAACTCATCGTCGATTCGACGCATTCTTAGTCGTTAATTGGTCACAACACGTCATGCCGCCCTTTTAGCCGCGGCGACTAAGGCAGTGCGACGCAGGGCCATTGAGGAAGATAAAAGTTGGGAGGGCTGGCGTCAGACTGAAGCTTTGGGCGGTTTCGCCCGCGGCTTTAATATTGTCGCGCCCAAAAGTGTGATGGCTCTCGTGCCGCGTTTTATTAAACAAAGGACGTCGTCATGAAGACTTATTTTGAAAAGTGCAATTGGAATCGGGTCGGGTTTGCAGCTAGTATGCTTGCGGGCTGTCTCGGATTTGGTGCGGGTCCCGCCGCCGCCAACGCTCCACCCGCACCCCCCAGCAAGCGGTATATCCGCAGCCCCTGAGAGGTGCCCGTTGGGACTGGGTTACCACCGACCCCGGCGTAATTTACGCGCCTAATGGTGAATACGTGCGCTTCGGTGATTACTGGCTTCCTTATCTGGGCTCACCCCGACAGTGTTGGCCAATGGCATTACAAGTTTGTTCAAAGGAACGGCAGTGCCCTGTAACGGTACCCACATTTGGTGGCGACCCGTACCCTTATTAGGGTGAAAAGATAGCGAGGTATTGCGTGGCTGGCAGTACATAGGAGGCTGATCAAAACGCATGGATTCCCTGCGGTAGGCTCACCGACACATCGCTCTACTACGGTGCATTCGAGTTTTGGGGAAACCATGAAGCTCAACCAATATACACGCGTTTTGGAAATAAAGATTCAAGTTACTTCTCCGGTAATTACTTCGAATGTAAAGGACCGAATTTTGTGAGACGTTATGGCCAGGCAAACTAAAGGCCTGTTTCAAACGGGTCGACAACTGAGGGCCCGAAAGGGCAACCCGGGTCGGCCCGATACGCGCGGGCCTGACTCGGCCCAAGCACGTCGGAGTATTCTTGGCGCGCTCAACCCAATGGGCCCCGATGGCTTCCATTACTTGAGAACCGCGTCCACGGAGCAAGCCGGCGAAGATGTTTTCGTCGGCAACTTTCCAAGTGATTCATCGGCCCGGTGCCTCATGGGCCTAGGGAGTTGTACGACTCAAGCCGTGTCGTGGCCGCTCGACAGCGATTTCGACATCTACACGTGGCCCGGCCGCAGGCCGATTCCGCTGATCCGTCCCGATTGAGACTCGCGTGCCGACAGATACGCCTGCACCTCGGCATTCGAGGTAGGTCACGGCTGCTCGGCCCGCCCTCGAATCCCTTCCAGCGTCCCCTCGATCCCCTGCATGCGATCGGCCCAGTGCTGCAGGCTGCCCATGAGGCTTTCGGCGCCCACCTCCAGTTCCACCAGGCGCGACTCGCAAGCCGCGTCGGACACCAGCCGCAGCAGACCGCTCACGCGCGTGGCGATGCGCCAGCATTCATTGACTTGCTCGCGCACCTCGCCATCGGCCAGCATGGGCATCCGTCGAGCTGATCGGCCAGCTCCGCCGTGCATTCGGACAACTCGTGCATGCCGTCGGCGAAGGCGCCTGCGCTCAGGCGCAGCCACAGGCCAGCCTGTGCGGAGCAGGCGGTGATGAGAAGGTGGAGATGGCAGGCAATGGTGTGGGCGGTTGAGCCGCTCGTTCGATGAGCTCGCCTGCGTCGTCTGCATTGGATGATCCAGTCACGGAGTGCCTCCCTCGAGCGCGGTTCGTTGAACCGCCACCCATCGAGGATGGGTGGCGACGAGACGCAGGTTGGCAGACCGGGACGAAAGAACCGGCAGGGCCCGAAGGCCCTCCCGCGCTCGTCGCCAAAAGAGGCCCGAGCGAAATTGCGCGCCAAACAAATATGCCGTGGCAACGGGGTGACACGGCATGCGCGCCTTTGGTTTCCGGGCTGCCAAGCCCGCATTCCCGATATGCGGGAACGGGCTGTACTTTAAGCGAGGCGGCACGGGGAGACAACAAGGCCACGAACAAGGGCGAGCGCCAGCTCGGATCCAGCGTCGGCTTCTGGCGCAGGGCCTCCAAGCGGTAGCGGGCGCCGAATACCGGCTCGCGGACTGGAATCCTCGAAGTCTGTGACTGTTGAATCTTCGAAACTGGAGCGGTCACATCTCTCGTCACGGAACCGGCAAATCGGACATGGGCCGACCGTTACTAAGTCAACGCGACGCCAGAGCAATAGAAAGTTGGAGAGGGCTGTCGCCAACGAATGCTTTTGGCTTTTTCGCCATTGGCGTGAAGGCATTTGGAGCGTTGGAGCTCTCGCGCGTCGCGTTTATTAACTTGACAGCGAAGGTGTGATCATGAAGTTCCATTCTATCGGCTCGTTCTGCCCCATCGGCGTCGCAACCAGTGCAGTCGCTGGAAGTCTAATCCTCGCCGCTGAGCCCGGCATTTTCTCAGCCATTCCCTGGGCTACACTCCCTATCAAATCTTTTCCGGTGATGGTCAAATGTCTCGTCCGGGACCCCGTTTATGGTTTCAACATCCCCTATCCACATTATTGTCGGAGTTCAGACTCACCGCCTGCTCCTCCACCGCCCCGTTGAACGACGTGCCGCAAAACCAAATTTGGAATCTAAGAGATCTTATCTTGACGGAGCGACCGGGATCCGTCCGAGTTGGCTTCAGATGGCCCTCCCGACCGTCCTCCCCATTGAAGTGAACCCCGAATCCCTACAGGTTCGCTCGGGGTGGCGAGGTCCCCGGCGGTCCCGAGAGGGTGGCTCGCCTGCAGCTGTCTTCGATTTCCAGTTGTTGATTGGGCCAGCCGATTTGCAGAACGTAGCGAATGAAGGTGGAAGTTTCAGTAACGATAATACCGTTGAAGTTTTCTTTGGCGGAGTAGGCTCCTATGTTTCTCGTCGTACGTTCGCTGGAACTACGGTAGTCTGCAAAAAGAGTAACTTTTACTTTATAGCCCCACCCGCAACTTCAGGCGAATTGCTTTAAATTGCGGAACCCCGCGTTGGATTGGGGCCCTGTTGCCGCCAACGAAAATCACACCTTCAATGTTGGCGCCGGCACTACCGTTCGTTACGGTACGGCAGGCCAGTATATTTATCGTACATACCTCTGAGCAACTTACCGTACATTGCACTCCTTCTTTCCTAGGCGCAGATCCCAAACCAGGCGACCAGAACAAAAAATGCTGGACACACGTCAGATCGACGATGCGGGAAGAGCGTTCCAAATCCCGGATGGAACTGGAATACCAGTCATAATCCGCACTATGACGTGTATCAAGGCAGCAATCCTGCATGAAGGCCTCCAATCTAATGGCTTCTCCGTGGCCCATGGAGGTTGTAGGTGCGAATTTGTTAACTGCGCTTTGACACCGCTTGAGCCGTGGACGTTGCGCCCTCTGCATAACTAGCTATTCGGGCCCCAGCGAACCCTGGCGCCCCTGACCCACGCAGCCACCTTATCGGCCGCTAGCCGGCGGAATATCCCATGGCAGCGACTGGAGCGACCGGCGGCTTTTCGCCGGCCGCTCGAGGAGGCGGCTGCGACATGGAAAGCGCCACCCCGCCGCGAACGCCCCGCGAGATGGGTGGGGGCGAAGGTCTTTAGCGACCTGCGTGCGGCGTGCGAGCCGGCGGCGTGCCGCTCGCCCCGCGGGACATGATGATCGCCGCCCATGCGAAGGCCCTTGCGTTCGGCAGCACTGGCACAAGGCCAGGCGATCCTGGTCGCGAGGGACTGTGCCTTCTCTCGAGTGCCCGGCGAATTGATGCTCGATGACTGGACAAGCGACGTCACCCAGTTGGCATGGCTGATCGGCCAGCTCCACCATGCATTCGGACAACTCGTCTGGCCGTCAGGATCTCACTCGAAGAGCGTGGCCACCCTCGCCAGCACTTCGTCCATGATCGGTGCCGGCAGTGTGTCGACCTTGCGGGCGTTACGGGCGGACAGGTCGAGGACACGCGGCTGATCGCAGCGCACGACCCCGGTGGTCTTGATGCCGGTCACGGGCACGGCAAAACCGAGGCGGCGGGCGAACTCGCCGCCATTGGTGATAGGGCAAACCACCGGCAGCCTCGTGGCCTCGTTGAATTCAGCCGGCGACACGATCAGGACGGGACGGCTACCGCTTTGCTCATGCCCGGCGGTCGGATCGAGCGACACCAGGTAAATGTCGCCGCGCCTCATAGCAGCTCACCGCCCACAGCGGGTGCATCGACCCATGCGCGTTCTTCCGGCGACTGCGGCTGAGAGTAGTCCGACGCGGCCAGCAGCTCGGCGAGCGTGTAACGTGGCCGGGGCTTGGGGTCGACCACCAGGCAGCCGTGATCGATCGTCAAGCCAACCGTTGCTCCGGCCGACAGGTGCAAGAGATCAAGCAGTGCCGGCGGGACGGCCAGCATGATCGAGCCGCCGACCTTGCGCAGATTCGTGGTGTGCATCATCACCTCCATTCGGCAAGAAGTTATATGTCGATATAATTTTATGCAATTCCGAAGTGGCCTGTGCGCCTCAAGGCAAAAAAAACCTCGAAGTGGGAATGGCTGCGGCGCAAATCGAGGAATTCGCGCCCGCCTTCAAACGGCGAGCCTTAGCCTCGACTCGCAAGCCGGTGATCGGCCGCTCGCCGATGATGATCGTATTCTGGACATGAATGCCATGTTTGCCTACTATTATCGACACCATGCCCAAGACATCCATGCCGCTCCGGCCGGCCGAACGCAGCCTGATGGCGGCCTTTGGCGAACGGCTTCGACTTGCCCGCACGCGTCGCGAGATCACGGCGTCCGACTTGGCAGCGCGTGCCCAGATCTCCCGGACGACGCTCCAGAAGGTGGAGAGCGGCCACCCGGCGGTCACCCTGGGGACCTATGTGCGAGTGATGAGCGTGCTTGGCTTGCACGGCTCGCTCGACGAGCTCGCCCGTGACGATCCCGTGGGGAGGCTGCTGGTGGACCATAGGCAGCTGAGCCTCGCCAGGCGTCGACGTAGCTCCGACAAGGAGCCGCCCTCACCCGTGCACCTGGAAGGCGACGAAAGTCTCACCATTTCCACCACCGCGAATCATGAGCCGCAGGATGCACAAAGCCTGTTGATGCACCGTGCCGCCACGAAGCTGCTCGGAAGCAATCCAGCCTTGGCCGAGCGTGCACTCCAAACGCTGGACCGATGGCGGGCATCGGGCCCATCGAGCACGCAGCCACTGTGGGATGAGTGGCGCTCGATCATCGAGCGTTCCGACTGGAATCGTGCCGTGGAGGTTTCCGAGCACGGCCAACAGTTGCGGCAGGCGTCTCCCCTGCCCTGCCTGCTGCCGCAGGAAACGCGCCTGGCGATCATCGCCAGCGTGCGCAAGGCGAAGGAGAAGCTGCTTGAAGCGCACTGACCTCGAGCACATCATCCGCGCCGCCGCCGAGATTACCGATCAGTACGAGATCGTGGTCGTGGGAAGCCAGTCGATCCTCGGAACTGTCGAGAACCCTCCCGCCGTTTGCATGATGTCCGCGGAAGCCGACATCTTTCCCCTCCATGCCGAACACCTCTCAGACCAGATCGACGGCGCCATCGGCGAAGGCTCTGCCTTTCACGAGACCTACGGCTACTACGCCCAAGGCGTGGACTCCACCACCTCGAAGCTTCCGGCGGGTTGGAAAGACCGGCTCGTGCGGGTGCAGAGTCGCTTGACCAATGGCAGGGTGGGCTGCTGCCTCGATCCCACCGATCTGTTCCTGGCCAAGTGCGCTGCCAATCGGCAGAAGGACCGCGTTTTCAACGCTGCGCTGCTCGAGCACGGCATCGTGAAGAGCTCAGACGCCTTGAGCAGGGTCCCGCTGATGCAACTCGATGCCGGCGCGCAGCGGCGCATCGAAATGGCCATCAAGCGGCTTGCAGATGAAGTCGAGCAGCGCCTCGCCGGGCGGAGATCGACGGAGTAGAAGGCTTGGCCATGTCAATTTGAAGCAAGGTGTATGTTGATTAGAAGTCAAGCTCATGACGGATAGAAACCAGTGCGCATGGGTGGCAAAAACCGCCACCCCGCCCGACCGCTTTGGCTATCGCCATGGCGGCCCGAGCCGCCTAGAGTCGGAAGGACACGGAGACTCCCCATGACCGACCTGTCCGCCGAATTCAAGGCCCTCGCCGAGTACCGCCCCACCAACAAGGTGCGCTTCGTCACCGCCGCGGCCCTGTTCGATGGCCACGACGCCGCCATCAACATCATGCGGCGCATCCTCATGAGCATGGGCGCCGAGGTGATCCACCTCGGGCACAACCGCTCGGTCGACGAGGTGGTGACCGCCGCCCTGCAGGAAGACGCCCAGGGCATCGCGATCAGCTCCTACCAGGGCGGGCACGTCGAGTACTTCAAGTACGCCGTCGACCTGCTGCGCCAGCGCGGCGGCGAGCACATCCAGGTGTTCGGCGGCGGCGGCGGCGTGATCGTGCCGGCCGAGATCCGCGACCTGCAAAGCTACGGCGTGACGCGCATCTACAGCCCGGAAGACGGCCAGCGCATGGGCCTGGCCGGCATGATCGGCGAGATGGTGATGCGCTGCGATCACGACCTCTCGGAGCGCGCGCCCACGTCGCTCGACGCCATCACCACCGAAGGCCACGCCCCGGCCGAGAACCCCGAGCCGCGCTGGCGCGCCCTCGCCCAGCTCATCACCGCGCTCGAAAACCGCAAGGCCGACCCCGCGCTGGTCAAGACGCTGCGCGAGCGCGCCGAGGCCGCCAAGACCCCGGTGCTCGGCATCACCGGCACCGGCGGCGCCGGCAAGTCCAGCCTCACCGACGAGCTGATCCGCCGCATCCGGCTGGACCAGGACGACCGGCTCGCCATCGCCGTCATCAGCATCGACCCCTCGCGCCGCAAGAGCGGCGGCGCGCTGCTGGGCGACCGCATCCGCATGAACGCGATCGGGCCGTGGCAGCAGGGGCCGCGCGTGTATGTGCGCTCGCTCGCCACGCGCGACACCGGCAGCGAGATCAGCGCCGCCCTGCCCGACGTGCTGGCGGCCGTGAAGGTGGCCGGCTTCGACCTCGTGATCGTCGAGACCTCCGGCATCGGCCAGGGCGATGCGGCCATCGTGCCGCACGTGGACGTGCCGATGTACGTGATGACGCCCGAGTACGGCGCGGCCAGCCAGCTCGAGAAGATCGACATGCTCGACTTCGCCGAGTTCGTGGCGATCAACAAGTTCGACCGCAAGGGCGCGCCTGATGCGCTGCGCGACGTGGCCAAGCAGGTGCAGCGCAACAAGCAGGCGTTTGGCAAGCGGCCGGACGAGATGCCGGTGTTCGGCACCATGGCCAGCCGCTTCAACGACGACGGCGTGACCGCGCTCTACCAGGCACTGAAGGTTCGGCTCGGCGAGCTGGGCCTGGAGTTCGACGAAGGCCGGCTGCCCGTGGTGGACACCCGCCACAGCACCCACCAGGTGCCCATCGTGCCCGGCGCACGGGTGCGCTACCTGGCCGAGATCGCCGATGCCGTGCGCGGCTACAAGCGCCACGCGCTGCAGCAGGCCACGCTGGCGCGCGAAGTGCAGCAGCTCACGCTCCGCCCAGCGCATGCTGCAGGCCGAAGGCAGCCGCAGACAGCGCCGGCGCCACGCTCACCCGCCTCGCGCAGGAACGCGAAGCCCGCCTCGACACCCACGCCCGCAAGCTGCTCGCCCAGTGGCCGCACATGCAGAAGGCCTACGCCGGCGACGAATACGTCGTGAAGATCCGCGACAAGGAGATCCGCACCTCGCTCGTCCACACCACGCTGAGCGGCAACAAGATCCGCAAGGTCGCGCTGCCCAAGTACGAGTGCCACGGCGAGATCCTCAAGTGGCTGATGCTCGACAACGTGCCCGGCTCCTTCCCCTACACCGCCGGCACCTTCGCCTTCAAGCGCGAAGGCGAGGACCCGACGCGCATGTTCGCCGGCGAAGGCGACGCCTTCCGCACCAACCGGCGCTTCAAGCTGGTGTCCGAGGGCATGCCCGCCAAGCGCCTGTCCACCGCCTTCGACAGCGTCACGCTCTACGGCAACGACCCGGACCTGCGCCCCGACATCTACGGCAAGGTCGGCAACTCGGGCGTCTCGATCGCCACGCTCGACGACATGGAGGTGCTGTACTCGGGCTTCGACCTGTGCAACCCGAGCACCTCGGTGTCGATGACGATCAACGGCCCGGCCCCGACGATCCTCGCGATGTTCATGAACACCGCGATCGACCAGCAGCTCGCGAAGTTCGAGGCCGACAACGGCCGCGAGCCCACCGACGACGAGGTGCAGAAGATCCGCGAATGGGCGCAGGCCAACGTGCGCGGCACGGTGCAGGCCGACATCCTGAAGGAAGACCAGGGCCAGAACACCTGCATCTTCTCGACCGAGTTCAGCCTCAAGGTGATGGGCGACATCGCCGAGTACTTCGTGCACCACGAGGTGCGCAACTTCTACTCGGTGAGCATCTCGGGCTACCACATCGCCGAGGCGGGCGCCAACCCGATCTCGCAGCTCGCCTTCACGCTCAGCAACGGCTTCACCTTCGTGGAGGCGTACCTGGCGCGCGGCATGCACATCGATGATTTCGCGCCGAACCTCTGCTTCTTCTTCAGCAACGGCATGGACCCGGAGTACACCGTGCTCGGCCGCGTGGCGCGCCGCATCTGGGCGGTGGCGATGCGCGACCGCTACGGCGCCAACGAGCGCAGCCAGAAGCTCAAGTACCACGTGCAGACCTCGGGCCGCAGCCTGCACGCGCAGGAGATCGCCTTCAACGACATCCGCACCACGCTGCAGGCGCTGATCGCGATCTACGACAACTGCAACTCGCTGCACACCAACGCGTACGACGAGGCGATCACCACGCCCACCGAGGAATCGGTGCGCCGCGCGATGGCGATCCAGCTCATCATCAACCGCGAATGGGGCCTGGCGAAGAACGAGAACCCGAACCAGGGCGCTTTCATCATCGACGAGCTGACCGAGCTGGTCGAGGAGGCGGTGCTCAAGGAGTTCGAGAAGATCGCCGACCGCGGCGGCGTGCTGGGCGCGATGGAAACCGGCTACCAGCGCGGCCAGATCCAGGAAGAGAGCATGCACTACGAGATGCTCAAGCACACCGGCGAGTACCCCATCATCGGCGTGAACACCTTCCGCAACCCGCATGGCGACCCGGTGCCCGAGCACATCGAGCTGGCGCGCTCGACCGAAGAAGAGAAGCAGAGCCAGCTCACGCGGCTGCGCGACTTCCATGAGCGCCATGCCGACAAGGCCCCGGCGATGCTGCAGCGCTTGCAGCAGGCGGTGATCGAGAACCGCAACGTGTTCGAGGTGCTGATGGACGCGGTGCGGGTGTGCTCGCTGGGGCAGATCACGGAGGCGCTGTTCGAGGTGGGCGGGCAGTACCGGCGGAGCATGTGAGGAGGCACGCTCGCAGCGAATACAACGCCCCTCTGCGCGGGCATGAGCCAGGCGCTCCCTTTCCCCGGCTCCACGCTTACGCGGCCGCGCGCAGTTCCATGTCGATGTGCACGGTGGCGAAGGGGCACACCACGCCACCGCCTTCACCGCGCTCTACAAGCCCGAGCTCGAGGAGCTCCTGCACGTCTTCGTGCACGCGCTTGACGTCGCGCTCGACGCGGCGCGCGAGTTCGCGCAGCGAGATCTCGCCTTGTCCCTGCAGCGCGCGCACCAGCGCCCAGCGGCGCTCGGTCATGCGCCCGAAGAACGCCCCGGGGCTTTCGAAGTTCAACACCTCGCCCTGGTAGGAACGCGCCGTGGCGCGCCGGCCGGCCTGGCGCAGCGCGGCCTTCCACTCCGGCTGGAGCGTAATCGTCAGCGTCCGCTTGGTCATTCGCTTCTCCTTGCAGCGTCGACCGCCGCGATGAAATCTTCCACCAGTTGCTCGACGGACACGAACGTATACGTGCGCTCGCGGCCGCCGATGTGGCAATGGTCACCCTTGCCGCGCTCATTGTCGAACCCGACGACACGCACGCCGTTCAGCGAGTACGCCGCGCGGTACTTGATCGTTGTCAAACACGACGTTCCCCGGCGACATGGCAAAAAACGCCACCCCACTCGGCCACTTTGGCTATCGCATCGGCGCGGCGATGCGCCTAGAGTCGGAGGAAACGGAGAGTTTTCATGGGTAACCGCCTTTCTGCCATCGCCACGCGAACGGGCGACGGCGGCACCACCGGCCTCGGCGACGGCAGCCGCGTCAGCAAGTCCGACCCGCGCGTGGCCGCGATGGGTGACGTGGACGAGCTCAACAGCGCGGTCGGCATGCTGATCGCGATTGGCGTGCCGGCTGACGAACTCGCCATGAGCCAGCTCCTCGCCGACGTGCAGCAAGACCTGCTCGATCTCGGCGGCGAGCTGAGCATCCCCGGCTACACGCTGCTCAAGACCGAGCGCGTGGCCGCGCTCGACACGTGGCTCGGCGAGGCCAACGCCACGCTGCCGCGCCTGCAGGAATTCATCCGCCCCGGCGGCACCCTGGCGGCCGCGCAAGCTCATGTGTGCCGCACCGTGTGCCGGCGCGCGGAACGCGCCGTGGTCGAGCTGGCCGAATCGCAAGCGGTGAGCAACACCGTGCGCCAGTACCTGAACCGACTCTCCGACCTGATGTTCGTGATGGCCCGCGTGCTCAACCGCGCCGGCGGTGGCTCCGAGCATCAGTGGGACCGAACCCGCAATCCTTGAAACCGAAGGAAGACCGATGCTGAACGTGGTCGGCGACCGCGAAGGCGCTCGACTGGAAACGACGGCGAGGTGCTGACCGCCACGCTGGCTGGCGCGAGGCCTACGCGCAGGCTTCGTCAAGGCGGCCGGAACGCGCAGCACCTGCGCGATGCGCGCATCACGCCGATCTACGAAGGGACCTACCGGCATCAGGCCGCCGACCTGATCGAGCGCAGATCGCGCGCGATGGCGGCGAGGCCATGGCACCTCATCGCCCAGATGCGCGAGGTGCAGGCGCGCTGGCGGTGCGATGACGAAGTCCTGGCCGTGATTGCTTCTGCGCTGGCCGACGGGCATCAGGCCGCGCTGGAGCGCTCGGTGGCATTCGTGTCGCCGACGACGGCGACGGCTGCGCATGAGCCTCGCCGGGTCGGTGCCACTGCTGGAGCTGTTCGGCATCGTGTCCGGTGGCTGGCAGATGGCGCGCGCGGCGCTGGCGGCGAAGCAGCGCCTGGCCGAAGGCTCGGGTGACACGGGCTTCTACACCGCGAAGCTGCACACGGTGCGCTTCTATGCGGACCACGTGCTCTCCTAGGCGACGGGCCTCGCGCACACGGTCGTGAACGGTGCTTCGGCGGCGCTTGCGATCGAGGACGAGCAACTGTTCTAAGGAGCACCACCACGACCTCGCCGACGCGCATGGCCACGGGCACGCTCCCACGGCGCATCGTCTGCCTCACCGAGGAGCCGACCGAGGTGCTGTACGCGCTCGGCGAGCAGGACCGCATCGTGGGCATCTCCGGCTTCACGGTGCGGCCGCCTCATGCGCGGCATGAGAAGCCGCGCGTCTCCGCCTTCACCAGCGCCAAGCTGGAGCAGATCCTGGCGCTCGAGCCCGACCTGGCGATCGGCTTTTCGGACATGCAGGCCGACATTGCACAGGCCCTGGTCAAGAGCGGCGTGGAGGTGTGGATCGCGAACCATCGCTCGGTCGATGCGATCCTGGGCTATGTGTTGCGCCTGGGTGCCCTGGTGGGCGCGGGAGCGAAGGCCGAGGCTTACGTTGCCGAGCTGGCCTCGCGCATCGAGCGCATCCGCCAGGCCGCAAGCGCCCTGCCCCGCCGGCCCAAGGTCTATTTCGAGGAATGGGACGAGCCGCAGATCAGCGCGATCCGCTGGGTCAGCGAGCTCGTTGGCATCGCCGGCGGTGACGACATCTTTCCCGAACGCGCCGCCGCGAGCCTGGGGCGCGACCGCATCGTCGCGGACCCGACCGAGGTGATCGCAAAGGCGCCCGACATCATCATCGGCTCATGGTGCGGCAAGAAGTTTCGGCCCGAGAAGGTAGCGGCGCGCGCGGGCTGGCAGCAGATTCCCGCCGTGCGCGATGGCGAGCTTCATGAAGTGAAGTCACCCATCATCCTGCAGCCGGGCCCCGCGGCGCTGACCGACGGGCTCGATGCCTTGCACGCCATCATCGCCCGCTGGGCCTCGAAAGCCACATAGCCGGTCCACGCCGGCATGGCGCGCCCCGACGCGCGCAAGACATTCCCCCTTGACCCTCAAGCAGTAGGAGAGTGCGAATGGAGACCCGCCCCGTGAACCCCGCCCGCAACGCCTTCCTGGCCGCCCGCGATTTCCTGCTCGAGCATCGCAGCGACCAGCCGACCGCCGCGCGCGACTTCCGCTGGCCGGTGCTCGACGAGTTCAACTGGGCGCTCGACCACTTCGACGCGCTCGCGCGAAGGCAACGACGCAGCCCGCGCTGTGGATCGTCGACGAGGACGGCAGCGAGCAGAAGCGCTCGTTCAAGCAGATGGCCGAGCGCTCGAACCAGGTCGCCAACTTCCTGCGCCGGCAGGGCGTGAAGCGCGGCGACCGCATCCTGCTCATGCTCGGCAACGAGCTTGCGCTGTGGGAGAGCATGCTGGCCGCGTTCAAGCTCGGCGCCGTGGTGATCCCGGCCACCGCGCTGCTCACGCCGGAGGACCTGCGCGACCGCATCGAGCGCGGCCGCGTGCGCCACGTCATCGCCGGCAGCGCGCATGCGCGCCAAGTTCGCCGCGCTGGAGGGCAGCTACACGCGCATCTGCGTGGGCGCGGCGCAGCCGGGCTGGCTGCCGTTCGATGCTCTCGCAAGAAGAGCCCAGGAGCTTCGAGCCCGAAGGCGCGACCAAGCGCCACCGACCCGCTGCTGCTGTACTTCACCTCCGGCACCACCTCCAAGCCCAAGCTGGTGCTGCACACCCACCAGAGCTATCCGGTCGGCCATCTCTCGACGATGTACTGGATCGGCCTGCAGCCGGGCGACGTCCACCTCAACATCTCCTCGCCCGGCTGGGCCAAGCATGCGTGGAGCTGCTTCTTCGCGCCGTGGAACGCGGGCGCCTGCATCTTCATCCACAACGTACGCGCGCTTCGATGCCGGCGCGTCTGCTGCAGACCATCGAGCGCCACGGCGTGACCACGCTGTGCGCGCCGCCCACGGTGTGGCGCATGCTGATCCAGGAAGACCTCGCGGCCTTGCGCGGCCGCCTGAAGCTGCGCGAGCTGATCGGCGCCGGCGAGCCGCTCAACCCGGAGATCATCGACCAGGTGCGCGAGGCCTGGGGCCTCACGCTTGCGCGACGGCTTCGGCCAGACCGAGACCACCGCGCAGGTCGGCAACGCGCCCGGGCCAGCCGCGTGAAGCCCGGCTCGATGGGCCGGCCGCTGCCCGGCTACCAGGTGGCGCTGCTCGATGCCGACGGCAAGGAGAGCGACGAGGGCGAGGTCTGCCTCAAGCTCGACCCGCGCCCGCTCGGCCTGATGGCCTGCTACGAAGACAGCGCCGAGAAGACCGCCGAGGTGATGCGCGACGGCTACTACCACACCGGCGACGTCGCGATGCGCGACGCCGACGGCTACCTCACCTTCGTCGGCCGCGCCGACGACGTGTTCAAGGCCTCGGACTACCGCATCAGCCCCTTCGAGCTGGAGAGCGCGCTGATCGAGCACGAGGCGGTGGCCGAAGTGCGCCGTGGTGCCGAGCCCGGACCCGGTGCGGCTGGCGGTGCCGAAGGCCTTCGTCACGCTGGCGCAAGGACGCAGCCCCGAGCCCGGAGCTGGCGCGAGGCGATCCTCGCCTTCTGCCGCGGCGCAGCTCGCGCCCTACAAGCGCGTGCGCCGCATCGAGTTCGTGACGAGCTGCCGAAGACCATCTCCGGCAAGATCCGCCGGGTCGAGCTGCGCAAGCTCGAGGCCGAGAGCCGCGCGAAGGGAACGCGCGGCGAGGGCGAGTACTTCGAGGAAGACTTTCCGGAGCTCAAGGGCGGCTAGCCCCGTCATGCGTCTCGGAGGTCTTCCTGAGGCTGCAGTTCCACCGGGTCGGCCCGGCCTGTCACGCGCGCAGGTACAGCGCTCGGGCAAGCGCATCGTCTTCGTCCGGCTCAGGTGCCCTCTCCTCCGGCTCTCGCGTGGCCCGCAGGCGCGCTTCGTAGGTTCGGTAGACCAGCTGGAAGGCCTCCACGGCCTCCTTGAATCCGGCGAGGTCCCAGGGCGCCTCGAGCCTGATGCCTGCGAGCGTGACCAGGCCCGACGTGCGATCGAGATGCACGGACCAGGCCGCGCCATCGGCCTGCCAGCGCTCCAGGTCGTCGTCGTCCCTGTCTTCATCGTCTTCGCCCGCGCGAACGGAAGCCAGTTCGGCGGCCGGCATGTAGCCGGGGCTGGCGAACAGCTCCACGCAGTCGTCCCCCAGCTCGTTTGCGCACACGAGCATGCCTTCGCCGGCATCGAAGGTGAATACGCCTGCAGCGTCGGGGACGCAAGCCGGGCGATGCTGCGACGAAAGGTAGTCGCCGACCAGGTGCGTCAGGCTCAGGGACATGGCAAGCCCAGCACTCGTGCAGCTTCGGGCTCGCGGTCTTCCTGCAAGGCGCTCGCCAGGGATTGCAGGACGTTCAGCGGCGCATCGATCTCGAGCCCGGCATCGTCCTTGCGAAGGCGATCCTTGGGGAGGGTGATTCTTGGCCATTCCCGCTCCAGCACGTCCCAGAACTTCTCGCCGTGACCAGGAGTGGCCAGGCGCCTGGCCATGTCGATGTGCATGCCCGTGGCGAGCTTCACGAAGATGGCGGCCGCCCGGGCTCGCCGCAGGTGGTTCCTGTGTACCGTGATGGTGTCGCCATCGAGCACGGGGGCCTCCGAGTCATCCTTCATCCGGTCGCTCGCCTGCAGCCGCTTCACCACGGCGCTCCAGACAGCCGGATCCAGCTTCCTGGGCTTCGTCACGCACCGCGGGTCAGGCTTGTTGCGCTTGGCTTCCTCGATGCGCTCCAGCGTCGCTTGAAGATCAGCCCGCTGCTGAGGCGCACCCGCCCCATCAGGATTCGCTGCGGGGGGAGTGCCGGGAAGGATGTGCTTCCCGGGCGGCGTGTTCGGGGGCGAGATGTCCATGGTGTGCGGGCAGGTCCAGTGCGGGTGAACGGCTTAGTAACCATTGCTCGCCCTGCGTTCCCTCACTGGATCGACCCGAGCCCATGGGCTATGCTGGTCCGAGCTTCAAGCGCACCATGAAGTCTGGCCATGAACTGGTGCAGGAGGCGTGATCAATCATGGACATCGCAGCCTGGCTTCGCGACCTCGGACTCGAGCGCTATGCCCAGGCGTTCGAAGACCACGACGTCGATGAACAGACCCTGTCCGAGCTGACCGAGGAAGACCTGGCCGCCATCGGCGTGAAGTCGGTGGGGCACCGGCGCCGGCTTGCGAAGGCGATTGCGTCGCTCAAGGCGCCGGCAATCCGCCGGCCGCGAACCCCGCTGCATCGGCTGCGGCGCCGACCGCCCCGGCGCAGGCCGAGCACCGGCAGCTCACGGTGCTGTACTGCGCCATGGACCGGCCGACGCCGCAGGCCTCGGACCTGCATGCCGAGGAGATGCGTGAGCTGATCCAGGCCTTTCACCAGACCTGCACGCGCGTGGTGGCCGAGTTCGACGGCTACGTCGCCAACTTCTTCGGCGACTGCGTGCTGGCCTACTTCGGCTGGCCGCGCGCCCACGAGGACGACGCCGAGCGCGCCGTGCGTGCGGGCCTGGCGCTGATCCATCGCCTCGGCACCGACCAAGGCCTGCCCTCGCGCGTGGGCATCGGCACCGGCCCCGTCGTGGTGGGCGGGCCGCCGCGCGAAGGCGCGGCACACGAGCAGTCGGCCGTGGGGCTGGTGCCGAACCTCGCCGCGCGCATCCAGGGCCTGGCCGCGCCGGCGCAGGTGGTGATCGACGACCTCACGCGGCAGCTGCTGGCCCCGAGCTTCGCCTTGCAGCCGCTGGGCCGCCACGCGCTCAAGGGCATCGCCGAGCCGGTGTCGGCGTACGCGGTGCTCGGCGAGCGGCCCGCCGATACCCGCTTCGATGCCCGCAAGGGCCCTGATCTGCCGCCGATGATCGGGCGCGAACAGGAGCTCGCACTGCTGCTGGAGCGCTGGGCGCAGGCGCAAGGCGGCGAAGGCCAGGTGGTGCTGCTGGTGGGCGAGGCGGGCATCGGCAAGTCGCGCCTGGCGCGTGCGCTGCTCGATGCCTGTGCACAGGCAGCCGCACGAGCCGATTCGCTGGCAATGCTCGCCGTACCACAGCGACAGCGCCTTGTGGCCGGTGATCCAGCGCCTGGGCCGCAGTGCGGGGCTGGAGACGCAGGACGCGACCGACACGGCGCTCGACAAGCTCGAAGCACTGACCGGGCCGGACACAGGAAGCGACGGCGCTGTTCGCCACGCTGCTCGGGCTCAACGGCAGCCAGCGCTACGGGCCCGCTCACGATGACACCGCAGATGCTGCGCGAGCGCACGCTGGAGTTGCTGGCCGAGCAGGTGTTCGAGAGGGCCGAGCAGCGCCCGGTGCTGCTGCTGGTCGAAGACGCGCACTGGATCGACCCGACCACGCTCGAGCTCATCGAGCGCTGCCTGGAGCGCATCGACAAGGCGCGCCTGCTGCATGCTCATCACCAGCCGGCCCGACCGGCAGCCCACGCTGGCCGGGCACCCGAGCGTGACGCAGTCTGTCGCTCAACCGGCTGAGCCGCCCGAGCGTCGAAGCCATCGTGGCGCGACTGGGTGGCGCCGGCTTGCAGGCGCATACGCGCGCGGCCATCGTGGCGCAAGCCGACGGCGTGCCGCTGTTCGTCGAGGAGCTGACCAAGGCGGTGCTCGAGACCGGCCAGGCGGCCGTGCCCGCCTCGCTGCACGGCTCGCTGATGGCTCGGCTCGACCACATTGCAGAGGCCAAGGAAGTCGCGCAGATCGCCGCCTGCATCGGGCGGGAGTTCGACGAGGCGCTGCTCGCCACGGTGGCCGGCTGGCGCCCGCAGGAGACCGTCGATGCGCTCGACAAGCTCGTGAAGGCCGAACTGCTGTTTCGCCGCGGCACCCCACCTAACGTGCGCTACATCTTCAAGCATGCGCTGGTGCAGGACGCCGCCTACGGCAGCCTGCTGCGCGATCGGCGCCGGCAATTGCACGTCAAGATCCTCGAGGCCCTGGAGGCCGACCCGTCCGGCACCCCGCCGGAGATCCTGGCGCGGCATGCCGCCGGCGGAGGGCTGGCGGCCAAGGCCTTCGACTACTGGCGCCAGGCCGGCGAGGCGGCGCTGCAGAAGTCCGCCTACCACGAGGCGGTGGGCTATTTCGGCAAGGCGCTGCAGCAGCTCGAAGGCCCTGGTGGCGCGCTGGAGCGGCGCGACCAGGAAGCGATCGTTCAGCTCAAGCTGGGCCAGGCCCTGACAGCCACGCAGGGCTACAGCACTCCGGCCACGAAGCAGGCCTTCGAGCGCGCCGCCGAGCTGTTGACCGGCGTGCAAGACATGAGATTGCGCGTGTCGCTGTTCTATGGCGTGTGGGCGGCGTTTTACACCGGCGGGGAGGTGCCCAAGAGCCTCTCGCTGGCCCGGGAATTCCATGCCCAGGTCAGGGACGACCCGAATGACCTGGGTCGGCTCATCGCCCATCGCTCGTATCGGCATGGCGCTGACCATGCATGGGACAACATGCCGATGCGCGCGCTCACCTGGAACAGATGCTCGCCATGTACGACGCCGACCGCCATGGCGAGCTGACGACGCTCATGGCTGACGAGCCGCGCATCGCACCGATGTACTACCTTGCCGTGAACCTGAGCCTGCTCGGCTTTCTCAGGCAGGCCATGGCGCTGGTGAGGCAGGCGCGTGAGCTCGAGGCCAAGGTGACGAACGTGTACGCCCGGGGCCTGGCCAGCGTTATCGGCGCGTGGCCCCTGATGGTCTGCCGCGACACGGAACAAGTGCGGCGCAACGTCGGCGTGCTCGAAGCGATTGCTCGTGACCATCGGCTTTCCTTCTTGCAGGCCGTAGCCACCATGTTCAGGGCCTGGCTCGCGCTGGAGCAGGGCCAGCCCGACGAGGCGGTGAGCCTGTATCAGCAAGGCTTCGACGCGTTCACTGCCAGCGGGCATGCGCCTGTGGGATGCCTTCACTCAACGGCCGTGCAGGCCCGCGCCCTCGCCGCCTGCGGACATGCCGAGCAGGCGCAGGCCCTCATCGAGGAGGCCATCGTCGAAGCCGAGCGCACGGGGGAGCTCTGGTGCGAGCCCGATCTGTGGCGCATCAAGGCCGAGATCCTGCTCTGCGGCCGCCACCGCGATGTCGATCAGGCCCAGCGCACGTTCGAGCAGGCGCTCCAGTGCGCGCGTGCGCAGGGATCGGTGCTGTTCGAGCTGCGAGCGGCGACCGGCCTGGCGCGGCTCTGGGCCGGGCAAGGAAGGCACGCGCAGGCGGCACAGTTGCTGGCGCCGGCGCTCGATGCAATCCCCGAACCCATGGAGATGCCCGACATCATCGAGGCGCGCACTCTCCTTGCCGAGCTGGGACGGCAGGTGTCGCACAGGAGTTGAGTGGGGGTGAATCCGGCGACCGACGCAGGCCAGCAGGAAGTGCGACAGCGCGGGAATGAGCACCAGCGCGCCCAGCATGTTCCAGACGAACATGAAGGTGAGCAGGATGCCCATGTCGGCCTGGAACTTGATCGGCGACCAGGCCCAGGTGATCACGCCGGCGGCGAGCGTCACGCCGACCAGCGCCACCACCTTGCCGGTGAAGCGCAGCGCGTGGCCATAGGCCTCCTTGAGCGACGCGCCGGCGCGCTGCTGCGCGAGCTGGATGCTGAGCATGTAGAGCGCGTAGTCCACGCCGATGCCCACGCCCAGCGCGATCACCGGCAGCGTCGCCACCTTCACGCCCATGCCGAGCATCACCATCAGCGCCTCGCACAGGACCGAGGTGATGGCCAGCGGCACCACCGCCACCACCACCGCGCGCCAGGAGCGGAAGGTGATGAAGCACAGCACGATCACCGCCGCATACACGTACAGCAGCATCGTGAGGTTGGCCTGCCTGACGACGATGTTGGTCGCCGCCTCGATGCCGGCGCTGCCTGCGGCCAGCAGGAACTGCCGCTCGGGCGTGCTGTGCGCGCGGGCGAACTCGTCGGCCGCCTTCACGACGCGATCGAGCGTCTCGGCCTTGTGGTCGGCCAGGTAGGCCAGCACCGGCATCACCGAGCAATCGTTGTTGAGCAGCTCGGGGTTGGTGATGCTCGCGGTGCGCGCGGCGTAGTTCAGCACGTCCTGGTTGGGCGAGATGCGTGAACCACTTGCTGCTGCCCTCGTAGGAGCCGGCGGTGATCTTGCGCACGGCGTCGGCGAGCGAGGTGGTGAGCTGCACGCCGGGCAGCTGCTGCAGCGTCCAGGCCAGCCGGTCGGCCTCGACGAGCGTCGCGTACTGCGCGCAGCCTTCGGCGGGGTCTTCACGATCACCGCGAACTGGTCGCTCGACAGCGTGTAGCGGCTGGTGATGTAGGCGTTGTCGAGGTTGTAGCGCGAGTCGGGTCGCAGCTCGGGCGCGCCCGCATCGAGGTCGCCGATCTTGAGCCGCGTGCTGACCGCGAAGCCCGCCGTCGCCATCAGCGCCGAGGCCAGCACGATGCCGACCGCCCAGCGCCGCTCGGTGAAGCGTTCCAGCAGGCGCCACAGCGCGGCCCGCCGTCCTCGGCTCTCGGCACGCAGACTGCGCGCGGCCGCGACCGGGCTCACGCCGGTGTACGACAGCATCACCGGCAGCAGCACCAGGTTGGTCAGCACCAGCACCGCGACACCGAGGCTCGCGGTGATGGCCAGCTCGCGGATCACCGGGATGTCGATGATCATCAGCACCGCGAAGCCGACCGCGTCGGCGGCGAGGGCGGTGAAGCCGACGAGGAACAGGCGCCTGAACGTGTAGCGCGCGGCGACCAGCTTGTGCGTGCCGCGGCCCACGTCCTGCATGATGCCGTTCATCTTCTGCGCGCCGTGGCTCACGCCGATCGCGAACACCAGGAAGGGCACGAGGATCGAGTACGGGTCGAGCTGGTAGCCCAGCACGGTCACGAGGCCGAGTTGCCACAGCACGGCGATCAGCGAGCAGGCCAGCACGAGGAAGGTGCTGCGCACGCAGCGCGTCCAGCCGTAGATGACGAGCGCGGCGATCACCGCGGCCACGCCGAAGACAGCCATCACCTGGGTGCAGGCCGTCGAGCAGGTCGCCCACGACCTTGGCGAAGCCGACGATGCGGATCTCGATGTCGGCCTTGCCGTGCGCCTTGCTGTACTTGGCGCGGATTTCTTCCAGCCGCCGCGACAGCTCCCAGTAGTCGAGCGCCGCGCCGGTGCGCGCGTCCTTGTCGAGCAGCGGCACGAACACCATGCTCGACTTGAAGTCCTTGCCCACCAGGCTGCCGGCGATCTGCGCGCGGGCGATGTTCTGCCTGAGCTGCTCGATGCGCGCGCCGAGCCCTTGTAGTTGTCGGGCATCACCGGCCCGCCGGTGAAGCCCTCCTCGGTCACCTCGTTCCAGCGCACCACCGGCATCCACAGCGACTTCACGCCCGCCCGGTCCACGCCGGGCGTGAGGAAGAGCTCGTCGTTGATCTGCTTGAGCGCCTGCAGGTAGTCGGTGTCGAAGATGTCACCGCTCTTGTTCTCGACCACGACGCGCACCGCGTTGCCCAGGCCCTTGAGGTCCTCGCGGTGCTCGAGGAAGTTCTGGATGTAGGGCTGGTGGTGAGGAATCGTCTTCTCGAAGGCGGCGTTGAGCGAGAGCCGCGTCGCCTGCCAGCCGAGCAGCAGCGTGGCCAGCACGCAGGCGACGATGACGAACAGGCGGTGGTTGAAGACGAGCCGCTCGAAGCGGTTGCCGGAGTTGCGGTCGAAGTCCTTCAGCTCGCGGATCGCCGGCATGGAGTCGATCTGGTGGGTCACCATGGTCCGCGTCGGGAAATCGGTGGATTACTTCAGCGATTCGAGGCGCACGCCGCGCGCCCCCGCGATGGCGATGCGGCCGGCGCCTGCCTCGGCCACGGCGAAGGCGGCATGGGCGCGTCGAGCGCGACCTTGCGCAACCTGCATGCCGTCGGCGCTGCCCAGCAGCACCTGGCCGGCCTGGCTCACCAGCACGTAGGAGCCGTCGCGGCGCGACTGCGCCGGCTGCCAGGCCCGAGCTCACGCCGGTGTCGAGCTTCCGCCAGCTCGCGCCGCCGTCGGTGCTGCGGAAGGCATTGCCGCGCAGGCCGAACACCAGCGTCGACGAGGGCTTCCGAGCACGCCGAACAGCGTGCCCTCGTAGGGCAGCGCAAGGCGCGCGAAGCGCTGCGCCTCGCGGTCGAGCTTGAGCACGAGGCCCTGCTCGCCGACGATGAAGAGCGTGCCGCCGCCGGCCGGATCGCATAGAGGTGGTAGGCCTTCGGGTTGTCGACGCGGTCGAGCCACGGGCGTCCAGCTCTGGCCGCCGTCTTCGGTGCGCAGGATGAGGTTGAATGCGCCGACCACGAAGCCCTTCTGCTCGTCCTCGAACCAGACGTCGAGGAAGGGCTTGTCCGGACCTTGCGCCGCGAAGGCCTCGGCCTCGCGCAGCATGTCCGCGGCCTTCGCGTCGCCCGCCTTCGCGCGTCGCTGGTAGTGCCTGAGCATCAGCTCGCCGATCATGCGGCCGTCGAGCTGCTTGCTCCACGTGGCGCCGCCGTCGGAGGTGTGCAGCACCACGCCTTCGTGGCCCACGGCCCAGCCTTGGCGGGCGCTCGGAAAGTGCAGCGCGAGCAGATCGGAGCTGACGGGCACCTCGGCCTGCGTCCAGCTCCGGCCGTCGTCGTCGGAATACACGACATGGCCGCGGCTTCCTGCGGCCACCAGCCGATTGCCGGCGAGCGCTACCGCATTGAGCGGCGAGCGGACCGCGATGCGGACTCTTGACCGCCGGCAGCGCCAGCGGTGGCTGAAAGGCGGGCTGCGCGAGCGCCGCCCGCCATCGGGTGGCCCACGACAACCGGGCCAGGATCGTAGCAACACGTGTTGCTCCGGAAATGAGCAGACTGCAGCCAGCTCGTGACCATGCTGGAGCCCCTCGGTAGGGTTCTGCTTAAGTCACGGCCGGCCGGTCGGTCCGCGTTCATGCGGAGCCGCCTTCCGGGGCTTGCCAGCAGGACGGCCGACGGTCCATGAATGCCGGCGTCAGCGTCGGTTTCGCGCGGCAGGTTGAGCTTCATCCCCGAGGGTCCCGGCCACATGTTGATGTAGTAGCCGCCGCCGATCAGGTCGTAGTGGCCCGCAGTCTCGGTGGCCGGCACCAGCGCGTCGTAGGCCGGCGCCAGGTAGGCATAGCCGGTGCGCCAGAGCTGGCCGCGTGCGTCGTACTGGTCGCTCGCGAGCGCCGCCCAGCTGTCTTCGTCGAGATAGAAGGTGCGCTCGTGAGTAGATGTGGCGCTTGCCTGCCTTCAGCGTGGCCTCCACCACCCACACGCGGTGCAGCTCCCAGCGCACGGAGTCCGGATTGACGAAGCTTCGGGTAGGAACACATCTTCCGCCTTCGGGCATAGCTGAAGCGGTAGGTGTTGTAGGGGACGATCATCTCCTTCTTGCCGACCAGCTTCCAGTTGAAGCGCTCGAGCGCGCCGTTGAACAGGTCGACGTCGTCGATGGTGCGCCATGCCGGCCGTGCTGGGCTCGGCGTGTCGTAGGCGAGGTCGGGCGCGAGGCGCACGCGGCGCTGGCCGGGCAGGTACTGCCATGCGCTGCCGGCCCTTGTCGAGGTCGAGGTTGTCTGTCGACCAGCAGGATCGCCTCGCCGGCGCGGCGCGTCGGCGCGGTGTAGTCGACGCGGAACCGGTGGTCAGCGTCGGCCCGGGTGTTCTCGAGCGTAGTACGGATAGTCCATGCCGGATCATGCCGTGGTGGCCAGCGTGCAGCCGGCCGAGCTGTCGACGTTGTACGAGTGCGAACTTCGGGATGAGAAGCGTGTGCCCTGGTAGCGCAGCAGGTGGTTCCACATCGCCTCGGCGCCGGTCTTCGGGATCGGGAACGGGATGCCGCGCGTGCACGCCGCTCGAGCCGCCAGTCCGTCCTCGGAGAGCTTGGCCGCGGTGGCGTTCTTGACCGTGTTCTCCAGCACCGTACTTCGGCAGCGCGACGCTGCGGTGGGTCGGGTAGACGTCCATGCGATAGCCGGGACGGCCTTGATCAGCGCCTTGGTGCCCTCGGTGAGCTTGTCGGCGTACTGGTCGACGTTCTTCGCGGTCGATCGAGTACAGCGGCTTCTCGCTGGCATACGGGTCGGGCCGCACGCCCTTGGACGCGTCGTAGCCCGCCGGCGCGGTGGTCAGCCCGCCGGTGTAGGCGGGAATGGTGCCGTCCTTGTTGCCGGCCTTCTCGGCGCCGACCGGCGTCAGCGTGGTGCCGAGCTGCTTGGCTTCCTCGGCCGAGACGGCGGCGATGCACGACGCCGATGTGCGCCGCGCGACGAGGCCCGCGGCGATGAGTGCTTGCTTCAACTTGTTCATGTGTCTGGTCGTCCTCACAAGGTCGTCTTGAAGGTGAAGAAGACGGCACCGCGGTCCTTCAGCAAGGCATGCGTGCCGTTGAAGCGTGGCGAGCGCCCCGGTGGCCGGGTCGGTGGTGAAGTCGCCGAAGTAGTCGACCCACTTCAGGTCGAAGCGGTACTTGTTGTACAGGTCCAGGCCCAGGCCCACCGAATAGCTGCCGGTGTTCTTGTTGCCGCCGGAGGCCACAGCCGAGTTGCCCGAGATGCCCTGCGAGTAGCTGATCGGCAGGAACAGGTCGCCGCCGGGGAAGACCTGGTACCAGGTCGGCGTGAGGTTGATCGCGGCACCGACGAAGTCCTTGGTCACGCGGTCGATCGCCGTGTAGCCGCGGTCGCGCCCTTGAACACGTCCATGCCCTGGCTCACCGAGTCCCAGTGGTTCCAGGTCAGCTCGGAGAGGCATAGCAGGCTGTCGTACGAGCGGCGTCGGGCCGAGCACGCCGACGCGTTGAACACGCCGTGCCAGGTGTTGCCGCGCGCGCCGAGCAGATCGCCACCGCTGGGCAGGGCCGCGGTCGAGGTGACGGTCGATGCGTCACTCTCAGCGGCATGTTCTTGCGGTAGTTCAGATCGAAGCCCGAGGCTCACGCCGCGACGGTCTTGGTCAGGCTGAAGCCGTACATGTCGATGTCGTCGCCGTAGGCCAGGTAGTACTGCTGCGGGATCGGCAGCCCGCCCACCACCGCGATGCGAGTGATGACCTGCGGCAGCTTGTCCGAGAAGTTGCGGTAGTAGAAGCCCATCGCGCCGTCGAGCCACGCGGGGCTCCAGCGCGCGGCCAGGCCCAAGTCGCCGCGGTCGTCCGGCGTGATGTCCTTGCCCTTGGTGGCGCGCAGGCCCGGCCGCCGGGCACGGCGACCAGCGATTCGCCGCCTCGCTGCAGCAGCGTCGGACGAGCCCAGGTAGGTGCCGGCCTCGGGCACGCGCGTCTCCTTCCAGCCGAAGAAGTACTGGCCCGAGAACGACAGCTCGGGCAGCGGCTGCAGCGTGGCGGAGATCTGCGGCACGGGCATGTACAGCTCCTTGGCCTCGATGCCCGGCACAGCCGCCGCCTTGGCCAGGTCGAGCGGCACCTGCCCATAGGTGATGCCGTGGATCGCGCCGCCGCCGAGCAGCGCCTCGCCCCAGTTCACCGTGTGCTGGCCGGCGCGGATGCTCAGGGGCATGCGCCGACATCGAAGGACGTGAACACGAAGGCATCGAGCATTTCGCCCGACGGGCCCGCGGTAGTAGCGCTTGGCGTAGTCGCTCAGGCCGAAGGCGGGCGTGGCGGGATTGCCGTTCGCCAGGTGGTTGGAGGTGGCGAGGCTGGTGTTGTCGAAGTTGCCCGAGTACGCATGGTCGTACCAGCCGGCCGCGCTCAGGCGCAGGCCGTGCTTGCGCTGGTAGACGAGGTCCATCTCGCTCAGCAGGTCGAGCCGGTTGTTGACCAGGCTCTTGCCGCCGAAATTGCGGTCGCCGTCGTCGAAGTTCGGGTTGCGCAGGATGGCCTGCTCCTGGCCCTCGATGCGGCGACCGAGGTTGTAGCGGAAGGTGTTGTCCCAGAGCCACTGGACGTCGTCGTTGCCGGTGGCGATCTCGAAGGCACTCGCGCTGCCGCACATGGCAGCACAGACGGCCGCCGCGGCGATCGCGGTGCGCCGGAGCGCGCCCCTGTGCATGTCGGTCTCTCTCACTGGTTCTCCTCTTTCGGTCGCCGAGCAAGAGTGTTTCACTTCTCGGCGTCGACGCGGGTTGAGATTTCCGGCGCGAGGATGTCCCCGCCCTGTTCGGGCGGGGAGCTAGTGGGATTACACCCAAGTGATATGCCTGTCAAGCCCGAGGGCCGCGCGTTCGTTCAGAGCTCTTGTGCGCCTTCTTCTGGCCTGGGGCGATGCTCCGGATACGTCGTGGGGCGCAAGGTCCACGCGGCCTCCGCGCGGGTGTAGGAATTGAGCGGACCTTGGGCAGTGCAGCCGCCGATGCTCACGCTATCGGTGCTGCGAACCAGGCACCGGTCGGTCGACCAGCTGATCGTCATCCGCAGCGGCGTGTCGTTGCTCGACGCTGCCTGCACATAGCAGCTCCCCGTGCCGGACTGCAGGCCGAACGTGGAAGGCCCGCAGGAGAAGATGTTGCCTCCCAAGATCTGGTTCATCGGAAGCTCACGCTCCGCGAGCACTGCCTGCCCGAAGGTGCCGTAAAACGCCTTGCGCGGCTCGTACCCGGTCACCGTGAACGAGGCACCTTGGTTGGCCACCTTGGCCCAGCCACGCCCATCACTGAGGTCGGCAATGGCCTTGGTGACACGCAAGCGGAAGGCGTTCAAGTCGTCGGCCGCCAAGACCTCGAGGCTCTCCCCGTTCACGGACACGAAGGCGTATTCGCCCCCCCCGCGCTGGTCGACGGGCCCGGCCAGCACGATGCGAGCATTCGCGTCCGTACCCAGGCTTGGCGCACCATCCGTCTGGGGCACGAAATCGGTGACGACCTCGCTCTGGGCGGAGTAGTCGAGCACATAGAACTTCTGCAGCGAGTTGACTTCGTTGCAGGCAGCAAGAGTCAACTGCCTTACCCGCCGGTGGGTCAACTCGTAATCAGTTTGAAGGCATCGCCCATCGTCGGACACGAATTGGTAAGGGGTCAGATCGGAGTGCGGCAAGTACCAGGGGAACCGCTCAAGTGGCGGGCCAGAGAGGGCGTCACCCCCACCACCTCCAACGAGTTGGGCCGAGGCGGATCCGGCCATTGCGGAAAGAACGACTGCGAGCCAGGCGCTCGGAGCAACATGCATCGACCGCGCGACGCCATGGGTGAAGAAAGGTTTCATGATGGTTCGCTTTCAGTTGGCCGGGGTGGACGGGGTGGACGGGTACTGGGTCGGGCGCAGATTCCACAGCGCATTCGGCGGAATCGTCACGGGCGCGGCAGAACTGCAAGGCGCGGTGGAAACGGTTTCGCCGATTCGTGCCATGCATTTGCCGCCGGCCTGGATGCTGAGCTGCAGCGGCGTGTCGTCCGGGGGGCTCAGGCGCATGTCGCATCGCTTCAGCGCGTCCATCTTCGGATCCCCGCCGAAGGTGCCTTCGTCACACACGAACGCCATGGTCTCGCCGTTGTCCGGCAGCTTCAAAGGCGGATCCTTCTCGATCCAGGAGCCTTCCACCCCAAACCTCACTTCACGCGTGCCGGGGCCCGCGAGGGGGAGCCATCCGCTCTCCATCTGCACGGGCTTCCACTCCTGTGCTGCATTCGTTCTTGAAACGCGCCAGGTGAAGGGCGTGAATGGCAAATTGAGCACCGCTGCAGGGGTGATCCGAATGCCTTGAGACGGGTGCAGGAGAAGGTACGAATACCCCCCAGCCGGGCTTCCGTCGAGATCGGCCGCCAGGACGATGCGCGCATTGGAGCCGGTGCCTGCGACATCCGGCCGGGCTGCGTGCACCTGGGGCACGAAGTCGCTCAGGCCTTGACGCTGCAGCACATAGAACTTCTGCGCGGTGCTGTCGCTGCATGGCGCCAGGGCAGGCACCGAGGTCAGGTCGAGCAGCGAAGTCGCGGTGAGCACCGAGTTCACGGTGAGCGTTGGCGACTCTGCCTGCAGGCACCTCCCATCGTCGGCGACGAGCTGATAAGGCGTCAGCTTTGGATGAGGAGCGTGGTACGAGTACTGTCGCGCGGTGGCAGCTCCGGATACCAAGGCCAGGCCAGTCAGCAGCGCAGCGGCTGCGACTTGGGTTCGGCTACGCGAGCCGTTCTCAAAGCGATGTTTCATGATGCTTCACTTCCCGTTTTGAATGACAAAGGAGACGCGACACGTCGGCAAGCGGTTTTGCTTGCCGCTGCGTCGCGCTCCTTGGTCGCACCGCGGCCCGTGGCGTCCTGATCAGGACATGACGGATTTGAGACGGGGGGAAGTGCCGGCGTGATCTCTGCGCATCACCTCACGGTTTGCCGGACAAGCTTGGAACGATGAAGAAGTCGTGGTGACCCAGGCGAGAGGGCGTCTTACTTGCCCTGCTTCTGATAGGTCCCGATCAGTTGGACGGTGTCGAGCACATGCCCTTTCATCGCCTGCTCGAGCTGGGCCTTGTCAGGCTCCTGCAACTGGCCGAGCGAGGTGTCCAGCGCGTACAGCTTGAAGAAATAGCGGTGCCTTCCGATCGGCGGACACGGCCCGCCGTAGCCGGTGCGCTTCCAGTCGTTCGTGCCCTCGCGCGTGCCTGCAGGAAGCGGCCGGCCTCCTTCGGGCAGGCCGGCTGCCTCGGGCGGGATGTCGAACAGCACCCAGTGCACCCAGGTCAGCTTGGGTGCCTTCGGATCGGGCGCATCTGGATCGTCCACGATCAGCGCCAGGCTGCGGGTGCCTGAGGGCACTTCGCCTCCAGCCCAGGGGCGGCGCAAGGTCCTCGCCCTCGCAGGTGTGGCGGCGGGGGATTTCGCCCTGCTCGGCGAATGCGGTCGAGGTCAGCTTCATCGATTGCTCCTCGGTATGGGGAAGAGCAACGATGCGGCATGCCGCGTGCCCGGACGAATTCCGCCGGGAGGGTCGATCGCTGTACTGCGGCGAGCGGGGTGTCGTCATTTTTTCCCAACATGTAACAGTAGTCGAGGAGCTGAAATGAAACTTTCTCGATCAAGCTGGTGCGACCTGCACGGACATGGATAGCCGATTTGTTGAAGTCTGCGGATCAGGCGGTTGGCGATCTTGTGGGCGTCGGCGCGGTCGAAGTGGGCGGCGCCGAGGTTGTGCCATTGGGTGCCGTCGCGCAACATGTGCCAGATGGCGGTGAGCATCGAGGCGGCCACGGCGATGATGGCGTTCTTGGCGCCACGGCGGGCGCGGAGGCGATGGGACTGTGCCCGCAGGTAGCTGCCCTTGACCTTGATCGCGGCCCAGGCGCGCCTGCACCAGGGTGGTCTTGAGCCACTTGCCGCCGCGGCGCAGCCGGGTGCTTCGGCGCTTGCCGGCGCTTTCGTCGTTGCGCGGACACATGCAGGCCCACGACAGCAGGTGGCCGGGAGTGGCGAAGCGCGACATGTCGATGCCGATCTCGGCCACCACCACGCTGGGCGCTGACGTCGCTGAGGCCGGGCATGGTGCTCAGCAGTTTGGCGGCTTGTCGAAACGGTTCGAGCCCGAGGCCCACCTCCTTCTCGATGGTGGCGATGGCCTGGTCCAGCGCGTCGATGTGGCTCAGGTGCAGCTTGAGCATGAAGCGATGGTGAGGGCCGATGCGACCGCGCAGGGCTTCGAGCAGTTCAGCGCGGCTGGCCTTGACGCGACCGATGCACGAGAGCAGGCGTTCGGGATCGGTGTGGCCGTCGATGATGGCCTGCAGCACCGCGCGCCCGCTCTTGCCCATGATGTCGGTGAGCACGACACCGAGCTTGAGGTTGGCGTCCTCGAGCACCTTGTCGATACGCTAGACATGGGCGCTGCGCTCGCGCACGAACTGCTTGCGCGTGCGGGTGAGCGCGCGCAATTCCTGCACCGCCACGGGCGGTACGAAGCTGGCGCGAATCAGCCCGTGGGCCAGCAGGTCCGCCAGCCACATCGCGTCGTTGACATCGGTCTTGCGGCCGGGCACGTTCTTCACATGCGCGGCGTTGGCCAGGATCAGCTCGAAGTGGCCTTCCAGCACGTGCCACACCGGCTTCCAGTACACGCCGGTGGCCTCCATGGCGACGTGCTCGACGCCGAAGGAGTCGAGCCAGTCGGCCAGGGCCAGCAGGCCCGAGGTCGTGGTGTCGAAGGTACGTACTTGCTGCAGCGGCGCACCGTCGCCCGCAATGCGTACACACGCCACCACCGTTTGCTTGTGCACGTCCAGCCCGGCGCAACGCGGGTAGATGACTTCCATGATCGCCTCCGTGTCGCGGCGACATTGGCATGCGGCCCACGTCATCGAAGTCTGAAATGCGTGCTCAGCGGCGCGAGGCCTCAGGCCACAGTGCGGGGTGCTCGTGGAGCCGCGGGTCCAACTAGGATTCGGGTTCGAGGCACCAAGTACAAACCGACCTCTGTGCCGGACGCCGCACTGCAATTACACCCGCGTTTCATGCGTCGTGGGACGCGCGCAGCGCGGTGGAGCAACTAGTATGAAACTGGACGCAGAGCGCAGACGCGGCTCCTTCTCCCGCTTGCGGGAGAAGGCGGGGGATGAGGGTGCCGCGTGCTGCTCCCACCCTCACCCCAGCCCTCTCCCGCCCTGCGGGAGAGGGGGTACTGCGTTTCATGCGTCGCGGAAGGCGCGCAGCGCCATGGAGCACTGAGATGGTGCTGGCGCAGTTCAGCTTCTCGCCGGAGGCGCTGTTCGCCAAGGCGGTCGAGGTCAAGGCCGCCTTCGCGGGCAATGCCGGCAAGAGCCCTGAGGAGGCCCGCGCGGCGGGCGAAAGCATCATGCGCCCCGGCGGCTTCGTGAAGGACCCGATCTCGGCGATCTCCTTCGGCATGGCGCTGATGTTCGGCACGGCCGGCCTGCCGCACATCCTGATGCGCTTCTTCACCGTGCCCGATGCCAAGCAGGCGCGCAAGTCGGTGTTCTGGGCGACGACCTGGATCGGCTACTTCTACGTGCTGATCTTCTTCATCGGCTTCGGCGCGATCACGATGGTGCTGACCAACCCGGAGTTCGCAGACACGGCGACCGGCGTCATCAAAGGTGGAGCAGGCGCGGCCAACATGGCGGCGGTGCTGGTGGCCAAGTCGGTCGGCGGCAATGTGTTCTACGGCTTCATCTCGGCGGTGGCCTTCGCGACCATCCTCGCGGTGGTGGCCGGGCTCACGCTCTCGGGCGCCTCGGCGGTGTCGCACGACCTGTACGCGACGGTGTTCAAGAAGGGCAATGCCGACAGCGCGTCGGAGCTGAAGGTCTCGCGCATCACGACGCTGGCCCTCGGCGTGGTCGCGGTGATCCTGGGCATCGTGTTCGAGAAGCAGAACATCGCCTTCATGGTGTCGCTGGCCTTCGCGATCGCGGCATCGGCCAACTTCCCGGTGCTGTTCCTGTCGGTGCTGTGGAAGGGCTGCACGACCAACGGCGCGGTGATCGGCGGCTTCCTGGGGCTGATCTCGTCGGTGGCGCTGACGGTGGTGTCGCCTTCGGTGTGGGAGGCGGTGCTGGGCAACCCGAAGGGCTCGGCGCTGTTCCCGTACACCTCACCTGCGCTGTTCTCGATGACCATCGGCTTCGTCGGGATCTGGCTGTTCTCGGTGCTCGACCGCAGCTCGCAGGCGGCGAAGGAGAAGGTGGACTTCCATGCGCAGCAGGTGCGCTCGGAGACGGGGTTGGGGGCGGCGGGGGCTTCGGGGCATTGATGGGGGCGTCCCCGTAGCGCCTGCGGGGGTACCCCTCTATGATCTGGTCAGTCTCACGAAGAAAGGCTGCCCATGCGACCCTCCGTCGCACTTGATCTCAAGCGGAGCGCAGTGCGCGAGGCGGCGAGCCGCTTTCGCACGGCGAATCCGCGCGTCTTCGGCTCGGTGCTGCATGGCACCGACGAGGACGGCAGTGATCTCGACCTTCTTGTCGATGCGCTCCCCGGCGCGACACTCTTCGACCTGGGCGGCTTGCAGGACGAACTGGAGTCTCTGCTTGGGGTGCACGTCGATCTGCTGACTCCGGCTGATCTTCCGCCCAAGTTCCGGGCCAAGGTGCTTGCGGAGGCGCGGCCGGTATGAGCGAGAGCCGTCTCGGTGACTATCTCGAACACATGGAGCAGGCAGCGGCCGAGGCTTGCAGCTTCCTGCACGGCCTCACCAAGGACGAATTCCTTGCTGACAAGCGCACGCGGCAAGCCGTCATCATGAGCCTCATCATCATCGGCGAGACCGCAACCAAGGTGATGGATGGCTTCGCGGAGTTCGCGCAGGCTCATTCCGAAGTGCCTTGGCGCAACATGCGCGGCATGCGCAATCGAATTGCCCACGGATACTTCGACATCAACCTCGATGTGGTCTGGGAAACGGTGCAAACGGCGCTGCCGGAGCTGCTGAAGCAACTGCCCTCGGTGCGCAGGGATGCCGGGGCAGCCTGAGCTCAGGCTGCGATTTCCCCAACGCCCTCAGCTTCAGGAACGCCAACCCCGCCGTCTCTTCATGAAGACCACGCTTGATCTGAGTGACGCGCTGCTCGCCGAGGCCAAGGCCCTTGCCGCGCGTGAGCACACGACGCTGACGCGTGTTGTCGAGGAAGGGTTGCGCCTGCGGTTGCAGGCCCAGAAGGCGGCTCCCAAAGGCAGGCGCACCCGCGTCCCCGTGTTCGAAGGTCGCGGCGGGCTTGTCGCCGGCATCGATCCGCGGAGCAACAAGTCGATGCTGCAGGCTGCAGGCCACGATGACACCTGACGTCAATGTGCTGTTGGCCGCGTCGCGCACCGATCATCCACACCACGAGGCCGCCCATGCCTGGCTGGAGGCGACACTCGACGACGCGAACGCAGGCGGCGGATTGTTGCCGATGCCGATGGTCGTTGCCAGCCTTCTGCGGCTCGTCACAGACCCGAAGATCTTCGTATCGCCAACGCCAACAGCGCGTGCCGTGGCCTTCGTCGCGAGTTCCCGCCACAAGTGCTGCTCGACAATGGCCCGGAAGAAGGGTTTCGTAGGGAGGAATTGAGATGAGCATCGCCCGCAAAAGTCTGAAGAGAAAAAAATTCAAAGGCATCACGATCGGCCGCAAGCTGGCTGCTGTGCATCCTGGCGCCGTGCTGCTCGCCGACTTCATCGAGCCGATGGGCATTACGCGCTACCGTGTCGCCAAGGCCATCGGCGTGCAGCATCGCCGGATCGATGAAATCTGCGCGGGCGAGCGCAGCATTACTGCCGACACCGCCGTGCGTCTTGGCCTGGCTTTCGGAATCGACCCGCAGTTCTGGCTGAATCTGCAATCGCAATACGAAGTCGAGATGATCCAGCGCGAGCAGGGCGACCGGCTTTCCGAGGAAGTCCACGACTTGGCAGCATAGGGTGCAGCGGCCCGAATCACTGTCATTCGCCAAGCAAGCCTCGCAGCTTGACGAACGCCAGCGCCGCCATCACCGCATCGTTGAGCGCGTCATGCGCCTCCCAGCTCGGCAGGTCGAGCTGCTTCATGATGGTGTCGAAGCGCAGGTCGATGGTGGCGCCCTCCTGGTAGGGGCCGAGGCGCTTGCTGCGCCAGGCGTGGTAGAGCGACGAGACCTCGATCTTTCGCTGCGGCAGCCGAAGGCCCAGCATCGGATAGATCACGCGGTTGATCATCGCCACGTCGAACTCGAGGTAGTAGCCCACCAGCGGCCGGCTGCCCACGAAGTGCATCAGTCGCGTGGCCGCCTCCTCCGCTTCGACGCCCTCGGCCACGTCGCGCTCGCGCAAGCGGTGCACCCGCACGGTGTCGGCCGTCAGGCGCCGCGCCTGCGGACGCACCAGCAATTCGAGCCGCTGGCTCGTCATCACGCGGTTGCCTTCGATGCGCACCGCGGCAATCGCGATGATCTCGTCGCGGCGCCGGTCCAGGCCGGTGGTCTCGCAGTCGAGCGAGACCCATTCCTGCTCGGGAGCTGCGTCCCACATGAAGCGAAAGCGCTGGTCGGCCAGGTGGTAGAGCATCCACTCGCGCTTGATCGCATGCGCGAGGCCGGACACCGACCGCGTCAGGGCCCTCACAGCTCGTCCAGGTGGAAGCGATGGCGCAGCATCGCCTTGAAGCGCTTGACCGCCGCCAGCGTGTCCTTCAGCAGGTCTCGATCGAGAGTGCTCAGCTTGTCCAGCTCGATGTTGCCGGTGACCGGTCGCCCCAGTTCCATCTCCGCGAGGCCGGCCGAAAGCTTCAGGCCCATGAGGAAGTGCAGGCCGTCGGCAAGCTCGGTGCCCACCTGCCGCGACAGCTTGCCCGACGCAACCAGCGCCTCGATGCGCTCGACCGTGCCGGTGTCGGACACCCCCAGCTGCAACGCCATCGCGCGAACGCCATGCACCAGCGGAAAGATGCCGGCCTTCTTGAGGTTCAGGCTCTCATGGTCCTCCGCCCCGAAGTGCAGGAGGCGGTTCCACCAGCCGCTCGTTTCACTGAAGGCATCGATCGCTGCGGCGAACCGTCCCAGCAGGGCGTCGTTCTCGCCGACCAGCTCGAACACCCTGCCACGCACTCCATCGAGCAGCGTGGCGTCGCCGCAGACGGCATGGGCGTCGAGAAAGATCGCCAGGTCCATCAGGCTCTCGGGGGTAGGCTGCTGAAGCCAGCGCCTCACCTCCTGCCCGAAGGGCCCGGCCCACCCGCGCCAGCGTGGGTTGCTCACCATGATGCGGCCGGGGCATTCGGGGTATCCGAAGTCGGCCAGCGCCTGCGAGAAGCGCTCGCAGACGGCCTGCAGGTCGTGCGCGCATTCGTAGCCGTCGCGCAGGACCAGGCCGTTGTCCTGGTCGGTCTTGAGCAATTGCTCGCCCCTGCCCTCGCTGCCCATCACGAAGAGGCAGCTGTTGTCCACCAGGTCGGCCGGCGCGATGAGCTGCCAGGCGCGCTCGAACAGCGAGGCGTTGATCTCCTGCACCAGCTGCGCGATCAGCGCGACCTTGGTCCCGCCCCGATGCAGCAGCCCGATCAGCCGCGGGATCTGGACCGCCGCCTCCTTCAAGGCCTGCAGGTCGTTCGCCTGCACGATCTGCACGGTGATGAGGTACGAATGGTTCGACAGGAAGCTCAGCAGGTCGAGCTGCTCCAGCATGCCGACGATGCCTTCGCCATCGCTCACCACCACGCGGTGCACCTTGTGGCGGATCATGCTGGCCATCGCGTCGAAGACGTGCTGCGTGGGCCGCACCGTGACCAGCGGAAAGCTCGCCAGCCGCCCCACCGGCAGCTCCCCCAGAGGCGTCGGTCCGAGGATGGCGCGCTGCAGGCCGGTGGTCGTGAAGATGCCCAGGCGCGGGGGCTCCACCGAGTCTGTCGCGCACCAGCACGTTCGAGGTGCGGCGGGTGTGGAAGATCTCGACCACCGACAGGACATCGGTCTGCGCATCGACCACATGCGCCGGGCGCAGGTAGGCATCGCTCACCCGCGTCATCATCAGCGACTGCAGCTCCCGCACGCCTGGCGTCCGGCCCAGTGCGCCGAGCTTCTGGGAGAGGTCGGCGAACAGCAAGGCGCCGAAGGTGGCGTTGGCCGAGATCAGCTCCATGACGGTGCCGCGGGCCAGCTGGTAGGCCACCATCTCCTCCGCCGCCTCGAAGCGGCTGCTGACGCGCCCGGCCACCAGGCCACGGCCATCGAAGCAGTCGTCGGGACCGAAGACGGCCACGGATTCCCCGTCGTCGAGCTGCCGCACCCGGCCCTTGATCACCACGAACAAGTGGCTCGGCACATCGCCCGGCGCGAGGATCGTCTCGCCCTCGCGGAACCAGGCGATGTCGATGCTGTCGCGCACGCGCTGGCGCTGCGCGGGGCTCAGGCAGTCGAAGGGCGAGGCGGAGAAGTTGAATCCGGCCGAGGTCATGGGTGCACGCTACACACTTCTTGCGCAGCCAGCGGAAACCAAAGCTTACAAGCGGCTGGCGCCACCCTGCACTTCAGGCACGTCGCGTGCCGATGGCGTGCTCAAGATCCCCGAAGGGAGCGCGCCATGCCCCGATGCGACGTTTGCGGCAACGATTACCAGCAATCTTTCGAGGTCGTGATGAACGGCAGCTCGTACACCTTCGACAGCTTCGAATGCGCGATCCAGAAGCTTGCGCCGACCTGCGCGCACTGCGGCTGCCGCATCCTCGGCCATGGCATCGAGGCGGAGACCGCTTTCTACTGCTGCGCCCACTGCGCGCGGGAATCGGCGGTCCTCGGCGCGCAGGACAACGTGGTGACCAAGGGCAAGCAGCGCAACCGCTGATGTCCGCCCAGCCGCAGCGGCTTGACGGCATGCCGGCATGGGCTGCGTCGGCCGCACCGACCCACGCATTCGAAGCGGACGACGCCGCCGTTGCGGGGCTCGTCTACGTGAGCGACGAGATGCCGGGCTGGCGACGAGTGCGTCGCGGCCAAGGCTTTGCCTACCTGAAGCCGACTGGCGAAAGCGTGAGGGAGAAGGCGCACCTGCATCGGATCCGGGCGCTGGCGATTCCCCCGGCCTACACGGAAGTGTGGATCTGCCCCCTGGCGCAGGGCCACCTGCAGGCGACCGGTCGTGATGCGCGAGGCCGCAAGCAATATCGCTATCACGAGCAATGGGAGGCGGTGCGCGACGAGCAGAAGTTCGAGCGCATGCTGGAGTTCGGCCGGTCGCTGCCTCGCTTGCGCAGGCGTATCGCGCGCGATCTCGCGCGCACCGGCCACGATCGGGCCAAGGTGGTGGCCGCGGTGGTGCACCTGCTCGATGTGACCGCCTTGCGAGTCGGCAACGCCGAATATGCGCGCACCAACGGCTCGTACGGCCTGACGACGCTGAAGAACCGCCATGTTCGGGCACGCGCGGGGGACGTGGAATTCAGCTTCCGAGGCAAGAGCGGCGTGGTGCACAAGGCAAGCCTGAGCGATCCGCGCATCGCGCGCATCGTCAGGCGTTGCCAGGAGCTGCCGGGGCAGGACCTGTTCCAGTACCTCGACGACGAAGGGCAAGCGAGGCAGGTGCGCTCCGAAGACGTCAACGCCTACCTGCGCGAATTGATGGGCCCGGGCTTCAGCGCGAAGGACTTTCGCACCTGGCATGCGAGCACCATGAGCCTGGAGATGCTCACCCGCTGCGCGCGTGCGCAGGAGGCCGGCGCATCGGGTACCCGGCAGCAGGTGCTGCAAGCCTTGCGCTGCGTCGCGGCCTCGCTGGGCAATACGCTTTCGGTGTGCCGCAAGGCCTACGTGCACCCCTTGGTGGTCGAGTGCTTCCTGCGCGGGGAGATCGCGCTGGACATCGTGGCGCCTGGGCAACCCGTGCGCGGACTTCGTGCGGCGGAGCGCGCCTTGCTCGCCATGCTGGAAGCGGCCTGAGGACGCTTGGTCTTCACGCTCCTGGCTGGATTCCTGGCGGTGATCTGGAACCGAGGGCGGGCAGCTGTTACCTAGGCATCACCCCTCGCCTACAGGAGACCCAAGACCCATGGATACGCAACAGACGATTCTGGACCCCGTGATGAACGAACTCGGCCCCGAGTGCAGCGATATCGCGGCCATCGCCCAGCCCGGGGAAGACAGCTGGGCCGTGCACTTCGCGAATGGCCGCGTCGTCAACCTGGCGCTGCGCTCGGACCCGGCCCGGGTGGAGATGATGGTTGGCGTCGGCACCGCCCCCAAGGGCACGCGCGAGGACGTCATGCGGTGCCTGATGATGTTCAACTTCCTGTCCGCCGACACGGGCGGTGCACGCATGGGGCTCAGCGCACTGGATGACGCCGTGTTCCTCATCCGCGACCTGGCGCAGCCCGACATCACCACGCCTGCCCTGCATGCCGAGATGCGCGCTCTCGCCGACGTGGCGCAGAAGTGGCGCGAATTCCTCGAGCAGGCGGCGAAAGCTTCCGACCTGCCCACCCTCCCCGCCGAAGCGCTGGGCGCCCAGGCCTGATTCATCAACTTCATTGCACTACGACATGGACAGCATTCCCCCCAGCCTCAACCGACAGGCCGCGCTTGATGCGCGTTATGTCCCGAACAGGCAGCATGCAGAACGAGCTGATGCCATGATGCCGCAGGCGTTCCTCTTTCTGAGCAGTGGTGTCGCTCTCCACGCTCTCCAGGGTGAACCTCCTTCTTTCTCGATTCGAGAGAGGCAGCATGCCACCCGTGATCAGCTCTACGCGACGATGGCGCTCCTTTCTTTTGTGGGCGGACACTCGCCCGAGCTGGCCGTGTTCGTCCTGGTGTGCTGCATCGCGGCGACGCGCAACCAGTTCCTGAGCCGGGAAGGCGCCGGCGCCGAGCACATTGCCCCGCAACACCGCGCAGAGCCTGACGAAGAGGCCCCGAAACCCGAATCGTCCTCCATGAGCCCGGCACAGGCTCGTGCCGAGCTTGGCTTCGAAAGCGCGGCCCAGCCTGATGTACCTGCCGTCGAGAAGGAGTTCAGGAAGATCGCCTTCAAGCACCATCCGGACAGGAACCAGGGTGCCAGCGTCGCTGAGAGGAAAGAGAGCGAGGAGAAATTCAAGCGGGCAAATGAAGCGAAGGAGGTCCTCTTGAATGAAGCAAGGCAGCGCCGGGAAATCGAGGACCGGGAAGCCCGGCGCAGGGAAGCCGAGCAGCGCCGTCTCGACGGCCAGCCGCAATAGCCCGCCCTAAAGCACGAGCCGCAGCGTGCAGTAGTCCTCCCCGCGCGGGCAGGCGACGGTGAAGCCGAGTTTCTTCGCGAGCCCTTTCATGCCCGGGTTCTCCGCCAGGCATTCGCCGACCAGCTCCTGCGTGCCGCGCCTGCGCTGGTAGGCGATCAGCTTGTTCATCAGCAAGGTGGCGAGCCCCCTGCCCTGCCAGGACCGGTGGAGCTGGATCGCGAATTCGGCGGTGCGGTTGTCCGGGTCGCACATGCCGCGCACCTCGCCCATCAGCGCGGGGGCTTCGCCGGGCGACGGGCTTGCGATCGCCACGAAGGCCATGTCGCGGTCGTAGTCGAGCTGGCTGTAGCGGGCCAGCTCCGAATGCGGTACCTCCCGCCGGCTCATGAAGAAGCGCAGCCGCATGTCGTTCGGATCGGCATCGGCGTAGAAGTCGCGCATCAGCGGCTCGTCTTCCGGCCGGATGGGCCGAAGCTCCAGGGGCAGCCCATCGATCACGATGCGCTCCTGCAGCTCGGTCGGATAAGGCCGGATCGCCAGCCGGTCGACGGCGGACTGCGTGGCGGGCGCCACCTTGATGCGGGCATCGAGCGCGATCACGCCCTCGGTGTCGGCCAGCAGCGGGTTGACGTCGATCTCGCACACCTCGGCGATGTCGCAGACGATCTGCGAGACCTTGAGGATGCTGCTGTAGAGCGCTTCGCGATGTACCGCCGCACGATCGCGATAGCCGGCCAGCAGGCGCGAGACGCGCGTGCGCGACACCAGGTCGTCGACCAAGGCCATGTTCAGCGGCGGCAGCGCCAGCGCACGGTCGCGCAGCAGATCGGCCGCCGTGCCGCCCTGGCCGAACAGGATGGTCGGGCCGAACACCGGGTCGAGCGAGGCGCCCACGATCAGCTCGTGAGCGAACGGGCGCCGCACCATGCTCTGCACCGTGAAGCCGGCGACCCTGGCATCCGGGCGGAGGTCACGCACCCGGCGCAGGATGGCCTCGGCCGCGCCGTGCACGTTGGCCGCGGCCTTGAGGTCGAGCGCGACACCGCCGATGTCGGACTTGTGCGTGATGTCGGGCGAGAGGATCTTGAGCACCACCGGGTAGCCGATCTCCTCTGCCGCCGCGACGGCCTCCTCCACGCCGGCGGCGATGCGCGTCTCGGCCACCGCGATGCCGTAGGCCTGCAGCACCTGCTTGGCCTCGTGCTCGCTGAGCCATTCGCGACCCGCCTCGAGCGCCTGGTTGATCGATCGGCGCGCCGCCGCAAGGTCGGGAGAGAAGCCGCCGGGCACCGACTCAGGCGTCTGGATCAGCGTTTCCTGGTTGCGACGGAAGGCGACCATCTGCGCAAAGGCCATGGCCGTGCGCTCCGGCGATACGTAGGTGGGAATCCCCGAGCGGGCGCACAGCTGCCGCGCCTCCTGCACCGCGCCCTGCCCGAGCCAGTTGGTCAGCACGGTCTTGCGAGACTGCTTCATGAGCGGCACGCAGGCCTCGCGATCTCCAGGCTCGGCGTCACCGCGCTCGGCGCGTGCATGAAGAGCACCGCGTCGACCTCGCGGTCGGCCAGCAACGCTTCGAGTGCCGCCGCGTAGCGCGGCGCGGGCGCGTCGCCGCCGATGTCGACCGGGTTGGCGTGCGACCAGCCCTCGGGCAGGCCGCCATCGAGGCGGGCCATGGTTTCGGCGCCCAGCTCGGCCAGCCGGCCACCCCACATCGACAGCGTGTCGGCCGCCAGCAAGCCGGTGCCGCCACTGTTGGTGAGGATGGCCAGACGCTCGCCGTGCGGAGGCCTCACCCTGGCGATGGTCTCGGCCGAGTCGAACAGCCCGTCGAGCGTGTCGACGCGCAGCATGCCGGCGCGGCGGATGGCGGCATCGAAGACCTTGTCAGTCGCCGCCAGCGCACCGGTATCCGAGGCGGACTCCTTGGCGGCATCGGTCCGGCGGCCGGCCTTGACCACCAGCACCGGCTTGTTGCGTGCCGCGGCGCGGGCGGCCGACATGAAGCGCCGGGCACGGCCCACCGACTCGAGGTAGAGCAGGATGGCGCGCGTGCCGGGGTCGCTGCCCAGGTAGTCGAGCAGGTCGGCCACGTCGACGTCGGCGCCATGGCCCAGTGAAACGAAATGCGAGAAGCCGATCGAGCGGGCATTGGCCCAATCGAGCAGCCCGGTCGCCAGCGCGCCCGACTGCGACACGAAGGCCATCCGGCCCGGCATCGCCTGGGTGGGGGCGTAGCTGGCATTGAGCTTCAGGCCGGGCACGAGCAGGCCCACGCTGCCGGGCCCGAGGATGCGCAGCAGGTGCACGCGCGCCGCGTTCAGCATGCGCTGCTCGAGCGTGGTGCCGCCTGCGGAGGCCTTCAGGCCGGGCGAGAGCACCACCGCCGCGCGCGTGCCCTTCTCGCCCAGCGAGGCAATGATGCGCGGCACGTGTCGGGCGGGTGTACAGACGATGGCGAGGTCGGGCGCCTGCGGCAGGTCCGCCGCATCGGACCAGGCTTGCAGGCCGGCCACCTGCTTGTGCTTGGGATTCACCGGCCACACGGGGCCGGCGAAACCGCCCTCGCGCAAGTTGCGCATCACGAGCGCGCCCAGGCTGCGCTCGCGGTCGGAGGCGCCGATCACCGCCACCGAGGCCGGCCGGAACATCTGCTCCAGGTTGCGGATGCTCATCCTCGACTCCTTCCGGCGCGAGCCGACCTCAGGTCACGTGCACATAGCTCCCTGGTGCCTCCATCAGCGGCACGATGCCCTTCCTCTCGCCGATGGGCCGGGCTGCGATGCGCTTGCCCGAGTGCCTCGCCATCCAGTGCTGCCAGGTGGGCCACCACGAGCCCAGGCGAAGTTCTGCGGTCTCGTACCAGGTCTGCGGATCCCGGTAAGGACCTCCCGCGGGCCGCACGGCGACGCGGTGGCAGGCCGCCTCATAGGCTGCTGGGCCCGTCGGCGGACTGATGATGCCTACGTTGTGCCCGCCGGTGGTCAGCGCGAACTCGAGGTCGGCGTCGGTGAGCAGGTGGATCTTGTAGGCCGAGAGCCAGGGCGACACGTGGTCCTTCTCGGTGGCCACGGCGAACATCGGCACGCGGATGTCCTTGATCGCGATGGGGTAGTCGTGGATGACGAAGCGGCCTTCGGCCAGGTCGTTGTTCAGGTAGAGGCCGCGCAGGTACTCGCCGTGCATGCGGGCCGGCATGCGGGTCGCGTCGGCGTTCCAGGCGCGCAGGTCGGTGAGCGGCGTGTGCGCGCCCATGAGGTATTCATGGACCAGCTTCGACCACACCAGGTCCTTGGAGTTGATGAGGGCGAAGGCGCCCGCCATCTGGCGGCCGTCGAGGTAGCCCCGCTCCATCATCAGGTCCTCGATGAAGGCGACCTGGGCCTCGTCGATGAACAGGCCCAGCTCGCCCGGCTCCTGGAAGTCGACCTGCGCGGCCAGCAGCGAGAGGCTCTTCAAGGGCGATTCGGCGCGCCGGGCCAGCGCGGCAGCCGCCATCGCGAAGAGCGTGCCGCCGAGGCAATAGCCCGTGCCGTGCACGCCCACGCCGGGAAAGAGCACCCGCCGCAGGATTGCCTCGGCCGCGCCGCGTACGTTGTTGGCGGCCTTGAGGTCGAGTGCGACCCCGCCGATGTCGGACTTGTGGGTGATGTCAGGCGAGAGGATCTTCAGCACTACCGGATAGCCGATCTCCTCGGCCGCCGCGACGGCCTCCTCGACACTGTTGGCGACGCGCGTCTCGGCGACCGGGATGCCATAGCCCCGCAGCACTTGCTTGGCCTCGTGCTCGCTGAGCCATTCGCGGCCGGCATCGAGCGCATGCCGGATCGATTCGCGCGCGGTGCCGACATCCGGGCTGAAGCTGCCAGGCACCGACTCCGGCGTCTGGATCAGGCTCTCCTGGTTGCGGCGGTAGGTCACCATCTCGGCGAAAGCCGCGACCGCGCGCTCGGGGGAGTAGTAGATCGGGATGCCCGAACGGGCACAGAGCTGCCGCGCCTCCTCGACGGCACGCCCGCCGAGCCAGCTCGTCAGCACCGTCTTGCGGGCTGAGCGCATGAGCGGCACGCAGGCCTCGGCGACCTCCAGGCTCGGGACCATCGCGGTCGGCGCGTGCATGAGCAGCACCGCATCGACCGCCCGATCGGCGAACAGCACCTCCAGCGCCGCGGTGTATCGAGGCACGGGAGCGTCGCCGATGATGTCCACGGGATTGCCATGCGACCAGTTGGAAGGCAGGCCGAGGTCGAGGGCCGCCATGGTCTCGACGCCCAGCTCGGCCAGCCGAGCACCGCGCGTGGAGAGCGCATCGACCGCCAGCACGCCCGCGCCGCCGCTGTTGGTCAGGATCGCCAGCCTGTCCCCGTACAGCGGCCGGACCCGGGCGACGGTTTCCGCTGCGTCGAAGAGCTCGTCGAGCGTGTCCACCCGCAGCATGCCGGCACGCCGGATGGCCGCATCGAACACCTTGTCGGCCCCCGCGAGGGCGCCGGTGTGCGAACTGGCTGCCTTGGCGCCTTCCGCAGCGCGGCCGGCCTTGACCACCAGCACCGGCTTGTTGCGGGCGGCGGCCCGCGCGGCCGACATGAAGCGGCGCGCCGAGCGCAGGGACTCGAGGTACAGCAGGATCGCCCGCGTGCCCGGGTCGCTGCCGAGGTAGTCGAGCATGTCGGCCACGTCGACATCGGCGCTGTCCCCGAGCGAGACGAAATGCGAGAAGCCGATCGAGCGGGCATTGGCCCAGTCGAGCAGCGCGGTGGTGAGCGCATCCGATTGCGACACGAAGGCCAGCTTGCCAGGCATGGCCTGGGTGTGGGCGTAGCTGGCATTGAGCTTGGCGCCCGGCACGAGCAGCCCGATGCAGTCGGGCCCGAGGATGCGCAGCAGATGCACTCGCGCCGCATCGAGCATCTGCTGCTCCAGCGTGGTGTTGCCCCGCGAGACCTGCTCGCGCAAGCCTCCGCTCAGGACCACCGCAGCGCGTGTGCCCTTCTCGCCCAGCGCTGCGACGATGCGCGGCACGGTGCGAGCCGGCGTGCAGATCACTGCAAGGCCCGGCGCCTGCGGCAGGTCCGCCACATTGGCAAAGGCCGGCATGCCGGCCACGGCCTTGTGCTTGGGATTGACCGGCCAGATCGGGCCCGCGAAACCACCCTCGCGCAGATTGCGCATCACGAGCGAGCCGATGCTGCGCTCGCGATCGGTCGCGCCGATCACCGCCACCGAGGCCGGCCGGAACATCTGCTCCAGGTTGCGGATGCTCATCCTCGACTCCTTCCGGCGCGAGCCGACCTCAGGTCACGTGCACATAGCTCCCCGGCGCCTCCATCAGCGGCGCAAGGCCCTTTCTTTCGCGGATGGGCCGGGCCGCGATGCGCTTGCCCGAGTGCCTCGCCATCCAGTGCTCCCAGGTGGTCCACCACGAGCCCAGGCGAAGTTCTGCTGTCTCGTACCAGGTCTGCGGATCGCGGTATGGCCCTCCCGCGGGACGCACGGCCACGCGATGGGCCGCCGCCTCGTAGGCGGACGGACCCGACGGCGGATTGATGATGCCCACGTTGTGTCCGCCGGTGGTCAGCGCGAACTCGAGGTCGGCGTCGGTGAGCAGGTGGATCTTGTAGACCGAGAGCCAGGGCGACACGTGGTCCTTCTCGGTGGCCACGGCGAACATCGGCACGCGGATGTCCTTGATCGCGATGGGGTAGTCGTGGATGACGAAGCGGCCTTCGGCCAGGTCGTTGTTCAGGTAGAGGCCGCGCAGGTACTCGCCGTGCATGCGGGCCGGCATGCGGGTCGCGTCGGCGTTCCAGGCGCGCAGGTCGGTGAGCGGCGTGTGCGCGCCCATGAGGTATTCATGGACCAGCTTCGACCACACCAGGTCCTTGGAGTTGATGAGGGCGAAGGCGCCGGCCATCTGGCGCCCGTCGAGATAGCCCCGCTCCATCATCAGGTCCTCGATGAAGGCGACCTGGGCCTCGTCGATGAACAGGCCCAGCTCGCCCGGCTCCTGGAAGTCGACCTGCGCGGCCAGCATTGACAAGGTCTTCAAGGGCGATTCGGCGCGCCGGGCCAGTGCGGCCGCCGCCATCGCGAGGAGCGTGCCGCCCAGGCAATAGCCCGTGCTGTGCATGCCCACGCCGGGAAAGAGCTCCGACACTGTGGGCGCAAGCGTCAGCGCAAGCGCCGCGACTCCCCCGATGAACACTCCCCTCTTGAACACCCATCCGGGAGATTAAGTGCTCTCGGGTCGCAAGACAAGCGGCTTAGGCGCGATCCCGCATCCGCTCGAGGCCGTCGAGGATCAGATCGAGCCCGAACGCAAACGCGCCCTCGTCGCTGTCGCCGGGATCCACGTGCTGTCGGATGTGCTCGGCGAGGAACGGGTACTCGTCGACCGGGAAGTCCTCGAGGAACTTGGACGCCATCTCGGCGAGCTCCTCCTGAGTCTCGATTGGAAAGCTCTGTGCCTGAAGCGTGAAGCCCAGGATATGGCCGACCAGGACGTGGTAGCCGTGATAGGTCATGTTCCTCGGAGAAGCCGGCTTTGCGAGCGCGCGAAGCATGAACTCGGCGCCACGCATGCGGTCGGCGCCCTCCGCCCGCCGCCACCAGAGAAACCCCGCCCAACGATGGCGGAGGAGCACGCCGTAGGCTGAGATCGCGGTCCTGCGCAGCTCCGGCTTCCACTCCCCTGCGGGTCCGCGCAGCTCGATCTCCCGAAGCACCAGGTCGACGATGCCGTCGAGGATCTCGTCCTTGTTGGCCACGTAGTAGTAGAGCGTCATGGCCTCGACGCCGAGCTCCCGCGCGAGGCGGCGCATGGTCAGCGCCCGCAGCCCGTCGCGATCGGCCAGGTCCAGGGCCACGCGCAGGACTCGCTCGCGGCTCATGGGCTCGCGGGTGGTGCGGGTGGGTTCGGTGGTCTCGACGGCCATCGGCTCCTCTTGTGTCCGCAGATCCCAAGCGGACGAGCGCTGGGGCTTGACAGCTTACACCGTACGACTACGGTAGCGACCCTCGATCATTACACTCGTAAGAACAGGAGAGAGGATGGCTCGCCATGAAGGCCATCGTCCAGCCCGGGTACGGCTCCCCGGACATCCTTCGAGTCGAGGAGGTCGACAAGCCGACGGTCGCGGACGACCAGGTGCTCGTGCGCGCCCGTGCCTGGTCGATCAACGCCGGCGACTGGCGGCGCGTGCGCGCCGATCCGTTCGTCGTTCGCGTGATGGAGGGCGTGCGACGACCGAAATCGCCCTTCTTCGGCGGCGACGCGGCGGGCGTGGTCGAAGCGGTCGGCAAGGACGTCACCCACGTCAAGCCGGGCGACGAGGTCTTCGGCGCGCGCAGCGGTGCCTTCGCCGAGTACGTGGCCGGTAAGACACTTCGTGGCCAAGCCGTCGAACCTCTCCTTCGACCAGGCGGCGGCCGTCCCGATCGCGGCGCTCACGGCGCTCCAGGCGGTGCGCGACCGAGGCAAGGTCCAGCCCGGCGAGCGGGTCCTCATCAACGGTGCTGGCGGTGGTGTGGGCACGTTCACGGTCCAGATCGCCAAGGCGTTCGGTGGTGACGTGACGGCGGTCTCGAACACCGGCAACGTCGAGCTCATGCGATCGCTCGGTGCGGACCGGGTGGTCGACTACTCGCGCGAGGACTTCGTCAAGGGCAGCGGGCGCTACGACGTCGTCATCGACCTTGGCGGCAACCGCTCGATCTCCGACCTACGCAAGGTCCTCACGCCCGAGGGTCGGATCGTCCTCGTCGGCGCGCCGCACTTTCGCTTCTTCGCCCCGCTCGTTCGCATCGCTCCGAGGGGTGAGTCAGGTCTCGTTTCTCAAAGGAGAAGCTGCTGCCGTTCCTCGCAACGCACAGCAAGGATGACCTGCTCGTGCTCAAGGAGCTCGTCGAGTCGGGGAAGGTGACGCCGGTCATCGACCGGACGTACCCACTGGCCGAGGCCGCCGAGGCGATCCGCTACCTCGAGCAAGGGCATGCCCGAGGCAAGGTCCCCATCACCGTCTCGAAGGCCGCGGGCAGAAGATCAGTCCCCCCGGCCAAACCAGAGCCCCAGAGCACCGGGATGCCCTTGCATCGAGCGGGCGCGCGGACTACCTTCAATCCGAGAAGGAAGGAGCCGTCAACCGTCACCAGCCGTTTACGCCGAAGGACCTGTCGGACAAGGTCTCGGGCCTCTATAGCGAGGAGCACAAGCGCTACCTGAAGGGCTTCGGCAAGTGCCCGCTCTGCGAGGTCCCGCGGAACGGCTCAACTCGTCGACGCCGAGGGGAAAAGCGTCGTGGGCAAGCTCGACTGGAAGCTGTCGATCAAGCCGGACCCTGACTCGCCGGTGCTCGCACGGTGCAAGCATTGCGAGGAAACCTGGCCGATTTTCGCGGACACGACGGATGCGCTACCGGCCCCCGAGCCGACGGTCGAGATCGTCGAGACGGAGCAGACGGTCGAGCGCCTCCGCGTCGACACGATGTGCCTCGACAACCGGGGTGGCACTTCACCTCTCCGGCGCTCGGTCACGAAGAGCCAGGAGTGGAGTCGCTCGTACGAGATCTCGAACGAGGAATCCAAGACCAGGGACAAGAAACTGAGCATCCCGCTGACCGGCGGGACGCTGGGGCTCAAGGCGGAGCGAGCCGTGAAGGCCAGCTACAGCCTGAGCGAAGGCAAGAAGGCCGTGCTCACCGACACGTTCGACTTCGAGGTGCCTCCCAACACCCTGCGCGAGGTCTCCTTCATCTACAAGAGGATCTGGCAGCACGGTCTCATCAGGGTCGAGGAGGCCGGAGAGATCCGGCAGGTGCCCTACCGCGTCGCCGTACGACTCGAGGTAGATCTGGCGCAGAACGACAGAGCCGACTGAGACGACCTGAAGCCTTGGCGGCTCAGGGTCAAAACCTGCTGCTAGTAGCCACCGCCACCACCGCCGCCAGAGAACGCAGCAAGCAGCACCACGACGATGACCGCCGCGAGAATCAGCCCAATCCACAGCGTTCTTCGCGAAAGCGTGATTTCACACCCCCTTTCGCGTGCGCGAGATGCTGAACCTGTACCTCGTATAACGGCCGGGCCGTGCGGCTATTCCGGAGAACCGACAGCCGCTACTTCGAAGCCGGGAATCTGGGCCGTGAAGCTGGTGCTACTTCTCCTGCTCGCCGGTATCCTCCCCGTCGTTCTCCTCGGAGTCACCGTCCACCGAGACGAGGTTGTACGAGGCGTCGAGGTAGACGTCCACAGTCTTGCCGTTCGGCTTCGTGACCTCGACCTCGTACGTCGCGCCGTGCTCGGAGTCGCGCTCGACCGCGTTGGCCGTGCCGCCTGCGGTGATCTTCAGCGCAGCCGCCGTGGCGCGGTCAGCGGCTGGGCCGGACAAACTGGCTTCGTCGTCGCCGAACGGGCCAACACCCTGTGAGCCGGCGACATCCAGCAGCCCCGCCGAGCACGAGCGCGGCGACGGCGGCGATCCCAGTCACGATCATGATCAGTCGCTTCTTCATCGGGCCTCCTCGTTGCGGTGAACCTGCACGCTCGACGGTAGTTCTTCCGAGATGAAACGACGATGAGAGAGGCCGGGGAACGGCTACGCTAGGACGGCCCCGCCGACGTAGCTCAGCTGGTAGAGCACTTCACTCGTAATGAAGGGTCCCCGGTTCGAGTCCGGGCGTCGGCTTCAATCTAAGAGCGGGATTGCGGCAAGGCCAGCCCCCCATTTCGGGGCCTCGACTCTTGTGTGGGCCGGTATTGGGCCGGTCTCGGCTCGAAGGAAGCCCCGTGCCCGACGAATCAAGCCTTGCCAACAAAGGAGGCCCGCCGGAGCGGAACTCTTCGAGCTGAGCTGGGACTCAGAATCCGTTGGCCGAAGGTTCGAGTCCTTCCGGGGCCCATTAGGGAAAGCTCCGCTCAGGCGGGGTTTCCTCATTAAGGGAGGGTCCGGCCGGGGTCGCCGCGCGTACCGTGGTAGTACGAAAGCCAGCAAGCCGCCGCGATCCCGTAGGCACACTGGGAGGCGGATGGAGCTTCTCCGCTACGGCAATTCTGAGTGCGGTCGCGAGCTCGGCCGCGTGTGGCGCGCTCACTTCGGGCTGTAGTCGGCAAGACCGTGGCCACCGAGGAGATCGACACAGTTACGGCTGCCAGCCTGGTATTGGGGGGACTGGGAGGCGGCAGAGTCTGCCTAGCTGAGGCTCAGTTAGAAAGTCCTGCTAAGTGGCGGCTTTCGTTCGACCTGGTAAGAGATTGACAGGTCCCCGCCGGGTGAGCGACGGGACCTGCGCCAGACGTTGAGGAGTACGGACTAGGCTCGCCGCGACGCCAGCCTCAGCACCCCTATGGCCCTGCCGCTAGGACAGCGCCGCGCAGAACGCTTCCAAGTTCCCGGAGCGTCCACGGTCGGGCGTCAGCAGAAACGTCTCGTTCGGATGGTCGACGAAATCCACTCGTCCGGCCGAGAGGAACAGCGTCCCGTTCGGAAGCACGATCCGTTCGACGAGCCCGGTGGCGTAGAGGTGGGTGAGGTCGCCGTTGCTGTCGAAGAGGAACTGGTAGTTGAAGTTGTATGGGAGGCCCGTGATCGAGATCCCGTTCGCGCTGAACGTGTCCTGCTCGGTCTGGTGGCCTTCGATCCTCGTCAGCGCGCCGCTCTGGTCGTAGAAGCGAAGTTCGCTGAAGACGCCGGCGAAGTCGACGGTGACCGGGAAGGAACAGACGTCGGTCATCACGGTGGAGCCGCTGACCGTCCCGGTGACCCTCTCCGGCGGGTTGCCCGCGGCCGCAGGCGCCAACGCCGCGAAGGCCGCCGCCGCGGTGAGCACCACCAGGATGAGCCGTCGTCGGCCGCTCGCTCGCACGCCGTCGTGGCGAGCCTGCCTGTGAAGTCGTAGGTGCCGCATTCTGTAGATCTTTTTCCCTCGACTGGCAGAGCGCAAGCTCTCCCTCCGATGCGCTCGGGATCAGGCCGGCAGTCGGGGAGGGAGCCTGGGCGCGCAACCTCGGCGGCTTCCGCCTGGGTCTCGGGCGCAGGACGAAGTCTTCCACGTCGTGCCGCATGCCGCAAGCGCCGTCAGGGCG
>CAWFRK010000018.1:0-133713 GCA_963818175.1 uncultured beta proteobacterium | reverse complement strand
GGGCGTCTGTCGCCGTTTCCCAGCACGTCGTCGGCGACGACGAACGTTCGCGCCGTGATGCGGACGCCGTGCGGCCCGGCGCCGATGCCCTCGAGCGGCCACGAAACCGAGAAGAGATCACGCGGCCGGCATCGGCCGCGCGCCAAGCGGGCGATCGCCGATGAACGCGTGCAGCACCTGCGAAGCAAACGGCGTCCCTGGGGCTGGGTGCGCGCGAAGCACGAGCGCGCGATCGTTCGGCCCAGATCGTCGCCTCGAACATCCAAGTCGGCCCGGCCCAGCCGTCGGGATGCAATTCGGCCGTCGCGAGCCAGCGCTTCGTGTCATCAAGCAGAATCCAATGCCGCGCCAGCGCGCGGCGCCGCAGGCTTCACCAATGGTTGCGTAACCGGTCGGAGCCAGCACTTGTGGCGATCTCGGGGCCAACGCCATACCAGCCGCCGCGCGCAGCAAGTCGGGCCAATCGCCGTGGCGCCAAGCCGCGCGACCAGCGCACATCCACGCGGCTCCGCGATCCCGCGATGGAGGTTCATTCTGGTGACGGCGTCCCTGGCACGTCGGATCCACGGCGGACGGCGTTCGCGCAGGGCGTTGGGCCGCGCGGCCGCGACCCGCTCGAAGATCTGGGCGTAGTGGTCGGCGCTCTTGCAGGAATCGGCCTGCGCGATCCTCTCCCGGGCCGCCTCGGCCCGTCGAGCGGCCGCGGGGAGATCGCGCAGCACCTCCCGCAACGCATCGATGAGCGTTTGCGGATCGCGGGCGTCGAAGTAGGTCACGTCATCGCCGCCGACTTCCGGCAGGCTGCCCTCGCGGCTGCTGAGCACGGGCTTCCCGAACTGCAACGCCTCGAGCACGGGGATCCCGAATCCTTCGTACAGGCTCGGGAACACGAGCAGCGTCGCCTCACGCCAGATCGCGGCCAGTTGGACGTCGGTGACGAAACCCAGGACGTGGACGCGATCGGCAAGCCCCATGCGTGCGATCGAGGCCCGGATCTCCGTCCCGCGATCGAGCATGTCGCCGGTCAGCACGAGATGGAGGTCGGCGTCCGGGACGTCGTGGAGGAAGCGCTCGAACGCCATGAAGAGGAAGCGGTGGTTCTTGTGCGGCCAGAAATTCGCCGGGTAGAACGCGAACGGTGCTGCGGGCACACCCAGCGCCGACAGGACCGATCGCGCCTCGGCGGCGGTGGGGATCGCGAGCCGCTGGTGGATCGCGATCGGCACGACGCTGGTGCGATCGACCGGCACGTCGAAGTGCCCCATGAGGGCATTGCGGGAGAACTCCGAGATTGCAACGATGGCGTCCGCACGCTCGCAGAGAGCTTGGTAGAACTGCGTGCGATGCGCCAGCTCTGCGCCGCTGAAGAACCACGGATAAGCCAGGTGCTGGAGATCGTAGAGCGTGCAGACGGTCGCCACGCCGGGCTCGGCGAACTGCGGCGAAGTCATCGGACAGAACAGCACGTCGAAGCCGCGGCGCGCGAGTCCGATCGGAGGCGCCATCCCGTCAACCGGGAGGCGCTTCATGCCCTTCGCCTCGAACGCGGCGAAGGCCTGGTGGTTGTGCGCAGTGGTCAGCAGCGTGTAGGTATGCCGGCGGCGCGCTGCGAGGTCGCTGAGCAACTCCAGCACGAACGGCTTCGCACCGCCGTTCGCGCCGTCCGCGCGGATCGGAGTGACGTCAACCGCGATGCGGAGCTTTGCCCTCACGAGGAACGACCGGACGGCAGCCCGCTGGACACCGCCTCCAGCTCGGCGATGCGCCGCCGCAGCGCGTCCATCTCACGGCCGAGCTCCGCGAAGCGGGTCTCCGCGGCCTTGATCACCTCGAGGCGGGCCGCGCGATCCGCGTCGGCGGCGACGAGCGCGGCGCCGGCACGCTCCGCGGCCTCGAGGCGCTCGGCGCTGCTTCGACCGCCGTGCGCACGCCGCCTCGGACTCGACCAGCCGAGCCGCGCCTCCTCCAGTTGCCGCGTCAGCGTCTGTGCACCTGCTCCAGCCGGGCGGTGCGATCCGCGTCCGCGGTCGCAAATGCGGCCTCCGCGCGCTCGGCGCGCGCGTAGAGATCCAGCGCGCCGAGCGCGAGACGCCCCGACGTCGTCTCGAGCGCTTTCACCTGCTCTTCGGTCAGAGAACGACCGTGCAGGCTGACGGCCGACCACGGCGAACATGTCGTAGTGGCTGAAGAGCGCTGGCTCGAACGTCACGTGATCGCAGCCGAGCGCGGCGAAGAACTGCCGCAGCGACCGCGCGCTGAACAGGTACAGATGTTCGTTCGCCTTGAGCAGCTCGAGGAAACGGCTGCCTGTCGCCTGCATCTCCGCGTACGACACGCCCTCCGGATAGGCCGGCGTCTGGATGAGCAGGAATCCGTCGGGCGCCAGCGCCTGAACGCTGGCGCGCATCGACCCGACCGGATCGGGGAGATGCTCGAGCACGTCCATGAGCGCGATCACGTCGAGCGATCCGGGTGCGATCGCCTGGTCCTCGATGGGCCCGGTCAGCATCGGCACGCCGAACAGCTCGCGGGCGATCTCGACGATGGCGGGGCTCAGCTCCAGACCGGTGGCCTGGAACCCCGCCTGGGCGAGCAGCGCAACGAACCCGCCATGCGCGCTGCCGAGCTCGAGGACGCGTCCCGGCGGCAACCGGTGGCTTCAGCAGGGTCCGCAACCAGTACGGGGCGCGTTCGGCGAGGTCTCGACGCGCGCGCTCGTAGATGTTGACGAACCCCAGATCGTCCTCCTGGTGGGAGAACCAGTAGTCCTTGCCGTACAGGTCCGCGGCGTCGTCGGTAACGCGGGAGACGTCGTCGCCCTGGTTGAACTGGCTGACGAGCGTGCCGCAGGACGTGCACAGCCGGTAGAACTCCGAAAACGAGTCGAGCGCGTGCGCGCCGCACCAGCACGCGCGCTCGACCAGATCGGGACGTGGCGGCGTCATGCCCGATGCTCCTGGGTTCGCGCGTAGACCTCGCGCACGCGTCTGGCGGCCTCGGCCCACGAGAACGTCGCGGCGCGTTCGCGGGCGGCGGCCCGCAGCTCGTCGCGCCGCACCGGATCGGACGCGAGCGTCGCCATGGCCGTATAGCAGCCCTCGGCGGACTGGATGTCGATCAGGAAGCCGGCGTCGCCGACCACCTCCGGCAGGCTCGTCGTGTGCGCCGCGATCACGGCGGCGCCGCAGGCCATGGCCTCGATGACCGGGAGCCCGAATCCCTCATAGTGCGACGGATAGACGAAGCCGAGGCAGGAGCGGTACAGGGCCGTCAGCTCGCGATCGTCGACGAAGCCCAGACACCGGACCTGCGACTCGAGGCCGAGCCGCCTGATGCGCGGCTCCAGCGAGGACTCGAGCCAGCCCGTTTGCCCCGCAATACACAAGGGCTTCGGGCGCTGTCCGGCGGGCGTCTCGGCCACCAACTGCGCGTAGGCGTCGAGCAGGAGCGCGTAGTTCTTCCGCGGCTCGATGGTGCCCACGGCGAACCAGAACTCGTCGGGCATGACGTCGAACTTCGCCAGGGTCGCGGCGATGTCGGTGTCGGACTGATGGGCGGTAATCGATGGCCGCGCTGCCAGTGGAATCACCGTCACGGCGTCGGCCGACACATGTGGAAACCAGTGCAGGAACCGATCGCGGGTCGATTCAGAGATGGCGATGAACTGGGCGGCCGCCAGCCCCGCGTCGTACATGCCGTTGAAGCAGAACATCCGGTTCTGTTCCGTGTGAAAGACGGCCATCTCGATCGGGCTGAGATCGTAGAGCGTGTAGACGATCGGCGCCGCGACGCCTCGCGGGCACGAGAAGTTGTTCGCGTGGATGACGTCGGGATCGCCGAGGAACGCATCGAAGCCTGGTCCCTGCTGGTCCCACGCCTGGACGATGTCCTCCCAGGACAGATCGAAGTGCGGGCTCGAGACGTTCGGCGCGTTCGGACGCGTGGCGCGCACGAAGTTCGGGCTCCGGATTCCGCCGAAGATGGGATAGGGCACGAACTCGTCCGACGGGAATGCCGGCACGAGGTTCCGGAGGAACTGGTCGGCGACGATGGCGCAGCCCGCCATCCGTTCGGCCGTCAGGCTGACGTCAAAACCGACCCGCATCCTCAGCTCCGCCCCGCATAGGCCCGCCAGTCCGCGAGCGTCTGCCGCTCGGAGGCAGGGATGCGGCCGAAATACTGGACGAACGCCGTTTCGCACAGCTCGGTCAGCGCGCCGACGAACACGCGGTCCGCTTCGGGTGTGTCACGCGTCAGACCGCGCTCGGCCAGCACGGCGTGCCCATAGTTGTAGACCCACCGAATCGGCGGCTCCCCGAACTTCTGCTTCAACATCTGCAGGATCTCACGGTGCACAGCTTCGCGGCTCCCGAGCGTCTTGTTCTGCGCGTACAGGCGCGACCCCGCGAGCCGCCGCCTCAGGAAGAACGGCGGCTTCTCCGCCAGGATCCGGAGCCAGTATTCAAAGTCCATGCAGTAGCGCAGCCCGGCGTCGAGCAGCCCGTACTCTTTCGACGACGGAACGTCGAAAGAATACGGCCGGCTGGCACAGAAAGCAGACGTCCTTGAACTTTTCGTAGTCGAAGGGCTCCGTATAGTACGCCTCCATGACCCCGTCGTGCTCATCGATGTGGTCGGCGTCGCCGTAGATCACGTCGATCCAGGGATTCGCCGCGAAGATCTCGAGCACCTGCGCCAGTGCGCCCGGATAGTACACGTCGTCGGAGTTGAGCCAGCCGATGATGTCGCCTCGGGCCGCGCGCAAGCCCTTGTTGACAGCGTCCGCCTGGCCCGTGTCCCGCTCGATGGTGGCGGTCAGCCGCCCGGAGTATTCACGCAGAACGGCCGCCGTCTCGTCCGTGCTCACGGCGTCGAAGACCAGATACTCCAGGCCGGGCACGTTCTGGGACAGGACGCTCTCAATCGTCCGCCGAATGAAGCGGCCCTGATTGAAGGACGGCGTCACGACGGTGATCGCCGGGGCGCTCACGAGGTCTCCTTGGGCCCGACGCTCAGCCAGATCTCGCCGGGGAGGTTGGCGGCGCCGGTAATGCAGGAGCTGGACGATCTCGTAGCGCCGCCGGAAGATGACCGCGAACTGCCCCGCCAGGGGCACGAGGCACAACCGGATCTGCTGAGAGGCCAGCTCTTCATGCAGGAGGTTCTGGCGCTCGGCGTACGCCGCCGACGGCACCGTGGCAATCCCGATCTCGAAGGTGTACTCGCCCGCCAGCTCTAGCGTGGAGTTCATGGCGCACGCGGCTGCCGGCCGCCACACCTGACGGCACCGGACTGCCGGTCTCCAGCGTGCTCTTGCCGTATACGACACCGCCCTTGTCGCTATGGGCGGCGAAGCGGATCAGCGACCTCGATGTCGCGCAGGACTTCGAATTCAGACCCGACCACGGCGCGCTCGCCCTGCTGGACACCGGCACGGCTGGCCGTGCTTGTGCTGCCGAACGCCGGAGTGCGCCGAATTCGGCGTCTGTAATGAGAGCCTCGGGTGTAGCTGGTCCAGTTCCTGGCGGCTGCGAACGGTCTTCGCCTTCATGGTTCACATCCTCGATCTTAATGGCCTCAATGTAAGAGAGCGGCACATGCGACAACAAGGAGCAGACCACTAATCCGATGGTGGAAATAACTAACGCTTTGAGTCAGTTTGGCGCCATCGAAATAGAACAACTACTTGGCAGCCAGTGATTCCGGCGGCGTTCCAGAAGTGGTCACGTCCCGAGTTACAAAATTGAGGGCTTGACAGTTGGTCAATCGCTTGACGCTAGGCGGCGCAAAGGGGCCACCAAGCAAAACGGCCACCGATGTGGTGGCCGTGTGACGGTTGGAGGGGTGCGCCTGATGTTCAATCTTAGCAACTGGTCGAGGTCGTCAGGGGGTGCATCAATCCTCAAAACTTGGCTAAGTTATTGATTTCAAATGGTTCGTGGCGGAGGGGGCCGCGAAGCCTGCGCACCGTGAAACGAGCGGCTCGTCGCTGGATGTCGCCTTTGAAGGCGCTGGGGGCGGAACCGCTGATCAACTACCCCCTGTTTCGTGAAAAAGCCGTGTGTTCAATGACAGACCCGTAACGTTCGGCGTGCAGCTCATGTTCACCACCGAAGGCGCCGTGTTTGCCGCCGCGGTGATGGCCTTCCCGCTGATGGTTCGCTCCATCCGCCTCTCGTTCGACGCGGTCGATCGCGGCCTCGAGGTCGCCGCACGCACGCTCGGCGCAAGCCGCCGGGACGCCTTCTTCACCGTAACGCTCCCCCTCATGCTCCCCGGCCTTCTTGGCCGGCGCGATGATCGCCTTCGCGGCCAGCCTCGGCGAATTCGGCGCGACCATCACCTTCGCCTCCAATATCGAAGGCGAGACCCGCACCTTGCCGCTGGCCATCTATACCGCGACGCAGACGCCCGATGGCGACGTGACCGCCCTGCAGCTCGTCATCATCTCGATCGTGCTGGCACTCTCTGCCCTGGTGCTCTCGGAGTGGCTCAGCCGTCGTGCGCAGCGCTGGCTGGGGCGCGCATGATCGAGCTCGACTTCCGCAAGCGGCTCGGCCGCTTCGACCTGCAAGTGCAGGTGAACGTCCCGGCCCGCGGGCTGACCGCGGTGTTCGGCCGCAGCGGCGCGCCAAGCCCGAGCATCTTGTCCGCCGTCGGGCTGCTGCGCCCGGATCAAGGCCGGGATCGGCCGGTGCAAGACTGCAATCGGGGTGCTGGTCGTCGCCCGCGAATCCTGCGCCCTCACTCCCAGCGAAAACTCCCCCTCCGGCGCCCGCATCGCCAGCACCTTGTCGACGCGCTTGCCGTCGAGGTCCACGACCTCGAACGCCAGCCCTCCCATTCGACCGCGTCGGCCGTGCGCGGCAGCCGGCCCAGCAGCAGCATCACCATGCCGGCCAGCGTGTTGTAGCGGCCGCGGTCCTCGTCCGGCAGGTCCTTCAGGTCCAGCCGGTCCTTCAGCTCGGGCACCGGGATCAGGCCGTCGAGCAGCCAGCTGCCGTCGTCGCGCTGCACGGCCCAGGCATCCTCGCCGCTCGGGCGCGCCGAATTCGCCGGTGATGGCTTCCAGCACGTCGCGCTCGGTGATCACGCCCTGCACCGCGCCGTACTCGTCGACCACGAACACCAGTCGGCGCTGGCCGAGCGCGGAAGTGCTCCAGCAGCTCCATGCCCGACAGCGTCTCGGGCACGAACACCGGCGGCTGCAGGTGCTCGGTCAGCGCAGCGGCTGGCCTGCGCGACAGCGGCGGCAGCAGGCTGCGCGCGGCCGATCACGCCGATGCACGTCGTCGAGCGCCGCCGCGGCACACCGGGTAGCGCGAATGCGCCGCTGTCGCGCCATCTGCGCAAGCGCCTCGCTCGATCGGCGCGGCGGCGTCGAGCCAGACGATGTCGGCGCGCGGGATCATCATCGAGCCGATCTGGCGCTCGTCGAGGCGGAACACGTTGCGCACCATCTGGTGCTCCTGCGCCTCGATGACGCCGGCGTCCAGGCCTTCCTCCAGGCTGGCGGCGATCTCCTCTTCCGTCACGCCGCGCGCTGCGGTCCGCCGCGGATGCCCAGCAGGCGCAGCACCGCGTCGGTGCTCGACGCTCAGCAGCCGACGAAGGGCCGCGTCGCGGTGGACAGCCAGCTTCATCGGCCGCGCCACCAGCCGCGCCACCGTCTCGGGGTACATCTGGCCCAGCCGCTTGGGCACCAGCTCGCCGAAGATGATGGTGAGGAAGGTGATGATCACCACCACCAGCGCCGTGGCGCGATCTCGGCGGCGCGTCTCGGGCATGCCGAAGCGTCGCTGCAGCCAGCGGCCAGCGGCTCGGCGAACGCCGCTTCGCCGACGATGCCGTTGAGCACGCCGATCGAGGTGATGCCGATCTGCACCGTCGACAGGAACTTGGTCGGGTTGTCGTGCAGGTCCATCGCCGCCTGCGCGCCGGCCTCGCCGGCTTCCACCATCACCTGCAGCCGGGCCTTGCGGCTGGCGGTGAGCGCCATCTCGGACATGGCGAACAGCGCCGTTGAGCAGGATCAGGAAGACGAGCGGCCAGTTGTGTAGCTTGCCGCGATGACAACCAGCCGGTTCGACCCACCTAGCTGCTCGTGCAGTGCCCTCGAGGCGCGCCGACACGATGGTGTCGCGCTCGGCGACCACCACCGGCCGGTCGAAGCGCTCGAACTGCGCCAGGTTGTCGAACTCGTTTCTGATGTTCGCGCTTTTGCTTGCTAACCGCGAGGCGCGGCACCGAAGACCGGCCCTAATGGGGATGTCGCTTGTCCTCTGGCCGTCATCGCGCTGCTGCTCAGCTGGCGGCCCGGCTCCGGGGCGGGCTCCGTCGATCGCTTGAAGGCATCGAGCATGGCATCGTGGGCATCCCACCTGGTGAAGTCCAGTCCTCGTTCTTGACGCGATGTAAATAGGTTGGTGGCGTGCCTTGCTGTGCGGCGGTGAGCTTGCTGGCGCTCGGGCTCGCCTTGCAGCGCTTGCGGCCAAGCCTCGCGCGCCTACAGGAAGGAGAAGCCGGCGTGGCCATGCACGCCAGCCTGGTCGCCTACGCGATCCTCTTCTTCGTGCTCGTAGTAGCAGGTCGGGCGGGCAGGGGCGAATTGGCAGTCCGGCCTAGAGATGCATTACGGCCCCCTCGTCGTTCCCTTGCTGTCGCTCTCATGGGTCGTTATCTTCCAAGAGCGCGTCCGGTGATGAGTCTCGTGTGTCCTGGCCGCGATCCTGATCTGTCGTCTGCGGACACGCGTTCATTGCGGGAGCCAAGTGGCGAGTGACCAAGTACAGGGAGAGCTACCCGTCGATGAGCCGCGCAACTCAGGCAATTGCGTCAACGCGCAACGCTGGCGAAGTGGCCCGCGCTCATATCCTCGACTTCAACTACTCGACGGCCCCACGGCATTGGAATGGATCACGCCGGGCATCGAGAACCTTCGACGATCGAAAGCGCCCTTGTATTCCGTTGCCCCACCGGCAAAGGCCGAGTGATTTCCTCATCGCCAGGTTCATCACAACGTCGCCAGAACCTGAAGCTCCGCATCCTTGCGCAGCACCTCGACTCCCACGTGGCGCTCCTGGTTCGCCTGAAAGCAGTTTCGACTTCTGTTCCAGCGGCAGCGCCAACCGGGCGGCGGTTCTCGCGCAGCTCCGCAATGTAGCTGACAGGCGCAGGCGCCGGGCTCATCTTCCTCGCAGGCGATCGTCCATACCATCTTCTTCGGTGGGCCGCAGCTTCAGCTCGAACTCGGCGTACTGCGAGTCGAGACGCTCCGGCTGCGGATCGAACTGAATGCGCGTGCAACGCATGATGCCGTCGAGAGCAGGGCCTGTACCACCACGCGGCTCGCCGAGCAGTGTCGGCAAACGTCAGGTGGCGGGGTTGGTTTACCCCATACCCCAGGCATCCGCCGTGCCTACCCGCGCCTTCCTTATCGTCTATCCTACGCCCCAGTTCCAAACCTCTGCTGATGGCATGCTCAGTCCGATCGAGTGGGAGGCCCTGCGCCTGAGCCTTCAGGTGGCCGTGACGAGCACCGCAATCAGTCTTCCGCTCGCGGTCGCGGCCGCGTGGGTCCTCTCGCGCACGCAGTTCCCCGGAAAGGCCCTTCTCGATGCGCTGGTGCATGCGCCGCTCGTGCTTCCACCAGTGGTGATCGGCTACCTCCTGCTCATCACCCTCGGCACGCGAGCCCCGCTCGGCGCCTGGCTCAAGCACACGTTCGGCGTGCAGCTCATCTTCACGACCGAGGGTGCCGTGCTTGCCGCCGCGGTGATGGCCTTCCCGCTGATGGTTCGCGCCATCCGCCTCTCGCTCGACGCGGTCGATCGCGGCCTCGAGGTCGCCGCCCGCACGCTCGGCGCAACCCGCTGGGACGCCTTCTTCACCGTAACCCTCCCCCTCATGCTCCCCGGCCTCCTGGCCGGCGCGATGATCGCCTTCGCCGCCAGCCTCGGCGAGTTCGGCGCGACCATCACCTTCGCCTCCAACATCGAAGGCGAGACCCGCACTTTGCCGCTGGCCATCTACACGGCGACCCAGACACCCGATGGCGACGCGACCGCCCTGCGGCTCGTCGATCATCTCAATGGTGCTGGCACTCTCCGCCCTGGTGCTTTCGGAGTGGCTCAGCCGCCGTGCGCAGCGCTGGCTGGGGCGCGCATGATCGAGCTCGACTTCCGCAAGAGGCTGGGCAGCTTCGACCTGCACGTGCAGGTGAATGTCCCGGCCCGCGGGCTGACCGCGGTGTTCGGCCGCAGCGGCGCAGGCAAGACCAGCCTCATCAATGCCGTTGCCGGGCTGCTGCGCCCTGACGAAGGCCGGATCCGGGTGCAAGACTGCACCTACTTCGACGCCGGCCGTGGTGTGGACTTGCCCATGGAGCAACGCGGCATCGGCTATGTGTTCCAGGACGCGCGCCTGTTTCCGCACCTGAGCGTTGCCGGAAACCTCCGCTACGGCTTGAGGCGCGCCGATCGCGCCGCATCGATCGGCTGGGACGCCGTCATCGAGGTGCTGGGCATCGCTCATCTGCTGGATCGCCGCCCGCATCGCCTCTCGGGTGGCGAGCGCCAGCGGGTCGCGCTCGGCCGCGCACTGCTGCGCCAGCCCAGGCTGCTCCTGATGGACGAGCCATTGGCTTCGCTCGATGCCCCCCGCAAGGCCGAGGTGCTGCCCTACATCGAACGGCTGGTGCATGAGTTCCACCTGCCGGTGCTCTATGTGAGCCATTCGGTCGACGAGGTCACGCGCCTGGCGCAGCACCTCTTGCTTTTGAGCGAGGGCCGCACGGTGGCGCACGGCGAATTTGCCGAGGTCATGTCGCAGCCGGAGCATGCGCCCCTGATCGGCCGGTTCGAAGCCGGCGCGGTGCTCGATTGCGAGGTGGCGCAGCACGACGAGGCCTACCAGATGAGCACGCTGCGCTTTGCCGATGGCGAGCTGCGCGTGCCGCTGGTCGATCTCGACATCGGCACGCCGGTACGAGCGCGCCTGCGCGCGCGCGACGTGGCGATCGCCTTGTCGGCCCCGCCGGACGTGAGCATCACCAACAAGCTGCACGGCCGCGTGCAGTCGCTGACGCCGCGCGAAGGGCCCTATGTCGATGTCGCGGTCTGGCTCGGCTCGACCCTGGTGCGTGCGCTCATCACGCGCGAATCCTGCGATCGGCTCCGACTGCAGGTGGGCACGCCGGTATGGGCGATGGTGAAGTCGGTGGCGCTCGACAGCCGCAGTGTCGGATTCGCACGTCGCCCGCGTCCGGATCCAGCGGGTTGATTGCGAAGCTTGCGCCTTCACTCCAGCAAAAACTGGCCCTCGGGCGCCCGCATCGCGAGCACCTTGTCGACCCGCTTGCCATCGAGGTCGACCACCTCGAAGCGCCAGCCCTCCCACTCGACCGCGTCGGTGGTCTTGGGCAGGCGGCCGAGCAGCAGCATCACCATCCCGGCCAGCGTGTTGTAGCGGCCGCGGTCTTCGTCGGGCAGGTCCTTGATCTCCAGCCGGTCCTTCAGCTCGGGCACCGGGATCAGGCCGTCCACGCAGCCAGCGTGCCGTCGGCGCGCTGCACGGCCCAGGCATCCTCGCCGGCGAGCGTGGCGAATTCGCCGGTGATGGCCTCCAGCACGTCGCGCACGCGTGATCACGCCCTGCACCTCGCCGTACTCGTCCACCACGAACACCAGTCTGCATGGTCGAGGCGCGAAAGCTGCTCCAGCAGCTCCATGCCCGACAGCGTCTCGGGCACGAACACCGGCGGCTGCAGGTGCTCGGTCAGCTGCAGCGGCTGGCCCTGCGCGACCTGCTGCAGCAGCTCTGCCGCGCGGCGACCACGCCGATCACGTCGTCCAGCCCGCCGCGGCACACCGGGTAGCGGGAATGCTCGCTGCGCGCGATCGTGCGCAAGCGCCTCCTCCATCGGCGCATCGGCATCGAGCCAGACGATGTCGCCGCGCGGGATCATCATCGAGCCGATCTGCCGCTCGTCGAGCCGGAACACGTTGCGCACCATCTGGTGCTCCTGCGCCTCGATCACGCCGGCGTCCAGGCCTTCTTCGAGGCTGGCGGCGATTTCTTCCTCCGTCACGCTGCGGTTCGGGCCCGTCCTTGATGCCCAGCAGGCCGAGCACCGTGTCGGTGCGACCAGGACAGCAGCCGCACGAAGGGCCGCGCGACGAAGGACAGCCACTCCATCGGCCGCGCCACCAGGCGCGCCACCGTTTCGGGGTACATCTGGCCCAGGCGCTTGGGCACCAGCTCGCCGAAGATGATGGTGAGGAAGGTGATGATCACCACCACCAGGGCGGTGGCGGCTGATGTCGGCGGCCCGCTCCGGCATGCCGAAGCGCCGCTGCAGCCACGCTGCCAGCGGCTCGGCGAACGCGGCCTCGCCGACGATGCCGTTGAGCACGCCGATCGAGGTGATGCCGATCTGCACCGTGGACAGGAACTTGGTGGGGTTCTCGTGCAGGTCCATCGCGGCCTGGGCGCCGGGCTCGCCGGCTTCGACCATCACCTGCAGCCGCGCCTTGCGGCTGGCGGTCAGCGCCATCTCGGACATGGCGAACGCGCCATTGAGCAGGATCAGGAAGACCAGTAACGCGACGTCCATGCAGAGCGCCGACCAGGCGATCGGCGGTAGAAGTCGGGGAGAGGCGCAGAGCGTAGCAGAATCGACGCCATGATCTACCTCATCGGCGACCTGCAAGGCTGCTGCGATGCACTGGACCAGACTGCTGGCCGAGATCGACTTCTCGCCCGTCGCGCGACCGGCTCTACGTGCTGGGCGACCTGGTCAACCGCGGCCCGCGCTCGCTCGACGTGCTGCGCCGGCTGCGCGGCTTCGGCGACGTCCGCCACCTGCGCTGCTCGGCAACCACGACCTGCATCTGCTGGCGGTGGCGCACGGCGTGCGGGCAGCAGCATCGCGGCGACACGCTCGGTGCGACATCCTCGAGGCGCCCGAGCGCGACGCGCTGGATCGACTGGCTGCGCCAGCAGCGCATGGCGGTGCAGGCTCATGGCTGGCTGATGGTGCATGCCGGCGTGGTGCCGCAATGGGACGCGCGACAAGCGCTGGCGCTGGCCGGCGAGGTCGAAGCGCATGCTGCGCAGCGACGACCTGCCCGACTTCCTGCAGGTGATGTACGGCAACGAGCCCTCGCAGTGGCGCGACGACCTGAGCGGCCACGACCGGCTGCGCTTCATCATCAACGTGCTCACGCGCATGCGCTTCTGCACCGCCGACGGCGCGGCTGGACCTGAAGACCAAGGACGGCGCCGGCGCCGGCCCCCGAAGGCTACCTGCCCGTGGTTCGACGTGCCCGGCCGCCGCACCGCCGGCGTGCCGATCGCCTTCGGCCACTGGTCCACGCTCGGCCTCATCGAGCGCACCGACCTGCTGGCGCTGGACACCGGCTGCGTCTGGGGCGGCGCGCTCACCGCCGTGCGCGTCGACGGCGGCCGGCGCGAGGTGGTCCAGGTGCACTGCGCGAGGGGCGCAGAGCGCCGGGTTGAGCCGGGCATCGGCGAGCTAGAATTCGCGCCTTGCCTGAGGAAGCGTGGCCGAGTGGTTTAATGCACTGGTCTTGAAAACCAGCGAAGGGGCAACCCGTCCGTGAGTTCGAATCTCACCGCTTCCGCCAGGGCGGCACTTCAATCGCTGCCACCAGATCTATCCACTCTCACTTTCCCCTGTGAACGCGACAAAGCAAAGACTTGAGCTCGTGTCACGCAACATCATGCGCTCGCATTTTTGATGGTTGGTAGGTTGGGGGGTAATGGAATGCCACGCATTGCAAGAGACATTCAGAACGGGCCGGTGAAATACCTTGAGACCTATCAGCCTTGAGGTGGCACGGTCGAGACCCAAGAAGGGCAGGTCGATGACGGACATCATGATCAGCGCCGGAAAAGGCCCAAGGCGGGAGCCTGATTTCGTGAACGCGGAAACCCTCACAGGCAATGGTGCCCCTGCCGGATCGCGAAGCCTATGCTCTGTAGTGTTTTCGCGCTACTCCACCTTCTCCCGATGAGCACCCGCAGGCTGCGCACCTCCAGGGCGGGCTGCACCGCCAAAAGAAGATGGGGCCGCCACAGCGACCCCTTTCTCGGAGCGGTGAGGATTAGGGCTTGGTGCCGGCGGCGATGTAGGCCCTTGCCCAGGTCGTTGCGTGTGAACGACGGTGACGAAGCTCTTCTCGGCGGCGTCGTAGTAGCCGACGCCCGAGAGGGCCACGCCCGAGAAGATGCACTCGACGCCCGTAGAGGTCAGCGTCACGTCGAACACGTTGCCCTTCGAGCGGGGGGTCACCGTGCCCGTGGTGGAGCAGCCCGGCTCGCTCGCGGACAGCGCACCAGCTGCAGAGATGGTGACGGCACCCTCCCCGGCCGTCCCGTCCGAAGCCATGAGCGCGAAGTCGTAGGCCCCGGCGACAGCGGCCAGGGACGGGGTCAGTTCGTAGTCCTTGCTGTAGGTGGCCGAGAACGCGCCGGAGGTCGCGCCGGGAGGCTCGTGTAGGTCACGGTGCCGTTGAACGAGGCCTTGGGGGCGTAGGTGGCCGTGAGCTTCCCGTCGTCGATGGTCCCGCCCTCGATGTCGAAGTCCCTCATCTCTCGTGCTCGTGTACGTGCCGTTTGAGGCGCTGCCGTAGGCCACCACCACGCCGCCGATGGATGGCCGTCAGCGGTCGTGTAGATCGTGTAGGCCCGGCCGTCGTCCAGCAGCAGGGTCGAGAACTCCTTCGTGCCGCCCGTTGCCCTCGTAGATGCCGTCAGCGACCAGCTTGGCAACGGCCTTGCTGGCTGCTCATTGTCATCGCCCCACCGCCACCGCCGCCGCCGCAGGCGGACAGAAGCACCGCACTGACCAGCGCGGTAAGGGGTAAACCAAGAACCTTCTTCAACAACATTTCATCTCCAGGGTAGAACCGAAGCTCGGAATCAGCGGCAGAGCCCATGGTGTGCTGGGTCGAGTTGCACGTTCCCCTCCTTCGAGGAGGGGGCACGTTGCGAAAAAACGCAGAAGTGAGAAGTTCTGCTCGAAAGAGATCGAGTCGTCGAGACTTCGCCAACGCTATTCGGCCTTCGCAACTCTTCACGATCTGGTGCGCGACCGTATATTTCATCGACACACGGGCTGTGCCGATCATGGTGTTGAGACAAGTGGATAGCTGTCGGCCGAGGCTTGTTAGTGCCGACCAACGTTTCGATGGCGATACACGCACGCGAGGGCCTGCGCGCCGCGGCCAGCGGCTTCGCCGCTCGCCTCACTTCCCCTGCAGCACCGTGAACCCGTAGCGCCTGAACACCGCGGCGGCGTCCGCTCCCTTCAGGAAGTCATGGAAGGACTTCGCGGCATCGTTGTCCTGGCCCGCGACCAAGGCAAGCGGATAGACCACCGGCTTGTGCGACGACTCCGGGAAGATTCCCGCAACGCGTACCCTGGGCGCGACCGCAGCATCGGTCGCATAGACGATGCCTGCGGGCACCTCCCCTCGCTCCACATAGGCCAGCGCCACGCGCACCGAATCGGCACGCACCAGCTTCGGCTCGGCCACCGACCAGACGCCGAGCTGCGTCAATGCCTCCTGGGCGTACTTGCCCACCGGCACATGCGCCGGGTCTCCCGTGGCGAGGCGACCCGTGCCGAGCAAGCCGGCCAGGTCGAAGCCTGGCTTGATGTCGACCGTCGCCTTGCTGTCCCGGGCGTCACCAGCACGAGGCGGTTCCCCAGCAGGCGCGTCCGGCTCCCTGCGACGATGAGGTTTCGCTGTTCAAGGTAGTCCATCCACTCCTCGTCGGCCGAAATGAACACGCCCGCCGGAGCGCCGCTCTCGATCTGGCGGGCCAGTGTGGACGAGGCTGCGAATGAGGTCTTCGCGGTGTGGCCGGAACTCGCCTGCCAGATCTTGGTGACGTCCTGGATCGCATTGCTCAGGCTTGCCGCGGCATACACCGTGACCTCGCCGGCCGTGGCGGACATTGCAGCGAGCAGCATGAGGACAAGGGCCGCAGCCCCGCGCATGGAGATTCTCATTCGGCTTCTCCGGCACTGTTCAGGGCAACCGCATGGGGTCATCACCGACTGCCCGCGACTCGACGAGTGTGCCCGCCTCACTGCGCTTCGCCCAGCGCAAACCCGATCACCGCCCGCCACCACGCCGCATCCACGCGATCGGGCCAGTCGTTGTGGTCGCTGCCTGCGATCACCACCAGCTGCTTCGGCCCGCCGAGCCCTGCATGCAAGGCAGTGCCAAGGCGCGCCGGCACGATGCTGTCACGCTCGGCGACGGCCACGACCACGGGGCGATCGAAGCCTGCCAGTTGCGCCATGCTGTCGTACTCGTCACGCAGCATCCATTTCACCGGCAACCATGGGTAGTGGTACGAGCCCACGTTCGCGAGCCGATCCCAGGGCGTGATGAGCAGCAGGCCCGCGGTCAGCTCGCGCTGCCTGGCCGCCGCAGCGGCCGCGACGGCCGATCCCAGCGATTCACCGATCACCAGCAGCGGCCCGCCGTACTGGCGATGCGCAAGCTCGAGCGTCTGCTCGGCATCGGCCAGGAAGCTCGCCTCGCCGGGCTTGCCAGGTCGCGGGCCATAGCCCGGATACTCGGCGAGGATCACGCGCATGCCCAGCGGCTCGAGCGCGCGCACATAGAAGTCGCGATGGCCGGCATGTCCCGCGTTGCCATGAAAGACGATCGCGGTACCCCGCACCGCTGTGGGCGACTCGGCGAACCAGTCCGCGAAAGTCCTGCTGGGAAGGCCAGGCCCGCAAGCCTGCGCCAGTCACCTGCTCCACGCTGGCGCGCGAGGGAAAGTAGATCAGCTTGTCCTGCCACAGGAAGGTTGCCGCCAGGAAGAACAGGCACGGGATGGCGATCGAAAGGACCATGGCCACGGCGCTCTCCGTCGAAACCGCCCTCACCCCTGCATGCCCCTGCCCGCAGCTGACCTCGTGGAAGCGGGAAGGATCAGCAGCGGCACATCCGATCGCGAGAGCACACCCTGCGCATGCGAGCCATGCAGCAGCCGGTCCAGGCCGCGGCGCGCGTGCGTGACCATCACGATCAGGTCGCAGCCCTGGCGGTGCGCGATCTCAAGGATCGCGCGGTCGGTCATTTCGGTGCGCACATAGTGGGCGCTGAAGGCAATGCCGATGCGACGGGCCTTGAGCTCGAAGCCGCGCATCACGTCGCGGGCGTGGCCTTCGACTTGCCGGGTTTCGTCCTCGATCTCCGAGAGGTAGTGAGCTGCCGAGCGTCCGGTCGACGAGGGCCCGACCGCCGGCTCGACGATGAGCCCGGTGATCGATGCCCCGAGCCGAGCCGCCAGCTCGAGGCTCGCCGTCATCGCCTGGATCGAGAGCTCGCTGTCATCGATGGGAACGAGCAGGTGCTGGAACATCGCGGCACTCCCGGCTGTCGGTTTCCCGGCAGGCATTGTGCTCCAGGCTGTCGAGTACCCGCTCGGCCTCGCGATGGAAGTCGTCGAGGTCGAGATGTTCCGGCTTGACGGCGCCGGAGCGAAGCACCGCCTCCATCCTCGCCGCATGGTCCGACAAGCGCAAGGCGCCCACGCTTGCGCAGCTCGACTTCAGCGAGTGAGCCGCATCGCGCATCATCGCCGCGTCGCCCCGGGCGTGCGCCTGCTGCAGATGCACGAGCAAGCCGCGCGTCGTGACACCGAAGGTCTTGAAGAGCCGCTCGAGCAGGCCGGATGCCCCGTCGGGATCGAGCTCCCGCAGGCTCTGCACCGTCTGCGCATCGAAGACCTCGGGGTCGAGCGTCAGCAAGGCGAGCCCTTCACTCGAGCTGCGAGGCCATCGTGAGAGTGGCCAGCAGCGCGCGATTGACTTCGTCCAGGTTCAGCTGCAGCGCGGTGGTGTATTCGTCGATGACATCGACCGCGTTGGCCTCGACGGCGCGCGCCAGCACCAGGTACGGATGGTAAGGACCGGCATCCTCGATGAGCGCCTCGCGAACGCGATCCGACACTGGAGCACGTGCCAGCAGCTGGGTGAAATCGCGATTGAAGATGATGTCGAGCAGCGAAAACACCCCGCAGATGAAGACATCGCTGCGCATCGCCTCGTCGACTGCCGGAGCCACCAGCTGCTCCATGAAGATGCCCCGGCGCACGGCCGCGTACATCACCGGTCGCATGTGCGGATCCTTGCTGGCCGTGGCGAGCAGGAGCGCGACGCAGCGCCGCAGGTGCGAGCCACCGAAGCTGGCCGCGGCCTCGCGCAAGGACGAGGTGCCACTCGACAGGCCGAAGGCGGGCGAATTGATATAGCGCATCAGCCTGGCGCCAAGCGTCGGGTCGCGTTCGACCGCCGCCTCGATGTTGGCGATGGCATCGAGGTCGTCGATGGTGCGGAACAGATCGCCGACGAGGGTCATCCGGCTCTCGCCTGAGCGGCCGCCCGCCAGGGCCCTCAAGTCCTCCATCGGCCAGCCCAGCACGCCGAGGGCACCGCGGGCGAAGCTCGCCTCCATCTCGGCCACCGTGCGGACGCCGCTCTGGATGAATCGCATGCTGCGGATGATGGCTGAATCGATCCGGCCGGGCGCCTCGGTCGCACGGCGGTCGTCGGCCAGCTCGACGATCGAATACTTGAAGCAGGGCAGGATCCGCCGCGGCAGCAGCGAGGGCGGCCGCCCCTGCAAGAGCAGGGTGTTGCCGTTGCCATGCAACTGCAGGATGACCTCGGTGTTGGCCGCGTCGCAAGCGATGAAGGCAGGCACTTCGAGCATCACGCTCGTCGAGGGCCGGGCGCGCAGGAGATCGTTGAGCAGGGTTTCGCTCGTGATGTTGAGCGATACCCGCGCGCCGCCCTCGGGCCACACCTCGGCAATGGCCGCGAGCAGCTCATCGGCCAGCGGAGTGCGGGTGGCGCGCACGGCAGAGACGGTCAGGCGAGTGGAGAGCACCGCACGATTGCGGCCCACCATCGGGGAATAGCTCAGGGCGATGTTGCGCAGAACGTCGTTGTCCATGGAGCCCAGCGAGTCGGCCTTGCACCGTTATTGATTTGTTGGTCCGGCATCCTAACCCGCTCGCTCTTCCTCAGGGCTCGCAAAAGCGTGCAAAGGTCTCATCGAGCATCGCCACCCATGTTGACTTCTGCTCCGCGGTGGCAAAGCTCGCCTCGAAACTGTTGCGCGCGAGCACATAGGCATGCGTCGCACCGAGATCCGGTAGTGCCTCGAAGCTTTCGAGGAAGTTCTGGTTGAGGTAGCCGCCAAAGTAGGCCGGGTCGTCCGAATTGATCGTCGCCACGAGCCCGGCGTCGAGCAGGCGAGGCAGGTTGTGCTGCGCCAAGCTCGGGAACACGCACAGCTTCAGGTTCGACAGCGGGCAGACCGTGAGCGGCACGCGTCGCTCCACCAGCTCGCTTCACGAGCTCAGGGTCCTCGAGCGAGCGCACGCCGTGGTCGATGCGCTCCACTTCAAGCACGTCGATCGCACTCCAGATGTATTCCGGCGGCCCTTCTTCGCCGGCGTGCGCGACCAGGTGCAGGCCCAGCTCCTTGCAGCGCGCGAAGACCCGCGCGAACTTCTCGGGCGGATGGCCCCGCTCGCTCGAATCCAGTCCGACGCCGATGAAGTGCTCGCGAAAGGGCAAGGCCTCGTCCAGCACCTCGAAGGCCGACTCCTCGCTCAGGTGGCGCAGGAAGCACATGATGAGCGCGCTGCTGACGCCCAGCTCCGCCCTCGCCCGCTCGCATGCGCTGGCTCAGTCCCTTGATCACCGTCTCGAAGCTCACGCCGCGCTGGGTGTGCGTCTGCGGGTCGAAGAAGATCTCCGCATGCACGACCTTGTCGGCCGCTGCCTTGCAGAGGTAGGCCCAGGCCATGTCGTGGAAGTCGTCTTCGTTCAGCAGCACGCTTGCGCCGGCGTAGTAGATGTCGAGGAAGCTCTGCAGGTCGGTGAAGGCATAGGCCTCGCGCAAGGCCTCGACGCTCGGATAGGGCAGCACGACGCCATTGCGTTGCGCCAGCCGGAAGATCAGCTCGGGCTCGAGCGAGCCCTCGATGTGGATGTGCAGCTCGGCCTTGGGCATGCTCCGCAGCAAGTCGGGCAGGCGGTCGGCCGGGATGGTGCGAGCTTGCGCTGTGTTCTCGTACATGGAGACTCCTTCAACATACTCCGAAGCTGATGCCCCTCTCGCGCAGGAAGCGCCGGTAAGCCGAGCTGAGACGATCGGCGGCGCTGTGCAGTTCGCCGCCCGAAAGCGGCAGCCGCCTGGGTCGCTGCGATTCGAGTACCGGCTGGTCCTGCGTGAAGATCATGTGCTGGAAGGCGCCGAGCTGCTCGTCGCTCGATTCGAAGTCGGTGACGGCCATGCGGAACCACACGCGGCTCAGTTCCGGCTCGATCGGGCAGACGAAGAGGTGGATCAGGTCGCGATAGCCGTCCTGCGCCTGCGGCAGCTTGGCGAGCACCGCGGTGTAGGGCGCGGGCACGGTGTAGGTGTATTCGACTTCGCTGCCCTCGGTGGAGAGCCGATTGCTCTGCGGCTGCCAGGCCTTGCAGCCGGTGGCGACGAGCCCTTGCGCAGTGGTCTCCACCTGGTAGGGCGCCTGTGCGGTGTGGACCCGGTCGCCGAGCACGCCTTCGTGCACGAAGCCGAAGTGGGACAGGTCCAGGAAGTTCTCGACGATGCGCGGCGCGCTCGTCGCCACGTCGTAGGGGCCGACGAGCAGCTTGCGCAGGTGCGGATCGGATTCGCCGTCGAATTCGGGCAGCGTGTCTTCGCCTTCCTCCAGCCGCACCCAGACCAATCCGGCCGCCTCCTTGGCCTCGTATGCGCAGGCCCGATGCCCGGCAGGCGGCTTGAACTCGGGCAGGGCGGGGATCTGCACGCACTGCCCCGAGCCTTCGAAGCGCCAGCCGTGATAGGCGCATTCGAGCCGGCCCTCGTGCACGCGGCCGAGCGACAGGCGCGCGCCGCGGTGGGGACACTGGTCCGCAAAGGCATGCACGATGCCGCCGCTGTCACGCCACAGCACCACATCGCGCTCCAGCAGGCGCACGCCCACGGGCCGGTCGGCGACATCGCTGGCGAGGCACACCGGGTGCCACAGGCTGGCTTCGATCACGAGACTCTCTTCCTCGATTCAAAGACACAAGGCCGCCCGGTGAACACCGCGACGGCCTTGTTGTAGTTCTTGCTGGAGTCCCCTCCTGGAGGGGGCTGCGGGGAGCAGTGACATCCACCCGCAGGGAAGGTGCCTACTGGCCAGTAGGCACCTTCCCTTCGACACCCTGCACGTAGAAGTTGACGCCGTGCAGGAACTTGTCGTCCGCAACCTCGTCCTTCTTCAGCAGTTCCTTGCCGTCCTGGCCGAGGATCGGACCCTTCCAGATGGCGAAGCTTCCATCCTTCAGGCCGGCCTTGACCTTCTCGATGCGCTCCTTGGTGTCCGCGGGCACCTTGTCGGAGATCGACACCAGGTCGATCGCGCCTTCCTTGACGCCCCACCACACGCCTTCGCTCTTCCAGGTGCCCTCGAGCGCGTCCTTGGTGGCCTTCTTGTAGTACGGCGCCCAGTTGATGACGGCCGAGGCGAGGTGCGCGCCCGGGCCGAACTTGCTCATGTCGGAATCCCAGCCGAAGGCGTACTTGCCGGCCTTTTCCGCCGTCTGCAGCACGGCCGAGGAGTCGGTGTTCTGGAACAGCACGTCGGCACCCTGGTTGAGCAGCGACTGCGCGGCCTCGCCTTCCTTGGGCGGGTCGAACCACTTGTTGACCCAGACGACCTTGGTCTTGATCTTCGGGTTGATGCTCTGCGCGCCCAGGGTGAAGGAGTTGATGTTGCGGATCACCTCGGGGATGGGGATGGAGCCCACCACGCCCACCGTGCCCGACTTGCTCATCTTGCCCGCCACCACGCCCGCCATGTAGGCACCTTCGTAGGTGCGCGAGTCGTAGGTGCGCATGTTGTCGGCCATCTTGTAGCCGGTGGCATGCTCGAACTTCACGTCCTTGTTGTCGGCGGCGACCTTGAGCATGTAGTCCATGTAGCCGAAGGTCGTGCCGAAGACCAGCTTGTTGCCCTGCCCCACCATGTCGCGGATCACGCGCTCGGCATCGGCGCCCTCGGGCACGCTCTCGACGAAGGTGGTCTGCACCTTGTCGCCGAATTCGGCCTCGACCGCCTTGCGGCCGTTGTCATGGGCAAACGTCCAGCCGGCATCGCCCACGGGCCCCACGTATGCGAAGGCGATCTTGAGCGGCTCGGGCCTGGTTGCGGCGGCCGGTGCCTGCGTGACGGGCGCAGGGGCCGGGGCAGCCTCCTCCTTCTTGCCGCAGCCCACCAGGGCGGCGCTCGCCGCCAGTGAGCTCAAGGCCGCGATCTTCAGCAGGGAACGTTTGGACTGATCCGTCATGGTTGTTATCTCCAGGGTTGGAAGTGCGAAAAGCAGGAAATTATGTGTGGCTTCAACTGCCCGGGTAGAAGGGCTTGCCCAGGGAGGCCGGCATGTTGACGCGGATGAAGCTGGGGTTGCGCGAGATCAGCACGAGCACCACGATGGTGGCCAGGTACGGCAGCATCGTGAGCACCTGGCTCGGGACCTGCACGCCCTGGCCCTGCAGGTGGAACTGGAGCATCGTCACCCCTCCGAACAGATAGGCACCAAGCAACACGCGTGCCGGCCGCCAGGTGGCGAAGGTGGTGAGCGCGAGCGCGATCCAGCCCTTGCCGGCGATCATGCCCTCGACCCACAGCGGCGTGTAGACCACGGAGATGTAGGCCCCCGCCACGCCGCACAAGGCACCGCCGACCGCCACGGCCGCCAGCCGGATGCGCCGCACCGGATAGCCCAGCGCATGCGCCGATTCGGGAGACTCGCCCACCGCGCGCAGCACGAGGCCGGCCCGCGAGCGGTAGAGGAACCACGCCAGCGCCGCCGTCAGGCCGATCGCGATGTAGACCATGGGATGGTGCTGGAAGAAGGCCGGCCCCACGAAGGGAATGTCGCTGAGCACGGGGATGTCGAAGCGGGCCCGCTCGCCCAGCTTTTCCTGCGTGTAGCGGATGCCGACGAAGGCAGAGAAGCCTGCACCGAACAGGCTGAGCGCGAGGCCGGTCGCGTATTGGTTGGTGTTGAGCCAGATCACCAGCAGGCCGAAGAGCGATGCAAGCAGCGCACCGGCGCCCGCGCCCGCGGCGAAGGCGAGCCAGTCGTTGCCGGTGTGGACGGCGGTGGCGAATCCGGCGACGGCAGCGACCAGCATCATCCCTTCGGCGCCGAGGTTGACGATGCCGGCACGCTCGTTGATCAGGAGGCCGAGCCCGGCGATGGCCAGCACGGTGCCGGCGTTCATCGACGCGGCAATGAGGAGGGCAATGGACTCCATGTCAGGCGGCCTTCTGTTCCATTTGCTTCTTGCCCGGCATGGCCGCCTTCGGCGCGCTTTGCCATCTCAGCCTGTAGTAGATCAGCGTGTCGCAGGCGAGCAGCGAGAACAGCAGCAAGCCCTGGAACACGCCCGTGATCGACTTCGGCAACCCCAAGCGCGACTGCGCCAGCTCGCCCCCGATGTAGAACATGCTCATCAGGATGGCCGAGAACACGATGCCCACCGGATGCAGCCTGCCGACGAAGGCCACGATGATGGCCGCGAAGCCATAGCCCGCCGGCACATGCGGCGTGAGCTGGCCCAGCGGCCCTGCGACCTCCAGCGCGCCCGCGAGCCCGGCCATGCCGCCCGAGCCCAGCAGCGCGACCCACAAGGCCTTGCGCGACGAGAAGCCCGCATAGCGCGCCGCCATCGGCGCGAGCCCGCCCACCTGCAGTTGCAGCCCGGCGTAGGTCCGGAACAGGAACACCCAGAACACCGCCACCATCGCCAGCGCGATGATCGCGCCGATGTTGAGCCGCCAGCCGGTGAACAGGCGCGGGATCTTGGTCGGCTCGAGGAAGCTGATGGTCTGCGGGAAGTTGTAGCCGGCCGGGTCCTTCCACGGCCCGTAGACCAGGTAGCTCAGCACCATGTCGGCCACGTACACCAGCATCAGGCTCACGAGGATCTCGTTGGCGTTGAAGCGGTCGCGCAGGAAGGCGACGATGCCTGCCCACAGCATGCCGCCCACGATGCCCGCGACGAGGATCGCGACGACGATCAAGCGCGTGGTGCCGGGCCCCGCCTGCATCGCCACGCCACCCGCGAAGATCGCACCCAGGATGTACTGGCCCTCCGCGCCGATGTTCCAGACATTCGAGCGGAAGCACAGCGCGAGGCCCAGCGCGATCAGCACCAGCGGCGTGGCCTTGAGCGCCAGCTCGCTCATCGCATAGCCGTTCTTGAGCGGCTCGTAGAAGAAGGCCTGCAGGCCGCGCACCGGGTCCTTCCCCAGCACCACGAACAGGATCACACCGATCACCACCGTGATCGCCAGCGCCAGCAGCGGCGAGGCGATCGACATCGTCCGCGAGGGCGTGGGACGTGCTTCCAACTTAAGCATGGCTGGCCTCCCGGGCCGTCGCGGCACCGGCTTGCGGCGAGCCCGGCCACAGCCCGCTCATCCATTCGCCGATCTGCTCCACCGTGGCACGCGAGGCGGCCACCGGCGGCGAGACGCGTCCCTGCGCGATCACGACCAGGCGATCGCTGATCTCGAAAAGCTCGTCGAGCTCTTCGCTGACCACCAGCACCGCGCAGCCCGCGTCGCGCAGCTTGAGCAGCTCGGCGCGGATCTGCGCCGCCGCGCCCACGTCCACCCCCCAGGTCGGCTGCGAGACGATCAGCACCTTGGGGCGCGCATCGATCTCGCGTCCGACGATGAACTTCTGCAGGTTGCCGCCGGAGAGCGACTTGGCCAGCGCGCCGGGGCCGCCGGCCTTGACGTTGAAGCGAGCGATCAGGTTGCGGGTCATCTCGCCGACCGCGCCCACCCTGATCCAGCCGCTGGCGCGATGCACGCTCTCCGTGCGCGTGAGCAAGGTGTTGAGCGCCAGCGAGAGCGTCGGCACCGCACCGCGGCCCAGGCGCTCCTCCGGCACGAAATGAAGGCCTTGCTTGCGGCGGCGGCGCGGGTCATGCGCGGCGACGTCGCGGCCGAACAGCCGGATCGAACCCTGCGGAGCACGCGTGTCTTCGCCCGAGAGCGCGGCCAGCAGCTCCTGCTGGCCGTTGCCGGACACGCCCGCGATCCCCAGGACCTCGCCGCTGCGCACCTCCAGCGCAATGTCGCGGAGCTCGGTGGCAAACGGATGCAGCTTGGGCAAGGAGAGCCCTTGCACCGTGAGCGCCGCCTCGCCCGCATGCGCCTCGCGATGCTCGAGCTCGGGCGGATCGGAGCCGATCATCAGGCGCGACAGGCTGGCATTGCTTTCCTTGGTGGGGTCGACCTCGCCCGTGACCTTGCCGAACCGCAGCACGGTGCAGTTGTGGCACAGCGCGCGGATCTCGTCGAGCTTGTGGCTGATGTAGAGGATCGAGCAGCCCGTCGACGCAAGCTGGCGCAAGGTGACGAAGAGCTTCTCGACCGCCTGCGGCGTGAGCACCGACGTGGGCTCGTCGAGGATCAGCAGCTGCGGCTTGGTCAGCAGCGCCCGCACGATCTCGACCCGCTGGCGCTCGCCGACCGAGAGCGTGTGCACCGGACGCCCGGGCTCCACGTCGAGCCCGTACTCGCCCGACACCTGCCTGATGCGCTCGCTCACCTCGGCCAGGCTCAAGGTCTTGCCGAGGCCCAGCCACACGTTCTCGGCCGCGGTCAGCGTGTCGAACAGGGAGAAGTGCTGGAACACCATGCTGATGCCCAGCTCGCGCGCCTCGTGCGGGTTTCGCACCACGGCCGGCTGGCCGTTCCACCAGACCTCGCCCTCGTCGGGCAGCACCGCGCCGTAGATGATCTTCATCAGCGTGGACTTGCCTGCTCCGTTCTCGCCGAGCACGGCATGGATCTCGCCGGGCGCGACCCGGAGATCGACACGGTCGTTGGCCTTCACGGCCGGGTATTGCTTGCTGATGCCTCGAAGCTCGAGGCGCAGCGGCTGGGTCGTCTCTCGCATGATGGCCCGCATTGTGCCTCTCGAGGAGACCCCCGGCCGCCCAAAGTTTCCCTTGCCTGCGTCGGGCGAGGCCTCATGAAAAAAGGGCGGCTTGCGCCGCCCTCTTCTCTTCTTGCCGCCAGGTCAATGACCGCCGATGTAGATGAACTTGAACAGGAACACCCCGCCGATGATCCACACCATCGGATGCACCTCGCGCGCCTTGCCGGTGAAGAGCTTGAGCACCGCATAGGTGATGAAGCCGAAGGCCAGGCCGTTGGCGATCGAATAGGTGAGCGGCATGATCAGCGCGGTGATCGCCGCGGGGACGACTTCGGTGGTGTCGTTCCAGTTGACCTCGGTCAGCTCGCGCAGCATCAGGCAGGCGACGAAGAGCAGCGCCGGCGCGGTCGCGTAGGCGGGCACGACGCCAGCGAGCGGCGAGATCATCAGGCAGGCCAGGAAGAGCGCGGCCACCGTCACGGCCGTCAGGCCCGTGCGGCCGCCGGCCTGCACGCCCGAGGCGCTTTCGATGTAGGCGGTGGTGCTCGAGGTGCCCAGCAGCGACCCGGCGAAGATCGCGCCGCTGTCGGCCAGCAGGGCCTTGTTCATGCGGTCCATCTTGCCTTCGACCAGCAGACCGGCGCGCTTGGCCACGCCCATCAGCGTGCCGGTCGCATCGAACAGCTCGACCAGGAAGAACACCAGCACCACGTTGAGCACGCCCACGCCCAGCGCGCCCTTGATGTCGAGCTGCCAGGAAGGTGGGCGCGATCGAGGGCGGCGGGGCGAACACGCCGCCGAACTTGTTGCCGCCGAAGAAGAAGGACAGCACCGTCACCAGCAAGATGCCGATCAGGATGGCGCCGCGCACCTTCAGCCGGTCGAGCACCACGATCGTGAAGAAGCCGATCACCGAGAGCACCACGGTGGGCTGGTGCAGGTCGCCGAGCGTGACGTAGGTGGCCTTCGAAGGCGCGACGATGCCCGCGCTCTTGAGCGCGATGATCGCCAGGAACATCCCGATGCCCACCGTGATGGCGATGCGCAGCGTATGCGGTATGCCGCGGATGATCAGCTCCCGCAGCCGGAACAGCGTCACCGCGAGGAACAGGCAGCCCGAGATGAACACCGCGCCGAGCGCGACCTGCCACGGTATGCCCATGCCCAGCACGACCACATAGGCGAAGTAGGCGTTCAGGCCCATGCCCGGCGCCAGCGCGATCGGATAGTTGGCGTACAGGCCCATGATCAGCGTGCCGAGCGCCGCGATCAGGCAGGTGGCGACGAAGACGGCGTCCTTCGGCATGCCGGCATCGCCCAGGATCGAAGGGTTGACGAAGATGATGTAGGCCATCGTCAGGAAGGTGGTCACCCCGGCGGTGATCTCTGTCCTGACGTTGGTGCCGTGCTCGCTGAGCTTGAAGAGGCGCTCGAGCAGTGGCGGGGAACCGGCGCCCGCCGCGCCTCGTGGCGCTGCGGGAATCGCACCGTGCTGGTCGGTCTGTGCTTGCATGCTTGTCTCCTGCTTCCTTGTGCGGGTCCGCACGGTGGGGGTCTTCGATCTGCGGCCTTCAGCCCTGGCCGCTTGTTGTTTTGCGTTGATAGCGTGGCTGGCCGGCCACGTAGGTCTGCACGAGGTGACGATCGTCCGAGAGCGTCATCCACGCGAACACCTTCTCGTGCAGCTCGCGGGCGACGGCCATCCGGCGCTCCCCGATTGCGCCTTGCGCCCAGTCCCACACGCACACGTCGGCAGTGCGACCGGGCTCGAAGCTGCCGATCTCGTGGTCCAGGCGCAGCGCCTGGGCCGCCCCGAGCGTGGCGGTATGCAGTGCCTTCCATGCAGTCAGGCGCACGCCCTGCATGGCCTGCACCTTGTAGGCCTCGGCGAGGGTGCGCTGCATCGACAGCGTCGTGCCGCCGCCCACGTCGGTCGCCATGCTCACCCGCGCGCCGGCGGCTTCCAGCGCCTGCCAGCCGAGCAGGCCGCTGCCGAGAAAGAGGTTGGACGTCGGGCTGTGCGCGATCTGCGCGCCGGTGTCGGCCAGCAGCGCTCGGTCGGCATCGTCGAGCCAGATGCCGTGTGCGAGCACCGAGCGCTCGTTGAGCAGGCCGTGGCGGTGATAGACGTCCAGGTAGCTGCGCGCCTCGGGAAAGAGCTCGGCCACCCACTTCACCTCGGCGCGGTTCTCCGCGACGTGCGTCTGCATGTAGAGGCCCGGCACCTCGCGCATGAAACGCCCGGCCATGTCGAGCTGCTCCAGTGAACTGGCTGGGGCGAAGCGCACCGTCATCGCATAGGCGAGACGACCCTTGCCGTGCCAGCGCTCGATGAGGTCCGCGCTGTCGCGCTCGGCGCTTTCGACGGTATCGGTCAGGGCGGCAGGTGCATTGCGGTCCATCAGCACCTTGCCGGCCACCAGGCGCATGCCGCGCTCGAAGGCCGCGCCCAGCAGCGCCTCGGCGCTCACCTTGTGCACGGTGGGGAAGACCACGGCGCTGGTGGTGCCGTGCGCCAGCAAGGCATCGCAGAAGCGCTCGGCACCCTGGGTCGCTACCTCGATGTCGGCATAGCGCTGCTCGGCCGGGAAGGTGTAGGTGTTGAGCCACTCGAGCAGCTCGGTGCCGTAGCTGGCGATCACGTCGATCTGCGGCGAATGCACATGGGTGTCGATGAAGCCAGGCAACACGAGCCGCCCGCGCTGGTCGACACGCTGCCAGCTCGCATCGAGCGCATCGTCGCTGGCGGCAACACCGCTGATGACGCCATCCTCGATCAGCAGCCAGTGGTCGGCGCGAAAGCGCACGGCCGTCGCCGGCATCGAGCGACCAGCCGGGATCCCCTGTGAAGTCGAGCAGGTCGCCGCGGATGGCGAGCCTTGAAGCGGTTGAAGTCATCGTGGCTTTCTTGCGAATCAATGGGTGACGAGGCCGCGCGCGACATCGCGCACCTGCTCCCGGAACCAGCGGTGCGCCGCGGAAGGGTGCGTGCGGTCATGCCACAGCTGGTAGTAGCTCATCGGCGGAAAGGCCACCGGGCAACGGACGATCTTGACGGGGAGGAAGTCCACGTAGCGCTGGCAGAACTGGCGCCCGGTGGTGAGCACGAGCAGGCTCGATGCCACCATGTGCGGGATCTGCCCGAAGTGGGCGCTGCGAACGGTGACGTTGCGCGAGAGACCCTGCGCTTGAAGATGGGCGTCGATCACGCCGTGCGATTCGCGCCCGGTGTGGAATGGCGTGGGCGCGACATGCTCGCAAGACAGGTATTTCTCGATCGACCATCCGCGCGCGCCTTGCACGGCCGGGTGGTCCTGGTTCACCAGGCACACCACCTCGTCGGTCAGCAGGCGGCCGAGGTGCAGCTCCTCCGGCGGCTCCAGCCAGTTGCCGACCACCAGGTCGACTTCTCCGGCCGCGAGCGTGCGCCGCACATCGAACTCGGCCGACAAGGGCATCAGGTCGAGATGCACGCCGGGGGCCACGTGCTTCACGTGCGACACGAGCTGCGGCAGGAACAAGGGATCGAGGTAGTCGCTCGCCGCGATCCGGAAAGCCCATTCGCTGGTCTGGGGATCGAAGCTGCGGCTGGTCTGCTGCGCACCGAAGATCCGCTCGGCCTCGCGCAGGACGTTGCTCGCAGGCTCCAGCAGGTCGAGGGCGCTGGGTGTGGGCGCCATGCCGTTGCCCGAACGCACCAGCAGCACGTCTCCCGTCAGCGCCCGCAGGCGGCGCAGATGCGCGCTCACGGCCGGCTGGGTCAGGTTGAGCTTCATGGCAGCTCGCGAAACGCTTCGCTCGGTGATCACGGTGTGCAGCACCCGGATGAGATGAAGCTCGATCTTGTCGAATTCGGCGCGCATCGTCATATCGGCTCCCCAATACCATCTATGCGCATTTTCGTATACACAGGAGGTCTCGACGCGCTACCTTTGAGGGACCACGCCCAGCCCGCACGACCCCATGCAAAACCGACCGATCCGCTTCTACTCCCGGGGCCAGCTGGTCTCGCTCCCCGAGGCCCCCGCCACCCGCACCGTGCTGCAACACCTGCGCGAGGACCATCAATGCACCGGCACCAAGGAAGGCTGTGCCGAGGGCGATTGCGGTGCCTGCACCGTCGTGGTCGGGGAGCTCGACAGTGCGGGCAAGCTTGCGCTTCGCAACGTCAACGCCTGCATCCAGTTCCTCCCCACGCTCGATGGCAAGGCCCTGTTCACGGTAGAGGATCTCAAGCCCATGGCCCGGGCCAGCGGCGCGAATCTCCACCCCGTGCAAGAGGCCATGGTCGAGTGCCACGGCTCCCAATGTGGCTTCTGCACACCCGGCTTCGTGATGTCGATGTGGAACACCTACGAGCATCACCACGCGGCCGGCACCCGGCCGACGCGCCAGCAGCTCGCCGACGACCTTTCAGGCAACCTGTGCCGCTGCACCGGCTACCGGCCGATCCTCGATGCCGGCCAGCGCATGTTCGACCTGCCGCCGGTGGCATTCGATGCGCGCCCGGTCGAAGCGGCCCTGGCGCAGATCGCCAGCGATACCGGTGCCGAATTCAAGACCACCGAAGGCAAGCGCTTCATCACGCCCAAGACGCTCGATGAGCTTGCCTCGGCCCGAGTCGAGTTGCCCGAGGCCCTTCTGCTGGCCGGCTCCACCGACGTGGGCCTGTGGGTCACCAAGCAGATGCGCGACCTGGGCGACATCATCTACCTGGGCGACGTGGCCGAGCTCAAGCGCATCGAGACGCGCGGCGACACGCTCCATATCGGTGCCGGTGCCACGCTCGAGGACTCCTGGGCTGCGCTGGTCGCGCTGTACCCGCACTTCACCGACCTCTGGCTGCGCTTTGCCTCGCCCCCCATCCGCAATGCCGGGACCATGGGCGGCAACGTCGCCAACGGCTCGCCGATCGGCGACTCGGCGCCCGCCTTGATCGCGGTCGATGCCCGCATCGTGCTGCGCAAGGGCGACAGGGTGCGCACGATGCTGCTGGCCGACTTCTACCTCGACTACATGAAGAACCTGCTCGAGCCGGGCGAATTCGTGCAGGGACTCGAAGTGCCGCTGCCGGTCGTTGGCCAGGTGACGCGGGGCTACAAGATCTCCAAGCGCTTCGACAGCGACATCTCCGCCGTGTGCGCCTGCATCACGCTCTGGCTCGACGGCGACACGGTGCGCGACCTGCGCCTCTCCTATGGCGGCATGGCCGCCATCGTCAAGCGCGCCCCGCAGGCCGAAGCCCTGCTGCGCGGCAAGCCCTGGACCGAGGCCAACGCGCGCGCCGCGATGGCCGCGCTGGCCCGCGATTACCAGCCGCTGACCGACATGCGCGCGAGCGCCGACTACCGGATGAAGGTGGCGCAGAACCTGCTCTACCGCGCCTGGCTGGAAACCCGGCCGAACGCCCCGCTGGCCGCCGCCCAGACCATCGTCTGGAACGACATGCCGCACGTGCTGCCCCAACCCGTCGCCACCGCCTGAAGGAATTGCAATGAACAAGCGTGCCGACATTGCCGAACTGAACCCGAGCGAGCCCTTCATCGCCTACGGGCGCAACACCGCCTTTCGCTTCGACACCACGAAGGAAGCGCTCAAGCATGCGGATGGCGAGCGCGTGGGCGTGAGCCGCCCGCACGAGTCGGCCCACCTGCATGTGTCGGGCGAGGCCACCTACACCGACGACATCCCCGAAGTGACGGGAACGCTCTATGCCGCGCTCGGCCTTTCGCGCGAGCCGCATGCGCGCATCAAGTCGATGAACCTCGATGCGGTGCGTGCCCAGCCGGGCGTGGTGGCGGTCTACACCGCCAAGGACATCCCCGGCAGCAACGACGTCGGGCCCATCGTGCGCGGCGACGATCCCATCCTGGCCGAAGGGCTGGTGCAGTACCACGGCCAGCCGGTGTTCGCGGTGATCGCCACCTCGGTGGAAGCCGCTCGCCGCGCCGCCCGGCTCGCGTCGAAGCCGGAGGTGATCGACTACGAAAGCCTGCCCGCGCTGCTGACTCCCGAAGCCGCGCATGCCGCGAACGCCTACGTGCTGCCTCCCATGCACATGAAGCGCGAGAGCTCGCCCGGCGCGGTGCACAAGGCGATTGCCAAGGCGCCCCGCAAGCTCAAGGGCACATTCGACGTGGGCGGCCAGGAGCAGTTCTATCTCGAAGGCCAGATCGCCTACGCCCGCCCCACCGAGGACGACGGCATGCTGGTGCAGTGCTCCACCCAGCACCCCAGCGAGATGCAGCACGTGGTCGCGCATGCGCTGGGCTTGCATGCGCACCATGTGCGGGTCGAGTGCCGTCGCATGGGCGGCGGCTTCGGTGGCAAGGAGTCGCAATCGGCGCTGTTCGCCTGCGTCGCCGCGATCGCCGCGAAGAAGCTCGGCCGCGCGGTGAAGCTGCGCGTGGACCGCGATGACGACTTCCTCATCACCGGCCGGCGCCACTGCTTCCACTACGAGTACGAGGTCGGCTACGACGATGAAGGCCGCATCCTCGGCACCGAGATCACGATGGTCTCGCGGGCAGGATTCTCGGCCGACCTTTCCGGGCCGGTGATGACCCGCGCGATCTGCCACTTCGACAACGCCTACTGGCTGCCCGAGGTGGCCGTGCACGGCTATTCGGGCAAGACCAACACGCAGAGCAACACCGCCTTCCGCGGCTTCGGCGGCCCGCAGGGCGCGATCGCCATCGAGCGCATCGTCGACTCGATCGCGCGCGACGTCGGCCGCGATTCGCTCGACGTGCGCAAGCTCAACTTCTACGCGAAGGAAGGCCAGAGCACGCCCTACGGCCAGCAGATCGAGGACAACGTGATCCACGAGCTGGTGGCCGAGCTGGAGCACGAGAGCGAGTACCGGGCGCGCCGCGTTGCCATCGACGCCTTCAATGCGCAGAGCCCGGTGCTCAAGAGGGGCCTGGCGCTCACGCCGGTGAAGTTCGGCATCTCCTTCAACGTGCCGCACCTCAACCAGGCCGGTGCGCTGGTGCACGTCTACAACGACGGCTCGATCCTGGTGAACCACGGCGGCACCGAGATGGGCCAGGGCCTGAACACCAAGGTGGCGCAGGTGGTGGCGCACGAGCTGGGCGTGGGCTTCGAGAACGTGCGCTGCACCGCGACCGACACCGACAAGGTCGCCAACACCTCGGCCACGGCCGCCTCGACCGGCAGCGACCTCAACGGCAAGGCGGCGCAGGATGCAGCGCGACAGATCCGCGATCGGCTGGCGGCCTTCGCGGCGCAGAAGTACGGCTGCGACGCAGCGGCGGTGCGCTTTGCCAACGACATGGTCCACGCCGGCGACACCACGCTGGGCTTCTGCGAGCTGGTGATGTCACGCGTACCTGGCGCGCGTGCAGCTCTGGAGCGACGGCTTCTATGCCACGCCCAAGATCCACTGGGACGCGAAGTCGATGAAGGGCCGGCCGTTCTTGTACTACTCGTACGGCGCGGCCGTGTCCGAAGTGGTGGTGGACACGCTCACCGGCGAATGGCGCGCGCTGCGCACGGACGTCATCTACGACGCCGGCCGCTCGCTCAACCCCGCCGTGGACATCGGCCAGGTCGAAGGCGCCTTCATCCAGGGCATGGGCTGGCTCACGACCGAAGAGCTGTGGTGGCACCCCAAGAACGGCAAGCTGATGACGCATGCGCCGAGCACCTACAAGATCCCGACGGCCAACGACGTGCCGCCGGTGTTCAACGTGCGGCTGTTCGACGTGGACAACCGCGAGGACACGATCCATCGGTCCAAGGCGACGGGCGAGCCGCCGCTGCTGCTGCCCTTCTCGGTGCTGTTCGCCATTCGCGATGCGATCTCGGCGGTGGGCGGGCATCGCGTCGATCCGCCGCTCGATGCGCCGGCGACCAGCGAGGCGATCCTGCGCGCGGTGGAGGCGGTGCGTGAAGGGGTGAATGGATGAGCGCACTGAGGCAGCAACTCGCCGAGTCGCGGCTCGCCGACGCTAGGCCCGCTGCTGCGCCCGCCGAGCGCGGGGAGTCTTTAGCCGGGCCGGACTCCTTGCTGAAGGCCAAGGCCCGCGACTGGCTCGTCGCGCGGCGTGAATGCGACGCTGATCGAAGTGATCGGCACGCTCGGCTCCGCGCCGCGCGAGCAGGGCACGCGCATGCTGGTGAGCAACACCGAGCAGCTCGGCACGATCGGCGGCGGACACCTCGAGCACGACGCGATCCGCACCGCCCGCGAGACGCTGCGCCTGGCGCATCCGGAGCGCTTCGAGAAACGCTACGCCCTCGGCCCCACGCTGGGCCAATGCTGCGGAGGCGCGGTGACGCTGCGCTTTGCGCCGCTCGATGCCGACGAGATCGACCGCTGGCCGGAGCAGGTCTCGCGCTTCCACCTGCAGCTCTACGGCGCGGGCCATGTCGGCCGCGCACTGGTGCGCCTGCTGGCCACCCTGCCCTGCACGGTCGAATGGATCGACGAGCGCGAAGAGGAGTTTCCGGCGAGCTGGCCCGGCGGCTGGCCGGCGCATGTGGAGAAGGTCTGCGTGGACAGCGTCGAGGCCGAGGTGGCTGCCGCGCCCGCCGGATCGTTCTATCTCGTGCTGACGCACCAGCACGACCTCGACCTGCGCATCACCGAGGCCATCCTGCGGCGCAATGACTTCGGCTTCTTCGGATTGATCGGGTCGAAGACCAAGCGGGCGCGGTTCATTCACCGGCTGCTGGACCGCGGAGTCTCGCAAGAGGCGATCGATCGCATGACTTGCCCCATCGGCGTGCCGGGGATCGAAGGGAAGGAGCCGGAAGTGATCGCGGTGGCGGTGGTGGCTCAGTTGCTGCAACAGCAGGGTTGATTCAGTCGATCGAGCCGGGTGAGCGGTGGATCTGGCGCCATGTACGAACCAGGTGATGCCGGGGGTGCTTGCGCGGCGAGTTGCTGATTGGGAGAAGCGCATGCCTGTTATTGCGGAAAGTCGACTTCGATGGGCTTGCGCTCGAGCACCAGCCATGGGGTGCCGAGTCGAGGCTGAATCAGATGCTCAAGAATTCGTCAGTGACAGGACTGTTTGCGGGCCTGACAGACCATCGTCTCTGTAGACTGCGAGCCGGCGAGGCCAGGACCAGGGTTCCTTCTCTTCTCTTACGAATACCCGGTCACTTTCCTCGCTGCTTTCCCGCTTACAGCCTGCCCCTCCAGTCGCAATCCTGTTCGTCAAGGCATGTCGACCGCACCGACTTGAGAACAGCGAGGCCGAGTACCAACTGCACGTTGGCAGGACGGATACCACCCTCAATGCCGGCGCCGAATCGCCGCTGACCCAAACGACGTTGCTGGCGCGCGATCCCGCCGATCGAGGCCAGTCCCTACGAGGCTGTTGCCATGAATGACGACTTGCTGCTGATCGCTAACGGATTCCTCCGCGTGGACGGAGAACGGGCCAATGGGAATGCCGTCTCAGCGGCCCGCGCGCACCTGGGTACGGTCCTGGCCAACATGGCCGCCTATGGCTACGCGCCGTCGGCGGCGGCGCTGAAGGTGCTGCGTCAGCAGGCCCTCGAAGGGCTTGAAGCAATTTTGGGAAACAACCGAGCTGTCGCTGCAGAAGCTGACTGGAGCCGACCGGCGCATGAACGATTTCGTCGTTTACAAGAACTTCCCCGATGAGGTGCTTGCCATGAGTGACGCCGGATACTGGATCCGGCAGATCTCCCGTGTACGTGGGCACTCCGAACCAGTGCGTTCCACCCAGGAAGCTATCGAGCGTCCGATGCTCGACGAGCGTCTCGACCTCAAGGTTCTCGACCTGGCCGACCGGGATGTACTCGAGGCGCATCGCGACTTCGCTCACGCGTTGCCCGTCGCGTTGGACAGACCAGCAGCGAGAGCATGCGGTGTATCTCTCGCGGCGACGCAAGCGTGACATTGACCTTGGGGACTTCGCGTTCAAGGAGAACGGCATTCGCCTTATTGCCGACGCGGTCAGCCAGGATCGAAGGGTAGCTATCGAAGATGCAACCGACGTGCTGCGCCTGGCGCGGCCATGTACCGGCAGTGACGTCTCCTTGCGTGAAGAGGTGAGGTTCGCCAAGTTCACCCGCACGCAGCGCCGCTTCCTGTTGTCCCTGCTTGAAGGGGTGACACACCTCGATGCGGATCTCGCAGCGCGCCCGTCGCTATTCAAGCGACTGCTGTCGCTTCTGCATCCGGGCGAACTTCACGGTGCCGGCGGGTGAGCGCCGCCTATGACCGCCTGTACCGCGGGCGAGCTGACGACCCTCAATGCTCGGTCGAGCGCCTGCTGTTCGAACGTGATCGATCGGTGCTGGGATTGCTGGTGCAGCGGCCGGGCGAAATGGCACGCCGCCTGCATAAGCTGTGCTCGATGTTCGGCCCGGAGGCGGCCGAGTTCTTCGCTGGCGTGGCCGCGCAGTTGCCCACCGGCCGCCTTCTGCAGTTGCGCAACTACGTCGAGACCATCAATGCCCGGACACTGCTGATCCACCCACCGCGTGGCAAGTGGTGGAAGGGCCAGATATGTGCCCGACGAGGAGAGCGCGCCTCCTGCGCGAATCAGCCGATGCGTTGCTGCTTCTCTATCAACGGCGTGCTGTCGGCGCGTTCGGCTGAGGCACTCCCCGGGCGTAACGGTCGTCCCAGGGTCAGCGAAAGGTCAGAGTCTGCAGACCAAGTGACCAGCGACTGGCACACCTTCGGCCGCGGCACGCGTTTCCTCGTCCCCGGACGAGATCAGCCTTCTTGCGGTAATGGCATCTCTTGTCGATGTTGCGAAGACAGAGCCCGTCCCCCGCCGCAACGTCTGGTTCAACAAACAGCTCAATCTTCCTCGCCCCGAGACTGCGAGCCGGCCCGGCGCGTGCTGCAACCTCCCAAGAGTACGTGGTCCCGCGTTCTCCGGCTATTCCTCCGAACACAAGGATGCAGAAGGGCGGGCCTCCAGACTGATCCATCTGATTCTTGACGATCTGCAGGTCCAAGGGGTACGCTACGCCATATCGAATGTGCTCGCGTTTCAACCGGCGTCAAGTTTTCCGAAGCCGATAAGGTATGCACTGCGCTTCAGTGGGTGAGGAGGCAGCGCGCCGGCGGTCTGTTCGAGCCTACGCGCGCTCAGATGGTGCTTCCCGCTAAAGGGAGACGGCCTGACCAAGTACATCGCGTATGTGGATCTGCAGTCCCGCGAGCTGGTTTGCATCGACGCGGATCTCGGTGCGCGGTCAGTCCAGCTTCGGGCTGTTCGGCGCCGCTACGTCACGCGAATGCCGGCCGCTTCTCGAGTACCTCGACTCGATACCCCTCTTCAGCGGACCTGCTTCACGTCTCCGCCGCAAGGTCGCGAGGTCGTCCTGCGGGTCATGAGGATGTCAGAACTCTCCCGTCTCCACTCGCCTACGTCTTGAGCGACGCAACGCCGTCAATGAGCCGCAGCGCCTCGACCTCGCGACTTTGCTCTAGCACCGAGTAGGGCGAGGTATCGCGGCTCCGTCGAACCTTGGATTGCTGATGAGCAGAGGCTCGATGCTTGCGTCGCATGATCTGAAGTCGGCCCGTTGCCCCGCCCACGTCTTGGTTCTGCAAGCCCACACCTCTTGCTTGCGCACGTGATCTGCTTGACGCAGGCCTTCCCCGTCCGCTCTGCGACCCTGGCCTTTCGAGTCGTCGAGGAGGCCGGCTCGAATGCTCGCGGCAGCGAGGAGAGCGTTCGCGGATGAGGCGTCGCTCGACACGGAGACGAATTCCTCACCTGTTACAGTACGATTCCAGGCTTCGTCCTCCCTCGTCAACGAGCCGCTGCTTCTCCGTCTCCATCGAAAAAACGCGATGGCGTTGTTGCCGCGCGGTGATCTCGTCGCTGGTGTTGCGCCTCTCCAGCCCGTCCATGCCCACCGTGAACGCATCGTGCAGCTCGGCTCGCCCGTTGCATAGCAACTCGCGCCTCCTGCGCGATGAAGCTGCTCGGGAACGCGCGCCTCCTTCGCGATCACCGTGCAGCCGCAGACCCGTGCCCGCAGTCGGCTCGATCGCCGGATTTGCTCAGGCTCGATGCCCCTCCCCGTAGGCGATCCAGCGCCGCCGTTGTCGGCCGCCACCATCGTCCAGTGGGCGACGGCTTTGAGTCGGATTGCGTGCGATTTCGAGAAACCGAGCGTTGTCGGCCCGTTCTCCTCCGGAGAGGTCGCTTCCTGATGCAGCTTCTTGGCCCAGGCTGCCATCTGCTCAGCGATGGTGCTCGGCATTGGCGTGCCGGCTTCCTTTGCAGAGCTGGGCGCGTGCCTTCCTCGGCGCCCGCATTGCCAGCGCGCAAGTCTTGAAGCCTTGCGCATCTGCGTACCTCCGAGATGAGTGTCGCCCATGCATATGCGGCCGTCTCCGATTCGGAGGCTTCCCGAGCTCCACCACGCAACGAGACGTGCAGTCAGCCCCTTCGAGCGGCCAAGCGTTTCATGCTCTTGTTCTCGCCGTGAGAGCTTCTTCGAGCGGGCTACAGTGCCAGTTGAACGTACGTCTCGAAGGCATCCTTGTCCTTTCCTTCCTTCTCCAAGACAACGACGAGGCTCGTCATCGCTGTCGCGTTGCCACGTCTTGCGGCTTCGAGAAGCCATTCGCGCTTCTGCTGGTCGGTGAGCCCCACGGTGTCCCCGTACCAGAGCCTGCGCATCACCTCGGTGTCCCCTGCGTTCGCCGCCTTCACGTACCAAGGTCAGTGGCTTGTGCCAGATCCTCGTGGCCCGTTGCTCGGGCCATCGCGGCCATGCTCCCAGTCGAGCCCGATGAGGCACATCGCCTTTCGGACTGCCTTTCCTCGGCGGCCTCCATGACGACGCTCCAGCCGGACGCCTTGTTCATCGGCACGCCGATGCCGAAGAGCAGCTTCTCGCCGACTTCGTACTTCGCGTCCGCCGTTTCCGTGCCCCACATAGCCGAGGTCTTCCCGTCGGCAAAGACGGGGCTCGCGGAAGAAAAATGCTCGCGGCAGCGAGCAGGAGGCGTTTGCAGGAACAGAGGCGTAGTCTTCGACATGTATTCCTCACTTGTTAAGAGTATGAAAGGTCCTGCGCAACACGTCCGCGCAGTTCATTCGGGGAACTTGACTTCGATGGGCGTGAGCTGGGGTCGGACCGGAACTTCACGTACGACCTCGCCGCCAGCCTGAATTGAGCGAGGCTGGCCACGCTGGCTTCGCCCTGGCCGTGCAGCGGCTCGAACCAGACCTTCTCCCGGCTGATGCGTATCGACCAGTCTTTTCCGCTCACCTCTTCACTGTCGGACTTGCGCGACTCGACGGTCCTGATCAATCTGAGCACGAGCTTGCCGGATTGCTCGGGTTCCCGGATGACATCGTCGATCGCAGCACACATCGCGCCGAATCGGGGAACACTGGTGCCTATGTGATCGACCACGTTGATCCTGGGCGTCATGCGCAAGCGCCCCTCACCGTCACGTTCGATCGGTCGCGAGGGCTGGATCCGAAGCATGAGCTGCGGGCGGGTCTGCTTCGGCGGCTTGGCGGTGGAGCGCCGTCGGGGAGTCGGCGATGCCGAGGGGAACTTGACTTCGATGGGCTTGCGTTGGGGGTCGGAGAGGAAGCGCACGTAGGTTTGCACGGCCAGCTTGTATTGCCCGAATGTGACCTCGCCCGCCTTCGCCTTGGTCGTACAGCCCTCTGAACCAGACCTTGTCGCGGGTGATGTAGGCGACCCACGCATTGCCGTCGGCTTTGATGAGGTCTACTTCGCCGGATTCGACGCGGCGGATTCCCTCCAGAAAATCCGCGCCCGACCCTTGGGCGCTCTGGATGTCGTTGTAGATCGCCTCACACATCAGTTCGAACTCACCGAGGATTTCTCCTTGCTGGTTGACAACGTGCAGATCCAGATCAACCTTGTAGTGCTTACCTTCCTCAGGCTTGCTGATCCATTCACCCGGGCGGCATTGAAGTAGGAGGTTGGGCCGTACTTTCATGGCTGTCCAATCGGATAGAACGTGGTTCGTTGATTCTTTGCATCCCAGGAGAACTGGATCTTGATGCCGCTTGGTGAAGTCGCTTGGAATCGAGTCCCAGGAACGCCGCTCTTGAACGCCTCGGTGACCTCATATTCGATCCGCGCCTGTGACCACGACTTCGGGAAGAAGGTGGACTTTGCGAATTTGTCCACCCACTTCCCCTTGGCCGCATCCCAAATCTGCACCGGCGCTTCATAAGTCCCGTTGGCGTTGGGGTCCGGAGTGGCCGCCCCTGGCTTGATGCGCGCCGCCCCATTGGCGGCGAACTCCGCGTGATAGCCCGCTCCTTCACCCCTCGTGTTGATCTCCCCCGCCAGCACGCGCGCCATATCGAAATTCTTGTCGACGATGATTGACCGATCCGTCTTGGCGATGTACTCGGCATCGTTGCTGGTGTCCTGCCGGCCGCTGCCTTCTTGGAAACTGAGCACGCCACCCAGCCGCTTGCCGGTGGCCGCATTGGCCTTGCCTTCGGAAGTGACGATGTCTTTCTTGGCCCCGGCCCTGGCCGCGACCGCTGCCACCCGCCATGGCGGCCACATCAGTGGGCGTGATCCCCGCCGCCAGTTCGGCGGCGTACTCGTCCAACCCTGCGTCCATCAATCGCTGCTTCGCCTTGGCCACCGGCACCTCGATGGCTCTCTGCCCAGCGGTGATCGCGTCGTTGGTGTTGCGCCGCGCCAGCCCGTCCATGCCCGAGGTGAAGTCCATGCAGCTCGGCTCGCCGTTGCATAGCACCTTGCGCCTCCTTCAGGTGAAGCTGCCATTGCCGCGGCGCGTGCGTCCTGTTCGAGTTGACCGCGCAACCGCGGCTCGTGCCGCAGTAGTGTTCACCGCCTCGCTTTGCTGGCGCTCGATCCGCTCCCAGTACTGATCGTCTCGCGGATGCATGGCGGGTCGCCCTTGCAGGCGGCCAGATCCGCCTTGAGGCGCTTCGATCTGTTCGTGGTTGAGGTAGTTGTTGATCGGTCTCGTTGAAGCGCAGCGGCCGCTCCCGTGGCGCCGCCCGTGGCCGCGCCGACGTGCGTGCCCGCCGCCGCGATCAGCGCCTGGCGCAGCGGCTCGGGCAGGCCGAGCGGCGTCGATGGCATCGCCCAGTTCCTTCGGCACCACCGCCGCCGAAGTGCCCGCACCCAGCGCACCGGGCGCTCCGCCCGCGAGCGCGCCGACGACCGTATGCGCCGCGACGCGATAGATCCCGCCTTCGTCCCACTTCTCCGCCTCAGCGAGCAGCGCCGCCTGGCGCGTGGCATCGGGCTCTTGCGCCGCCTGCTCGATCAGCGCCTTCTCCTGAGCCTCCGCATAGTCGCCCACCGCCTTGGCCGCGCGCTGCCCGAACACGGCGGTGATCTCAGCCTCTGCCTGCACCTGCTGCTTCAGCTGCTCGCCGTCCCACTGCTTAGCGCAGCGTCGCGTTGCCGTCCTCGCTCGCTCGTCACCTCGCGGTTGAGCGCCGCCACGGTGGCCTCGGCGTCTTTGACCGGTGAGTGCCCGCTGCTTCTCCTCGTCGGTGATGACGATGGAGCCGCCACTGATCCCGGACCTCGTGGTGCTGGTTTGGCGCCCGCTCTCGTAGCCGACACCGGCACTCGCCCCGTTGATGCCGCTCTTGTTGGCGCTCGGGTCGCTGCCGTAGCCGACGCCGACGCTGATGCTGGTGGCGCTGTATTCGTCCTTGTTCTGGAGATCGCCGGTGGCGAGCGTCGCGGTCTGCAGCACGTTGCGGCCCGCATCGATCGCGGCCTGCGTGCTGGCGATCGCCGCGCCCTTCAGCTCGGTGTGGCCCCGCACCTCGACCTGGAAGCCGCCGTCGCCCGCCTTGATGCCGCTCTGCTCGGCGACGCTGGCGAACTCGCCTTCCACCTTGGTCTTGCTGGCGTTGGCGCTGGCGCTGCTGGTCCCGTAGCACAGCGGCGGCACGCACACGCTGACGACGCGCCGGCGCCGTGCTGTTCGGCGTCGTAGGTGCTGGTGTCTTGCAGGCTCTCGATGGTGAGGTTGCCGCCGACCTTGCCGGTGACTTGCCGGCTTTCGATCACGGCGCCTTTGAGGGTGGTGTCTCCACCGGATTCGAGGCTGACGCTTGCCCCGCTGAGCGCGTGTTGGTCCAGGCCACATCGCTGCCGTCGGCCTGGCCGCGTGAGCGGCTGGCGCTGGCGTTGAAGGTCACGCCGTACCCCTGGCGCTGAAGTCGAGGTCCGACGCCGACGCTGCCGCTCTGGCTGCTTTGGCTGCTGTGTTGCTCGGCCGTGTTCTGGCCGGCGAGCAGTTCGATGTCGCCTTCGGCCTTGAGCTTGGCTGTCCCGTCGGCACGGATCTGGCTTCCCGACACGGTGAGGTCGGAGTCCTGGCCCGCACCTTCGGCGCGGATGGTGATTTTGCCGCCGGCAGTCACGGTCGAGCCACGCACCGTGGTGCTGCTTTGCTCGCTGCTGTAGCGGCTCTTGCTGGAGCCGAGGTTGAGGTTGATGCCGACGCTGGTGGCCGAGCTGGGGTCACTCGCGATCGCCGGGCGGTGTCCTTGGCGATCAGCACGGCGCTCGCCGCGGCCAGGGCCTTCATGCGTGGGTCGTCGGTGTTGCCGCCGGCTTGCCCCATTTGGCCGACGTTCTGTGCCGCGCTGATCAGCGTGTTGCTCGCCGTGATGCTCAGGCCGCTTTGCCTGGAGTGCTGCTCGTAGTTGCCTTGGGAAGTTTTGGTGGCGTGCTCGATTTGCACCCGCTTGGCCGTGATGTCGATGTCGCCCTGCGGGGTGAGCACGTCGCTGCCGGTTTGCGTGTAGGTGTTGCCGGCGCGGATGGTAGACGTTGCCGGTGGTCGCCCCGATCGTGCTGGCGGCGGCGCTGGTGCTGCTGGTGACTTGAATCGGTGGTCTTGCGCTGCCTGCTAACGGTGATGCCGGTGCCACTGGCAAAGGCGCCGCTTTGTCGCGTGTCCTTGAAGTGATGTTCGCTATAGGTGTTCGTCGCCGCCTCGATCGTCACGTCGCCACCGGCCTCGTAGCGTCGTGCCCACGGTGGAGACGACGTTGGACCCGACCACGCGCACATCGCGCCCTGCCCCCACCACCACCGTCTCTCCGCTGAGGACGCTGGCCACGGCGACACCCTGCTCCGCCCCGTCGCGGGTGGTGGTGGTCTTCTTGCTTACCGCACTCTTGCGCCTGACCCGATGCGCCTCGTCCTAGCCCTGGCTGGCCTGGCCGGCAACGATCTCGATGTCGCGCTTGGCGTCGACGGTGATGGCGCCCTGTTCACTCCTCACTTGCGCGGCGCGGGCCTGGAGGTCCTGCCCGGCGTGCAGCGCGATGTCGCCCATGGTCTCGATGCGTGTGCCGACACTCACGGCTCGCCGCATCGTGGCGCGAGTGGTTTCGCGTTCCAGGCGATGGTGTGCTCGCGGCTTTCGGTGAGGGTGCCGAGCGTGAGGTCGCGCCCGGCCTCCAACGAGCGTCCGGTGTTGGCCGCCCGAGGACGCGGTTGATGATCTCGGCGGCGATGAAGCTCGCATCGCGGCCTGCGGTGGCCGTCAGGCTGCCGCCCGGATCGCTCACGTACAGGCCTGCGACACGATCCAGGTAGGTCGCCCGGCCCTGTGCGTAGCTGCTCGTGCGCGTGGTGGAGGCGACCTGCAGGTCGCGTCCGGCAGTGGCGCTCAAGGCGCGGGCCGTCCTCGATCGTGCCGCCAGAGGTTGTAGGAGTCGTTGCGGGCGTTGCCGGCCGAGACTTCGGCGCCGGCAATACGTCCGCCGAGGTTGCGAAGGTTCTCGGCATCGAGCTGCACGACGCGCCGAGCCGGCGATGGTGCCGCTGTTGGTCAGGTCGCCCGTCTAGCTTCAGGTCGATCGCGTCCGCGGCGATCAGCGTGCCGTCACCCTGGAGATCGCCCGGCTTGACCCGCACGTAGAGCTGCGGCACAAGCACCTGTTGCACGCTGCCGTCAGGCAGGCTCACCGGCTGCTCGACCAGCCAGACGATATCGCTGGTGAGCTGCGCCATCTGCTCGGCGCTGAGCGCCACGCCCGGGCGCAGCTGCCACTGCTCGGCGTAGGTCAGGCCCGCGTTCATCAGCGCGCGGTACTGCGCTTCGTCGTCGGCGTAGCCCTCCAGCAAGCGCTGCCCGGTGAGGCGGCTCACCTGCTCGCGCACCAGCTGCTGCTCGTAGAAGCCGTCGCCCAGTCGCTTGTGGGTCAGCGCCGGGTCCAGGGCCAGCGCCTGCAGCAGGTAGTCGGAGCTGAGCCACTGGCGCTGGTTCAGTGAACAGTTGCGGATCGGTCTCGACGAGATAGCGCGCGGTCGGCGCCGGGTGCTGGTGGAACAGGCTGGCGACGGGCAGCGTGAGTTTCGGGCAGCGTGGTGCGCACCACTGCCTGCGGCCCGCCCGGCTGGCCGGCCTGGCTGATGACCTCGATGACGCCGTTCGCTCGGGTGCCCTGCGCTGTGCCGGGCTGGCCGGCCACTTGCCCCACCGCCACCTTGCCGCGCGCGTCGAGTTGCATTCCGCTGCCCGGCCACCGCGGTGCCGGTGCGGACCTGGCTCACGGCAAGCGACACGCTCTCGCGCCGCTCGCTGTGGTAGTCCGTCGGCAGGTAGCAGCGCTTGCCGCCGCCGCAGGAGTAGGTGTGCACGGCCGTGCCGCGCGCCTCGACCAAAGCCTCGGCCTGTGCATCGCGGTTGTCGACCGCGCTGGCCACGGCCGCGGCGCTGTTGCTCAAGGTGCCGCCGACCAGGATCTGGCTCTTGTCGTTGACGACGTGGCCATCGAGTTGCGCATTGCCGCCGGCGAGGATGCGTGCAGGGGCGCTGCTCGTCACCCGGGAATCGTAGCGAATGGTCTCATTGTCGAGCCAGCTCCAGTTCTTGCCGCGGCGGCTCTCGACGTCGGCCTAGAAGGCCGCGATCTCGGCGTTGAGCTGGTCGTAGCGCGCCTGCGACCCGCGCGCCATCCCAGGCTTAGAAGCCTTCGCAGGCGGGGTCGTCGGGCAGGCAGCTCGCCTGCTGCGCGCGCCGGCGGCGGGTCGCTGTCGGGCGAGGTCACGCCGAACAGGCTCCCCAGCGCAGTCTGCATGCCGTGCCGGTAGGTCGCCGGCACGTACTCCACGGCGACTGCCCAGTGGCTGGTATGCGAGGCGGCGTGTAGGCGGGCCTCGGCACCTCCATGAGCCCGCAGGCGGGGCCGAACGGTCGAAGGGATAGCGCTCGGAGGGCAGCAGCAGGTACTTGTCGTCGACTTCGCCGAAGAGAGCGCGCCGGGGCGGGCGGGCGGGATTGGGGACGAGGAACTGCGCATCGGCCAGGAGCCGCAGCCATTGGCTCTGTCCATCCTCGTCGTTGCGCACGAGCAGCACCTCGCCGCTGCGATGCGCGCGCCCGTCCACCTGGTGCACGATCTGGCGGCCCTGGCTGCTGCCGCCGCCCATCTCGTCGGCGAAGTGCTCGTTGCTGTTGCGCAGCTCGTCCGCGGCGATGCGCAAGTCGCCGAGCGACTCGATCGTCACGCTGGCGTTGTGCACCAGCCGGGCGCTGCCGCTGGCGTGGCTGGCTTCGCCGAGTGCGCCGCCGATCGCCAGCGCCCAGGCGCTGAAGATCAGCGCCTCTTCACGGTCCATCAGCGCGGCGGCGCCGATGTCGAGCTCGCGCGCGCGCCGCGATGGTGGCGGACTTGTCGGCTTCGACGTTGTTGTTGAGGGTCTCAGCCTGGATGGCGCGGTGGTCGCGCGTAGAGGCGCCGCGCTGCCGAGGTTGTGCCGCCGATCGCGGCTTCGATGCGCACGCGCTCTCCGTCGATCTGCCCGCGGTTGACCAGGCTCTCTGCGGCCACCACGCGGGTCTCGCCCCCGGCGGTGTCGCCGGCGGCCTGGTTTTCGATGCACTGCGCTTGAACGTGGAGGGTGGCGCCGGCCTACAGCTTGCCGCGGTTGATGAGGGCATCGCGGATGTCGAGCGTGGCATCGCCCTCGGCGAGCAGCTTGCCGCTGTGGGTGTAGGCCTGGTCGAGTGCGAGGCGCAGGCTGCCGTGCGACAGCAGTTGGCCATCGCCGCCGAGCGCGGCGGCGTCGATATCGAGTTGGCCCTGGTTGTCGGGCCGGCGATGAGCCGGCCTTCCGTGTTGGTGATGCGCAGGGTCCTCGAACCGGCAAGTGCGGCGTCGCGGAGGTGCAGCGCTTGACCGGCGGAGACGAGGCCCTTGCTGTTGTCGAGGCTGCCCGCGCTGGTGACGAGCAGTTGCTCGTCGGCCCGCAGCGCGCCGCGGGTGTTGTCGATCTCCTGGGCGGTGAGCTGCACGGACCTGCCTTCGACACCTTGCTCGGCCCCCTGGCTGTCGCGGTTGGCGAGGCGCGAGGCGCCCATCGAGAGCGTTTGGCCGGCCCGCAGCAGTCCGCCGGTGTTGTCGACATCGGTGCGGACGTCAGCGTCAGGTCATCGGCGGCGTGGACCTGCCCACCCTGGTTGTCGAGCCTCGTGGCGCTGAGTTCGACGCCCTCGGCGCCGATGAAGCCGCCACGGTTGTCGAGCGCGCCGCTGGACACCGCAGCGCGCCGCCCGCGCTGATGCCGGCCTTGTCGCCCGATCGGTGTTGACGAGTGCCGCGCCCTGGGTGTCGAGCGTGAGCGAAGCTTCGGCGCGCAGCTGCCGGTCTCGTTGTCGAGCCTGCCGCTCGCGATGCGCAGCTCGCCGCTTGCGGCCACGGTGCCGCCGCGGTTGACGAGCTCCTGGCCGAGGCTGTCGATGCGCAGGCTGCCTTGCGACGCGCCGATCGTGCCGCCCTGGTTGAGCAGGCCCGCCGCACGCAGGCTGACGTCGCCCCGCCGAGCAGCAGGCCGTCGCTGTTGTCGAGGCGGCCGGTCAGGTCGAGGCGCAACTCGCCGGCGGCCGCTCTGCACGAGCTCGCCGCCGACGTTGGAGAGCTCGCGCGCCTGCAGCTGGAGTTCGGCTGCGGACAGCTTCGCGGCGTCGGTGCGCAGGGTGCCTGTCGTGCTGGCGATGAGGCGCTGGTCGGCCACCAGCTCGGCGCGGCTGGCGTCGAGCTCGCCCCCGTGCGCGGTGAGGCTGAGTTCGCGCGCGCCGCCTAGGCTGTCTGACAAGTCGAGCGTGGTCGCGCTGAAGCTGGCATCGGCGGCCGCGAAGTGCTGGCCATGCATGCCGATCGCCTCGGTGGCACTGACCTGCAGCCGGCCGTTGCCGCCCAGGCGCCCTTCGGCATCGAGGCCGGCGGCCAGCAGCGAGCCGGCCGTGGCCTCGATGCGGCTCCTCGCGCCGCTGGCGGCCATTGTCGTGTGACCGGCCGCGACGATCAGGCCGCGGTGGTCGATGTCGCCCTGCGTGAGCAGGCTCGCATCGCCTTGCGCATGGATGGTGCCGTCGTTGGCGATGCCGGCGCGCGCGTCGATGCGGGTGGCGCCGGCGCTCGTGATGTCGCCACGGTTGTGCAGCCAGCCGTCGGCGCTGATGGTCACCTCGCCGGCGCTCGCGCCGATGTGGCCGGCATTGCGCACGCCGACGCCGGCTTCGGTGCCGACCAGACACGATCTTGCCGGCGTACATGCCGCCGAGCTCGGCCACGTCGATCGCGAAGGCCGGCGCGGGGCCAAGCCTGCGGCCGGGGCGATCGGGGCCGCTTGCGGGTTATTGGCGCTGACCTGCGGGTGCCTGTGGTGACGGCGAGCTGCCGCGCCCACAGCCCGGCATTGATCTGCACGGCGCGGGCGATCAGCTCGGTGTAGTCGCTGCTGCTCGCGTCCATGCCGGCGCCACCGATGCTGATGGTCCCGCGCTGCACGAGGTAGGCGTCGAGGCTGCCGCCGTTGAGCATGGGAGTGCCGGTGGTCAGCGTGGTGCGGTTGGCGTTGATGAAGCCGCAGCCTTCGCAGTGGATGCCCGCGGGGTTGGCGACGACGACTTGCGCTCGCGGCCCCGCCACTTCGACGTAGCCGCGCAGCTGGCTCGGCTTGCTCGAATTGACCTCGTTGAGGATCACCCGCGCCGAGCTGGTCGCCGAGCCACGGGTTGCTGCGCGAGTTGTTGAGGATCGCGCCTTGCTGCTGCGACGTCGAACTGGCGATAGGTGTTGCGCGAGACACCGGCGGCGCTCGGCGTCTGGATGTTGACGAGCGGCACGCCGTTGGCGGCGTTGAGCACCGTGGGGCGCTGCGTGCCGGGAGCGGCGGGGTCGGCGACGATTTGCGCATGGCCGCGAGGGACGGCACCACCGAGCCCAGCGCGGCCAGGAAGAAGAGGCAATGGAGTTCTTGTTCATGCTTTCCATTCCTCTCGTCAAAGCGACCAACTCAGCCCAAAACCCGCCGTGGTGCCGGCGGTACGAAAACCTTCAGGCTTGTCGATCGGCTGCCCGACGAAGACGTCGTAGCTCGCCCGCTTGAATCCGCCGCGCAGTCCGATCACGGCGCCGGCCAGGCGCTTGCCTGGCAGCAGTGATGCAGAAGGCCCGCTGACCCGGCCGTAGTCCAGGCCGGCATAGATTTCGGCGCCGAGCGCGTGCCAGTTCCATCCGAGTTCGTTGCGCAGGAACCATCCACGCTCGCCCGACAGCGTGGTCTCGCCGTCGAAGCCGCGCACGGTGTATCGGTTGCCGATGGCAAAGCGGTCCTGCGGTGTCAGCGGCGTGCCATTCCACTGGGCGCGAGCGCTTGCCGACGTAGCGCAGCCCCTCGCCCCAGGCCCTGAAGGGCACGTTCGAGTTCGGCATCCGCCGTGACGATCCGCATGCGCGAGGTGCCTTCTCCAAAGGCCTCCTCGGGCGCGGCCATGGCACCGAAAGCGCCGGTGCCGCGCCGGTACGACAGGTTCGCATCGAGCGTCGCACGAGCCCAGAAGTGGCGATGCGACAGCCCCAGTTCCCAGCCCGCCGTGCGCCGACCTTGCACCTCGACCTCGGTGTCGTCGATGAAGTTGCGGGACTCGCGCAGCCAGCCTCGCAGCGAGGCCGTGGTCTTGCTCCGGGCGTCGCGGTAGAGCAGGCGCGAAATCCTGATGTCGGCGTTTTCGACTTTCGCCCGCGTATCGATAGGTCTGGTTCGCGCCGGCCACCGACTGGTGATACGCGTAGGAGCTGCCGGTAGCACCGAGCAGCCAGTAGCCATAGGGCACCGAGTAGTGGACGGTGTGGCCGCGAGTTCCGCGCGCCGCCTCGCCATTGCCGCCCTCATTGCCGACGTCGTGGTTGAGGCTGATGTAGAACAGGTCGTTGAGCGTCCACCAGTGGTCGTAGGCGATGGTGAGGCTGCCCTGGTACTTGCCGGTGGCCTCGGAGCCGCTGTCGTCGAGCGTGAGCGCCAACCGCCACGGGAACGCCTGGTTCCAGTGCACCACCAGATCGCTGTCACCCGGGCGGCTGCCGGGCTGCTCGCTCGGGGCGATCCGGATGTCTGCCTCGGCGGTCGGAACGCGCTTGAGGTTTTCGAGGCCTTGCTCGACCGCCCGCAGATCGAGCAACTCGCCCTCGCGCAGCGGCAAGGCGTTGCGCAGCGTGGCACGCGGACTGCTCGCCTCGTCCAGGCGGATGGCACGGACAAGACCCGGAACCACCGTAAGCGCCAGCGTGCCGCCGCTGAGGTCTTGCGGCTCCGCGAGCACGCGCGTCGTGACATAGCCCCGGTCGATGAGCGCGTTTTGCACCGCGCTCAGCGCGCGGTTGATGCCGCGCTCGCCCAGGCAGTACCGTCGACTCCCCGTCGGCGCGGCGCAGCTGTCCTCGGCAAGGCATCCAGGGCGAAGCCGAAGCGCTGCACGTCCTGTCCCACCGGCAGCGCTCTTGAATGCGATGGTGTGAATCGGCCAGCACGGCAAGTCAGGGCCGGTCTCCGGCGGCGCTGCGTTCGCGCACGCCGTCGCGCGGCAGGCGCACGTCGGGCTCGCGCTGCAGTTGCTCGCGCATGGCGCGCTCGCGTTCCTGCTGACGAAGATGTTCCTGGAGGTCGGTGTCGGAAAGAGTGGCCTGCGCAACGGCCAGGCCAACGTGGCTGCCGTTCAGCAATGCCGCAAGCACCACCATGAGGAGGGGCCGTCGACGGCCCTCCCCTTGCCTCCTTGATCCGCTCATTCTTTTGCGCCGCACACCATGGATTCGGATCCGCGGGCAGCGGAGTGGCGGCGGCGGGTCCGGCCCGCGAAGTGGCGGACTCTATGGACGGGGGTCTGGCGGCATCAATTCCTCAAATGCAGTAGAGGAGCGCGCGGTTCCACAAGGAGTTTGGAAGTGCGTGGACGACTTCACACGGCCGAGGTAACTATTTGTGCGCGCTGCAACGCGCCGCGCAGGGCCCAGGTTCAGGGATAGCGGCGCACGATCGATTCGGCCACGCACACCGGCTTGGCCGAGCCTTCGCGCTCGACCGTGACCTCGATCGTCATTTGCGCGCCGCCGTTGTCGATGGCCTCCCAGGCCAGCAGCTTGAAGTGCCCCCTGAGCCGACTGTCCACCGGGACCGGTGCCGGGAAGCGCACCTTGTTCAGGCCGTAGTTGACGCCCATGCGACTGCCACGGATCTCGAATCCGGAGGCGAAGAAGATCGGCAGCAGGCTGAGCGTCAGGTAGCCGTGCGCGATGGGCGCACCGAACGGGCCTTTCGCGGCCCGCTCGGGGTCCACGTGGATCCACTGGTGGTCCCCGGTGGCATCGGCAAACAGATTGATGCGGTGCTGGTCGACGGTGAGCCAGTCGCTGGTGCCCAGCATCTGGCCGACGAGGGGCTGCAATTCGGCAAGGGTTTCGAAGGTCTTCATGGGGCTTGATTCTCCTCGGCCTCGATCCAGCTCACGATCGGCTGCCACTGCTCGAGGTCGCGCTCCACCTTGCCGGGCGCCACGTCCCACAGCGTGAGCCCGCGCGCGGCGAGCTGGATGTAGTTCTGCGTGTCGCGCAGGTAGCCGATCACGGGCACCTCGAGCGAGGACACGTAGGCCTTGAGCTGGTCTGCGGCGATGGTGTGGTCCTTCACCCGCATGCCGACCACGCCCACGCGCACGCGGTCGTGCTTGCGATGCGCCTTCACCAGGTCGAGGAAGGCGCGCGTGGCGTAGATGTCGAAGATGCTCGGCTGCAGGGGCACGATGACCTGGTCCGCCGCCTTCATCACTTCGTCCAGGCGCTTGCCGTGCAGCGCCGCCGCGGTGTCGAGGACCACGTGCGTGGTGCCCTTCGGCGGCTTGGCGATGTGTCCGTCGTCCAGCTCCCAGGTGGCCACCAGCCGCGCGTGCTGCGGACGCAGGCCGAGCCACAGGCGCGAGGACTGCTGTCGATCCGCGTCGCCCAGCATCACCTGGTGCCCCTGGGCGGCCAGGTAGCCTGCAAGGTTGGTGGCCAGCGTGGACTTGCCCGCGCCGCCCTTGGGATTGGCCACGACGATCACGCGCATGTCAGCCTCGTCCCTTCATTGAAACCGGGTTATGTTAGCGGGCCGGCCCAGGCCCGAATCGAGACAAACCATGCCCCGTGCCCTCGTCCTCGTCGCCCACCCGAACCTGCACCACTCGGTCGTCAACGCTGGCCTGCTTCGGGCAGCGCGGGCGATCGGCGAGCCGGGCATCGAGGTGCGCGACGTCTATGCGCTCTATCCCGACTACGTGATCGACGTGCCTGCCGAGCAGGCAGCGGTGGAGCGCGCCGACCTGCTGGTCTGGGTGCATCCGATGCAGTGGTACAGCATGCCGGCGCTGATGAAGCTCTGGGTCGACGAGGTGCTCTCCTATGGCTGGGCCTATGGTCATGCGGGCAAGCGCCTGCACGGCAAGGACCTGTGGCTGGTCAGCTCGACCGGCGCGCGCGCGTCGGCCTATCACCCGACCGGCTACAACCGCTATTTCTTCGATGCCTTCATGCACCCCTATGAGCAGACGGCCGAGCTGTGCGGCCTGCGTTTCCTGCCGCCCCTGGTGGTGCATGGCGCGCATCGCCTGACGCCGAGCGAGCTGGACGAGCACGTGCGCACCTTCGTCGATCGGCTGCGCAGCTATCCGGACTGGCCCGAGCTCGAGGCGATGCAGGCATGCCCCGTGCATGACGTCCCCGAGCAGGACCGCCCCGCGCAGCCCTGAACGCCCCAGCACCGCACCATTCACGATGGAACACACCTCCTGGCTGAGCAGTTCGCTCATCTATCTCGCGGCGGCAGTGATCGTCGTGCCCCTGGCGCGGCTGCTGGGCCTGGGCGCGATCATCGGCTACCTGGCGGCCGGCATCGCGATCGGTCCCTGGGTGCTGGGCCTGGTGACCGATGCCGAGCAGATCCTTCACTTCGCCGAGTTCGGCGTGGTGCTGATGCTCTTCCTGGTGGGGCTCGAGCTGGAGCCCCAGCGGCTGTGGGCCATGCGACGGCCCATCTTCGGCTGGGGCAGCCTGCAGATGCTGGGCTGCACGGCAGCGATGTTCGCGGCAGCCTTCGCACTGGGCGTTCCCTGGAAGCTCGCCCTGGTCGCGGCGATCGGCCTGGCGATGTCCTCGACCGCCATTGCGCTGAGCGGCCTGGCCGAGCGCAACCTGAGGGCCACCAGCTCCGGCCAGACGGTGCTGTCGATCGCCTTGCTGCAGGACATCGCGGCGATCCCCGTGCTGGCGCTGGTGCCGGCCCTCGGCGCCGGCTCCGCGGAGGCCGCAAGCAGCAGCTGGCTCCATGCCGCCAAGGCGCTCGGGGCGGTCGTCGCCATCGTGCTCGGCGGTCGGCTGCTGCTGCGCCCTACCCTGCGCTGGATCGCCCGCAGCAGGACGCCGGAGATCTTCACCGCGGCCGCGCTGCTGCTGGTGGTGGGCGTGGCCGCGCTGATGCAGTGGCTGTCGCTCTCGATGGCGCTGGGCGCCTTCCTCGCCGGCGTGCTGCTGGCCGAGAGCGAATACCGGCGCGAGCTGGAGACCGACGTCGAGCCTTTCAAGGGCCTGCTGCTCGGGCTCTTCTTCATTGCCGTGGGCATGAGCATCGACTTCGGCGTGGTGCGCGAGCATCCTGGCATCGTGGCGGCGGTGGTCGTGTCTTTCCTGGCGCTCAAGCTCGCGGTGCTGTGGGGCATTGCAGCGCTGATCCCGCTGCCGATGGCCGAACGGCCGGTGTTCGTGGTGTTGCTGGCCCAGGGCGGCGAGTTCGGCTTCGTCGTGTTCCAGGCGGCCACGCAGGCGCAGGTCATGAGCGCGGAGACGTCCTCGCTGCTGGTGGCGGCGGTGGCGATCTCGATGCTGCTGACGCCGCTGATGCTGGTGTCGATCGACCGCTGGATCATGCCCCGCCTGGCGCGCGGCGGCGGGCCGCAGATGCCCGAGCTCAACGAGCCGCAGGAGGCGCCGGTGATCATTGCCGGCTTCGGGCGCTATGGCCAGATCGTCGCGCGGCTGCTCTTCGCCAATGGCCTGAAGGTGACCGTGCTCGACCATGACGCAGAGCAGGTGGAGGTGCTGCGCCGCTTCGGCTGGCGGGTGTACTTCGGCGACGCGTCCCGCCTGGACCTGCTGCGCACCGCCGGGGCCGCCGGGGCGCGCGTGCTGGTGATCGCGGTCGGTGACGTCGAGCACAGCCTCGAGATCGCAGACCTGGCGCGCGAGCACTTCCCGCAGCTCACGGTGGTGGCGCGGGCCCGCAACGCCACCCACTGGTTCCAGTTGCGCAAGCGCGGCGTGCGCCTGATCGAGCGCGAGACGCTGGACTCGGCCCTGGTGAGCGCGCGCAGCGTGCTCGAGAGCATGGGCTGGCAGCCTCACCACGCGCGCCAGCTGGCGATGCGCTTTCGCAAGCACACGGTGGAGCAGCTCGAAGAGCAGCTGCCGCACTACAAGGACCAGGCGCAATTGATCGCGATCGCCAAGCAGGGCCGGCAGCAGCTTGAAGAGTTGTTTGCCAAGGAGCGGGATGCAGGGCCGGTCCGCCGCCGAGAAGGCTGGGGTGAGTGATGACAGCCCCTCGTCCGATGAGTACATCGGCCGATCCCCGAGGGGATGCGGGCCGGCTTGGGAGCGGCCCGGCGCTCGGCCCGCGGGGACGCCAGTCGCAGCTACCGAAGCCCATCCCAGAGCAGCTTCACCGCCGTGAGAAACATCCCCGCGTGGATCAGCCGGTAGAACCAGTCCTGTCGCACACGGCGCACCACGTGAACGCCCAGCCACACGCCGATGGGCGCCACCGGCATCAGGACCACGGCCGTGGCCATGTTGCGCCAGTCGATCAGCCCCAGCCAGGCATACGGCGGCCACTTCGAGAGATTGATGACGGCGAAGAAGACCGCCATCGTGGCCGAGAAGGTGACCGGAGGAAGCCTCAGCGGCAGCACGTAGGCGCTGACGGGCGGACCTCCGGCGTGCGACACGAAGCTGGTGAAGCCGGCGGCCATGCCCAGCAGCCAGCCGACCCAGCGCGGCGGCGGCGGGGAGTCCGGGCGCGGCCGGAAGAACAACCGCTGTGCCAGGAAAAGGAGGGTCAAGGCCCCCACCACCGCAGCCACCGTCTTGCTCGAGAGCACGCCGAACAGGGCCGTCCCCACGACCGTGCCGACCAGCCCCGCCGGCAGCAGCAGGCGGATCAGGCCGCGATCGAAGTGCTTCGCGTAGGCGGCCACGCCGAGGGCGTCCATCACCAGCAGCAAGGGCAACATGATCGCGGCGGCCTGGGGCACGGGAATGGCCAGCGCCATGATGGGCACCGCCAGCGCCCCGAACCCCGCGCCGAATCCGCTCTTGGAGAGTCCCATCAGCAGCACCGCCGGGACGGCCACCGCATAGAACCAGGGATCGGTGATCAGGGCGTCGCCCAGCTGGGTGGTCCAGTCAGGCATGGCTCGAGACAGAAGAAGGGCAGCGCATGGAAGGATGCGCTGGAAGGCTTGCGGCTGGTCATTGACTTGCGGCTGTTCATTGAAGTGGCGGCCAGGATGCCGTTCGCATTGTCGGGCTGCTGGAAGCCGCCCGGCGCAATCTGGCGAATGTGAGCAAGAATCACGGGATGTTTTCCCCTTCCCAACACGACGTCCGCAAGTTCTTCTGCGAGACCTACCGCAAGCAGCGCGCGGGCGAGGTCCTCACGCCCCTGGAGGCCATGGCCTCCGACTGGGTCGAAGGCCATCCCGAATACCACGCCGAGCTCGCAGACATGGATGCCGCCCTGGAGGCGAACTACGCGATCGAAGAAGGCCGGACCAACCCCTTCCTGCATCTCGCGATGCACCTGTCGGTCACCGAGCAGCTGAGCGTCGACCAGCCGCGCGGCATCAAGCAGGCCTTCGAGCTGCTCGCGCACCGGCTCGGCTCGGCGCACGATGCCCAGCACGAAGTGATGGAATGCCTGGGCGAGATGATCTGGACTTCGCAGCGCAGCGGGCTGCCGCCCGATGGCGAGGCCTACATCGACTGCGTCCGGCGACGCGCGACGCGCTGAAGCCCGGGCCTCCTCAGGACGCCGGATAGCCCTCTTCGGCCAGCGCGCGCTTGAAGGCCTCGGCATCGCCCGAGGTCTCGATCCTGACCCGCTTGGTGTCGAGGTCGATCTTGACCTCGGCAGAAGGATCGACCTGGTGCACCGTCTGCGTGACGGTCTTGACGCAGTGGCCGCAGCTCATGTCCTTGAGAGTGAGTTCGATGGTCATGGGGAATGCCTCGTGGATGTGTCCTGGCTGCACTCTAGACGCTGACATCATGTCAAGGTCAAGCCCGCGAAGCTTGACCCTCACATCATTGGAAGCTTGACACTGGCAAGCATGGCAACACAGACGCTCCCTATCGAAGGCATGACCTGTGCGACCTGCGTCAACCGGGTCGAGAAGGCGCTGAGGCGCGTGCCGGGCGTGGTCGGTGCCAGCGTCAACCTGGCCACCGAAACGGCGTCGGTCGAGACGGCCCCGAACGTGCCGGCCGAGGCGCTCGTCTCGGCGGTGCGCGCGGCCGGCTACGAGACCCATCTTCCGCAGGAGCCTGCCCACACCCATTGGCCGAGCGAAGGCGCCGCCGTGGCGATTGCGGCGCTGCTGTCGCTGCCGCTGGCGCTTGCCGATGCTGGGCGACCTGTTCGGCACGCACTGGATGCTGCCTGGCCTGGTGCAGCTGGCTGCTGGCCACGCCGGTGCAGTTCTGGCTGGGCGCGCGCTTCTACCGCGCCGGCTGGAAGGCGCTGCGCGCCGGCACCGGCAACATGGACCTGCTGGTGGCGCTCGGCACCAGCGCCGGCTACGGCCTGAGCGTCTACCTGCTGCTGCCGCATGGCCGAGGCAGCACGGGCATGCCGCACCTGTACTTCGAGGCCTCGGCCGTGGTGATCACGCTGGTGCTGCTCGGCAAGTGGCTGGAGGCGCGCGCCAAGCGCCAGACCACCGCCGCGATCCGCGCGCTGCAGGCGCTGCGCCCGAAACGGCCCGCGTGCGCCGCGACGGCGCGGAGGTCGAGCTGCCGCTCGCGCAGGTGCAGGTGGGCGACCTCGTCGTCGTGCGCCCCGGCGAGCGCGTCGCCGGTGGACGGCGAGGTGGTCGAGGGCCGCAGCCACGTCGACGAATCGCTGATCACCGGCGAGAGCCTGCCGGTGGCCAAGGACGCCGGGCGACCGGGTCACCGGCGGCGCGGTCAACGCGCGAAGGCCGCTGGTGGTCGAGCACCACCGCGGTCGGCGCCGAGACGACGCTGGCGCGCATCATCCGGCTGGTCGAATCGGCGCAGGCGGACAAGGCGCCGATCCAGCGCGCTGGTCGACCGCGTCAGCGCCGTGTTCGTGCCGGTGGTGCTGGCCATCGCGCTGTGCTGACGCTGCTGGGCTGGGGCTTGTCCAGCGGCGACTGGGCAGGCGGCCCTGCTCAACGCGGTGGCGGTGCTGGTGATCGCCTGCCCCTGCGCGCTGGGCCTGGCCACGCCGACGGCGCATCATGGCCGGCACCGGCGTCGCGGCGCGCCACGGCATCCTGATCAAGGACGCGCAGGCGCTGGAGGTGGCGCATGCGCGTCGAGGACGGTCGCCTTCGACAAGACCGGCACGCTGACCGAAGGGCAGCCCGCGCTGGTGGCGCTGCGAGGCCGCAGAGGGCGATCGACGACGCAGTTGCTGCGGCTGGCGGCAGCGCTGCAGGCGGGCAGCGAGCATCCGCTGGCGCGTGCGGTGCTGCAGCGCGGCGCGCGAGCGCAGGCGTCGCCGTCACGCCGGCCGACGAGCTGCGCGCGATCGCCGGGCCGCGGCATGGCAGGCGCGCGTGTGCAGGCCGCGACGCTGCGGCTCGGCAGCACCGCGCTGCATGCACGAACTGGGCGTCGACCGTCGGCGCGCTGCGAGCGCGCGCGCAGCGCGCTGCAAGCCGAAGGCCGCACCGTGTCCTGGCTGGCCGAGCGTGCACGCGACGCGGCCGCGCTGCTGGGCCTGCTGGCCTTCGGCGACACGCTCAAGCCGCCGCGCCGGCGCAGCGATCGCGCGCCTGCACGCGCATGGGCATGCGCACCGTGCTGATCACCGGCGACAACCGCGGCAGCGCCGCGGCCGTGGCCGCGCAGCTGGGCATCGACGAGGTGCACGCCGAGGTGCTGCCGGCAGGACAAGGCCGCGCGTCGTCGCGCAGCTGCGCGCGGGCGGCGCGCGCGGTGGCGATGGTCGGCGACGGCATCAACGACGCGCCGGCGCTGGCCGCGGCCGACGTCGGCATCGCGATGGCGCACCGGCACCGACGTGGCGATGCATGCCGCCGGCATCACGCTGATGCGCGGCGACCCGGCGCTGGTGGCCGATGCGATCGACATCTCGCGCCGCACCTACGCCAAGATCCGCCAGAACCTGTTCTGGGCCTTCGTCTACAACGTGGTCGGCATTCCGCTGGCGGCGCTCGGCCTGCTGAGCCCGGTGATCGCCGGCGCGGCCATGGCGTTGAGCAGCGTGAGCGTGGTCACCAATGCGCTGCTGCTGCGCAGCTGGCGTCCTCGCGCCGAAGCGGGCGCGCACGCCGGACCCACGGGAGGCAAGCCATGAACATCGGCCAGGCCGCCGACGCCTCGGGCGTCAGCGCGAAGATGATCCGCCACTACGAGTCGCTCGGCCTGCTGCCGTCCATCGCCCGCACGGAGGCCGGCTACCGGCAGTACGACGACAACGAGGTGCACACGCTGCGCTTCATACGCCGCTCACGCGACCTGGGCTTCGGCATGGAGGAGATCCGCACGCTGCTGCAGCTCTGGCGCAACCGCCGGCGCGCCAGCGCCGAGGTCAAGCGCATCGCGCTCGATCATGCGGCCGACCTCGAGCGACGCATCGCCGAGATGCAGTCGATGAAGCGCACGCTCGAGCAGCTGGCCGCGCATTGCCACGGCGACGACCGGCCGGATTGCCCGATCCTCGACGACCTCGCCGATGCGCATGGCGCGCCTGCGATAGCGGAAGAAGCCCGCCAGGCAGGCGCTCGCCACACGGACACCCGCTTCAGGTAGCAGGAAGCGGGCACAAAAAAGCCGCTGGCATGGCAGCGGCTTTTTGATGCGAGTCCGGAGCGCTCTTCAGAAGGGGTGAAGGAACCGTAGCGAGCGGCCCGAGGTCACGTCGAGCACCGCAGCCGTACAGGCGTACGGCGAGGAGCGCAGGCGTGAGATCGGGTCGCGCAGCAGGTTCATTCGCCCCTTCTCAGCGGAACTTGCTCTGGGGGACCGTCTTCAGTTCGCCGGGAAGCGAGCCGAGGTACTGGGCCAGCTCCTTGAGCTCGGCATGGCTGAACTGCTTGACCTGGCCCTGCATGATCGCGTTGGCGCGGCCGATGTTCTGGTTCTTCTCGATCTGGTAGGACTTCAGCGCCGAGTAGAGATAGTCGGCGTGCTGGCCAGCCACCTTGGGGTACGAGCCGTCGATCGGCTTGCTGAAGTTGGCCCCGTGGCAGGACACGCAAGCGCCCTTCTGGAGCAGTGCCGCCACTTGCGGGCTGGGCTGCCTGGCGTCTGCGGGCACTTCGGTCTTGCCACCCTGCTGCTCGTAGTACGCGGCGACGTCGGCGATGTCCTGGTCGGAGAGGGGATCGGCGATGCCACGCATGGTGGGATGCCGGCGCTCGCCCTTCTTGTAGGCGTTGAGCGCCGCCACGATGTACTTGGCGTTCTGCCCCGCGATCATCGGCACCTTGTGCACTTCGGGAAAGCTGGCCTGGTAGCCGGGGATCCCATGGCAGCCGATGCACATCGCGATCTTCTTTTCGCCGGCCTTGGCGTCCTGCGCCTGCGCGGCGCCAGCAAGGCCGGCCAGGGCGGCCAAGGCGATCATCGTGGGGAGCACTTTTCTCATGGGGAGCGCTTGGGTAGTTGGGTTTCGGAGCGATCGGCGATTATAGCGACGCCACTTATACTGGCCCGGCCCCTCCAACCACCCACTTCTTCGACCTCCATGAAGTTCCAAGGCACCGAAAACTACGTCGCCACCGACGACCTGCGGCTGGCGGTGAACGCGGCCATCACGCTCAAGCGCCCGCTGCTCATCAAGGGCGAGCCGGGCACCGGCAAGACGATGCTGGCCGAAGAGGTGGCGCAGGCGCTGGGGATGCCGCTGCTGCAGTGGCACATCAAGTCGACCACCAAGGCGCAGCAGGGCCTGTACGAGTACGACGCGGTGAGTCGCCTGCGCGACAGCCAGCTGGGCGACGAGCGCGTGAAGGACATCCACAACTACATCGTCAAGGGCGTGCTGTGGCAGGCCTTCGAGGCCGAGCAGCCGGTGGTGCTCCTGATCGACGAGGTCGACAAGGCCGACATCGAGTTCCCCAACGACCTGCTGCGCGAGCTCGACCGCATGGAGTTCTACGTCTACGAGACGCGCCAGATGGTCGAGGCCCGGCACCGCCCGATCGTCTTCATCACCTCCAACAACGAGAAGGAGCTGCCCGACGCCTTCCTGCGCCGCTGCTTCTTCCACTACATCAGGTTCCCCGATGCCGACACGATGAAGAGCATCGTCGACGTGCATTTCCCCAAGCTCAAGAAAGACCTGCTGTCGGCCGCGCTCAAGAACTTCTACGACGTGCGCAACCTGCCCGGCCTGAAGAAGAAGCCCAGCACCTCCGAGCTGCTCGACTGGCTCAAGCTGCTGGTGGCCGAGGAGATCCCGGCCGAGGCGCTGCAGAGCAAGGACGACAAGGTGGCCGTGCCGCCGCTGGTGGGCGCGCTGCTGAAGAACGAGCAGGACGTCTCCTTGTTCGAGAAGCTGGTCTTCATGCAACGCCACAACCGCTGACGCTTCATCGCGGATGGAGAGCACGCCCGTGGCCCGCTTCATCGAACCCGTGACGCTTGCCGGCCGCAACTGGGTGGTGCTCGAGCCGATGCGTGCCGAGCATGCGGCGGGGCTGGAGGAGGCGGCGCGCGACGGCGAGCTGTGGAACCTCTGGTACACGGGCGTGGCCTCGCCGGAGTCGATGTCGGCCTATGTGGAGGCGGCCCTGAAGATGCGCGATGAGCAAGGGGCCATGCCCTTCGTCGTGCGCCGCAAGTCCGATGGGCGCATCGTCGGCTCGACGCGCTACTTCAACGTCGACGAGAAGAATCGCCGCCTCGAGATCGGCCACACCTGGCACAGCCGCAGCGTGCAGCGCAGCGGCATCAACACCGAGGCCAAGCTGCTGCTGCTCAAGCATGCCTTCGAGGTGCTCTCGTGCATTGCGGTCGAGTTCCGCACGCACTACTTCAACTTCCAGAGCCGCGAGGCCATCGCCCGCCTGGGCGCCAGGCAGGACGGCATCCTGCGCAACCACCAGATCAGCCCCAACGGCACGCTGCGCGACACGGTGGTGTTCAGCATCATCGAGTCGGAGTGGCCGACGGTGAAGGCGAACCTGGTGTGGCAGCTCAACAAGCCGAGATAGCCGGCGGCGTATATACTTTCAGTATATCCCAAGAGGAATCGCTGCCGTGGCCACCAAAACCACCGTATTTCAATCAGGCAACAGCCAAGCGGTGCGCATCCCCAAGGCGTTCCAGTTCAATAGCAAGCAAGTGCGCATTTCGCGTGAAGGCCATCGCATCGTGCTCGAGGAAGAGCCCGAGTCGCTCGCAGGCGCGTTCGATGCCTTGCGCGAACTGGACTGGCCGAAGATGCCTTGACCAGATGAAAGATCGCCGCCCGCCAGAGGAGCGTGACTGGAGGGCAGATGCAGGAAGCCAGAACGGGCCTCCGTCAAGACCGCGGGCAAAGGCAATGCCGCTCGCAAGCCACCCCGCGCATGAAGTACCTGCTCGACACCGACATCTGCGTCTATCTGATGAAGCGCAGGCCTCCGCAGGTGGAACGACGTTTTGCCCGCCTCCACGTCGGCGACGCAATCATGTCCGTCATTACGCATGGTGAGCTGATGGTCGGTTGCCACAAACTGCCCGATACGCCAGCGGCGGATCTGCGGCGCTCGATGCCATGACGAGCAAGATCCAGGTCGAGCCGCTCCCGCCGGAGTGCGGCGCGCACTATGGCGAGATCCGATCGCGCGCTTGAACGCTCTGGCAAACCGATCGGCCCAAATGACCTGTGGCTGGCCGCACACGCCCGCTGCAAAGGATTGACGCTGGTCACCAACAACACGCGCGAGTTCTCCAGGGTGAGCGGACTTCGCCTCGAAAACTGGCTGGAAGGCATGAAGCCATGCTGATCGATTTCTTCTTCACCCTGCGCGCCGCCAAGCTGCCGGTCTCGATCAAGGAATACCTCACCCTGCTCGAGGCGATCAAGAGCGGCGTGATCGACGACGAGGGCGGCCCCACGGTCGAGAAGTTCTACTACCTCTCGCGCACCGCGCTCGTCAAGGACGAGGCCAACTTCGACAAGTTCGACCGCGCATTCGGCGCCTACTTCAAGGGCGTCGAGCTGCTGGCCGACTTCAGCAAGGAGATCCCGCTCGAGTGGCTGCAGAAGCACCTCGAGCTCGATCTCTCGCCCGAGGAGAAGGCCCAGATCGAGAAGCTCGGCTGGGACGAGCTGATGAAGCGCCTGAAGGAGCTGTTCGAGCAGCAGAAGGAGCGTCACGAAGGCGGCAGCCGCTTCATCGGCACCGGCGGCACCTCGCCCTTCGGCGCCTACGGCTACAACCCGCAAGGCATCCGCGTCGGCCAGGAGAAGGGTCGCAACCGCAGCGCCGTGAAGGTCTGGGACCAGCGCCAGTACAAGGACTACGACGACACGCTCGAGCTCGGCACGCGCAACATCAAGGTCGCGCTGCGCCGCCTGCGCCGGTTCGCGCGCGAGGGCTCCGACCTCGAGCTCGACCTCGACGACACCATCCGCTCCACCGCCGCCAATGCCGGCTGGCTCGACCTGAAGATGGTGCCCGAGCGGCACAACCACGTGAAGGTGCTGCTGCTGATGGACGTGGGCGGCACGATGGACGAGCACATCCACCGCGTGGAGGAGCTCTTCTCCGCCGCCAAGGCCGAGTTCAAGCACCTCGAGTTCTACTACTTCCACAACTGCGTCTACGACTTCATGTGGAAGAACAACCGCCGGCGCTACAGCGAGAAGTTCCCCACCTGGGACGTGCTGCGCAAGTACAACAAGGACTACAAGCTGATCTTCGTCGGCGACGCGACGATGAGCCCGTACGAGGTGCTGCAGCCCGGCGGCAGCGTCGAATACAACAACGAGGAGCCGGGCGCCGAATGGCTGCAGCGGCTCACGCATGCCTTCCCGAAGTACGCCTGGATCAACCCCGAGCCGCAGGGCGTCTGGGGCTATCGGCAGTCGATCTCGATCATCCAGCAGATCATGAACCAGCGCATGTTCCCGCTGACCCTCTCGGGGCTCGAAGGAGCGATGCGTCTGCTGACCAAATGACGCCGCGCGAGCCATCGCGCGTTTCATTCCTTGGTGCTTGCGCCCTCGTGGCGCTGTCCTCGGCCTGCTTCTGCGTGCGGGCCCAGGAGAGCGCCAGTGCGCCGGCCCCGGAAGCCGCCGCGTCGGCCCCGGCGGGCGCGCCCTACGAGCTCGTCATCAAGGCCCCCGAGCCGCTCGACGAACTGCTCTCCAAGCACCTCGACATCGCGCGCTTTCGCACCGACCCGGCGCTTGCCGACATCACCGCCAGCGAGATCGCGCGGCTGGTCTCTGCCACGCCCGCGCAGGCGCGCGCCCTGCTGGAGACGGAGGGCTACTTCAATGCCGACGTAAAGATCACCCGCGAAGAAACCGTGCCGCCGACTCGTGCTCATCGAGGTCGACCCGGGGCCCATCGCACGCATCAGCCGCTCGACGCTCGAGGTCCAGGGCGAGATCCAGGAGAACGCCGAGCGCGGCTTCGCGGCGGACATCGACCTGCTGGCCCAGATCCGGCGCGGATGGCGCCTGCGCGAAGGCCGGGCGTTCCGGCAGTCCACCTGGAGCAGCGAAAAGAACGAGGTGCTCGGCCGGCTGCGCGCCGACGGCTATCCGGGCTCGAGCTGGAGCGGCACGGCCGCGGACGTCGATGCGGCCAACAACGAGGCGCGCCTGTTCGCCGTGGCCGACAGCGGCCCGCTGTACCACTTCGGCCCGTTGCGCGTCGAGGGCCTGAAGACGCACGGCCCGGAGGCGATCACCAACCTCGCGACTTTCCGCCAGGGCGACCGCTACACCGAAAAGCAGCTGTTCGACTTCCAGGAGCGCCTGCAGAAGCTGAACCTCTTCGAATCGATATCCGTCGTGGCGGACACCGCCCCCGAGAACGCCGAGGCGGCGCCGGTGGCCGTGAGCGTGCGCGAGCTGCCGCTGCAGGAGCTCACGCTCGGCATCGGCTACAGCGACGCCTCGCGCGTGCGCGGCACCTTCGAGCACCTGCATCGCCGCGTGTTCGGCCTGCCCTGGCGCGCGAAGACCAAGCTGCAGCTCGGCAGCGACCAGAGCCTGCTGAGCAGCGAGTGGACCTCGCAGCCCCATGAGGACCTCTACCGCAACATGGTGGCGGCAAAAATCGAGCGGCTGGACAAGTCAGACACCGCCCCCACCGACAGCGAAAGCCTGCGCATCGGCCGCACCCAGGATACCGAGCGCGTCGACCGCACCTACTACCTCGAGTACGTGTCCGCCGCTGTCACGACCGACCTGGGCAAGACGCGCTCGCGAGCGCTGTGGGGCAACTATGAATGGGTCTGGCGCAATGTCGACAACATCCTGCTGCCCACCGACGGCATCACCCTCTCGGGCCAGGCCGGCGCCGGACAGGCGAGGAGCTCCGACGGCAACGGCCCGTTCGTGCGGCTCTACGGGCGCGTCACCTGGTACCAGCCGCTGGGCGACATGTGGTACGCCAGCGCGCGCGGCGAAGCGGGCGAGGTGCACACGCAGGGCACGGTCGGCGTCCCCGATACCTTGCTGTTTCGCACCGGCGGCGACGACATCGGTGCGCGGCTATGGCTACAACACCATCGGCGTGGACCAGGGTGGCACCATCGTGGGTGGCAAGGTGCTCACCACCGGCAGCTTCGAGATCGCCCACCCGATCTCGCGGCGGCTGCGTGAATGGTGGTGGGCGGTATTCGTCGATGCAGGCGATGCGACCGACTCGTGGACCAATATCGATCCCAAGCTGGGCTACGGCGTCGGCATACGCTGGCGCAGCCCGGTCGGCGCCTTGCGGGCCGACGTCGCCTATGGGCAGGAAACGGGCAACTTCCGGCTGCATCTGAGTGTGGGGATCGCCTTCTGAGCTTCTGATATCGGCATGAACGCGACGACGCCAGTACCCGACTCTCCGCCTCCGCACCCGGCGCGCAGGAGGTGGTGGCGATCGCCCTTGTCCTGGCTCATCGCATTGCCCGTGCTGGTGCTGTTGCTGGTCGCGTCGCTGGCTGCCGGCCTCGTCGCCGCGCTCAATACCTCTGCCGGGACCGCGCGAGTGCTGTCGTGGCTGCCGAGGGTGCAGGTGCTGCAGGCGCAAGGTCCGCTCCTGGGCGACTTCTCGGCGCGGCGCATCGCGATCGACCTGGGCGGCCCCGGCCATCCCGAAGATCGCGTGGTGATCGACGACTTTGCATGGCAAGGCTTCGAACTCGCCCGCGGCGAGCGGCGCGGGGTGTGGGTGGATTGGCATCTTCGGTCGCTGCGCGTGGCGCGCGTGGAGGCAGTGTTGACGCCCGGCGAGAAATCGGCCGAGCCGCCGACCCCGCCTCGCTCCCTGCGGCTGCCGCTGCGCCTGAGGGTCGACGAGTTGCAGATCGGTGAAGTCGTCGCCAATGCCCTCCCGCAGCCGGTGCGCGAGATCTCGGCCCGGCTCGACCTGGGAGGCCCCGACGGCGCGAGCCATCGCGTCGACGAACTCAGCGTGAAGTGGGACCCCTTGCGCCTCACCGGCCGTGCGCAGATCGGTGCCGATGCGCCCTTCGCGCTGGAGGCGCGACGCCGACCTCGTTCGGCAGATCGAGGCGGACGACCAGGGCCTGCCATGGTCGGCGCAGCTGCAGCTCGAGGGTCCGCTCGAACGGCTGGTGGCCCGAGCCACGCTGAAGGCGAAGGACCAGGCGCTCGACGCCGATGCGACGCTCGCGCCCTTCGCGGGCCAGCCCGTCGACCGCCTCGATGCGCGCTTCGAACGCTTCGACCTGGCCGCCCTCGCCTCGGCCGCCCCCACCACGGCGCTCAGCGGCAAGGCCGTGGTGCGGCTCGAGCCGGCCGCGGGCGATGCCGAGCCTGCCGCTCGTGATCGAACTGGATGCGACGAACGCCCTGGCCGATCGCTGGGACCTGCAGCGCCTGCCGGTGCGCGAGCTGCACTTGCAAGCCATGGGGCGGGGCCGCGATCTTGCTGCCGGCATCGATCTGAAGGGGCTCGATATTTCGTTCGGCTCCGCCAAGCAAGAGGCCGGACGCGTGAAGGGAGAAGGACGCTGGGCCGCGCAAAGATGGCAGGCGCAGCTGCAGCTTGAAAAGCTCAAGCCCGCCGCCCTCGACCAGCGCGCGCCTGCAATGACCTTGTCCGGTACGGTGGATGCCTACAGCGAGCCGGCGAAAACCACCGCCGCATCTGCTGGCGCTCGCAGCCTCCGGTGTCACGGCGCCCAGGGCCGCTCATCGCCCGATTCAGCGGCGTCCGACGCCACCGACACGCCGCCGATCTCGGACTGGCCGGTGCACATCAAGACCCAGTTGAAGGGACCGGTCGAACTGCTCAAGCCGGCCCGCGACGTCACCCTCAGCCTTGACGCGAGCCTGAGCAAGACGCATGTGGTGGTGCGCGAGCTGCTGGCCTCATCCGGTCCTGGCCGGCTGCAGGCGCAAGGCGAAGTGCTTGTGAGCGCCGACGAGAAGCCGGCTACCCATGTGAAGGCGAAGGCTGAATTGAAGTCGTTCGAGCCGGCGCTCTGGTGGCCCGGCCCCGCCGGCTCGCGCTGGCGCGATCAGCTGCACAAGCTCAACGGCGATGTCGATGCCGACCTGAACCTGCCGGCGCGCGGACCGCGTGAAGCGATGACAGCGTGGCTCGCACGTATCGCCGGCCATGCAACGGCACGCATCACCGACAGCACGCTGGGCGGCTTGCCCCTGCGCGCCGCGCTCGAGCTGCGCAGCTCGAGCTCGCGCAGCGGCGGCCTGGGTTCGCGCGGCGAGGTGCGGCTGGCCGGCAACAGCATCGACTGGCAAGGCGCGATCCGCCTGCGGGGCGACGGGGCCGACATCGAGGATGCGGTGCGCCTGAACATGGCCATGCCCCGCCTCGAGGAACTCACTCCCTTGGCGCGCTGGTGGGATCCGCACGCCGAACTCGGCGGAAGCCTCACCGCCTCGGCGCGCCTGGAAGGCGCCTGGCCGCGCATCGCCCTGCAAGGCGAGCTCGATGCGACCGAGCTGCGCTGGGGCGACCTCCGCGCCGCCACCGCGAAGGGCCGCTGGCAATTCGGCCAGAACGCGCAGCAGCCGCAGACGCTGGACGTGCAGGTCGCCAATCTCGACGCCGCTGGCCGGAGATTCAGTGCCATCCAATTGGCGCTGCAGGGCACCGGGCTTGCGCATCAGCTGTCGCTCACCGCTGAAGCCTTGCCCGCAGCCGCCCCTGCAGCGGCAACGCCCGCTCCCGGCGCGTCAGGGCCGAGCGTTGCAGCCGCAAGCACCCGGCCTGCGGACGCCGCCGCAGAGCCGCCGCCCAAGTTGCGCCTCGGCCTTCAGCTTCGAGGAGGTGTGGAAGTGCCGGGCGCCGACGCGCCGTTGAGCGAGCTGCTGGGCTGGAAGGGTGCGCTCGATTCGCTGGAGCTGCGCACCGACCGGCCCGAGGCTCCACCGCTCGTGCTGACGCGCAATGTGGAGATGCAATGGCAGCGCGGCCGCAGCGATCCGGTGTCACCGCAGAGCTTCAACGTCGGTGCCGGTCGTGCCGAATTGCATGCGGGCACCAGCACGGCGGCAGTGCGATGGAGCCGCATCCTCTGGCAGGCCGCAGGTCCCATCCAACCCGGCGTGCTCGAAGCGCAGGCCGAGCTCGAGCCCTTCGCGATCGCGCCCTTGCTGCGCGACCTGCAGCCTGGATTCCGCTTGGGACGGCGACCTGCAGGTGGCCGCCCGGCTCTCGATGCGCAGCAGCCAGGGCTTCGTGGCCGATGCCGAACTCACGCGCGTGAGCGGCGACCTGGAGATCCGCGAAGGCGGCACCGTCGAAAAGACGGAACTGAGCGAGCTGCGACTGGCCCTCAACGTGCGCGATGGCGTCTGGCGCTTCACACCCGCGCTCAGCGGGCGTCGGATCGGCAGCGTCAAGGGTGAGCTCGTGGCCCGCACCGACGCACGCGACCTGTGGCCACGCCCCGATGCGCCACTCTCGGGCAGCGTGCAGGCCGACGTCGCCGAAATCGGCGCATGGGCGGCCTGGATTCCCGCCGGCTGGCGCCTGGGGGGCGAACTGCAGGTGCAGGCGAGTCTCGGCGGCCGCATGGGCGCGCCCGAATTCACCGGTGCCGTCAATGGCCGCAACCTCGCGTCAGCAACAGCCTGCAGGGCGTCCATGTGAGTGACGGCGAGGTGCACATCACGCTCGATGGCCCGACCGCCCGCATCCAGACCTTGCAGGCCAAGGCCGGCGAGGGCAGCGCCCGCATCGAAGGCGGGGCGAGCTTCGGCGCCAGCCCACGCGCCGAGCTGAAGCTCGTGGCCGAGCGATTCGCCGTGCTTTCGCGGGTCGACCGGCGCATCGCCGCCAGCGGCGAGGCCCGCCTGCTGCTGGAAGCTGACAGCCTGAAGCTCGACGGCGGCTTCACCGTCGACGAAGGCTTGATCGACGTCTCGCGCAGCGAGGCGCCCAGCCTCGGCAGCGACGTCATCGTGCGCCGGCCCGGCGAGCCCGGCCCCGAGGAAGAATCGGCCGCCGCCGGTGGCCGTCCGCCGCCCCGCCGCAACGTGAACATCAACCTGGAGCTCGACCTGGGCGAGCGCCTGCGCCTGCGCGGCTATGGCCTCGACACCCTGCTCGCCGGCAAGCTGCGCCTGACCACGCCCGGTGGCCGGCCGACGCTGGTCGGCGACGTGCTGGCCAAGCAAGGCACCTTTGCGGCCTACGGCCAGAAGCTGGTCATCGAGCGAGGGGTCATCGGCTTCACCGGCAACATCGAGAACCCTCGGCTGGACATCGAGGCGATCCGCCCTGAGGAGGCCTTCAGCGATCCGCTGTCCGACCTCGTCAAGGTCGGCGTGACCATCACCGGAACGGCCCAGAACCCGCGAGTGCGGCTGTTCTCCGAACCGGACATGTCCGAAACCGACAAGCTCTCGTGGCTGCTCATGGGCCGCAGCTCCAGCGGCGGGGCCGAAGGGGCCTTGCTGCAAAGCGCCCTGATGGCACTGGTCTCCGGCCCGGAAGGCGGCTCGTCCACCGACAAGCTGGCCGGCATCGTCAAGCTCGACGAGATCTCCATCCGCAAGAGCGACGACGACAGCAATGAAACCGTCGTCGCCCTCGGCAAGCAGCTCTCGCAGCGCTGGTACGTGGGCTACGAGAGATCGCTCAATGCCACGGCGGGCGCGTGGCAGCTGGTCTATCGGGTCGCCAGGCGCTTCACCATCCGCGCGCAGGCGGGTGTCGACGAGAGCTCGCTGGACTTCATCTGGACCTGGCGCTGGTGAAGACGTGCGCAGGCCGACCGCGCGCGGCCTGCGACGCCTGGCTGGAAATCGGGCCGGGACGGGAACCGGGGAGCGGCGAGGCCCGAGGAACGCCGCCGCGCCGGATCACCCCTTCGGCTCGAGGTCCTTGCAGGAGGGCTTGCACACCATCTCGGTGCGGCCGAGGATGCGCTTGGGCTGAAGCTGGTCGGGCGTACGGTGCTTGCCGCACTTGAAGCAGGAACGGGTGTTGCCCGTGCCCACGAAAGGCGAACCGCTCTCTTTCGCGCGGTAGCGCAATCCGTCGTCCTTGATGATGGTAGTGACAGTCTTGCTCATGAGGTCAACCTGGGGTGGTGCCTCTGGAGGGAATCGAACCCACATCTGCCCCTTAGGAGGGGGCCGTTCTATCCATTGAACTACAGAGACCAACCGACATTATCCCCCGGGGTGGGGAAATCGGTCACACAGGCTCCTCGCTCTTGAGCGCAGAAAGCGGGCTTTGCGCAACGATGAGCGCCTCGAAGTCCTCTGGCGGCATGGGTCGGCCGAGGTAGTGGCCCTGGGCCTCGTGACAGCCGTTCTGGCGCAGGAAATCGAACTGCTCCTGGGTCTCGACCCCCTCTGCGACCAGCCCGACCTCCAAGGTGTGGCCCATCGCGATGAGGGCCGCGGCCAGGCGCGTGTCGCTCGCCGAGGCGGGCACCGCGGCGAGGAAGGTGCGGTCGATCTTGAACTTGTCCACGGGCAGCTCGCGCAGGTAGGCCATGCTGGAGTAGCCGATGCCGAAATCGTCGATCGCGATCGAGATGCCCATGCTGCGCAGCCGCGCCAGCACGGTCGCGGTGGACAGGGTGTCGCGCACGATCGCGCTTTCGGTGATCTCGAGCTCGAGCCGCGAGGCATCCAGGCCGCTCGCTTCGAGCGCCTCCTCGACGGTGCGCAGCAACTGGTCCGATTCGATCTGGCGCGGCGAGAGATTCACCGCGACACGCAGCGCGGCGCCGGTCGAGTCCTGCCAGCGGCGGGCCTGGGTGCAGGCCTCGCGCAGCACCCAGGTGCCGATAGGCACGATCAACCCGTTGTCCTCGGCCAGGGGGATGAAGTCCGACGGCAGCACCAGGGTGCGGCCGCCGCGATGCCAGCGCAACAGGGCCTCCGCCCCCACCAGGCGGCCCGTCTCGCATTCGAACTGAGGCTGGTAGAGCACGCGCAGCTCGCCGCGCGAGAGTGCCTCGTGCAGGTCGTTTTCCATGCGCAGGCGATCGGCGGAATCGCGCGTCATGCTCTCGTCGAAGAGCCTGAGGCTGTTGCGACCCTGCGCCTTGGCGTGGTACATCGCCGCGTCGGCGGCTCGCATCAGCGCGGCGGGGTCGTTGCCCGCCTCGGGAAAGGTCGCCAGGCCGACGCTGGGCGTCACGCGCAGCAGGTGCGGCCCGACCTGCATCGGCTCGCCCAGGATGCCGATCATCTTGCGCGCCACGAGCTCGCAGTCGCTCAACTGCGTGACCTTGGGCAGCAGCACGACGAACTCGTCGCCCCCCATCCGGGCCACGGTGTCGGAGGCGCGCACCGCCGCCCGCAGGCGCTCGGCGACGATCTTCAGGATGGCATCGCCCACGGGGTGGCCAAGCGAGTCGTTGATGTTCTTGAAGCGGTCGAGGTCGATGAACATCAGCGCAACGCATTCTTCCTCGCGGCGGGCCCGGGCCAGCGCAGCGCTCAGCCGCTCATGCAGCAGCACGCGGTTGGGCAGGCTGGTGAGCGCATCGTGGTGTGCCATGTGGCGGATGTGCTCCTCGGCGCGCTTGCGCTCGGTGACGTCGTAGGAGATGCCGAGGTAGCCCACCGCCTCGCCCGTCTCGCTGGTGAGCGAGGTCATCACCTGCATGACCGGCATGCGATGCCCACCCTTTCGGATGATGGTCCACTCGCGCTCGTCGGGCCGGCCTGTTCGTGCACGCGCGATCAGGGCGTCGATGCCCGGGGCCACCGGCTCGCCGAGCTCGACGGCGAGCTGCGCCGCACGCAGCGAAAGCTCCTGCCGGTCGTGGTAGAGCGCGGGCGTGGTCCGGCCCACCAGCTCGTCGGCGCTGTAGCCGAGCAGGATTTCGGCAGCCGGATTCATGGCCTGGATCACGCCGCGCAGGTCGATGGCAACGATGGCAAAGGGCGCGCTGTCGTAGATGGTGCGCCGCAGGGCATCGGCGCGCCTGAGCTTGCGCTGCGACTCCTCGATGGCCAGCTCGGTCGCGCGGCGCTCGCTGATGTCGCGCAGCATGGCGACGAAGTGGCGCGTGCCGTCGAGCTCGACCTCGCTCACACCGAGCTCTAGCGGAAAGAGCGTGCCGTCGCTGCGCAGGCCCGTGGCTTCGCGGGTGAGGCCGACTTCGCGAGTCCAGGGATGCATCCCCGCCTTGTGCCCGCCTGGAAGGCCGGCATCCGGGGCAGCGTCCGGGTCGAGCGGCATGAGCAGCGTTGCGTTGCGGCCGAGCATCCCGGCTTCGGAATGGCAGAACATGCGCACCGCCGCCGCATTGACGCCCCTGATGCGACCCTCGCCGTCGATCGTGACGATGGCATCGACGGTGCTGTCGATCACGTTGCGCAGGCGCACCTCGCTCTCCTTCGCCTGGCGCGTCAGGTCGTTGGCCAGCGCGGTGGCACGCTTGTAGCGGTCGAAGAAGACCCGCAGCATCGCCCACAGGGCCACCGTGGCGGCGAACGTGCCGAACAGGACCGAGAGCGGATACGCCTGGGTGAGATAGCTGACCGGCCGCCGGGTGACGGCCACCTCCCACATGCGCCCGCCCACTGCCTTGACATGGACGCGCTGGTCGGCCGCCTCCACCGCTGCCGGCGGGGCGTATGCGTGCGACCACGCCAGGGCGCTGTCGAACAGGGTGACGACCGCTTCCAGGGTGTCGCCCACGACGAAGCCGGCGTCGCCGACATCGGTGATGCGGATGTGATAGCGGCTGGCGTCGTGATCGTCGAGCGCGTGGCGCATCAGGTCGGCGGCTCGCAGTGTCACGCCCACATGGCCCTTCATGCCGGCGGGCCGCAGTTCGTCCCTTGCATCGCGCAGCCCGCCGGGCTGGGCGTTTCCACCATGGACGGCGCTGCGGATGACGAAGCCCATCGGGCTGTCCTTGCCCGGCTGCAGAGGCGCCGGAGCGGAGATCACCGGCCGCCCGGTCCTGCGCAGGTCGTCCAGCGTTGCCGGCCACTGCGATTCGCCGGCGGAATCGTGACCGAACGAGGACTCATTGCCGGCGATGGGCTCGACGAACACGACCGGCCAGTATTCCCCGCGCTCACCCTCCGGATGGATGCGGAACTCCGGATAGCCAGGTGAAGCCAACCCCTGCTCCGCGCGCATGGCCGCCTCGAAGGCACCCCGGGCAGGCCCGGGCACCCGGACCGAATACTGCATGGCCTGCAGGGCACCGAAGCGGTCCTGCGCGCGAAGGGACTTGAAATGCTCGTGGAATTCCTGCCGAGTGACGTTCTCGCTGGCATGGAAGAGAGCCGACAGGCTCGCGCTCAGGTCGAGATAGCGTTCGAGGTGCTCGGTCACCCGCGCGGTCTTGGCGATGGCCAAGGCCTCGAACACTTCTTTGTCGTTGTCGCGCAGGGTCCCTGCGGCATGCTGCCAGGCGTACACGCCGAGGAGGATGCCCGCCAGGAGCGCCACGTCCGCCAGGCGCGTAGAGCGCAGAGCGCAGCGGAAGACGAGGCAGGGACAACTCCATGGGCGGCAGGCTGGCATCGTGACGGTGTCGGCATGCTACCGCCTGGCACCGGCCCGTGGTCAGGTGCGCGGCCTGCATCGCCCTGGAAAGCATCACGACCGGGACCAATCCGACCAGCACGATGGCCAGCGATGGCAGCGCGGCCTCCCCCAGCCGCTCGTCCTTGGCCAGCTGGTAGGCGATCACGGCCAGCGTATCGCTGTTGAAAGGCCGCAGCACGTAGGTGGCCGGCAGTTCCTTCATCACGTCGACGAAGACCAGCAGCCCGGCCGCAAGCGCTGAGCGCCTGAGCAGCGGCAGGTGAACCGCGCGCAGCAGCTTCCAGCGCGAGACGCCCAGCATGCGCGCCGATTCATCGAGCGTGGCAGGGATGCGCGCATAGCCGGATTCGACCGACTGCAGCGCCACCGCCGAGAAGCGCACCAGGTACGCATAGAGCAGGCCGAACATCGTCCCCGTGACGAGCGCCGCCGCACCGCTTGCCGGCCATCTGGCCTGCAGCCATGCCGCCGGCAGCAGGATGCCGACGGCGATCACCGCCCCCGGCACGGCATAACCCAGCGACACCAGCCGCGCGGCAAGGCGCAGGCCCGGCCGCGGCCTGGCTCGCAGCGCGAAAGCGATTGCCACCGACAGGGCGGACGCCAGCAAGGCAGCCAGGCCGGCGAGCTGGAAGCTCGTCCAGCTCCATTGCAGGAAGCGTCCCCACGGGATGCCGAACTCCGAGTGCCCGGCTTCGGTCCAGAGCAGGTGCAGCAGCACGGCCAGCGGAATCACGAAGCCGAGCGCCAGGGGCAGGCCGCACACCGTCCAGGCCACCACCCGCCACTTGCCGGTGAGCGCAACCGGCCGGGCTTCATGGCTGTGCAGCTGCCCCGGGCGTGCGGTGACGAAGCGCAGGCGCTGCTGGGCGCGACGCTCGACCCACAGCAGCACGGCCACCACGACCAGCAGCACGGTGGCGAGCTGCGCGGCGGCGATGCGATCGTCCATCGACAGCCAGGCCTTGTAGATGCCGGTGGTGAAGGTGTTGAGTCCGAAGTAGGAGCCGACGCCGTAGTCGGCCAGCGTCTCCATCAGCGCCAGCGCGACACCGGCGGCCAGGGCCGGCCGCGCCAGGGGCATGGCCACTTCGCGCACCCGCCGGCCGGTGCTTGCACCGAGCAGTCGAGCCGCTTCCATCAGCGCCACGCCGCGCTCGGACAGGGCGGCCCGCGTCAGCAGGTAGGCATACGGGTAGAGGCAGCAGATGAACATCGCCACCGCGCCCCACAGCGAGCGCACGTCGGGCAGGACCGCTCCTTGCGCCCCGGTGAGCGAGCGCAGCACCGATTGCACCGGCCCGCCGTACTGGAGGAAGTCGGTATAGGCATAGGCCATCACATAGGCCGGCATGGCCAGCGGAAGCAGCAGGGCCCATTCGAAGGTCCGCCTGCCCGGGAAATCGAACAGCGTCACCGCGGCGGCGGTGGCCCCGCCGAGCAGGGCCACCCCGAGCGCCACGCAGGCCGAAAGCAGGAAGGACGTCCAGGCATAGCCGGGCAGGACGGTCTGGAACTGCTGCTCGAGGACGGACAGGCTGCCGCTGTCCAGGGTGGCCCAGGAGCCCAGGACACCCAGCACCGGCAAGGCCAGCAGCAAGATGATGACGGTGAGTAGGCGCATGACTTGGAGGAAGAGGCGCGCCGGCCGGCATGCCACAGGGATTACCAGCAAGGCGCCGGCTGAATGCGAAACAAAATCATTTGTTCTCGCGACCGATATCATAGGGCCTCGCCGGACCCCTCTCCCCGCGCCTCTCGTCGCGGGCAAGCGCTGCCGCCATGTTCCTTGAAATCGATCACGCCACCATTCGCTATGCGGCCAGCCATGCCAGCCACCCTGCCGTCCATCGCGTCTCCCTGGGCCTGCAGCAAGGCCAGATCGGAGCCTTGATCGGCCCTTCGGGCTGCGGCAAGACGTCCATGCTGCGCGCCATCGCCGGGCTCGAACGCATCCGTGAGGGGCGGATCGCCATCGAGGGCAGGTCACTCTCCGATGCCACCGGCGGCAATTCCGGCTTCCACCTTGCCCCGGAGCAGCGCCAGATCGGCATGGTGTTCCAGGACTACGCCCTGTTTCCGCACTTGAGCGTGGGCGAGAACCTTGCCTTCGGCATCGCGCACCTCGGCCGCGCCGAGCGCGAGCGTCGGGTCGCGCAGATGCTGGAGCTGGTCGGCCTCGGGCCGGTGGCCGGGCGGTATCCGCACCAGCTCTCCGGCGGCCAGCAGCAGCGCATTGCGCTGGCCCGTGCGCTTGCGCCCCAGCCGCGCCTGTTGCTGCTCGACGAGCCCTTCTCCAACCTGGACGTGGACCTGCGCGAGAGGCTCGCCCAGGAGGTGCGCTCGATCCTGAAGCGGGCCTCGACCACCGCCTTGCTCGTGACCCACGACCAGATGGAAGCATTTGCGGTGGCCGACGTGATCGGCGTGATGTCGCGCGGCGAGCTCGAGCAGTGGGACGAGGCCTACCAGCTATACCACCGGCCGGCCACGCGCTTCGTGGCCGACTTCATCGGGCACGGCGTCTTCACGCCGGCGCGCATCGTCGAGGCCAACGGCTGCCCCGTCGTGCGCACGCCGCTCGGCGACCTGGTCGACATCGAGGAGTGCCCGCTGCCGGGCGCCTATCCCGGCGGCGAATGCGACGTGCTGCTGCGTGCCGACGACATCATCCACGACGACGACAGCCCGGTGAGGGCCCGCATCGAGCGCAAGGCATTCCGCGGCTCCGAGTTCCTCTACACCTTGAGGCTGGCCACCGGCGAGCAGGTGCTGGCCCATGTGCCATCGCACCACGATCATGCGTTGGGCGACTGGATCGGCATTCGCCCCGCTGTCGAACATGTCGTGACGTTTCCTCGGGAATAGCGCCCTCGGACGCGCAGGGCGGGGCTCCAGTATGACGCTGGCTCATGGACGTACAGGCCCACGCATTTCGGCCTGCAACTTTCGAGGCTATTGGCGGCTCGAAGCGGATGGTGAACCTCTACAATCAGTGTTCGTCCGCGTCAGCGGCGGGGAATATGCCGGAAAGGAAGTCGCGACCCATGGGTGCCAAATTGAAAGTTGCAGGCTTGATCACACTCGGGGCACTGGCCGGTTCCATGACCACCCTGCAGCTGCAGGCGACCGCAAGAAACACCCTCGCCCCGCTGCCTCTCGAAGAACTGCAGCAGCTGGCCGCCGTGTTCGGCATGGTCAAGTCCGACTACGTCGAGCCGGTCGATGAGAAGAAGCTCATCACCGACGCCATCGGCGGCATGGTGGCGGGTCTCGACCCTCACTCGCAATACTTCGACAAGAAGAGCTTCAAGGAATTTCGCGAAGGCACCACGGGCCGCTTCGTCGGCGTGGGCATCGAGATCGGCATGGAAGACGGGCTGGTCAAGATCGTCTCGCCGATCGAAGGTTCTCCCGCCTTCCGGGCAGGCTTGAAGAGCGGCGACCTGATCACCAAGATCGACGACACCGCCGTCAAGGGCATGACGATCGACCAGGCCGTCAAGCGCATGCGCGGCGAACCCAACACCAAGGTGCTGCTGACCATCTTCCGCAAGGCGGAGAGCCGCACCTTCCCCGTGCTGATCACCCGCGAGGAGATCCGCATCCAGAGCGTGCGCTCCAAGGTGATCGAACCCGGCTACGCCTGGGTGCGCGTGAGCCAGTTCCAGGACCGCACGATCGAGGACTTCGGCCGCAAGCTCGAAGAGCTCTTCAAGCAGGATGGCGGACTCAAGGGCGTCGTCCTCGACCTGCGCAACGATCCGGGCGGCCTTCTCGAAGGCGCCGTGGCGGTGGCCGCCGCCTTCCTGCCCAAGGACGTGACGGTGGTGTCCACCAACGGGCAGATCGCCGAATCGAAGGCGGTGTTCAAGGCCAATTCCGAGTTCTACGTGCGTCGCGGCGGTGGCGACCCGCTGCGTCGCGTGCCCGATGCGGTGAAGAACGTGCCGCTGGTGGTGCTGGTCAACGAAGGCTCCGCCTCGGCCAGCGAGATCGTGGCTGGCGCCCTGCAAGACCACAAGCGCGCGATCGTGATGGGCTCGCAGACCTTCGGCAAGGGTTCGGTCCAGACGGTACGCCAGCTCACGGCCGACACCGCGCTCAAGCTCACCACGGCGCGCTACTACACGCCCAGCGGGCGCTCGATCCAGGCCAAGGGCATCGTGCCCGACGTGATGCTCGACGAAACCGCCGATGGCAACGTCTACAGCTCCTTGCGCACGCGCGAGGCCGATCTCGAGAAGCACCTGCAGAACGGCCAAGCGAAGGAAGACAAGGATCCGGCGCGCGACAAGGCCCGCGAAGAAGCGCTGAAGAAGCTCGAGGAAGAAGCGAACAAGCAGGCCAAGGCGCCGCCGCCCAAGCCCCTGCCCGAGTTCGGCAGCACAGAGGACTTCCAGCTGCAGCAGGCGCTCAATCGCCTGAAGGGCAAGCCGGTGCTGGTCTCCAAGACGCTCACCGAGCGCAAGCCCGAAGAAGCGAAGGCCAACTGAAGCATGACGAGCCCTCGCCTGCGGAGTACCGCAGGCGATCCCCCGACGCCCGCCTCGAGCGGGCGTTTTTGTTTGTATGCTGCGTCGGATGAACGACGACCAGCTGCTTCGCTACAGCCGCCACATCCTGCTCGACGAGCTCGACGTCGCGGGCCAGGAGAAGATCCTCTCGGGCCATGCACTCATCATCGGCGCGGGCGGCCTCGGATCCCCCGTGGCCTACTACCTCGGCACAGCAGGCGTCGGCACCATCACCATCGTGGACCACGACACGGTGGACCTCACCAACCTGCAGCGCCAGATCATCCACGACCTCTCGCGCCTGGGACAGCCCAAGGCCGAATCGGCCGCCCGCAGCATCGCCGCGATCAACCCCGAAGTGCGCGTGCGTGCATTGGTCCAGCGTGCCGACGCGGCCGCGCTCGACGAGCTGGTCGCGCAAGCCGACGTGGTGCTCGACTGCTCCGACAACTTCGCCACGCGGCAGGCCGTCAACCGGGCATGCGTGCGGCATGCAAGGCCGCTGGTGGCGGGCGCCGCCGTGCGCTTCGACGGCCAGGTCTCGGTCTACGATCCGCGCCGGGCCGACTCGCCCTGCTACGCGTGCGTCTTTCCGCCGGAGCAAGCCGCCCGACGACCTGCGCTGCGCCGTCATGGGCGTGTTCGCGCCGCTGGTGGGCATCATCGGCACGGTGCAGGCCGCCGAGGCGCTCAAGCTGCTGGCCGGCGTGGGCACCTCTCTCGTCGGCCGGCTGCAGATGCTCGATGCCCGCACGATGGAATGGACCGAGATCCGCATCGCCCGCCAAGCCGCCTGCCCGGTCTGTTCATCTCGATGAGATGGCCGTACTGACGTTGATGCCGATGCCGCCCCCCGCTCCACGCCATCCGCTAAGCTCCCAATCCCTCCGCAACAAGAACCGCGGGTAAAGCATGTCACGCAAAAGAAGGCGTCAGGAACTCACCGCGCGCAACTTTCCCACGGCCGGCGAAGACGCCGCGGCAGCAACCTCCCTGCCCCTGTATGGAGGACCGGAAAGCGCGTACCGGCTGGCCTTCACCGACGAAGAGTTCCTGCTGAAGGAGGACCTGCGCCCGGTGCGCATGCAGCTCGAGCTGCTCAAGCCCGAGATGATCCAGCGCGAGCACGGGATCGAGTCGACCGTGGTCATCTTCGGCAGCGCGCGCATCCCGCCGGCCGACGTCGCGCAGCAGATGCTCGAAAACGCCAGGACCGCGGGCGATGCCGTGGCGATCCGCCGCGCCGAATCGCAGTTCCGCATGTCGCACTACTACGAGGAGGCACGCCGCTTCGCCGCGCATGGTCACCGATCAATCGCAGCACCTGAACCCGCCGATCTATGTCGTGACCGGCGGGGGCCCCGGCATCATGGAGGCGGGCAATCGCGGCGCGCGCGAGGCAGGCGGCAAGAGCATCGGACTCAACATCGTGCTGCCGCACGAGCAGGAGCCCAACCCGTACATCACGCCCGAGCTGTGCTTCCTGTTCCACTACTTCGGGCTGCGCAAGATGCACTTCCTGATGCGCTCGATCGCGCTGGTGTGCTTTCCAGGCGGCTTCGGCACGATGGACGAGCTCTTCGAGGTGATGACGCTGATCCAGACCGGCAAGTGCCGCAAGCGGCCGATCCTGCTGTTCGGCCGCGAGTTCTGGTCGCGGCTGGTGGACTTCGAGGTGCTGGTCGAGACCGGCATGATCTCGCCCGACGACGTCAAGCTGTTCGTCTACGTCGAGACCGCCGAGGAAGCCTGGAAGATCATCTGCGAGACCTACGCGCTCGATGTCCCCGCCGGCGGCGCCTTCGCCGAGGACATCTGATGCGCCAACCTGCCTGGAGGCTGACACGATGAACACCCTGCCCTCGCTCATATCGCTGATCGGCGCACCCACCGACATCGGCGCCGGCACCCGTGGCGCTTCGATGGGCCCCGAGGCCCTGCGCGTCGCCGGCATCGGGCCCATGCTCGAGGCCCTCGGCTGCACCGTGCAAGACCTGGCAACCTGAGCGGTCCGCACAATCCCTGGCAGCCGCCGGTCGACGGCTACCGTCACCTGGCCGAGGTGGCCGAGTGGAACCGCGTGGTCCACGAGGCCATCCACGGCGAGCTCGAGCGGGGCCACTTCCCGATCCTGCTGGGCGGCGACCACTGCCTCGGCATCGGCACGATCAGCGCGGTGGCGCGCCACTGCCGCGAGCGCGGCAAGAAGCTGCGCATCCTCTGGCTCGATGCCCATGCCGACTTCAACACCAACACCCTGACGCCGAGCGGCAACGTGCATGGCATGCCGGTGGCGGTGCTGTGCGGACACGGGCCGGCCGAGCTCACCGAGATCGGCGGCACGCGGCCCGCGATCTCGCCGCACGCGGTGCGCCAGATCGGCATCCGCAGCGTCGATGCGGGCGAGAAGCGCTTCGTGCACGAGCAGAACCTCGAGGTTTTCGACATGCGCTTCATCGACGAGATGGGCATGCGGCATGCGATGGAACTGGCGCTGGCCATGCTCGACAGCAACACCCACCTGCATGTCAGCTTCGACGTCGACTTCCTCGACCCGGACGTGGCCCCCGGCGTGGGCACGACGGTGCGCGGCGGCCCGACCTATCGCGAGGCGCAGCTGTGCATGGAGATGATCGCCGACACCGGGCGCATGGCCTCGCTCGATGTGGTGGAGCTCAATCCGGCGCTGGATGTGCGCAACCAGACAGCCGAAGTGGCGCTGGACCTGATCGGCAGCCTGTTCGGCAAGTCGACGCTGATGCGTCGGTAGCAGCCTTCAAGGGCGAGAGGCTCGCTCACAAGGCCCATGCCAGCGCCGGAACACGTCCGGTGGCATCGGATCGGCCTCGGCGAACAGCCCACGGCCCGCTTGCCTGGCCTTGCGTTCCAGCTCGGCGTAGGGCCCGGCTCCATGCCGATAGGCATAGCTCCAGGCATGTCCCTCTCGCACCATCCAGGCTCCCATGTCCTCGCCTTGCCAGGTGACCGTGCCCAGCCATCGGTGATAGTCGTCCTTGGCTCGCAGCGCCAAGCTCACTCGCTCGCCACGCAGCCGGTTGCGCAGGGCCGAGGCGGCTTGCGCGCCCCAGGGCTGGCAGCTCTCGGGAGCGTCGATGCCTTCCAGCCGGATCTTGATCGGCTTGCGTCGCATGCCGTCCTCATCGTCGGGTCGCACCCACAGCGTGTCGCCATCGCTCACGCGGGTGACCGTGCCGCTCATGTGCGCGGCCTCGCCAGCCTGCACCGCAACGCTCCACAGCAGCGCCAACACCACGCAGCCGCTCTTCATGGGGCCTGCCATGGTGCGGTCACGATCCAGCCTTCGACCGGATCGACCTTCGCAGGCAATCCCCAGTCGGGCTCGGTGCTCGCCCAGCCGGCCTGCATCATGCACAAGGCTGCGTCGAGCAGGTCGCCCGTTCCATCGGCGAGCAGCTCCTCCCGCTGCGTGTTCGACAACTGCAGTCGCAGGCCCAGCCGTGAGCGCCCGAGCGCCAGTGCCTCGACCAGGTCATGACGGGCCATCATCCGCTCGCGCGTCTGCTTTTCGATGTCGTCGCTCTTGTAGCTGCGTGAGCCGATCAGTTCTCGCGCGAGCAGGCCCGGATAGCCTTCGAGCGCCACGCGCGTCGGGTCCCCGTCATGCAGGCCGGGAAGATGGAGGCCCTCATCCACCAGCGCGGGAACACCCGCGTGCAGCATGTAGGCCACCGGCGGGTTGACCCATTTCATCGAAGGCGAGGATCCGGCCGGCCTGTCGGTCGCGCGATGCGCGAACTTGCCACCTGCGGGCCGTGCCGCGCAAAAGGCAACAAAGGCATCGCGGATCTGCGCGCGCGTCAGGCCGGCGTAGTGGCGCATCAGCGCGAGCCAGGGCTCGGGCCAGCCGAGACTGTGCACCAGTTCGCGTGGCAGGCCGAAGGGGAAATCGAAGGCGCCCACCCATGGCCCGGGAGTGCGCAGCCACTCGACGAACGCCGCCTGCGTAGGCAGTCGCGACACGCGCTCGAGCCGCATCCGGGTTCCTTCGCGCCGGCCGCAAGCCACCGTGATGGGCTTGCGTCGCGTGGGACGGCTGGTGAAATCGACACCGACCAACAGGGTCATGCACACCTCCTTGATCCGGTCATTGTGGTTCGAAACGCGGCACCGCCAGACGACCTCTCCTGCACAATGCGCGCTCCGACACTTTCGCTTTTCTGGCTTCGTGAGCGCGCAACTGTCCTCCCCCGATTCGCCGGCAACCCTGCCTTCACGCCGCAGGCGCTGGGCGCGCACCGCCCTCATCGTCGCCGCCGTCCTGGCGATCTTGATCGTCCTTGCGCTGCGCCTGGCAACGCAGCAGCTCCAGCAACAGATCGAGCGCTCGCTGGGGCCCCGCAGCGAGATCGCAAGCATCCGCGTGGGCTGGTCCGGGCTCGAAGCCACCGACGTGCGCATCCGCTCCACGCGCGAGCACAAGCCCGGATCCTGGCCAGCCGACGACGAGTTGCGTGCAAGGCGCATCGTCGTCATGCCCGACCTGCTGGGTCTCTTGACGGCCGACATCCGCATCCGTCGCGTGACGATCGAAGGCGGCTATCTGTCGATGCTTCGCACTCGCGACGGCAAGCTGCGCCTCCTGCCTGCGCTGCTCGAGCAAGCCGCCCGGGCCGACGCGAAGGCCAGGACCGCAGATCACGACGCCGGCCTCGAGATCACCTTGAGCCAGGTCGAGCTGCAAGACAGCGTGATCGAGTTCTTCGATGCCTCGGTGCGCCAGCCGGCGCTCAAGGTGAGGCTGGAACAGCTCGATGCCGGCATCGGACCCTTGCACCTGCCCAGGCTCGACGGCAGCACCGATATCGACCTGCATGCGGTTCTCAAGGGCGTGCAGCGCGACGGCCGAATCGAGATCGGCGGAGCGATCAACCTCGCCAGCAAGGACGCGCGCATCAAGGCCGACCTGCGCGGTGTCGACCTGGTGGCGCTGCAGCCCTACCTGCTGAAGGTGTCCGAGGCGGGCGTGCGCCGCGGGGCGATGGATCTTCGCTTGCAGGCCACCGTGCGCGACAGGCACCTGCGTGCTCCCGGCCACCTGGGCCTGAGCGGACTGCAGCTCAGCACCTCGGGCGGCATGCTCGGCACCTTCGCGGGCGTGCCCCGTCAGACCGTGCTCACGGCGATGAGCAAGAACGAGCGGCTCGACGTCGATTTCACGCTCGAGGGCCGGCTCGACGATCCGAACTTCTCGCTCAACGAGAACTTCGCCACCAAGGTTGCTGCGGGCCTCGCCAGCACGCTCGGCGTCAGCCTCGGTGGGGTGGTCGAAGGTGTGGGCAGCGTGATCAAGGGCCTGTTCGGCCGATGAAGCATCAGTTCCGGCACCCGATCGAAGCCGTCGCGATGAACTCCTGAAGCAGCGCCATCGACGCGCGCCCCGACACGGCATAGGGATCGAGCACCGGCTTCTCGGAATACTTCAACAGCAGCGAAGGATTGATCTTCGAGAGGTTCACCTGGCCCATGGTCCAGCCGGCGAACAGGCGCTCGCTGATTTCCTCGTACTGCAGCACCACCGGATCGGCATGCCGCGCATCGCGCACGATCCGGTTGTAGAGCGCATTGACCTCGTCGCGCCCGCCTTCGAGCGCCTGCATGAAGATCCTGCTGCCGTAGCACAGGATGCCGGTGATGCCGTGCTCGGGGTTGTGCGCGCGCGCCTGGCTCAGGATGGAATCGATCAGCTCGGGCGACACCGGCTGCGAGGCGCGGCTTGCGTAGAGAAGACGAATCAGCATGAGCGTGCTCCTCACGACTTCTTGCTGTTGGCGAGCAGCGCCAGGAATTCCCGGCGCAGGTTCGCGTCCTTCAGGAAGGCGCCGCGCATCACGCTGTTGACCATCTTCGAATCCATGTCCTTGACGCCGCGCCACTGCATGCAGAAGTGATCGGCTTCCATCACGATGGCCAGGCCGTCGGGCTGCATCCTGTCCTGCAGCAGGTCGGCCACCTGGGTCACGGCCTCTTCCTGGATCTGCGGGCGGCTCATGATCCATTCGGCCAGTCGGGCGTACTTCGAGAGCCCGATCAGGTTGGAGTGCTCGTTGGGCATCACGCCGATCCACAGCTTGCCGAGGATCGGGCAGAAGTGGTGCGAGCAGGCGCTGCGCACCGTCACCGGCCCGACGATCATCAGCTCGTTGAGGCGCTCGACGTTGGGGAACTCGGTGACGTCGGGCACCTTCTGGTAGCGGCCCTTGAAGACCTCGCGCACGTACATCTTGGCGACGCGCTTGGCGGTGTCTTGCGTGTTGTGGTCGCTCTCGGTGTCGATCACCAGGCTCTCGAGCATGCCGACCACCTTGCCCTCGACCTCGCCGAGCAGTTCCTCCAGCTCGCCGGGCTTGATGAAGTCGGCGATGTTGTCGTTGGCATGGAAGCGCCGCTCGGCCGCCTTGATGCGCTCGCGGATGCGCACCGACACGGGCACGCCCTCCTCGCTGCGCTCGAGTGCGGGGACCTGGGAAAGATTGGTGACGGGGGACGGTGTCTTCATACCGGGGATGGTATCCCTGGCGGGCCTGCTCAGGAAGCGGGCAGCAGGCTCTCCAGCGCCTGCAGGGTGTCGGCTTCGTGCAGCGGCTTGTCGTCGCGGATGCGCAGCATGCGCGGGAAGCGCACCGCGATGCCGCTCTTGTGGCGCGTGCTGCGATTGATGCCCTCGAAGCCCAGCTCGAACATCATGCGTCGGGCGCACGCTGCGCACGGGGCCGAACTTCTCCAGCGTGGTGCGGCGGATCTCCGCATCCACGCGGCGAAACTCCTCGTCGCTCAGCCCGGAATAGGCCTTGGCGAAGGGCACGAGCTGCAGTGCGCCCGGCTCGGGCGGCTCCCGCCGGGCGATCGCCTCCACCACCGCCTGCGCTTCGGCGGCGTCGTGCGGCGGGCGATTCCAGACCGCGAAGGTGTAGTCGGTGTAGAGGCTCGCCCGCCGGCCGTGGCCGCGCTGGGCATAGACGAGCACCGCATCGACGCTCATCGGATCGATCTTCCACTTCCACCAGACGCCGCTCGCCTTGGTTCGCCCCACGCCGTAGGCCGCCTCGCGGTGCTTGAGCATGAAGCCTTCGACGCCGCGCGAGCGTGCCTCGCGACGGAGCTCGCCATGCTCGGCCCAGCTCGCGGCCTCGAGGACCGGCGACAGCAGCATGCCGGCAGGCCGGGCCAGCGACTCGAGGATGCTGCGACGCTCGCGCTGCGGCAAGGCACGCACATCGCCGCCCTGGTGCTCCAGCACGTCATAGGCGAGGAAGCGGACCGGCGCGTCGGACAAGACCTTGCGGCTCAGCGTCTTGCGGCCGATGCGCTGCTGCAGCAGGGCAAAGGGTGCGGGGCCGCCCTCCTTCCAGACGAGGATCTCGCCATCGAGCACGCTGCCGTCCGGAAGAAGCTGCGCCTCGGCCACGACTTCGGGAAAGCGATCGCTCACCAGTTCCTCGCCGCGCGACCACACCCACACCCGGCCCGCGCGCTTGACGACCTGGGCACGGATGCCGTCGTACTTCCATTCCACCATCCATGATCCGGTCGGCCCGAGGCGGGCTTCGAAGTCCTGGGGGTCGAGATCGATCTGGTGGGCCAGGAAGAAGGGATAGGGCTGGCCGGCCTCGAGCTGGGGCTGGGCCTCCTGCGAAACCAGTGCCTCGAAGCTCGAGGCACCGGGCAGTTCAGCCGAGGCCTGCGGCGCGGAGGTGAAGCCCATCATGCGCTGCGCGACCACCTTGGCATCGAGCCCCGCATGCTCGGCCAGCGCACGCGTCACCAGGATGCGCGAAACGCCGACCCGAAAGCCGCCGCCGATGAGTTTCACCAGCAGGAAGCGGCCCTTCCAATCCAGCTCATCGCACCATTGGCTCAGGCGGCGTGCCTGCTCATCGGGGTCGGCCCCGCGCAAGGGCAGCAGGCGCTCCTCCATCCATTGCGCGAGGCCCGTGTGGGTGATCCGGCTGGGCTCGGGCAGCACATGCGCGATGGTCTCGGCGAGGTCGCCGACGGCCTGGTAGCTCTCCTCGAACAGCCAGTCGGGGATGCCGGCCGCCTCGCAGGCCCAGCGGCGCAGCAGCGCCGTGGGCACCACCTGCCTGTGGCTTGCCGCCGGCGAGGAAGTACACGGCCCAGGCGGCATCGGCCGGCTTGGCCGAAGCGAAATAGCGCTTGAGCGCCGCCACCTTGTCGAGCGTGGAGGTCGTGACATCGAGCTCGGCGTACAGGCGGGCGAACTCTTCCATGCCGGCCTCTGCAAGGGCTCAGGCCTTCGGCGGGCCGAACAGGCGCGATTTCAGCGCCTCGAAGCCTTCGTCGCGATCGGTGTAGGTCTGCGCGATGTGCCGTGCGTCGGCCTCGCGCCGGTCGGCGATGAAACTTTCGAGTTCGCGCTGGTGGTAGGGCTCCAGGTGGCGGTCGGTGCGAAGCACGATCCCGGCCACCATCGCCCAGTCCACCGCGTCGTCAGTCAGCCAGACACGAGCCGGCGGGGGCACGTGCGAGACCAGTTCGAGCAGCGCTGCCTGGGCGTCGGGCGAGGCGATCGCGGCCACCGCCGGCCAGCGCGGCAGCAGGACCTGGCCCTCGCTCAACGGCTCCCAAAGTGCGACGAGATAGTGAGGCGGAAAGCGTTCGATACCTGCGGGACTCGCTTCGCTCGAAGCATCGAAGGCCTGCCGGATCGCACCGACCCAGGCACCGGGCTCGTATTGGCGAGCGAGCCGCCGCGTGGCCTGCGCGAAGGCGTTCATGCCGGCTCCTCCGCCACTTGCTCGTTCGCGTCGTCGCCGTATTCGGTTCGAAACGATCCGGCCTCCAGGCCCTGCTCCTGCAGCCAGCGCACCATCACGGCCTCGTAGCCGTGCGTGACGATCACGCGCTCGGCGCCGGTGGCGGCTATGGCCTGCAGCAAGCCGGGCCAGTCGGCGTGGTCGCTGAGCACGAAGCCGCGGTCGAGCCCCTGGCGGCGGCGCGCGCCGCGCAATCGCATCCAGCCGCTGGCAAAGGCGTCGCTGGCATCGAAAAAGCGCCGACCCCACGGGCTCGCTTGCGCACCCGGCGGGGCGATCACCAGGGCGTGCCGGAACTCGGCCTTGTCCTTGGCCTCGATCACTCTCCTGGTGTTCGGCAGGACCACGCCGGCGGCCCGGTAGGCCTGGTTGATCGTCTCGACCGCACCGTGGACGAAGATCGGCCCGATGCCCGGATCGACACCGGCCAGCAGCCGCTGCGCCTTGCCGAAGCTGTAGCCCAGCAGCAGGCTGGGCCGCGCCAGCTCGCGCATTGGCTCGCCACCAGGCATTGATGTCGGCGAACACCTCGGCCTGCGGCCGCCAGCGATAGATCGGCAGGCCGAAGGTCGATTCCGTGATGAAGCAATGGCAGCGCACCGGCTCGAAAGGAGCGCAGGTGCCATCGGCCTCCAGCTTGTAGTCGCCCGACACCACCCACACCCTGCCCTGGTGCTCGATGCGCACCTGCGCCGAGCCCAGCACATGCCCGGCCGGGTGGAGCGAGACCTTCACCCCGTTGTGCTCCACCGTCTCGCCGTATGCGAGCGGCTGCATCGCGATGTCGCCGCCCAGCCGTGAGCGCAACACCCCTTCGGACGAGGCCGCGGCAAGGTAGTGCGCATGGCCGCCGCGCGCATGGTCGGCATGCGCATGGGTGATCACCGCCCGCTGCACGGGCCGCCAGGGGTCGATGTGGAAATCGCCGGGCGGGCAGTAGAGCCCTTCGGGGCGCTCGACGACAAGATCGTTCTCGCCCATGCGCCTGGCCTTCAGTATTTACCGGTCGCGCCGGCGATGCGCAGGTACAGCCGCGCGCAGCCGGCCACCAAGCGCCGGCGCAGGGACAGGCGCCACCCCGGCAGCCGATACTGGCCGGGCGTGACCTCGTGCGAAGCGGCGACGGCCAGGTCGATCTCGCCCGCCAGCTCCTCGACGAATGCGGCATCGCGGACGATCACATTGGCCTCGAGGTTGACCAGCAGCGAGAGCGGATCGATGTTGGAGCTGCCCACCGTGGCCCACTCGTTGTCCACCAGCGCCACCTTGGCATGCAGGAAGGCCGGCGTGTATTCGTAGATGCGCACGCCGTGCGACTGCAGCTCCTCGTAGAGCACCTGGGCGGCGATCGCGGCGAATCGATAGTCCACCTTGCCCTGCAGCAGCAGGCGCACGCGCACGCCGCGCTGGGCCGCCTGGCGCAGCGCCCGCCGGAAGGCGCGGCCCGGGTAGAAGTAGGGGCAGACCACGTCGACCCGCTCGCGCGCATGGCGAATCGCCTCGATGTAGCTGACCTCGATGGTGCGACGCTGCCCGAGGTTGTCGCGCACGACGAAGGCCGCGCGCATCGGGCTCGGATCGGCCATGGCCGGGCCCAGGCCCTTCCAGCGGGTGGTGCGCAGCCGCCGCAGCAGCCTGCGCGCACGCGCCATCGGCTTCGCGCTGCGTGCGAGGCCGCTCAGCTCGTCGCGCCAGTCGCGACCGAAGTGCGAGCGCATCCAGAGCGCGCGGGCCGTCTGCTCGATCGGGCCGACCGCCGGCCCTCGCAGCCGGACCGCGAAGTCCAGGCGCGGCAAGTCGGAGCGGCCGTGATGCAGGTCGACATGGTCGTCGATGATGTTGATGCCGCCGACGAACGCCAGCTCGCCATCGACCACGCACAGCTTGTGGTGCAGCCTGCGCAGCTGCTCGGGCTGCAGCCAAGCTGCGCCAGCCTTGCACCGGGCGGAAGATCGTCAGGCGCACTCGCGCTTGCAGCAGCTGGGCCTGGAGCGTGGCGAGCGACTCGGCGGAACCGAATCCATCGACCACCACGCTCACCCGCACGCCGCGGCGAGCCGCGGCGATCAGCGACTCCATCATCGCGCGGCCTGCGTCGTCGTCGTGGAAGATGTAGGTGGCCAGCCAGACCTGGTGGCGGGCATGCGCGATGGCCTCGTGCATGGCCGGAAAGAGCTCTTCGCCACCGCGCAGCAGCCGCACCTCGTTGCCGCCGGTGAAGATCGCGCGGGAATGCCGGTACCAGTCGAGCGGCGAGCCGGGTTGCGACAGCACCGAATGGAGGTCCTCGCGAAGGCGTGGTTGCTGTGCCGACATGCTTGCGCGACCTAGGTTGGCTCCAGTTCGGCCACGAGCGGCAGATGGTCCGACATGCGTGCCCAGATGGTGCCGCGCGGCACGAAGGTCGAGACGCAGCGCAGGCCGCGCACGTAGATGCGATCGAGCGAGAACACCGGCACGCGCGAGGGAAAGGTCAATGCGCGCTTGCCGGCATGCGCCCGGTGCAGGCCGAGCTCGTTCATCAGCACGTCGAGCTTCTCGCCCCAGTCGTTGAAGTCGCCCGCCACCACCAGGCGGGCGCCGGCCGGCACGTGCTGGGCGATGAAGGCCGCCAGCCGCTCGACCTGGCGCACGCGGCCGGCATGGATGAGGCCGAAGTGCGCCACCACGGCATGCACGTCGTGGCCGTTCCACTGCACCGGCACGTGCAGCAGCCCACGCTGCTCGAAGCGATGATCCGACACGTCGTGATGGCCGATGTCGCCGATCGGCCAGCGCGACAGCAGGGCGTTGCCGTGCTCGCCTTCGCGCGTGATCGCGTTGGTTCGATAGGCAGCGACATAGCCTTGCGGGGCCAGGGCTTCGGCCTGGGGCGCGTCCGACCACGCGGCGGAGCTCTGGTAGAAGCGGCGCGATTCGCTGCGATGGACGCTGCGCACTTCCTGCAGGAACACGAGATCGGCATCGAGCGCCTGCACGCCCGAGGCCGAGGTTCTGGATCTCCAGCCGGCGCAGCGGTCCCACGCCCCTCACTCCCTTGTGGATGTTGTAGGTGGCCACCCGCAGCCGGTCATGCGAGGCGGAGCCGCGCACCGGCAGCTTGGACGAATTGAGCGGATTCGCGGTCATGCAGTAAAGCGCGGCAGTTGCAGCACCGCCTCGGCATTGGAAGGCGAGAAGCATCGATCGGCCGCCTCGCGCCAAGGCAGCCACTCATGCCGCAGATGCTCATGCGGCGATAGCGTGACGGCGATGTCGCGCGGCACCTGCAGCCCGAACACATGCTCGGTGTTGTGCGTGATGCCCGGCGCATAGCGATGCCGCCATACGGGATAGATCTCGTAGACGTTGCTGAGTTGCCAGTCGCGCAGGTTCGACAGGGGCACCTGCGACCCACCCACCACGATGCCGGTCTCTTCGGCGACTTCGCGCACGCAGGTCTCGATCAGCGGCTCGTCGGGCCGGTCCTTCGAGCCCGTCACGCTCTGCCAGTAGCCCGGCTTGTCGGCGCGCTCGATCAGCAGCACCTCCAGGTCGGGGCTGTGGATGACGACCAGGACGGATTCGGGGATCTTGTGGGGCTTTGGAGCAGCGCTCATGCCGAGAGCTTACGGCATGCGAAGAGCGCAAAAAAAGGGGCCGAAGCCCCTTTGTATTTTCCGGACCGCGCGGCCGAGCGCCGGCCGCCCAGCCGGCCCGCATCCCTCGGGGGATCGGTCGACGTACCCGTCGGCCGAGGGGCTTCATCAGGCGGCGGGCTCTTGCTTGCGCAGCCGAATATGCAACTCCCGCAACTGCTTGTCATCCACGGGACCCGGCGCATGCGTGAGCAGGTCCTGCGCCCGCTGCGTCTTCGGGAAGGCGATCACGTCGCGGATCGAATCGGCCTTGGTCATCAGCGTCACCAGCCGATCCAGGCCGAAGGCCAGGCCGCCATGCGGCGGAGCGCCGTACTGCAGCGCATCGAGCAGGAAGCCGAACTTGGCCTGCGCCTCGTCCGGGTTGATCTTGAGGGCGCTGAACACCTTGCTCTGCACCTCGGCGCGGTGGATACGCACCGAGCCGCCGCCGAGCTCCCAGCCGTTGAGCACCATGTCGTAGGCCTTGGCCATGCAGCGCTCGGGATCGGAGTCCATGTAGTCCTCGTGACCGTCCTTGGGCGCGGTGAACGGATGGTGCACCGAGATCCAGCGCTGCTCGTTCTCGTCGAACTCGAACATCGGGAAGTCGACCACCCACAGCGGCGCCCACCGGTCCTCGAACAGGCCGTTGGCGCGGCCGAAGTCGCTCAGGCCGATCTTCACGCGCAGCGCGCCGATCGCATCGTTGACCACCTTGGCCTTGTCGGCGCCGAAGAAGATCAGGTCGCCGTTGGCCGCGCCGGTGCGCTCGAGCAGCTGGGCCAGCGCCGCATCGTGCAGGTTCTTGACGATCGGGCTTTGCAGGCCTTCGCGACCCTTCGCGACATCGTTGACCTTGATCCACGCCAGCCCCTTGGCGCCGTAGATCTTGACGAACTCGGTGTACGCGTCGATCTCGCTGCGGCTCATCTCGCCGCCGCGCGGCACGCGCAGGGCCACCACGCGGCCGCCCTTCATCGTGGCCGCGCTTGCGAAGACCTTGAAGTCCACGTCCTTCATCACGTCGGTCAGCTCGGTGAACTCGAGCTTGACGCGCAGGTCGGGCTTGTCGGAGCCGAAGCGGTGCATGGCCTCGGCGAACTTCATGACCGGCAGCGGCGGCAGATCGACGTCCATCACGTTGCGGAACACCGTGCGGATCATCCCTTCGGTCAGCGCGCGGATCTCCTCTTCCTTGAGGAAGGAGGTTTCCAGGTCGATCTGGGTGAATTCGGGCTGGCGATCGGCGCGCAGGTCCTCGTCGCGGAAGCACTTGGTGATCTGGTAGTAGCGGTCGAAGCCCGAGACCATCAGCAGCTGCTTGAAGAGCTGCGGCGACTGCGGCAGCGCGAAGAACATGCCGGGGTTGACGCGGCTGGGCACCAGGTAGTCGCGCGCGCCTTCGGGCGTGCTCTTGGTCAGCATCGGCGTCTCGATGTCGATGAAGCCGTTGCTGTCCAGGTACTTGCGCACTTCCATCGACACCCGGTAGCGCAGCATCAGGTTCTTCTGCATGTACGGGCGGCGCAGGTCGAGCACGCGGTGCGTCAGGCGCGTGGTTTCCGAGAGGTTCTCGTCGTCGATCTGGAACGGCGGCGTCACGCTCGGGTTGAGCACCTCGAGCTCGTGGCAGAGCAGCTCGATCTTGCCGCTGGTGAGGTTGGCGTTCTCGGTGCCTGCCGGGCGCGGACGCACCTTGCCGACCACCTTGAGGCAGAACTCGTTGCGCACGCCTTCGGCCACCTTGAACATCTCCGGGCGGTCCGGGTCGCAGACGATCTGCACCAGGCCCTCGCGATCGCGCAGGTCGATGAAGATCACGCCGCCGTGGTCGCGGCGGCGGTGAGCCCAACCCGTCAGGGTCACGGTCTGGCCCATCAGCGCTTCGCTGACCAGGCCGCAATAGGTGGTTCTCATGGGGTCACTCCAACTAGACTTTTCGGTGCAGGGGCAGCGCCGCCGGGGCGCTTCAGCTCTGCAGGTTTCGTGGCAGCTCGACCAGGGGCTTGGCGCTGCTGTCGAGGATGGCGGGCGGGGCGACCACGCCCATCGAGATGATGTACTTGAGCGCTTCGTCGACGCTCATCTGCAGCTCGACCACGTCGGCCTTGGGCACCATCAGGAAGAAGCCCGAGGTGGGATTGGGCGTGGTGGGCACGTAGACGCTCAGGAAGTCTTCCGGGCGCAGGTGCTCGGCCACTTCGCCGCCGGGGCGGCCGGTCACGAAGGCGATGGTCCAGCTGCCGTGGCGCGGGTACTGGATCAGCACGGCCTCGCGGAAGGCGTTGCCGCTGCTGGAGAACAGCGTGTCCGACACCTGCTTGACCGAGGTGTAGATCGACTTGACGATCGGGATGTTGGACAGCGCCCGATCCCACTGGCGCAGCCACCACTGGCCGAAGATGTTCGCGACGAACAGGCCGGTGAGCAGGATGCCGCCAGTCACCAGCACGACGCCGAGCCCGGGCACGCGCTTCAGGTCATCGAGCGCGCGGGTCACCGCCGCGGGCATCACGGTCTGCACGCCCGACACCAGGGTGCCGAACATGCCGTCCATCACGCCCGCCACCCACAGCAGCACCCACACGGTGATCGAGGCAGGCAGCCACACCAGCAAGCCGGTGATGAAGTACTTCTTCAGGGCACTGCCGAGCGTGGGGTGGGTCGTATGCACGGTGAGCGCGCCGGGTTCAATGCAGGCACAGGAGGTGCCGCAGCCGGCTGCGGAGGCAGCGGGGGCAGAGCTCGGCGCTGGTCGACGGCGGCGCTCGTCTCGGAGGAGGTGGAGCTTTCGCTACCCGAGGTGGAGTCCGACGGGGCAGATGCGCCGCCCGACCCGCCGCGGAAGTCGGTGGCGTACCAGCCGGAGCCCTTGAGCTGGAAGCCGGCGGCGGTCAGCTGCTTCTTGAAGGCTTCTTGCCCGCATGCGGGGCACTGGGTGAGCACAGGGTCGGAGATCTTCTGGAGCACGTCCCGGCCATGCCCGCAGGACTCGCACTTGTAAGCATAGATCGGCATATCAACCTCAGCAGGTATCGAGCGCAAAACCCTGAATTATAAGGTTGGCCCCTTGCCCCTCCCGCTGGGCGGATGGGCGCCTTCAAGCGCCTCCAGGGGTGGGTCGAATCATGCCGGGCGGGTCTTCAGATCGGTCCGATTGGCAAGCAGCTGGGGCATCAGCGAACCCACGCCCATGCCGACGAGCGCCGGCCAGCAGGCCGGCCAGCTGGCCCGGGAAGGCCTCGCCCCAGGCCGCGTTGAGCAGGAAGGCCAGCCAGGTGCCGATGCCCAGCGCGATCGACAGCACCGCGCCCTGCGTCGTGGCGCGCGACCAGTACAGGCCGAACACCAGCGGCACGAAGGCGCCCACCAGCGTCACCTGGTAGGCCGAGGACACCAGGTCGTAGATCGGCGTGCCCTGCATCGCGATCGCGTAGGCTCAGCACCAGGGCCGGTGAACACGAGGATGGTCACGCGCATCGCGAACAGGTGCTGCCGGTCCGTCATGCCCGGCACGATATTGCGCAGGATGTTCTCGACGAAGCTGGTCGAGGGCGCCAGCAAGGTGGCCGACGAGGTGGACTTGATGGCCGACAGCAAGCGCGCCGAAGAAGATGATCTGCATGACCAGCGGCATCTTGGTCAGCATCAGCGTGGGCAGCACCTTCTGCGGATCGTCTTGGCCAAGAGCTGCTGGGTCTGCTCCGGCATGATCAGCAGCGCCGAGGCCACGATGAACATCGGCACGAAGGCGAAAGGATGTAGCACACGCCGCCGATCATGGCGCCGCGCGACGCGGACTGCGCGTCCTTGGCCGACATCACGCGCTGGAAGACGTCCTGCTGGGGGATGGAGCCGAGCATCATCGTGATGCCCGCGGCGATGAAGAAGAGCCACTCGTTGAAGCTGGGCGCCGGGAAGAACTGGAACCAGTTCCTTCGAATGGGCCAGCGCCAGCACCTTGTCGGCGCCGCCGGCCAGCTCGCCGGCGAACACCGCGATGAAGGCCAGGCCGATGACCAGCACGATCATCTGGATGAAGTCGGTCCAGGCCACCGCCACGATGCCGCCGACCATCACGTAGACCAGCACCGAGGCGGTCCCGATCAGCATGCCGGTGATGTGCGAGATCTCGCCGCCGGAGAGCACCGAGAAGACCAGCCCGAGCGCGGTGATCTGCGCCGCCACCCAGCCCAGGTAGCTCAGGATGATGGCCACCGAGCAGAAGATCTCGACCCCCTTGCCGAAGCGCTTGCGATAGAAGTCGCCGATCGTCAGCAGGTTCATGCTTGTAGAGCTGCGCCGCGAAGAACGCGCCCACCAGCACCAGGCAGATGCCGGCGCCGAACGGGTCCTCGACCACCGCGCCGAGCCCGCCCTCGACGAAGCGCGCCGGGATGCCCATCACCGTCTCGGCCCCGAACCAGGTGGCGAAGGTGGTGGTGACGATCATGACCAGCGGCAAGCTGCGCCCGGCCATCGCGAAGTCGGTGGTGTTCTTGATCCGCGTGCCGGCGTAGACGCCGAGGGCCAGCGTGCCCAGCAGGTAGAGGACGACGAAGACAAGCAGGGTGGTGTTCATGTCGAATCACGGCATGCTGAATATTCGCGCGGGCAGTGTATCATGCCGGAATGTTAGTACTCAGAAAAAGTGCATGCGACCCAGCACATGGGTCACGACCAGCCCAAGCAAGAAGCCTACCGCCGCCGTAGATGATGGCCTGCAGCAGCCGGTTGGTGCGGCGCTGCTCGGCGATCAGCACGTCGAGCTGGGGAGCGCGCGGGCTGGCGACCACGGTCCGCTGCGCCAGGGCGTCGTGCAGCAGCCGCGGCAGCTCGGGCAGCAGCTTGGCGTAGCGCGGCGCTTCGTTGCGCAGGCGCTCCCACAGGCCGCGCACGCCCACCTGCTCGCTCATCCAGCGCTCCAGGAACGGCTTGGCGGTGCTCCAGAGATCGAGGTCCGGATCGAGCTGCCGGCCCAGGCCTTCGACGTTGAGCAGGGTCTTCTGCAGCAGCACGAGCTGCGGCTGGATCTCGACGTTGAAGCGGCGCGAGGTCTGGAACAGCCGCATCAGCACCTGGCCGAGCGAGATGTCCTTCAGCGGCCGGTCGAAGTCGGCTCGCAGCACGGCGCGGATCGCGCTCTCGAGCTCGTCGACGCGCGTTCCCGGCGGCACCCAGCCGCTTTCGATGTGCAGCTCGGCCACGCGCTTGTAGTCGCGCCGGAAGAAGGCGATGAAGTTCTGCGCCAGGTAGTCCTTGTCGTGCTCGGTCAGCGTGCCGATGATGCCGAAGTCGAGCGCGATGTAGCGGCCGAAGGTGGCCGGCTGCACGCTCACCTGGATGTTGCCGGGGTGCATGTCGGCATGGAAGAAGCCGTCGCGGAACACCTGGGTGAAGAAGATCGTCACGCCGTCGCGGGCCAGCTTGGGGATGTCCACCCCGGCCTCGCGCAGGCGCTGGATCTGGCTGATCGGCACGCCGTTCATGCGCTCCATCACGATCACCTGCGCGCTGCACAGGTCCCAGATCATCTCGGGGACCATCACCAGCCGCAGGTCTTCCATGTTGCGGCGCAGCTGCGCGGCGTTGGCGGCCTCGCGCACCAGGTCGAGCTCGTCGTGCAGGTACTTGTCGAACTCGGCCACCACCTCGCGCGGCTTCAGGCGCCTGGCATCGGCAGACAGGCGCTCGACCCAGGCGGCCGCCATGCGCAGCAGCGCGAGGTCTTCCTCGATCACCTTCAGCATGCCCGGGCGCAGCACCTTCACCGCGACCTCGCGGCCGCTCTTCAGCACGGCCGAAGTGCACCTGGGCGATCGAGGCGCTCGCCACGGGCTCGCGATCGAAGCTGGTGAAGATGGCGTCGATCGGCCGGCCGAAGGCCCGCTCGACCATGGCCATCGCCCGCTCGCCGGGAAAGGGTGGCACGGCATCCTGGAGCTTGGCCAGTTCCTCGGCGACGTCCAGCGGCAGCAGGTCGCGGCGCGTCGACAGCACCTGCCCGAACTTCACGAAGATCGGGCCCAGGCTCTCCAGCGCCATGCGCAAGCGCTGCCCACGCGGTGCACCAAGCGGCCGGCCGATGCCCACCAGCCGGGCCAGTCCGTGGGCGCCCGCGTGCGGCACGCTGCGCAGCGCCATCTGGTCCAGTCCGTAGCGCAGGACCGTGAACAGGATGACGACCAGCCGGAAGAAACGCCTCATGAGGGTCGACGAGCGTCGGGTGCGTCCCTGGAAGTGTCCGGGCCGGTGGCTGCCGATGGTGAACCGGGCGAGCGCCCGGAGCGCCTGCAGCATGCCCTCGCCCACCGTGCGCAGCACCTGCGCGAGCTGTCGGCCGGGCACGTCGCCGAAGACGCGCGCAAGGTCGTCCTCGAAGTCCCAGCGCAGGTTTTCCATCAGCCAGGCGACGGTGCCGGCAAGCTCGGCATCGCCCTGGATCGACATGCCCTGGCGCTGCCCCGCCAGCCACTGGGTGGCCAGCATGAAGGGATTGGACGCGTCCACGTTCATGCGCAGGTCGGGCTGCATGGGCAGTTCGTCGATGCGCTCGAGCAAGCCGGCCGGCGTGATGCGCCAGGCCGCCGGCGGCGGTGGCGGGAGGAAGCCGGGCGCGCCGCCGATCTCGAGCACCATCGTGCGGCCGGCGTGGCCGCGCAGGCGCTCGCTGGCCACCGGCTCGCCAGCCAGCACGTGGTTGAGCATCAAGGTCAGGCGCTCCAGCAGGGCAGGCCCCAGGAGTTGGGTGGCGGCATCGAACATGGGCGGGATTGTAGGTGGGCGCATCTCGCACTTTCACCAAGCGTTTCATGGCGGACGCGGGCGTTTGGGACAATGCGCGGGTCTCATTGTCGAAGGAATTTCCGCATGGCTTGCGTCCTGCTCACCGGTGCCACCGGCTACATCGGCTCCCATACCTGGCTCGCGCTGCAGGCCGCGGGCCACGACGTGGTCGGCATCGACAACTTCGCCAACAGCTCGCCCCGGGTTCTGGAGCGGCTGGCCACGCTCGGCGGCCGCCCCACGGTGTTCCATGAGGTGGACGTGGCCGATCGCGAGGCGCTGGAGCGGGTGTTCGACAAGCATCGCATCGATGCCGTGGTGCATTTCGCGGCCCACAAGGCGGTGGGCGAATCGACCCGCATGCCGCTCGAGTACTACCGCAACAACCTGGGCGGGCTGGTGTGCGTCGCGCAGGCGATGGAAGCCCACGAGGTGAGGAACTTCGTGTTCAGTTCCTCCGCCACCGTCTACGGCCGGCCCGAGACGCTGCCGATCACTGAAGACGCGCCGCTGGCCGCCACCAACCCCTACGGCACGACCAAGCTGCTCGGCGAGAACCTGCTGCGCGAGCTCGAGCAGTGCGACCCGCGATGGAGCGTGGCCTACCTGCGCTACTTCAACCCGGTGGGCGCGCATCCGAGCGGCGAGATCGGCGAGGACCCGCGCGACACGCCCAACAACCTGATGCCCTATGTCAGCCAGGTGGCGGTCGGGCAGCGCGAGTTCCTGCAGGTGTTCGGCGGCGACTACGACACGCCCGACGGCACCGGCGTGCGCGACTACATCCACGTGATGGACCTGGCCGAGGGCCACGTGGCCGCGCTGCGCCATCTGCTCGAGCGCAAGCAATCGCTCACGGTCAACCTCGGCACCGGCCGAGGCTACAGCGTGCTCGAGGTGATCAAGGCCTTCGAAGCGGCCAGTGGCCGCACGATCGCGCACCGCGTCGTCGATCGCCGCCCGGGTGACGTGGCGGCCTGCTATGCGGATCCGGCGCGGGCGCGGGAAGTCCTGAACTGGTCAGCGTCGCGCGACCTGCCGCAGATGTGCGAGGACGCCTGGCGCTGGCAGAGCCGCAACCCGAAGGGCTACGCGGCAGGCTGAGCACATTCGGCGCGGGCAGCCATGCCCTGCGCCTGGGCCACGTACCAGCCCATGGCTTCCCGCAGACCTTCCTGAACGCGGTGCGTCGGCTCGTAGCCGAGCAGCGAGCGGGCCTTGCGGATGTCGGCCAGCGAATGCCTGACGTCGCCGGCGCGGAAGTCCACGTGCTCCGGCGCGCTCACCTGCAGGTCCGGGCATTCGCCCTTGAGCGCATCGGCCACCGCGGCGTGCAGTTGCCGGAGCGTGATGTGCTCCCCGACTGCGATGTTGTAGACCTGGTCGAGCGCCCCCGCGTGGCGCGTCAGCGCGGCGCGCAGGTTGGCCTGCACGACGTTGGCGACGAAGCAGAAGTCGCGCGAGGTCTCGCCGTCGCCGTGGATCACGCAGGTGCGCCCTTGCAGCATGCGGGCCGCCCAGCGGGGAATCACCGCGGCATAGGCCCCGTCCGGGTCCTGCCGAGGGCCGAACACATTGAAGTAGCGCAGGCCCACGCTCGCCAGTCCATAGCAGCGGCCGAACACCTCGGCATAGAGCTCGTTGACGCGCTTGGTCACCGCATAGGGCGAGAGCGGCCGGCCGATCGTGTCCTCCTGCTTCGGCAGGGCGGGCGAATCGCCATAGGTCGCGCTCGATGCCGCATAGACAACGCGCTGCACGTGCGCGTCGCGCGCCGCCACCAGGATGCAGAGAAAGCCCGTTGCATTGGCATGGTGCGTGGCGAGCGGGTCGTCGATCGAGCGCGGCACCGACCCGAGCGCCGCCTGGTGCAAGACGATGTCCACCCCGGCGCAGGCGTCGCGGCAGACGGCGGGGTCGCCGATGTCGCCCTCGATGAAGCGATGCAGGCTCCAGGCCGCTTCGCCGACACGACGGCGCACTTCATCGAGATTGCCGCGGCTGCCGGTGGAGAAGTTGTCGATGCTCACCACCTGCTGGCCAAACTGCAGCAGGGTCTCGAGCAGGTGCGAGCCGATGAAGCCCGCGCTGCCGGTGACGAGCCAGCGCCGCGAGCGCTGCGCCAGTTCGTCGACGATGGCAGACGGGCCGCGGGTCATAGCCGCCACACCTTGAAGCCGCCTTCGCGCAGCCGTGCCGCATCGGCCTGGCACTTGACGTCGACGTACAGGCCGCCCGGGGCCAGCTTGGCGGTGCACTCCTCCAGCGGACGTCGGCGCAATTCGTCGTGCGCCACCGCGGCCACGATGGCGTTGGCGCGCGGCAGGTGCTCCCAGGCCACCAGCTCGACGCCGTACTCGTGCCTCGCCTCGGCCGCGCTCGCCACCGGGTCGTGCACATGCACGGTCACGCCGTAGGACTCCAGCTCGCGGATCACGTCGATCACCTTGGAGTTGCGCAGGTCCGGGCAGTTCTCCTTGAAGGTGAGCCCAAGCACGATGACGTGCGCGCCCTTGACCGGAAAGCCCGACTGGATCATCTCCTTGACGGTCTGCTCGGCCACGAACTTGCCCATGCCGTCGTTGATGCGCCGGCCGGCGAGGATGACCTGCGGGTTGTAGCCGATGCGCTCGGCCTTGTGCGTCAGGTAGTACGGATCGACGCCGATGCAGTGCCCGCCGACGAGGCCCGGGCGGAACGGCAGGAAGTTCCACTTGGTGCCGGCCGCCTGCAGCACTTCGGTGGTGTCGATGCCGATGCGATGGAAGATCAGCGACAGCTCGTTGACCAGCGCGATGTTGAGGTCGCGCTGGGTGTTCTCGATCACCTTGGCGGCCTCGGCCACCTTGATGCTCGAGGCCCGGTGCACGCCCGCCGCGATGATGCTGCCGTACATCTCGGCCACGATCTCCAGCGTCTGCGGCGTATCGCCCGAAACCACCTTGGTGATGCGCACCAGCGAGTGCTCCTTGTCACCGGGGTTGATGCGCTCGGGCGAATAGCCGACGAAGAAGTCCTGCTTCCACTTGAGGCCCGACTCCTTCTCGAGGATGGGGATGCACACCTCCTCGGTGGCGCCGGGGTAGACGGTGGATTCGTAGACGACCACCGCACCGCGCTTGAGATGACGACCGACCGAGGTGCTGGCTCCGACGAGCGGCGAGAGATCGGGAATGTGCGCGTCATCCACCGGCGTGGGCACGGCCACGACGATGAAGTCCGCATCGTTCAGGTCTTGCGGATCGCAGGTCGGATGCAGCAGCGAGGCCTCGCGCAGCTCGTCGCCGGAGACTTCGCCGGTGGGATCGACGTGGGAGCGATAGGCCTCGATCTTCGAGGCCGACAGGTCGAAGCCGATGGTGCGGTATTTCTTGCCGAACTCCACTGCCAGCGGCAAGCCGACATATCCGAGGCCGACGACAGCGATCGTTTTCATGTTCCTCCCGTTGCTTGCACCTGGGCGCCCACGGTGGACCGCCCGCTCATGGCTTCGATGGTGACGGCGTGCCTGGGCAGCCAATGGCGCAGGTGCTCGGCCAGGCGCGCAGCCGGCCCACCGTCCCAGTACTCGGGCACGTCGGCATCCGGCTCGCTCATGACCGCTTCGTGGATCAGCCGCATGGCGTGGTCGGTGTCGCGCGCGAACGAGACGCCGGCACCGTCGTCGACCCGCGAGACCGCCATGGCCGGGCAGCCGACGCCGACGATGGGAACGCCCATCGCCGCGGCCTCTTCCGTGTAGAGGTGCTGCGCGCCGACCACCACGCAGGCGGCCTTGCCCAGGATGCCGAGCGCATCCAGGTAGCCCTGGGGCGGGATCACGAAGACCGCGGATTCCTTCAGCCGGTGATCGAGTCCGGCGGCCGTGATCGCGGCCTGGGTGTCCTCGCGCACGACCCAGATCACCGGCGCCACGCCGCGCAGCAGCCCGAGGGTGGCGACCATGCCCGCGATGCCGTCGGTCGGATGCCCGGCCTGCGCCTGGTACTGCGCCGTCGCGAGGATGTAGCGGCCGGCCGGGTCCAGCAGGCGGCGCGGCGCGCCGAGGCGCTTCAAGGTGAGCTGCGGCGTCGAGAAGTGCGGCCGCAGCGCATGCGTCACGTTGGACATCAGGCTGCCGAAGCAATACACGCGGCCCGAGGCGATGCCCTCGCGGTTCAGCGTGTAGTGGGCAGTGAGCCGATTGGTGCACAGCACATCGGCAAGGCGGTCCATCACCACGTTGTTGAGCTCGTCGATGTCCTTGCCCTCGCCCTTGCGCTGGCCGGCATCGAGGCGCAGCACCGGGATGCGGGCCTTGCTCGCCGCGAGGCTGCAGGCCAGCGCGCCGTCGCCGTTGCCTTGCGAGAACACTGCGAGCGGCCGGAATTCCTCCATGATGGCGGCGAAGCGCCGTGTCGCGGCGGCCATCACATCGACGTAGCCCGAGCCCGAGACGCCGAGGTGCACTTCCATCGGCGGAGGCTCGAGCGCCTGCGCGACTTCGCTCAAGGGTGCGACCGCGATCTCGGTTCCCGGGTTCACCACCAGCACCGGCGGAAGCTCCGGCACCTGCGCGAGCTCGATCGACAGGGCACAGGCCTTCATGAAGGCCAGCGGCGTATCGACGATGCAGATCAGCGACTGCCCCGAAGTCGCCTCCTCCGCATGAATGCGCCGCACGATGGCCGCGCTTTCGGGATCCGCGACAACGCGCACTTCGCGATCGAGCACCGGCAGGTTGGCGGCACGAAGGTGACCCAGGTAGTCGTTGCGCCCCAGGCCCTCGATCGGCGCGACGCGCGCCTCGCCGACCTCGCCGTGCAGCTCGGACGCCACGTTGTCCACCGTGGCCTGCGACACCGTCTCTTCCCCGCCGAGGTAGGCCGCCAGCAGCAGCCGGTTGCACAGCAGGTTGATGCGGCGCGGTATGCCGCCGGTCCAGCGATGGATGGCCTCGAAGGCTGCCTCGTCGAAGTGAGGCCTGTCCTGCCAGCCCACGTGATGCAGTCGATGCTCGACGTAGGCGCGCGTCTCCACGTGGTCCATCGGGCCGAGATGGCAGGACGCGATGACACGCTGGCGGAACTGCTCCATCGACTTCGACTCGAGCAGCCGGCGCAGCTCGGGCTGGCCCACCAGGAAGCTCTGCAGCAGCGCCTGGTTCTCGAGCTGGAAGTTCGAGAGCATGCGCATCTCTTCGATCGCTTCCGGCGCGAGGTTCTGCGCCTCGTCGATCACCAGCAAGGCCCTGCGGCCGCTTGCGGCCACCTGGAGCAGGAAGGCCTCCAGCGTGGAGATGAGCTGCGACTTGGTGGAAGCTGCGTTCGGAATGCCGAAGGCGGTCGCGATGGAGCGCAGCAGGTCGCCGGACTCCAGCTGCGTGCTGACGACCTGCGCCGCCACCACCTGCTCCGGGTTGAGGTCGCCGAGCAGGGTTCGCACCAGCGTCGTCTTGCCCGCGCCGATGTCGCCGGTGACGACGATGAAGCCCTCGCCCTGGTAGGCGCCGAACTTCAGGTAGGCCAGCGCGTGGCTGTGCCCCTTGCTGTCGAAGTAGAAGGCCGGGTCGGGGCTGAGCTGGAAGGGGGGCGCGCTCAGGCCGAATTGGGTTTCGTACACCTATTGAGCCCCTTCGCGAAAGAGCACCACGCTGACCGTCTCGACCAGCACGAGGAGATCCAGGAACAGCGAGTTGTTCTTGACGTAGTAGAGGTCGTACTGGTGCTTGCGACGCGCGTCTTCCACCGATGCGCCGTAGGTGTAGCGCACCTGCGCCCAGCCGGTGACGCCCGGCTTGACGCTGTGGCGCAGGTCGTAGAAGGGGATCTCCTTCCTGAGCTGCTCGACGAAGGCGGGCCGCTCCGGGCGCGGGCCGACCAGGCTCATGTCTCCGCGCAGCACGCTCACGAGCTGCGGCAGCTCGTCGATGCGCATCTTGCGGATGACGGCCCCGACGCGCGTGATGCGCGAATCGTTCTTCGTCGCCCAGCGCGCCACGCCGTCACGTTCGGCGTCGCTGCGCATGCTGCGGAACTTCATGCACGTGAAAGGGCGCCCGCCGAGGCCGACGCGTTCCTGCGTGTAGATGCAGGGCCCGGGGCTGTCGAGCTTGATGGCGAGCGCCGTGATCAGCATCACCGGCGAGGCCAGCATCAGCAGCACCATCGACGACACGATGTCGAAGACCCGCTTGATGGCCCGGCGCACCGGTCCCTGCACGAAGCCGCTGCCGTACACCAGCCAGCTCGCCTTGAGGCTGTCGAGCGGCACTTCGGCGTGCGCGCGTTCGTAGAACGCCGCGGTATCGAGGATCGGCACGCCGCGAATGCGGCATGCCAGCAATTGGTCCATCGGCACGCAGCCGCCGCGCTGCTCGCGCACGGCGACGATGACCTCGTCGATGCGATGCTGAAGCACGACGTGGTCGATGGAGAGCGCGCGCGAGAACACCTGGTGGCCCTGCAGGTCCAGGGCACCGTCCGCAGAGTCGGGATAGAAGCCCACCACGTTGCGGGCGACGTGCCCGGAGGCCAGGTCGGCTGCCACCTTGCACGCCTGCATGCCGGTGCCGACGATCAGCACGCGCGGCACGCGGGTGGCGCGACCGACGACCAGCAGCACGCCGCGCAACAGCACCAGCCCCGCCAGCAGGTAGAGCAGCGCGTAGCCCATCAGCCAGATCGCGTAGGCATCGTCGGCCAGGTGGCCCACGCCGATGAATGTGATGCTCGTTCCCACCAGCAGCGCCGCCAGCGCGCGTCCGAGCATGGCGCCCGGCCTCACCGGCGTGGCTGCGCGCCGATACAGGCCGACGAACGAGTACAGGGTCAGCATCACCAGCGCGAATCCCAGCGCCACCCACACATGGGAAGGCGTCACAGCCATGTTCGGCTTGGGCAGAAGCGGGATGGTCGACGCGGCCAGCAACACGGCGAAGAAGCACAGCAGGCTGTCCGCCAATATCTGCAGGAACGTCGAGACGGCGATGTCGTGCTGAAAGACGCGGAACATTTCTGACCTTCCCCGAAGGCTGCGAAGGGCCGCGTGATGCCCTCTTCGTGGGGACTGCACGGGTGCGGCTGCTGGTGATGATTCTCGGCAGCCGCAGCAGGGGAACAACCCTTCATCCGGGGTGCCGGAACCCCATGTTCGAGGGGTGATGACGGCCCCTCGCCCGATGAGTACATCGGTCGATCCCCCGAGGGGATCGCGGGCCGGCTTGGGGCGGCCCGGCGCTCGGCCCGCGACGCCCACGCCCAGGGCGGGGCTCCAGGTGGTTGTGCGCGGCTCCTGCGCGGCTAGTGCAAGTGCCTGCACGCTGGCGACGAGCCAGCCGGAGGCGCCGTCCTGGGGCTTGGTGAGGTTCCACACCTCGCGGAACGGCGTGGCGCCTGCACTCACTTCCTCGCGGATCATTCCGGAGAATTCGACGCTCGCCACATAGTGCTCGTCGACACCTTCGACGCCGAGCAGTTCCGCATCGAGCGTCACGACATCGGTGCGATTGGGCCGGTCGCCGCGCTCCTGCAGCTGCAGGCGGATGTTGACGAGCAGTTCCTCGGTCATCAGGTCGGCAAGACGCGCGAGGTCGGCGGCGTCCCAGGCCTGCTGCAAGAGCACGAAGTGACGCTTGGCCTGCCGCAGGAATCCGTCGATGTCGAAGCCCGAAGGCGCGCCCCAGCGCAAGGGGCCCGAGCGGGATGACGCCTGCTCGATGGTCTCGGGAATGAAATGCACGCTCGACTCGGGCGCCAGGGTCGCTGGCTCGTATTCGCTGGCGCTGAACGAGGACCGCGTGGCGCGCCTGGGGCCCGCGCCGCGCGAGGACGCGTCCTGGGCCAGGGATGGAACGTGCCGCACCAGACGCCAGGTCAGGAGGCCCATGGCAAGCAGCGCCGACACGACCAGTGTCCCGGTCGCCAGGTCGGCGACCGCGCCGCTGAGGCCCATCGCATGGACTGCGGCCGCGATGCCCAGGCCTGCGGCCATGCCGCCGAGCATGCCCGTCCAGCCGCGCGGACCCGGGCTGCTGCCCATGGGTCGATCGTCGGGTCCCGCGACGGTGCGCTGCACGACCTCGGGCTCCCTGGCGGGCGGCCCGGGCTGGGCCACGGGCGGCGCGGGTGGCTCGGCCTTGTTTTGCTTGTCAGCGGCACGGGTGGTCGACTGGCCGACATTCTTGCCGCCGCCCACCCGCTTGGACTGCGCAAGGCCAGCGCCGCTTGCCATTGCCAGCGCGAGTGCCAGCCCCATCGCGAGGGCCATCGCATGGCACCTGATTCCACCGAGCCGGGTCATCACCTTCACAAGCTGCCTTCGTTACGCCAACTACCTGCCTAACGCATGCCGGGGTCACCACGACGACACGGACGAACCCCGCCCAGCGAGCGGGAGCCGCGGATCCGGCTTCGCCGGTCCGCAGGCGGAGCCCCCTGGGGGGTGGCGCGAAGCGCCTCGGGGGGGTCCACATTCAGCATTTGATCCCGACGTGCAGCGCCACCACGCCGCAGCTCAGGTTGTGCACGTCGACGTGCCCGAAGCCCGCCGCCTTCATCATGGCCTTGAGCTCCTGCTGCCCAGGGTGCATGCGTATCGACTCTGCCAGATAGCGGTAGCTGTCCGCATCGCCCGCGATCCATCGCCCCAGCCGCGGCAGGACATTGAACGAATACCAGTCGTAGGCCTTGGCAAGCGGAGGCGCGACCTTGGAGAACTCCAGCACCAGCAGCTTTCCGCCCGGCTTGAGCACCCGGCACATCTCGGCCAGCGCCTGGTCCTTGTGGGTCATGTTGCGCAGCCCGAAGGCCACGCAGACGATGTCGAAGCTGTCTTTCGCGAAGGGCAGCACCTCGGCATCGCAGATCGAGGTGGGCAGCACGATGCCTTCGTCGATCAGGCGGTCGCGCCCGACCCGCAGCATGGCCTCGTTGATGTCGGTGTGCACCACGCAGCCGCTTGCGCCCACCCGGCGCGCGAAGCCGCGCGCCATGTCGCCCGTGCCGCCGGCGAGGTCCAGCACCCGCTGCCCCTCGCGCGCGCCAGAAGCGGCCAGGGTGTAGGCCTTCCAGGCGCGGTGCATGCCCATCGACATGACATCGTTCATCACGTCGTAGCGAGACGCGACGGAGTCGAACACGCCACGCACGCGACGCGCCTTCTCGGACTCGTCGACGGTCTGGAAGCCGAAATGGGTACTGCTCATGAGCACATCCTAAGGGGTGCCCCGAGGGCCCACGATGACAAACCCCGCGCGGTGGCAGGGCATGCCCGGCGCATGTCGCCCGGGCCCGACACTTCTGGCGCCGGCATCAGCCGCTCAGCCGGCGCGGCAGCGCTCGCGCCAAGCCGCGCGCTGGAGCGCGCCGCTTTACCCATCGGCCGAAGCGGCGAGGGGTCGTCATCCTTCAGTGGTGATGTCCGCAAGCGCCGCCCGAGCTCGTGGGCATGGGAGCGTCGCGGTCGGCGCCCGCGGCGGCCAGGCGCTCGAAGTATTCCTGCCACAGCCGCTCCTGCTCGTGGCCGAGGAAATAGAGGTAGTCCCAGGAGAACAGGCCCGACTCGTGCCCATCGCTGAAGGTGGGCTTGATCGCATAGTTGCCGACGGCCTCCACGTTCTCGATGAGGACTTCGCGCTTGCCGGTCTGCAGCACCTCCTGGCCAGGGCCATGGCCCTGCACCTCCGCCGAGGGCGAGTAGATGCGCATCAGCTCGAAAGGCAGGCGGAATTGCGCGCCGTCGCTGAAGGCGATCTCCAGCACGCGCGACTGCTGGTGGACCGTGATGTTGGTGGGTGTAGGAGTGGATTTGTCGAGGCCGGCCATGGAGGTGGTGCTCAGAAGACGTAGGAGAGGCTGACGTGCAGTTTATCGTCGCCCCTCTGCGGAATCGGGTTCGGGCCGTCAGGCTGCGTCGCTCTCGACCCCACCAGGATGTAGCCGTAGTCGGCGCTGAGGTTGAGCCCGACCGGATGGACGTAGCGCAGCCCGAGCCCGACCGAGGCGAGATGGTCGCGCGACTTGCGGCTGTCCTTGTCGTCGACGTCGCTGTTGGTCACGCCGGCGTCGACGAAGGCCGCAAGGCGCAGGCCGGGCGCCAGCGCCGGCGTGGCGCCTTCGAGCGTGACCGACAGCCCGGTGTCGCCGTAGATCGCACGGTCGGGCGCGCCGCGCACCGAGCCGACCCCGCCCAGCCCGAAGGCATCGCCCGCGAGCAGCAGCTGCGGGCTGTACTGCGCCAGCAGGCGCGACAGGAACTGCCAGCCCGAGGGCATCTCGGCGGCATGGCTGGCGCTGCCTCGCAGCATCGTCCAGTGGACGGTGGTGATCTCGGGGTCTTCGCTTCGGTAGTTGTCCAGCTTGCTGGAGCTGCCGCCGCCCATGTTGAAGGCGAATTCGAGGTTGTAGGTGGTGTGCCGGCGCCCGTCGTCCTCCAGCCACCCGAGGTAGGCGAGCGACAGCGGCCGGGCGCGGCGCTCCTGCGAGGCGGGAACAGGCTCGGTCTCGGTCGGCAGGTAGAGCCTGTCCTCCACCGCGATGGTGAGGTGGGAGTGGTAGCGGCCGCTGGGCACCAGGAAATGGGAGTAGCCGAGCCGCCAGATGCGGCTGTCGGCCGTGCTGTCGTAGCTGGTCAGGCCCTCGTTGGCGGCATCCACCCCGAAGCTGCCGACCACGTCGGAGTGGACGAAGCGCAAGAAGGCCATCCCGCCCCACGAAGGGATCGGCGCCCGGTAGGTGAGGCCGACCTGCTGGACACGATCCGGATGCGTCAGCGAGGTGGTGTAGGCCCCGCCGACGAGGTGCCCGGCATTGAACAGGTTGTGATGACTGCCGGTGACGCCGACGCGGTCGTTCTCGGCAGCCTCGGTCCCGTTGTTGTTGAACCCGGCCGCCACGGACCATGGTCGCCGCTCATCGACCCGCACGGTGGCGCGAACCGAGTCGCCCTGCTCGCCCTGGTTGAGCGCCACCTGCACGTGCCGCGAGGGGTTCTGGTTGGCCAGCGAGGTCTGGCGTGCCAGCAGGCGCAGGTTGGTCGAGGCGCCCTCCTGGAGTTCGGGCAGCGCATGGTGGATGTTCTGGTCGTCGAAGTGCTTGTCGTTGCCCTGGATCTCGACCTTCTCGAGCTTCGAGCGCACGACCGTGAAGGCGACCGTCTCGCTGATCGGCTGCTGGGCCAGCAGCACCCGGTACAGCGAATAGCCGCGATCGTGCAGGCTCTTCTCGAGCGCCACCTGGGCCTGCTGCAGCACCGCGAGGGTCGCGTCGGAGCGCACGAAGGGCGCCAGGATCGCGCTGGTCTCCCCGCTGCTCAAGGGGTTGTCGCCGATGACGACGAAGCCGGTGATCGCGTGGACCGGCCGGGCAGCTTCTGCCACGGCCCCGCGATCGGGCGCCACGGGCGGGGCGGAGGCCGCCGGCTGGGCGCTCACGCCTGCCGCGGCCAGTGCGCCGCCGAGGGCGAGCAGCGCACCCGGTCGAGACGTTCGGCGTGAGGCGGTCTTCATCGGTGTTGCTTCCTTCACTTCGGGCAGGCGGCACAGGGCCGGATTCTCCACGCCCCGGGGTGCCATCGGATCGAATTCGACCAATCGAAACGCCTTTCCGAGGGAAATGCCGGACGCGGATCAGGGCCTGTCAACGCCATGGGAGGGCTCGCGCCGGCGGCAGGCCCTAGCCCGGGGGCGCGTTCTCCGCAGCCATCACGGCCGCCTTCACCGCCGCATCGAGATCCGCCAGGCTGCACCCCAGCCGCGCCTGGGCGCCGCCTTCGACCTCGCGCTGCCGCAGGCCCCAGATGGGCTGCGGGAAATGGCTGTCCCAGTCGAAGCGGGCGATCACGTGCCAGTGCAGGTGCGGCACCATGTTGCCCAGCGAGGCCAGGTTGATCTTGGTCGGCGCGAGCTTCGTGCGCAGCACCTGCTCGATGGCCACGACGGCCGACCAGCACGACAGGCGCTCGTCGGCATCGAGATCCGACAGCTCGGCTCGATGGTCGTTCCAGACCAGGCGGTAGAAGGCCGGGAAGTCGGCGTCGGCCACGCGCACCACCCGCCAGCGCGAGATCGACACGATGGGCAGGCCGCCAGGCGACCCGCAGAGCTCGCAATTGGATCGCGCCCCGGGCTGGGGCACGAATGCAGGAGAGGCTTCGACCATGGCTTTGCTCCGCCCTCGCCTTCTCAGACCAGCACGCGCTCGATGCCGCCTTCGTTGGCCAGCTTCACGTACTCGCGGCATCCAGTTCTCGCCCAGGATCTGCCGCGCCATCTCGACCACGATGTAGTCGGCTTCGAGCAGGCCGTTGCTGAGGTCCTCGCCATAGCGCGAGAGGCCCTGCAGGCAGCTCGGGCAGGAGGTGAGGATCTTCAGGTTGTCGTTCGCGCCCACGGCGCCCGTGGCGCGCAGCTCGGCCTCGCCCTTGCGGATCTCTTCTTCCTTGCGGAAGCGCACCTGGGTCGAGATGTCCGGCCGCGTCACGCCCAGCGTGCCCGACTCGCCGCAGCAGCGCTCGCTCTTGAGCACCTGGTCGCCGACCAGCGCCTTGACGGTCTTCATCGGCTCCTGCAGCTTCATCGGGCTGTGGCAGGGGTCGTGGTAGAGATAGGCGCCCTTGCCCTCGAGCCTGATGCCCTTCTCGAGCAGGAACTCGTGGATGTCGATGATGCGGCAGCCGGGGAAGATCTTCTCGAACTCGTAGCCCTGCAGCTGGTCGTAGCAGGTGCCGCAGCTCACCACTACCGTCTTGATGTCGAGGTAGTTGAGGGTATTGGCCACGCGGTGGAACAGCACCCGGTTGTCGGTGATGATCTTCTCGGCCTTGTCGTACTGGCCCGAGCCGCGCTGCGGATAGCCGCAGCACAGGTAGCCCGGAGGCAGCACCGTCTGCACGCCCGCATGCCAGAGCATGGCCTGCGTGGCCAGGCCCACCTGCGAGAACAGGCGCTCCGAGCCGCAGCCGGGGAAGTAGAACACCGCCTCGGTCTCGGAGGTGGTCGCCTTCGGGTCGCGGATGATCGGGACGTAGTTCTTGTCCTCGATGTCGAGCAGCGCCCGCGCGGTGCGCTTGGGCAGCCCCCCCGGCAGCTTCTTGTTGATGAAGTGGATCACCTGCTCCTTGACCGGGGCGGTGCCCACCGAGGCCGGCGGCTTGGCCGCTCTGCTTGCGCGCCAGCTTGGCGCAGCAGGTCGTTGGCCATGCGCTGCGCCTTGAAGCCGACGTCCACCATCGCGCGTGCGCAACAGCTTGATGGTCTGCGGATTGGTGGCGTTGAGCATCAGCATGGCCGCCGCATTGCCCGGCCGGAAGCTCTTCTTGCCCATCTTGCGCAGCAGGTTGCGCATGTTCATCGACACGTCGCCGAAGTCGATCTTCACCGGGCAGGGGCTCAGGCACTTGTGGCAGACGGTGCAGTGGTCGGCCACGTCCTCGAACTCCTCCCAGTGCTTGATCGAGACGCCGCGGCGCGTCTGCTCCTCGTACAGGAAGGCCTCGATCAGCAGCGAGGTGGCGAGGATCTTGTTGCGCGGGCTGTACAGCAGGTTGGCGCGCGGCACGTGCGTGGCGCACACCGGCTTGCACTTGCCGCAGCGCAGGCAGTCCTTGATCGAGTCGGCGATCTCGCCGATGTCCGACTGCTGCATGATCAGCGACTCGTGCCCCATCAGCCCGAAGCTCGGGGTGTAGGCGTTGGTCAGGTCGGCATGCACGACCTCGCCGCTGAAGACGGCATTGCGCAGCAGCTTGCCCTTGTTGAAGCGGCCGTCGGGATCGACCTTCTGCTTGTAGCGCGCGAAGTCGCCGAGCTCCTCGTCGGTGAGGAACTCGAGCTTGGTGATGCCGATGCCGTGCTCGCCGGAGATCACGCCGTCGAGGCTGCGCGCGAGCTCCATGATGCGCGCCACCGCCTCGTGGGCGGTCTGCAGCATCTCGTAGTTGTCGCTGTTGACCGGGATGTTGGTATGCACGTTGCCGTCGCCGGCATGCATGTGCAGCGCGACCCAGACGCGCCCGCGCAGCACCTCCTTGTGGATGCGGCGGCACTCGTCGACGATCGGCGCGAAGGCCGCGCCCGCGAAGAGGTTCTGCAAGGGCTTGAGCACCTGCGTCTTCCACGAGGCCCGCAGGCTGTGGTCCTGCAACTGGTCGAACAAGCTGCGGCCGGCATGCCCGCCGGCATCCACCGGCACGATATCCAGGTTCGCCTGCCAGCCCTGCCACAGGCAACGCACTTCGCGGATCAGCGCGAGCGCCTGCTGCACGCGGTCCTCGAGCAGCTCGGCGCTCGGGATCTCGCTGGCGTCGTCGGTCTTGCCCAGCGGCAGGTTGCCCTGGGCGAAGAAGGCTTCCAGCCGCGTCGAGCAGCGCCAGCTTGTTGCGCAGGCTCAGCTCGATGTTGATGCGCTCGATGCCGTCGGTGTACTCGCCCATGCGGGGCAGCGGGATCACCACGTCTTCGTTGATCTTGAAGGCGTTGGTGTGGCGCGAGATCGCGGCGGTGCGCTTGCGGTCGAGCCAGAACTTCTTGCGCGCATCGGCCGACACGGCCACGAAGCCCTCGCCCGAGCGGGTGTTGGCGATGCGCACCACCTCGGAGGTGGCGCGCGCCACGGCATCGGGGTCGTCTCCGACGATGTCGCCCACCAGCACCATCTTGGGCATGGTGCCGCGCTTGGACTTGGTGGTGTAGCCCACCGCCTTGAGATAGCGGTCGTCGAGGTGCTCCAGGCCCGCAAGCAGGACGGGGAAGGGGCCCCGTTCTTCCGCATCCACTCCGCCCTTCTTGTGCTGAGCGAACATGTAGTCCTTGATCTCGACGATGCTCGGCACCGCCTCTCGGGCATTGCCGAAGAACTCCAGGCACACGGTGCGCACGTGCGCCGGCATGCGGTGCACCACCCAGCGCGCGCTGGTGATGAGGCCGTCGCAGCCTTCCTTCTGCACGCCGGGCAGGCCGGCAAGGAACTTGTCGGTCACGTCCTTGCCCAGGCCTTCCTTGCGGAAAGTGCGGCCGGGCACGTCGAGGCGCTCGGTGCGCACCAGGGTCTTGCCGTCGGCCTCGTAGTGACGCAGCTCGAAGCTGGCGACCTCGACGTCATGGATCTTGCCGAGGTTGTGGTTCAGGCGCACCACCTCGAGCCAGGTGGCCTGGGGCGTCACCATGCGCCAGGAGGCCAGGTTGTCGAGCGCGGTGCCCCAGAGCACGGCCTTCTTGCCGCCGGCATTCATCGCGACGTTGCCGCCCACGCAGGAGGCCTCGGCCGAGGTCGGGTCCACCGCGAAGACGAAGCCACCGCGCTCGGCGGCGTCCGACACCCGCTGGGTGACCACGCCCGCTTCGGTCCAGATGGTGGGCACGGGATGATCGACGCCGGGCAGCGCCACCATCTCGACCTCGGTCATGGCCTCGAGCTTCTCGGTGTTGATCACCACGCTCTTCCAGGTCAGCGGCACGGCGCCGCCGGTGTAGCCGGTGCCGCCTCCGCGCGGGATGATGGTGAGCCCCAGCTCGATGCAGTCCTTCACCAGCGCGGCCATCTCGCCTTCAGTGTCGGGCACCAGCACGACGAAGGGGTATTCCACGCGCCAGTCGGTCGCATCAGTCACGTGGGAGACGCGCGACAGGCCGTCGAACTTGATGTTGTCGCGCGCGGTGTGGCGACCCAGCGAGCGCGTCACGCTCCGGCGCAGGTCGGCCATGGCCTCGAACTGGCTCGCGAAGGTGCCGACCGCCTTGCGGGCCGCATCGACCAGCTCGCCGACCAGCAGGTCGCGCGGCGCATCGACGTCGGGCGTGCGCCGCTTCTCGATCTCGCCCAGGCGGTGGTGCAGCGCCTCGATCAGCAGGTGGCGGCGCTTGGGGTTGTCGAGCAGGTCGTCCTGCAGGTAGGGGTTGCGCTGGACCACCCAGATGTCGCCCAGCACTTCATAGAGCATGCGCGCGGAGCGTCCGGTGCGGCGTTCCTGGCGCAGGCGGTTGAGCACTTCCCAGGCGCGGGCGCCAAGCAGGCGAATGCAGATCTCGCGGTCGGAGAACGAGGTGTAGTTATATGGAATCTCGCGCAGGCGGGGCGCGGCGGTGTCTTGGTTCGCCGCGTCGGCGAGGTCCTTCATGGGGAGCGGTGCGTTCATGGGCTCCGGGCGCTGGGGGCGTGGGGTTCGAGAGGCGCTTAAAGGCGAATCGTACCGCAGGGGGCCCAGGGCCTCCGGGCCCTGGGCCCCGCAGGGGTGAATCGTCACTGCTCCCCCTGCCCCCTGCCACGCAGGGGGCTCCGACTTGAGTCACGAGCCGGCGTGCCGCCGGCATGCCGGCCTGCGGCGCGAGCCCCTTGATTCGGGACCAAAGCATCGCCTTGGACACGCCGGTCATCTGCATGGCCTGCATGCAGTCGTCGAGACGGTGGGGCCTGGTGCGCAAGTCCTCGACGGCCTTTGCCAGGTCCGACTCGATGCTGTCGCCATAGGCGCCCCGAGCCTTGTCGATGGCCTGCCGCAGCAGCTTCCTGGGCGGAGCCATCATTGCCAGGTCGATGAGGTCGCGCGAGAACACCGCGTCATCGCGCCACCGGTCGGACAGAGCGAGCAATTTGCTGGCCGCCATGTCGAGCGGGGTGAGCGTCGCGACGCCGTGGATGTGATCGGCAGGCCCGGGGTTCTCCAGCGCAATGCGGGCTTCCAGCACGATCTCGAACTTGATCTCGATGCCTTCGACCTTGAGCATCGTCCGAAGGCCGTACTGGTCCGCGCGAAGTTCGCGCACCTGCTCCAGCGCCCGGCCCGGCCGCGTGATCGAGCCGACTCCTTGCGTGCCGGTCAGCAATTGACGCAGCCGCCTGTAACCGTCTCTGTCGGAGACGAGGAAGGTCGATGTCGACCGACTCTCGGTATTCGCCATGACGCAAGGCCATGGCCATGCCGCCCCCAAGCAGGCAGTGCGCAGCCACTAGCAGTTCGGCTTCCAGTGACTTGAGTGCGCCGGCGATGCGGCCATGGTGCTCATGTTCAACAAGCAGGTGTCCTCCACCGCAGGTGTGCGACCAGGGCGCAGACCTGAGCGCCCGTTCGCAAGACTGCATCGCCAGGCATCGGTCGACATGGCTGCCAGCATGGCGATTCGTAGCCAAGTCTCAGGCAGCTTCCTGAGGCGTCGAGCTCCGTCTCTGCCGCGAAGGTGCTCAGGCAATTCGCATGAGCTCGGAGGATAGTCTTGGAGGCGTGATCCGCTGGCTGCAATGCTCACGTGTGCCGGAGCCTCGCGCAGCGGTGTCGCGACCCTGCCTCGCGATGTCGGCCTCTGGCTGGCATAGCGTTTTTCCATTCTGTTCACGCATTCGATTCTGTACAGAATGAGCCACGAAAAATCGCACTCGGGCATCGACTGGGGGCTAACCCGGTTGCCATGGCACAACGATCCGTGACAGAAACGCCCCTGTCACGAAGCGTCACCAGACTCGCGGGCTCGGCCCGAGCCGAGCACTTCCACGGAGACATCATGAAGCTGAAAGCCAACCTACTGTCCGCCGCCGCGCTGGCCTTCGCGCTGTGCGCCCCGGCGGCCCATGCCCAGACCGAAATCCAGTGGTGGCACGCAATGCCCGGCCCGCTGGGCGAATGGGTCAACGACCTGGCCAAGCAATTCAACGAAAGCCAGAAGGAATACAAGGTCGTGGCCACCTACAAGGGCACCTACGACGAGTCGATGGCGGCCGCGATCGCCGCCTTCCGCGCCGGCAATGCACCGCACATCCTGCAGGTTTTCGAGGTCGGCACCGCCACGATGATGGCCTCCAAGGGCGCCATCAAGCCGGTGGGCGAGGTCATGAAGGAGGGCAGCGCCAAATTCGACCCGAAGGTCTACATCTCGGCGGTGGCAGGCTACTACACAGCCCCCAACGGCCAGATGCTGAGCTTCCCGTTCAACAGCTCGACGACGGTCTTCTACTACAACAAGGACGCCTTCAAGGCCGCCGGCCTGGACCCGAACAAGGCCCCTTCGACCTGGCCGGAAGTCGCCCTGGCGGCGGCGGCGCTCAAGGCCAGCGGCCACAAGTGCCCGTTCACGACGAGCTGGATCAGCTGGACCCAGCTCGAGAGCTTCTCGGCCTGGCACAACACCCTGTTCGCCACCCAGAACAACGGCTTCGGCGGCACCGGCGCGCGCCTGGCGATCAACTCGCCGCTGCATGTGCGCCACATCGAGAACCTGGCCAACATGGCCAAGCAGGGCCTGTTCGTCTACAAGGGCCGCGGCAACGTGCCCGACGCGTCCTTCCCGGCCGGCGAATGCGCCATGTTCACCGGCTCCTCGGGCCTGTATGCCCGCGTCTCGCGCGACGCGAAGTTCGCCTACGGCATCGCGCCCCTGCCCTACTACCCGGACGTCACCGGCGCGCCGCAGAACACCGTGATCGGCGGCGCCAGCCTGTGGGTGATGGCGGGCAAGAAGCAGGAGGAATACAAGGGCGTGGCCAACTTCTTCAACTTCCTGTCCAACCCGGAGGTGCAGATGGCCAGCCACAAGCGCACTGGCTACCTGCCCATCACGACGGCGGCCTACGAGCTGACCGACAAGTCGGGCTTCTACAAGCAGAACCCGGGCACCGATGTCGCGGTGACGCAGATGATTCGCAAGACCACCGACAAGTCGAGGGGCATCCGGCTCGGCAACTTCGTGCAGATCCGCACCATCGTCGACGAGGAGCTCGAGCTGGTGTGGGGTGGGAAGAAGCAGCCCAAGGAAGCGCTGGATGCGGCGGTCAAGCGCGGCAACGAACAGCTCGAAAGGTTCGAGAAGGCAAGCAAGGGCTGAAAGCCCTTGCTTGCCCTCGGCGCGTATGTCACCGCTCCCCCTGCCCCCTCCGGGAGGGGGCGCTATCTGGGCTCACACAGTCCTTGTCGCATGGAGAAACGAGTCAGGTTTCGGTCTCGGTGGCTGCCTTGGGTGCTGCTCGCGCCGCAGCTGCTCGTCATCGCAGTGTTCTTCTTCTGGCCGGCCGAGCCAGGCGCTGGTGCAGTCGCTCCAGCAGGGGGATGCCTTCGGGATGTCGACCGAATGGGTGGGGCTCGAGAACTTCGAGCGCCTGTTTGCCGACGCGTCCTATCTCGAGTCCTTCAAGACCACGGCGGTCTTCTCGGCCCTGGTGGCGGTGCTGCGGATCAGCATTTCGCTCATGCTCGCGGTGTTCGCGGATCGCGTGATCAAGGGAGCAGCGGTCTACAAGACGCTGCTGATCTGGCCCTATGCCGTCGCACCCGCGGTGGCGGGCGTGCTGTGGCTTTTCATGTTCGCGCCGACCATCGGGGTGGTGGCCTATGTCCTGCGAGAGGCGGGCTTCGAATGGAACCACCTGCTCAATAGCAACCACGCGATGACACTCATCGTGATGGCGGCGGTGTGGAAGCAGATCTCCTACAACTTCCTGTTCTTCCTGGCAGGCTTGCAGTCGATCCCGAACTCGCTGATCGAAGCCGCCGCGATCGACGGGGCGCGGCCATGGCGGCGCTTCTGGAGCATCCAGTTCCCGCTGCTGTCGCCGACCACCTTCTTCCTGCTCGTCATCAATATCGTCTACGCCTTCTTCGACACCTTCGCGATCGTCGATGCGTCGACCCAGGGCGGCCCGGGCAAGGACACCGCCATCCTCGTCTACAAGGTCTACTACGACGGCTTCAAGGCACTGGACCTCTGCGGGTCGGCCGCGCAGTCGGTGGTGCTGATGGTGATCGTCATCGCGCTGACGGTGGTCCAGTTCCGCTACGTCGAGAAGAAAGTCCAATACTGACATGACGGCCCCCAGCTCACTTCGTTCGCGCCCCCCAAGGGGAGCAGTGCCCTTCGGGCGGCCGGGCGGGCACTGACATGGCGATCGTCGAACGCCGCCCCACCCTGGGCATCCTCGCCCACTCCGTGCTGCTGCTCGGCGTGCTGATCGTGGCCTTTCCGGTCTACCTGACCTTCGTGGCATCCACCCACACGGCGCAGGAGATCCAGCAGGCGCCCATGCCGCTGCTGCCCGGCAGCCACATGGTCGAGAACTACCTCACCGCGCTCACCGGCGGGCACTCGAGGGGAGGCTCCGCCGCACCGGTGGGCCGCATGATGATGGTGAGCCTCATCACCGCCCTGGTCATCACCTTCGGCAAGATCGCCATCTCGCTGCTCTCGGCCTTCGCGCTGGTGTACTTCCGTTTTCCGCTGCGCGGCTTGTGCTTCTGGGCCATCTTCGTCACGCTGATGCTGCCGGTCGAGGTGCGCATCGGCCCCACCTACAAGGTCGTGGCCGACTTGGGGCTGCTCAACACCTACGCCGGCCTCACCGTGCCGCTGATCGCATCGGCCACCGCGACCTTCCTGTTCCGCCAATTTTTCCTGACCGTGCCCGACGAGCTGGTCGAAGCGGCGCGGGTCGACGGCGCCGGCCCGATGCGCTTCTTCAAGGACATCCTGGTGCCGATGTCCTCGACCTCCATCGCGGCGCTGTTCGTCATCCAGTTCATCTACGGCTGGAACCAGTACCTCTGGCCGCTGCTCGTGACCACCAGCGAAGACATGTACCCCGTCGTGATCGGCATCAAGCGCATGATCGCCGGCGGCGACGCCGCCAACGACTGGAACCTCATCATGGCCACCGCCATCCTCGCCATGCTGCCGCCGGCCATCGTCGTGATGCTGATGCAGAAGTGGTTCGTCAAGGGCCTGGTCGATACCGAGAAATAGGCAAACCACCAACCATGGCATCGATTTCATTGCGCCAGGTCGTCAAGCGCTACGGCCACGGCCCCCGCGCCAACCAGGTGATCCACGGCGTCGACGCCGAGATCGCCGACGGCGAATTCATCGTCATCGTCGGGCCCTCGGGCTGCGGCAAGTCCACGCTGCTGCGCATGGTGGCCGGCCTCGAGGAGATCAGCGACGGCCAGATCGCGATCGGCGCCCGCGTGGTCAACGACCTCGAACCCTCCGAGCGCGACATCGCGATGGTGTTCCAGAACTATGCGCTCTACCCCCACATGAGCGTGTACGACAACATGGCCTACGGCCTGAAGATCAAGGGCCTGCCCAAGCCGGAGATCCAGCATCGCGTCAACAAGGCGGCCGGCATCCTCGAACTCTCGCACCTGCTCGATCGCAAGCCGCGACAGCTCTCCGGCGGACAGCGCCAGCGTGTCGCGATGGGCCGCGCCATCGTGCGCGAGCCCCAGGTGTTCCTGTTCGACGAGCCGCTCTCCAACCTCGACGCCAAGCTGCGCGTGCAGACGCGCCTCGAGATCCAGAAGCTGCACCGCGAGCTCGGCATCACCTCGCTCTTCGTCACGCACGACCAGGTCGAGGCGATGACGCTCGCGCAGCGCATGATCGTGATGAACGCCGGCCGCATGGAGCAGATCGGCACGCCCGACGAGGTCTACACCCGGCCCGCCACCACCTTCGTGGCAGGCTTCATCGGCTCGCCCCCGATGAACCTGCTCGAAGGGCGCATCGCTGCGCCGGGGCGCTTCGCCGTCGGTGGCATCGAACTGGCCACCGGCACCACGCCCGACAACGGCCCCGCCGCGATCCTCGGCATCCGCCCCGAGCACCTGGCCATCGGCGACACCGGCTGGCCGGTCACGGTGGACATGGTCGAAGTGCTGGGCGCAGAACGCCTGGTCTACGCCCGGCTGGGTAGGGCGAGCCTCGTTATCCGCACTGACGACGCGACCCTGCGGCCCCAGGTGGGCCAGCTCCTGTTCGTGCAGCCGCTTGCCCACAAGCTGCACTGGTTCGATCCCGTCACGCAGGCCCGGCTTGGGAGCGGCCCGGCGCTCGGCCCGCAAGACGACGCTCCACGCTGATGATCGCCTCGACCTGGCCCTACCCCTTGTGGATCGCCCACCGCGGCGCCGGCCGGCTGGCGCCCGAGAACACGCTGGCCGCGTTTCGCCACGGCGCCGGGTTCGGCTATCGCATGTTCGAGTGCGACGTCAAGCTCAGTGCCGACGGCCAGCCTTTCCTGCTGCACGACGCCACGCTCGAGCGCACCACCGATGGCCACGGCCTCGCGGGCGACCACTCCTGGGCCGAGTTGTCGCGGCTGGACGCGGGCAGCTGGCACGGCCGGCTCCATGCCGGCGAGCCGCTGCCGACGCTCGAGGGCATCGTGCGTCATGTGCTGCGCAACGGCTTCCTGCTCAATGTGGAAATCAAGCCTACGCCGGGCACTGAAGCAGCCACCGGCCACGCGGTGGCGACGCGCTGCGCCGAACTGTGGAGCGCGAGCCGCTACCCGGTGGCGGCGCCGCCGCTGCTCAGCTCCTTCTCGGCCGATGCCCTGAGGAGCGCCCGGCAGGCAGAGCCCCAACTGCCGCGCGGCCTGCTGCTCGACAAGTGGCGCGACGGATGGGCCCAAGAAGCCCGGGCGCTGGACTGCGTCGCCGTCATCACCCACTTCTCGATGCTCGACGCCGCCGCCATCGACGCGATCCATGCCGACGGCATGCGGGCACTGGCCTACACCGTCAACGACTCCGTCGAGGCCGATCGACTCATCGGCGCCGGCATCGACGGCCTGATCACCGACGCGGTCGATCGCTTCTCGCCCGGCATCACCCTGTTCGACTGACGACTATCGCCAGGAAACCTCGTCTCCAGCTGGGCCCATCCATCAAGATAGCCTCGAACAGCCGGCACGCGCCGGCATCAGGGACCCAGGATGAGCGCAGCACTCCTGTCCATCACCGCCTCCGTGCTCCGACGGGTGGGAAGCGCCTTGTCGACAGCCCTGGCCCTCGGGCTTGCTGCCACGGCCGCATGCGCCCAGGCGCCGAGCGCCCAGCCGCCCGCCCAGGAACAGGCCACCCGCCAGGGACATGTCGCGGTGGTCTCGATCGAAGGCGCCATCGGCCCGGCCAGCGCAGACCATGTGAGCCGCGCCCTCAAGCGCGCCGAGCGCGACGGCGCGCAACTGGTGGTGCTGCAGATGGACACCCCCGGCGGGCTCGACCCTTCGATGCGGCGCATCATCCGCGCCATCCTGGCCTCGCCGGTGCCGGTGGCGAGCTTCGTCGGGCCCGAGCGGCGCGCGCGCGGCAAGCGCAGGCACCTACATCCTCTATGCCAGCCATGTCGCGGCGATGGCGCCCGGCACCAACCTGGGAGCGGCCACGCCGGTCGCCATCGGCGGCCCGCCCGAGCCAGTCGCCCGCGCCGCCATCGCGGCCCCCTTCAGGCGCCTCCGCAGCCTCTGAGCCTGAGCCCGCCACCGGATCGATCTCCAGCCGCAAGCAGGTCAGCGACGCCGTCGCCTACATCCGCTCCCTCGCGCAGATGCGGGGCCGCAATGTGGAGTGGGCCGAGAAGGCGGTGCGCGAAGCCGCCAGCCTGCCCGCGCAGGAAGCCCTCCAGGCCAAGGTGATCGAATACGTCGCCACCGACCTGGACGACCTGCTCAAGCAGCTCGACGGCAAGACGATCAAGGTGCACGACCAGCCGCGCACGCTCAAGACCGCCGGCGCGACCATCGTCCGGCACGAGACCGACTGGCGCCACAACATCCTCGCGGTCATCACCGATCCGAGCGTGGCGCTGATCCTGATGATGATCGGCGTCTACGGCCTCTTCTTCGAGTTCTCCAGCCCCGGCGCGGTGGTGCCCGGCGTGCTCGGCGGCATCTGCCTGCTGCTCGGGCTCTATGCGCTGCAACTGCTGCCGGTCAACTATGCGGGGCTCGCGCTCATCACGCTGGGCATTGCGTTCATGGTGAGCGAGGCCTTCCTGCCGAGCTTCGGCATCCTGGGCCTGGGCGGCATCGCCTCGTTCGTGATCGGCGCGGTGATCCTGATCGACACCGAGCTGCCGGGCTACGGCATACCGATCGGGCTCATCGCCGGCATGGCCGTCACGAGCGCGGTCTTCATCATCGGCCTGGCCGGCATGGCCTTGCGTGCGCGGCGACGCGCGGTGGTGAGCGGCGACGGCACGCTGATCGGGCACACGGCCAGGGTGCTGGAGACCCCCGGCGTCGCGGGCCTGTGGGTCGAGCTGGGCGGCGAACGCTGGCGCGCCACCTCCGAGCAGGCCCTGGCGCCCGGACAGAAAGTACGCGTGATCTCGCGCCGCGATCTCACCCTGGAGGTCGCGCCCGTGCCGGGATCGGGCGACAGGATCTGACAACCCCAATACGGGAGGCTGGACATCATGCTGCTCGACTTCGGATCCCTGGGAGCGGCGGTGCTGCTGCCCCTGCTGCTGATCGTCCTGCTGGTGGCGTCGCTGCGCATCCTGCGCGAGTACGAGCGCGGCGTGGTGTTCCAGCTCGGACGCTTCTGGAAGGTCAAGGGGCCGGGGCTCGTGATCATCATCCCGGTCGTGCAGCAGATGGTGCGCGTCGACCTTCGCACCGTGGTGCTCGACGTGCCCAAGCAGGACGTCATCTCGCGCGACAACGTCTCGGTGCAGGTCAACGCGGTGCTCTACTTTCGCGTGATCGATCCGCAGAAGGCCATCATCCAGGTCGAGAACTTCCTCGTCGCCACCAGCCAGCTCGCGCAGACCACGCTGCGCGCGGTGCTCGGCAAGCACGAGCTCGACGAGATGCTGGCCGAGCGCGAACGTCTCAACATCGACATCCAGCAGGTGCTCGACGCGCAGACCGACGCCTGGGGCATCAAGGTCGCCAATGTCGAGATCAAGCATGTGGACCTGAACGAATCGATGATGCGCGCGATCGCCCGGCAGGCCGAGGCCGAGCGCGAGCGGCGGGCCAAGGTGATCCATGCCGAGGGCGAGCTGCAGGCTTCGGAGAAGCTGATGCAGGCGGCCGCGATGCTCGGGCGCGAGCCGGGCGCGATGCAGCTGCGCTACATGCAGACGCTCGGCTCGATCGCGGGGGACAAGTCATCGACCATCGTGTTCCCGCTGCCGATCGAGCTGCTGGCGCTGCTCAGGGACATCGCCGGCAAGAAGACATCGGCGTGAGGATGTGCAGGCCAGGCGAGCCTCTTGCTGCTACCATTTGGTTGTTCATCACCCTCCAAATGAATAGCCCATGAGCCCTGCTGCCGAACACGCGACCCATCATCGAAGAAGTCGCGCGGGCGTGCCTGCTGCTCGCACCAGCCCCGGCGACCCGCGAACTCTCTGGGTCGTGCAGATCAAGCGACAAAACGCGAGCGCCAAGGACTGGCGACGCGCGTTCGACGAACTCGTGGACCGCATCATCGCGTCGCCCGGGGTGACCCTGTTCGATGCGGTCGAGGCAGGGGTGCCGACCTACCTGGTGAACGTCATCGCCGGTGCCACCGGAGAAGCTGTCACCAGTGTCATGGACATCATCGGCGTATCGCAGACGACCTTCCGCCGAAAGGAAGAGGCCAACGAGCCCCTGCCCGATGTGGCTGGGCATCGGGTCATGGGTTTTCTGCGCGTGGCAGCCACGCTGCGCCGGCTGCTCGAGGAGAGTGGCGATCCCGAGCAGCTGAAGGACTTCGACCTCGATGCCTGGCTGGCGCAGTGGATGCGCGAGCCACTTCCGGATCTGGGCGGCAAGACGCCCGCGGAGATGCTGCGCAACCCGGAGGGGCAACGCGCCGTCGAGCAAGTGCTCGAGCGCATGCGGGGCGGGTTGCCTGCATGACGGTCAGCCTGTGGCGCATCACGGCGGACACGCCGCTGTGGACGGCCGAGGACATGGCGGGCAAGGGGGCAGCCCACAAGGGCGCTCGCTGGAATCACGCTGGCGAGCACGTCACCTATGCGGCCACGTCGATCTCGCTGGCGGCCTGGGAGACGCGCGCGCACTTCGGCAAGGGAGCCAGGCTGCCTTGGAATCGCTACCTTGTGCGCAGTCGACGTGCCCGAAGACGTGTGGGCCGCGCGCGAGACCTTGCCTCGGCCTCCGGCGACGGGCTGGGATGCCATTCCGGAAGGACTGGTGTCGCGCGCCGCGGGTTCAGCCTGGCTGGGCGCAGTGCGGACCGCATTGCTGGCCGTGCCCTCGGTCATCATCGTCGAGGAAGACAACGTGCTGATCAATCCGGCCCATCCGGACGCCAAGCGCATCACGGCCACCAAGGTGAGGCGCTTCGTCTACGACCACCGCATCTGAGCCACCACCCGGTCGTTGCCCAGCCGCGCCGCAGGCGAGCTGTCCGCAGCGCCTCCTTCACACCACTACCGTCCCCGGAAACGCCCACAGCAAGGCCGCCGTCATCACCAGGTAGCGAAAGAACTTGCCGATCGCCATGTAGACCACGCAAGGCCAGAACGGCAGCTTGAGCCACCCGGCCACGCCGCACAGCGGGTCGCCTATCACCGGCAGCCACGACATCAGGCAGGCGGGCGGACCGAAGCGCTGCAGCCACACGAGCGCCTTGGCCTTGGCCGGATGCTCATGGTGCGTGAGATGGTCGAAGGCCGCGTGCGCGCCCAGGCCCATCCACCATGTGATCGCCCCGCCCACGGTGTTGCCCGCGGTGGCGACCAGGATGGCTGGCCAGAACAGCTCGGGATTGAGCTTGATGAGCCCGAAGACCGCAGGCTCCGAGCCCATCGGCAGGATGGTGGCCGAGATCAGTGCGACAACGAATACCGTGCTCAGGCCGAATTTCGGCAGCGCGAGCCACTCGAGCATCTGATGCAGCCAAGCCTCCATGTGGGGCGATTATGGGCAGCCGCCCGCTGCAACACCCCTCTCGGCAACGCTAATTTCGCGCCGGTGGGAAGGGCTATACTCTGCCTCCTTTTTCAGCACACCTGCCTTTCCCCCAATGCGCATCGGCCAGTTCGAATTGGCGAACCCTCTCTTCGTCGCCCCGATGGCCGGGGTGACGGACCGGCCGTTCCGCAAGCTGTGCAAGCGCCTGGGCGCGGGCTATGCGGTCAGCGAGATGGTCACCTCGCGCAAGGAGCTGTGGACCAGCCTCAAGACCTCGCGACGCGCCAATCACGACGGCGAAGTGGAGCCGATCGCGGTGCAGATCGCCGGCACCGAGCCGATCATGATGGCCGAGGCCGCGGCCTACAACATCGATCGCGGCGCGCAGATCATCGACATCAACATGGGCTGCCCGGCCAAGAAGGTGTGCAACAAGTGGGCAGGCTCGGCGCTGATGCAGGACGAGTCGCTCGCGCTGCGCATCGTCGAGGCTGTCGTCACGGCCTGCGAGCCGCACAAGGTGCCGGTCACGCTCAAGATGCGCACCGGCTGGTGCCAGCAGGACAAGAACGCCGTCTCCATCGCGCGCGCGGCCGAACAGGCCGGCATTGCGATGCTGACCGTGCACGGCCGCACCCGCGAGCAGGGCTACAAGGGCCAGGCCGAGTACGACACGATCGCCGCCGTGAAGGCCGCGGTGCGCGTGCCGGTGGTGGCCAATGGCGACATCACCTCGCCCGAGAAGGCGCAGGAAGTCCTGCGCGCCACCGGCGCCGATGCCCTGATGGTCGGCCGTGCGGCGCAGGGCCGGCCGTGGATCTTTCGCGAGATCGAGCACTTCCTCGCCACCGGCGCCCACCTCGAGTCGCCGCACGTGACCGAGGTGCACCAATGGCTGGTCGATCACCTGCACGACCACTACGAGCTGTACGGCGAATGGAGCGGCGTGCGCACCGCGCGCAAGCACATCGGCTGGTATGTGCGCGGGCTGCCAGAAGGCGAGGCCTTCCGCGCCGAGATGAACCGGCTCGAAAGTTGCGAGGCACAGCTTGCCGCCGTCGACGACTATTTCAACGAACTGGCCACACGCTTCGATCGCCTGCCCGATGTACCGGCATGCACCGACGAAGCCGAGGGACACCACCTGCAAGAAGAGGCCGCATGAGCAAAAAACACATCGAGGAGTGCATACGCTCCAGCCTGGAGGCCTACTTCAAGGACCTGCGAGGCGACAGAGCCGCATTCCATGTACGAAATGATCATCTCCGTCGTCGAGAAGCCGCTGCTCGAAGTGGTGATGGCAGCACGCCGACGGCAACCAGTCGCGCGCGGCCGAATGGCTGGGCATCAACCGCAACACGCTGCGCAAGCAAGCTGCTCGAACACAAGCTAACGAAGTGAACCCATGTCCAGCAAGCAACTCACCGCATTGATCTCCGTCTCCGACAAGACCGGCATCGTCGAATTCGCCCAGGCAGCTCGCCGCGCTGGGCGTGAAGCTCGTCTCCACCGGCGGCACCGCCAAGCTGCTCGCCGAGCAGGGCCTGGCCGTCAGCGAAGTGGCCGAGCTCACCGGCTTTCCCGAGATGCTCGACGGCCGCGTGAAGACCCTGCACCCGCGCGTGCATGGCGGCCTGCTGGCGCGCCGCGACCTGCCCGAGCACATGGCCGCACTCGAGGAGCACGGCATCGGCACCATCGACCTGCTGGTCGTCAACCTCTATCCCTTCGAAGCCACCGTCGCCAAGCCGGGCTGCACGCTCGAAGACGCGATCGAGAACATCGACATCGGCGGGCCGGCCATGGTGCGCTCTGCGGCCAAGAACTGGAAGGACGTGGCCGTCCTGACCGACGCGTCGCAGTACGCCGGCGCCATCGATGAACTCAAGCGCGACGGCAAGCTCGGCGATGCCAGCCCGCTTCCAGCTCGCAGTGGCCGCCTTCAACCGCATCAGCAACTACGACGCGGCCATCAGCGACTATCTCTCCTCGCTGCAGGCCGACGGCAGCCGCAGCATCTTCCCGGCGCAGAGCAACGGCCGCTTCGTGAAGGTGCAGGACCTGCGCTACGGCGAGAACCCGCACCAGCAGGCCGCGTTCTACCGCGACCTCTACCCGGCCCCCGGCTCGCTGGTGACGGCCAGGCAGCTGCAGGGCAAGGAGCTCTCGTACAACAACATCGCCGACGCCGATGCGGCGTGGGAGTGCGTGAAGTCGCTTCGACGACGCCGGCCTGCGTGATCGTCAAGCACGCCAACCCCTGCGGCGTGGCGCTCGGCGCCGATGCGGCCGAGGCCTATGCCAAGGCCTTCAAGACCGACCCGACCTCGGCCTTCGGCGGCATCATCGCCTTCAACCGCCCGGTCGACCAGGCCGCGGCGCAGCTGGTCGCCAAGCAATTCGTGGAAGTGCTGATGGCCCCGGCCTTCAGCGATGAAGCGCTGCGAAGTATTCGCGGCCAAGGCCAACGCCCGCCTGCTCGAGATCGCCCTGCCGCCCGGCGGCGCGACCGACTGGGAGCAGGGCCGCAACGCGATGGACGCCAAGCGCGTCGGCTCGGGCCTGCTGCTGCAGACCGCCGACAACCGCGAGGTGACCTTGTCCGAGCTCAAGGTAGTGACGCGCAAGCAGCCGACGCCCGAGCAGTTGCAAGACCTGCTCTTCGCCTGGAAGGTCGCCAAGTACGTCAAGTCCAACGCCATCGTGTTCTGCGGCGGCGGCATGACGCTGGGCGTCGGCGCCGGCCAGATGAGCCGCATCGACTCGGCGCGCATCGCCAGCATCAAGGCGGAGAACGCCGGGCTCACGCTGCAGGGCTCGGCGGTGGCCAGCGACGCCTTCTTCCCGTTCCGCGATGGGCTGGACGTGGTGGTGCGATGCGGGCGCGACCTGCGTGATCCAGCCGGGCGGCAGCGTGCGCGACGATGAAGTGATCGCGGCGGCCGACGAGCGCGGCATTGCGATGGTGTTGACCGGCGTGCGGCACTTCCGGCACTAGCTCCTCGCGATCCATCCGTAGTCCTTTCGGGAGATGCTGGATGCGCGTGTTGTTCTCACTATGAGTTTCCTCGTCCGAGCACTGCCGAAGCTGCAGCCAGGACAGTCTCCACACCAGTTTTGAGATCGGAAGCTCTCATGGTCAAGTACAAGGTCGGCCACTTCGTTGGCAGCCGGTCCCCTGTTGAATACCGTCGTGGCCTATGTCCACTTCATGCCAGGTCTGATCTCAGATGACGGCAAGCCTTGTTTCCGGGGTTTCGCCATGAGCATCAGTACTGACTTGCCAACGTCATCCACCGTGCCGCCGAAGGGTGCAGTCGCAGCTGAGTTCAAGACCTGGATGTGCGTGATCTGTGGCCTCGTCTACAGCGAGCGGGACGGATGGCCCGACGAAGGCATCGCACCCGGGACGCGCTGGGCCGATGTGCCGGACGATTGGGTCTGCCCGGACTGCGGTTTCGGCAAGAGCAATTTCGAGATGACCGAGGTCTGAGCGCTGTCTCGCACCTCGGCGCCGGCGCCAATGCCTGAAGCCTCACTCGCTGATGAGGAGACTGCCGAGACTAGGCGGGCGGCATCCGCTCGAATGCCTGCAACGAGGGATCGATGGCGTCCCACGCCAGCCCACCGACGCTGTAGGTGAGCACCTGCGGCGCGAAGCGGCCCGGCTCGTCCAGGCTGCCCGCATGGACCGCGATCAGCTCCGGCATCGCGGCAAAACGCAGGAAGATCGGCGCTCCGCAGACCGGGCAGAAGGCGTGGACCTTCACGTTGCCGCTGTCGCCCGCGACCTCCCAGTGCGTCGCCTCGCCGGTGATCGCCATCTCGGCCCGCGCGGGAAACGTCAGGTAGGAGCCGTGCCCGGTGCCGCTTCGCCGCTGGCAGTCGCGGCACTGGCAGTGGTTCTGGAAGACGGGCGCGTGCTTGGTCGCGTAGCGGATCGCGCCGCACGCGCATCCGCCCGTGTAGGGCTGGGTCATCAAAGACTCCCGATTCAGGCCGCCTTCGGCTTGGCGAAAACGTCGATGCCCTGCCCCGTTTCGAGCAGGGACTTCAGGCTGGAAAGAACGATCGGCCAGCCCTGCTGGATGCCCTTGGCCATCCCGCTGCCGGCCTCGAGTTCGTCGTGGGTGACGGTCAGCCGCACCATCTCCTCGTACGCCGCGACGTCGAAGCTCACGCGGCTGTAGCTGGCCGGATCGGCGGCCTGCGAGGCGTTCGCCCACGTGATGACCAGGCGCGTCGGCGGCGAGACCTCGACCACCTTGCCGACCAGCTCGACCGTGCGCTGCTCGTTGGCGCGCACGTGCTCCCAGGTCGATCCGGGCTTCCAGTCGGAGACGTTCTCGTGGCCCCAGTAGCGCCGCGCGATCTCCGGCTTCGTGATGGCCTCGAACACCTTTTCCGGCGTCGAGCGGATGTAGGTCACGTAAACGAAGCTCGTCTTCTCTTTGCTCATTGTTACTCTCCTTCGAGTTCCTTCTTCAGGTCGTGCAGCAGGCTGAGCCGCTGGCGTTCGAATTTCCGCACCCACCGCTCGTAGACCTCGTGCAGCGGCACCGGGTTGATGAAATGCAGCTTCTCTCGGCCACGCCACACCGTGCTCACCAGATTGGCCGCCTCCAGGATCCCGATGTGCTGCGTAGCCGATTGCCGCGCCATGTCCAGTTGCTCGCAGAGCTGGCCCAGCGTCTGCCCGTTCCTCTCGTACAGCAGGTCGAGCAGCTTTCTGCGTGTCGGGTCGCCCAGCGCCTTGAAAACCTTGTCAGCGTCCATCCGTTGCGTTCGTGCGTGAGGGAATAATATGCAGGCAAACACCTGCATGTCAAGCAGCGCATCGGCCTATGCGCCGCGCGATGGGGTGCTGCCATTCCGACGGCCGCCTTCAGCTCAATGAGTTGCCATCGGAAGAGACGTGGCCAGTTACCATCCCTGCCCATGAATCTGGCTCCCGCCACCGGCTTGCTGCTCGCCTTCGTCGCCCGCCTCATCACCGGCGCGCAGGGCCACTGGTACGGCAGCCCCCCAAGGCCGAGCAACGCATCTACTTCGCCAACCACCAGAGCCATCTCGACTGGGTGATGATCTGGTGCGCCCTGCCGCGCGACCTGCGCTCGCAGACCCGCCCCATCGCCGCGAAGGACTACTGGACCGCCAGCCGCTTCAAGCACTGGCTGACCAGCGAAGTATTCAATGCGGTCTACGTCAACCGCCAGCGCACGGAGGAGCAGGACCCGCTGCAGCCGCTGGTCGAGGCGCTCTCCCACGGCGACTCGCTGGTGATCTTCCCCGAGGGCACGCGCAGCAACCTCGACGAGCCGCAGCCCTTCAAGTCCGGCCTCTATCACCTGGCCGAGCAGTTCCCCGAGGTGCAACTGATACCAGCGTGGATCGACAACGTGCAGCGTGTGATGCCCAAGGGCGAGGTCGTGCCCGTGCCCATGCTGTGCTCGGTCACCTTCGGCGCACCGATGCAATTGCAAGCCGGTGAGGAAAAGCGCCAGTTCCTCGAACGGGCCCGCGCCGCCGTGATCGCCCTGCGCCGGCCCGGGGGGCCTGCCTGATGCCGATCTGCAGCACCCTGCGCGGCCTGCAGCGCCGGCGAGCAGATCGGCCTGCTGTTCCTCATCGTCTTTGGCGTGCTGGTCGCAATCGCTTCGGCCATCTCCACGTCGATGAGCGCTCAGGGCACAGACCGAAGAACAGGAAGCCCGCGTCACCTACGTGAAGCAGTTGCTGCGCGATTCGTGGGTCGATGGTCTCGGTGTTCTGGGTGGCGTGGATCGCCGGCACCTTCGTCTCCGTGCTGCTGTTCGGCGTCGTCTCCTTCTTCGCGCTGCGGGAGTTCATCACCCTGAGCCATACGCGCCGCGGCGACCATCGCAGCCTGCTGCTGGCCTTCTTCGTGGTGCTGCCGCTGCAATTCGTCCTGGTGGGCACGCGCCGCTTCGACCTGTTCTCGGTCTTCATTCCGGTCTACGTGTTCTTCGCCATGCCGGTGGTGAGCGCGCTGGCCGACGACCCGGAGCGATTCCTGGAGCGCAATGCCAAGATGCAGTGGGGCATCATGGTCTGCGTCTATGGCCTGAGCCATGCGCCTGCCCTGCTGCTGCTCGAGTTTCCGAGGTACGAGGGCCGCGGCGCCTTCCTGGTGTTCTTCCTGGTCTTCGTGGTGCAGTCCTGCATGGTGGTCCAGTCCTATGTGGCGCCCGCATCGCCGCTACACGCCGGTGGCGCCGACGATCAGCACCTGTTCACCTGGCGCACCTTCCTCGCCGGCATGCTGGCCGGAAGCCTCGTCGGCACGCTCTTCTACTGGATCACGCCTTTCAAGGCGGGGCAGGCCTTGGCGATGGCTGCCATCGCATGCGTCCGCAGGCATGTTCGGGCACTTCGTGATGAAGGCGCTCAAGCGCGACGCGCGGCGTCCAGCGACATGGCGCCCTGACGAAGGCCATCCCGTCACCGGCGCGGTCGGCCTGCTCGACCGCGTGGGTGCGCTGAGCTTCGCGGCACCGGTGTTCTTCCACTCGGTGCGCTGGTATTCTTCGGGCCTCGTGAGCGATGAGCATGCATGCGTATACTCGGCATCGACCCCGGCCTGCAGACCACGGGCTTCGGCATCGTGGACGTCGACGGGCGCCCAGCTGCACTACGTGGCCAGCGGCACCATCAAGACCAGCGGCGCGGCACAGGGCGACCTGCCGGCGCGCCTGAAGATCATCTTCGACGGTGTGCAGGAGGTCGTGCGGCGCTACGAGCCGACGGTGGCCTCGGTCGAGATCGTGTTCGTCAACGTCAATCCGCAGTCGACCCTGCTGCTCGGGCAGGCACGCGGCGCGGCGCTCGCGGGCTGGTGAGCTGCGGGCTGGCGGTCAACGAATACACGGCGCTGCAGATGAAGAAGGCCATTGCGGGCCATGGCCTGGCCGCGCAAGGAGCAGGTGCAGGAGATGGTGCGGCGGCTGCTCAAGCTGCCGGCCTGCCCGGGCAAGGATGCGGCCGATGCGCTGGGCATCGCGATCTGCCATGCGCATGCGGGGAGTTCGTTCGCGGCGATGGCCAAGGCGGGTGCGCTCACCTCCCGCAAGACGCACGCGCAGTTCAAGGGCGGGCGGACTTACTAGGCTCATGGCCAGTGCAGCCGAGGTGCTGACGCCTCTTGCCGAGCATCCGGGCTGAGCCGCTCCATCCTTCTTCAGCGGCAAGTCGCGCAATTCACCACGGCCGCTGCGCTTTCCTGTCGAACCGCACTGTGCGTGCCGTTACCCAGCAGAAGCAGCCGCATCAAGCGGGATGCACCGACGCCGCGAGCCACGCTACCGGGCCAGGGGCGAATGATGTCCAGCCACGAGGTCGACGCATGAGTCCGCTATCACCCAAGCCTGCCGTCACTGCCCGCCCGCCAGAGCCACAAGCCCAGGGCCCGGATCCGGCGCCGGCGCCGCTGTCACGAGAAGAATCCCTGCGAAACGCGGTGCTCGGCTATTTCAATCGCCCGGGCCTTCCCGGGGAACTCATGCCTTTGGCCGAACACATCAAGCGCACGGTGGCCGACAACCCGGGCCGCCCGCTGGAGGTTGCCATCGTGCCGGGGAACAGCTGGACTGGCTTCAGCAACACCGAGGAGACGATCACTTGCAAGCCGCCAAACCCCGAGCAATGGAATGCCTGGAGACTCGCCTGCGACACCATGAACCGGCAGTTTGCCGAGGCGGGAATCCCGCTGCGCTATTCCGTGGACGACGGATCCATGCCTTCCACCTCCGCAGACGCGACGCTTCCCGTGGCGTCCTGCGAGAACGTGCAGCGTTGGGATGGCCACCAGGTCAACTGGAGCACGCGGACGGTGCTGGACTATTTTCTTTTTCACGAAACGGGCCACAGCCTGGGACTCAGCCACAACTACGGAGAAGCCTACGGGAACGAAGACCTGCGCCATTTCGTCTGCGACGTCCCGGGAAGCGTCATGGTGCCTGGCATTGAATTCTGCGGTGCGTACCACTACCGGGTCTTCGAGGTCCCTGCCCAGTTCGGCAAGCTCGACCTGTGCGAGCTCCAGCAGCTCACCTCGCCCGAGTCGATGCGAACCGAACTGCGCGAGCGTTGCGCTGACGATATCGTCAAGCTCCTGTTCGACAAGGGGCTCGGCCTGGGGCCCAAGCTTGCCGCCGCCTTTGCGTCGAATGCCTGCGCCACAGTGATCGAAAGCTCGCTGAACCAGATCTTCCTGCGCACGGTGTCCGACCCGCAGACATGCGCCAACCTGCGCCTGGTCAGCAAGGGCCTGGCGGGCATTGCCCAGGCCTTGATCCTGTCGCAGATGACAGGAGGCATCGGGCTCGGCACGGCCATCGTGGCGGGCGGAGCGGCCCTGGGCACTGGCCTCGGCGACACGCTGCCGATCACCAAGACCTTGCGCGCGCTGCTCAACCTGGCCGGCCACGTCAACCTGGGGTCGGCATTGATGCAGGCCTTGACGGGCAACGCAGGCAGCCTGGTGACGCTTGCGGCTGCCTTCGGCGGTCGCTACGCCGGCACGGCAGTCTCGCTGGTGCTGGAGAAGGCGCTGGAAATGTGTGCGCCCTTGCAAGACGCGGAAAAGCGAGCCGGCCTGGTGGACCCGCCCCTTCCAGAAGCCGATGTCCTCGCCAACCCCTCCCTGCCCTGGGGCGCAAGGGTGCAGAAAGGCTACGACGAGTTGCACGGGGCTGTCTCGCAGTCGCGCTACCTGCAAGCCCTCGTGAAGCTCGACGAGGACATCGCCGGCATCATCAACCAGTACCTGACGCTGAACGTGTTTCGTTCCTACATCTATGCCAGCGACGCGGCCGAAGCCGCCAAGGCATCCGACATCGAGACGAACATGGGCGAGATCAAGATCGACCTCGGCCAGCCCGAGGACGAACGCCCGCCAGTCAAGACGACCGATGACGATGACGTGATCCGCTCCGACTCCTCATCGGCGCCGTCGACGCCGGCCAAGCAGCGAATCGACTGGGGCTCGCCTCTGGTGAGGACGGACAGCGAGTAGCAAGCGCAATTCAAGGGCGGACGGACCTGCCAGCGTCAGCCGAGCAACTTTCGGTACTGCACGAACCCGGAGCGGTCGGCGATCCGGTCATAGAGCAGCATCGCGTCGGTGTTGGTCTCGTGGGTCAGCCACCAGACACGCGAGCACCCTGCTTCCCTGGCCTGGGTGTAGACGTGCTCGATCAGCTTACGGCCAGCACCATGCCCGCGCACAGCAGGGTTCACGAAGAGGTCTTGCAAGTAGCAGTAGTCGCCCACCGTCCAGCAGGACCGATGCATGATCCAGTGGACCATCCCCACGGCACGATCGTCGACGATCGCCAGCGCCCCGAACACAGGCTCGGCCGGGTCGAGGAAGCGTGCCCAGGTGGCATGCGTCGTCTCGATGGGTATGTCGGTCTTGTAGAAGGCCTGGTAGCCGCGCCAAAGCGGCAACCACGCGTCGAAGTCGGAGGCTTCCAGTGGCCTGATGCTTGTCCGTGCCATGACTCGTCTGTCCCGAAATGAAGCCCCGGAGCTTACGCCGGGCGTGCGGGCCACCCTGGCTAGTTCACTGCGTCAGTGGAATGGCACCCCCTGGCCGTGCGAGACGGGATGCGATACAAGGCGCAAAGCGCAGCGATACCGGGTGGCATCGCGAGCATTTGCAACGCCGCAGCGCGCCCGTATCGCGCGGTCGGGGGGTGTCATTTCAGTGGTCCATGGCGCTTTGCGTCACCCGCGGTTCATGAAACGCCTGTGTGGTGGTTGTGAAGGCCCGCTTACGGCCCGAAGCGGTCGATTGCATTGAGCGCTTTCCTTGGGCTTGTGGCCACGTGGGGCAGCCCGCCGGGAGCGCCCCGGCCGGCGGTCACTTTCTTGCTGGCCCAAGAAGTAACCAAAGAATGCCTTTTGAATACAACGCACATTAGGGCTTGGTCCGCCAACTCGTCACACGGTTTCGACGAGCCGTGGCGCCCCGAAATGGCAGCGCTTGAGAGTGCGCTCTGGCAAGCCGTGCCTTCGAGGTCCGGCACTCAACCAGCGCTTCAGAACGCATCGGTGTCTCGCGTATCTCTGTCGACTTGACCGGGAACAGCGACCCGGGGGCCGGTTCTCCGCTGTTCGTTGATCTCCCTTCTATCGGAGCAAAACAGCCAGCAACGATCTAACTCGACCGAGCCACGCGAGAGGCGGACGTACGGAAGCGCTGGTTGAGTGCCGGACCCGAAGGCAGGGCTTGCCAGAGCGCACTCTCAAGCGCTGCCATTTCGAGGCGGCCCACGGCTGGTCGAAACCGTGTGATGAGGTGGCGGACCAAGCCCAAATGTGCGTTGCATTTAAAGGCATTCTTTGGTTACTTTCTGGGCCGCAAGAAAGTGACCGCCTGCCGGGGCGTCCCGGACGGGCTGCCACGCGTGGCCACAAGCCCAAAGGAAAGCGCTCAATGCAATCGACCGCTTCGGGTCGTAAGCGGACAAATGCATCAGGGGCAGTTTCACTTCAGTGATGCAGTGGACCAGCGACATCGCCGACCTGAAGGCGCGGCACGCATCGTCGATTCAATGCCC
>CAWFRK010000017.1:0-63475 GCA_963818175.1 uncultured beta proteobacterium | reverse complement strand
CGCCCCGAAGGCGCGGCCCAGGTCGCGCTGATCGGCCCGCCCAATGCCGGCAAGTCCTCGCTGCATGCGCGGCTCACGGGCTCGAACGCGCATGTGGGGCGTATCCCTTCGCCACGCAATATCCGGAGGCGGGGATGATGTCGCACGAGGATGTGCACTTCCAGCTGATCGACCTGCCTCCGGTCGCTCCCGAGCATCCCGTTCCATGGCTGGTCAACACCCTGCAGACGGCCGATGCGGCGCTGCTGGTGGTGGACCTTGGCGAGCCCTCCTGCATCGAGCAATTGCAGGCCGTGCAATCGGTGCTGAAGCAGCAGCGTGTGACGCTGAGCGAAAGATGGGCCGTGACCCCGCCATCGACTGCGGGCGGGGCCGCCGGCGAGGACGATCCCTTCGGGCTCCGGCTGCCCACCCTGATGCTCGCCAACAAGGCCGACACCATCGCGGACATCGATGCCGAGCTCCAGGTGCTGCGCGAGCTGGGCGAGGAGCCCTGGCCCGTGCTCACGGTGTCGGCCGAGAGCGGCCATGGCCTGGGAGACATCGGGCCATGGCTGTTCGGGCATCTCGGTGTCGTGCGCGTCTACACCAAGCTGCCGGGGCACCATGCCGACAAGCACCGGCCGTTCACGCTGCGCCACGGCCAGACGGTGGGCGATGTCGCGCGGCACGTCCACCAGGACGTCGCGCGCTCGCTGCGCCATGCCCGCGTGTGGGGGCATTCGGGCTTCGACGGGCAGCAGGTCGGGCACGAACATGTCGTCGAGGATGGCGACATCGTCGAGCTGCACACCTGAACCTGGAAACGGCAGTTGACCGCTCGCCGCCGCTGGCCACACCGGATGAACTCAGGCGCCTGGCGTCCGTTGCCACAAATCGTCCAGCGACAGCACCTCCGTCAGCACCTTGCTCATGTTCTTCGCGCAGCGCTCGGGCACGCGCTCGAAGGGTGTCCACTCGAAGGCGTCCGCCTCCGGCAGCAGGCGCCCGTGGCGATCGTGGAACATGCTGGTGCACACGCAGGTGCCGGGATCGATGCGATCGATCTGCATCGCGAAGAGGTGCAGGTCCTTGCGGGGCCGGTAGGCCATGGGCCCCAGGTCCAGCAGGCCTTCGGGATCAAGGCGCAGGCCGGTTTCCTCAAGGGTCTCGCGCACCGCCGCCTCGCGCGGCGTTTCACCCGGGTCGGGCAGGCCCTTGGGGATGTCCCAATGCGCCGCCCCGGTGGCATGGCACAGCAGGAGTTCTCGTTGCGGGCTGAACAGCAGCACGCCGCAGCTGGTGACGGTGGAGGTCATGCTTCATGGTAGTCCACTGAATCACTGAAATCGGTTCGGCGCTGTACGCGCGATACGGGCGCGCTGCGGCGTTGCAAATGCTCGCGATACCTGCGGGTATCGCTGCGCTTTGCGCCTTGCATCGCATCCCGTCTCGCACGTCCCTCGCCGCCCATTTCAATGATTCAGCGGACTGCCCGCGGGAACACCGTCTCGAGGAACTGCCGCCGCGGCGGATGGTCCGGCTGCTCCTTCCACACACAGTAGACCTCCGAAGGCGGGGTGGCTTCAGCCAGGGGCCGAAACGCCGCGCCCGCCATGCCCGAGCGCTCCAGCGGCGCCGGCACCACCGAGACGCCCATCCCCTGCGATACGAGCGACACCACCGACAGCCAGTGCCGCACCTCGTGCCGCACGCGCGGATAGAAGCCCTGCGCGCCGCACATCTCGATGATCCGCGTGTAGTAGTCGGGCGAGGCCTGGCGCGAGAACAGCACGAAGGGCTCGTCGCGCAGTTCGAGCAGCGAGACCTTGCGCCGCCGCGCGAGCGCATGGCCCGCGGGCACGCAGCAGCGGAACGGCTCCGCATGCACGAGCAAGGTCTGCAGCCCTGCCGGCACGCGCTGCGTGTGCACGAAGCCGAGGTCGAGTTCCTCGTGCATCAGCGCATCGATCTGCTCCTGCGAGTTCAGCTCGTTCAGCGCCACGTCGATGCGCGGATGGCTCGCGTGATACGCCTCCAGCCACTGCGGCAGCCCCCGAAACAGCACCGAGCCGACGAAGCCCACGCGCAGGCGCCCGATCGCGCCGGCCTCGATCTCGCGCGCCAGCAGGCGCGCCTCGTCCGCCTGCGCGAGCAGGGCCTGCGCCGATTCACGAAACGCCAGCCCGGCGGCGGTGAGCCGCACGCCCTTGCTGTCGCGGTCGAACAGCCGTGCGCCCACCGAGGCCTCGAGCTGCTGGATGTTCAGCGACAGCGGCGGCTGCGTGATCGCCAGGCGCTGGGCAGCCCGGCCGAAGTGCAGTTCCTCGGCCAGCGCGAGGAAATAGCGGAGATGTCGGAATTCCATGGCAATACAGATTTCATATCGACGGAGCCAATCATTGAATTGGACGCAAATGATTGTGTTGCCGATACTGGGTCAAACCCCGGAGACAAACCCATGCCGACGAGCCCATCTACCTCCGTCCACCCCGTGCCCGACCAGCACGGTGTCAATCTCTTTTCCACCGACCCTGAACTGCGCCGGCTGCTGGCGCTGTACCTGCAGCCCGAACTGCTCGCCCACCTGCTGCCACACCTGCAGGAACTCGGCGGCCTGGCCGGCGGCGTGCTGGACACGCTGGCGCAGACCGCCGACAAGAACCCGCCCACGCTGGAGCACCGCACCCGCAGCGGCGTCGACGCGCAGCGCATCGTCAAGCACCCGGCCTACGTGGAGCTGGAGAAGGCCGCGTTCAGCCGCTATGGACTGGCGGCCATGTCGCATCGCGGCGGGGTGCTGGGCTGGGACAAGCCCATGCCTGCCGCGGCCAAGTACGCGCTGACCTATCTCTTCGTGCAGGCCGAGTTCGGCCTGTGCTGCCCGCTCTCGATGACGGACTCGCTCACGCGCACGCTGCGCAAGTTCGGCGACCCGGCGCTGGTGGAGCGCTACCTGCCGCAGCTCACGACGCAGGACTTCGACGATCTCTGCCAGGGCGCGATGTTCATGACCGAGCAGGCCGCCGGCTCCGACATCGCCGCCACGCTGACCCGCGCGGTGCCCGACGGCGACGCTTTCAGGCTGCATGGCGACAAGTGGTTCTGCTCCAACCCCGATGCCGGGCTGGCGATGGTGCTCGCTCGCATCGAGGGCGCGCCCGAGGGCATGAAGGGCGTGTCGCTGTTCCTCTTGCCGCGCACCCTGCCGGACGGCTCGGCCAATGCCTATCGCATCATCCGCCTCAAGGACAAGCTCGGCACCCGCTCGATGGCCAGTGGCGAGATCCGCCTGGAAGGCGCGCGTGCCTGGCTGGTCGGCGAACCCGGCCGTGGCTTCGTGCAGATGGCCGACATGGTCAACAACTCGCGGCTGTCCAACGCCGTGCGCGCCGCCGGCCTGATGCGTCGTGCGCTGAGCGAGGCGAGCTTCATCGCCCGGGAGCGCCGCGCCTTCGGCAAGCGCCTTGTCGACATGCCCTTGATGCGCCGCCAGCTGCTCAAGCTGACGCTGCCCACCGAGCAGGCGCGCACCATGGTGTTCCAGACCGCCGAGGCGCTGCGCCGCTCCGATGCAGGCGAAGACGGCGCGTATGCGCTGGTGCGCATCCTCACGCCGCTGATCAAGTTCCGCGCCTGCCGCGATGCGCGCAAGGTGACCGCCGACGCGATGGAAGTGCGCGGCGGCTGCGGCTACATCGAGGACTGGAGCGATCCGCGCCTGGTGCGCGACGCCCACCTCGGCTCGATCTGGGAAGGCACCAGCAACATCGTCGCGCTCGACGTGCTGAGGGCGATCCGTCGCGACAAGTCGCTGCCGGCGCTGGAGGCGCATCTCAAGGCCATGTTGCGCGAGACGCCCCTGCACGCCGGTGCACGCGCGGTGTTCGAGCGGACGCTGGAGCGCACGCTGGCTCGCGCGGTCCACGCCGCAGAAGCCGATGCACAGGGCGACGTGCTCGCCCGCCAGGTGGCTTCGAGCCTCTACCACCTGACGACCGCCATCGCGATGGCATGGGAAGCCGCCGGGATGCGTTCGACTCGTCGCATGCACCTTGCGCAACTGGTGCTGCGCCAGCGCGTGCTCCCGCAGGATCCGCTCGGTGGCGACGAGTCCGAGCCGGCATGGCTGCCTGCGCTGGTCGAGCCCGAATCCGAAGGCGCCGACGCGCAAAGCGTCGAGTCCGTCAACCTGTTCTGAATTATTCGAAGGAGACAAGCATGAAGTTCGTTCGCCAACTGGTCCTCGCCGCATGCGCCGCCGTCACGCTCGGCGCGTTTGCCGCCGACTTCCCGAGCAAGCCCGTCACGATGGTGGTGCCCTTCGCCCCCGGCGGCCCGACCGATGCGATGGCGCGTACCCTGGCCGCCGCGGTGAAGGCCCCGCTCGGGCAGACCGTGATCGTCGAGAACAAGGCCGGCGCCGGCGGCAACATCGGCGCCGAGGCGGTGGCCCGCGCCGATCGCGACGGCCACACCGTCCTCTTCGGCACCTCCGGGCCGCTGGCCATCAACGTGAGCCTGTACAAGAAGATCGGCTACGACCCGGTGAAGAGCTTCGCTCCCGTGATCCAGCTCGGTCACCTGCCCAACGTGCTGGTGGTGCATCCGAGCGTGCCGGCCAAGACGGTGAAGGAGCTGATCGCTTACGGGAAGGCCAACCCCGGCAAACTGAGCTACGCCTCCTCGGGCAACGGCGCCTCTTCGCACCTCGCGGGCGTGCTGTTCAACAACATGGCCGGGACCGACTTCCAGCACATCCCCTACAAGGGCACCGGCCCTGCGCTGACCGACCTGCTCGGCGGGCAGGTTGCGATGACCTTCACCGACGTGCTCACCGCCTTGCCCTACATCAAGTCCGGCAAGCTGCGCGCGCTGGGCGTCACCACCAAGGAGCGATCGCAGGCATTGCCCGACGTGCCCACGGTGGCCGAGCAGGGCGTGACCGGCTTCGACGTCTCGGTGTTCTTCGGGCTGGTCGTGCCGGCGGGCACGCCGAAGGAGACGATCGCCAAGCTCAATGCCGCCTTCGCCACTGCGCTCAAGCAGCCCGAGGTACGTCAGCAGCTTCAAGCCCAGGGGCTGGAATTCGCGTCCTCGACCACGCCCGAGCAGCTCGGCGGCTTCATCCAGAGCGAGGTGGGCAAGTGGCGTACCGTGGTGCAGAAGTCCGGTGCGCAGGTCGAGTGAGGAGCCGTCGATGAACACGTCCACCTCTTCATCTGCTGGGTCGCTTGCGGGCATCCGCGTCGTCGATCTCTCGCGCATCCTCGGCGGGCCGTACTGCGGCCAGATCCTCGGCGACCACGGCGCCGACGTGCTGAAGGTCGAGCCGCCGCAAGGCGACGACACGCGCACCTGGGGCCCTCCCTTCAAGGACGGCGTCGCTTCCTACTACCTTGGCCTCAATCGCAACAAGCGGCTGATGCGCCTGGACCTGACGACCGAGGCCGGGCGTGCCGTGCTGTTCGAGCTGCTGGCCGAGGCCGACGTGCTGCTCGAGAACTTCAAGACCGGCACCATGGAGAAATGGGGCCTCGGCTACGACACGCTTTCGCAGCGCTTTCCGCGCCTCGTGCATTGCCGCGTCTCGGGCTTCGGTGCCGACGGGCCGCTCGGCGGACTGCCGGGCTATGACGCGGCAGTGCAGGCGCTGACCGGCCTGATGAGCGTCAACGGCGAGGCGGATGGAGAGCCGCTGCGCGTCGGGCTGCCGGTGGTCGACATGGTCACCGGGCTCAATGCCGCGCTCGGCGTGCTGCTGGCGCTGCAGGAGCGCGAGCGCAGCGGTCGGGGACAGTTCGTCGAGGCCGCGCTGTACGACTCGGGCCTGTCGTTGCTGCACCCGCACGGCGCCAACTGGTTTCTCGACGGCCGCACGCCAGGGCGCACCGGCAACGCGCACCCCAACATCTATCCCTACGACAGCGTGGCAACCGGCACCGAACCGGTATTCCTCGCGGTGGGCAACGACCGGCAGTTCGCGATCCTGTGCCGACACCTTGGCGCGCCAGGCCTTGCCGAGGACGAACGCTATGCCACCGCCGGCGCGCGCTCGGTGAACCGCGTGGCGCTCAAGGCCGAGCTGGAGGCGCTGCTCGCGAGCCACGACGGCCCGGCGCTGGCCGACACGCTGGTGGCCCTGGGCGTACCTTGTGCGCCGGTGCTCTCGGTGCCCGCTGCACTCAGCCATCCGCACACCGCGCATCGCGGCATGGTGGTGGAGATGCCCGGTGGATATCGCGGCATCGCCTCGCCGATCAAGCTCGGCCGCACGCCCGCCAGCTACCGTTTCGAGCCACTCGCCGAGGGGAACAGCTTCCTGCCCCGCTCGAGCGCCAACGACGATTGAAGGAGACCCTGACCATGGCCACATCCAAGACCGCGTTCCACTGGGACGACCCGCTGCTGCTCGACCAGCAGCTCAGCGCCGACGAACGCGCCGTGCGCGACGCCGCCGCGGCCTATTGCCAGCAGCGCCTCGCCCCGCGCGTGCTCGAGGCCTTCCGCAACGAGAAGACCGACCCGGCCATCTTTCGCGAGATGGGCGAGCTGGGCCTGCTGGGCGTGACCATCCCCGAGCAGTACGGCGGGGCCGGGCTCAACTACGTCAGCTACGGGCTCGTCGCCCGCGAGGTCGAGCGTGTCGACTCGGGCTACCGCTCGATGATGAGCGTGCAGTCCTCGCTGGTGATGGTGCCGATCAACGAGTTCGGCAACGAAGCGACCAGGCAGAAGTACCTGCCCAAGCTCGCTTCGGGCGAGTGGATCGGCTGCTTCGGCCTGACCGAGCCCGACCACGGCTCCGACCCCGGCAGCATGGTCACGCGTGCGAAGAAGGTGCCCGGCGGCTATTCGCTTTCAGGGCGCCAAGATGTGGATCACCAACAGCCCGATCGCCGACGTGTTCGTGGTGTGGGCCAAGGACGACGAAGGCGCGATCCGCGGCTTCGTGCTGGAAAAGGGCGCCAAGGGCCTGAGCGCCCCGGCCATCCACGGCAAGGTGGGGCTGCGCGCGAGCATCACCGGCGAGATCGTGCTCGACGAGGTGTTCTGCCCGGAAGAGAACGCCTTCCCCGAGGTGCGTGGCCTGAAGGGCCCGTTCACCTGCCTGAACAGCGCTCGCTACGGCATCGCCTGGGGCGCCTTGGGTGCGGCCGAGGACTGCTGGTTCCGTGCGCGCCAATACGTGCTCGACCGCAAGCAGTTCGGCAAGCCGCTGGCGGCCAACCAGCTGGTCCAGAAGAAGCTGGCCGACATGCAGACCGAGATCACGCTGGGCCTGCAGGGTGCCTGCGGCTGGGGCGCATGAAGGACGAAGGCACGCGCCGCGGTGGAGATCACCTCGATCATGAAGCGCAACTCCTGCGGAAGAGCCTCGACATCGCCCGGGTGGCGCGCGACATGCTCGGCGGCAACGGCATCAGCGACGAGTTCGGCGTGGCGCGGCACCTGGTGAACCTGGAGGTGGTCAACACCTACGAGGGCACGCACGACGTGCATGCGCTGATCCTCGGCGGGCACAGACGGGTATTGCTGCGTTCTGAGTGTTCGATTGATATCGGCGAGGTCACTTCGCGCGCATGGACTTCACACGATCTGGCGAAGCTTGCTCGTCGTGTTCCAAGGAACTCGGAAGGCAGCGGTCGCGAGTTCTGCTTGCTGGACGAGCTTGGGCCACCACTTGAGCATCTGTATGGACTTTTCCCAGTATTTCGCCTTGCCCCAAGCGGGCTCAAGAACGAAACAGGTAAGCCCTGAGCGAAGCATCAGCCGCTTCTCTTCGTCTGACTTCTTGAAGTAGTCCTGCGAAACGACTGCCCAGTCACCTTCCGATAAGAGTTTCGGCAGCCAAACGGTGTCGGCCGTCGCCTCGGGAAACTTGGTTCGCAGGTAGACAACCGAGTGGCCATCCAGATAGTGGCTCCAAAGCTCGTTCACCGCCCTCGCAAGCGATGGAGGAAGATTGTTGTCAAGAGGAACTTCAAGCGGCCAGCAGTGTTTCTTCGAAACGTACAGCGGCCTCTACTTCCTTGGCCTCGATCTCAAACATTCGCGCGACAAGAGCCATGGCACTCCTGTCACCGCCCTCGGCCTTGTAGCTTCCGTAAAGCGCAGTGGTAGGAACTGCCGTTCGACCGACGACTGGCTTCCCGAATTGGAATCGCGGATCGACAACGACAACCTTGTTCCCGCGCTGCGGGAACCATCGTCGGGCCAAGGCTCCGTCATATTCAATCCCGGCGTAGAGCGATGGCTTGATGATGGCTTTGAAAGCGTACTGCTTCTTGCGAAGATCAAGCAGCGCCTGCTCCTTGTCGCTGCTCAGAGCCTCGACAAAGATGGTTTGCCCATCGGTCAGGAATCGTTTGGCCGTAAACGGATAGTCGACGTGAAACAGCTCCTTCGCTGTTTCGAGGCATCGGCGCACCACAAGGAGCGGGACGCCGCTTGTCACGAACTCTCTGACGATGCGCAGTTCAAGCAGATCGCGAAATCCTATGACGCGCGCAGACATGGTCTTGTCGTCAGCGTATGCCGGTTTCCAGAGCGGCTGATAGGTGGCGTAGTGACGGCCACCCTTTCCATCCGATCGACTCACTTCATAGCCGAACAGCCAACGACGAATCTCCCGGGCCTCAGTCCGAATGAGTCGTGCTGCCTCCGGCAGTGTGTACAACCCAACCCCGAACTGCGACATGCTGTTGGTCTCCCGTGTAAAGGGCCATCCCTCTCCTGGCCCGGGGCAGTTTAGCAATCAACCCAGGCGATTGAATAGTTGCGTCGCAACGCTCCGCGGCCGCCGCTCCGTCTGCGATCATCTGCGGGGATGGCTCGACGGCAAAACGCGCAGGCTTGGCTCGCTGGGACGAAAAGTAGTCCGATATGTCCTGTATGTCCTTCGAGGACAGCCTTGCAACGTTCGCCTGCATCTCCGGTCCGACCCTCTTTCCGGACTTGAACGCGGTCGTCTGCGCAACCAGGTACTTGGCCGGCTGCTGCTCGAGTGTGGGGGCGCCAACGGCCGAGTCGACGCGGTGACACAGCAAGCAGAGCTGGGCCTTTTTCTCACCTGCTCCCGCATCCGCATGCGCTTCAGGAAGCAGCAAACGGACCGCCGCCAGCACGATGGCGATGGTCCACAGCCTGCGACCGCTCGGAGGCCCATTGCTGAGCTCCAATGTGGATATCGGGTCACAGTGTTGCGCCCTTGGTCTGGATGATGCCGCCATGGCGCTCACTGCACCACTTCGTCGGCAATCAACTTCAAGTCATCACGTCCCGGCGCCACGCCACCGAGCGTTCCGCGCAGGTCACCCGGCTGCTGGGCTGCGGTGCCCGAGCGGGTGACGAGCACCTCGACCGACAGGCTTTGAAAGCGCGACAGCGGCAACTCGGGTGACATGGCCCGGCTGTCGTCGAGCACGAAGCGCGTGGGCAGGTCCGCGACCTTGAGCCGCAGCACGGCCACCGGCATGCGGCCCGCGCTTGGAGACCTGGCCACGACGAAGACCGTGTCCTGCGGCGAGACCTTGGAGCGCAAGGGCGCGGCGATCGAGACCGTGCCCGCGACGCGCATGGCCGCGGCATTCGTCGTGGCGGCGCACCGCCAGCCGCCGGCCTCAGCTGGGCGAGATTGGCCTCGATCGCCGCGGCCGCTTCGGAGCTGGGTGGCAGCACTGCCATGCAGCGTTCCCAATGCAGTCGCGCCAGCGCATGGTCCCCTTGCCTGAACGCGGCCATGCCGGCCAGCGCCAGCGCCTTGGGATGCTGCGCATCGATGGCCAGCGCGGCATCGATGGCCGCCTGCGCAGGGCCGCCCAGGTCGCCGTCGCGCGCCGATCCCAGGGCATCGGCGTAGTCGGCGAGCAGCTGCGGGCTCGTTCGGCGCCAGCGCGAGGGCCTTCTCGTACGCGGCCACCGCATCGTCGAAGCGCTCGCAGCAACTCGTACGAGCGCGCCAGCACCATCCAGCCTTCGCACGTCGTCGGGCTGCGCCCGCAGGCGCATGGCCAGGCGGCTGACCGTGCCTTCGACGTCTTGCCTCGCCGCTCGATGCGTGCCCGCTTGCCGCGGCGGCCAGCACTTGCGTCGCGGCGGCATGCGGATCGCCGACCTGCGAGGTAAAGCAGCAACGCGGCCGCCGGCAGGGCCACGCTCAATGCGCAGGCCGCGCCCCAGCCCATCCAGGCGGCCTTGGCGGCCGTGGCGACGCGCTCCGCGCTGCGCGGCTTCTTCGAGCACCTGCCGCTGCAGTTCATCGATCGCCTGGGCGCGGTCCTCCGGCTGCAAGCGCCGAGGCCCGCAAGTCCTGCTCGAGTCCGCGAGCTTCTGGCCATAGAGCCGGCGCAGGGCCTCTGCCTTCGTCGGTGGCCGCGCTGCCCCGGACCGAGCAAGGCGGCACGAGCAGCAGCAGCGCCAGCATCAGCAGCGCCAGGGCCGCGAGCCACAGCGGCGTCATGGCGCGTCTCCCTTCAGCAGCGCCTCGGCCCGCGCCCGCTCGGCCGGCGTCAGAGCGCGGGGACTCGTGCGGCCCGTGTCGCCGCACCACCGCGCCACATCACGGCGAAGCCCGACGCCAGCAGGACGAAGGGCCCGAGCCACAGCAGCCAGGTCGACGGCACGAAGGGCGGGTCGTAGCGCACGAAGGCGCCGTAGCGCTGCTCGAAATACTCGTCACCTGCTGCTTCGCTGCGGCCCTGCGCCAGTTGCTCGCGGATCTGCCGGCGCATGTCCGCGGCCAGCGGCGCGTTCGACTCGGCCAGGGTCTGGTTCTGGCACACCATGCAGCGCAGGCTGGCCGCGAGCCGCGGCCTCGCGCTCCTCGATGGAGGTCGGCCCGCGCCGACGCGCGCAGGCAAGCGTCGCGCACCAGGCCATCGCGCGAGCCAGCGCGCTCATTGCAGGCTCCGCACCACCGGCAGCAGCTGCTCCCGCCAGATCTCCGGCGTGACGCGGCCCGGATGCCTGTAGCGGATGCGGCCCTCGCGGTCGATCACGAAGGTCTCGGGCACGCCGTAGACGCCATAGTCGATGCCGACGCGGCCTTCGCTGTCGACCGCCGAGCCGACGTAGGGGTTGCCGTGCCGCTGCAGCAAGGTCGAGCGCCGCGTCGCGCTGGTCCTTGTAGTTGAGGCCGTAGAGCGGCACGCCGTCCTTCGACGCCAGCTCGCACAGCACCGGCAGCTCTTCGCGGCAAGGCCGCACCACGAGGCCCACACGTTCAGCAGCCAGACCTGCCCGCGCAAGCTGTCGACCTTCAGGTGTCTGCTGCGGCTCGTGCAGCAGCGGCAGGTCGATCGCCGGCGCCGGCTGGTCGAGCAGCGCGGAGGGCAGCGCGCTCGGGTCGCGCTGCAGTCCCACGCCCAGCAGGATCGCCAGGGCGAGGAAGATCGCGAAGGGCAGGGCGAAGCGCATCAGGCCGCTCCCGCTGCGCATAGCGCCGTCGCCGCCGGACGCGCCGATCACCACTGGCCGTCGCGTCGCGGGCGAGGCCGACCCAGGCGATAGCGGCGATCGGTCGCCGCCAGCAGGCCGCCCAGCGCCATCAGCAGGCAGCCCGCCCAGATCCAGGCCATGAAGGGCTTGACCTGGATGCGCATCGTCCACGCCTGCTCGCCGGCAGGATCGCCCAGCGCGACGAAGAGATCGCGCGTGAAGCCGACGTCGATGGCGGCCTGGCTCAGGGGCATGTCCTGCGCGCGATAGAGGCGCTTCTCGGGATGCAGCGTTGCCACGGCTCGCCGCCCCGCGTGACGCGCACGGTGGCGCGCTGCGCGTCGTAGTTGGCCGCCCGCCACCGGGGCGATGCCTTCGAAGCTGAAGTCGAAGCCGGCAACCCCGACGCTCTCGCCGACCTGCAGCTTCAGCTCCTGCCGGCTCTCGAAGCCGTTGGCCAGCGTGGCGCCGAAGATGAACACGCCGATGCCGGCATGCGCGGCCAGCATGCCGTACCAGGCGCGCGGCTGGCGGCGCGCGCGCTCGAGCCAGCTGCCCTGCCGCGCCGCGAGGCGCTGCCACGCATGGGCGACGGCGCTGCCACCGCCCAGCCTGCCAGCAGCAGGCCGAAGCTGGCCAGCGGCGACCATGTGCTGCGTGCGCCGGAGCCGCGCAGAGGCAACAGCAGCGCCGCGACGCGCGCCTGCAACGAGTGCCCAGCGCAGGCGCCGCGCCAGCTCAGGCAGCCGGCGTGCTTCCAGCGCGCCACCGGACCACGCCCATCAGGAAGATGCGCCGGCACCATGAGCGGCACGAACACGGCCTCGAAGTAGGGCGGCCCGACGGAGATCTTGCCGCCGCCCAGCACATCGAGCACCAGCGGGTACAGCGTGCCGATCAGCACCGACATCGCGGCCACGGCCAGCACCACGTTGTTGGCCAGCAGCAGCGATTCACGCGAGACGATGCGCGAAGCGCCCGCCCAGCCCGACGCGCGGCGCCCGCCACGCAAACAGCAGCAGCGAGCCGCCCACCACCAGCACCATGAACGACAGGATGAACACGCCGCGGCCGGGTCGACCGCGAAGGCATGCACCGAGGTCAGCACGCCCGAGCGGACCAGGAAGGTGCCCAGCAGGCTAAGCGAGAAGGCGCAGATCGCGAGCAGCACCGTCCAGCTTCGAAAGGCGCCGCGCTTCTCGGTCACGGCCAGCGAATGGATCAGGGCCGTGCCGACGAGCCAGGGCATGAACGAAGCGTTCTCCACCGGGTCCCAGAACCACCATCCGCCCCAGCCGAGCACGTAGTAGGCCCATGCGCTGCCGAGCAGGATGCCGAGCGTGAGGAAGGTCCAGGCGGCCATGGTCCATGGGCGGGACCAGCGTGCCCAGGCGGCGTCGAGCTCGCCCGAGAGCAGCGCGGCGATCCCGAACGCGAAGGCCACCGAGAACCCCACGTATCCCATGTAGAGCACGGGCGGATGGACCACCATGCCGGGGTCCTGCAGCAAGGGGTTGAGGTCGCGGCCTTGCAGCGCCGGCGGCATCAGGCGCGTGAACGGGTTCGAGAGGAACAGCAGGAACAGCAGGAAGCCCACGCTCAGCCAGGCCATCACGCCGAGCACGCGCGCGACGTGGGGCTCCGGCAGCTGGCGGCTGAACAGGGCCACGGCCAAGGTCCATGCCGTGAGCAGGTAGAGCCACAACAGCATCGATCCTTCGTGGCCGCCCCACACTGCGGCGAAGCGGTAGGGCGCAGGCAAGCCGGCATGCGAGTTCGATGCGACGTAGAGCACCGAGAAGTCGTTGTCGAGGAAGGACCACGCGAGGCAAGCGAAGGCCACGCTGGCGAAGACGAACTGGCCCAGCGCCGCAGGCCGCGCAATGCGCATCCAGCTTGCAATGCCCCAGTGTGCGCCGGCCACGGGTAGCGTGCCCTGCACGACGGCAACGAGCAGCGCGAGCACGAGGCTGAACACGCCGATCTCGGGGATCATCGCGAGGTCTCCAGGGTCCGGGCCTGGTGCGCATCACGCGCCTGCTCCAGCGCGGCGGCGGCTTCGGGCGGCATGTAGTTCTCGTCGTGCTTGGCCAGCACCTCGGTCGCATGGAAGGAACCATCGGCTTGCAGGCGGCCGGCCACGACCACGCCCTTGCCCTCGCGGAACAGGTCGGGCAGGAGGCCTCGGTAGCTCACCGGGATGCGCTGGGCGAGATCGGTCACGACGAAGCGCACCGTCAGTCCGTCCGTCGCTCGCTGCACCGAGCCTGCTTCCACCAGGCCGCCGATGCGAAACGCGCCGGATCGAGGCGCGGCATCGGCCACCACCTGGCTGGGGCTGAAGAAGAACACGAGGTTGGAGCGCAGGGCGTTGAGCACCAGCAGCGCGGCCATGCGCCAGCGCCAGCAGGCCGAAGGCGATGAAGGCGAGGCGTCGGTGCCTAGGCTTCATCGTCGGGTTCCTGACTTGCGATGGCGGCGTGTGTGCGGCTGCGCCGCACGAGCAGCCAGACCTCGGCGAGCAACAGTACGAGCGTCACCGCGTAGGCCGCGAGCGATGAACAGCACGTGGTCGCTGTCTCCATCGCAGTCTCCACTCCTGCACAACCACATCTCCCGCAGCGCCAAGGCCGCGCTCGGGTGGGGCCAGCCGCGGACCTCATCCCCCCTCTCTGCGAGCGGAGGAGCCACTCCTGCGCTCTGCGCCCAGCTCCATTCGAGTGCTCCATGGACCGGGCGCCAGGGACGCTTCGGCCCAAGCAGACACATGCTCAGAGGCGGATTTCATCCTGTTCCCGCCCGAAGGACTCTCGCGTTCCGAGATCAGGCACCGCACACGTGCCAGCGACACGGCCACCGTATAGGCCCAGCAAGCCCCGGCCATCAGCAGCATGCCGACGAGCATGGTGTTGGCCATCGACGGCGCCGCCGTGAAGCTGATGCTGGCGCCCTGGTGCAGCGTGCTCCACCACTGCACCGAGAAGTAGATGATCGGCACATTGATCACCCCTGCCAGCAAGAGGATGGCCCCTCCCCGATCGGCACGCCTCGGGTCGTCGATGGCCGACACCAGGCCCAGGTAGCCCAGGTAGAGGAACAGCAGGATCAGCTCGGACGTCAGCCGCGCGTCCCACACCCACCACGTGCCCCACGTCGGCTTGCCCCACACCGCGCCCGTCCACAGCGCGATCACGGTGAACAAGGCTCCCGTCGGCGCCAGCGCGCGAGCCATCATGGCCGACAGTCGCGTGTTGAAGACGAGGTGCAGCACCGCATGAAAGGCGGCTACGAGATAGATGAACATCGACATCCACGCCGCCGGAACATGGATGAAGATGATCCGGTAGACCTCGCCCTGCTGATGATCGGTCGGCGCGATGCCGAAGGCGAACACCAGCCCTGCCGCCGCGAGCACCACCGCCAGCGCGGCAAACCACGGCACCATGCGGCCGGCCCAGGCGTGGAACACGACAGGCGACGCAAGCTGCCTCCATGAGGCGCGTTTGCGCGCGCAGCTGGCCGGACCCGGCTTCGCCGGGTCGATTCGACGAAGCAGTCGCCATGGCTGCGGCTCCTCATTCGACGGCCAGGCGCAAGGCCGCGCCGGTGGCCCAGGGGCACAGGAAGGCGGCCAGCGACAGGCAGGCGCCGAGCAAGGACAGGTGCGGCCCGACGGCGAGACCCTGGCTGCTGGCCGACACCGCGCTGCTGCCGAAGATCAGCACCGGCACGGCGAGTGGCAGCACGATCAGCGCCAGCAGCACCGGGCCGCGCAGGCCAAGCGTGAGCGCGGCGCCGAGTGCGCCGAGCAGCGACAGCGTCGGCGTGCCCAGCAGCAACGATGCCAGCAGCACGGCCACGGCTTCGAGCGAGAGGCCGAATTGCAGCGCCAGCAGGGGCGCGACCGCGACCAGCGGCAGGCAGGAGACGATCCAGTGCGCCGCCACCTTGGCGCCGACGAGGGCCGCCAGCGGATGCGGCGAGAGGACCATCTGCTCCAGCGCACCATCGTCGAGGTCCGGCAGGAAGAGCCGATGCAGCGAGATCATCACCGCCAGCAGCGCCGCCACCCACACGACCCCCGGGCCGATCGCGAGCAGCAAGTCGGCGTCCGGGCCGACCGCCAGCGGGAAGAGGCTGCCCACCAGGACGAAGAACACCAGCCCGCCGAGCGCATCCATCGGACGGCGCGCGGCCAGGCGCACTTCACGAACGATGATGGGATTCGACGCTTCCAGCATGCGACAACCCGTCCATGTCCAGGAACTGCGTGGACGCGGCTCGTGTCTCCGAGGCCCCGATGGGTCGTCACCACCGCCAGGCCGCCTTGGGCGAGGTGGTCGCGCAGGAACTCCCCGAAGAGACGCTCGGCATCGGCATCCAGGCCTGCGCACGGCTCATCGAGCAGCCACAGTGGCCGCGCGCTCAGCAGCACCCGCGCAAGCACCAGGCGCTGCCGCTGCCCTTGGGAGAGATGCCGCGCGCTGTCGTTCTCGCGATGCTCCAGTCCCAATCGCGCCAGGACCTCCCGGCAAGCGGATGCGGCGCGTGCACTGCCGGCCACGTGCAGCGAGAACTGAAGGTTCTCGAGCGCAGTCAGGTCGGCGTTCATGCCGCTGGCGTGGCCCATGTAGGACAGCTCCTGCGCGTAGTGCGCATCGCCCGCGCGCACAGGGCGGTCACGCCAGCGCACTTCACCCCGGCTGGGCGGCAGCAGGCCGCACAGCAGGCGAAGCAGGCTGCTCTTGCCGCTGCCGTTGGCACCACGCACTTCGATCGCCTCCCCGGCCTGCAGCTCGAATCCGAGCCCGGCAAACACCTTGCGCCCGCCGCGCGTGCATTCCAGGTCGCGAACCGACAAGCCGACTGCGCGCGGATCGTCCTGCCTCATTGCGCCGCATCGCTGGCCGAGATGGCGCCGGTGGGAGCGGTGGGAGCATCGGGCTCGCCGCCCTGCTTGGGCACGTTCTGCCCCGGCGAGTCGGAGGGCGACTGGCCCGGCGGGATGTGCGGCAGCTGGTGCGCGATGCCCTTGTGGCAATCGATGCAGGTCTTCTCCTTGCTCGCCAGGTAGGTCGAGTGCATGTTCTGCGCGCGCACGCTCTGGCGGGTGAAGTCCATGGACTCGTAGTTGTGGCAGTTGCGGCACTCGAGCGAGTCGTTGGCCTTCAGGCGCGCCCACTCGTGCTGGGCCAGCTCGAGGCGCTTCGTCGTGGAACTTCTCCTCGGTACTGATGGTGCCGAAGATCTTGCCCCACACCTCCTTGGAGGCCTGCATCTTGCGCGCCATCTTGTCGGTCCAGTCGTGCGGCACGTGGCAGTTGGAGCAGACGGCGCGCACGCCGGAGCGGTTGGTGTAGTGGATGGTGTTCTTGAGCTCGGCGAACACGTTGTCGCGCATCTCGTGGCAGCCGGTGCAGAACTTCTCGGTGTTGGTCGAGTTCCATCGCGGTGTTGAAGGCGCCCCAGAAGATGATGCCGCCGATGAAGCCGCCGATGGTCAGGAAGCCCAGGCTGAAGTGCACGCTGGGCCGGCGGATGATCTTCCAGTAGCGCTTGAGGCGTTCGATCATGTCGGGGCCCCCTGCTGGTTCTTGCCGGCCTGCGCGGACTTCTTGAGCACGGTGTCGATGCTCTCGAAGGAGTTGCCGACCAGCGGCTGCGACGGCCTCCTGCGGCACGTGGCATTGCACGCAGAAGTAGCGCCGCGTCGATACCTCGCCGAGCACCTTGCCGCTGCGGTCCATGTAGTGCGTCGAGCTGACCGGGGTGGCCTGCGAGAACTCCGTCTTGGCCTTGCGCATGGCAGTCCAGGCACTTGTTGAAGTTCTTGTCGATCTGGTAGCCGTCGATGCGGTGCGGGATGGTCGGCGGCTGCTTGTCGTAGTTGCGCTGCGGCGCGGACGTCGTCGTTGACCGCGTTGCCCAGCAGGGGCGGCTTGGTCGGCTCGTTGACCGGCGTCGGGCCGCGCATGGCGTCGACGGACTCGGGCCGGGCTGCTGCTGCGCCCAGGCCAGCACGCCAGCAGGGCCAGCGGCGGCGAACGAAGCGCAGACGGATAGCTTCATGGCGGCCGGCCTCACACCTTGGTGATCTTGACGGCGCACTTCTTGAAGTCCGTCTGGAAGGAGATCGGGTCGGTGGCGTCCAGCGTGACCTTGTTGATCAGCTGGCTGGCATCGAACCAGGGCACGAACACCAGCCCGCGCGGCGGCTTGTTGCGGCCGCGCGTCTCCACCCGCGTGCGCATGCTGCCGCGCCGCGAGGCTGATCTCGACCTCCACGCCGCGCCGCAGGCCGAGCGCCTCGGCATCGTCCGGGTGCATGTAGCACACCGCATTGGGCACGGCCTTGATGCAGCTCGGGCACGCGGCGCGTCATCGAGCCCGAGTGCCAGTGCTCCAGCACCCGGCCGGTGGACAGCCAGAACGGATAGTCCTTGTCGGGCACCTCGGGCGGCGGCTCGTAGGGCAGCGCGAAGATCAGCGCCTTGCCGTCGGGATAGCCGTAGAACTGGAAGCCGCGTGCCCGCCTTCACGTAGGGATCGGCGCCCTCGCGGTAGCGCCACAGGGTCTCCTTGCCCTTCACGACCGGCCAGCGCAGCCCGCGGTACTTGTGATACATGTCGAAGGGCGCGAGGTCGTGGCCATGCCCGCGGCCGAAGCTGGCGTACTCCTCGAACAGGCCCTTCTGCACGTAGAAGCCGAAGGCCTTCGTCTCGGCGTTCTCGTAGCCGGCCTCCATCTCCGAGGCGGGGAACTTGTCGACCTGGCCGTTGCGGTAACAGCACCTCGAACAGCGTCTTGCCGCGGTACTCGGGCTTCTTGGCGAGCAGCTCGGCCGGCCACACTTCCTCCATCGTGAAGCGCTTGGAGAACTCCATCAGCTGCCACAGGTCCGAGCGCGCATCGCCCGGCGCGTTGACGAGCTGGTGCCACATGTGCGTGCGGCGCTCGGCGTTGCCGTAGCAGCCTTCCTTCTCGACCCACATCGCCGCCGGCAGGATCAGGTCGGCGCAGACCGTGGTGACGGTCGGGTAGGCATCCGACACGACGATGAAGTTGGCCGGGTTGCGGTAGCCGGGATAGCCCTCCTGCATGAGGTTGGCGGCCGCCTGCATGTTGTTGTTGACCATCACCCAGTAGGCATTGAGCTTGCCGTCCTTGAGCATGCGGTTCTGCAGCACCGCGTGAAAGCCCGGCTTGTCGGGGATGGTGCCCTCGGGCAGCTTCCAGATGTGCTCGGCCTCGGCGCGATGCTTGGGATTGGTCACCACCATGTCGGCCGGCAGGCGATGCGAGAAGGTGCCGACCTCGCGCGCCGTGCCGCAGGCCGAGGGCTGGCCGGTCAGCGAGAACGGGCTGTTGCCGGGCGTGGCGATCTTGCCGGTGAGCAGGTGGATGTTGTAGACCATGTTGTTGGCCCACACGCCGCGCGTGTGCTGGTTGAAGCCCATGGTCCAGAAGGACATCACCTTGATCTTCGGGTCGGCGTACAGCTCGGCCAGCGCCTCCAGGCGGTTCTTCGGCACGCCGCTCAGCTTGTGCGGTGTAGTCGAGGTCGTAGGTGGAGACGAACTTCGCGTAGTCCTCGAAGCTCATCGGCTTGTGCGCCGCCCGCGTCGCCGGCGTTCTTGGCCTTCACCTGCAGCGGATGCTCGGGCCGCAGGCCGTAGCCGATGTCGGCATTGCCCAGCCGGAACGTAGGTGTGCTTGGTCGACGAAGTCCTTGTTGACGCGGTTGGTCGTGATGATGTGGTGGGCGATGTAGTTCAGGATCGCCAGGTCGGTCTGCGGCGTGAAGGTGAGCTCGATGTCGGCCAGCTCGTAGGAGCGGGTCTCGAAGGGCGAGAGCACCGCCACCTTCACGTTCTCGCCGCTCAGGCGCCGGTCGGTCACCCGCGTCCACAGAACCGGGTGCATCTCCGCCATGTTGGAGCCCCACAGCACGAAGGCGTCCGCCGCCTCGATGTCGTCGTAGCAGCCCATCGGCTCGTCCATGCCGAAGCTGCGCATGAAGCCCTGCACGGCCGAGGCCATGCAGTGGCGCGCGTTGGGATCGAGGTTGTTGGAGCGGAAGCCCGCCTTCATCAGCTTGAGCGCCGCATAGCCCTCCCAGACCGTCCACTGGCCGGAGCCGAACATGCCGACGCGGTCGGCCCCTTCTCCTTGAGCACGCGCTTCCACTGCGCCGCCATCACGTCGAAGGCCTGGTCCCAGGAGACGGGCGTGAACTCGCCCTCCTTCGCGTACTGCCCGTTCTTCATGCGCAGCAGCGGCGTGGTGAGCCGGTCGTCGCCGTACATGATCTTCGAGAGGAAGTAGCCCTTGACGCAGTTGATCCCGCGGTTCACCTCGGCATCGACGTCGCCATGGGTCGCGACGACGCGGTTGTCCTTCACCGCCACCATCACGCCGCAGCCGGTGCCGCAGAAGCGGCAGGGCGCCTTCGACCACTTGAGCTCGGCCGCCTTCGGCTCGGTGGCAATGCTCTGTGCCAGTCCCGGCAAGGGGACGCCGGCCACTGCCGCCGCGGTGGCGGCAGCGGAGTTCCTAATGAAGTCCCTTCGGGTCGTCGCCATCGCGAATCACCTCGTTCATCGATTCCAGGGTGTCGGCGCATTGATAGACCAGCGCGGCGGAAAGCACTCCGTCGGCATGCTGGATGCTGGCCACCTTGGACAATATTTCATCTGCGGTGCTCGCTTCTAGCGTGACGACGAGCTTGCCGTTGGGGGAAGTGGCGTGGACTTGTGCTCCGGGGATCGCGGCGATCATCTCCGCCACCCGCTCCACGCGCTTGGGGGTCGAGTGCACCACCAGGCTGGTGATGTGCAGTTCCTCGATCACGGTCTGGCTTCCTTCGGATGGCTGGACGCGGCGGATGCGAGGATCACCAGCTGCCGGGCGGGCCGGCGACGAGCTGGATCATCCAGACGAGGAAGCCCCAGCCCGCAACCACGATGCCCGCAATGACCGGCGCCATGACCACGGCGAGGAACAGGAAGCTGCGCAGCTCCTGGGCCTTGGTGAAGGACTCGACCTTGTCATCCACGAGCCACCTCCATCGGGCGCACTTGCCTGGCGGCAAGTGCGAACGCTGAGAATGCGTGGGCCGTTTTAGCGCACGCCCCTGGGGCTGTCAAACGCTCGCCGGACGGCCGGCATGCCGGCCACTGGGAAGCCAAGGCGCTGGACAAGGAAGAGCAACCAACACGCGTCGCCCATAATCGATACGGTCTTGGCCGAAGCCGCCGGCCGATAAGGAAGGACTGATATGACGACGCTGGAAGTCAAGCTCGATTTGCCCGACCGCCTCGCACGCGAGGCGCAGGCTGCCGGCCTCCTCACGCCCAAGGCGTTGCGCGAGATGCTCAAGGACGCAATGCAGCGCCGCGCGGCGCAGGCGCTGTTGGCTGGCGCCGCACGCGGCAGTTCTGCCGGAGCCAAGCCGCTGTCGATGAAGCAGATTCAGGCGGAGGTCAATGCGGTGCGCCGTGAGCGTCGGGCCCAGCCTGGTTCGGCTGGATGAGGCGCCGGCCGCGCTGGGTGATCGATACCAATGTGCTGGTGTCGGCGTTCTTGTGGCGGGGCACGCCTGGTCGAGTGATTGAACTGGCCGGGGAGAAGGAGGTTCAGCTGTTCACGAGCCGGGTCTTGCTCAATGAACTGGCCGCGACGCTCGCGAAGAAGAAGCTGGCCAAGCACGTGGAAGCCACCGGTCTGCCCGTCGATCACATGCTCGCCAACTATCGACGGATATCCACTCTGGTGACAGCGCGCCAGCTTGATGAGCAGGTGTCGCGCGACGCTGATGACGACGCAGTGCTCGCTTGCGCATCCGCCGCCCGTGCGGATCTGGTCGTGTCAGGCGACGACGACCTGCTTTCGCTCAATGCCTTCAACGGGATCAGCATCGTCACAGTCGCGCAGGCCGTCAAGGGATACGGCACCACCGTCTAGATTTAGCGCCCCTCTGGGGGTGTCAAACGCTCGCCGGACGGCAGCGACGTGCGCCTGGTTCTTGATACGTACCTAATCTCGAAGGGAGACGGCCATGACGATCGAAACCTCCTACAGCCAGGCGCGCGCGCAGTTGGCGGCATTGATGGATCGCGTCACAGAAGATCGAGAGGTGGTCGTCGTAAAGCGGCGAGACCACGCTCCCGTGGCGATGATTGCGGCCGACGAGTTGGCGAGTCTGATGGCAACGGTGCACTTGCTGCATTCACCGGCCAACGCCGAACGGCTGCTGAGCGCCCTCGAACGTGCGCGGCAGGGCAAGGCCAGGCCCAAAACCCTTGAAGCGCTGCGCCGCGAGGTCGGCCTTGACGAATAAGCCGCCGCGCCACGTCGCGGTCTTCGACCCTTCATTCATCGAGGATCTTCGCCACTCGGTGGAAACCGATCGTCGCACGGCCAAGCGGCTCCTGGAGATCGTCGAGGCGGCGTTGCGCGACCCTTTCGCCGGAATCGGCAAGCCGGAGCCCTTGAAGTACCTGGGCAGCGATATTGGTCGCGCCGGTTGACGAAGAGCACCGGGGCGTGTACCTGGTCAAGCCGACGGATCGACTTCTGCAGGGGCGCTACCACACGATCTGGTGGAGGCGGCCTTGCGCAGGCCGGCCCGCTCTCAACGATCGATCACCCAAGTCAGGCCGAGTGTCCACCAACGCGGCGCTCCACCGCCCATGCCGGCCGCCTGGCTCAGGTCCGCACTGACCGAAGGACTCAGCGCATGGCGGATGCCCGCGCGCCAGAAGTTCGCGTCGAATTCCCGAAAGCGCTCTGCCACGAATGACCACGATGGCAGCGGCGCCCACTCGATGGCGGCACCCAGGCGCGCGCTGTCCCTTCGGTCATGCAGGAAGTCGCGTCCGACGTTCGCATGCACCAGCAAGGTCTCGCTCGGCTGCCATGTCAGCGGCACCACCAGCGTGCTGCCGACGAATCGCGGCGAGGTGTCGACCCAGCCGGCCGACGCCACCACGCCGACGCTGAGGGCGTCGTTCAGCGGACCTGCCCATTTGACCTGCGGACTGGCTCCGACCGTGGTGCCCGTGGCATGCCAGGTGCGCGCGATCCATGTTGAGCCCCGCCTCGACCGGGCCAACGCGGCAGGCTGCGCCAAGGTGGCCGAGCGAACGCCGGCCGCCGGATTCACGATCCATCCAGCCCTCGACCTGGCACTGGCCCGGTTCGAGGATCGCGGCGTCGTCCACCGCATGGTGGCCGCCGGCGGCAAGGGCTTGCAGGGTCACTACGCCGAGCAGGCCCATCGACGGGCCTGCAAGGGTGCGCATGATTCGACCAGGCGCGGTTTTCAGTCCAGCCGCCCGATGTGCTTGGCCAGTTCCTTCATCTTCGTCACATCGTCGGCCAGGTAGCGCGCAAACGCGTCCGAGTCGAGATAGTCGAGCGGGCTGCCCGTGTTCTGCACGGCCTGCTGGAACTCCGGCGTCTTCGCGAGCTTCTGCATCGCGGTACGCAGGGCCTCGGCGACCTGCGGCGGCGCGGCCGACTGCACGAACAGCCCCGACCACTGCGCGTACTGCGCCGCGATGCCGCGATCGCGCAGGCTCGGCACCTCGGGCAGCGAGGAAAGCGGCTTGTCGCCCCAATGCGCCAGCGCGCGCAGCTTGCCGGCCTTGATCTGCTGCACCACGCTCGCAGGGCCGCTGGCGAGCACGTCGACCTGCCCGCCCAGCAGCGCCGTCACGGCCGGCCCGGCGCCCTGGAAGGGGATGTGAGTCAGCTTGATGCCGGCCGCCTTCTCGAGCTGCACCATCGGCACGTGCATCGTGCCGTAGTTGCCAGAGCTGCCGTAGTTGACCTGCCCGGGCTTCGCCTTGACGTCGGCGATGAACTCTTCCACCGTCTTCCACGGCGCGTCGGCGCGCACCACCAGCACGGTGGGGTCGGCGGTGATGCGGGCGATCGGCTTGAACTGGTCGATCTGGTACGAAGGCTTGCGATCGAGCAGCCGGTCGGCCTCGGGCAGCATCGACATCGAAGACAGGCTCAGCAGCACGGTGTAGCCGTCGGCGGGAGCGCGAGCCGCCGTGCCGATGCCGAGCGCGCCGCCGGCGCCGCCCTTGTTCTCGATCACCACCGACTGCTTGAGCTCGCGGCCGAGCGCGTCGGCCAGCGGCCGCGCGACCGTGTCGGCGACGCCGCCGGGCGGGAAGGGCACGATCATCGTGACGGTGCGCTCGGGGTAGTCGGCCAGCGCGGCCGCGGGAGCCAGGCAGGCAGCCAGCACAGCCGCGCCGATCACGGCGCCGAGGGTTTGAGTTTGACGACGAGGCTTCATCTTGTTGTCTCCTTGCGTGTCCCTGTCTCGGGCTTCAGCCGACGAAGCGGTTCTCGATCACCCCCAGCCCGTCGACCTCGATGCGCACGACGTCGCCGTCCTTCAGGAACTGCGGAGGCTTCAGCCCCAGGCCCACCCCGGCCGGCGTGCCGGTGGAGATCACGTCGCCCGGGTACAGCGTGATGCCGCGCGAGACGGTCTCGATCAGCGTCGGGATGTCGAAGATGAAGTTCTTGGTGGGGCCGTCCTGCCGCAGCTCGCCGTTGACCCAGCAGCGCACGCGCGTGTCGGTGCCGTCGAGCTCGTCGGCGGTCACGATCCATGGGCCCATCGGGCAGAAGGTGTCGAAGGACTTGCCCATGTCCCACTGCTGGTGGCGCATCTGCACGTCGCGTGCCGTCACGTCGTTGACCACCGTGTAGCCGAACACATGGCGCAGCGCCTGCGCCCGAGTGATGTTCTTGCCGCCGCGGCCGATGACCACGGCGATCTCGGCCTCGTAGTCGATCTGCTCCGAGATGCCGCCCGGCAGCTTCACCTCGTCAAACGGGCCGACCACGCACTCGGGCACCTTGGTGAAGACGATCGGCCAGGACTGGGGGTTGGCGTCGTTGTCCTTGAACACCGAGGCCTGCAGCTCCTTGGCATGCTCGTGATAGTTGCGGCCGACGCACCAGAGGTTGCGGCGCGGCTGCGGCAGCGGCGCCATCAGCTCGACGCTGGCGACATCCACCGCGGGGCCGTCCTCGCCGGGCAGGCGCTCGCCCGCCGCCAGCGCCTCGATGACCGGCAGGGCGCCCTTGGCGGCCTGCTCGGGCGAAAGGGCCAGCGGTGTGAGCTTCTTTCCGTCTGGAGATACCAGGCCCACTCGCGTGAGGCCGTCATGCCGATAAGTCGCGATCCTCATCGTCTTCTCCTCAGTTCATCCTTGGTCCCGACGCGCCACCCTGGCCGCATGAACCATCCCCAGCGAGCGGGAGCCGCGGAGCGGTGCATGCCTGCGGGGGTGGATCATTTCTTCTCGCGCTGCTGCCAGGCCATCAGCTCGCCCACCACGCCGCGCCGGAACGCCAGCACGCACACCACGAAGATGGCGCCGATGATGAAGGTGACCCACGAGCCCACCCGGTCGGCGAGGAAGTTCTGCAGCCCGATGATCGTGAAGGCGCCCACGACAGGGCCGGCGAAGGTGCCCATGCCGCCCAGCAGGGTCATCAGCACCACCTCGCCCGAGAGTGACCAGTGCACGTCCGACAGCGTCGCGAAGCCGAGCACGATCGTCTTCATCGAGCCTGCGAGCCCGGCGATCGCGGTCGAGAGCACGAAGGCCAGCAGCTTGTACTTGTCGACGTCATAGCCCAGCGACACGGCGCGCGGCTCGTTCTCGCGGATGGCCTTGAGCACCTGCCCGTAGGGCGAATGCACGATGCGCACGATGAACAGGAACACCGCCACGAACACCGCCAGCACCACGAAGTACATCGCCACGTCGTTGTTGAGCGGCAGCAAGCCGAACAGCGCGCCGCGCGGCACGCCCTGCAGGCCGTCTTCGCCCCCGGTGAAGGGGACCTGCAGGCAAACGAAGAAGACCATTTGCGCCATCGCCAGCGTGATCATCGCGAAGTAGATGCCCTGGCGGCGGATCGCGATCAAGCCCACCACCAGCCCGATCGCAGCGGCAATCGCCGTGCCCGCCAGCACGCCCAGTTCGGGCGACCAGCCGGCGCTGCGCACCAGCCAGCCGGTGGCATAGGCGGCCGACGCCGAGGTAGGCCGCGTGGCCGAAGGACAGCAGGCCGGTGTAGCCCAGGAGCAGGTTGAAGGCGCAGGCGAAGATGGCAAAGCACAGCGCCTTCATCATGAAGATCGGATACAGGCCGATGAAGGGCGCCGCGATCAGCAGCGCCAGCACGACAAGCCAGGCGAGCCGCGCGTATCTGGTGTGGGTGGTGGTCACGTCACTTTTCCTTCCCGAACAGCCCGGCCGGCCGGATCATCAGCACGATCGCCATGATCACGAACACCACGATGTTCGAGGCCTCGGGATAGAACACCTTGGTCAGGCCCTCGACGAGGCCCAGGCCCAGTCCCGTCAGGATCGAGCCGAGGATCGAGCCCATGCCGCCGATCACCACCACCGCGAACACCACGATGATCAGGTTGGTGCCCATCAGCGGCGTCACCTGGATCACCGGCGCGGCCAGCACGCCCGCCAGCGCCGCCAGCGCCGCGCCGCCGGCGTAGGTGAGCATCACCATCACCGGCACGTTGATGCCGAAGGCCTGCACCAGCGACGGGTTCTCGGTGCCTGCACGCAGGTAGGCGCCCAGGCGGGTCTTCTCGATCACGAACCAGGTGCCCAGGCACACCGTGAGCGAGGCCAGCACCACCCAGCCGCGATAGTTCGGCAGGATCATGAAGCCGAGGTTGGTGGCGCCCTGCAGCGCATCGGGCACGGGATACGACTGGCCCGAGACGCCGAAATGCTCGCGGAACACGCCCTCGGCCATCAGCGACAGGCCGAAGGTGAGCAGCAGGCCGTAGAGCGGGTCGAGCTTGTAGAGATGCTTGAGCATCGTGCGCTCGATGACGACGCCCCCCGCACCCACCACCAGGGGCGCCAGCACGAGCGCGAACCAGTAGTTGAGGCCCAGCGCCTCGAGGCTGTACCAGGCCACGTAGGCGCCGATCATGTAGAGCGCGCCGTGGGCGAAGTTGACGATGCCCAGCAGCCCGAAGATGACGGCCAGGCCGAGGCTGAGCATCGCGTAGAACGAGCCGTTGACGAGCCCGAGCAGGAGCTGGCCGAGCAGGGCCTGGATGGGGATGCCGAAAAGTTCCATCACGAATGCTCCATGGGTCGGGCTCGGGCTTTCATCGACTTATTTCCAGAGGGCGCACTTGCTCTCGGACTTGGTGGTCCAGGCCTCTTCGCCCTTGAAGGTGTGCACCACGTTGTAGTAGTCCCAGGGCTCCTTGGACTGGTCGGGCGTCTTCACCTGCATCAGGTACATGTCGTGCACCATGCGGCCGTCGCCGCGGACGAAGCCGTCCTTGGCGAAGATGTCGTTGATCTTCGTCTTGCGCAGCTGGGCGAGCACCTTGTCGGCGTCGTCGCTGCCGGTGGCCTTCACCGCGTTGAGGTACTGCAGGGCCGCCGAGTAGTCGCCCGCCTGCAGCGAGGAGGGCATGCGCTTCATCTTGTCGAAGAACTTGCGGCTCCAGGCGCGCGTCTCGGCGTTCTGGTTCCAGTACCAGCTGTCGGTGAGGTACATGCCGCTGGTGGCCTTCAGGCCGAGCGAGTGCACGTCGTTGATGAACATCAGCAGGCCGGCGAGCTTCATCGACTTGGTGACGCCGAACTCGTTGGCCGCCTTGATCGAGTTGATCGTGTCGCCGCCGGCGTTCGCCAGGCCGAGGATCTGCGCCTTGCTGGACTGCGCCTGCAGCAGGAAGGAGGAGAAGTCGCTGGCCGACAGCGGATGCTTGACGGTGCCCACGACATTGCCGCCGGCCGCCTTCACCACCTCGGAGGTGTCGTTCTGCAACTGCGCGCCGAAGGCGTAGTCGGCCTGCAGGAAGTACCAGCTCTTGCCGCCGGCCTTCACCACCGCGTTGCCGGTGCCCTTGGCAAGCGCCACGGTGTCATACGCCCAGTGCACGGTGTAGGGCGTGCATTGCTCGCCGGTGAGCGCCGAGCTGGCCGCGCCCACCACGAGGAAGGGCTTCTTCTTCTCGGCCGCGACCTTCGACATCGCCAGGCTGGTGCCGGAGTTGGTGCCGCCCACCAGCATGTCGAGGCCCTGGGTGTCGAACCACTCGCGCGCCTTGGCGGCGGCGATGTCGGCCTTGTTCTGGTGATCGGCGAACAGCACCTCGATCTTCTTGCCGTTGACGGCGCCGCCCATGTCGGCCACCGCCATCTTGATCGCCTCGACGCCGCCCTGGCCGTCGATGTCGGCGTACAGGCTCGACATGTCGGTGATGATGCCGATCTTGATCACGTCGCCCGAGACCTGGGCCTGGGCCGGCGTGCTCGCGGTGAACGCGGCGGCGAAGGCGAGGCCGCAGGCGGCGGAAAGTTGCTTGAGTTTCATCGATGGCTCCTGTTGAGGATGGGACGCGTAAGCGGCGACGTCAGACGCCGAGGTATTCGTGGAGCTGCCCCATGCGGCCGGGCAGCTCGGCCTGGGTGAACTCCTGGATGATCCGGCCGTGCTCCATCACGAGGAAGCGGTCGGCCAGCGGCGCGGCGAAGCGGAAGTTCTGCTCCACCATCACCATCGTGTAGCCCTGCTTGCGCAGGGCCAGCACCACTTCGGCGAGCTTCTGCACGATCACCGGGGCGAGGCCTTCGGAGATCTCGTCGAGCAGCAGCAGCTTGGCGCCGGTGCGCAGGATGCGGGCGACGGCCAGCATCTGCTGCTCGCCGCCGGACAGGCGCGTGCCCTGGCTCGCGGCGCGCTCCTTGAGATTGGGAAACATGGCGTAGATCTGCTCGACGCTCATGCCGCCGGCTGCCAGCTGGGCGGCAGCATCAGGTTCTCCTCCGCCGACAGGCTCGAGAAGATGCCGCGCTCCTCCGGGCAGTAGCCGATGCCCAGCCGGGCGATCTTGTGCGGCGGCATGTCGATGGTCTCGCTGCCGTGCACCTTGATCGAGCCCTTGCGGCTGCCGATCAGGCCCATGATCGCGCGCAGCGTGCTGGTGCGGCCCGCGCCGTTGCGGCCGAGCAGGGTGACCACCTCGCCCTCGTCGACGTCGAAGTTCACGCCGTGCAGCACGTGCGACTCGCCGTACCAGCCGTGCAGGTCGCGGACTTCGAGCATGCGCTTTGCCATTCAGTGTGCTCCTTGAAGCTCGACGTTCGCGCTGCCCATGTAGGCCTCGATGACGGCTGGGTTCTTCGACACCTCGCCGTACGGCCCTTCGGCCAGCGTGGCGCCGCGCTGCAGCACGGTGATGGTGTCGGCGATGTTGGCCACCACGCTCATGTTGTGCTCGACCATCAGGATGGTGCGGCCGGCCGACACCATCTTGATGAGCCGCTGGATGCGCTCCACGTCCTCGAGGCCCATGCCTTGCGTGGGCTCGTCGAGCAGCATCAGCTCGGGCTCCATCGCCAGCGTCGTGACGAGCTCCAGCGCACGCTTGCGGCCGTAGCTGAGCTCCACCGTCGGAAGCGAGGCATGCTGGGCCAGGTCGACCGAGCGCAGCAGCTCCATCGCCTGCTCGTCGAGCCGATAGAGCGATCGCTCCGAGCTCCAGAAGTGGAACGAGGTGCCCAGCTTGCGCTGCAAGGCCACGCGCACGTTCTCGAGCACGGTGAGGTGAGGGAACACGGCCGAGATCTGGAACGAGCGGATGATGCCGCGCCGCGCGATGTGGGCCGGCTTCTCGCCGGTGATGTCGATGCCGTTGAAGAAGATCTGCCCCGAGCTCGGCGTGTGGAACTTGGTCAGCAGGTTGAAGCAGGTGGTCTTGCCCGCACCGTTGGGCCCGATCAGCGCGTGGATGGAGCCGCGGCGTACCTTGAGGTTGACCTGGTTGACAGCGACGAAGCCCTTGAACTCCTTCGTCAGCTGGCGCGTCTCCAGAATGATGTCGCCGCTCATCTCGATCCCTTCTTCGATCCGTGGGGCGTCATGCCGCCCAGCCGTTGCGAGAGCTGCATGGCCACGCGAGTGACGGTGTCTTGGTGCCGCTGTTCGGCGCCGCCGCCGAGCATGGCCTTCTGGATGCAGACGCCGATGCCGGCCACCGCCTGGCCTGCGGCATCGAAGACCGGGGCCCCGATGCAGTACACGCCCTCGCGCACGCTTTCGTCATCGATGCTGTAGCCGCGCCCGCGCACCTGCTCGAGCTCCCGTTGCAGCTCGCGCAGCGTGAGCTGCGGCCGACCTCGCGCCAGCGCGGGCAGCACGGCCGGCAGCGAGCGCTTGACGAAGCCGGCATCGCGAAAGGCCAGCATCGCCTTGCCGGTGGAGGCCAGGTGGGCCGGCAGCCGCATGCCCACGTGGAAGGCCAGGCCCAGCGGCCGCAAGCCCTGGCGCGCCGCCACGTACACCACGTCGCGCCCGTCGAGCACCGAGAGGATCACGGTTTCCTCGGGCTGGGCGCCGGCTTCGTTCCAGAGCTGGTTGAATTCGTGCACCACGTCGTTGTGGACCAGGAAGGCATTGGCCAGGCCCATCACGCGCGCGCCGAGGAAGTAGCTGCCGTCGCCATGGCGGTTCAGGTAGCCGAGCGCGCAAAGGGTGTGGCAGATGCCGTGCACGCTGCTCTTGGGCAGCGCCAGCACGCCCGCCAGCCGCGTCAGGCCCATGGGCTCGCGCTCCCGCGCCAGCAGGTCGAGCACCGCCATGGCGCGCGTGACGGCCGGCACCATCGGCGGCACGGCCTTCATCGCTGGCGGCGGAGCCGCCTCGCTCGAGGCGAAGCCGGGCGATGAGTGCGCACAGGCGATGGCGGACACGTTCGTATTCAGCCTATTGAAAGCAATTCAACCCATTGAATGAACTGAAAAATTCTAGGAATCGCCTGTCGGCTGGGAATGCTCCAATTCCCGCCCCGAGGGTATGCCCCGACAAGCCTGGCGACACCGATGCACGCTCTGCGCGGAGGAGCCCCGCGAGCCGTGGACAATCGCGCGTTCCGGATCAAACGAACGAAGGACAGCCGTGTTCAAGAACTTGATGGTCTATCGCATCGGACCGCAATGGTCTGCGTCGGTGGCGCAGATGGAGCAAAGCCTGGACAAGGCGCGTTTCGTGGAGTGCGGCGCCAGCCAGCCCCAGTCGGCCGGATGGGTCGAGCCGCGCGGCATCAAGCATGCGCCGCTGGTCGAGGCGGTCGGTGCGCAATTGCTACTCAGGTTGCAAACCGAACACAAGCTCCTGCCCGGCGCGGTGGTCAAGCGCCGCACCGATGAGCTGGTCGACCAGGTCGAGCAGGCCACCGGCCGCAAGCCCGGCAAGAAGCAGACGAAGGAGATCAAGGAACAGGCGGTGCTCGAGCTGCTGCCGATGGCCTTCACCAAGCAGGGCGCGATCAATGTGTGGATCGACCCGAAGCGCCACCTGCTGATGATCGACGCCTCCAGCCCCACCCGCGCCGAGGACGTGGTGAGCGCCCTGGTGAAGTCGCTCGACGGCTTCGCGGTCAGCCAGCTGCAGACCGCGCAGTCGGCCGCGGTGATGATGTCGGAATGGCTGGTGAGCGGCGAGCCGCCCGCGGCCTTCACGGTGGATCGCGAATGCGAGCTCAAGTCCACCGACGACATGAAGTCCGTGGTCCGCTATGCGCGCCACGCGCTCGACATCGAGGAAGTGCGGCAGCACATCGCCGCCGGCAAGCAGCCGACCCGGCTGGCGATGACCTGGAACAGCCGCGTGTCCTTCGTGCTGACCGAGAACATGCAGGTCAGGAAGCTGGGCTTCCTCGACGTGGTGTTCGAGGGCAGGCAGGTGGAGGGGGAAGAGAGCTTCGACGCCGATGCGGCGATCGCCACGGGAGAGCTGACCCAGCTCATCGCCGACCTGATCGATGCGCTGGGTGGAGAGCAGCAGTTGTTGGCGGCCTGAAGGCGTCGCGGCGAGGGCTGTCTGGACCTGCGGTTGCCGCCCAAGTGCGTGCCACGCGCGATGCGCGTGCATCGGACGAAGATTTCCACTAGTGTTGAGGCTCCCCTTTTTCATCAGACGAGGAGTCATCACGATGAAGCGCACTGCATCGGCCGTCTGGACAGGTGGCCTGAAGGACGGCAAGGGCACGATCTCCACCCAGAGCGGGATCCTCTCCGACACCCAGTACGGATTCACTTCGAGATTCGAGAGCGGCGCGGGCACCAACCCGGAGGAATTGATCGCCGCCGCGCACGCCGGCTGCTTCTCGATGGCCCTGTCGGCGCAGCTGGGCGCCGCGGGCCTGACGGCCGAGCGCATCCAGACCTCGGCCGCCGTCACGCTCGACAAGGTAGGTGACGGCTTCGCGATCACCGCGGTGCACCTTGATCTCGTCGCCCGCATTCCCGGCGCGGACCCCAAGGCCTTCGAGGCCGCCGCCAGCCAGGCCAAGGAGGGCTGCCCGGTCTCGAAGGTGCTCAACGCGAAGATCACGCTCGACGCGAAGCTCGAAGGCTAGCCAGCCCGATAGAGCCGCATGGCCGCCGCCGCCATCACGCTTCGACTGGCCGGCCCGCACGACGTGCGGACACTGGCGTTGATGTCGCGCGACCTGATCGAGGCGGGCCTGGGCTGGCACTACCAGCCCGGGCGGATCATGCGCCTGGTCAAGGATCCGGACACCATCGCCGTCGTCGCCTCCGATCGCGGGCGCACGGCCGGCTTCGCGATCATGGAGTTCGGCGAGGAACGGGCGCACCTGGTGCTGCTGGCCGTCATGCCGGAGCACCAGCGACAGGGCGTCGGGCGCAACATCATGGAGTGGCTGATCGAGTCGGCCGAGACGGCCGGCATCGCCTCGCTGCACCTCGAGCTGCGGGCGAGCAACCAGGGAGCCCGCGCCTTCTATCGCGCCCTGGGCTTCGTGGAGACGCTCTACGTGCCCGGCTACTACGGCCAGCGGGAGCCCGCCGTGCGCATGCTGCGCGTGTTGCGCATTGCGGGGCCGGCCGGCATCGCCTGGCGGCCTCCCAGGCTCGGCAAGCCGGCGGCTTGACGTGGACCACCCCCGTAGCGCCTTCGGCGCACCCCCTCAAGGGGGCTCCGCCAGCGGACCGGCGAAGCCGGATCCGCGGCTCCCGCCGCTGGCGCTGGTTCGTGCGGCGAGGGTGCCGCTTGCGCAGGTCGGCTGAAGTGAAGCCGCGGCACTCTCCCCCACTCGAGAGGACTCCGCCAGCGGACCGGCGGAGCCGGATCCGCGGCTCCCGCTCGCTGGCGCTGGGTTCGTGCGGCGAGGGTGCCGATTTGCCTGCATGGAGCAATTGAGATGAGGGGCCGCGCGATGGCATTGGCGGCCTGCGTCGGCCTGCTGCATGGCTGGCCCGTCCTTGCCCAGACCGAGGCCGGCGGCGTGACGAAGCCGATGCGGGTGCCCGACAGCATCGCCGAACGGGTGCGCGCCTGCACTGCATGTCACGGCAAGGAAGGCCGCGCCACCAACCAGGGCTATTTCCCGCGCATCGCCGGCAAGCCCGCGGGCTATCTCTACAACCAGCTCGTCAACTTCCGCGAGGGCCGCCGCACCAACGCGGCGATGACCTACCTCGTCGACCAGCTCAGCAACGAATACCTGATGGAGACGGCGCAGTACTTCGGCTCGCTGGACCTGCCCTACCCGCCGCCGCAGACCACCGGCGCGCCGGCTGCCGTGATGCAGCTTGGCGAAACCCTGGCGACCAAGGGCGACCCGAGCCGCAACATCCCGGCCTGCATGGCCTGCCATGGCAGGAAGCTGACCGGCGTGGCACCGGCCTTTCCGGGCCTGGTGGGGCTGCCGCGCGACTACCTCACCGCCCAGTTCGGCAGCTGGAAGACCGGCAAGCGCAAGGCCGCGTCACCCGATTGCATGGCGCAGATCGGCGCGCAGATGACTTCCGAAGACATCAGTTCCGTCGCCACCTGGCTTTCCGCGCAGCCCGTCCCGGCCGATTCCCGGCCGGCGCCGGCGCTCGAAGGGCCGCTCCCCATTCCCTGCGGCAGCGGGGCGCAGCAGCCGCAGCCATGAAGTCGAGAGCCGGCCTCATCTTCCTGGGCCTCGCGCTGGTCGTCGTGGCCCTGGCGGCAGTGGTCGTCGCGCTGAACGTCCGCGACGAGGACCGCATCCCCGCGGATGCCCGACCGGCCGAGGGCAGCCCGCAGCAGATCGAGCGGGGCGCCTACCTCGCACGGGCGGGCAACTGCATCGGCTGCCACACCGCGCGCGGCGGCCCCGAGTACGGCGGCGGACGCGGCATCGCGACCCCGTTCGGCACGGTGTACTCCCCCAACCTCACGCCGGACGAGAAGACCGGCATCGGCACCTGGTCGTCGGCCCATTTCTGGCGGGCGATGCACAACGGCCGCTCCAGGGATGGGCGGCTGCTCTATCCCGCCTTCCCGTATCCGAACTACACCCAGGTGACACGCGAGGATTCCGACGCGATCTATGCCTTCCTGCGCAGCCTGCCGCCGGCCGACCGGCCCAACCTGGCGAACGAGCTGCGCTTTCCGTACGACTCGCAGATCTCGCTGGCGGTGTGGCGCGCCTTGTTCTTCGCGCCCGGCGTCTACAAGCCTGACCCGGCCCAGTCGGCGCAATGGAATCGCGGCAACTACCTGGTGCACGGCCTCGGCCACTGCAATGCCTGCCATGCGGGCCGCAACATCTTCGGCGCGACCAGCGACAACCTCGAATTGAGCGGCGGGCTGATCCCGATGCAGAACTGGTACGCGCCATCGCTCAGCTCGCCCCAGGAGGCCGGCGTGGCCGATTGGGACGTCGCCGAAGTGGTGAGCCTGCTGAAGAAGGGCCTCTCGCGGCACGGCTCGGCCATGGGACCGATGGGGGAAGTGGTTTTTCGCAGCACCCAGTACCTCAGCGAGCCCGACCTGCAGGGGATGGCGGTGTTCCTGAAGACGCTGCCGCAGGCGCCAGCGCCTGCGCAGGAGTGGCCGCGCAGGCACGATCCGAACCTCCTGCCGACCGGACGCAAGCTCTACGACCAGCACTGCGCCGGGTGCCATGGGACCAATGGCGAAGGCGCCGCGGGAGCCTATCCCGCCCTGGAAAGGAACCGGGCCGTGCTGATGGCAACCCCGGCCAACCTGATTCGTGTGGTGCTCAATGGCGGCTATCTTCCTGCCACCGCTGCCAACCCGCGCCCCTACGGCATGCCGCCTTTCGGCCATGTGCTCAATGATGCGGAAATCGCAGCGGTAGTGACCTACATCAGGCAGGCCTGGACCAACGATGCCTCGCCGGTGTCGTCCCCGCAGGTGGTGCAGTTCCGATAGCTGGCGCGGCGGCGCCGCTTCAGGCCCGCACGGCTTCGACGGAGCGCCGTGGCGGCGTCGCCGGGCGCACCGATCGCGGCGCTTGCCGGTCCATGCCGCCATTGGCGAACAGGTCGGCCACCCAATCCACGAACACACGCACCTTGGCGCTCAAGTGCCGGTTGGGCGGATACACGACGTGCAAGGGCAGCGGGTCGCTGCTCCAGTCGGACAGCACCTGCACCAGGTCGCCGCTTTCGATGTACGGCTGCGCCATGGCGGCTGCCGTCTGCACGACGCCCAGTCCGGAAAGCCCCGCAGCCATGTAGGCGTTCGAATCGTTCACCGAGACGATGGGTTTCCCGACGAGCTCGATGCGCTCGCCGTCCTTCGTGAAGTCGAACGGATACGCGCGCCGCGTGCGCGGCGAGAAGAAGCCGACCGTCCGGTGCCCTTGCTCCAGGTCGCGCGGGTGCTGCGGCACCCCGTACTGCCTGAGATAGGTGGACGAGGCGCAGGTAATGAAATCGATCTGCGCGATGCGCCGCGCCACCAGCGACTGCTCCACCAGCTCGCCAGCGCGCAGCACGCAATCGACGTTCTCCTCGATGAGGTCGACCGGCCGGTCGCTCACCCCCAGGTCGATCTGGATGTCGGGATAGCGCACATGGAAGTCCAGCAGGGCCGGGATGATCACCAGCCGGCCGATCGCCGCGCCCACGTCGACGCGCAGCCGACCACTCGGCGCCTGCTTGGCGCGTGACATGCTCGACTCCAGCTCGTGCACGTCGCCGAGCAGGCGCACCGCCCGCTCGTAATAGGCCGCGCCGTCAGGCGTGACGGTGACGCGCCGCGTCGTGCGGTTGAGCAGCTTGGTTTCGAGGTGGGCCTCGAGTGTCTGGATCAGCCTCGTCACCGTGGGCTTGGGCACGGCAAGCGTGTCGGCCGCCTTCGTGAAGTTGCCGGCTTCGACAACTCTCACAAAGGCTTGCATGGCGGTGAATTTATCCATTGGGCGAGGTTCCTGCGGGCGCAAGGGAGCGATTATTGCCCCGGTGAAATGCAGCGTGAGTGAATGCACTATTTGTCGATTTGCTCTCCGTGGTTATCGTCAGTACCGTCCCCCTAGTTTGAAGTTCACGCAGAAGGCCTGTCATGTCGATCTCTCCATCTTCCGAGGCACTTGCGAGCCAGGTGCCCGCCCCGGCGAAGGCCACCTGGACCGAGGAGGAGCTCCCTCTCGGCAAGCGGGGAACGCTTCGGGCTCGTATCTATGAGCGGCGCGGCGACAGCGAGGTTCACGCCGTCGTGGTGCATTTCCATGGTGGGGCCTTTACCTGCGGGTCACTCGACAGCGGCATCGCGGCGGCAGGCGTTCTGGCCGACGCGGGCGCGGTCGTTGTCTCGATCGATTACCCCCTGGCGCCCGAGCGTCCCTTTCCCGAGCCGATCGAGGCCGGCTATGCCGCGCTCGAATGGGTGTATCGCAATCGCAAGAAGCTGGCCGGTCCGCGCGCCACCGTATGGCTTGCGGGCGAAGAAGCGGGCGGCAACATCGCGGCCGCGCTGGCCCTGATGTCGCGTGACCGGTGCGAGCCGGTCGTCGCGGGGCAGATCCTGCTGTCGCCGATGCTCGATTGCAACCTGGCGACCGATTCCTTGCGCAAGGTCGAGGCCGGGCCGGTCGGCTGCAAGTGGGCCGACGGCTGGCGTCGCTACCTGGCTCGCGCGGCGGACGTGATCCATCCCTACGCTTCGCCCGGTCGGGCGCTCAGGCTGGCCAACCTTCCGGCCACCCTGGTCGTCACGGCCGACGACGACCCCATGCGCGACGAGGCGCATGCCTTTGCCGAGCGGCTGAGAGGAGCGGGCGCCAACGTCAGCGAGGCCAGGCTGCCCGCCCCTACGGGTTGGCCGGGCACCTACATGGAGCCGGCCAACGCGCAGGCCCCGTGGGCGGCCACGCTGCGAGAGCGCTGCCGCCGGTTCCTGCTCCGTGAAACCTGAATGACGACACCCCCGCCCGCCGGGTACGGGAAGCGCCCTGCGAGAGGGGCGTCGTCGCGTCAGATCAGCGAGGTCTTGCGCCTGGGCATCCTCGACTCGGAGTGATCGACACGCCAGGTCAGTATCGACAGGCCCCGCAGCCTCACGGCCCACATGGTGTCGATGTCGAACACGCCTCGCATCAGCACGCTCGTGTAGCTCTTGGGGCTGTCCCACGGAACCTCGATCCCGGCCGCCGCGAACATGTTTTCGCGCGCGACCACGTCGTAGGCCTGGTGGATGTACAGCGCGGCTTCCGACGTCAGGTACTGGGCGGCCTCGGTGGCCAACCGCAGGGCCGAGCCGGCGTAGCTGATGGCCATGTCGCATGGGAGCTGCGGAGGCACCTCCAGCGGGTTGCGGGTCGTGAGGTAGAGGCGCGCGTATGGGCCCATCTGCTCCAGGGGGGCACTCCAGCCCATGCGCGACTCATCCCACTCGAATTCAACGCCCTGGTGGGTGAACCGGGCTTCACTTTCCTTTTGCATGTTCCTCCAGATATGGGTGTGGTTGGGGAACTCGAAGCCTACGGATGGTCGGAGCCGACGCACACCAACCCTTTTGGGTGAATTGAGGGTGGTTTACCCCCCTAGAACTAGGGATACCGTTCGTCGCCAAGCAGGCCGGCGACAAAAAAAGACGGGTTCAGGCCGTTTCGAGAGCTGTCGCAAGAATCCAATACGCCCCCTGGGCGAGCGGGCAAAGTGCGCTGCAAATGCCGCAACCCTGCGGCATGCAAGCCCTTGAGGAGTCCGCCATGCCCGAGCACTACCTTGCAGGCACCTGGCCGCCTGCCGCCCGGCTGACCGGTCCGGTGCTGGTGCGCCGGGCCGGCCCCTCGGACCAGGCCGACATCGTTGCGCTGGTGCGCGGGGAGCACCTCAATCCCAACGGGCTGGAGTGGCCGCGCTTTCTGGTCGCAACCGATTCGCGAGGACTGGCCGGTGCGGTGCAGTTGCGCCATCACGTCGATGGCTCGTTCGAGCTGGGATCGCTCGTGGTGCGCCAGGATGTGCGCCTGCGCGGCGTGGCGGAGATGATGATCGACACGCTGCTCGGCGAGGAGAGGCGGCCGGTCCATGCCGTGACGCGCCGGGAGCTGGTGCCCTTCTTCGCGCGCTGGGGCTTCGTGCCGGTGAAGCGGAGCCGGGCATCGGCGGCCGTGCGCCGCAACCACCTGATCGGCAGCCTGATGTGCGTCCTGGCCTGGCTCAAGGGCCGGCGCGGGCACCGGCTGGTGATCCTCGGGCGCAGGGCCGCGCCCGAGAGGACTCAATACGTCGCGCGCCCGCCGGAGAGGTCGAACACCGCGCCGGTGCTGAAGGCGCATTCCTCCGAGGCGAGCCAGCACACCATCGCCGCGGCCTCGTCCACCTCCAGGAAGCGGCCCATCGGGATCTTCGACAGCATGTAGTCGATGTGCTCCTGTGTCATCGAATCGAACATCGCCGTCTTCGCCACCGCCGGCGTCACCGCATTCACCAGCACGCCCTTCGTCGCGAGCTCCTTGGCGAGCGACTTGGTGAGCCCGATGAGGCCGGCCTTCGAGGCGCTGTAGTGCGAGGCGTTCGGATTGCCTTCCTTGCCGGCGATGGAGGCGATGTTGACGATGCGGCCGTAGCCCTGGCGCAGCATCTGCGGCACGACGGCGCGGCAGGTGAGATAGGGCGCGACCAGGTTGACCTCGATCACCCGCCGCCAGGTGGCAGGCTCGAGCTCCCAGGTCGCGGCGTTGCCGCCGGTGATGCCCGCGTTGTTGACGAGGATGTCGATGCGTCCGTGGGTCTCGATCGCCGCCTCGGTCGCGGCCTTCACCTGCGCCTCGTCGGTGAGCTCGACCACCGTCGCGCTCACCCTGCCGAGCGACGACAGGGTCTCGCGAGCTTCTTCGAGCTTCTCGGCACTGGCGTCCCAGAGCGCCACTGTCGCGCCCGAGGCAAGCAGGCGCCGCGCGATGGCATGGCCGATGCCCTGCGCGCCGCCCGTGACGACGGCGACACGGTCCTTCAACTCGATCCGGTTCATAGCGGCCGGCCCGCAGGCGCGTCGATCGTGCGCTGGCGCTGCTCGCCCAGGCCCGCGACCCCCAGTCGCATCACCTGCCCGGCCTTCAGGTAGATGGGATGCGGCTTCTGCCCCATGCCGACGCCCGGCGGGGTGCCGGTTGAGATCACGTCGCCCGGCTGCAGGCTCATGAACTGGCTGATGTACGAGACCAGCGTCACCACGTCGAACACCATCGTGCGCGTGTTGCCGTCCTGGAAACGCCGGCCGTCGACCTCGAGCCAGAGATCGAGCGCCTGCGGGTCGGGCACTTCATCGCGGGTGACGAGCCAGGGCCCGATCGGGCCGAAGGTGTCGCAGCCCTTGCCCTTGTCCCACTGCCCGCCGCGCTCGAGCTGGTAGGCCCGCTCGGACACGTCGTTCACGATGCAGTAGCCGGCTACATGCTCCATCGCCTCGGCCTTGGACACATAGCGCGCCGTCTTGCCGATCACCACGCCGAGCTCGACTTCCCAGTCGGCCTTGGCCGCGCCCGGCGGGATCTGGATATCGTCGTTCGGCCCGCAGATGGCGCTCGAAGGCTTGAGGAAGAGCACCGGTTCGGCCGGCACCGGCATGCCCGACTCGGCCGCGTGATCGGCATAGTTCAGGCCGACGCACACCATCTTGCCGACGCCGCCGACACAGGGCCCGAGCCGTGGCGACCCTTCGACCAGGGGCAAGTCGCTGGCGTCGAGCGCGGCGAGCCGGCCGAGCACCGCAGGCGCAAGCGCCGCGCCGTCGATGTCGGGCACATGAGCCGAGAGATCCCTCAGGCGTCCCTCGGCGTCGAGCATGCCGGGCCGCTCCTGGCCGGGCGCTCCGTAGCGCAGCAGCTTCATGGTGTCTCCTCGCTCAGGTGGTCAAGTGGCCTGCCACTCTATCGCGCGCGGCATGCCACGTCATCCGGGCCGGGCGGGCGTGCGCGAACGCGTGCCCAGGCGCAAACTCAGCCGTCTGCCGAGGATTCCGTCCGACAAGCGGGAGAACTGCGATGCAAGCATCTCAAGACCAGTCCAAGCCCTGGCCCCTGCTGGACTACGCCGACTGGCGCGACACCTGCGCCACCTTGCAGCTCTGGACCCAGGTGGTCGGCAAGGTGCGGCTGGCGCTGTCGCCCTGGCTCAACCACGGCTGGCAGGTGCCGCTGTACGTGAATGCGCGCGGACTGGGCACCTCGCCGATCCATGTCGGCGGCGGCATGCTCGAGATCGACTTCGATTTCCGCGACCATCGACTGCGCATCACGAGTTCCCACGGGCCGCAACGCGGCTTCACGCTCGAGCCGATGTCGGTCGCGGGCTTCTACCGCAGGACGATGGAGGAGCTCGAGGCGGCCGGAATCGATGTCGCCATCAACACCATGCCCAATGAAGTGCCCGCTCCGATCCGCTTCCCCGACGACGAGCAGCACGCCTCCTACGACGCCGCGGCGGCGCAGCGCTTCTGGCGCGTGCTGATGCAGGCGGACCGGGTATTCCGGCTGTTTCGGACCTGCTTCCTCGGCAAGTCGAGCCCGGTGCACTTCTTCTGGGGCAGCTTCGATCTCGCGGTCACCCGCTTCTCGGGGCGCAGCGCGCCGGCCCATCCGGGCGGCGTGCCCGGCCTGCCGGACGGGGTGACCCGCGAGGCCTATTCGCACGAGGTCAGCAGCGCCGGGTTCTGGCCGGGCAGCCAGGCGTACCCGCGAAGCGGCCTTCTACTCCTATGCCTACCCGGCGCCCGGAGGCTTCGGGCAGGCGTCGATCGAGCCTGCGCAGGCCGTGTGGTCCGCGCAACTCGGCGAATGGGTGCTGCCCTACAAGGCGGTGCGCGAGGCGGCCGACCCGGATGCCGCCTTGATGAGCTTCCTGCAGACCACCTATCGGGCGGCAGCCGATCTCGGGCATTGGGACCGGGGGCTCGATTGCGAGGTCGGCACCGCGGGGCGGCCTCGCCCTGTGCAGCCGGCGTATCGCACCGACTAGGGCCTCAAGCCCACAAGGCCGACATCGCCGCCTCGAAGCGACGCGCGATGTCCTCCGCGCCAGAGTGGCGATGGTCGCGCACCACCCAGCGACCGGCCACCATCACGTCGCGCCAGGGCCTTCCGGGGCTGGAGAACACCAGCGCATCGAGCGCGTTCGCGGCGGGCACGCCGATCATGCTGGCGTCGCGCATGTCGACCACCAGCGCGTCGGCGCGCGCGCCGGGCACAAGGCCCCAGCTTGGCTCGCCGGCCGCGGCGGCGCTGCCCGAGAGGGCGCGCGAGAAGAGCCGCTGCGCCGTCGAGGGCAGGCCCTCCTGCGGGGCGGCGGACACATTGCGCTGGCGCAGCAGCAGGCGCTGGCCGTAGTCGAGCCAGCGCAATTCCTCGCGCCAGGTGCGAGTCACATGGCTGTCGGAGCCGATCGTCATCGGCACGCCGAGATCGAGCCAGCCGGGCAGGTCGCAGAAGCCGTCGCCCAGGTTGCCCTCGGTGCTGGGGCAGATCACCACGCCCGCGCCGCTTGCCGCCACCGCTTCGATCTCCGGGCGCAGGGCGTGCGTGGCATGCACGAGCTGCCAGCGCGCATCGAGCAGGCCCTCGCGCGCGAGCCATTCGATCGGCCGCGCGCCGGTGGCGGCGAGGCAGTCGTCCACCTCGGCGGTCTGCTCGGCCACGTGGATGTGGATCGGGCCGTCGAAGTCCTCCCCCAAACGGGTGAGATTCCTGATCGAGGCCGGTGCCGCGGCGCGCAGCGAGTGGATCGCGAAGCCCGCGTTCAGCAAGGGGCGGCCGCTGGCGGCCAGCGCGCGGGCTGCTTCCCACACGCTTTCGGCCGTGGTCGCGAAGCGCCGCTGGTCCTCGCGCAGCGCGGGCTCGGCGAAGCCGGCGCGCTCGTAGAGCACCGGCAGCATCGTCAGGCCCAGGCCTGCCTCGGCCGCCGCGTCGGCCACCGCCCAGGACAGCGCCAGCGGGTCCGCATAAGCGCTGCCGTCCTGCGCGTGCTGCAGGTAGTGGAACTCGCACACCTGCGTATAGCCGCCGCGCAGCAGCTCGACATACAGGTGCGCGGCGATCGCGTTGAGTTGCTCGGGCGTGATGCGCAGCGCCACGCGGTACATGCGGTCGCGCCACGACCAGAAGTCGTCCGCCGGGGAGTCGCGGCGCTCCGCGAGCCCCGCGAAGGCGCGCTGGAAGGCGTGGCTGTGCGCGTCCACCAGCCCGGGCAGCAGGGGGCCGGACACCACCTGCGCTCCTTCGGGGGCCTGGCGAACGCCGGGGCTGAGCTCTTGCCAGCGGCCGTCGGGCCCGACGCGCAGCAGCACATGCTCCTGCCAGCCGCTGCCCAGCCAGGCCTGCGGGGCCCAGAGCAGGGCGGGTTTCACTTCATTGCTCATCATCGGCCCGGTCGCCAGTCCACTGCGGTTCGCAACAGCGCGCCCAGCACCGGCTGGAGCCGCGCCGTGCGCTCCGGATCGATCACGAAGGGCGGCGTCTCGGCCATGTAGCAGGACCAGCACATCTCGAGCTGCACCGCATGGATGCCCTGCTCGGGCCGGCCGTAGGTGCGCGTGATGTGGCCGCCCTTGAAGCGGCCATCGACCACCTGGGTGAAGTCGGCCTGCGTCTCCAGCACGCGCACCAGCGCGCTGCGCAGCGTCGGAGCGCAACTCGCCCCGCCGGCGGTGCCGAGATTGAGGTCGGGCAGCTTGCCGTCGAAGAGCCAGGGCAGCACCGACTTGATGCTGTGTCCGTCCCAGAGCACGGCGTGGCCGTGCCGCGCCTTCAGCCGCGCCAGCTCGGCGGCGAGCGCCTCGTGATACGGCCGCCAGTACTGCTCGCGGCGCATCATGATCTGCGCCTCGTCGGGGAATTCGCCCTCGCGGTACAGGCGCGTGCCGGTGAAGGATCGGGTCGGGCACAGCTCGGTGTTGTTGGCGCCGGCATACATCGGCGTGTTCTCGGGCGGCCGGTTGAGGTCGATCACGTAACGCGAGTAGCGCGGCACGATCATGCTGGCGCCCAGCTCCTTCGCGAACTCGTAGACCGGCTCCAGGTGCCAGTCGGTGTCTTCCACTCGCAGCGAGTGGGTGGTGAAGCAGGGCTTGAGCGCCCGCGGGATCTCGGTGCCGACGTGAGGCAGGCTCACCAGCAGCGGGGCCGACCCGCGATGCAGCGTGTAGGCGGGGGCGTGGTCGTCGTTCATCTCAAGCGCTCCTTGCCTCCTGCCACGACTCGCGCGCAGGGGTTGTGGCCGAACCAGTAGGCCAGCCCGTTGGGGTGCTCGAGCTCCCACACCGCGAAGTCTGCGCGCTGCCCCGCCGCGAGAGTGCCGCGATCGCGCAAGCCCAGCGCGTGCGCGCCGTGAACCGTCATGCCTCGCAAGGCCTCCTCCGGGGTGAGGCGAAACAGGGTGCACGCCATGTTGAGCATCAGCAGGGGCGAGAGCGTGGGCGAGGTGCCCGGGTTGTGATCGGTGGCAAGCGCCATGGGCACGCCGGCCGCTCGCAGCGCCTCGATGGGCGGCAGCTTGGTCTCCCTGAGGAAATAGTAGGCGCCGGGCAGGAGCACCGCCACCGTGCCGGAGCGCGCCATCGCCGTGATGCCTTGCTCGCCCAGGTATTCGAGGTGATCGCAGGAGAGCGCGCCGAACTCGGCCGCCAGCGCCGCGCCGCCCTGGTCGCTCAGTTGCTCGGCGTGCAGCTTGACGGGCAGGCCGAGCGAGTGCGCCGCTTCGAAGACCCGCCGCGTCTGCGCGGCAGAGAAGCCGATGCGCTCGCAGAAGGCATCGACCGCATCGACCAGGCCCTCGGCCTGCAATGCGGGCAGCCAGGCGCGCAGGGCATCGATGTAGTCGTCGGCACGGCCTTCGAACTCGGGCGGCAGTGCGTGGGCGGACAGGCAGGTGGTCTGCACGGAGAGCGGCAGCTCGCGTCCGAGCCGGCGCGCGACGCGCAGGCAGCGCGCCTCGTGCTCGGCCGACAGGCCGTAGCCGGACTTGACTTCCAGGGTCGTCACGCCCTCGGCCATCAGCGCCAGCGCGCGGTGCCTGGCCGAGGTGTAGAGATCCTCGTCGCTTGCCGCACGTGTTGCGGCCACCGTCGATCGGATGCCCCCGCCCGCGCGGGCGATCTCCTCGTAGCTTGCGCCCTCCAGCCGCATCTCGAACTCGCGCGCACGCTGGCCGCCATAGACGAGGTGGGTGTGGCAGTCCACCAGGCCCGGGGTGACGAGCGCGCCGCCCAGGTCGTGCTCGGCCGCAATTTCCGCGCCGCGCGGCAGATCGGCTTCGGGTCCGACCCAGGAGAGGGCCTCGCCCTGCACCAACAGGGCGCCGCGTTCGACGAGCCCCCAGCCTTCGCCAGAGAGCGTGGCCAGGCGGGCGTTGCGCCAAAGCGTGGTCATGAATCAAGCTCCTCGGGCGAGGCCGATATCCACCAGCCCAGCGGGGCGGTCGCGCTCGGCCGCGGGGATGAAGCCCAGGCTGCGCGGGGCGATGTCGAACCAGAGCAGGGCGCAGGCGGGCATGTCGATGGCGACTTCGCCGTGCAGGCAGCGGCCCGCCACGGCAGAGAAGAGCCCGCATTGGGCCGAATCGGGATGCCATTCGGATCCGTCGCGAGCCGTTCGCATCGCTCCACGGGCAGAACGCAGCATCAGGTTGAGGTCGCGAGTCGGTCCGTCGAGCAGGCGGCAGGATGGCGCGGCACCGCCGTCGAAGCGCAAGGGCGTCGTCCTGGGGCGTCATGCGGTGCAGCTTGCCAGCCGAGGCCCAGTTCGACGCCAGCCCCTTCGAGCACCGCGAACCAGCGCTCCACGCCGGCGTAGGCCGAAAACGGTCCGTCGGCGGTGATGTCGGCGACGCTGATCCGCATCTGCCATGAATCGCCTTGCGGCCAGGCCAGCAGCTCGCGCGTCACTCCACCGCCGTTGCGCCAGGGCTGCGGGACGACATCTTCCGAACGTATCAGCCTCCATGAGCTCATGGGCTGAAGCTTCCTTCCAGCTGATACCGGCCGCCCGGATGAACCAGTCGCGCCAGCGTGATCGGAACACCACGGCTCACGGTGCGGCGCACGATCACGAGGCAAGGATCTTGTCGATCGATGCCCAGCAGCCGTGCTTCCTGCTCGGTCGGCGCATTGGCCTCGATGGTGTACTGCGCCTCCCACAGCGGCGCCACTTCGAGCAGGTAGTGGGTGGGAGTGATGCGGGTGAAGTCGACGCCGAGGTAGTCGGGCGCGCAGGCCGGGTTGACGTAGCGGTCTTCGCACTGCAGCGCCAACCCGTTGTCGTAGTGGACGAGGAGCGAATGGAACACCGGCGCGCCCACCGCCAGGCCCAGCTGCTGCGCCAGGCCGTCCGCGGCGCGCTCCTCGCGTGTGAGGTGCACCTCGGCATGGTGGCGATGACCCCTTGCCTCGATCTCCTCGTGCAGGTCGCGGATCGTCAGCGTGGAAGACACGCGGTAGAGCTGCGCCGCGAAGGTGCCCACGCCCTGCACCCGATCGACCAGCCCCTCGGACTGCAGCTCGCGCAGCGCGCGGTTGACCGTCATGCGGCTGACGCCGAACTGGGCCACCAGCTCGGCCTCGGAGGGCATCAGCTCGCCGGGGCGCCAGCGGCCCTGCGACAGCTCCGTCTTCAGGAACTGCTTGACGCGGCTGTAGGGAGCGGCTGCGGCCATGGGTTGGAAGAGGGTGTTCACGCTTTTCATATTACTTGCACATGCCTGTCTATACAAGTCGCCTCGTCCTCGCGTCGAGCCCTGGAAAACCCTGAGCCCGGCGAGCTTGCATAGGCTTGTCTAGACAACTAAATTCAAGCCATTCGTTTGCGAACCACTCTTCACCCGAGGCTTCCCATGTCCGACCTGTCCCAAGCCCTGGCCCCGGCCCGCCCTCGCGCTGTTCGCGCTCCGCGCGGCGCCGAGCTGTCCTGTCGCAACTGGCTCATCGAGGCCGCCTATCGCATGATCCAGAACAACCTCGATCCCGAGGTGGCCGAGAACCCCGAGGCGCTGGTGGTCTATGGCGGCATCGGCAAGGCGGCCCGCAACTGGGAGTGCTTCGAGGCCATCCTGCGCGAACTCAAGGCGCTCAAGGAAGACGAGTCGCTGCTGATCCAGTCGGGCAAGCCGGTGGGTGTGTTCAGGACGCATGTCGATGCGCCGCGGGTGCTGATTGCCAACTCCAACCTCGTGCCCAAGTGGGCCACCTGGGAGCACTTCCACGAGCTCGACCGCAAGGGCCTGATGATGTACGGCCAGATGACTGCTGGCTCCTGGATCTACATCGGCAGCCAGGGCATCGTGCAGGGTACGTACGAGACCTTCGTCGAAGCCGGCCGGCAACACTACGGCGGCAATCTCGCCGGCCGCTGGATCCTCACCGCCGGCCTCGGCGGCATGGGCGGCGCACAACCCCTCGCCGCCACCTTCGCCGGTGCCTGCTCCCTGAACATCGAGTGCCAGCAAAGCCGCATCGACTTCCGCCTGCGCTCGCGCTATCTCGACGAGCAGGCCAGCGACCTCGACGACGCGCTGGCCCGCATCGAGCGCTACACCCGCGAGAAGAAGGCCGTGTCGATCGGCCTGCTCGGCAACGCGGCCGAAATCCTGCCCGAGCTCGTCAAGCGAGCGCGCGCCGGCGGCCTGAAGCCCGACCTCGTGACCGACCAGACCTCGGCGCACGACCTCGTCAACGGCTACCTGCCGATCGGCTGGAGCGTCGAAGGCTGGCGCGCCGCGCAGGCCGATGCCGGCCAGCACGCCTCGCTGCGCGACGCAGCGGCGCAGGGCTGCGCGGTGCACGTGCAGGCCATGCTCGACTTCCAGTCCCTGGGCATCCCCACGGTCGACTACGGCAACAACATCCGCCAGGTGGCCTTCGACCGCGGCGTGAAGAACGCCTTCGACTTCCCCGGCTTCGTGCCCGCCTACATCCGGCCGCTGTTCTGCCGCGGCAAGGGGCCGTTCCGCTGGGTCGCGCTCTCGGGCGACCCCGAGGACATCCGCAAGACCGACGCCAAGATGAAGGAACTCTTCCCCGAGGACGCGCACCTGCACCGCTGGCTCGACATGGCCAGCGAACGCATCGCCTTCCAGGGCCTGCCCTCGCGCATCTGCTGGATCGGCCTGGGCGAGCGCCATCGCGCGGGCCTGGCCTTCAACGAGATGGTGAAGAGGGGTGAGCTGAAGGCGCCGATCGTGATCGGCCGCGACCACCTCGACTCCGGCTCGGTCGCCTCGCCCAACCGCGAGACCGAGGCGATGAAGGATGGCAGCGACGCCGTCTCCGACTGGCCGCTGCTCAATGCCCTGCTCAACACGGCGGGCGGCGCCACCTGGGTCAGCCTGCACCATGGCGGCGGCGTCGGCATGGGCTACTCGCAGCATTCGGGCGTGGTGATCGTCTGCGATGGCACGGATGCTGCGGCGAAGCGCATCGAGCGCGTGCTGTGGAACGACCCGGGTACCGGCGTGATGCGTCACGCCGATGCGGGCTACGAAGAAGCCATCCAATGCGCCCGCGACCAGGGCCTCAACATGCCCATGCTGCCCCGCTGATCAAGACAACCAAAGAAGGAGACTCTGCATGAAAAAGAACCTGATCGCCCTGGCCGCTGCCGCGCTGGCTGCATTGGGCACCGGCGCCCAGGCGCAGGAGACGAAGGTCGCGATCGCGATCTCGGGCTGGACCGGCTTCGCGCCGCTCACGCTCGCCAAGGAGTCGGGCATCTACAAGAAGAACGGCCTCGACGTGACGATCAAGAAGATTCCGCAGAAGGACCGTCACCTCGCCATCGCCTCGGGCGACGTGCAGTGCGCGGCCACCACCGTCGAGACCTGGATCGTCTGGAACGCCAACGGCGTGGCCACCACGCAGATCTTCCAGCTCGACAAGAGCTACGGCGCCGACGGCATGGTGGTCAAGCCCGCGATCCAGAAGATCGCCGACCTGAAGGGCAAGACCGTCGCCGCCGACGCGCCGGGCACCGCCACCTACTTCACGCTGGCCTGGATGCTCAAGAAGAACGGCCTGAACATGAAGGACGTGAAGGTCGTCAACCTCTCGCCTCAGGCCTCGGCCAATGCCTTCATCGCCGGCACCCAGGATCTCGACGCAGGCATGACCTACGAGCCCTACCTCTCGGCCGTGCGTGCCAAGCCCGAGGCGGGCAAGATCATCGCGACCACGCTCGACTACCCGATGGTGATGGACACCTTCGGCTGCACGCCCAAGTTCCTGGCCGAGAACCCCAAGGCCGCCAAGGCGCTGGCCGACGGCTACTTCGAGGCGCTGGAGATGATCGCGAAGGACCCGAAGAAGAGCTTCGAGATCATGGGCGCGGACGTGAAGCAGGCGCCCGAGGCCTTCGAGGCGAGCCAGAAGTTCCTGCGCTGGCAGGACCGCGCGGCCAACCAGAAGTTCTTCTCCGGCGAGCATGCGGCCTTCAGCAAGGAAGCGGCCGATGTGCTGCTCGAGGCCGGCATCATCAGGAAGGTGCCCGACCTGAGCAAGCTGGCTGACACGAGCTTCATCAAATGAACCCCACCCGGCCGCCCGAAGCGGCCGACAACGCAGTGCGCAGCACGGAGCTTGCCCTATGACCACGCCACTCATGGCCCCGCTTGGCGGAACCGGCAGCAGGCCGGAGAGCGCCTCGAAGACCGGGCGACCATCTTCCCGCTTCCTCACCATGAAACCGCTGCAACCCGTCGAGCCCTCCACGCGCATCGTGCTCGGCATCGGCTTCTTCGTGCTGTTCGTTGCCGTCTGGGCGGCGATCACGCTGGGCGGCCTGGTGCCACCCACCTTCCTGGCCGATCCGCTCACCATGGTCGGCAGCGGCTGGAACTTGCTCACCGAGCAGGGTTTCGCGAAGGACATCGGCATGACCGTGTGGCGCGTGCTCGGCGGCTTCCTGATCGCCACCGCGATCGCATTGCCGCTGGGCGTGGCGATGGGCACCTACAAGCCGGTCGAGGCCTTCTTCGAGCCCTTCGTATCCTTCGCGCGCTACCTGCCGGCCAGTGCCTTCATTCCATTGCTGATCCTGTGGGCCGGCATCGGCGAGGCGCAGAAGCTGGCGGTCATCTTCATCGGCAGCTTCTTCCAGCTGGTGCTGATGATCGCGGTGACGGTGGGCAATACCAGGCGCGATCTTGTGGAAGCGGCCTACACGCTCGGCTGCAGCGACACCAGCCTGATCCGCCGAGTGCTGATGCCGGGCGCCGCGCCCGAGATCGCCGAGACCCTGCGCATGGTGCTCGGCTGGGCCTGGACCTACGTGATCGTGGCCGAGCTGATCGGCGCATCGAGCGGCATCGGGCACATGATCACCGACAGCCAGGCACTGCTGGCCACCGACCAGATCATCTTCGGGATCATCGTGATCGGCCTGATCGGGCTGGTGAGCGACTTCGCATTCAAGTGGGCCAACCGGCGCCTGTTTCCCTGGGCACAGATCGGACGATGAGCATGAGCAATGCACTTCTTCGCGTGCGCGGCGTCTCGCGCAGCTTTCCCTCGGCCCATGGCGGCAAGCCCACGGTGGCGCTGCAGGCCACCGACCTCGACGTCGCCGAGAACGACTTCATCACCATCCTCGGTCCCTCGGGATGCGGCAAGAGCACGCTCCTGCGCATCGTCGCGGGGCTCGATCGCCAGAGCTCCGGCGAGGTGCTGCTCGACGAACGCAGCATCCAGGGCCCGGGCGCCGACCGCGGCATGGTGTTCCAGAGCTACACGCTGTTTCCCTGGCTCACGGTGCGCGACAACGTGTGCTTCGGGCTGCGCGAGCGCGGGCTGCCGCGTGCGCAGCAGCTCGAGATCGCCGATGCCTTCCTGGCCAAGGTCGGCCTGCGCGGCTTCGAGAACCATTTCCCCAAGCAGCTCTCGGGCGGCATGCAGCAGCGCACGGCGATCGCGCGTGCGTTGGCAAACAACCCTCGCATGCTGTTGATGGACGAGCCCTTCGGCGCACTCGACCACCAGACCCGCGAGCTGATGCAGGAACTGCTGCTGGGCATCTGGGAAGCCGAGCGCAAGACGGTGCTCTTCGTCACGCACGACATCGACGAGGCCGTGTTCATGGGCTCGCGCGTGGTCGTGATGAGCGCGCGGCCGGGGCGCATCAAGCTCGATCGTGCGGTGCCGCTGGCGTATCCGAGGCACTACTCGATCAAGACCTCGCCGGAGTTCGCGGAGCTCAAGGCGGAGTTGACGGAGCAGGTGCGGGTGGAAGTGCGGGCGGCGCAGGCGGCGATGGAGGCCGGTGGCGGCTTGATTGGCTTTCGGGCGACGATGTACATAGACTGCACATGCTACAGTCTGATGTAGCCATGAGGATGTCCTGTCATGGCAGAAGCTGTCGATCGCATCGTGGTGCAGACCACGCCGCAGGATAAGAAGGCCATCGCCGCGAAGGCCAGGAAGCTCGACATTCCTGTCTCGGAGCTGATGCGGCGAGGCGCATTCGCATACCAGTCGGGCGAGGCCGAGGAGGAGTTCGCGCCGTCATTCTGGCGGATGCCGCCAAGGCCGCGGCCGATCGCGCTCGCCGCGGCCATCGATGATGCGCTCGACTTCATCGAGGCCAGCAACGAGCGCATCGCCGCCATGGAAGCCGCGGCGGAACAAATCGAAGTCGCGCAAGGCTGCATGATGGGCATGACCGACAGGGTATGGGCAGGCGCTGCACTTCGATGATCAAGCTCGAAGGACAAGGTCAACCGCCAGGCCGATGCAATGAAAGCCCAGCGAGAGCGCGCATTGAAGACCTTGACGGCACGGGTCATCCGTTTAGAAGCGCAATTGGAGTTGCTCACTTCAGCTCGCGCTTGTGAAGAGCTTTCGATAGCGCCCTATGAGCGTGTGTCGCTGCCCGCGGCCCCACTGCTCGCACGGTATGCGCGCATTCGCGGCCGCCGGCCGGCTCGGCTGCTGCCGGGAATGCCGTTTGCCCGTCTTGTGTCGAACACGATTCGACACGCCCCTCATGCCATCTTCTCCAAAAGCTCCGGCACGCCGATCCTCCTTGAAGGCTGGCGACGAGAGCGACCTGTTCGACGCGCCGCCCGAGTCCAAGGCCGACGCTGCCGCTCGACTGGGCGACCTGCGCGAAACCGCCGCCGGTTGCCGCAATTGCCCGCTGTGGGAACACGCCACCCAGACAGTATGGGGCGAAGGCGCCGCCAATGCTTCCCTGATGCTCGTCGGCGAGCAACCCGGCGACAAGGAAGATCTTGCAGGCAAGCCTTTCGTCGGCCCGGCCGGCAAGGTGCTCGATCGCGCATTCGATGAACTCGCCTGGCCGCGCTCTGAGCTCTACGTCACCAATGCCGTCAAGCACTTCAAGTTCGAGATGCGCGGCACGCGCCGCATGCACAAGACGCCGGGCCAGCGCGAGGCGCAGGCCTGCCTGCCGTGGCTGCAGCGCGAGATCGCGGTGGTGCGGCCGAAGGCCATCGTCGCGCTGGGTGCGGTGGCAGCCCGCTCGCTGATGGGTGGCGCGGTTTCCGTGTTGCGCGAACGAGGGCAGTGGCTCCGGCGCGAAGACGGCATTTCGGTGCTCATCACGCTGCACCCTTCCGCGCTGCTGCGCGGCGACAGGGAGCAGTTCGAATCGGCCTTCGCCGATTGGCTCTCCGACCTGCGCCGCGCCAGCAAATACGTCAGCGGCACGCGTGGGGACTGAACCGGCGCATCGAGAAGCCGGCGTCGCGAACTCCTTGCCGCGACCGAAGGGCCAGGGCCGGGCCACGGTGGAAGCGAGGCTGCAGTCCCAGCGCCTCACGGGACTTGGCAAGAATTTGCGGCGACCCGGGAACTGACGACCGGAACCCGGTTACCAAGCTGCGCTTCTTGCGTGCACAGCAAGCGATGGAGCGTCGCAACGCTGCCAGCGCGCACGTTCCTCAGCCACAAGGTCTTTCCCCGGAGACGACATGACCGAGCAACTTGCCGATCTGCTCGCCCAGTACCTCGCGTCTACCAAGCAGCCGCCCGCCCAGCTCGACAGCGAGGGCGTCTTCACGATCGAGACAGGCGAGGGCCTGCTCCTCGGCGCTGCCATGCTCGCCGACGGGCGCCTGGAGCTGTTTGGCAACCCCGGCCACGTGAGTCCTGCAAGCATGCAGCGCATCGTCGAACCGAACCACGAGCGCAGCGCTCGCGACGAGAGCAACGCGGCCGCGGTGCCCGGCGCGCTGGTTCGCTGGCGGGACGAGCGACACCGAGTGGGGCATCCACGTCGATCGCCAGTCGGGCCTGGTGACGCTGACGGGGATCACCGCACAGCTGCCATGGCACCCGGATGGCCTCGCGGCCCTGTTCAAGCGGTTTTGCGACGAGCACGCCGCCTGGGCTGCCCGGCTGGAGTCCAAGCCCCTGGCCGAACAGGAAGAACAGCTGGCGCCGGCCGGGCCCGAGCTTCAGGGGTTCACGCGTGCTTGAGCCGGCGCAAGGTATGACCCCCTTCACAAGCCAAAGCGCATTTCTTGCCGAAAGGTCATCATGGAAAGCTTGAAGGGTCGTCCCGAAAGGCAACAAAAACTATGAGGAGCTTCGCGACGGCAAACCGTCCCAGCTCGACAAGAGAAAAGAAGAGGTAGGCAGCAACAGCAGCGCACCCGAGGGCACGGGCGGCGGCGCAGTCGTCCAGAGGCGTTCCGTTGACCACGCGGAACATGCGCAACGAACCGATCTGCCGGAGAGATCCGAAGTAATGCTTTTTCCACTGATGGAGAGCCTCGGCGTCCCGAAAGATGTCCTGCCGAACCTTCAGCGCCATAAGACGTGGAAGAAGCTCGAGGAGAATCATCCGGCGCTCTCATGTCACCAGACCGAAAGCGGCCGCAGACTTGACTTCAAAGGGAAGACGGATGTGCCCCGCGACCTCGTCATTTGCCTTCTGAAGGAAGATCAGTGGGGACCGGCCTGCAAACTCCTCTCTGAGTGCGACTGCTCAGAACGCGTCGAGGCGCTCGAAACCATGCTTTTTCTCCTCGGCACTGGTAGAGAGGTGGGGGTCAGTCTTCGCTTCAAGCTCACCGCGGACCAAAACAAGGTGCTGCGCGGATTGGTGCTCGACACGACGCAGTGGCTGGCCATGGTGGGCGACCACAAGAGACTCGAAAAGCTGTTCAAGGAATGCAATGAGGGAGAGCAGCAAATCGTCGTTGCTCACTTCATGCAAGAGCCGCTCCTTCATGTCGTGGCCATCAAGCTTCTCAAGCTACTGCCAGAGTATTTGGCCAAAGGAGCGATGAAACTGGCAGTGAGGCAGGCGAGGGATGGCTCCTACCCAAAGGTCGATCTCCTGTACCTCGCAAAGTTCTGTTCGCATGTGGATGGGAGAGCCGCCTCAAGAAGATCGCCTCCAGGCGTCCGGGCTCCCAGGGTTGATTCGCGGACTCCTGCCACAGACTTCTAGCCGACAAGAAATTTTCCGACGCTGACGTCGCGCGAATCGAAGAGGTCATGGACGCGCGCGGTCAAAGCGTGCAACTGAGGCTGGACTTGCCCCCCGAAGTGCTGGAGGCGATGAGTAGTCCTACCCCAGTGACCGCGCTCTTGGACCTCGCGACGCAGTGCAAGCAACTCGGCGCGGCGGTGTCGATCGAGCTCGAATCTGGCATTGGCCAGGCGATCCACATGCTTTGCAAGACCGGGCAAGCCAGCGAACAGGACCGGCAGTCGATTCTCCGAGCCCTGAGCAAAGGGGCGGAATCCGGCTCGCAGCACGATCTTGTGGTCAAGCAGCTGGACGAGAGCGAAGAGGAACCGTTGGTTGTCTTGGATGAGCCCGAACGACCCAAGGATGCCAAGCATTGAAGCTCGACCTCCCGGCCTGCCCTCAGGTCGCAGGCATACCCAGCGCGGCGAAATGCACGACCCATTCGCGCGCCGGGTCGATGCCTACCAGCGCGGCTGCTTCATCGTCGTAGAAGGCGCCGACCGCGCAGGCTCCGAGACCGCGCCTGCCCGCCTCGAGGTAGATGCGTTCACCGACCAGCCCCGCTTCGAGAAACGCATGGCGATAGCCGCGCGCCGGGCCGGACGGGTCGGCGGCGAACGTGGCACGGTCGATCGACAGCACGAACACGACGGCGGCTTCGCCGATGACGTCCTGGTCGAGCGCGGCGGCACGCGCGGTGGCACGCCGGTCCGCGCTCGCACCGCGCGGCACCAGCGCATGCGATGAGCTCTCGTAGCGGTAGGCACCCGGCGGCAAGCCGGCGACGGTGTTGATCACGAGGTTCACGCGGACTGCGTCGGACAGCAAGGCGGGTGTGCGCGCCATCATCTCGGCGAGCACGCCGGCAAGCGCATCGAGCGGCAGTGCCGCTCGCGAGAAGCGGCGCACCGAGCGGCGCGTCGCGATGAGGCCGAGCACCTTGCCGGTCTCGATGGCGCTCGTGGCGACGGATCGCGGCAAGGGGATCGATGCGAGCGACGGGTCGGCGGCCGGCTTGGCCCGCGCGTTCGGAGCGGGGAAAGCGGGCGCGGACGCGCGCAAGGAGCTTGCCCTGTGCACCGCGCCGGTGACCCCGAGCGAAGGCGCGTCTTGCGACAGCGGAGCCGGTGAGAACTCGCGTGCCGCGAGTGGGCTCGATGGGGCCGATCCCGATGCACGGGCTCGATCGGCGTGCGTCGGCCGCCTGCCCGCACCCACCGCGGCACCCGTCGCGGGGCCTGCACTCGCATCCGAACGCGCATCCGACAAGGCCATGAGCGCGAGCACGCCTTCCACCTGTTCGTCGACTCCGATGGCGGCCGCCGCGCGCGACTCGTCGAAGCTCGCGATCAGGCTTGCGGGCAGCCCTGCGGCGCCCGCGGCCACGCGCAGGTTCTCCAGCGCGTGGCCGAGATCGGCCAGCACGTAGCGGTAGGTGCGATCGCGGTACTTGTGGCCGGTGCGGCCGAAGATGGCCGTCGCGATGACCGCCGCGGCGGCGTCGCGCAGCGCAGCAGGATCGCCCGGCGCGCCGAGCGCCGCGTCGGCAGGTGCGCCCTCGCGCACGAGATCCAGGCTGTGCGTCAGCGGGTCGTAGTGCCAGAGGCCGGGTGCGAGACCCGACACCGCGCGCGACGCGACGTACAGCTCCGTGGAGAACAAGGCGCCCGACGAAGGAGAGGCGCGAAGCTTGATCTGGCCCCGCTCCTGCGTGATGCCGGAGGTGTGCCACAGTGCCGCCCCCAGGGCCGCGACATCCACCGCCTTGCCCGGCGCCGTGCCCGGCGGTGGCAACACGACCCTCGGTCGACCCGGGTAGCTCTTGAATGGCGGTGGCGGATCGCCCCAATCCACCCCCGGTGCGCGCAGCAGCGCCCGCGTGCGCGAGTGCGACGAGAAGGCATGGAAGCGCTCGACGAAAGCCAGCGCCGCGGCCGACGAATCAAGCGCCGCCGACGAGTCCGCGCCGCTTGCCGCTGCGTCGCCCGCCTGCGAGGGGTCGGCGCCCCGTTCGCCCTTGCCCAAGCCCGGCCACTCGATCCGCAGCTCGCTGCGCCCATGCCGCATGCCCAGCGCAAAAGCCGCGCCCAGCGCCAGCAGCACGCCGAGCGCGCCGAGCACGCGGCGCCGACCCGGCGCCCGCTTCGGAGCCGCTGGCTGCCGTCGTTGCCGACAGGCGGATGCCGTGGCCGCGTCAGGTAGCGCCACGCGACGGGAAAGTTGAACGACAGGTGCAGCACCACCAGCACCACCGTCGTGTAGCCGAACAGGTAATGCCAGTCGAACACCGGCAATTGCTGGTTGGCCACCCAGAAGATGCCGAGCCCGGCCGTGGTCCCCACGTAGGCGATCAGCAGCAGGCTCGACCAGATGTTGATGGCATGGCGCGACGGCGGCCGGCGCAGCAGCGTCTGCACGACCAGGAGTGCTGCCAAGAGAAGCACCGGCAGCGCGACCCAAAGGAGCTTGGGCATGGTGCGAGTTGAGCAAGGGCCTGACCTGAAGGGCCCGTACTTTCAGACCCCCAGGTACCGCCCCAGTTCCTCCGGCCGCTCGTGCAACTCCTGCGAGCTGCCCTCGAGCACCACGCGCCCCTTTTCCATCACGACCAGCCGGTCGGAGTGGGCCATCACCGTGCGGTAGTTGCGATCGACCACCAGCGTGGCAAGCCCTGTCTTGCGGATCTCGCCGATCACGCGCCAGATCTCGGCCACGATCAGCGGCGCGAGGCCCTCGGTGGCTTCGTCGAGGATGATCGCGTCGGGGTTGGTCATCAGCGCGCGGCCGATCGAAAGCATCTGCTGCTCGCCGCCCGACAGCTGCCAGCCCAGGTTGCCCAGCCGCTCCGCGAGGCGCGGAAAGGTCGCCATGATGCGCTCGAAGTTCCACTCGCGCTGGCCCGCGAGTCCGGGTCGCGCGGCCATCACCAGGTTCTCCTTCACCGTGAGCGTGGGGAAGATGCCGCGGCCTTCGGGCACGTAGGCGATGCCCAGCTTGGCGACTTCGTAGGGCTGCGCCTTCGAGAGGTCGCGCCCCTGCACGCTGATGCGGCCCTCGCGCTGGCGCACGTGGCCGAGCAGCGTGCGGATCAGCGTGGACTTGCCCATGCCGTTGCGCCCAAGCAGGCCCACCGTCTCGCCGCGTCCCAGCCGGAAGTCGATGCCGTGCAGGATGTGGCTGCTGCCGTACCAGGCGTGCAGGGCGCTGGCCTCGAGCAGGCTGTCCTTGGTGGTTGTCGTGTTCATTGGGTAACCTCCGTGCTACGCACTGCGGTGCGAGCCCCTTCGGGCGGCCGGGCGGTGGCTCATGCGTGGTCCCCGAGATAGGCCGTCTGGACATCGGGGTTGTTGCGCACCGCATCGGGCGAGCCCGAGGCGATGACCGATCCGTTGACCATCACCGTGATGCGGTCGGCGACCGCGAACACCGCGTCCATGTCGTGCTCGACCAGCAGGATCGCATGGCCGGTACGCAGCCGGCGCAACAGCTCGAGCATGCGCTGCGATTCCTCCGGCCCCATGCCGGCCAGCGGCTCGTCGAGCAGCAGCACCTGCGGCTGCGTGGCCAGGCACATCGCGACTTCGAGCTGGCGCTTCTGGCCGTGCGAGAGCGAGGCGGCGGTCTTGTCGGCCGACGAGGCCAGGCCCGCGCGCTCCATCGCATCGTCGGCCCGTGCGGTGCTCACGGTGCAACCCTGCGCCGATTGCCACACCTTCCACGGATGCTGCGCATGCGTCTGCGCGGCGAGCCGGCAGTTCTCGCGCACCGAGAGCGGCAGGAAGATGTTGTTGCGCTGGTAGCTGCGGCCCAGGCCCGCCTTGGCGCGGCGCGGCTGGGCCCACGAGGTGATGTTCTCGCCGCGCAGCGCCACGCTGCCGGAGCTGGCGGGCAGCTCGCCGGAGAGCAGGTTGATCAGCGTCGACTTGCCCGCGCCGTTGGTGCCGATCACGGCGTGGATCTCGTCCTGGGCCAGGTCCAGGGTGACGTTCTCCACCGCCTTCAGCGCGCCGAAGCGGCGGGTGAGGGATTGAGCGCTCAAGAGTGTGGTCATGGAGGCTTCCTGCGGTTTCAGGGCAACTGCTCTTGCCGTGGGGCTGCCGGCAAGGCTTCCGGCTCAGCGGCCTTCGGCCGTGCCGAGAAGCGTCGCCGCAGCGAGGCGAAGCCGCCCGCGATGCCCTGCGGGAGCACCGCGACCAGGAGGATGATGAAGCCGCCCATCAGCAGTTGCCAGTGCTTGGTCAGCCCCTGGAACCATTCGGCGAGCAGCACGAAGGAGAAGGCACCGAGCACCGCGCCTGCGAGACTCCCGAGGCCGCCGAGGATCACCATCAGGAGCGCGTTGCCCGACTGGTGCCAGGACATGATCTCCGGGTTCACGTAGCCGTGCTGGATCGCGAACATGAAGCCCGCGAGCCCGGCAAACGCTCCGCCGATCACGAAGCTCGCCAGCTTGTACAGCGTGGTCGAGTAGCCCGTCGCCCGCATGCGCTGCTCGTTGTGCTTGATGCCCACGAAGGCATGCCCCAGCCGCGAGCGCAGCAGCAGCCCGAGCCCGCCCACCGTGAGTGCGAGCATGACCAGCGTGAACCAGTAGAACTGCGAGGTCTGCTCCAGGTCGACCAGCCGCAGGCCGAACAGCGAGAAGTCGGGCTTGAAGTAGACGTAGGTGCCATCGCTGCCGCCGAAGGCGTCGGTGTCGTGGAAGACGAAGTACACCAGCTGCGCGAAGGCCAGCGTCACCATGATGAAGTAGATGCCCTTGGTGCGCATCACCAGCGCGCCGATCACGAGCGCCAGCAAGGCCGAGGCGCCTACCGAGGCGAAAAGCATGAGCCAGCCGTTGCCCGGCTCGGACTGCGGCGCCAGCATCGCCACCACGTAGGCCGCAAAGCCGAAGTAGGCCGCGTGCCCCAGGCTCACCAGTCCGGTGAAGCCCACCAGCAGCTGCAGGCTGAGCGCGAACACCGCCATGATCAGCACCTTGGCGCCGAGCTCGACGTGGAACTTGCTGCCGAGCGGCTCGGGCATCAGCGGCAGCAGCGCCAGCGCGGCAAGGGCAATCGACCCACAGCCAGAAGGACGATATGAAGCTCTTCATCTCATGTCCCCTGCTTGAACAGGCCTTCGGGCTTCCACAGCAATATGACCGCCATGAGCAGGTACACGAGCGCACCCGCCGCCTGTTGCCAGAACACCTTGCCGAAGGTATCGACGAAACCGATCAGGAGCGCCGCCACCAGCGCGCCCTTGACCGAGCCGATGCCGCCGATCACCACCACCACGAAGCAGATGATGAGCACCTGCGATGCCCATGCCCGGATACACCGAGGCCACCGGCGCCGCGATCATGCCGGCCAGCATCGCGAGTGCGACTCCCGCGGCGAACACCAGCCGGTAGAGCAGCGAGATGTTGATGCCCAGCGACTGCACCATCTCGCGATTGGTGGAGCCGGCGCGCACCATCATGCCCAGCCGCGTCTTCTTGATCATGTAGTACATGCCGGCCGCCACCGCGAGGCACACGCCCGAGATGAAGAGGCGATACACCGGGTAGCTCATGTCGTTGCCGATCGCGATGCCGCCGGCGAGCCACGACGGGCACCGGCACGCCGTGCACGTCGTCGCCCACCAGGATGCTGCGCAGCTCCTCGAACACCAGGATGAGCCCGTAGGTCATCAGCACCTGCATCAGGTGCTCGCGCTCGTAGAGGAAGCTGAAGAAGCCCCATTCGAGCAGGTAGCCGAAGGCCACCGAGAGCACCAGCCCCAGCACCAGCGCGAGCGCGAAGTTGCCGGTCAGCGAGGTCAGCGTGAACGCCATGTAGGCGCCGATCATGTAGAAGCTGCCGTGGGCGAGGTTGATGACGCCCATGATCCCGAAGATCAGCGTCAGTCCGCTCGCCACCAGGAACAGCAGCAGGCCGTACTGCACGCTGTTGAGGCACTGGATCAGGAAGGTGGTGATGTCCATCTGTAATGACCTGCTGCGTTGAATAGAGCTCGGTTCCAGCACCTGGAGCCCCGCCGAAGGCGTGGGCGTCGCGGGCCGAGCGCCGGGCCGCCCCAAGCCGGCCCGCACCCCCGGGGGGTGGCCCCAGGTACCCCTGGGGCCGGGGGTCGTCATCTCACATCCTGCAGCCGCGAGCAGGGTCGGCGAGCGCCTTCACCGCCACGCCGACCTGCTTGTTCTGCTTGCCCTCGACCTTGCGCAGGTAGATGTCCTGCACCGGGTTGTGCGCCTTCGACATCGTGAACGCGCCGCGCGGGCTGTCGATCTTGGCCTGCTCCATCGCCTTGACCAGCGCGTCGCGCTTGGTGATGTCGCCGCCCGTGGCCTTCAGGCCGGCCGCGAGCAATTGCGCCGCGTCGTAGCCCTGCACGGCATACACGTCAGGCTGCAGCTTGTAGGTCTTGGCGTAGTTGGTGCGGAAGCTCTTGTCCTTCGCGCTCGTCAGGTCGTCCGCGTAGTGCAGCGTGGTGAGCAGGCCGTTGGCCGAGTCGCCCTGCGCCTCCAGCGTGCCGTCGGTGAGGAAGCCGGCGCCGTAGAGCGGGATCTTGTCCTTCAGGCCCGCGGCCTGGTAGTCCTTGGCGAACTTGACCGCGCCGCCGCCTGCGAAGAACACGTACACCGCTTCGGGCTTGAGCGAGGCGATCTCGGTCAGCAGGGCCTGGAACTCCACGTTCGGGAAGGGCAGGTTCAGCTCCTTGACCACCTTGCCGCCCTTGGACTCGAAGCCCTCCTTGAAGCCCTTGACCGACTCGTCGCCCGCGGCGTACTTCCAGGTGAGCGTCACCGCCGTCTTGCGCTTGCGCTCGCCGCGCCATCAGGCCCATCGCATAGGCCGGGCTGCCAGTTGGAGAAGGAACTGCGGAAGACGTTGGGCGCGCACAAGGGGCCCGTGACCGCATCGGCGCCGGCATTGGGCACGATCAGCAGCGTGTTGTTGTCCTTGGCCACCTTGGCCATGCCCATCGCCACGCCGGAGTGCACCGTGCCGACGAGCACGTCGACCTGGTCGCGCTTGACGAGCTTGTTGGCGTTCTCCGGCGCCTTGGCCGGATCGGATTCGTCATCGACCTTGAAGTACTCGATCTCGCGTCCCGCCGAGCTTGCCGCCCTGCTCTTCCACGTACAGCTTGAAGCCGTTCTCGATGCCGTGCCGAGCGCCGCGAAGGTGCCGGTGTAGGGCAGCATCAGGCCGACCTTGATCTTGTGCCCTGGGCCTGTGCTGCGGTGCTCAGCACGGCGGCGAGGATGCGGCGGCCAGCAGAGAAAGCGCGCGCGGGGAAGTCTCATGGTTTGTCTCCTTTGAATATCGCTTCTTGGTCAGCGTGCCCGGTCGATGCCGGGGTTCTGGATTGTGCAGGCTCCGATCATGACGACACCCCGCCCGCCGGCTCTGACGGCTGGCGGCCCGGCGCGGCGGCCCGGTCCGGCTCATGAATCGTGCCATGGCCTGGGCCACTGCGGCCGGGTGGTCGCGATGCGGCGAATGGCCGCAGTCGGGCAGCTTGAGCAGCTCGGTGGCGGGCCGCGCGGCGGCGATGGCGTCGATCTCGCCATCGTGCCGTATTCATCGTCGATGCCCTGGATCGCGAGCACCGGGCAGCGGATATCGCCGAGCAGGGCGCGGATGTCCCAGTCCTTGAAGGCCGGGTCGAGCCGATGTCGTTCCAGCCCCAGAACGCGGAGTCCGGATCGGCGTGGTGGCGGGCAAGCTTGCTCGCAGGTCGGTGGTCATGTAGCCGTCCAGAGTTCGATGCTCGTGATCGAGATGTCCTGACGAAGGTGTGCGGCGCGGCCACGACGATGCCCGCCACGCGCTCCGGAAAGCTTGCCGCATGGATCAGCGCATCGAGCCGCCGTCGCTGTGGCCGAAGAGCCAGGGCTTGTCGGCGACGACATCGAGGCCGAGCGCTTCGAGAGGCGGCAGGAACTCGCGCGCCTGGTGGTGCATGAAGTCGACCGGCCACTTCTCTATCTGGCGCGGCTCGACTGCCGTAGCCCCAGCGCGAGACACCAGTCCGCGACAGCCGGCGGCCTCGCACACCTGCGACGGGATCCCGCCACCTCCCGACCGAGCCCAGCCCTTCATGCAGGAACACGATCAGCGGCTGGTCGCGGCGTCGCGGGGCGACCCACCCATGTTCGATGCGATCGCGCCGCCCGTTCCAGGCGACGTCATGAATTGCTCGCCTGTCCCGTCATGCCGTGCCTCCCGCGTTCGCCTCGCGCTCGCGCAGCCGGAAGCGCTGGATCTTCCGGTCGCAGTGTTGGGGAGCTCGTCGATGAACTCGATGCTGCGCGGGTACTTGTGCGGCGCGAGCTTTTCCTTGACGAAAGCCTTCAACCGGGCCTCCATGTCCTCGGCCTGCACGTGGCCGGGTTTGAGCACCAGAGGCCTTGGTCCTGGTCAGGCCCTCGCTGTTGTTCATGCCGATCACCGCGGCTTCCAGCACGTCGGAGTGCTGCATCAGCGTGGTCTTGACCTCGAAGGGCGAGGTACTGGCCGCTCACCTTGAGCATGTCGTTGCTGTGGCCGCGTAGGTGTAGTTGCCGTCGGCATCGCAGATGTACTTGTCGCCGCTCTTGGTCCAGCCGCCCTGGAAGTGTCGCGCGACTTCTCGCGGTTGTTCCCGTACATCAGCGCCGAGCTCGGGCCGCGGATGTAGAGGTCGCCGATCTCGCCGGCCGGCACCGGGCGGCCGTCCTCGCCGCGCAGCTCGAGCTCGTGCCCTCCACCGGCCGGCCGGTGGTGCCGTAACGCATGCTGCCCGGGCGGATTGGAGAGGAAGATGTGCAGCACTCGGTCGAGCCGATGCCGTCGATGATCTCGCAGCCGAATCAGAGGTGAAACGCTCGCCAATCTCGCGCGGCAGCGCCTCGCCGGCCGAGGAACAGCCGCAGCGCGACCTGATCGCGCGGCGGCAGCCCGGCGGAGGCGAGCATGCCCGCATAGCCCGTGGGCGCGCCGAGAAGATGGTGGGCTTGTGCTCGGTGAGGGCTTGAAGCAGGCATCGGCGTGGGCCGCTCGGCCATCAGCACGACGGTGGCGCCGACGCTCAAGGGGAAGGACAGCGCATCGCCCAGGCCGTAGGCGAAGAACAGCTTGGCGGCGGAGAACCGTGTCGCTTTCCTTCATGCCGAGCACCGGTCGGCATAGAGCTCGGCGGTCCAGTGAGGGTGGCGTGGGTGTGCATGTGCCCTGGGCCGGCCGGTCGAGCCGATGAATACAGCCAGAAGGCGGGCTCGTCGCATTGCGTGGGAGCGGCCTTCGCCAGGGGCGGATGCGCGCCGATGAAGGTGTCGAGGGCCTGCGCGCCGGTGGGCAAGGTCGTGGTGAGGCGCGACACGAGCAGGTGCTGCACCTCTGCCGATCCTTCTCCATGGCAGCCTGCAGCGTCGGCAGCAAGGCCGCGGACACGAGGCAGCCTGGGCCCGGCTGTGCTGGAGCACGTAGGCGTAGTCGTCGGGCGTGAGCAGGGTGTTGACGCCACGGCACCACGCCGGCATAGAGCGCGCCGAGGAAGCGACCGGCCAGTCGATGTTGTCGTGCATCAGCAGCAGCACGCGCTCCTCGCGCTTGAGGCCGAGCGCCAGCAGGCCGGCAGCCATGCGGCGCACCCGCTCGGCCAGCTCGCCATAGGTGATGCTGCCGTGGTCGTCGACGTAGGCCGTCCTGGCCGCGCGCGAGCATTGCGTTCCAGCAGGTGCTGCGCGAAGTTGAAGCTCGGCGGGGGCGCGGATGGAAGCAGGACCAGACGGATCTCCTGAGGAATCGAGGCGTTGGACGGACCTTCGCGCGGGTAGCGTCCAGGCGGGATTTAATTTAGACGTCAAGTATCGGTTGTCAACGAAATCGCCGCCGCAGCGGCTCCTCGTTTACCTTGCGCGCCTGCGGCGGCGAGCCGCTCGAGGGCGGCGCTGCTCGCCTGGACCGCGCTGCGGCGGTGATAGCAGCCGAGCGCCGCAGGCCGCCGAGCTCCTCGCCGCCACCGGCGCGGCCTGGGCCGCCGTGCAGCGAAAACTGCATGACGTTGCCGTGCCGGTCTGCAGCGCGGCGACGTCGGCCGAGATCGCATGCACGCGCCTGTGGCTGTCGGCCAGCTCGAGCGCAGCCTCGCAACGCCTGGGGATCGGCGCTGTAGACGGAGGCGGACCAGCGAGCCTTCGCCGCGCCGGACCAGGCGTATAGGCCTCTTCCAGCGTTCGATAGGGGCACCACGTGGAAGCGGGCCCAAGACCTTGAGGCGGTGCACGCTGTCACTGGCCTGCGGAGTGCGCGTGCCGA
>CAWFRK010000016.1:0-74793 GCA_963818175.1 uncultured beta proteobacterium | reverse complement strand
CGGAAAAGCGCCTCGAGATATTGCGCGAGATGCTGCGCACGATCCCCAAGCACAAGGGCACCGAGCATCTGCAGGCCGACATCAAGGCCCGCATCAAGGACCTGGCCGAGCAGCTCGAGGGCGGCGCCCGCAAGGCAGGCGGGCACGGCGGCCCGGCGCTCGTCATCCGCCCCGAAGGCGCGGCCCAGGTCGCGCTGATCGGCCCGCCCAATGCCGGCAAGTCCTCGCTGCATGCGCGGCTCACGGGCTCGAACGCGCATGTGGGGGCGTATCCCTTCGCCACGCAATATCCGGAGGCGGGGATGATGCCGCACGAGGATGTGCACTTCCAGCTGATCGACCTGCCTCCGGTCGCCCCCGAGCATCCCGTTCCATGGCTGGTCAACACCTTGCAGACGGCCGATGCGGCGCTGCTGGTCGTGGACCTTGGCGAGCCCTCGTGCATCGAGCAATTGCAGGCCGTGCAATCGGTGCTGAAGCAGCAGCGCGTGACGCTGAGCGAAAGATGGGCGGTGAGCCCACCATCGACGGCGGGCAGGGCTGCCGGCGAGGATGATCCCTTCGCGCTCCGGCTGCCCACCCTGATGCTCGCCAACAAGGCCGAGACCATCGCCGACATCGATGCCGAGTTGCAGGCACTGCGTGAGCTGAGCGAAGAGCCATGGCCCGTGCTCGCCGTGTCGGCCGAGAACGGCCATGGCCTGGGAGACATCGGGCCGTGGCTGTTCGAGCACCTCGGTGTCGTGCGCGTCTACACCAAGCTTCCGGGGCACCATGCCGACAAGCACCGGCCGTTCACACTGCGCCGCGGCCAGACGGTGGGCGATGTCGCGCGGCTCGTCCACCAGGACGTCGCGCGCTCGCTGCGCTATGCGCGCGTGTGGGGGCATTCGGGCTTCGACGGCCAGCAGGTCGGGCACGAGCATGTCGTCGAGGATGGCGACATCGTCGAGCTGCACGCCTGAACCTGGAAACGAAGCAGTTGACCGCTCGCCGCCGCGCCCCCGATACTCAGGCGCCTGGCGTCCGTCGCCACATATCGTCCAGCGACAGCACCTCCGTCAGCACCTTGCTCATGTTCTTCGCGCAGCGCTCGGGCACGCGCTCGAAGGGTGTCCACTCGAAGGCGTCCGCCTCCGGCAGCAGGCGCCCGTGGCGATCGTGGAACATGCTGGTGCACACGCAGTTGCCGGGATCGATGCGATCGATCTGCATCGCGAAGAGGTGCAGGTCCTTGCGGGGCCGGTAGGCCATGGGCCCCAGGTCCAGCAGGCCTTCGGGATCAAGGCGCAGGCCGGTTTCCTCATGGGTCTCGCGCACGGCGGCCTCGCGCGGCGTTTCACCCGGGTCGGGCAGGCCCTTGGGGATGTCCCAATGCGCCGCCCCGGTGGCATGGCACAGCAGGAGCTCTCGTTGCGGGCTGAACAGCAGCACGCCGCAGCTGGTGATGGTCTCGGTCATGCCTCATGTTAGTCCGCTGAATCACTGGAATCGGTTCGGCGCTGGCCGCGCGATACGGGCCCGCTGCGGCGTTGCAAATGCTCGCGATACCTGCGGGTATCGCTGCGCTTTGCGCCTTGCATCGCATCCCGTCTCGCGCGTCCCTCGCCGCCCATTTCAATGATTCAGCGGACTGGCCGCCGGAACACCGTCTCCAGGAACTGCCGCCGCGGCGGATGGTCCGGCTGCTCCTTCCACACGCAGTAGACCTCCGAAGGCGGGGTGGCTTCAGCCAGGGGCCGAAACGCCGCGCCCGCCATGCCCGAGCGCTCCAGCGGCGCCGGCACCACCGAGACGCCCATCCCCTGCGAGACGAGCGACACCACCGACAGCCAGTGCCGCACCTCGTGCCGCACGCGCGGATAGAAGCCCTGTGCGCCGCACATCTCGATGATCCGCGTGTAGTAGTCGGGCGAGGCCTGGCGCGAGAACAGCACGAAGGGCTCGTCGCGCAGCTCGAGCAGCGAGACCTTGCGCCGCCGCGCGAGCGCATGACCCGCGGGCACGCAGCAGCGGAACGGCTCCGCATGCACGAGCAAGGTCTGCAGCCCGGCCGGCACGCGCTGGGTGTGAACGAAGCCGAGGTCGAGTTCCTCGTGCATCAGCGCATCGATCTGCTCCTGCGAGTTCAGCTCGTTCAGCGCCACGTCGATGCGCGGATGGCTTGCGTGATAGGCCTCCAGCCACTGCGGCAGGCCGCGAAACAGCACCGAGCCGACGAAGCCCACGCGCAGGCGCCCGATCGCGCCGGCCTCGATCTCGCGCGCCAGCAGGCGCGCCTCGTCGGCCTGCGCCAGCAGGGCCTGCGCCGATTCACGAAACGCCAGCCCGGCGGCGGTGAGCCGCACGCCCTTGCTGTCGCGGTCGAACAGCCGTGCGCCCACCGAGGCCTCGAGCTGCTGGATGTTCAGCGACAGCGGCGGCTGCGTGATCGACAGGCGCTGGGCCGCCCGGCCGAAGTGCAGTTCCTCGGCCAGCGCCAGGAAGTAGCGGAGATGGCGGAATTCCATGGCAATACAGATTTCATATCGACGAAGCCAATCATTGAATTGGACGCAAATGATTCTGCTGCCGATACTGGGTCAAACCCCGGAGACAAACCCATGCCGACGAGCCCATCGACCTCCATCCACCCGGTCCCCGACCAGCACGGCGTCAACCTCTTTTCCACCGACCCCGAGCTGCGCCGGCTGCTGGCGCTGTACCTGCCGCCCGAATTGCTCGCCCACCTGCTGCCGCACCTGCAGGAACTCGGCGGCCTGGCCGGCGGCGTGCTGGACACGCTGGCGCAGACGGCCGACAAGAACCCGCCCACGCTCGAGCACCGCACCCGCAGCGGCGTCGACGCGCAGCGCATCGTCAAGCACCCGGCCTACGTGGAGCTGGAGAAGGCCGCGTTCAGCCGCTATGGGCTGGCGGCCATGTCGCATCGCGGCGGAGTGCTGGGCTGGGACAAGCCGCATGCCCGCCGCGGCCAAGTACGCGCTGACCTATCTCTTCGTGCAGGCCGAGTTCGGCCTGTGCTGCCCGCTCTCGATGACGGACTCGCTCACGCGCACGCTGCGCAAGTTCGGCGACCCGGCGCTGGTCGAGCGCTACCTGCCGCAGCTCACGACGCAGGACTTCGACGATCTCTGCCAGGGCGCGATGTTCATGACCGAGCAGGCCGCCGGCTCCGACATCGCCGCCACGCTGACCCGCGCCGTGCCCGACGGCGACGCTTTCAGGCTGCATGGCGACAAGTGGTTCTGCTCCAACCCCGATGCCGGGCTGGCGATGGTGCTCGCTCGCATCGAGGGCGCGCCCGAGGGCATGAAGGGCGTGTCGCTGTTCCTCTTGCCGCGCACCCTGCCGGACGGCTCGGCCAATGCCTATCGCATCATCCGCCTCAAGGACAAGCTCGGCACCCGCTCGATGGCCAGCGGCGAGATCCGCCTGGAAGGCGCGCGCGCCTGGCTGGTGGGCGAGCCCGGCCGTGGCTTCGTGCAGATGGCCGACATGGTCAACAACTCGCGGCTGTCCAACGGCGTGCGCGCCGCCGGCCTGATGCGTCGCGCGCTGAGCGAGGCGAGCTTCATCGCCCGCGAGCGCCGCGCCTTCGGCAAGCGCCTCGTCGACATGCCCTTGATGCGCCGCCAGCTGCTCAAGCTGACGCTGCCCACCGAGCAGGCGCGCACGATGGTGTTCCAGACCGCCGAGGCGCTGCGCCGCTCCGATGCGGGCGAAGACGGCGCTTACGCGCTGGTGCGCATCCTCACGCCGCTGATCAAGTTCCGCGCCTGCCGCGATGCGCGCAAGGTGACCGGCCGACGCGATGGAAGTGCGCGGCGGCTGCGGCTACATCGAGGACTGGAGCGATCCGCGCCTGGTGCGCGACGCCCACCTCGGCTCGATCTGGGAAGGCACCAGCAACATCGTCGCGCTCGACGTGCTGCGGGCGATCCGTCGCGACAAGTCGCTGCCGGCGCTGGAGGCGCATCTCAAGGCCATGTTGCGCGAGACGCCCCTGCACGCCGGTGCGCGCGCGGTGTTCGAGCGGACGCTGGAGCGCACGCTGGCTCGCGCGGCCACGCCGCAGAAGCCGAGGCACAGGGCGACGTGCTCGCCCGCCAGGTGGCTTCGAGCCTCTACCACCTGACGACCGCCATCGCGATGGCATGGGAAGCCGCCGGGATGCGTTCGACCCGTCGCATGCACCTTGCGCAACTGGTGCTGCGCCAGCGCGTGCTGCCGCAGGACCCGCTCGGTGGCGACGAGTCCGAGCCGGCATGGCTGCCCGCGCTGCTCGAGCCCGAAGCCGAGGGCGCCGACGCAGCGCGCATCGAGTCCATCAACCTGTTCTGAGTTCGCTGCCCACTATTCGAAGGAGACAAGCATGAAGTTCGTTCGCCAACTGGTCCTCGCCGCATGCGCCGCCGCCACGCTCGGCGCGTTTGCCGCCGACTTCCCGAGCAAGCCCGTCACGATGGTGGTGCCCTTCGCCCCGGGCGGCCCGACCGATGCGATGGCGCGTACCCTGGCCGCCGCGGTGAAGGGCCCGCTCGGGCAGACCGTGATCGTCGAGAACAAGGCCGGTGCCGGCGGCAACCTCGGCGCCGAGGCGGTGGCCCGCGCTGATCGCGACGGCCACACGATCCTCTTCGGCACCTCGGGCCCGCTGGCCATCAACGTGAGCCTGTACCGCAAGATCGGCTACGACCCGGTGAAGAGCTTCGCGCCGGTGATCCAGCTCGGCCACCTGCCCAACGTGCTGGTGGTGCATCCGAGCGTGCCGGCCAAGACGGTGAAGGAGCTGATCGCCTACGGGAAGGCCAACCCCGGCAAGCTGAGCTACGCCTCCTCGGGCAACGGCGCCTCTTCGCACCTCGCGGGCGTGCTGTTCAACAACATGGCCGGGACCGACTTCCAGCACATCCCGTACAAGGGCACCGGCCCGGCGCTGACCGACCTGCTCGGCGGACAGGTCGCGATGACCTTCACCGACGTGCTCACCGCGCTGCCCTACATCAAGTCCGGCAAGCTGCGCGCGCTCGGCGTCACCACCAAGGAGCGATCGCAGGCATTGCCCGACGTGCCCACGGTGGCCGAGCAGGGCGTGACCGGCTTCGATGTCTCGGTGTTCTTCGGGCTGGTCGTGCCGGCGGGCACGCCGAAGGAGGCGATCGCCAAGCTCAATGCCGCCTTCGCCGCCGCGCTCAAGCAGCCCGAGGTGCGTCAGCAGCTGCAAGCGCAGGGGCTGGAATTCGCGCCCTCGACCACGCCCGAGCAGCTCGGCGGCTTCATCCAGAGCGAGGTGGGCAAGTGGCGCACCGTGGTGCAGAAGTCCGGCGCGCAGGTCGAGTGAGGAGCGGTCGATGAACACCTCCACCTCTTCATCGGCGGGGTCGCTGGCCGGCATCCGCGTCGTCGATCTCTCGCGCATCCTCGGCGGGCCGTACTGCGGCCAGATCCTCGGCGACCACGGCGCCGACGTGCTCAAGGTCGAGCCGCCGCAAGGCGACGACACGCGCACCTGGGGCCCTCCCTTCAAGGACGGCGTGGCCTCCTACTACCTCGGCCTCAATCGCAACAAGCGGCTGATGCGCCTGGACCTGACGACCGAGGCCGGCCGCGCCGTGCTGCTCGAGCTGCTGGCCGAGGCCGACGTGCTGGTCGAGAACTTCAAGACCGGCACGATGGAGAAATGGGGCCTCGGCTACGACACGCTTTCGCAGCGCTTTCCGCGCCTCGTGCATTGCCGCGTCTCGGGCTTCGGCGCCGACGGGCCGCTCGGCGGACTGCCGGGCTATGACGCGGCAGTGCAGGCGCTGACCGGCCTGATGAGCGTCAACGGCGAGGCGGGCGGCGAGCCGCTGCGCGTCGGGCTGCCGGTGGTCGACATGGTCACCGGGCTCAATGCCGCGCTCGGCGTGCTGCTTGCGCTGCAGGAGCGCGAGCGCAGCGGGCGGGGCCAGTTCGTCGAGGCCGCGCTGTACGACTCGGGCCTGTCGCTGCTGCACCCGCACGGCGCCAACTGGTTTCTCGACGGCCGCACGCCAGGGCGCACCGGCAACGCGCACCCCAACATCTATCCCTACGACAGCGTGGCGACCGGCACCGAGCCGGTGTTCCTCGCGGTGGGCAACGACCGGCAGTTCGCGATCCTGTGCCGACACCTTGGCGCGCCAGGCCTTGCCGAGGACGAACGCTATGCCACCGCCGGCGCGCGCTCGGTGAACCGCGTGGCGCTCAAGGCCGAGCTGGAGGCGCTGCTCGCCAGCCACGACGGCCCCGCCGCTGGCCGACACGCTGGTGGCCTTGGGCGTGCCTTGTGCGCCGGTGCTCTCGGTGCCCGCCGCACTCAGCCATCCGCACACCGCGCATCGCGGCATGGTGGTGGAGATGCCCGGCGGATATCGCGGCATCGCCTCGCCGATCAAGCTCGGCCGCACGCCCGCCAGCTACCGTTTCGAGCCGCTTGCCGAGGGGAACAGCTTCCTGCCCCGCTCGAGCGCCAACGACGATTGAAGGAGACCCTGACCATGGCCACATCCAAGACCGCGTTCCACTGGGACGACCCGCTGCTGCTCGACCAGCAGCTCAGCGCCGACGAACGCGCCGTGCGCGACGCCGCCGCGGCCTATTGCCAGCAGCGCCTCGCCCCGCGCGTGCTCGAGGCCTTCCGCAACGAGAAGACCGACCCGGCCATCTTTCGCGAGATGGGCGAGCTGGGCCTGCTGGGCGTGACCATTCCCGAGCAGTACGGCGGGGCCGGGCTCAACTACGTCAGCTACGGGCTCGTCGCCCGCGAAGTCGAGCGTGTCGACTCGGGCTACCGCTCGATGATGAGCGTGCAGTCCTCGCTGGTGATGGTGCCGATCAACGAGTTCGGCAACGAGGCGACCAGGCAGAAGTACCTGCCCAAGCTCGCCTCGGGCGAGTGGATCGGCTGCTTCGGCCTGACCGAGCCCGACCACGGCTCCGACCCCGGCAGCATGGTCACGCGTGCGAAGAAGGTGCCCGGCGGCTATAGCCTGAGCGGCGCCAAGATGTGGATCACCAACAGCCCGATCGCCGACGTGTTCGTGGTGTGGGCCAAGGACGACGAAGGCGCGATCCGCGGCTTCGTGCTGGAAAAGGGCGCCAAGGGCCTGAGCGCTCCGGCGATCCACGGCAAGGTGGGCCTGCGCGCGAGCATCACCGGCGAGATCGTGCTCGACGAGGTGTTCTGCCCGGAAGAGAACGCCTTCCCCGAGGTGCGTGGCCTGAAGGGTCCGTTCACCTGCCTGAACTCGGCGCGCTACGGCATCGCCTGGGGCGCGCTGGGTGCGGCCGAGGACTGCTGGTTCCGCGCCCGCCAATACGTGCTCGACCGCAAGCAGTTCGGCAAGCCGCTGGCGGCCAACCAGCTGGTCCAGAAGAAGCTGGCCGACATGCAGACCGAGATCACGCTCGGCCTGCAGGGTTGCCTGCGGCTCGGTCGCATGAAGGACGAGGGCACCGCCTCGGTGGAGATCACCTCGATCATGAAGCGCAACTCCTGCGGCAAGAGCCTGGACATCGCCCGCGTGGCGCGCGACATGCTCGGCGGCAACGGCATCAGCGACGAGTTCGGCGTGGCGCGGCACCTGGTGAACCTGGAGGTGGTCAACACCTACGAGGGCACGCACGACGTGCATGCGCTGATCCTTGGCCGGGCGCAGACCGGGATCGCGGCGTTCTGATCATGGTCGCGCGTTGCCTTGCGACTGGGGGCTGACCGTTTGAAAGAAGTAGTGGGCCTTTTTGTGTCACCACTCCGGCCGCAAAGCGCCTGACGCGGATCGCTCCGGCGAATCAGCCGGCACGCAGTTGCTTGATCTGCATGCCGGCTGCGTCCTGCAGGTTCCTGTACTGGCTGTCGCTTCGGCCCAGGTCGAATGCCTCCTCGAAGGCTTGCAAGGCATGCTCCTTGTTGCCCAGGGCCAGGAGGCATTCGCCCGCGCGATACATCGCGGCGACTTGCGGGTGGCCGGCGATCAGCATGCTCAGCCCGTACATCGCCAGCGCTTCCTGCGGGTGGCCGAGCCGCCGCATGCAGGTGCCCGCCATGAAGGCATGCCGGTGATCCTGGCCATGGTGCGAGGTCAGGTACAGGGCAATCGGCAAGGCATGCCTGTATTCGCCCTTTTCGCACAACATCATGGCAATGTCGCGCAGCTTCGCCTCGTCTTCCGGCGAGCCGTCGTCGAGCTCGGCCAGCGACTTGCCGGCTTGAAGCGCTGGAAGCAGCTCATCGCGGCGCTGCGCCAGGTCGTTCATGCGATCCGTCAGGCGCGCCACCAGCGCGGCGATCTCGGGGTCGGGATAGGGATGCTGATAGGAAGTCGCCATGGATTGCCTTTCGTTGCTGCGGAAGCGGCCGGGCCCCATGCGCCGGCACGCATGCTGAGTACCCGCCTTACACGTGGAGTTCCACATGACGGGAAGAGCAGCAAGGGGTGTGCGCAATACGGCCGTACGTGCCGGCAAGGCATGGAACGGCTGGCGGGCACTGGTTACTTAGGTGGGGCATGCGCCATGAAGCGTGGCGGATGTCTTTTGCACAACCACAGGAGTTGCCATGAGCATGAACGTTTCCGGTAGCAGCACACCCAGGCCCACAGTTGTCGAGACGAACGATCTTGATGTCAAGACGAATGCTGAGTCCACGTCAGGGGACGACCTGATCATCAATATGCCGGACTTCGAAGGCATGGAGGATCCGCAAAGAACGGACGACAAGGGAAAGGAACCAGACATCGTGATTCGCACGGACGGCCAGGAGAAGGCAAGCCAGGCCGCGACCGATGTCCTGGACTACCGCGAGTACGTAGGTGAGGAGACCGCAACGGACGACCTCCCCCGGGAGCCGATCGTCGTCGCACCCAGATTCCTGCCGGGGTGGGACACGCCTGAGGTGCATCCGGTAGCCGGGCCAGGTGCAGGTGGCGGGGGACCAGGGATAGCGGGGGTAGCACCGTTCGCGAGGTGCCTGCGGACGCTCGGGCCGCCGCTAGCCGGGATCCTGATGTTCGAAAGCCTGTTAGGCCTGGCTGGCGGATCTGTCGGCTCCTATCTTGGCTCCCAATATGGGAGCCCATCCCAATCCGTGCCAGTCCTTACCGGAGTGGGAGCCACGATGGGGGTCTTGTTGGGCATCCTCTGCTTGGCGTCGAGCCCTATTTGCTTCTTGAGGATCCGAAATGCTGGTGCTTGATGCGAGCCCCCTCAGCCCGCTTGAGCGACCACGTCGATCGAATCGAACACGCGCATCATTCGCGAGGCATTGGCCGGAGAAGTGCAGATGCGCTCCAGCTCGTTGGAACAATTGTGCTGTTCGCGCGCCTCCGGGAATGAACTGGCTCCCCAGTCCCGATTGAACCGATGTCCCCGCGGCGCTCACTGCACCACTTCGTCGGCCACCAGCTCCAAGTCATCACGTCCCAGCGCCACGCTACCGAGCGTTCCGCGCAGGTCACCCGGCTGCTGAGTCGCGGTGCCCGAGCGCGTGACGAGCACCTCGACCGACAGGCTTTGAAAGCGCGACAGCGGCAACTCGGGCGTCATGGCCCGGCTGTCGTCGAGCACGAAGCGCGTGGGCAGGTCGGCGACCTTGAGCCGCAGCACGGCCACCGGCATGCGACCCGCGCTTGGAGACCTGGCCACGACGAAGACCGTGTCCTGCGGCGAGACCTTGGAGCGCAAGGGCGCGGCGATGGAGACCGTGCCCGCGACGCGCATGGCCACTGCATTCGTCGAGGACGGCGCACCGCTTGCGGCCGGCTTCAGCTGCGCGAGATTGGCTTCGATCTTCGCGGCCGCTTCCGAGCCGGGCGGCAGCAATGCATGCAGGCGTTCCCAATGCAGCCGCGCCAGCGCATGGTCGCCTTGCCTGAACGCGGCCATGCCGGCCAGCGCCAGCGCCTTGGGATGCTGCGCATCGATGGCCAGCGCGGCATCGATGGCCGCCTGTGCAGGGCCGCTCAGGTCGCCGTCACGTGCCGATCCCAGGGCATCCGCATAGTCGGCGAGCAGCGCGGGCTCGTTCGGTGCCAGGGCGATGGCCTTCTCGTACGCGGCCACCGCATCGTCGAAGCGCTCGAGAAACTCGTACGAGCGCGCGAGCACGAGCCAGCCTTGCACGTCGTCGGGCTGTGTTCGCAGGCGCATGGCCAGGCGGCTGATCGTGCTTTCGACGTCTTCCTCGCCGCCTGCATGTGTGCCCGCCTGCCCGGCGGCCAGCACTTGCGTCGCGAGCGGCATGCGGATTGCCGACTTCGAGGTAAAGGAGCAACGCGGCTGTCGGCAGGGCCACGCTCAATGCGCAGGCTGCGCCCCATCCCATCCATGCGGCCTTGGGTCGTGGGATGCGTTCCACGCCATGGCTGATGTCTTCGAGCAGGCGTCGCTGAAGTTCATCGATCGCTTGTGCCCGATCCTCCGGTTGCAAGGCGGAGGACCGCAAGTCGTGCTCCAGCTCCGCCAGCTTCTGGCCATAGAGCCGGCGCAGGGCGTCTTCCTTCTCGGTGGGCGACGCTGCCCCGGACCGGAGCAAGGCAGGCACGAGCAGCAGCAGCGCCAACATCAGCAGCGCCATCGCCGCGAGCCACAGCGGCATCACGGCGCATCTCCCTTCAGGAGCGACTCGGCCCGGGCGCGCTCGGCCGGCGTGAGAGGCGGGGACTCGTGCGACCCGTGTCGCCGCACCACCCGCCACATCACGGCGAACCCGATCGCCAGCAGGACGAAGGGCCCGAGCCACAGCAGCCATGTCGCCGGCTTGAAGGGCGGGTCGTAGCGCACGAAGGCGCCATAGCGCTGCTCGAAATAGCTCGTCACCTGCTGTTCGCTCTTGCCTTCGCTCAATTGCTCGCGGATCTGCCGGCGCATGTCCGCGGCCAGTGGCGCGTTGGACTCGGCCAGGGTCTGGTTCTGGCACACCAGGCATCGCAGGCTGGCCGCGAGCCGGGCTTCCCGTTCCTCGATGGAGGGATCGGCCCGCGCCGACGCGGCGCAGGCAAGCGCGCAACACACCAGCGCCATCGCGCGATGCACCCAGCTCATTTCAGTGCTCCATGGCGCTGCTGCGCCATCCGCGACGCATGAAACGGAGCGCCCCCTCTCCCGCAGGGCGGGAGAGGGTTGGGGTGAGGGTGGGGCGCCGTGCGATGCACCCTCATCCCCCGCCTTCTCCCGCAAGCGGGAGAAGGAGCCGAGTCCGCGCTCTGCGTCCAGTTTCATCCTGGTTGCTCATTGCAGTCTCCTCACGACCGGCATCATCTGCTCCCGCCACACCTGCGGCGTGATCGCTCCCAGATGCCTGTAGCGGATGCGGCCGCCGCGATCGATCACGAAGGTCTCGGGCACGCGGTACACGCCATAGTCGATGCCGACGCGGCCTTCGCTGTCGACCGCCGAGCCGACGTACGGGTTGCCGTGCCGCTGCAGCAATTCGAGTGCCGCGCCAGGCTGGTCCTTGTAGTTGAGGCCGTAGAGCGGCACTGCATCCTTCGACGCCAGCTCGGAGAGCACCGGCAGCTCTTCGCGGCAAGGTCCGCACCACGAGGCCCACACGTTGAGCAGCCATACCTGCCCGCGCAAGCTGTCGACCTTCAGGCGTTGCTGCGGATCGTGCAGCAGGGGCAGGTCGATCGCCGGCGCTGGCTGGTCGAGCAGTGCGGAGGGAAGCGCGCTCGGGTCGCGCTGCAGTCCCACGCCCAGCAGGATCGCCAGGGCGAGAAAGATTCCGAAGGGCAAGGCGAAGCGCATCAGGCTCGCTCCCGTTGCGCATAGGCCGTCGCCGCCGGACGCGCCGATTCACCACTGGCCGTCGCGTCGCGGGCGAGGCGACCGAGGCGATAGCGCCGATCCGTCGCCGCCAGCAAGCCGCCCAGGGCCATCAGCAGGCAGCCCGCCCAGATCCACGCCATGAAGGGCTTGACCTGGATGCGCATGGTCCACGCCTGCTCGCCCGCAGGATCGCCAAGCGCGACGAAGAGATCGCGCGTGAAGCCGACGTCGATGGCGGCCTGGCTCAAGGGCATGTCCTGCACGCGATAGAGGCGCTTTTCGGGATGCAGCGTCGCCACGAGCTCGCCGCCCCGAGTGACGCGCACGATGGCGCGCTGCGCGTCGTAGTGGCCGCCCGCCACGGGGGCGATGCCTTCGAAGCGGAAGTCGAAGCCGGCCACGCGCGACGCGCTCGCCGACATGCAGCTTCAGCTCCTGCCGGCTCTCGAAGCCGTTGGCCAGCGTGGCGCCGAAGATGAACACGCCGATGCCGGCATGCGCGGCCAGCATGCCGTACCAGCCGCGGGGCTGGCGGCGCGCGCGCTCGAGCCAGCCGCCCTGCGCGCCGCGCAGGCGCTGCCAGGCATGCGGCGAAGGCGCTGGCCACCGCCCAGCCTGCCAGCAGCAGGCCGAAGCTGGCCAGCGGCGACCATGTGCTGCGTGTCGCGCGGAGCAGCGCAACGGCAACAGGAGCGCCGCCGCGGCGCCTGGCGGCGAGCGCCCAGCGCAGGCGCTGCGCCAGCTCGGGCAGCCTGGCGTGCTTCCAGCGCGCCATCGGCCCCACGCCCATCAGGAAGATGCGCCGGCACCATGAGCGGCACGAACACGGCCTCGAAGTACGGCGGCCCGACGGAGATCTTGCTGGCCGCCCAGCACGTCGAGCGCGAGCGGATACAGCGTGCCGATCAGCACCGACATCGCCGCCACGGCCAGCATCACGTTGTTGGCCAGCAGCAGCGATTCGCGCGACAGCGATGCCGAAGCGCCCGCCCAGCCCGATGCGCGGCGCCCGCCACGCAAACAGCAGCAGCGAGCCGCCCACCACCGCGACCATGAACGCCAGGATGAACACGCCGCGGCCGGGATCGACCGCGAAGGCATGCACCGAGGTCAGCACGCCCGAGCGGACCAGGAAGGTGCCGAGCAGGCTAAGCGAGAAGGTGCAGATCGCGAGCAGCACCGTCCAGCTGCGAAAGGCGCCGCGCTTCTCGGTCACGGCCAGCGAATGGATCAGCGCCGTGCCGACGAGCCAGGGCATGAAGGAGGCGTTCTCCACCGGGTCCCAGAACCACCATCCGCCCCAGCCGAGCACGTAGTAGGCCCAGGCGCTGCCCAGCAGGATGCCCAGCGTCAGGAACATCCAGGCCGCCACGGTCCAAGGGCGCGACCAGCGTGCCCAGGCGGCGTCGAGCTCGCCCGACAGCAGCGCGGCGATGGCGAAGGCGAAGGCCACCGAGAACCCGACGTAGCCCATGTAGAGCATCGGCGGATGGACCACCATGCCCGGGTCCTGCAGCAACGGGTTCAGGTCGCGCCCCTCCAGGGCCGGCGGCATCAGGCGCGTGAACGGGTTCGAGAGGAACAGCAGGAACAGCAGGAAGCCCACGCTAAGCCACGCCATCACCGCCGAGCACGCGCGCGACGTAGGCCTCGGGCAGCTGGCGGCTGAACAGCGCCACGGCCACGGTCCATGCCGTGAGCAGGCACAGCCACAGACAGCATCGATCCTTCGTGGCCGCCCCAGACGGCGGCGAAGCGGTAGGGCGCGGGCAAGTCGGCATGCGAGTTCGACGCCACGTAGAGCACCGAGAAGTCGTTGTCGAGGAAGCACCACGCCAGGCAGGCGAAGGCGACGCTGGCGAAGACGAACTGGCCGAGCGCCGCCGGCCGCGCCACGCGCATCCAGCTTGCCACGCCCCAGTGCGCGCCGGCCAGCGGCAAGCTGCCCTGCACGACGGCGACCAGCAGCGCCAGCACCAGGCTGAACACGCCGATCTCGGGGATCATTGCGACGTCTCCAGCGTCCGGCGCCTGGCGCGCCTGCCGCGCCTGCTCCAGCGCGGCGGCCGCCTCGGGCGGCATGTAGTTCTCGTCGTGCTTGGCCAGCACCTCGGTCGCCTGGAACGAGCCGTCGGCCTGCAGGCGGCCGGCCACGACCACGCCCTTGCCCTCGCGGAACAGGTCCGGCAGCAGGCCGCGGTAGCTCACCGGCACGCGCTGCGCGAGGTCGGTCACCACGAAGCGCACGGTCAGTCCGTCGCTCCCGCGCTGCACCGAGCCGGCCTCCACCAGCCCGCCGATGCGGAACGCGCCGTTGCGAGGCGCGGCATCGGCCACGACCTGGCTCGGGCTGAAGAAGAACACGAGGTTGGAGCGCAGTGCGTTGAGCACCAGCAGCGCCGCCAGCCCAACGCCAGCAGGCCGAAGCCGATGAAGGCGATGCGCCGCGTCCTAGGCTTCATCGCGCGGCCCCTGCTCGGATGCGCCGGCGTGCGCGCGGCTGCGCCGCACGAGCAGCCAGACCTCGGCCGCAATCAGCACCAGCGCGACGCCGTAGGCCGCGAGGATGAACAGGCACGGCGTCGCTGCCGTTCATCGCGCGCCTCGACAGATGCCTCGCGTTCCGACGATCAGGCAGCGCACCCGCGCCAGCGCCACCGCCACCGTATAGGCCCAGCAGGCGCCCGCCATCAGCAGCATGCCGGCCAGCATGGTGTACGCCATCGACGGCGCCGCCGTGAAGCTGATCGATGCGCCCTGGTGCAGCGTGCTCCACCACTGCACCGAGAAGTAGATGATCGGCACGTTGACCACCCCGGCCAGCAGCAGGATGGCCCCGCCGCGATCCGCGCGCCGCGGGTCGTCGATGGCGGACACCAGGCCCAGGTAGCCCAGGTAGAGGAACAGCAGGATCAGCTCGGAGGTCAGCCGCGCATCCCACACCCACCAGGTGCCCCAGGTCGGCTTGCCCCACACCGCGCCGGTCCACAGCGCGATGACGGTGAACAGCGCGCCGGTGGGCGCCAGCGCGCGCGCCATCAGCGCCGACAGCCGCGTGTTGAAGACCAGGCCCATCGCGGCATGGAAGGCGGCCACGAGGTAGATGAACATCGACATCCAGGCCGCCGGAACATGGATGAAGATGATCCGGTAGACCTCGCCCTGCTGGTGGTCGGTCGGCGCGATGCCGAAGCCGACCACCAGCCCCGCCGCCGCCAGCACCGCCGGCCAGCGCGGCGAACCACGGCACGCCTGCGGCCGGCCCAGCCATGGAACACGACGGGCGACGCCAGCTGCCGCCACGAGCCGCGCTTGCCGCGGCGGCGCCGGACCAGGGTCGCGGATCGATGCGTCGCAGCGAGTCCATGGCGGCTCGCTCATTCCACCGCCAGGCGCAAGGCCGCGCCGGCCGCCCAGGGACACAGGAAGCCGCCAGCGACAGGCAGGCGCCGAGCAGCGACAGGTGCGGGCCCACCGGCAGTCCCTGGCTGGCTGGCCGACACCGCGCCGCTGCCGAAGATCAGCACCGGCACGCACAGCGGCAGCACGATCAGCGCCAGCAGCACGGTGGCCGCGCAGGCCAAGCGTCAGCGCCGCGCCCAGCGCGCCCAGCAGGACAGCGTCGGCGTGCCCAGCAGCAGCGACACCAGCAGCACCGCCACCGCGTCGGCGCCGAGCAGCCCGAACTGCAGCGCCATCAAGGGCGCGACCGCGACCAGCGGCAGGCAGCAGACGAGCCAGTGCGCCGCCATCTTGGCGCCGACGATGCCCGCCAGCGAATGCGGCGAGAGCACCATCTGCTCCAGCGCGCCGTCGTCCAGGTCCGGCTGGAACAGCCGGTGCAGCGAGATCATCACCGCCAGCAGCGCGGCGACCCACACCACGCCCGGGCCGATGGCGAGCAGCAGCTCGGCGTCCGGGCCGACAGCCAGCGGGAACAGACTGCCCACCAGCGACGAAGAACACCAGCCCGCCCAGCGCATCCATCGGCCGGCGCGAGGCCGCGCGCACTTCACGCACGACGATCGGGACTCGACGCGGCGCAGCATCGACAACCCGTCCATGTCCAGGGACTGCGTGCACGCGGCACGGGCTGCCGATGTCGCGATGGGTCGTCACCACCGCCAGGCCGCCCTGCGCGGCGTGCCGCGCAGGCACTGCGCCAGAGCCCGCTCGCCGTCCGCATCCAGGCCTGCACAGCGGCTCGTCGAGCAGCCACAGCGGCCGCTCGCTCAGCAGCACGCGCGCCAGCACCAGGCGCCGCCGCTGGCCCTGCGACAGGTGGCGCACCTGTCGTCCTCGCGCCCGGCCAGGCCCATGCGCGCCAGCACCTCGCGGCACGCGCGCTCGGCTGCGCGCACCGCCGGCCATGTGCAGCGCAGAACCGCAGGTTCTCGAGCACCGTCAGGTCGCCGTTCATGCCGCAGGCGTGGCCCATGTAGGCCAGCTCCGCGCGTAGTGCGCATCGCCCGCGCGCACCGGGCGGTCACGCCAGCGCACCTCGCCGCGGCTGGGCGGCAGCAGGCCGCACAGCAGGCGCAGCAGGCTGCTCTTGCCGCTGCCGTTGGCGCCGCGCACCTGCACCACGTCCCCGGGCCGCAGCTCGAAGCTCAGGCCCGGCGAACACCTTGCGCCCCGCCGCGCGTGCATTCGCAGGTCGCGCACCGACAGGCCCACGCGCCGGTCGTCCGCGTCATCGGGTCGCATCGCTGGCCGCGCTGCCGCGTGGGGCGGTCGGGCATCGGGCTCGCCACCTTGCTTCGGGCACGACCTGCCCCGGCGTGTCGGTGAGGACCTGGCCCGGCGGGATGTGCGGCAGCTGGTGCGCGATGCCCTTGTGGCAGTCGATGCAGGTCTTCTCCTTGCGCGCCAGGTAGGTCGTGTGCATGTTCTGCGCGCGCACGCTCTGCCGCGTGAAGTCCATGGACTCGTAGTTGTGGCAGTTGCGGCATTCGAGCGAGTCGTTGGCCTTGAAGCGCGCCCACTCGTGCTGGGCCAGCTCCAGCCGCTTGTCCTGGAACTTCTCGCGCGTGTCGATGGTGCCGAAGATCTTGCCCCACACCTCCTTGGAGGCCTGCATCTTGCGCGCCATCTTGTCGGTCCAGTCGTGCGGCACGTGGCAGTTGGAGCAGATCGCGCGCACGCCGGAGCGGTTGGTGTAGTGGATGGTGCTCTTGAGCTCGGCGAACACGTTGTCGCGCATCTCGTGGCAGCCGGTGCAGAACTTCTCGGTGTTGGTCGACTCCATCGCCGTGTTGAAGGCGCCCCAGAACATGATGCCGCCGATGAAGCCGCCGATGCGTCAGGAAGCCCAGGCTGAAGTGCACGCTGGGCCGGCGGATGATCTTCCAGTAGCGCTTGAGGCGTTCGATCATGGCTTCGGCTCCCTGCTGGTTCAGTGCCGCGCCTGCGTCTTGCCTGTCTTGAGCACGGTGTCGACGCCCTCGAAGGAGTTGCCCACCAGCGGCCGCGACCGCCTCCTGCGGCACGTGGCACTGCATGCAGAAATAGCGCCGCGTCGACACCTGGTCGAGCACCTTGCCGCTGCGGTCCATGTAGTGCGTCGGGCTGACCGGGATGGCCAGCGAGAACTCGGTCTTGGCCTTGCGCGTGGCAGTCCAGGCACTTGTTGAAGTTCTTGTCGATCTGGTAGCCGTCCACGCGGTGCGGGATGGTCGGCGGCTGCTTGTCGTAGTTGCGCGGCCGCCGGACGTCGTCGTTGACGGCGTTGCCCAGCCGCGGCGGCTCGGTGGTCTCGATGATCGGCACCGGGCCGCGCACCGCATCGACGAACGTCGGCCGGAGTGCTGCGCCCAGGCCAGCGCCGCCACAGGCCCAGCGGCGGCGAACGAATGCCGATGACGTAGTGCTCATCGGCTGCGGCCTCACACCTTGACGATCTTCACGGCGCACTTCTTGAAGTCGGTCTGGAACGAGATCGGGTCGGTCGCGTCCAGCGTGACCTTGTTGATCAGCTGGCTGGCATCGAACCAGGGCACGAAGACCAGGCCGCGCGGCGGCTTGTTGCGGCCGCGCGTCTCCACGCGCGTGCGCATGCTGCCGCGCCGCGAGCTGATCTCCACCTCGACGCCGCGCCGCACGCCCAGCGCCTCGGCATCGTCCGGGTGCATGTAGCACACCGCGTTGGGCACGGCCTTGTGCAGCTCGGGCACGCGGCGGGTCATCGAGCCCGAATGCCAGTGCTCCAGCACGCGCCCGGTCGACAGCCAGAACGGGATACTCCTTGTCGGGCACCTCGGGCGGCGGCTCGTAGGGCAGCGCGAAGATCAGCGCCTTGCCGTCCGGGTAGCCGTAGAACTGGAAGCCGGTGCCCGGCTTTCACGTAAGGATCGGCGCCCTCGCGGTAGCGCCACAGGGTCTCCTTGCCGTTCACCACCGGCCAGCGCAGGCCGCGCACCTTGTGGTACGTGTCGAAGGGCGCCAGGTCGTGGCCATGGCCGCGGCCGAAGCTGGCGTACTCCTCGAACAGGCCCTTCTGCACGTAGAAGCCGAAGGCCTTCGCCTCGGCGTTCTCGTAGCCGGCCTCCATCTCCGAGAGCGGGAACTTGTCCACCTGGCCGTTGCGGAACAGCACCTCGAACAGCGTCTTGCCGCGGTACTCGGGCTTCTTGGCGATGCAGCTCGGCCGGCCACACCTCCTCGATCTTGAAGCGCTTGGAGAACTCCATCAGCTGCCACAGGTCCGAGCGCGCCTCGCCCGGCGCGTTGACGAGCTGGTGCCAGAAGTGCGTGCGGCGCTCGGCGTTGCCGTAGGCGCCTTCCTTCTCGACCCACATCGCCGCCGGCAGGATCAGGTCGGCCGCGACCGCGGTGACCGTCGGATAGACATCCGACACGACGATGAAGTTGTCCGGGTTGCGGTAGCCGGGGTAGCCCTCCTGCATCAGGTTGGCGGCCGCCTGCATGTTGTTGTTGACCATCACCCAGTAGGCATTGAGCTTGCCGTCCTTGAGCATGCGGTTCTGCAGCACGGCGTGGTAGCCCGGCTTGTCGGGGATGGTGCCCTCGGGCAGCTTCCAGATGTGCTCGGCTTCGGCGCGATGCTTGGGATTGGTCACCACCATGTCGGCCGGCAGGCGGTGCGAGAAGGTGCCGACCTCGCGCGCCGTGCCGCAGGCCGAGGGCTGGCCGGTCAGCGAGAACGGGCTGTTGCCGGGCGTCGAGATCTTGCCGGTGAGCAGGTGGATGTTGTAGACGAGGTTGTTGGCCCACACGCCGCGCGTGTGCTGGTTGAAGCCCATGGTCCAGAACGACATCACCTTGACCTTCGGGTCGGCGTACAGCTCCGCCAGCGCCTCCAGCCGGTTCTTCGGCACGCCGCTGAGCTTGGCGGTGTAGTCGAGGTCGTAGGTCGAGACGAACTTCGCGAACTCGTCGAAGGTCATCGGCTTGGCGCCGCCCGCATCGCCGGCGTTCTTCGCCTTCTTCTGCAGCGGATGCTCGGGCCGCAGGCCGTAGCCGATGTCGGCATTGCCGAGCCGGAAGGAGGTGTGCTTGTCGACGAAGTCGCGGTTGACGCGGTTGGTCTTGATGATGTGGTGGGCGATGTAGTTCAGGATCGCCAGGTCGGTCTGCGGCGTGAAGGTGAGCTCGATGTCGGCCAGCTCGTAGGAGCGGTGCTCGAAGGGCGACAGCACCGCCACCTTGACGTTCTCGCCGCTCAGGCGCCGGTCGGTCACCCGCGTCCACAGGACCGGGTGCATCTCCGCCATGTTGGAGCCCCACAGCACGAAGGCGTCGGCGGCCTCGATGTCGTCGTAGCAGCCCATCGGCTCGTCCATGCCGAAGGTGCGCATGAAGCCCAGCAGCGGCCGAGGCCATGCAGTGGCGGGCGTTGGGATCGAGGTTGTTGGAGCGGAAGCCCGCCTTCATCAGCTTGAGCGCCGCATAGCCTTCCCAGACGGTCCACTGGCCGGAGCCGAACATGCCCACCGCGGTCGGCCCCTTCTCCTTGAGCACGCGCTTGAACTGCGCGGCCATCACGTCGAAGGCCTGGTCCCAGGAGACGGGCGGAACTCGCCGTCCTTGGCGTACTGGCCGTTCTTCATGCGCAGCAGCGGCGTGGTGAGCCGGTCCTCGCCGTACATGATCTTGGAGAGGAAGTAGCCCTTGACGCAGTTGATGCCGCGGTTCACCTCGGCATCGAGGTCGCCGTGCGTGGCGACGACGCGGTTGTCCTTCACCGCCACCATCACGCCGCAGCCGGTGCCGCAGAAGCGGCACGGCGCCTTCGACCACTTGAGCTCGGCCGCCTTCGGCTCGGTGGCCATGCGTCTGTGCCAGGCCCGGCATGGGAATGCCGGCCACGGCCGCCGCCGTGGCGGCCGCGGTCTTCCGAATGAAGTCCCTTCGGGTCGATCGCCATCGGGAATCTCCTCGTTCATCGCTTCCAGGGTGTCGGCGCACTGATAGACCAGCGCGGCGGAAAGCACGCCGTCGGTGTGCTGGATGCTGGCCACCTTGGACAGCATTTCATCTGCGGTGCTCGCTTCGAGCGTGACGACGAGCTTGCCGTTGGGGGAAGCTGCGCGTGGACCTGCGCCCCGGGGATCGCGGCGATCGTCTCCGCCACCCGCTGCACGCGCTGCGGCGTCGAGTGCACCACCAGGCTGGTGATGTGCAGTTCCTCGATCACGGTCTGGCTTCCTTCGGATGGCTGGACGCGGCGGATGCGAGGATCACAGCTGCCGGGCGGGCCGGCGACGAGCTGGATCATCCAGACCAGGAAGCCCCAGCCCGCGACGATGATGACCGCAATGCACCGGCGCCATGACCACGGAGAGGAACAGGAAGCTGCGCAGTTCCTGGGCCTTGGTGAAGGACTCTACCTTGTCATCCACGAGCCACCTCCATCGGGCGCATTTGCCTGGGAGGCAAGTGCGAACGCTGAGAATCGTGGGCCGTTTTAGCGCACCCCCTTGGGGCTGTCAAACGCTCGCCGGACGGCCGGCATGCCGGCCACTGGGAAGCCAAGGCGCTGGACAAGGAAGAGCAACCAACACGCGTCGCCCATAATCGATACGGTCTTGGCCGAAGCCGCCGGCCGATAAGGAAGGACTAGTATGAAACTGGACGCAGAGCGCAGACGCGGCTCCTTCTCCCGCTTGCGGGAGAAGGCGGGGGATGAGGGTGCCGCGTGCTGCTCCCACCCTCACCCCAGCCCTCTCCCGCCCTGCGGGAGAGGGGGTGCTCCGTTTCATGCGTCGCGGAAGGCGCGCCGCGCCATGGAGCACTAGGATGAAACTGACTTCGTCAAGCTGGCGTGAGTTGTACGGCGTAGCCCATTTGCTGAAGCCTGCGGATCAGTCGATTGGCGGTCTTCTGGGCGTCGGCGCGGTCGAAGTGGGCGGCGCCGAGGTCGTGCCATTCGGTGCCGTCGCGCAGCATGTGCCAGATGGCGGTGAGCATCGAGGCGGCCACGGCGATGATGGCCTTCTTGGCGCCGCGGCGGGCGCGCAGGCGGTGGAACTGTGCTTGCAGGTAGCTGCCCTTGACCTTGATCGCGGCCCAGGCCGCCTGGACCATGGTGGTCTTGAGCCACTTGCCGCCGGGGCGCAGCCGGGTGCTTCGGCGCTTGCCGGCACTTTCGTCGTTGCGCGGGCACATGCAGGCCCAGGACAGCAGGTGGCCGGGGGTGGCGAAGCGCGACATGTCGATGCCGATCTCGGCCACCACGACGTTGGAGGCGATGGCGCTCAGGCCGGGCATGGTGCTCAGCAGCCGGGCGGCTTGTCGAAACGGTTCGAGCCCGAGGCCCACCTCCTTCTCGATGGTCGCGATGGCCTGGTCGAGCGCGTCGATGTGGCCCAGATGCAGCTTGAGCATGAAGCGATGGTGGGCGCTGATGCGCCCGCGCAAGGCTTCGAGCAGTTCGGCGCGGCTGGCCTTGACGCGGGTGGTGACGCACGCGGCCAGCCGTTCGGGATCGGTGTGGCCGTCGATGATGGCCTGCAGCACCGCGCGCCCGCTCTTGCCCAGGACGTCGCTGAGCACGACACCGAGCTTGAGGTTGGCGTCCTCGAGCACCTTGTCGATGCGCTGCACATGCGCAGCTCGCTCGCGCACGAACTGCTTGCGCGTGCGCGTGAGCGTGCGCAACTCCTGCACCGCCACGGGCGGCACGAAGCTGGCACGGATCAGCCCGTGGGCCAGCAAGTCCGCCAGCCACATCGCGTCGTTGACATCGGTCTTGCGGCCGGGCACGTTCTTCACGTGCGCGGCGTTGGCCAGGATCAGCTCGAAGTGGCCTTCCAGCACGTGCCACACCGGCTTCCAGTACACGCCGGTGGCTTCCATGGCGACATGCTCGACGCCGAAGGAGTCGAGCCAGTCGGCCAGGGCCAGCAGGCCCGAGGTCGTGGTGTCGAAGGTGCGTACTTGCTGCAGCGGCGCACCGTCGCTCGCAATGCGTACACACGCCACCACCGTTTGCTTGTGCACGTCGAGCCCCGCGCAACGCGGATAGATGACTTCCATGATCGCCTCCGTGTCGCGGCGACATCGGCATGCGGCCCACGTCATCGAAATCTAGGATGCGTGCTCAGGGACACGAAGCCCCAGGCGACAGTACGGGGTGCTCGTGGAGCCGCGGGTCCCACTGAAATACGGGTTCGTGGCACCAAGTTTGAACCGACCTCTTTGCCGGACGCCGCGCCCACCATTACAGCCGCGTTTCATGCGTCGCGGAAGGCGCCCAGCGCCATGGAGCACTAGGATGAAACTGACTTCATCAAGCCGGCGTGAGTTGTACGGCGTAGCCCATTTGCTGAAGCCTGCGGATCAGTCGAGTGGCGGTCTTCTGGGCGTCGGCGCGGTCGAAGTGGGCGGCGCCGAGGTCGTGCCATTCGGTGCCGTCGCGCAGCATGTGCCAGATGGCGGTGAGCATCGAGGCGGCCACGGCGATGATGGCCTTCTTGGCGCCGCGGCGGGCGCGCAGGCGGTGGAACTGTGCTTGCAGGTAGCTGCCCTTGACCTTGATCGCGGCCCAGGCCGCCTGGACCATGGTGGTCTTGAGCCACTTGCCGCCGGGGCGCAGCCGGGTGCTTCGGCGCTTGCCGGCACTTTCATCGTTGCGCGGGCACATGCAGGCCCACGACAGCAGGTGGCCGGGCGTGGCGAAGCGCGACATGTCGATGCCGATCTCGGCCACCACGACGTTGGAGGCGATGGCGCTCAGGCCGGGCATGGTGCTCAGCAGCCGGGCGGCTTGTCGAAACGGTTCGAGCCCGAGGCCCACCTCCTTCTCGATGGTCGCGATGGCCTGATCGAGCGCGTTGATGTGGCTCAAGATGCAGCTTGAGCATGAAGCGATGATGTGCACTGATGCGCCCGCGCAGGCTTCGAGCAGTTCGGCGCGGCTGGCCTTGACGCGGGTGGTGACGCACGCGGCCAGCCGTTCGGGATCGGTGTGACCGTCGATGATGGCCTGCAGCACCGCGCGCCCGCTCTTGCCCAGGACGTCGCTGAGCACGACACCGAGCTTGAGGTTGGCGTCCTCGAGCACCTTGTCGATGCGCTGCACATGCGCAGCTCGCTCGCGCACGAACTGCTTGCGCGTGCGCGTGAGCGTGCGCAGTTCCTGCACCGCCACGGGCGGCACGAAGCTGGCACGGATCAGCCCGTGGGCCAGCAAGTCCGCCAGCCACATCGCGTCGTTGACATCGGTCTTGCGGCCGGGCACGTTTTTGACGTGCGCGGCGTTGGCCAGGATCAGCTCGAAGTGGCCTTCGAGCACGTGCCACACCGGCTTCCAGTACACGCCGGTGGCTTCCATGGCGACATGCTCGACGCCGAAGGATGTCGAGCCAGTCGGCCAGGGCCAGCAGGCCCGAGGTCGTGGTGTCGAAGGTGCGTACTTGCTGCAGCGGCGCACCGTCGCTCGCAATGCGTACACACGCCACCACCGTTTGCTTGTGCACGTCGAGCCCCGCGCAATGCGGATAGATGACTTCCATGATCGCCTCCGTGTCGCGGCGACATCGGCATGCGGCCCACGTCATCGAAATCTAGGATGCGTGCTCAGGGACTCGAAGCCCCAGGCGACAGTACGGGGTGCTCGTGGAGCCGCGGGTCCCACTGAAATACGGGTTCGTGACACCAAGTTTGAACCGACCTCGTTGCCGGACGCCGCGCCCACCATTACAGCCGCGTTTCATGCGTCGCGGAAGGCGCCCCGCGCCATGGAGCACTGATATGACGACGCTGGAAGTCAAGCTCGATTTGCCCGACCGCCTCGCACGCGAGGCACAGGCGGCCGGCCTCCTCACGCCCAAGGCGTTGCGCGAGATGCTCAAGGACGCAATGCAGCGCCGCGCGGCGCAGGCGCTGTTGGCTGGCGCCGCACGCGGCAGTAGCCAAGCCGCTGTCGATGAAGGAGATTCAGGCGGAGGTCAATTCGGTGCGCCGTGAGCGTCGGGCCCAGCCTGGTTCGGCTGGATGAGGCGCCGGCCGCGCTGGGTGATCGATACCAATGTGCTGGTGTCGGCGTTCTTGTGGCGGGGCACGCCTGGTCGAGTGATTGAACTGGCCGGGGAGAAGGAGGTTCAGCTGTTCACGAGCCGGGTCTTGCTCAATGAACTGGCCGCCACGCTGGCTGCTAAGCGCCCTCGGACGTGCTCTGCAGGGAAAGGCCGAGGCCCAAGACTCTTGAAGTGCTGCGCCGCGAAGTCGGCCTTGACAAATAAGCCGCCGCGCCACGTCGCGGTCTTCAACTTACCCTTCATTCATCAGAGGAGTCGATCGCCACTCGGTGGAAACCGATCGTCGCACGGCCTAGCGGTTCCTGGAGATAGTCGAGGCGATGTTGCGCGACCCTTGCGCCGGCCGGCCCGCACTCAACGATCGATCGCCCAGGTCAGGCCGAGCGTCCACCAACGCGGCGCTCCACCGCCCATGCCGGCAGCCTGGCTCACGTCGGCACTGACTGGAAGAGACTCATACCAAATTGCGTTCAATAGATTAGATATGATGTCTGTCCACGGACTTCAAGGAGCCGTGGATGAAGGATCTTGTTGCGTGTGACAAGCCGACGATTGCCCGGCTTGCGGAGAGGCTGAAGGAAGCCGACAGCCACTCGCAGTACCAGCGCATCCAGTGCGTGCTGATCAGGGCGACGCTGGGCAGTTCGGCGGCGCAGATTGCGCAGCTTCTGGGGTGGTCGACGGCCACGGTGCACGTCATTCACTCGCGCTGGGCCAAGGAGGGCGATGCCATCTTCGAATTGCGCAGGCGCGGCGGGCGACGCCATCAGAACCTGAGCGCCGAGCAGGAGGCGCAGGTGTTGGCGCCGTTCATCGAGCGTGCGGCGGGCGGTGGCATGCTCAAGGTGGCGGAGATTCAGCGGGCCTACGAGCAGCAGGTGGGCAAGCCGGTGGCACCCTCGACGATCTATCGACTGCTCGATCGTCACGGCTGGCGCAAGCTCGTACCGCGCCCACGCCATCCGAAGGCAGACGTAGCGGCGCAGGCCGCCTTTAAAAAAACTGCGCCGTCTGGTTCGCCATGAGGTAGCTCGCCAGGCCGAACAGGGTCGCGGGGTGCGGCTGATGTTCCAGGACGAAGGCCGCTTCGGCCTGCTGGGCATGCCGCGGCGCTGCTGGACCCCCAAGGGGGTACGCCCCATCGTCGGCGCGCGCCTGGAGCGCAAGTACATCTACGCCTTCGCCGCTGTCAGTCCGCACGACGGTGTGACCGACTCTCTGGTGTTGCCTTGGGTCAGTGCCCAGACGATGTCGCTGTTCCTGGCCGAGATCGCCGAACGTCACGCCGACGAGTTCATTGTCATGGTGATGGACCAGGCCGGCTGGCACGTCGCCGGCGAACTGACCGTGCCGGACAACATGCGCGTCGTGTTCCTGCCTCCCTACAGCCCTGAGCTGAATCCCGCCGAGCACCTTTGGGAGGCCCTTCGTGAGGACTGCTTCGCCAACACCGTCTTCGCAAGCCTCGATGCCGTCGAGGAGACCCTGACCGCCGGTCTTCGAGCCATCGAGGCCGACCTGTCGCGAACCCAGACGCTGACCGGGTTTAAGTGGATCACTTCTATATGTTTGAACGCAAAGTAGTATCAGCGCATAACGGATGCCCGCGCGCCAGAAGTTCGCGTCGAATTCCCGAAAGCGCTCTGCCACGAATGACCACGATGGCAGCGGCGCCCACTCGATGGCGGCACCCAGGCGGGCGCTGTCCCTTCGGTCGTGCAGGAAGTCGCGTCCGACGTTTGCATGCACGTGCAAGGTCTCGATCGGCTGCCATGTCAGCGGCACCACCAGGGTGCTGCCGAGGAATCGCGGCGCGGTGTCGAGCCAGGCGGCCGACGCCACCACGCCGACGCTGAGGGCGTCGCTCAGCGGACCGGCCCATTTGACCTGCGGACTCACCCCGACCGTGGTGCCCGTTGCGGCCAGGTGCGCGCGGTCGAGGTTGAGCCCCGCCTCGACCGCGCCAACGCGGCAGGCCGCGCCGAGATGGCCGAGCGAACGCCGGCCGCCGGATTCACGATCGATCCAACCCTCCACCTGGCACTGGCCAGGATCGAGGATCGCGGCGTCGTCCACCGCATGGTGGCCGCCGGCGGCAAGGGCTTGCATGGCCACGCCGAGAAGGCCCATCGAGAGGCCTGCAAGGTTACGGCCGGTTCGCATGGTTTCGCACCTTACTCGAACGCGCGACGGGACCACTGGCCGGAGCGCATGGAGGAACCTAGAGTTTGCTTGTGATCGCGCCGGACGCTCGGACGGCGCAGCAGGCGCAGGAGGCCCCGGAATGAACGCGCAAACCTCCATCGCACGGCGAGCTTGGCTGCTTGCCATAACTCTGGGCATGTCTTGTCTTGCGGGTGGCACGGCCGCGGCAGCGGGCGGCGACGACGACAAGCCGGCCTTTTGCACCGACACGGCACGGGCGGCACTCAAGGCTTGCCGGCACGAGGTGCAGGACGACAACTGGATCGCGATCGGCAACTGCAACAACCTCGCCAGTCACACGGCTCGCAAGGATTGCATGCAAGAAGCCGAGAATGCCCTGGACGAGTCCAGGAGTGAATGCCGCGAGCAATTCAAGGCCCGGCGGGAGATCTGCGAGGTGCTGGGCGAAGCCCCTTACGACCCCAGGATCGACCCGGCCAGATTTGTCGATCCCACGGAAATCGGCAAGTCGATCGCTCCCAATCCGTACTTTCCGCTGGTCGCCGGCAGGACCTGGGTCTACAGGAGCGGCGATGAAACCATCACGGTCGTGGTCACCGGCAAGACCAGGGAGATCCTCGGCGTGCGGTGCGCGGTCGTGAGCGACGTGGTGAAGGAAAACGGCCAGGTCATCGAAGACACCGTGGATTGGTTCTGCCAGGACATCCAGGGCAATGTCTGGTACTTCGGAGAACTGTCGAAGGAGTTCGAAGATGGGCAGCTCAGGAGCCTGGAGGGCTCATGGGAGGCCGGGGTCGACAGTGCAAAGGCGGGCTTCATCATGCTGGCACAACCTGTCGTCGGAAGGCTGTACCGGCAGGAGTTCTCCCTCGGCAATGCGGAAGACGTGGCCCAGGTCATCAGCCTGACCGGTTCTGCCACCGTCCCGGCTGCCAGGTGCGCGAACAACTGCCTGGTGACCCAGGACTCGGCGCCCTTGTCGCCCGGCAGCGTGGAACACAAGTACTACGCGCCCGGCATCGGCTTGATCCTGGAGGTGAACCCCGAGACCGGCAGGCGCACGGAGCTTGTGCAGTTCACGCAATGAATCCCGGCCTGTCATGACAGGCCCTACTCGAGCCGGCCGATGTGCTTGGCCAGTTCCTTCATCTTCACGACGTCGTCGGCCAGGTAGCGCGAAAAGGCATCCGAGTCCATGTAGTCGAGTGGACTGCCGGTGTTCTGCACGGCCTGCTGGAATTCGGGCGTCTTCGCGAGCTTCTGCATCGCGGTGCGCAGGGCCTCGGCGACCTGCGGCGGCGCGGCCGACTGCACGAACAGCCCCGACCATTGCGCGTACTGCGCCGCGATGCCGCGATCGCGCAGGCTCGGCACCTCGGGCAGCGAGGAAAGCGGCTTGTCGCCCCAGTGGGCCAGCGCGCGCAGCTTGCCGGCCTTGATCTGCTGCACCACGCTCGCAGGGCCGCTGGCCAGCACGTCGACCTGCCCGCCCAGCAGCGCCGTCACGGCCGGCCCGGCGCCCTGGAAGGGGATGTGAGTCAGCTTGATGCCGGCCGCCTTCTCGAGCTGCACCATCGGCACGTGCATCGTGCCGTAGTTGCCGGAGCTGCCGTAGTTGACCTGCCCGGGCTTCGCCTTGACGTCGGCGATGAACTCTTCCACCGTCTTCCACGGCGCGTCGGCGCGCACCACCAGCACGGTGGGGTCGGCGGTGATGCGGGCGATCGGCTTGAACTGGTCGATCTGGTACGAAGGCTTGCGATCGAGCAGCCGGTCGGCCTCGGGCAGCATCGACATCGAAGACAGGCTCAGCAGCACGGTGTAGCCGTCGGCGGGAGCGCGAGCCGCCGTGCCGATGCCGAGCGCGCCGCCGGCGCCGCCCTTGTTCTCGATCACCACCGACTGCTTGAGCTCGCGGCCGAGCGCGTCGGCCAGCGGCCGCGCGACCGTGTCGGCGACGCCGCCGGGCGGGAAGGGCACGATCATCGTGACGGTGCGCTCGGGGTAGTCGGCCAGCGCGGCCGCGGGAGCCAGGCAGGCAGCCAGCACGGCCGCGCCGATCACGGCGCCGAGGGTTTGAGTTTGACGACGAGGCTTCATCTTGTTGTCTCCTTGCATGTCCCTGTCTCGGGCTTCAGCCGACGAAGCGGTTCTCGATCACCCCCAGCCCGTCGACCTCGATGCGCACGACGTCGCCGTCCTTCAGGAACTGCGGAGGCTTCAGCCCCAGGCCCACCCCGGCCGGCGTGCCGGTGGAGATCACGTCGCCCGGGTACAGCGTGATGCCGCGCGAGACGGTCTCGATCAGCGTCGGGATGTCGAAAATGAAGTTCTTGGTGGGGCCGTCCTGCCGCAGCTCGCCGTTGACCCAGCAGCGCACGCGCGTGTCGGTGCCGTCGAGCTCGTCGGCGGTCACGATCCATGGGCCCATCGGGCAGAAGGTGTCGAAGGACTTGCCCATGTCCCACTGCTGGTGGCGCATCTGCACGTCGCGTGCCGTCACGTCGTTGACCACCGTGTAGCCGAACACATGGCGGAGCGCCTGCGCCCGAGTGATGTTCTTGCCGCCGCGGCCGATGACCACGGCGATCTCGGCCTCGTAGTCGATCTGCTCCGAGATGCCGCCCGGCAGCTTCACCTCGTCAAACGGGCCGACCACGCACTCGGGCACCTTGGTGAAGACGATCGGCCAGGACTGGGGGTTGGCGTCGTTGTCCTTGAACACCGAGGCCTGCAGCTCCTTGGCGTGCTCGTGATAGTTGCGGCCGACGCACCAGAGGTTGCGGCGCGGCTGCGGCAGCGGCGCCATCAGCTCGACGCTGGCGACGTCCACCGCGGGGCCGTCCTCGCCGGGCAGGCGCTCGCCCGCCGCCAGCGCCTCGATCACCGGCAGGGCGCCCTTGGCGGCCTGCTCGGGCGAAAGAGCCAGCGGTGTGAGCTTCTTTCCGTCTGGAGATACCAGGCCCACTCGCGTGAGGCCGTCATGCCGATAAGTCGCGATCCTCATCGTCTTCTCCTCAGTTCATCCATGGTCCCGACGCGCCACCCTGGCCGCATGAACCATCCCCAGCGAGCGGGAGCCGCGAAGCGCCTGCGGGGGTGGATCATTTCTTGCGCTGCTGCCAGGCCATCAGCTCGCCCACCACGCCGCGCCGGAACGCCAGCACGCAGACCACGAAGATGGCACCGATGATGAAGGTGACCCACGAGCCCACCCGGTCGGCCAGGAAGTTCTGCAGCCCGATGATCGTGAAGGCACCCACCACCGGGCCGGCGAAGGTGCCCATGCCGCCCAGCAGGGTCATCAGCACCACCTCGCCCGAGAGCGACCAGTGCACGTCCGACAGCGTCGCGAAGCCGAGCACGATCGTCTTCATCGAGCCTGCGAGCCCGGCGATCGCGGTCGAGAGCACGAAGGCCAGCAGCTTGTACTTGTCGACGTCATAGCCCAGCGACACGGCGCGCGGCTCGTTCTCGCGGATGGCCTTGAGCACCTGCCCGTAAGGCGAATGCACGATGCGCACGATGAACAGGAACACCGCCACGAACACCGCCAGCACCACGAAGTACATCGCCACGTCGTTGTTGAGCGGCAGCAGGCCGAACAGCGCGCCGCGCGGCACGCCCTGCAGGCCGTCTTCGCCCCCGGTGAAGGGGACCTGCAGGCAAACGAAGAAGACCATTTGCGCCATCGCCAGCGTGATCATCGCGAAGTAGATGCCCTGGCGGCGGATCGCGATCAGGCCCACCACCAGCCCGACCGCAGCGGCAATCGCCGTGCCCGCCAGCACGCCCAGTTCGGGCGACCAGCCGGCGCTGCGCACCAGCCAGCCGGTGGCATAGGCGGCCGAGCCGAGGTAGGCCGCATGGCCGAAGGACAGCAGGCCGGTGTAGCCCAGCAGCAGGTTGAAGGCGCAGGCGAAGATGGCAAAGCACAGCGCCTTCATCATGAAGATCGGATACAGGCCGATGAAGGGCGCCGCGATCAGCAGCGCCAGCACGACGAGCCAGGCGAGCCGCGCGTATCTGGTGTGGGTGGTGGTCACGTCACTTTTCCTTCCCGAACAGCCCGGCCGGCCGGATCATCAGCACGATCGCCATGATCACGAACACCACGATGTTCGAGGCCTCCGGATAGAACACCTTGGTCAGGCCCTCGACGAGGCCCAGGCCCAGCCCCGTCAGGATCGAGCCGAGGATCGAGCCCATGCCGCCGATCACCACCACCGCGAACACCACGATGATCAGGTTGGAGCCCATCAGCGGCGTCACCTGGATCACCGGCGCGGCCAGCACGCCCGCCAGCGCCGCCAGCGCCGCCCCGCCGGCGTAGGTGAGCATCACCATCACCGGCACGTTGATGCCGAAGGCCTGCACCAGCGACGGGTTCTCGGTACCTGCGCGCAGGTAGGCGCCCAGGCGGGTCTTCTCGATCACGAACCAGGTGCCCAGGCACACCGTGAGCGAGGCCAGCACCACCCAGCCGCGATAGTTGGGCAGGATCATGAAGCCGAGGTTGGTGGCGCCTTGCAGCGCATCGGGCACGGGATAGGACTGGCCCGAGACGCCGAAGTGCTCGCGGAACACGCCCTCGGCCATCAGCGACAGGCCGAAGGTGAGCAGCAGGCCGTAGAGCGGATCGAGCTTGTAGAGATGCTTGAGCATGCGTGCGCTCGATGACGACGCCCGCCGCGCCCACCACCAGCGGCGCCAGCATGAGCGCGAACCAGTAGTTGAGGCCCAGCCCCTCGAGGCTGTACCAGGCCACGTAGGCGCCGATCATGTAGAGCGCGCCGTGGGCGAAGTTGACGATGCCCAGCAGCCCGAAGATGACCGCCAGGCCAAGGCTGAGCATCGCGTAGAACGAGCCGTTGACGAGCCCGAGCAGGAGCTGGCCGAGCAGGGCCTGGATGGGGATGCCGAAAAGTTCCATCACGAATGCTCCATGGGTCGGGCTCGGGCTTTCATCGACTTACTTCCAGAGCGCGCACTTGCTCTCGGACTTGGTGGTCCAGGCCTCCTCGCCCTTGAAGGTGTGCACCACGTTGTAGTAGTCCCAGGGCTCCTTGGACTGCTCGGGCGTCTTCACCTGCATCAGGTACATGTCGTGCACCATGCGGCCGTCGCCGCGGACGAAGCCGTCCTTGGCGAAGATGTCGTTGATCTTCGTCTTGCGCAGCTGGGCGAGCACCTTGTCGGCATCGTCGCTGCCGGTGGCCTTCACCGCGTTGAGGTACTGCAGGGCCGCCGAGTAGTCGCCCGCCTGCAGCGAGGAGGGCATGCGCTTCATCTTGTCGAAGAACTTGCGGCTCCAGGCGCGCGTCTCGGCGTTCTGGTTCCAGTACCAGCTGTCGGTGAGGTACATGCCGCTGGTGGCCTTCAGGCCCAGCGAGTGCACGTCGTTGATGAACATCAGCAGGCCGGCGAGCTTCATCGACTTGGTGACGCCGAACTCGTTGGCCGCCTTGATCGAGTTGATGGTGTCGCCGCCGGCGTTGGCCAGGCCCGAGGATCTGCGCCTTGCTCGACTGCGCCTGCAGCAGGAAGGAGGAGAAGTCGCTGGCCGACAGCGGATGCTTGACGGTGCCCACGACATTGCCGCCGGCCGCCTTCACCACTTCGGAGGTGTCGTTCTGCAGCTGCGCGCCGAAGGCGTAGTCGGCCTGCAGGAAGTACCAGCTCTTGCCGCCGGCCTTCACCACCGCGTTGCCGGTGCCCTTGGCAAGCGCCACGGTGTCATAGGCCCAGTGCACGGTGTAGGGCGTGCATTGCTCGCCGGTGAGCGCCGAGCTGGCCGCGCCCACCACGAGGAAGGGCTTCTTCTTCTCGGCCGCGACCTTCGACATCGCCAGGCTGGTGCCGGAGTTGGTGCCGCCCACCAGCATGTCCAGGCCCTGGGTGTCGAACCACTCGCGCGCCTTGGCGGCGGCGATGTCGGCCTTGTTCTGGTGATCGGCGAACAGCACCTCGATCTTCTTGCCGTTGACGGCGCCGCCCATGTCGGCCACCGCCATCTTGATCGCCTCGACGCCGCCCTGGCCGTCGATGTCGGCATAGAGGCTCGACATGTCGGTGATGATGCCGATCTTGATCACGTCGCCCGAGACCTGGGCCTGGGCCGGCGTGCTCGCGGTGAACGCGGCCGCGAAGGCGAGGCCGCAGGCGGCGGAAAGTTGCTTGAGTTTCATCGATGGCTCCTGTTGAGGATGGGACGCGTAAGCGGCGGCGTCAGACGCCGAGGTATTCGTGGAGCTGCCCCATGCGGCCGGGCAGCTCGGCCTGGGTGAACTCCTGGATGATCCGGCCGTGCTCCATCACGAGGAAGCGGTCGGCAAGCGGCGCGGCGAAGCGGAAGTTCTGCTCCACCATCACCACCGTGTAGCCCTGCTTGCGCAGGGCCAGCACCACTTCGGCGAGCTTCTGCACGATCACCGGGGCGAGGCCTTCGGAGATCTCGTCGAGCAGCAGCAGCTTGGCGCCGGTGCGCAGGATGCGGGCGACGGCCAGCATCTGCTGCTCGCCGCCGGACAGCCGCGTGCCCTGGCTCGCGGCGCGCTCCTTGAGATTGGGGAACATGGCGTAGATCTGCTCGACGCTCATGCCGCCGGCTGCGAGCTGGGGCGGCAGCATCAGGTTCTCCTCCGCCGAGAGGCTCGAGAAGATGGCGCGCTCCTCCGGGCAGTAGCCGATGCCCAGCCGGGCGATCTTGTGCGGCGGCATGTCGATGGTCTCGCTGCCATGCACCTTGATCGAGCCCTTGCGGCTGCCGATCAGGCCCATGATCGCGCGCAGCGTGCTGGTGCGGCCCGCGCCGTTGCGGCCGAGCAGGGTGACCACCTCGCCCTCGTCGACGTGGAAGTTCACGCCGTGCAGCACGTGCGACTCGCCGTACCAGCCGTGCAGGTCGCGCGACTTCGAGCATGCGTTTGGTCATTCAGTGTGCTCCTTGCAGCTCGACGTTCGCGGTGCCCATGTAGGCTTCGATGACGGCTGGGTTCTTCGACACCTCGGCGTACGGCCCTTCGGCCAGCGTCGCGCCGCGCTGCAGCACGGTGATGGTGTCGGCGATGTTGGCCACCACGCTCATGTTGTGCTCGACCATCAGGATGGTGCGGCCGGCCGACACCATCTTGATGAGCCGCTGGATGCGGTCCACGTCCTCGAGGCCCATGCCTTGCGTGGGCTCGTCGAGCAGCATCAGCTCGGGCTCCATCGCCAGCGTCGTGGCGAGCTCCAGCGCACGCTTGCGGCCGTAGCTGAGCTCCACCGTCGGAAGCGACGCATGCTGGGCCAGGTCGACCGAGCGCAGCAGCTCCATCGCCTGCTCGTCGAGCCGATAGAGCGATCGCTCCGGCTCCAGAAGTGGAACGAGGTGCCCAGCTTGCGCTGCAAGGCCACGCGCACGTTCTCGAGCACGGTGAGGTGAGGGAACACGGCCGAGATCTGGAACGAGCGGATGATGCCGCGCCGCGCGATGTGGGCCGGCTTCTCGCCGGTGATGTCGGTGTCGTTGAAGAAGATCTGCCCCGAGCTCGGCGTGTGGAACTTGGTGAGCAGGTTGAAGCAGGTGGTCTTGCCCGCGCCGTTGGGCCCGATCAGCGCGTGGATGGAGCCGCGGCGTACCTTGAGGTTGACCTGGTTGACAGCGACGAAGCCCTTGAACTCCTTCGTCAGCTGGCGCGTCTCCAGGATGATGTCGCCGCTCATTTCGATCCCTTCTTCGATCCGTGGGGCGTCATGCCGCCCAGCCGTTGCGAGAGCTGCATGGCCACCCGAGTGACGGTGTCTCAGTGCCGCTGCCCGGCGCCGCCCTCGAGCATGGCCTTCTGGATGCAGACGCCGATGCCGGCCACCGCCTGGCCTGCGGCGTCGAAGACCGGCGCGCCGATGCAGTACACGCCCTCGCGCACGCTTTCGTCATCGATGCTGTAGCCGCGCTCGCGCACCTGCTCGAGCTCCCGCTGCAGCTCGCGCATCGTGAGTTGCGGCCGCCCTCGCGGCCAGCGCGGGCAGGACGGCGGGCAGCGAACGCTTACAAAGCCGGGATCGCGGAAGGCCAGCATCGCCTTGCCGGTCGAGGCCAGGTGGGCCGGCAGCCGCATGCCCACGTGGAAGGCCAGGCCCAGCGGCCGCAAGCCCTGGCGCGCCGCCACGTACACCACGTCGCGCCCGTCGAGCACCGAGAGGATCACGGTCTCCTCGGGCTGGGTGCCGGCTTGGTTCCAGAGCTGGTTGAACTCGTGCACCACGTCGTTGTGGACCAGGAAGGCATTGGCCAGGCCCATCACGCGCGCGCCGAGAAAGTAGCTGCCGTCGACGTGGCGGTTCAGGTAGCCGAGCGCGCAAAGGGTGTGGCAGATGCCATGCACGCTGCTCTTGGGCAGCGCCAGCACGCCCGCCAGCCGCGTCAGGCCCATGGGCTCGCGCTCCTGCGCCAGCAGGTCGAGCACCGCCATGGCGCGCGTGACGGCCGGCACCATCGGCGGCACGGCCTTCATCGCGGGCGGCGGAGCCACCTCGCTCGAAGCGAAGCCGGGCGATGAGTGCGCACAGGCGATGGCGGTCACGTTTCTATTCAGCCTATTGAAAGCAATTCAACCGATTGAATGAACCGAAAAATTCTAGGAATCGCTTGTCGGCCGGGACATGCTCCAATTCCCGCCCCGAGGGTATGCCCCGACAAGCTTGGCGACGCCGATGCACGCGCTGCCCGGAGCAGCCCCGCGAGCCGTGGACAATCGCGCGTTCCGGATCAAACGAACGAAGGAGAGCCGTGTTCAAGAACTTGATGGTCTATCGCATCGGACCGCAATGGTCCGCGTCGCTGGCGCAGATGGAGCAAAGCCTCGACAAGGCGCGTTTCGTGGAGTGCGGCGCCAGCCAGCCCCAGTCGGCCGGATGGGTCGAGCCGCGCGGCATCAAGCATGCGCCGCTGGTCGAGGCCGTCGGTGCGCAATTGCTACTCAGGTTGCAAACCGAACACAAGCTCCTGCCCGGCGCGGTGGTCAAGCGCCGCACCGACGAGCTGGTCGACCAGATCGAGCAGGCCACCGGCCGCAAGCCCGGCAAGAAGCAGACCAAGGAGATCAAGGAGCAGGCGGTGCTCGAGCTGCTGCCGATGGCCTTCACCAAGCAGGGCGCGATCAATGTGTGGATCGACCCGAAGCGCCACCTGCTGATGATCGACGCCGCCAGCCCCACCCGTGCCGAGGACGTGGTGAGCGCCCTGGTGAAGTCGCTCGACGGCTTCGCGGTCAGCCAGCTGCAGACCGCCCAGTCGGCCGCGGCGATGATGTCGGAATGGCTGGTGAGCGGCGAGCCGCCCGCGGCCTTCACGGTGGATCGCGAGTGCGAGCTCAAGTCCACCGACGACATGAAGTCCGTGGTCCGCTATGCGCGCCACGCGCTCGACATCGAGGAGGTGCGGCAGCACATCGCCGCCGGCAAGCAGCCGACCCGGCTGGCGATGACCTGGAACAGCCGCGTGTCCTTCGTGCTGACCGAGAACATGCAGGTCAGGAAGCTGGGCTTCCTCGACGTGGTGTTCGAGGGCAGGCAGGTGGAGGGGGAGGAGAGCTTCGACGCCGATGCGGCGATCGCCACGGGGGAGCTGACCCAGCTCATCGGCGACCTGATCGACGCGCTGGGTGGGGAGCAGCAGCTATTGGCGGCTTGAAGGCGTTGCCGCGATGGCTGTCTGGACCTGCGGTTGCCGCCCAAGTGCGTGCCGCGCGCGATGCGCGTGCATCGGACGAAGATTTCCACTAGTGTTGAGGCTCCCCTTCCCATCAGACGAGGAGTCATCACGATGAAGCGCACTGCATCGGCTGTCTGGACAGGTGGCCTGAAGGACGGCAAGGGCACGATCTCCACCCAGAGCGGGATCCTCTCCGACACCCAGTACGGATTCAATTCGAGATTCGAGAGCGGCGCGGGCACCAACCCGGAGGAATTGATAGCCGCGGCGCACGCCGGCTGCTTCTCGATGGCCCTGTCGGCGCAGCTGGGCGCCGTGGGCCTGACGGCCGAGCGCATCCAGACCTCGGCCGCCGTCACGCTCGACAAGGTAGGTGACGGCTTCGCGATCACCGCTGTACACCTTGATCTTGTCGCCCGCATTCCTGGCGCGGACCCCAAGGCCTTCGAGGCGGCCGCCAGCCAGGCCAAGGAGGGCTGCCCGGTCTCGAAGGTGCTCAACGCGAAAATCACTCTCGACGCGAAACTCGAAGGCTAGCCAGCCCGATAGAGCCGCATGGCCGCCGCCGCCATCACGCTTCGACTGGCCGGCCCGCACGACGTGCGGACGCTGGCGTTGATGTCGCGCGACCTGATCGAGGCGGGCCTGGGCTGGCACTACCAGCCCGGGCGGATCATGCGCCTGGTCAAGGATCCGGACACCATCGCCGTCGTCGCCTGCGACCGCGGGCACATGGCCGGCTTCGCGATCATGGAGTTCGGCGAGGAGCGGGCGCACCTGGTGCTGCTGGCCATCATGCCGGAGCACCAGCGACAGGGCGTCGGGCGCAACATCATGGAGTGGCTGATCGAGTCGGCCGAGACGGCCGGCATCGCCTCGCTCCACCTCGAGCTGCGGGCCAGCAACCAGGGAGCCCGCGCCTTCTACCGCGCCCTGGGCTTCGTGGAGACGCTCTACGTGCCCGGCTACTACGGCCAGCGGGAACCCGCTGTGCGCATGCTGCGCGTGCTGCGCATTGCCGGGCCGGCCGGCATCGCCTGGCGGCCTCCCACGCTCGGCAAGCCGGCGGCGTGAAGTGGACCACCCCCGTAGGCGCTTCGCGCGCCACCCCCCTCACAGGGGGCTCCGCCAGCGGACCGGCGAAGCCGGATCCGCGGCTCCCGCTCGCTGGCGCTGGGTTCATGCGGCGAGGGTGCCGCTTCGGCGCCATGGAGCACTGAAGTGAAACTGACTACGTCATGAGCCGGCGCGAGTCGTACGGCGCTTGCTTCCACTGGCGTGAGAGGCCCGGCGGATCAGCCCCGTGCCGCGTCTTGCTCCCGCCCGTCGGCGCTTCGCGTCACCCCCTCGAGGGGCTCCGCCAGCGGACCCGCAAGCCGGAACCGCGGCTCCCGCTCGCTGGCGCTGTTTCATGCGTCGCGGGACGCGCGGCGCGGTGGAGCCTGAGATGAGGGGCCGCGCGATGGCATTGGCGGCCTGCGCAGGCCTGCTGCACTGCTGGCCCGTCCTTGCCCAGACCGAGGCCGGCGGCGTGACGAAGCCGATGCGGGTGCCCGACAGCATCGCCGAACGGGTGCGCGCCTGCACGGCCTGCCACGGCAAGGAAGGCCGCGCCACCAACCAGGGCTATTTCCCGCGCATCGCCGGCAAGCCCGCGGGCTATCTCTACAACCAGCTCGTCAACTTCCGCGAGGGCCGCCGCACCAACGCGGCGATGACCTACCTCGTCGACCAGCTCAGCAACGAATACCTGATGGAGACGGCGCAGTACTTCGGCTCGCTGGACCTGCCCTACCCGCCGCCCCAGACCACCGGTGCGCCGGCAGCCGTGATGCAGCTTGGCGAAACCCTGGCGACCAAGGGCGACCCGGGCCGCAACATCCCGGCCTGCATGGCCTGCCATGGCAGGAAGCTCACCGGCGTGGCACCGGCCTTCCCGGGCCTGGTGGGGCTGCCGCGCGACTACCTCACCGCCCAGTTCGGCAGCTGGAAGACCGGCAAGCGCAAGGCCGCGTCACCCGACTGCATGGCGCAGATCGGTGCGCAGATGACCTCCGAAGACATCAGCTCCGTCGCCACCTGGCTTTCCGCGCAGCCCGTCCCGGCCGATTCCCGGCCGGCGCCGGCGCTCGAAGGGGCGCTCCCCATTCCCTGCGGCAGCGGGGCGCAGCAGCCGCAGCCATGAAGTCGAGAGCCGGCCTCATCTTCCTGGGCCTCGCGCTGGTCGTCGTGGCGCTGGCTGCCGGGGTCGTCGCGCTGAACGTCCGCGACGAGGACCGCATCCCCCCGGATGCCCGGCCGGCCGAGGGCAGCCCGCAGCAGATCGAGCGGGGCGCCTACCTCGCACGGGCGGGCAACTGCATCGGATGCCACACCGCGCGCGGCGGCCCCGAGTACGGCGGCGGACGCGGCATCGCGACCCCGTTCGGCACGGTGTACTCCCCCAACCTCACGCCGGACGAGAAGACCGGCATCGGCACCTGGTCGTCGGCCCATTTCTGGCGGGCGATGCACAACGGCCGCTCCAGGGACGGGCGGCTGCTCTATCCCGCCTTCCCGTATCCGAACTACACCCAGGTGACACGCGAGGATTCCGACGCGATCTATGCCTTCCTGCGCAGCCTGCCGCCGGCCGACCGGCCCAACCTGGCGAACGAGCTGCGCTTTCCGTACGACTCGCAGATCTCGCTGGCGGTGTGGCGCGCCTTGTTCTTCGCACCCGGCGTCTACCAGCCCGACCCGGCCCAGTCGGCGCAATGGAATCGTGGCAACTACCTGGTGCACGGCCTCGGCCACTGCAATGCCTGCCACGCTGGCCGCAACATCTTCGGCGCGACCAGCGACAACCTCGAACTCAGCGGCGGGCTGATCCCGATGCAGAACTGGTACGCACCATCGCTCAGCTCGCCCCAGGAGGCCGGCGTGGCCGATTGGGACGTCGCCGAAGTGGTGAGCCTGCTGAAGAAGGGCCTCTCCCGGCACGGCTCGGCCATGGGACCGATGGGAGAGGTGGTCTTTCGCAGTACCCAGTACCTCAGCGAGCCCGACCTGCAGGGAATGGCGGTGTTCCTGAAGGCGCTGCCGCAGGCGCCCGCGCCTGCGCAGGAATGGCCGCGCAGGCACGACCCGAACCTCCTGCCGACCGGACGCAAGCTCTACGAGCAGCACTGCGCCGGGTGCCATGGGCTCAATGGCGAAGGGGCCGTGGGAGCCTATCCAGCCCTGGAGCGAAACCGTGCCGTACTGATGGCAACCCCGGCCAACCTGATCCGTGTGGTGCTCAATGGCGGCTATCTTCCCGCCACTGCCACCAACCCGCGCCCCTACGGCATGCCGCCTTTCGGGCATGTGCTCAATGATGCGGAAATCGCCGCGGTGGTGACCTACATCAGGCAGGCCTGGACGAACGACGCCGCGCCGGTGTCGTCATCCCAGGTGGTGCAGTTTCGATAGCTCGTTCGAGCGCCGCCACCGCTCAGGCGCGCGCGGCCTCGATCGCGACCTGGTGGGGCGGCGCGGCACGGGCGGGTATCGCGGCCGGCCGCCCCATGTCGCCCTTGGCAAACAGGTCTGCCACCCAGTCGACGAACACCCGCACCTTGGCGCTCAGGTGGCGGTTCGGCGGGTAGACCACATAGAGCGGCAACGGGTCGCTGCTCCACTCCGGCAGCACCGGCACCAGTTCGCCGCTGTCGACGTAGGGCTTGACCATCGAGGCGGCCGTCTGCATCACGCCCAGGCCCGCGAGCCCCGCGGCCAGGTAGGCATTCGAATCGTTGACCGAGACGATGGATCTCCCGACGAACTCGATGCGCTCGCCGTCCTTGGTGAAGTCGAAAGGAAAAGCGCGCCGCGTGCGGGGCGAGAAGAAACCCACCATGCGGTGGCCCTGCTCCAGGTCGCGCGGGTGCTTGGGCATGCCGTACTGCTTCAGGTAGGCGGGTGACGCACAAGCCACGAAGTGGATCTGCGCGATGCGCCGCGCCACCAGCGACTGCTCGGTCAGCTCGCCGGCACGCAGCACGCAATCGACGTTCTCCTCGATGATGTCCACCGGCCGGTCGCTCACGCCCAGGTCGATCTGGATGTCGGGATAGCGCACATGGAAGTCCATTAGGGCCGGGATGATCACCAGCCGGCCGATCGCCGCCCCCACGTCGACGCGCAGCCGGCCGCTCGGCGCCTGCTTGGCGCGCGACATGCTCGACTCCAGCTCATGCACGTCGCCGAGCAGGCGCACCGCCCGCTCGTAATAGGCCGCGCCGTCGGGCGTGACCGTGACGCGCCGCGTGGTGCGGTTGAGCAGCTTGGTTTCGAGGTGGGCCTCGAGTGTCTGGATCAGCCGTGTCACCGTGGGCTTGGGCACGGCGAGCGTGTCGGCCGCCTTCGTGAAGTTGCCGGCTTCGACAACTCTCACAAAGGCTTGCATGGCGGTGAACTTATCCATTGGGCGTCGCTCCTGCGGGCGCAAGGGGGCGATTATTGCCGCGGTGAAATGCAGCGTGAGTGAATGCACTATTTGTTGATTTGCTCTCCGTGGTTATCTTCAGTACGGTCCCCCTAGTTTGAAGTTCACGCAGAAGGCCTGCCATGTCGACCTCTCCATCTTCCGAGGCACTTGCGAGCCAGGTGCCCGCCCCGGCGAAGGCCACCTGGACCGAGGAGGAGCTCCCCCTCGGCAAGCGGGGAACGCTTCGGGCACGTATCTATGAGCGGCGCGGAGACAGCGAGGTTCACGCCGTGGTGGTGCATTTCCATGGTGGGGCTTTCACCTGCGGCTCGCTCGACAGCGGCATGGCGGTGGCAGGCGTGCTGGCCGACGCGGGCGCGGTCGTTGTCTCGATCGATTACCCCCTGGCGCCGGAGCGTCCCTTTCCCGAGCCGATCGAGGCCGGCTATGCCGCGCTCGAATGGGTGTATCGCAACCGCAAGAAGCTGGGCGGTCCGCGCGCCACCGTGTGGCTGGCGGGCGAAGAGGCGGGCGGCAACATCGCGGCCGCGCTGGCCCTGATGTCGCGTGACCGGTGCGAGCCGGTCGTGGCGGGGCAGATCCTGCTGTCGCCGATGCTCGATTGCAACCTGGCGACCGATTCCTTGCGCAAGGTCGAGGCCGGGCCGGTCGGCTGCAAGTGGGCCGATGGCTGGCGTCGCTACCTGGCTCGCGCGGCGGACGTGATCCATCCCTACGCTTCGCCCGGACGGGCGCTCAGGCTGGCCAACCTGCCGGCCACCCTGGTCGTCACGGCCGACGACGACCCGATGCGCGACGAGGCGCATGCTTTTGCCGAGCGGCTGAGAGGAGCGGGTGCCAGCGTCAACGAAGCCAGGCTGCCCGCCCCTACGGGTTGGCCTGGCGCCTACATGGAGCCGGCCAACGCGCAGGCCCCGTGGGCGGCCACGCTGCGAGAGCGCTGCCGCCGGTTCCTGCTCCGTGAAACCTGAATGACGACACCCTGCTCGCCGGGCGCGGCAAGCGACCCGGCGAGAGGGCGCCGTCCGGTCAGATCAGCGAGGTCTTGCGCCGCGGCATCCTCGACGCCGAGTGATCGACACGCCAGGTCAGTATCGACATGCCCCGCAGCCGCACGGACCATATGGTGTCGATGTCGAACACGCCTCGCATCAGCACGGTCGTGTAGCTCTTGGGGAGGTCCCACGGAACCTCGATCCCGGCCGGCGCGAACATGATTTCGCGCGCGACCACGTCGTAGGCCTGCTGGATGTACAGCCCGGCTTCCGACGCCAGGTACCGGGCGGCCTCGGTGGCCAGTTCCTGGGCCACGCCGGCGTAGCTGATGCCCATGTCGCATGGGAACTGCGCAGGCGTCTCCAGCGGGTTGGGGACCGTGAGGTAGAGGTGCGCGTATGGGTTCAGGTGCGTGAGAGGCGCACGCCAGGCGTTGCGCGAGGCATCCCACTCGAATTCAACGCCCTCGTGGCTGAAGCGGGCTTCACTTTCCTTTTGCATGTTCCTCCAGATATGGGTGGTTAGGGAACTCGAAGCCTAGAGATGGTTTGCGCCGGCGCACACCAACCCTTTTGGGTGAATTCAGGGTGAGGACCCCCCTAGAACTAGGGATACCGTTCGTCGCTGAGCGGGTTGGCGACAAAAAAAGAGGGGTTCTGGCCGCTTCGAGGCTGTCGCAAGAATCCAATACGACCGCTGGGCGAGCGGGCAAAGTGCGCTGCGAATGCCGCATTCCGGCGGCACGCAAGCCCTCGAGGAGTCCGCCATGCCCGCCGAGCATTACCTTGCAGGCACCTGGCCGCCCGCCGCCCGGCTGGCCGGCCCGGTGCTGGTGCGCCGGGCCGGCCCCTCGGACCAGGCCGACATCGTTGCGCTGGTGCGCGGGGAGCACCTCAATCCCAACGGGCTGGAGTGGCCGCGCTTTCTCGTCGCAACCGACTCGCGAGGACTGGCCGGTGCGGTGCAGTTGCGCCATCACGTCGATGGCTCGTTCGAGCTGGGATCGCTGGTGGTGCGCGAGGATGTGCGCCTGCGCGGCGTGGCGGCGATGATGATCGACACGCTGCTGGGCGAGGAAAGGCGGCCGGTCCATGCCGTGACGCGCCGGGAGCTGGTGCCCTTCTTCGAGCGCTGGGGCTTCGTGCCGGTGGAGCGGAGCCGGGCATCGGCGGCCGTGCGCCGCAACCACCTGATCGGCAGCCTGATGCGCGTCCTGGCCTGGCTCAAGGGCCGGCCGGGGCACCGGCTGGTGATCCTCGAGCGCGGGGCCGCGCCCGAGAGGACTCAATACGTCGCGCGTCCGCCGGAGAGATCGAACACCGCGCCGGTGCTGAAGGCGCATTCCTCCGAGGCGAGCCAGCACACCATCGCCGCGGCCTCGTCCGCCTCGAGGAAGCGGCCCATCGGGATCTTCGACAGCATGTAGTCGATGTGCTCCGGCGTCATCGAGGCGAACATCGCCGTCCTGGCCGTCGCCGGCGTCACCGCATTGACCAGCACGCCCATCCTTCAACTCGTCCGGTTCACAGCGGCCTGCCGGCAGGCGCGTCGATCATGCGCTGGCGCTGCTCGCCCAGGCCCGCGACCCCCAGTCGCATCACTTGCCCGGCCTTCAGGTAGATGGGATGCGGCTTCTGCCCCATGCCGACGCCCGGCGGGGTGCCGGTGGAGATCACGTCGCCCGGCTGCAGGCTCATGAACTGGCTGATGTACGAGACCAGCGTCACCACGTCGAACACCATCGTGCGCGTGTTGCCGTCCTGGAAGCGCCGGCCGTCGACCTCGAGCCAGAGATCGAGCGCCTGCGGGTCGGGCACTTCGTCGCGGGTGACGAGCCAGGGCCCGATCGGGCCGAAGGTGTCGCAGCCCTTGCCCTTGTCCCACTGCCCGCCGCGCTCGAGCTGGTAGGCCCGCTCGGACACGTCGTTCACGACGCAGTAGCCCGCCACATGCTCCATCGCCTCGGCCTTGGACACATAGCGCGCCGTCTTGCCGATCACCACGCCGAGCTCGACCTCCCAGTCGACCTTGGCCGCGCCCGGCGGGATCTGGACCTCGTCGTTCGGCCCGCAGATGGCGCTCGAAGGCTTGAGGAAGAGCACCGGTTCGGCCGGCACCGGCATGCCCGACTCGGCGGCGTGATCGGCATAGTTCAGGCCGACGCACACCATCTTGCCGACCCCGCCGACACAGGGCCCGAGCCGAGGCGACCCTTCGACCAGGGGCAGGTCGTTGGCGTCGAGTGCGGCGAGCCGGTCGAGCACCGCAGCCGAAAGCGCCGCGCCGTCGATGTCGGGCACATGAGCCGAGAGATCCCTCAGGCGTCCCTCGGCGTCGAGCATGCCGGGCCGTTCCTGGCCGGGCGCTCCGTAGCGCAGCAGCTTCATGGTGTCTCCTCCTCAGGTGGTGCCTGCCGACTCTATCGCGCGCGGCATGCCACGTCATCCCGGCCGGGCGGACGTGCGCGAACGCGTGCTCAGGCGCAAACTCACCCGTCTGCCGAGGATTCCGGCCCAGAAGCGGGAGAACTGCGATGCGAGGCTCTCAAGACCAAGCCAAGCCCTGGCCGGTGCTGGACTACGCCGACTGGCGCGACACCTGCGCCACCTTGCAGCTCTGGACCCAGGTGGTCGGCAAGGTGCGGCTGGCGCTGTCGCCCTGGCTCAACCACGGCTGGCAGGTGCCGCTGTACGTCAATGCGCGCGGACTGGGCACCTCGCCGATCCATGCCGGCGGCGGCATGCTCGAGATCGACTTCGATTTCCTCGACCATCGGCTGCGCATCACGAGCTCCCATGGGCCGCAACGCGGCTTCGGGCTCGAGCCGATGTCGGTCGCGGCCTTCTACCGCAGGGCAATGCAGGAGCTCCAGGCGGCCGGGATCGATGTCGCCATCAACACCATGCCCAATGAAGTGGCCGATCCGATCCGCTTCCCCGACGACGAGCAGCACGCCTCCTACGACGCCGCGGCGGCGCAGCGCTTCTGGCGCGTGCTGATGCAGGCAGACCGGGTGTTCCGGCTGTTCCGCACCTGCTTCCTCGGCAAGTCGAGCCCGGTGCACTTCTTCTGGGGCAGCTTCGATCTTGCGGTGACCCGCTTCTCCGGGCGCGGCGCGCCGGCCCATCCGGGCGGCGTGCCCGGCTTGCCGGACGAAGTGACCCGGGAGGCTTATTCGCACGAGGTCAGCAGCGCGGGGTTCTGGCCGGGCAGCGAGGCGTATCCGGAAGCGGCCTTCTATTCCTACGCCTACCCGACGCCGGGCGGCTTCGGACAGGCGGCGATCGAGCCTGCGGGAGCGCTGTGGTCCCCGCAACTCGGCGAATGGGTGCTGCCCTACAAGGCCGTGCACGAGGCGGCCGACCCGGATGCCGCCTTGATGAGCTTCCTGCAGACCACCTATCGGGCGGCGGCCGATCTCGGGCATTGGGACCGGGGGCTCGATTGCGAGGTCGGCACTGCGGGGCGACCGCGCCCGGTGCAGCCGGCGTATCGCACGGACTAGCGAGGCTGGCCCTCAAGCCCACAAGGCCGCCATCGCCGTCTCGAAGCGATGCGCGATGTCGTCCGCGCCAGGATGACGGTGGTCCTTCACCACCCACTTGCCCGCCACCATCACGTCGCGCCAGGGCCGTCCGGGGCTGGAGAACACCAGCGCATCGAGCGCGTTCGCGGCGGGCACGCCGATCATGCTGGCGTCGCGCATGTCGACCACCAGCGCGTCGGCGCGTGCTCCGGGCGCAAGGCCCCAGCCAGGCTCGCCGGCCGCGGCGGCGCTGCCCGCGAGCGCGCGCGAGAAGAGCCGCTGCGCCGTCGAGGGCAGGCCCTCGCTGCGGGGCGGCGGACACATTGCGCTGGCGCAGCAGCAGGCGCTGGCCGTAGTCGAGCCAGCGCAATTCCTCGCGCCAGGTGCGGGTCACATGGCTGTCGGAGCCGATCGTCATCGGCACGCCGAGATCGAGCCAGCCGGGCAGGTCGCAGAAGCCGTCGCCCAGGTTGCCCTCGGTGCTGGGGCAGATCACGACGCCGGCGCCGCTTGCCGCCACCGCCTCGATCTCCGGGCGCTCGGTGTGCGTGGCGTGCACGAGCTGCCAGCGCGCATCGAGCAGGCCCTCGCGCGCCAGCCATTCGATCGGCCGCGCGCCGGTGGCGGCGAGGCAGTCGTCCACCTCGGCGGTCTGCTCGGCCACGTGGATGTGGATCGGGCCGTCGAAGTCCTCCCCCAAACGGGTGAGGTCCCTGATCGAGGCCGGCGCCGCGGCGCGCAGCGAGTGGATCGCGAAGCCCGCGTTCAGCAAGGGGCGGCCGCTGGCGGCCAGCGCGCGGGCTGCTTCCCACACGCTTTCGGCCGTGGTCGCGAAGCGCCGCTGGTCCTCGCGCAGCGCGGGCTCGGCGAAGCCGGCGCGCTCGTAGAGCACCGGCAGCATCGTCAGGCCCAGGCCGGCCTCGGCCGCCGCATCGGCCACCGCCCAGGACAGCGCCAGCGGGTCGGCATACGGGCTGCCGGCCTGGTCGTGCTGCAGGTAGTGGAACTCGCACACCTGCGTATAGCCGCCGCGCAGCAACTCGACATACAGGTGCGCGGCGATCGCGTTGAGCTGCTCGGGCGTGATGCGCAGCGCCACGCGGTACATGCGGTCGCGCCATGACCAGAAGTCGTCCGCCGGCGTGTCGCGGCGCTCCGCGAGTCCCGCGAAGGCGCGCTGGAAGGCGTGGCTGTGGGCGTTCACCAGGCCGGGCAGCAGGGGGCCGGACAGCACCTGCGCTCCTTCGGGGGCCTGGCGAACGCCGGGGCTGACCTCGTCCCAGCGGCCGTCGGGCCCGACGCGCAGCAGCACATGCTCCTGCCAGCCGCTGCCCAGCCAGGCTTGCGGGGCCCAGAGCAGGGCAGGCTTCGATTCATTGCTCATCATCGGCCTGGTCGCCAGTCGACTGCGGTTTGCAACAGCGCGCCCAGCACGGGCTGGAGCCGTGCCGTGCGCTCCGGATCGATCACGCACGGCGGCGTCTCGGCCATGTAGCAGGACCAGCACATCTCGAGCTGCACCGCATGGATGCCTGCTCGGGCCGGCCGTAGCGGCGCGTGATGTAGCCGCCCTTGAAGCGGCCGTCGACGACCTGGGTGAAATCGGTCTGCGTCTCGCAGCACACCCACCAGCGCGCTGCGCAGCGTCGGAGCGCAGCTCGCGCCGCCGGCGTGCCGAGATTGAGGTCGGGCAGCTTGCCTTCGAAGAGCCACGGCAGCACCGACTTGATGCTGTGGGCGTCCCAGCAGCACGGCGTGGCCGTGCCGGCCTTCAGCCGCGCGAGCTCGGCGGCGAGCGCCTCGTGATACGGCCGCCAGTACTGCTCGCGGCGGGCCAGATCTGCGCTTCGTCGGGCGCCTCGCCCTCGCGGTACAGCGCGTCGCCGGTGAAGAATCGGGTCGGGCACAGCTCGGTGTTGTTGGCGCCGGCATACATCGGCGTGTTCTCGGGCGGACGGTTGAGGTCGATCACGTAGCGCGAGTAGCGCGGCACGATCAGGCTTGCGCCCAGCTCCTGCACGAACTCGTAGACCGGCTCGAGGTGCCAATCGGTGTCTTCCACTCCCAGCGCGCGGGTGTGAAGCAGGGCTTGCAGCGCCTGCGGGATCTCGGTGCCGACGTGCGGCAGGCTCACCAGCAGCGGCGCCGTGCCGCGATGAAGCGTGTAGGCGGGGGCGTGGTCGTCGTTCATCGCAGACGCTCCTTGCCTCCTGCCACGACCCGCGCGCACGGGTTGCGGCCGAACCAGTACGCCAGCTCGTTGGGATGCTCGAGCTCCCACACCGCGAAGTCGGCGCGCTGCCCCGCCGCGAGGGTGCCGCGATCGCGCAAGCCCAGCGCGCGCGCGCCGTGAACCGTCATGCCTCGCAAGGCCTCCTCCGGGGTGAGGCGAAACAGGGTGCACGCCATGTTGAGCATCAGCAGGGGCGAGAGCGTCGGCGAGGTGCCCGGGTTGTGGTCGGTGGCGATCGCCATCGGCACGCCGGCTGCGCGCAGCGCCTCGATCGGCGGCAGCTTGCGTCTCCCGCAGGAAATAGTAGGCGCCGGGCAGAAGCACCGCCACCGTGCCGGAGCGCGCCATCGCCGCGATGCCTTCGCTCGCTCAGGTACTCGAGGTGATCGCAGGACAGCGCGCCGTACTCGGCCGCCAGCGCCGCGCCGCCCTGGTCGCTGAGTTGCTCGGCATGCAGCTTGACCGGCAGGCCGAGCGAGCGCGCCGCTTCGAACACCCGCCGCGTCTGCGCGGCAGAGAAGCCGATGCGCTCGCAGAAGGCGTCGACCGCATCGACCAGGCCCTCGGCGTGCAAGCGCGGCAGCCAGTCGCACACGGCATCGATGTACTCGTCGGCACGGCCTTCGAACTCCGGCGGCAGCGCATGGGCGGCGAGGTAGGTGGTCTGCACGGTCGACGGCAGCTCGCGTCCGAGCCGCGCGCGACGCGCAGGCAGCGCGCCTCGTGCTCGAGCGACAGGCCGTAGCCGGACTTGATCTCGAGCGTCGTCACGCCCTCGGCCATCAGCGCGCAGCGCGCGCGCTGGCCGAGGTGTAGAGCTCCTCGTCGCTTGCTGCACGTGTTGCAGCCACCGTCGATCGGATGCCCCCACCGGCGCGGGCGATCTCCTCGTAGCTCGCGCCCTCCAGCCGCATCTCGAACTCGCGCGCACGCTGGCCGCCATAGACGAGGTGGGTGTGGCAGTCCACCAGGCCGGGCGTGACGAGCGCGCCGCCCAGGTCGTGCTCGGCCGCAATTTCCGCGCCGCGCGGCAGGTCGGCTTCGGGTCCGACCCAGGAGAGGGTCTCGCCCTCCACCAGCAGGGCGCCGCGTTCGACCAGCCCCCAGCCTTCGACAGCCAGGGTGGCCAGGCGGGCGTTGCGCCAAAGCGTTGTCATGAATCAAGCTCCTCGGGCGAAGCCGATATCCACCAGCCCAGCGGGTCGGGCGCGGCGGCCGCGGGGATGAAGCCCAGGCTGCGCGGGGCGATGTCGAACCAGAGCAGGGCGCAGGCGGGCATGTCGATGGCGACTTCGCCGTGCAGGCAGCGGCCCGCCACGGCTGAAAAGAGCCCGCATTGGCTTGCATTCGGATGCCATTCGGCGCCGCTGGAAGCTGTTTGCATCGCTCCACCGGCAGAACGCAGCATCAGGTTGAGATCGCGTGTCGGTCCGTCGAGCAGGCGGCAGGAAGGCGCGGCACTGCCGTCGAAGCACAAGGGGTCGTCCTGGGGCGTCATGCGGTGCAGCTTGCCATCGAGGCCCAGTTCGACGCCAGCCCCTTCGAGCACCGCGAACCAGCGCTCTACGCCGGCATAGGCCGAAAACGGTCCATCGGCGGTGATGTCGGCGACGCTGATCCGTACCTGCCATGAATTGCCTTGCGGCCAGGCCAGGAGCTCGCGCGTCACTCCACCGCCGTTGCGCCAGGGCTGCGGGACGACATCTTCCGAACGTATCAGCCTCCATGAGCTCATGGACTGAAGCTTCCTTCCAGCTGATACCGCGCCGCCCGGATGAACCAGCCGCGCCAGCGTGATCGGAACACCACGGCTCACGGTGCGCCGCACGATCACGAGGCAAGGATCGTGAGGCTCGATGCCAAGCAGCCGTGCTTCCTGCTCGGTGGGCGCATTGGCCACGATGGTGTACTGCGCCTCCCACAGCGGAGCCACGTCGAGCAGGTAGTGGGTGGGAGTGATGCGGGTGAAGTCGACACCCAGGTAGTCGGGCGCGCAGGCGGGGTTGACGTAGCGGTCTTCGCACTGCAGCGCCACCCCGTTGTCGTAGTGCACGATCAGCGAGTGGAACACCGGCGCGCCCACCGCCAGGCCCAGCTGCTGCGCCAGGCCGTCCGCGGCGCGCTCCTCGCGGGTGAGGTGCACTTCGGCATGGTGGCGATGGCCCCTTGCCTCGATCTCCTCGTGCAGGTCGCGGATCGTCAGCGTGGAGGACACCCGATAGAGCTGCGCCGCGAAGGTGCCCACGCCCTGCACCCGATCGACCAGCCCCTCGGACTGCAGCTCCCGCAGCGCGCGGTTGACCGTCATGCGGCTCACGCCGAACTGGGCCACCAGCTCAGCCTCGGAGGGCATCAGCTCGCCGGGGCGCCAGCGGCCCTGCGACAGCTCCGTCTTCAGGAACTGCTTGACCCGACTGTAGGGAGCGGCTGCGGTCATGGGTTGGGAGAGGTTGTTCACGCTTTTCATATTACTTGCACATGCCTGTCTATACAAGTCGCCTCGTCCTCGTGTCGAGCCCTGGAAAACCCTGAGCCTGACGAGCTTGCATAGGCTTGTCTAGACAACTAAATTCAAGCCATTCGTTTTCGAACCACTCTTCACCCCGAGGCTTCCCATGTCCGACCTGTCCCAAGCCCTGGCCCCGGCCCGCCCTCGCGCTGTTCGCGCCCCGCGCGGCAGCGAGCTCACTTGTCGCAACTGGCTCATCGAGGCCGCCTATCGCATGATCCAGAACAACCTGGACCCCGAGGTGGCCGAGAACCCGGAGGCGCTGGTGGTCTATGGCGGCATCGGCAAGGCCGCCCGCAACTGGGAATGCTTCGAGGCCATCCTGCGTGAGCTAAGGCGCTCAAGGAAGACGAGTCGCTGCTGATCCAGTCGGGCAAGCCGGTGGGTGTGTTCAGGACACACGTGGATGCGCCGCGGGTGCTCATTGCCAATTCGAACCTCGTGCCCAAGTGGGCCACGTGGGAGCACTTCCATGAGCTCGACCGCAAGGGCCTGATGATGTACGGCCAGATGACTGCTGGCTCTTGGATATACATCGGCAGCCAGGGCATCGTGCAGGGTACGTACGAGACCTTCGTCGAGGCCGGCCGGCAACACTACGGCGGCAATCTTGCCGGGCGCTGGATCCTCACCGCGGGCCTCGGCGGCATGGGCGGCGCCCAGCCATTGGCCGCCACCTTCGCCGGCGCCTGCTCCCTGAACATCGAGTGCCAGCAAAGCCGCATCGACTTCCGCCTGCGCTCGCGCTACCTCGACGAGCAGGCAACCGACCTCGACGACGCGCTGGCCCGCATCGAGCGCTACACCCGCGAGAAGAAGGCCGTGTCCATCGGCCTGCTCGGCAACGCGGCCGAGATCCTGCCCGAGCTCGTCAAGCGTGCCCGTGCCGGCGGCATCAAGCCCGACCTCGTGACCGACCAGACCTCCGCGCACGACCTCGTCAACGGCTACCTGCCGATCGGCTGGAGCGTCGAAGGCTGGCGCGCCGCGCAGGCCGATGCCGGCCAACACGCCTCGCTGCGTGATGCCGCCGCCCAGAGCTGCGCGGTGCACGTGCAGGCCATGCTCGACTTCCAGTCCCTGGGCATCCCTACGGTCGACTACGGCAACAACATCCGGCAAGTCGCCTTCGATCGCGGCGTGAAGAACGCCTTCGACTTCCCCGGCTTCGTGCCCGCCTACATCCGGCCGCTGTTCTGCCGCGGCAAGGGGCCGTTCCGCTGGGTGGCGCTCTCGGGCGACCCCGAGGACATCCGCAAGACCGACGCCAAGATGAAGGAGCTCTTCCCCGAGGACGCGCACCTGCACCGCTGGCTCGACATGGCCGCCGAGCGCATCGCCTTCCAGGGCCTGCCTTCGCGCATCTGCTGGATCGGCCTGGGCGAGCGCCATCGCGCGGGCCTGGCCTTCAACGAGATGGTGAAGAGGGGCGAGCTGAAGGCGCCGATCGTGATCGGCCGCGACCACCTCGACTCCGGCTCGGTCGCCTCGCCCAATCGCGAGACCGAAGCGATGAAGGACGGCAGCGACGCCGTCTCCGACTGGCCGCTGCTCAATGCCCTGCTCAACACGGCGGGCGGCGCCACCTGGGTCAGCCTGCACCACGGCGGTGGTGTCGGCATGGGCTACTCGCAGCATTCGGGCATGGTGATCGTCTGCGATGGCACGGATGCGGCTGCGAAGCGCATCGAGCGCGTGCTGTGGAACGACCCGGGCACCGGCGTGATGCGTCATGCCGATGCGGGCTACGACGAAGCGGTCGAATGCGCCCGCGATCAGGGTCTCAACATGCCCATGCTGCCCCGCTGATCAAGACAACCAAAGAAGGAGACTCTGCATGAAAAAGAACCTGATCGCCCTGGCCGCTGCCGCGCTGGCCGCCTTGGGCACTGGCGCCCAGGCGCAGGAAACCAAGGTCGCCATCGGCATCTCGGGCTGGACCGGCTTCGCGCCGCTGACGCTGGCCAAGGAGGCGGGCATCTTCAAGAAGAACGGCCTCGACGTGACGATCAAGAAGATCCCGCAGAAGGACCGCCACCTCGCCATCGCCTCGGGCGACGTGCAGTGCGCGGCCACCACGGTCGAGACCTGGATCGTCTGGAACGCCAACGGCGTCGCCACCACGCAGATCTTCCAGCTCGACAAGAGCTACGGCGCCGACGGCATGGTGGTCAAGCCCGCGCATCGCGAAGATCACCGACCTGAAGGGCAAGACCGTCGCCGCCGACGCGCCCGGCACCGCGCCCTACTTCACCCTGGCCTGGATGCTGAAGAAGAACGGCCTGTCGATCAAGGACGTGAAGGTCGTCAACCTCGAGCCGCAGGCCGCCGCCAACGCGATGATCGCCGGCACCGCCGACCTCGACGCCGCCATGACCTACGAGCCCTACCTCTCGGCCGTGCGCGCCAAGCCCGAGGCCGGCAAGATCATCGCCACCACGCTCGACTACCCGATGGTGATGGACACCTTCGGCTGCACGCCGAAGTTCCTGGCCGAGAACCCCAAGGCCGCGAAGGCGCTGGCCGACAGCTACTTCGAGGCGCTGGACATGATCAAGAAGGACCCGAAGAAGAGCTTCGAGATCATGGGCGCCGACGTCAAGCAGAGCGGCGAGGCCTTCGAGGCGAGCCAGAAGTTCCTGCGCTGGCAGGACCGCGCGGCCAACCAGAAGTTCTTCGCCGGCGAGCACGCGGCCTTCAGCAAGGAAGCGGCCGACCTGCTGCTCGAGGCCGGCATCATCAAGGCAGGTGCCCGACATGAGCAAGCTGGCCGACACGCGCTTCATCAAGTGAACCCCGCACAGCCGCCCGAAGGGCTGGCACCGCAGTGCGCAGCACGGAGCTGCCTATGACCACGCCGCTCATGGCCCCGCTCGGCGGAACCGGCAGCAGGCCGGAGAGCGCCTCGAAGACCGCGCGCCACTTCCGCTTCCTCACCATGAAACCGCTGCACCCGTCGAGCCCGCCACGCGCATCGTGCTCGGCGTCGCCTTCTTCGTGCTCTTCGTCGCCGTGTGGGCGGCGGCCACCTTCGGCGGCCTGGTGCCAAGACCTTCCTGGCCGACCCGCTGACCATGGTCGGCAGCGGCTGGACGCTGCTGACCGAGCAGGGCTTCGCGAAGGACATCGGCATGACGGTGTGGCGCGTGCTCGGCGGCTTCCTGATCGCCGCCGCGCTGGCGCTGCCGCTGGGCGTGGCGATGGGCGCCTACAAGCCGGTCGAGGCCTTCTTCGAGCCCTTCGTCTGCTTCGCGCGCTACCTGCCGGCCAGTGCGTTCATCCCGCTGCTGATCCTGTGGGCCGGCATCGGCGAGGCGCAGAAGCTGGCGGTGATCTTCATCGGCAGCTTCTTCCAGCTGGTGCTGATGATCGCGGTGACGCGTGGGCAACACGCGGCGCGACCTGGTCGAGGCGGCCTACACGCTGGGCGCAGCGACCGCGGCCTGGTCCGCCGCGTGCTGATGCCCGGCGCGCGCGCCCGAGATCGCCGAGACCCTGCGCATGGTGCTGGGCTGGGCCTGGACCTACGTGATCGTCGCCGAGCTGATCGGCGCGTCCAGCGGCATCGGCCACATGATCACCGACAGCCAGGCGCTGCTGGCCACCGACCAGATCATCTTCGGCATCATCGTCATCGGCCTGATCGGCCTGGTGAGCGACTTCGCCTTCAAGGCGGCCAACCGCCGCCTCTTTCCGTGGGCGCAACTCGGACGATGAGGCATGAGCACTGCGACTATCCTCTCGCGTCCGCGGCGTCTCGCGCAGCTTCGCCTCGGCCACGGCGAGCCCACGGTGGCGCTGCAGGCCACCGACCTCGACGTCGCAGAGAACGACTTCATCACCATCCTCGGCCCCTCGGGCTGCGGCAAGAGCACGCTGCTGCGCATCGTCGCCGGGCTGGACACGCCAGACCACCGGCGAGCTGCTGCTCGACGGCCGCCGCATCGACGGGCCCGGGCGCCGACCGCGGCATGGTGTTCCAGAGCTACACGCTGTTCCCCTGGCTCACGGTGCTGCGACAACGTCTGCTTCGGCCTGCGCGAGCGCGGCCTGCCGCGCGCGCAGCAGCTCGAGATCGCCGCACGCCTTCATCGGCCAAGGTCGGCCTGCGCGGCTTCGAGAACCACTTTCCCGAAGCAGCTGTCGGGCGGCATGCAGCAGCGCACGGCGCTCGCGCGCGCGCTGGCCAACGACCCGCGCATGCTGCTGATGGACGAGCCCTTCGGCGCGCTCGACCACCAGACCCGCGAGCTGATGCAGGAGCTGCTGCTCGGCATCTGGGAGGCCGAGCGCAAGACGGTGCTGTTCGTCACGCACGACATCGACGAGGCCATCTTCATGGGCAACCGCGTCGTCGTGATGAGCGCGCGGCCGGGCCGCATCAAGTGCGACCGCGCGGTGCCGCTGCCGCATCCGCGGCACTACTCGGTGAAGACCACGCCGGCGTTCACCGAGCTGAAGGCCGAGCTGACCGAGCAGGTGCGGGTCGAGGTGCGGGCGGCGCAGGCGGCGATGGAGGCGGTGGCGGCCTGATTGGCTTTCGTTCAGTGTACATAGACTACTATGTACTTAGTCTTGAATGTACGCAGGAGGATGGCCTTGGCTGGCCGAAGTCTCCGATCGCATCGTGGTGCAGACCACGCCTGCAGGATGAAGGCCATCGCCCGAAGGCCAGAAGCTCGACATTCCTGTCTCGGAGCTGATGCGGCGCGGCGCAGTCGCATACCAGTCGGGCGAGGGCGAGGAGGAGCTGGCCGTATCGGCGGATGCCGCCAAGGCCGCGGCCGATCGTGCCGCCGCGGCGATCGATGATGCGCTCGACTTCACGAGGCCAGCACAGCGCATCGCCGCCATGGAAGCGCGGCGACAAATCGAAGTCTCGCAAGGCGCATGATGGGCATGACCGATAGGCCTGGGCGGCGCTGACTTCGACGATCAAGCTCGAGGACATGGTCGACCGCCAGGCCGATGCAATGAGAGCGCAGCAGGCGCGCATCGAAGACCTTACGGCACGGGTCATCCGTCTGGAAGCGCGATTGGAATTGCTCACTTCGGCCGCCTTGTGAAGAAGCTTCGAAGCCAGATGGCGTGGCTGCCCGCGGCCCCTGCTCGCACGGATGCGCATTCGCGGCCGCCGGCTGCCCGCTGCTGCCGGGAATGCCGTTTGCCACGCCTTGTGTCGAATATCGATTCGACACGCGTTTCATGCCCCCTTCTCCCAAAAGCCCCGCACGCAGGTCCCGCAGGCTCGCAGACGAGAGCGACCTGTTCGACGCGCCGCCTGAATCCAAGGCCGACGCGGCCGCCCGACTGAGCGAACTGCGCGAAGCCGCCACCGGTTGCCGCAATTGCCCGTTGTGGGAGCACGCCACCCAGACGGTGTGGGGCGAAGGCGCCGCCAATGCTTCCCTGATGCTCGTCGGCGAGCAACCCGGCGACAAGGAAGATCTTGCAGGCAAGCCTTTCGTCGGCCCGGCCGGCAAGGTGCTCGATCGCGCCTTCGATGAACTCGGCTGGCCGCGCAAGGAGCTCTACGTCACCAATGCCGTCAAGCACTTCAAGTTCGAGATGCGCGGCACGCGCCGCATGCACAAGACACCGGGCCAGCGCGAGGCGCAGGCCTGCCTGCCGTGGCTGCAGCGCGAGATCGCGTGGTGCGGCCGAAGGCCATCGTCGCGCTGGGTGCGGTGGCCGCCCGCTCGCTGATGGGTGGCGCGGTTTCCGTGTTGCGCGAACGAGGGCAGTGGCTCCGGCGCGAAGACGGCATTCCGGTGCTCATCACGCTGCACCCTTCCGCGCTGCTGCGCGGCGACAGGGAGCAGTTCGAATCGGCCTTCGCCGATTGGCTCGCCGACCTGCGTCGCGCCAGCCGCTACCTCGGCGGCCCTTGAATCGGCGCCCGGATCGCCGAGCGCCCACCGGGCGGTGGAACTGATAAGAGGATTCCGTTACTGAAGCGGCGCTTCTGTGCCGATCTGCCGGACCAGGGCCTCGCGTCACCAAGCAACCGCCCACAGGGCATCTTCTGAAGGCCGCCATGGAAAAGTCAGGACCCCGCGACAAAGGCTTCACAACGCTTGTCGACGACAAGTCGTTCGAAACCGCCACCACGAACAAGACGGACCGCCACGGGAATGCCCCCGAGAGCACGGGCAGCACGGACGCAGGTTCATCCCTCACGAGGCGCACCGCTGCCAACACGGGCCATGCGGAGCGGCGCCGTGTGAAGGTGACACACGAAAGCTTGCCTTCCCTGATGAAGAGTATCGGCGTGCCGGAAGATGCTCTACCAAACCTTCAGAAGGACAAGGCGTGGAAGGAGCTCGAGAAGCATGGCGATTTCTCACTCAGGCATACCCGACGCGGCCCCAGACTGGAGCTGAAAGGGAAGGAGGATGTTCCGGATGCCCTGGTCGGGCTTCTCTTTCGCCACGGCCAGTACGGGCTGGCGTGCGAGGCCCTCGCCATGTGCGCCCCCTCGAAGCGCCTGGAGGCGCTCAAGCGGACGCTCGGTTTCGTCCACGGTGTTGAAGCGTTGGGCAGGGATACTCGTCGCTTCCTCTCCAAGGAGGAGCAGCGGACGCTGAACTACTGTCTGTGCGGCACGGCGAAGTTCCTGGCCAGGCAAGGCGACGTGCACGAACTCAAGGGCCTGATCAGGCTATGCGACAACGCGGAGCAGCGAGTCGTCGTTGCCCACTTGCTGCGAGAGCCGCTCCTTTACCTCGGGGCTGCTGAGCTTCTTGATGAACTGACACCGAGTGACGCTCAAAGGGCGATGAAGCTGGCAGTGAAGGCAGCAAAGGATTCTGCCCACCCGAGAGCCGAGCTCATGTGCCTCGCGAGACTGATTCCGGAATTCAATCAAAGCGGTGCTCTCAAGAAGAAGGGCAATTCTGATACTCGATCTCCAGCGGTACATCCTGGAGGCCGTTTATTGGCTCGAGAGCGCGGGAAATTGTCCAGCTCTGACCTCCAGGACATCTACGACGTCATGGAGTCGACCAAGTTGTGGGAGCCGGAATTGGAGCCGGTTCTGACCTTGCCCTCGGCCGTGATGAAGGCGATGAACGATCCCGACCCGTCGGCCGCCCTTTTGAAACTCGCGCAGGGGTGCAGCCGTCTCGAGCCGAAGCTGCGAATCGAGCGCGAAGCCGGCATTCGCCAGGCGATCTTCAGGCTCTACCACAGCAACGCGGCCAGCCCGGGGCACTACAAGGCGATCCTCCAAGTCCTGCAGCACCGGGCCGAATTCCGGCTTGCAGCCCGGTCCCGTGGCCCAGCCGGTGCCCGAGGGTGAGCAGGATGTTGATTGCCTTGGACGAGTCCGAATGGCCCGTAGATCCCGTAGATCCCGCAGAGCCCGCAGAGCCCAGGGATTGAAGCTCGACCACCCGGCCTGCCCTCAGGTCGCAGGCACACCCAGCGCGGCGAAATGCACGACCCATTCGCGTGCCGGGTCGATGCCGACAAGCGCGGCTGCTTCATCGTCGTAGAAGGCGCCGACCGCGCAGGCTCCGAGGCCACGCGTGCCGGCCTCGAGGTAGATGCGTTCTCCGACCAGCCCCGCTTCGAGAAACGCATGGCGATAGCCGCGCGCCGGGCCGGCCGGGTCGGCGGCGAACGTGGCCCGGTCGATCGACAGCACGAACACGACAGCAGCTTCGCCGATGACGTCCTGGTCGAGCGCGGCGGCGCGTGCGGCGGCACGCCGGTCCGCGGTCGCACCGCGCGGCACCAGCGCATGCGATGCGCTCTCGTAGCGGTAGGCACCTGGCGGCAAGCCGGCGACGGTGTTGATCACGAGGTTCACGCGTACTGCGTCGGACAGCAAGGCGGGAGTGCCCGCCATCATCTTGGCGAGCACGCCGGCAAGCGCATCGAGCGGCAGTGCCTCTCGCGAGAAGCGGCGCACCGAGCGGCGCGTCGCGATGAGGCCGAGCACCTTGCCGGTCTCGATGGCGTTCGTGGCGACGGACTGCGGCAAGGAGATCGATGGGAGCGACGGCTCGGCGGCCGGCTTGGCCCGCGCGTTCAGAGCGGGGAGAGCAGGCGCGGACGCGCGCAAGGAGCTTGCCCTGTGCACTGCGCCGGTGACCCCGAGCGAAGGCGCGTCTTGCGACAGCGGAGCCGGTGAGAACTCGCGTGCCGCGAGTGGGCTCGATGGGGCCGATCCCGACGCACGGGCTCGATCGGCGTACGTCGGCCGCCTGCCCGCACCCACGGCGGCACCCGGCGCGGGGCCTGCACTCGCATCCGGACGCGCATCCGACAAGGCCATGAGCGCGAGCACGCCTTCCACCTGTTCGTCGACTCCGATGGCAGCCGCCGCGCGCGACTCGTCGAAGCTCGCAATCAGGCTCGCGGGCAGCCCTGCGGCGCCAGCGGCCACGCGCAGGTTCTCCAGCGCGTGGCCGAGATCGGCCAGCACGTAGCGGTAGGTGCGATCACGGTACTTGTGGCCGGTGCGGCCGAAGATGGCCGTCGCGATGACCGCCGCGGCGGCGTCGCGCAGCGGCAGGATCGCCCGGCGCGCCGAGCGCCGCGTCGACAGGTGCGCCCTCGCGCACGAGATCCAGGCTGTGCGTCAGCGGGTCGTAGTGCCAGAGGCCGGGTGCGAGGCCCGACACGGCACGCGACGCGACGTACAGCTCCGTGGAGAACAAGGCGCCCGACGAAGGCGAGGCGCGAAGCTTGATCTGGCCCCGCTCCTGCGTGATGCCGGAGGTGTGCCACAGTGCCGCCCCCAGGGCCGCGACATCCACCGCCTTGCCCGGCGCTGTGCCCGGCGGCGGCAACGCGACCCTCGGTCGACCCGGGTAGCTCTTGAATGGCGGTGGCGGATCACCCCAATCCACCCCCGGTGCGCGCAGCAGCGCCCGCGTGCGCGAGTGCGACGAGAACGCATGGAAGCGTTCGACGAAAGCCAGCGCGCGCGGCCGACGAATCGAGCGCTGCCGACGAGTCCGCGCCGACTGCCGCATTGCCCGCCTGCGAAGGATCCGGCCCCGTCGCATCGCGGCGAGAGCCCGGCCACTCGATCCGCAGCTCGCTTCGACCATGCCGCATGCCCAGCGCAAAGGCCGCACCCAGCGCCAGCAGCACGCCGAGCGCGCCGAGCACGCGGCGCCGTCCCGCGCCCGCTTCCGAGCCGCTGGCTGCGGTCGTTGCCGCAGTCGCATTCCGCGGTCGCGTCAGGTAGCGCCACGCGACGGGGAAGTTGAACGAAAGATGCAGCACCACCAGCACCACCGTCGTGTAGCCGAACAGGTAATGCCAGTCGAACACCGGCAATTGCTGGTTGGCCACCCAGAAGATGCCGAGCCCGGCCGTGGTCCCCACATAGGCGATCAGCAGCAGGCTCGACCAGACGTTGATGGCATGGCGCGACGGCGTCCGGCGCAGCAGCATCAGCACGGTGACCACCAGCGCAGCGAGCAGCACCGGCAGGGCGACCAAAAGGAGCTTGGGCATGGTGCGAAAGCCTTCCTCGAAGCGCCGGGCGCACCGGCCGCGGTGGCCCGCGGCGCCATGGGTCATTCTAGTAAGGGGGTGTGCCTATCGCACCTTCACACCGCGCGTGCGCTTCATCGGCTGCGGGACCAGCTGGCCTCGAACCTCTCGACGCGCTCGTCCGCATGCGCCTTGGAAAACTCGATTCGCAGCGCTTCACCCAGTCGCGTTGCCTGGAACACGATGTTGCCGAGATCGCGGTACAGCTCGCGGGTGAAGCCAAATGCGAGAGCGAATCGCAATGCAGGGTGCGGCACACGTACCAGTAGTCGTAGTTCATCCAGTGGCGCATCGGGCCCATCAAGCCGTCGGGCCGGCAGCGCCGCAGCTGGAAATCGAAGCCGTTGGCGTGCCACTCGGCATAGTCGATACGCCTGGGCCACTTGAAGTTGATCGGGATCAGCCCGCTCGCTTCCAGCCGGCGCGCGGTCCGTGCCACTCGATGTGGCCGTCGTGCGAGATGGTGAGACGAAGCTCGTCGCCGCTCGAAGATGAAGTCATTGTGGCTCCCGTGATGGCAGTCGAGGTGACTGCCATCACGGTGCCAGCCGGGGCGGCAGCCCAGACAGGTTGGTGTACCGGACATTCCTAGGGAAACCGGCGAGCCTTGCGGCTCCCCGCCTGGGCCGCCAAAAAGCGGCCCCAAACGCGAGAAAGCCGCGAGGCACAGTGGAACGCGGCTTTCGCCGGAAATGTTTGCCGGGACGCCAATCCCGTATCGCCGTTTTTTCAGCGACGGCCGCAGGATAGGCAGGCTGTTGGCGTAAGTCAACCTGTAGGCCTGCCGCACATATGCAGTCAAGTCTGAGGTGGTTGAGAAGGCGCTTGAGCTGCCGTTTCAAGATGTGCCAAGGTGCCCATGGCTGCGAAGCGTCAGCGGTGCTTCTGCCTGACTTCCGAGGTTCCTCGTTAGCGTCTCAGGCAGCAAAGCGTAAATGTGGGTACCTGCCATGCGAACGACGCTAGACCTTCCAGATGACATCGTGAGACGCGCGAAGATTGAGGCGGTGGAGGCGCGGTTGAACCCTGCGCCAGCTGGTTATCGATGCCTTGCAGCGCGAGGTGGCGGCCACTGAGCGCCCACGCAAACGACTCGCCCGCCCGCCCATCAAGCTTTCCCCCGATGCACCGTTGCGCAAGCTGACCCCAGATGCGGTCAAGCGCATAGACGCGGAAGCCGTTCAGCAATCCGACGAGAGCAAGGCGCATGCGGTGCATCGCCGACGCCAATGTCTTGCTGCCCTTGCTGACCGAAGGGCACGCACATGAGGCCCCAGCCGCCGCATGGTGGGACGGCCTGCGAAGATGGGGAGGTGGGCTTGAGCCTGCCTCTAATTCCCGGCAACACACGACAAGCTCTGGCACGACTTCGTGGCCCGGCGCGAGCCCTCGCCGACTTGTGGACTGACGCGTGGGCTAGCGGCCCTCGCGCAAGCACACGACTGCGAGATGGTCACGTTTTACCGTGGCTTCCGTTCATTCTCAAAGTTAAAGCTGCGCTTGCTGAGCCAGCGAGGTTGACCCTCGCCTACGCCTCCAGGTAGCGCCCCAGCTCCTCCGGCCGCTCATGCAACTCCTGCGAGCTGCCCTCAGCACCGCCCCCTTCCCCATCACCACCAGCCGGGCGGAGTGGGCCATCACCGTGCGGTAGTTGCGATCGACCACCAGCGTGGCGAGGCCCCAGGCACATCGCGACTTCGAGCTGGCGCTTCTGCCCGTGCGAGAGCGAGGCGGAGGTCTTGTCGGCCGATGCGGCCAGCCTCGCCGCGAATTCGTGCCGCCGATCGAGCGGCACCGTTGCGCGGGGGCGGAACCGACGGCGAGACCGTGTTACCTACACAGCTCATCGAGACAAGAGGGCGCGACATGACCACCGACCAACTCGCCGAGCTGCTGGACCAGTACCTCGCTTCCAGCGACCACCCACCTGCCTACCTGGACAACGAAGGCATCTTCACGATCGACATGGGCGACAAGCTGCGAATAGGCGCCGTCATGCTCGACGACGGCCGGCTGGAGCTGTTCGGCAATCCGGGCCACGTCAGCGCAGACACCCTGCAGGGGATCAACGATGACGAAGAATTCGACGACGAAGACTTCGACGAGGGCGAGGACGAGGACGAGAGCGGGGCGGTTCCCGGCGCCCTGGTGCGCTGGCAGGCTCACGACGCCCAGTGGGGCATCCACGTCGACCACGATTCGGGCCTGGTGACGCTGACGGAGATCGCGCCGCAGCTTCCATGGCACCAGGACGGGCTTGCGACCTTGCTCAAGCAGTTCGAGGAGGAGCATGCGAGCTGGGCTGTGCGGCTGGAGCCCGAGCCTGTGGACCAGCAAGGGCAGGATGAGCACGACACGCCAGCGGTCGAGTTCGAGCGGCAGGGCGTCCTGCGCGGCTGAACCGAAGGTCATCATGGAAATAACCGGGAGCCCGAAGATACCCCGCGGCCACGACGATATTTCTGACGCGACTCCCACCGAACCTCCTCCACGCTCACGAATGTCGACACTCGCGGCAAGCCGGTGCGCCGCTCTTCCGCGTCGGCGGAATCTCCCCCCGCCGCCGGCCTGACCGCCCAGACGGACCCACCTGGCAACGCACAGCAGGACGTGCTGCTCCAGTGCCTGGGCCCAAGTGCGTACGACGCGCTTGCGCAAAAGCGAAAGCTTCCACTCGTAAGCTTTCAGGACGGCCAGCCCAGGCTGGTCCTCGACGAGATGGCGCCTGACGCGCTGACGGGCATGGTCGACACCATCCTGGAGAAGGCAGGGAAGGGCCGCACGCTGTCGGCATGCAACCTGTTGGCCCTCTGCCCCGATGCGTCGGCGCGCGCAAAGGCGCTTCCCAGCATCGTCAGGCACGTCCACCGGCCCAGGGAAATCGCGCGGAAGAACCTCACGCTGAGCCTCGTTCGCAGGGGTGTGGGCAAGCAGGCGCTGAGCCAGCTTCGTTGATGACGGTGCGCGAGAACTCGGCCGCAAGGGCGACATGGCAAGCCTGGCCCAACTCGCCAGCGTCTTCAATGAGGAAGAGCTGGCGAGCACCGTGGCGACCCTGCTGCTCGAGCCGAGCCTTTCCTGGTCCGATGTGACGGGCCTTCTTGGCGAGCGGCGAACGAAGATCGACCTCGACATGGCGTGGCAAGGAGCCGTGCGCATGGCGACCGAAAGTGCCGAGCCCGACAAGGATCTTCTGGCCCTTGCAAGCGAGTGCCTAGGAGCTCGAGCGGAGCGCTCCCGAAGGAGAGGCCGCCGGAGAAGGAGTCGTCTGCCAGGGAATCGCTCCAGATGGCCTGTCTTGAACTCCTCGCAAGGGGAAAGATCTCCGCCGGTGCCGGCGCCAGCCCGCTCCTGACCGCGCTCGGCCTGGACACGCCGCCAGCGCATGATCGACACGCTGTTGAAGCATGACGCGCTGTCCTCGGCGTGCATGGTCGCCTCCCGTCTCGACGGTCGCGATCAAGCCCAGGCGCTCATCACGATGCTCGCGTACGTCGAACCAGGGCGACAGCTCGCTTCGCTGAGGGTGGACGTGAAGACTCGAGCTGACCGCGCTGCTGTTCCAGGCCATCCAGAATCTGGCCGGTCAAGGTGAACACGGCTACCCTGGGGCGCCTGCTCAGCGCGCTTAATGACGGGCAACTCACGGCTGCCCTGGGGACCTGTTGCTGGAACCAGAAGCTTCCCCTCGCCGAGGTGCTCACCGCGCTTTTCTCGAGCAGGGCAGGGGACGCAAGGTCAACCTTGAGATGGCTGAGGGAAGCGGCCATGAAAGCGGTGATGCGCCAGAGCACGCCGCCGGAAAGCGATCTTCAGTGCCTCGTCTGTGATTTTGCCTGGAGTTGACAGGAGGCGTACTCAAACTCTCTGGCGCGCCACTGTTTGAGTGCCCGGCGATCGCTCTTTCTGGCCTGTCAGGCGCTTGTCCGCCAGAGGGAGGATGTCCTTTCCAGAGCGCCATCAGCCGGGTACTGGACGTGCTGGAAATCAGCGTTTGAATTCACGTGTGAAGTCGACCTGGGCCCGGGTGTGTAGGGGGCTGCTGAAGTTCTGTGAAGCCGCTTCCAACCGTCTATTTCCTCGACAACGGCCAAGTAGTTCGCGACCTCTCCAGGATGAAGCGTGGCGCGGCGACGCGCATGGTCAACACGCTATTGCAAAGTGGGCGAGGTATCGGCGGCGCTGAAACTTGGCCTCTCCCTGTACCCCGAGCTGGGAGCGAGCCCTGCCGCTCATCGCAGTATCGGGCACAGCCCAATGGATCTCAGCCAGCAAGCTGCGCTGGCCGACCTTGTCTGAAGGTCCTCGCTCTGGCTGGCCTACCACGGCGACATGGAGACCCTCGGCAGGTGGTTGAGTGAGTGTCCTGGAGCCGACGGGCAACTCGCGAGCGCCACGCTATGGCTCGTGTGCTGCGAGCGGGGATATTCCACTTGCTATGTGGTGAGCATGAGCACGAGTCTTCTGATGAGGTCGCTGGATGATAGCGACTCATTGATGTTCGTGGGCGACTTGCCATCATCGAACCTGCTCAAGGATTCCCCGAGGAATTTCAATAGGGTTAGCAACGTCGACGTGGCACGCTTGCCCCTGTGCGGCGAGCAACGGTGCAGAACTCCTTCCCCTCAAGAGCGGTTTTGGGCTCTTTCCAGCTCCGCTGCCGCCAGCGGGCCGGCACAGTGAAACATCGCTGAACTTGATCATCAATCCATCGAATTCGCTGATCACACTCAATGTGACCGCAGGGTTTCTGTGGCTGAGAGGAAGAAGGGCGACCTGACAAGGCATTCAAGGAGGCAGAGAGCATCGTGCAGGGCGAGAGCGATGCCAACCGCAAGAAAATACTCGACCGATTCGGCGCAGGGGCATGGAGCTTGAAAAAAATATATTTGAGGAATGAGCGGACCCCTGGCGTCAAGCCCGCCCTGACATGCGCGTGGCCACGCAATTGCTCTTCCATGCGGCAAAGTTCTCGGTAACTTGACCAGCTTGGATCGCCCAAACAGTACTGCGGTTACTTTGAGTACCTGCTGGCGCGCGCTGGTTTGCGCGGGCTTGGCGTTCTTGCTGGAACTGGTGGGCGCCGTTTATCTCGTTGAAAGGGATCATCATGGAAGGTGCTGGTGGTAAAGGTGGGAAAGGGATTTTTGGAAGAATATTAGTGCGTTCAATATTGCCGTAAGTTTACGAAGCAGCCGAAAGGGAGACGACGAACTCGAATTACATGCAAATCCCGGTGTTCAGTTGTTGATCGCTCCCATGTCAGGTTTGGTCATGGAGACCCTGATGAAACTCGGTCTGATCCCCTCACTCCCACCAGACGGAATTCAAGCGAGCAAAATAAGCGGAGAAGAAAGCTAACCAGTCTCACCCAGAGCCCTTGATAGTCGGCTCCGTCCCCGGTCTCCCGGAGATCGAATAATATTGCTCCCGCTGAGACTTTGTCGCACCAGAATGACTTTGACCTTGGTGAGCCTGTGAGAGGCTCCGGAAGAGAATTCTCCGACAGGACGTCTGATTTCCCCAAGAAGGGATCCATGTTGCTGGAGACCCTGATGAAGAAAATCGGGGGTATACATGAAGACCTTCAGGGAGTGCAAAACTACCAGTGGCACCAGTTGCGCAAGGCCGCCCCAAATATTCCGTATGTTGAAACCAGCCAAGGCGTCTATAAGCTGCAAATAACGAGAGGTTTTTCGAAACGGGTTCATCAATCTTCTCGTGGCAGGTTTCAACGCTAAGGCAGCGTGCAAGCTCCTTGCCATGGACAATCCTTTGAACGCGCCGAGGGGCTTTGCACCGTGGTCGCCTTTCTAGGACCGCCGACCAGATGGATCTAGGGTTGAATTCCACGCAACAGGAACTCTTGAATAAATTGGTACAAGAAACGGGCCAATGCCCTGATCAGGGATGACAGTGTTGAGAACCAAAACAAGCTGTTCAAGCTCCTGGAACATTGCGACAGGAGGCCGGGCTCGCGTCCTTGCGGGATTGATGCTTCTCCCGATAAAATAGAAGTGACGCCATCGCTGATCTTCTCGTCAAGCTAGAGGGTAGCGGAGAAAAAGGTTGCCACAACCGAATGGATTTCCAGGAGGTCTATACGGTAGCGGTTAATGAAGCGAGTGAAAAGTAAAGATCCGTTCACCGCACTGAAGTGCCTTTCACAGGTCAGTGTCCAAGGCTTGATGGAAAGTGTTTCTCCGAGAAGATGGAAGTCAGCAATATCCAGCCTCAAGAAAAAGTACAATGCAGAGGCTGCGGTCAAGGCGCGCCTATGAGAAGTTGTTTATGGAAAATCGTATCCGGTCAGAGGAGGTTCAAACTATTTGTGCCACCCTCTGGCCGAATGCTCCTCTCCATAGGCTTTCGCAGCGAATTCCAACAGATGGCTCCGCTATATTCGAAGAGCTCGACAGGATGACAATTCTATAATTCCGCTAAAGTTCGGGCGATGCGGACGACGTCCGCAAGCGAATTCCTGGAGGACTATGACGATGAGCTACCACAATGCGGGAAACACCCCAATCCGGGGTAGTTTCAGTCCCGCCCAATCCGGCGCCGCGTCGACCAACTCGGATCCTGTGATAGTCATCGGCCGTCAGCCCGGGTGAGGGTCCTGGCGACTCAGCCAGGCGTGAAGCCGGCTCTGTCCAATTTCGGATCAGCAAAGAACAATGATCAAGACACCGACGGGACGTAAAGAGCGGTCTCATGGATGCGCTTAAGACCCCTCTGGATAACCCCTTCCTAGGATAGGGCAAAGAACCTAGAGTGCGTCAACAATGTGCAGAGCGCCGTGAGAGAGGTCCAGCGAGGAGATCTAAGCCAGTCTCATGCCGAGGTCGCCCTTCACCAGATGGGTCGGCCCGGCACTCCCCTTGTTTTGCGGCCCGGCTCGGCCCCAACCGAGCCGGCTGCTTCATCACGCAAGCTCTAATGCGTGAAGAAAGTCTCACAAATATCGTTTGACTTCGGAACGCACAAGGCCACCTCGTTACTCAGCCAGCTTGATCCGTGCTGATCAAGCGATGAGGCGCAGCGCTGCCCGTGCAGGCATGCTCCTCAGCCACTGCGTGCTTTGGGGAGGCCAACATGACGGAGCAGCTTGCAGATCTGCTGGACCAATACCTTGCCGCCACCAGCCTGGCACCTGCCCGGGTGGACAGCGAAGGCGTCTTCACCATCGAAAGCAGCGCAGGCATATTGATCGGCGCGGTCATGCTTGGGGACGGCCGGCTGGAGCTGTTCTCGAACCCGGGCCATGTCAGCGCGGTACCCTGCGAAACATCTGCTCCGTCGCCGAAGACACCAGTCTCGAGGGTCGTCACCCCGAGGCCGTGCCTGGCGCGCTGGTGCGCTGGCAATCAGGCGAAGCCCACTGGGGCGTCCACATCGATCGCGAGACAGGCCTGGTCACGCTGACGAAACTCGTCGAGCGGCTTCCCTGGCACGCGGACGGTCTCGCCGCCCTCGTCGGCGTCTTCTGCGAAGAGCATGCCAGCTGGGCTGCCCGGCTGGAGCCGGGGCCACCCATCCAAAGAACGAGCGACCAGATGCCGGGGGCGGGGTTGGAGCCACTCGCGGTCACACGCGCCTGAGAGGTAAGGCAAGCATTCCCCTGCCGGCGCAAAACAAGGCGCCACTTCACTGAAAGTGACAGCATGCTGAAGGTACCCGGTTGTGGTGTTCATCGTCCCACTCTTTGCGATAGCCGGGAAGCGGACGATGCCGGCAGCGACAGCTGCCCCGGCCCCCAGGGGCGGGTCACTAGGCGCTCGATGGTCAGCCCGAAGGCCAGTCCGCCGGAGTGCATCGAGGTGACCAAGCTGTTCGACCACATCAAGTCGCCGCTGCCGCCACCCCCCCAGCTGGAGCCGATCCCGGCCAAGTGGGACATGGATGACAGGCTCTTCTTGCAGCCGGGGGAAGGTGTGCTGACAAGCCTGGTCGAATACTTCCTGAACCATCGGGTTCAGGGGGTGGGGGCGGCATCACGGCTTCTCAGTATTTGCGACTATTCGGCGTGCGTTGATGCCCTCAAGATGCTGCTCTTGCACGTCAACAAGGACAAGAGCCACGCAGGCATGAGCACCGCGGACTACGCGATGCTGATCGACACCCTGGAGGGAACGACGGCGTGGGTGGCCACACAGCGCAACTTGAATGCGCTGCACCAGCTGATCAGGGTCTGCGATGGCAGGCAGAAGGAACTGGTCTTTGCAAACTTGCTGCTCACTCAGTTGGTGGACTTCTCCGACTTGATGGCCGATCTTCCCAAGCCGGACAAGAAATCGCGGACGAGCTTCCGGGCCGTGTGCGAGGCTGCCGTGGAGATGGCGACGCGCAACCTGGAGCCGGACTCGTGTCTCTTGTGTCTCGCAAGAAGGTCCAACGTGCTGGACAGGGCAACCCTCAGCGGGCATTTCGTAGACAAGCCCTTTGACTTCAAGGGATTGATTCGGAAGACCTGCAATACCCTTCTGATTCAGGAGACCATTTCCAACGTCGAGGTCGATAGGGTCACGGGAGCCCTGTCGGGGGGCAAGGAACTGGACGAATGGGACGCGACGCTTGAAGCAGACGACCTGCCTCTCCTCCCCGAGGACTCCTGATGTAGCTGCCGCCCCTCAGCGCCCCTCGGGCTTTCAGACCTGCCTTCAAACCCCAAGGTACCGCCCAGTTCCTCCGGCCGCTCATGCAACTCCTGCGAGCTGCCCTCGAGCACCACGCGGCCCTTTCCATCACGACCAGCCGGTCGGAGTGGGCCATCACGGTGCGGTAGTTGCGATCGACGATCAGCGTGGCGATGCCGTCGCGCGGATGTCGCCGATGATGCGCCAGATCTCCCCCGCGATCAGCGGCGCGAGCCCTTCGGTGGCTTCGTCGAGGATCAGCAGGTCGGGGTTGGTCATCAGCGCGCGGCCGATCGTCAGCATCTGCTGCTCGCCGCCCGAGAGCTGCCAGCCGCCGTTGCCGAGCCGCTCGGCGAGGCGCGGAAAGGTCGCCAGCACGCGCTCGAAGGTCCAGTCGCGCCGGCCCGCGAGTGCCGGCGCGCGCCGCCATCACGAGATTCTCGCGCACCGTGAGATTGGGGAAGATGCCGCGGCCCTCGGGCACGTAGGCGATGCCCTGCTCGCGCGATCTCGTAAGGCTGCGCCGCCGGTCATCGCGGCCCTGCACGCGGACTGCGCCGTCGCGCGGCTCGACGAGGCCGAGCAGCTGCGGATCAGCGTGCTCTTGCCCATGCCGTTGCGGCCCATGAGGCCGACGGTCTCGCCGCGCCGCACCGGAAGTCCACGCCGTGCAGGATGTGGCTCGCGCCGTAGTAGGTGTGGAGCCCGCGTGGCTTCGACGCATGGCGTCTCGTGGATGTCGCTGCTTCATGCCGGCCGCCTCATGCGTCGCGCCGAGGTAGGCGGTCTGCACGTCGGGGTCGTCGCGCATCGCCGTCGGGCGTGCCCGCTTTCCAGCACCTGTCCGTTGACCATCACCGTGATCCGGTCGGCGACGCGCGAACACCGCGTCCATGTCGTGCTCGACCAGCAGGATCGCGTGGCCGGTGCGCAGCTTGCGCAGCAGCTCGACCATGCGCTGCGGCCTCCTCGGCGCCCATGCCGGCGAGCGGCTCGTCGAGCAGCAGCACCTCCGGATGCGTCGCGAGCACCATCGCGATCTCGAGCTGGCGCTGCTCGCCGTGGCGACAGCGCCGGCGGCGGTCTGTCGGCCGCGGGCCAGGCCCGCGCGCTCGAGCGCGTCGTCGGCCGCTTCGGTGCTCACGGTGCAACGCTGCGCCGAGCGCACAGCTGCAGCGCATGCGGCGCGCGCGACTGCGCGGCGAGCCGGCAGTTCTCGAACGCGGTGAACGGCGGGAAGATGTTGGTCTTCTGGTAGCTGCGGCCGATGCCGGCGCGAGCGGCGGTCGGCTGCGGCACGCCGGTGATGTCGTCGCCCGTAGAGGACGCTGCCGGCGCTGGCGGCAGATCGCCCGACAGCAGGTTGATCAGCGTCGTCTTGCCGGCGCCGTTCGGGCCGAGCACCGCGTGGAGCTCGTCCGCGCTCAGGTCGAGCGATGACGTCGTTCACGGCCGCGAGGCCGCCGAAGCGGCGCGTCAGGCCCTGCGTGCTCGACAGTGTGGCATGCGGCTTCCTGCGCATCAGGGCAACTGCTCCTGCGTGGCGCTGCCGGCAGGCGTCCAGCCTACGGCACGTCGGCCGCGCCGAGAAGCGTCGCCGCAGCGAGGCGAAGCCGCCCGCGATGCCCGGGAAGAGCACGACCAGCAGGATGATAGCCGCCCAGCAGCAGCTGCCAGTGCTTGGTCGAGCGCCTGGAACCGATTCCGGCGAGCGCACGAACGCGAACGCGCCGACGACGGCGCCGTAGAGGCTGCCCACGCCGCCGAGGATCACCATCAGCAGCACGTTGCCCGACTGATGCCAGCGACAGGAGCTCCGGGTTGACGAAACCGAACTGCGAGCGCCGACAGGTAGCCGGCGAGCCCGGCGAGCGCTCCGGCGAGCGTGAAGCTCGCGAGCTTGTAGCGTAGACCGGAGTAGCCGAGCGAGCGCATCCGGTGCTCGTTGCCGCTGATGCCCGCGAAGCGCGCGGCCGAACGGCGAGCGCAGCAGCACCGGCGCAGAAACACGAACACCGCGACGAGCAGCACCAGCACGAAGTAGTAGACGTGCGACGCGTTGCCCAGGTCGAACGGCGTAAGCCGATCATCGAGCGTCGGGCTTGAAATTCATGCTGATGCCGTCCGAGCCGCCGCCGAACTTGGTGTCGTGGAAGACGAAATAGAACATCTGCGCGAACGCGAGCGTCACCATGATGAAGTAGATGCCTTTGGTGCGCACCACGAACACGCCGACCACGAGCGCCGCAATGCCGCGGCGCGCCACCGCCGGCGGCAGCGTGAGCCAGCAGGTTGCCGGCTCGTACTTCGGCGCCAGCAGCGCCAGCGTGTAGGCGCCGACGCCGAAGAACGCCGCGTGCCCGAACGATCACGAGCCCGGTGTATCCCGACCAGGAGATCGAGCGACAGCGCGAAGATCGCCAGGATCATGCACCTTGGCGACGAGCTCGATGTAGAACTTGCTGCCGGCGAGCGGGAAGCAGCGCGAGCAGCACGAGCGCCAGCGCGGCCAGCGCCACGACTGCCAGAGCCAGCAGCGGAGCGACGCAGAAGCGCTTGCATCACGACGGCCTCCGCTTGAACAGGCCCTTCGGGCGCCACAGCAGGATGCCCGCCATCAGCAGATAGACCGTCACACCCGCAGCCTCCGGCACCAGCACCTTGCCGAAGGTGTCGGCGAAGCCGATCAGCATCGCCGCGACCAGCGCGCCCCAGACCGAGCCGATGCCGCCGATCACGACGACGACGAAGCAGATGATCAGCACCTGCGTGCCCATGCCCGGGTACACCGAGGACACCGGCGCCGCGATCATGCCGGCGAACGCCGCCAGCGCGACGCCCAGCGCGAACACCAGCCGGTAGACCAGATTGATGTTGATGCCCAGCGCCTGCACCATCTCGCGATTCGACGCGCCGGCGCGGATCATCATGCCGAGCCGCGTCCGCGTGATCAGCAGTACAGCCCGCCGCGAGCGCGAGGCACACCCCCGACATGAACAGGCGATACACCGGATAGGTCAGCGTCGCCGGTCAGCGGATCGACCCGCCGAGGATCGCCGGGCACCGGCACGCCGTGCACGTCGTTGCCGACATGATGCTGCGCAGCTCCTCGAACATCAGGATGAGCCCATAGGTCAGCAGCACCTGCTCCAGGTGATCGCGCTTGTACAGGTGGCGAAGAAGCGCCCATTCGAGCACGAAGCCGAGCAGCACCGACAGCACGACGCCGACCACGATGCGCGACGAAGTTGCCGGTGAGCGACGGCAGCGTGAACGCCATGTACGCGCCGATCATGTAGAAGCTGCCATGGGCGAGATTGATGATGCCCATGATCCCGAAGATCAGCGTCAGGCCGCTCGCGACCAGGAACAGCAGCAGGCCGTACTGGACGCCGTTCAGCAGCTGAATCAGGAACGTGTGATGTCCATGGGTAATGCCATGCTGCGTGAATAGCGCTCGGTTCCAGAACCTGGAGCACCGCCGAAGGCGTCGGCGTCGCGGGCCGAGCGCCGGGCCACCCCAAGCCGGCCCGCACCCCGCGGAGGTGGCCCCAGGACTCCGGGGCCGGGGGCTCACAGCTTGCAGCCGCGCGGCGGGATCGGCGAGCTCCTTGACCGCGACGCCGACTGACCTTGTTCTCCTTGCCCTCGACCTTGCGCAGGTAGATGTCCTGCATCGGGTTGTGGGCCTTGCTGACATCGCGAACGAGCCGCGCGGGCTGTCGATCTTCGCCGTCTCCATCGCCTTGACGATCTCCGCGCGCTTGCTGATGTCGCCTCTTCACCGCGTCAGGCCCGGCCGCGAGCAGCTGCGCAGCGTCGTAGCCCTGCACCGCGTAGACGTCCGGCTCGATCTTGTACGCCTTCTGTACGCCGCGCGGAACGCGTTGTTCTTCGGATTGTCGAGCCCATCGCCGTAGTGCAGCGTGGTGAGCAGCCCCTGCGCCGATTCGCCTTGCGCTTCCAGCGTGCCGTCGGTGAGGAAGCCGGGGCCGAACAGCGGGATCTTGTCCTTCAGGCCCGCCGCGGCGTAGTCCTTGACGAACTTGACCGCGCCGCCGCCGGCGAAGAACACATACACGGCATCGGGCTTGAGCGCGGCGATCTCGGTCAGGAAGGACTGGAATTCGACCTGCGGGAACGGCAGGTCCATCTCCTTGACCACCTTGCCGCCGCCTTGGCTCGAACGCCTCCTTGAAGCCCCCGACCGACTCGTCGCCCGCGGCGTACTTCCAGGTGAAGGTGACCGCTGTCTTCTTCTTCCGCTCGTCGGCCATCACCTTGCCCATCGCGATGCCGGCTGCGAGTTGGAGAACGACGTGCGGAACATGTTGGGCGCGCACAGCGGCCCGGTGATCTCGTCGGCGCCGGCGTTGGGAATGATCAGCAACGTGTTGTTGTCCTGCGCGCCACCTTCGCCATCGCGAGCGCCACGCCCGAATGCACCGTGCCGACGAGCACGTCGACCTTGTCGCGCTTGATGAGCTTGTTGGCGTTGTCGGGCGCCTTGGCGGGATCCGATTCGTCGTCGACCGTGAAGTACTCGATCTCGCGCCCGCCGAGCTTGCCGCCCTGCTCGTCGATCGCGAGCTTGAAGCCGTTGGTGATCGCGTTGCCGAGCGCGGCGAACGTGCCCGTGTAGGGCAGCATCAGCCCGACCTTGATCTTGCCCTGCGCCTGCGCCGGTGCTCAGCACGGCGGCGGCGAGGGTCGCGGCGGCCAGCAGAGAAAGCGCGCGCGGGGAAGTACTCATGGTTTGTCTCCTCTTGAATATCGCTTCGAACGGTAGCGCGCACCGGTCGATGCCGGGGTTCTGGATTGATGTCAGCCCCGGCATGATGCCGGCTTCCATGAATCGAGCCACCGCCTGCGCCACTGCGGCCGGCTGGTCGCGATGCGGCGAGTGGCCGCAAGCGGGCAATTTGAGCAGCTCGCTGTGGGCCGCGCGGCGGCGATTGCGTCGATCTGCGCCATGGTGCCGTACTCGTCGTCGATGCCCTGGATCGCGAGCACCGGGCAGCGCGATGTCGCCGAGCAGGTCGCTCGATGTTCCAGTCCCGGAAAGCCGGGGCCAGCCAGATGTCGTTCCAGCACCGGAAGGCGGCGTCGGGGTCGGCGTGATGGCGAGCCAGCTTGCTCGCGCAGGTCGGTGGTCATGTAGCCGTCCGGCGCCTTCTCGATGCTGGCGACCGAGATGTCCTCGACGAAGATGTGCGGCGCGGCCACCACGATGCCCGCCACGCGCTGCGGAAGCTGCGCCGCATGGATCAGCGCGATCGAGCCGCCGTCGCTGTGGCCGAGAGCCAGGGCCTTCGGCGCCGCATGATGCCGAGCGCGTCGAAGAAGGCCGGCAGGAAGTCGCGCGCCTGGTGATGCATGAAGTCCACGCCACCGCTCGTGCATCTGGCGCGGGCTCGAGCGGCCGTAGCCCCAGCGCGAGAACACCAGCCGCGGCAGCCGGCCGCCTCGCAGACGCTGCGACGGGAAGTCCCGCCACATCGCCACCGAGCCCAGCCCTTCGTGGAGGAACACGACAGCGGCGGTCGCGGCGTTGCGGGGCGATCCAGCATGCTCGATCCGCTCGCGCCGCCGCGTTCCAGGCGACGTCGACGAACTCGCTCGCCTGTCCCATCATGCCGTGCCCCCGCGTTCGCCTCGCGCTCGCGCAGCCTGAACCGCTGGATCTTGCCGGTCGCCGTCTTCGGCAGCTCGTCGATGAACTCGATGCTGCGCGGGTACTTGTGCGGCGCCAGCCGCCTTGACGAAGGCCTTCAGCCGGCCTCATGTCGCTCGCCTGCTCATGGCCGGCCTTGAGCACGACGAAGGCCTTCGGCCGGGTCAGGCCCTCGCGTCGGCACGCCGATCACGGCCGCTTCCAGCACCGTCGGGTGCTGGATCAGCGTGGCCTCGACCTCGAACGGCGAGACTACTGGCCGCTCACCTTGAGCATGTCGTCGCTGCGGCCGGAATAGATGTAGCAGCCGTCGGCATCGCGCATGTACTTGTCGCCGCTCTTGGTCCAGCCGCCCTGGAAGGTCTCGCGCGACTTCTCGCGGTTGTCCAGTACATGAGCGCCGAACTGGGGCCGCGGATGTACAGGTCGCCGATCTCGCCGGCGGTACCGGGCGGCCGTCCTCGCCGCGCAGCTCGACTCGTAGCCGCCACCGGCCGGCCCGTGGTCCGTAGCGCACCTCGCCGGGGCGGTTGGAGAGGAAGATGTGCAGCATTTCGGTCGAGCCGATGCCGTCGATGATCTCGCCGCCGAACTGGCCGGTGAACCGCTCGCCGATCTCGCGCGGCAGCGCTTCGCCGGCCGAGGAGCACAGCCGCAGCGCCACCTGCTCGCGGCGCGGCAGCGTGGCCGAGGCGAGCATGCCGGCGTAGCCCGTCGGCGCGCCGAAGAAGACGGTGGGCTTGCGCTCGGTCCAGCGCTTGAAGCAGGCTTCCGGCGTCGGCCGTTCGGCCATCAGCACGACGGTCGCGCCCACGCTCAAGCGGGAAGGTCAGGCATTGCCCAGGCCGTAGGCGAAGAACAGCTTGGCCGCCGAGAACACAGATGTCGCTCGTCCTCATGCCGAGCACCGGCTCGCCATAGAGCCGCGGTCCAGTAGGGATTGGCGTGGGTGTGCACGGTGCCCTTGGGCCGGCCGGTCGAGCCGGAGGAATACAGCCAGAAGGCCGGCTCGTCGCATTGCGCGGGGCGGGCTTCGCCAAGGGGGATGCGCGCCGAGGAACGGCTCGAGGCCTGCGCGCCGG
>CAWFRK010000015.1:0-59016 GCA_963818175.1 uncultured beta proteobacterium | reverse complement strand
TCGCCGATCTCCTTCGTGTACTTGTCGGTCACGGGCTTGAGCATCTGGCGCATCTGCGCGACGGCTTCGGGCGGCACCTCGTTGATCTGCATGCCGCGCGACTTCAGCTCGGCCGCCGTCTTCACGTCCTCCTCGCGGCTGATCTTGCGCTCGTAGTCGCGCGCTTCGGTGCAGGCGTCCTTGAAGATCGCGCGCTCGGTCGGGTTGAGCTTCTCCCAGAACTTGGCGCCCACCATCACCGCGTAGGGCGAGTAGCCATGCTTGGTGACGCTCAGGTACTTCTGCACCTCGTTGATCTTGTTGGTCGAGACGATGGCGAACGGGTTCTCCTGCGCATCGATCGCCTTCGACTCGAGCGCGGGATAGACCTCCGGCCAGGCCATCGGCACCGAGTTCGCGCCGAGCGTGTTGAACAGATCGACATAGACCGGGTTCTGCATGGTCCGGATCTTCAGGCCCTTGAAGTCGTCGGCCTTGGTGATCGGGCGCTTGCTGTTGGTCACGTGCCGGAAGCCGTTCTCCCAGAAGCACAGGCCGACCAGCTTCTTGCTCTCGAGCTTGTCGAAGAGTTCCTTGCCGACCGGGCCGTCCACCACCGCATCGACCTCGCGCTCGTCTGCGAAAAGGAAAGGCAGGTCGAAGAGGGCGAACTCCTTGACGATGCCCACCAGCGGCGCCGACGACACGCCCACCATGTCCTGCACACCGCCCTGCGTGGCAGAGATCATCTGCACCTCTGAGCCGAGCTGCGTGGCGGGGTAGTTCTTGACCTTGATCTTGCCGCCGCTCTTGCTCGCGACCAGCTCTGCGAACTTGTTGGCGCCCTTGCCGAGCGGGTGCGATTCCTGCACGCTGTACCCGAACCTCAGCGAATGCTCGTTGATCGGGTCGGCCGCGAAGGCGCTCGTGGCAGCCAGCGCGATGGAAGGGGCACACAGGGCAGCGAGAAGTCTCTTGTTCATCAATGTCTCCGTTGGGAAGGTCGCTTGCAGTGGGGTTGTGGACAGGGGTGGATCAGGCGGCGTCGAGCGGGCGCCCCGCCCGCACCGAGCCGAAGAAGGAGGGCGCGCCCATCTGGCCTCCCTTCAAGACGATCTCGAGGCCGTCGCGGCGCGGCAGGTCCGACGCGGCGCGGCACAGCGGCGCGCCCGGCGCCATCGCGGCCGCGACGCTGAGCGCGCCGATGCCGAGCGCGCTGGCGACCTCGCCCGAGCTGTCGCCGCCGGCAACGACGACGCGCTGCAGGTCGACGCGATCGAGAAGGCGACGCATGACTTCCGCGAGGGCGGTGCCGACGCGCCGGGCCGCATCGCCGCGAGCCAGCCCGGCGCGCGCGGCGATCCCGTCGAAGCCGGTCACGGCATCGTCATCGGGCCCTTCGGCGCTGAAGACGACGACGCTGCTGCCGCTCGCGAGCGACTCGGCAGCCACCGCGATGCAGCGCTCGATCTCGATGCCGGCACGCGCTTCATCGAGCGCATCGGGCAGGCGCAGGCGCTCGGTGACGAAGCCGTTGGCGCGCGCCCAGCGGATCTGCGCGGCGGTCACGGGCGAGCAGCTGCCGCTCACGGCCGCGATCGCCGGCACGGGGTCGGCCTGGGGAAGCGAGGGCACGGGCGGCAGCCAGCCGAGCGATCGCCAGTACGCGGCGAGCGCGTATGACAGGCCCGACGACGAGGCACTGAACAGCCCCTTGCCGCGGCCCTCCCAGACGAGCCGCCCGGCTTCGAGCAGCGTCTCGTCGTCGAGCACGTCGATGAACACGACCGGCACGTCGTCGCCGGCGAGCTGGGCCGCGCGTGCGGCGCTCGAGCCGGAGCGCAGCTGCACCAGGTCGATCAGCTCGATGCGACGCCCGGTCTGCTCGCGCAGATGCAGCCGCAGGTCGGCTTCGTGCATCGGCGTCACCGGGTGGCGCGACATGGTCGGATGCCGGTCGAGCCGGTGGCCGACGCCATCGACGGCGGCAAACAGGTTGCCGAAGGCCTGGTAGCGCTTCAGGCGCGGCGCGCCGACGATGCTCGGCGACCAGGCGCCGCTCATGCAGCGCACGCCGATGTCGATGGCGCGGCCGATCGAGCCGACCTCGGGCGAGGAGTCGAAAGTCGAGCAGACCTTGTAGTGCAGGATCGGCGCGCCGAGCGCAGCGAGGCTCGCGAACGCCTTGGGCAGCTCCTCATCCATCCACGCCGGGCTGCGGCCGCGCGAGGAGCCGGCGAGCCCGACGCAGCGCACGCCGGGAAAGCGCTGCAGCAGTGCGGGCGTCGGCGGCTCCAGGCACAGCACCGTCGGCACGCCGGCGGCGGCGAGCGCCTCCATTGCATCGGTCGAGCCGGTGAAGTCGTCGCCGTAGTAGGCGAGCAGCAGCCCGTCGGGCCCTTGCGGGTCGGCGCGGCCGCTCATCGCCAGAACTCCAGCGCGGCACGCAGCGGAGCGCTCTTGCGCGCTTGCTCGGCCAGCGGCACGCCGGCCATCGCCGCGACCCATGATTCGCGCAGCGCCTCGACTCCTGCGGCCACGCCGCCGGGATGTCCGAAGATCCCGCCGCCGGCGGTGTGGATCAGGTCGGCACAGCCGAGCGCGGCGTAGGTGTCGTGCGCCTGCAAGCCGGTCTGGCCGGAGCTGAAGACCGGCATCGCGGTCATCGGCGCGCTTTCCATCACCGGCGCGAGCACGGAGCGCGCGGCGTCGATCACGCTGTCGTCGCTCTCGCTGAACTTGTTGCGCAGGCCGTTGACGTGCAGGTGGTCGGCGCCGGCCAGGCGCCAGATCTTCTGCCAGGGCGCGTAGTCCCAGCCCAGCGCCGGCGAGCGCGTGAGATATCCCCAGCCGGCGCGGTGCGCATGGATCGGCAGTTGCGCATGGCGGCGCAACTCGTGCAGGCCGACGATGCCCACCGAGTTGAGGCACACCATCACGCAGGTGCCGCCTTCGGCCATCACCAGGTCGTGGCGGCGGCGCATCTTGTCGAGGTCGCCGGTGAGGTTGAAGGCGACCATCGCCTTCTTGCCGGTGCGCTCGGCGGCTTCGTTGACGACGCGCATCACCGCGCGCACGCGCTCCTCGAACGGGCAGTGCGGGCCGTCGGCCTGCAGCTCGTCGTCCTTGATGAAGTCGATGCCGCCGGCGACGAGCTCGCGCACCTGATCGGCCGTCTGCTCGGGATTGAGGCCGACGCTCGGCTTGATGATCGTGCCGATCAGCGGTCCGCTGGAGACGCCGGCGAGCCGCCGCGTGCCCTCGATGCCGAACGCCGGGCCCGGATAAGCGGCGGCGAACGACGGGGGCAATTGCAGGTCGGTCAGCCGCAGGCCGGTGACCGATCGCAGCTCGAACAGGTTGCCGGCGATGGTGGCCATCAGCGTCGGCAGGCAGGCGCCGAGGTTCTCGATCGGCCACGAAAGCTCGAGCGTGCAGCGCGTCCAGCGCTCGGCGTGCTTCGGGCTCGGCAGGCTGGGCGCGCTGGCGCTGTCCAGGATCTCCAAGCGCTCGACGCGTGCCCCGGAGCGTTCCTTCAGCTCAGGCGTCTCGGTCGCCAGCGCGACGAAGGTGCCGCTCGACTGCTCGCCGGCGATGGTCTCGGCGGCGCGCATCGGGTCGTCGCCGGTTTCGAGCCAGTAGGTGGCGTGGATGCGTTCGCTCACGACCCTTCCTTTCAGTTTTCCTTGATTCCGGCGCGGCACTCTCGGCGCATGAATCGGTGCCAGCGAGCGGGAGCCGCGGATCCGGCTTCGCCGGGCCGCTGGCGGAGCCAGCCGCCAGAGTCGGCTGGCGCTCGTGCCGTCCAAGCCGACGCAGGTCGGCTTGGAGCCGCGGCACTCTCCCCCCTTCTATGGGGACCGGTTTGTCAAGGGCGTCGGTCATGGCGGGTGTGCGGGGTTGTCGTTGATGCATATGTCTGCGAGGCCGGGCATGGCAGAAGTCCCAGGTCGGAGGGTGCTGCAGCGTTCGGGCCAACGCCCGGACCACCTTCTATCCGTGGCGGGTAAGGTTCCGCCACTCCGATGCAGCATGCGCGCCAGGGCGCTGGCTGAACCCTCCAGTTACCGACGCGCCCCATCTTGAGGACGGCCGCTGTGGCGCAGCGGCCCGGGGGCTACCACGGGCGCGTCGACCTTGAACCATGATGTGTGCCGGCCGGCCAGACATGGGGGAACCTCAGGCCTGCGCCGGCTTGAGCGTGGCGCCCGCCGGGATCTCGCCGTTCTGCACGTAGCGCCACAACGCGATGGCCAGCCGCCGCGCCAGCGCGACGATGCCGATGCGGCGCATGCGCTTGCTGCCGGCGGCGAAGCGCCGGTTGAACCAGCGCGTGAGCTCGCTCTCGGGCTGCAAGCGCAGCCAGCGCCACGCCAGCTCCACCATCAGCCAGCGCACGCGCTTGTTGCCGGCTTTGCTGATGCCTTGCTCGCGCTCGCTGCAGCCGCTGGCGTAGGGCGTGGGCACGATCCCGATGCTGCTGGCGAGCTGGCGCCGGTTGTCGAACTGCCGCCAGCCGAACAGCTCCTTGGTGAGCACCCAGGCGCTGCACAGGCCAATGGCGCGCAGTCGGCTGAGCTGCTGGACCATGGGCTGCTGGGTCAGCTCCTGGCGCTGCTGCGCCTCGATCGCGCGCATCTGCTGGCGTACCAACTCGAGCCGCTGGCATTCGCGCTCGATCTCCGCGCGCAGCAGCGGCGGTACTTGCGCCTGATGGGCTTGCCACCACAGCGCCCACGGCTTGCCGCCTATCTGCGCGGGCCTGAGGTTGTGCAGCACCAGCAGCGTACGAATGCGGTTGCAGTGCGCCGTGTGTTCGTGTGTCAGCCGCTGCAGTTCGCGGTGCACGCGCCGCTCGTCTTCGGCCTGCGGCGACGGCTCATGCACCACCGACCACACCCGTTCACCGCGCCGGTGGCGCAGCAGCATCTGCAGCAGCTTGTCGCCGTCGAGCCGATCGCTCTTGGCGCGGCGCGCACGCCGGTTGACCTCGATGCTCGAGGAGTCCACCACGATGTTGTCGATGCCTTGCTCCTTCAGCCAGCGATGCAGCCACCAGCCGTCGCGGCCGGCCTCGTAGCACGAGTGCACACCCACCGACGCCGGCAGGCCGCAGCGTGCCTTCGCCCGCTGGATGCAGTCGAGCACCGCCGCTTGGTCGCCCGCGGCAACCGCGAAGCGCCCCGGGTTACGTCGGCCGTCGCTGAACGTCAACTTCCACGCCTTGTCGCCGAGCTCGAAACTCATATGCAGCGCCGGCTCGATCGTCATATCCTTACCTTCGAGGACTGCCTGGGTCGTCTTCATTTCCGCACCTCCTTCACGCGCAGATCTACGAAATGCCCGTTGTAGAACAACGCGGCTGACTCCGGGTGGTCCTCCATAGGATCTTGAGGGGGTGGCGCGAAGCGCCTCCGGGGGTGGTCAGGTAATCCGGCGGATGCTCTCGGCGATCTCTTCGCGGTCGAAGACCTTGAGCCAGTCGTCGCGCATCAGGCGCGGCTTGCCGAAGGTGATCGCCTTGTTGCAGGCGTCGGAGAAGGCGCCGGGGATCTCGTTGAAGATCACCGCGCCGAGGATGTTCATGTGGCCGAGCAGGAAGTCGCGTGCGCAGGCCTGCGGCACGCCGCGCTTGACCACTTCGTCCATCGCATCGCGCATCACCGGCGAGCAGCGTGGCGCAGACCGTCTCCGACAGGCCCGGCTCGAGCAGCGCCATCTGGTCGACCGTGAGGCGGTACGAGTCCTTGATGGGCTGGTAGATCGTCTTCGCGACGTCTTCGCCGAGGTCCCAGGCCGACTCGGGGCCTTGCATCAGCGAGCTGGTGATCGACTGCCTGGCCGCACCGCCGCCGAAATAGTCGCGCCGCGCGGCCTCCTCGACCTCGTCGTTGTAGATGGTCGGGTGGCAGGGGTGCGCGATGAAGTAGGTGATGTCCTTGCGGTCGGGCAGGTGGCCGGCGAAGGGCGCGGCCGCGTCGAGCAGCATGACCATCGTGCCGGAGGCCAGCTTGGGCGCGATCTCGTGCGCGATCTTGCCGATGATGGTGTCGGGGATCGCGAGGATCACGACATCGGCGCCATCGAGGGCCTGGTCGACCGCGACGCAGTCGAGCCCGAGTTCGTCCTTCAGGCGCTTCTGGCCGACGGCGCTGGGCTCGACATGCGCGACGCGGTAGTCGGACTTCAGCAGGTTCTTCGACAGGCGCACGCCCATCTTGCCGCCGGCGCCGAAGAGGGCAATCTTTTCTTTCATCACAGTTCCGTAGTCTGAGGAGGGTTGCTGAGCGGTGCCGACGGCGCTTGGAGCGCTGCCTTCGTCACTGGTATGATGAGTATATGAGGCCATATGTGATGTGCAGCACGGGCTTTCCCTGATGGCCAGGGCATCGGATCGGCCCATCCTGGTGTGATAAGGTGATGAGTGGCATCAGCGAGGACGTCATGACACCTGAACCCATCCAGCGCCGGAAGCTGTATCGAGAGGTGCTCGACCGGATTCAGCAACGCATCACGAGCGGAGAGATCGCCCCTGGACAGCAATTGCCCTCGGAGCGGGAGTTAATGGACCAGTACGGCGTGGGGCGGCCGGCGGTGCGCGAAGCGCTGCAGGAGTTGGCGCGGTCCGGAATCGTCGAGATTCATCACGGCGAGCGCGCACGCGTGGTCATCCCGACGGCGAAACTGCTGATCAACCAGGTCGCCGGCGGCGCGCACCATCTGCTGCAGACGCAGCCGGACATGCTTGAGCATCTGAAGGAGGCGCGTGTCTTCCTGGAGGCCGGGCTTGCACGCATCGCGGCCGAGCGAGCCACTCCGGCCGACATCGTCAGGCTGCAGGAACGCCTCGAGGACCAGCGCGCATCGATGGTCGAACTCGATCAGTTCCTCGACTGCGACATGGCGTTCCACCGCGAGATCGCGAAGATCAGCGGCAATCCGATCTTCCCGGCAATCGTCGAGGCGATGTTCAAGTGGGCCAGCGCGTTCTATCGATCCATCGTGCGAGCGCCGGGTGCCGAACTGTTGACGCTCGCCGAGCACCAGCGCGTCATCGACGCGATCGCGGCCAATGACCCGGACGCAGCCGCGCAGGCTATTAACGACCATCTGTTGCGCGCCAATGATCTGTACCGTCGCACGGAAAACGAGTCCGCTCGGACGGCTGCCGCGGAATAGGCCAGCGCACGCCGCCGACCTCCTGCCGCAGACCGCGCCCTCACTGGGAAGAGCTGATGCACCACGCGGCCTATCACCGGGCCTTGAGCTGCCTGCCATGGCGCTGCAGTTGCCTTGCGAAGACTTCGCAGGAGCCCACGGAAAGCCGCCCCGGCCTCGCCGGGGCGGCGTTGCGGACGGCTGTCGTGGTCCTCTTCACTGCTGTTGCTGCTGTTGCTGCTGGTGTTGCTGCTGCTGCTTCAGTGCAAAGGCATCGGCCTGTTGGTGGCTGAAGGGCAGTGCGAACTGGGCCAGGTCCTTGCGAGTCTCGACCAGGACCAGCGGACCATCGTCCATTGGCACGACCGTCTTGGGCTCGCGCGGCACATGGATGGGCAAGGGCGTGTTCGCGATGGCCTCTTGCGCCAGTCGCACCTTGTCGGCGTCGGAGTTGACCCATTCGAGCCCTGCCGACGTGGCCACCGTGCGCAGATCATCCATCGGAAGCGTGTAGGCCGCGACCCGTGCCACTGGTGCGGCCGGTGCCGGTGCCGGTGCAGGGACGGGCGCCGGCGCCATGACGGGAGCGGGGACCACAGGCTCCACCGGTTCCACATGCGGGGCTTCCTCCAGGATGGGCTCCGGAGCGGTCACGATGGCATCTTCAGGCAGCCTGGCCGGCAGGGCGGCTTCTGCCGTCACATCGACCGTCGGCACGACCGGCAGACCTTCGTCTCCGGTCGCGCCCGGCGCGCCGGACTCCTGTTCGCGACGCTCGCGGCGGAAGCGGTCGCGACCACGGCCACGGCGACCTTCGCGTTCCTCGCGGACCTCGGCTCCACCTGCGGCTTCCATCGATGCGATGCCTTCTTCGGCCTCGGCCTCGGCCTGGACATCGGCCAGCGGCTGCGCTGAAGCGTCCGCGGCGACTTCCGACAGGCCTTCAGCACCTTGCTCCTGGCCCTCGGCGGCCACCAGGCCCTCGCGCTCGCGGCGGCCACGACCACCACGGCGGCGACGACGCCCGCCTTCGCGAGCTTGCTCGCCACCCGTGTCGGCCGATGCGTCCTGCGGCTGGGTATCGACGAATTCGAGCTCGCCGCTTGCCGAGGTTTCGGTAGCGGCTGGCGTCACCGGCGTTTCGCGCTCGGGGCGGGGACCTCGACGGCCTTCGCCGCGACCTTCGCACGGCCTTCTCCGCGACCTTCGGCACGGCCCTCGCCGCCACGGCCTTCGCTACGACCACGGGCTTCCTGCCCTTCGGCGCGGGGCTCGCGCGGTCTCGCGCTCGCGGCGGGGTTCCGCCGTGGTCTCCAGGTTTTCGGCACGTTCGGCGCGCTCGGCACGATCGCCGCGGCCGCGTCCGTCACGGCCGCGTTCACGGCCTTCGCGACCCTCGCGGCTTTCACCGCGTGCTTCACGAGCCTCGCGAGCTTCGCGGCCTTCGCCACGTGCCTCGCGGCCTTCACGACCTTCGCCGCGTCCTTCGCGGCGGCCATCGCGACCGCCGCGGCGGTTGCCGTCACCGCGCTGTTCGCCGCGGCGGCCATCACGCGCTTCCTTCGCAGCAGGTGCAGAGGCCGGCACCACCACCGGTTCGGGCGTCGCCACAGGAGCGATGCCCAGGATCCGCTTGATCCAGCCGAAGAAGCCGGCTTCCGCGGAGACAGGTCGCTGCGGCTGGTGCGGCCTGCCGCTTCGCGGCGACCGGGGCCGCCACCGGCTCGGCCTTGGGCGGAGCCACGGGTGCCGGCTGCTCGGGCAGGATCGCCCTTGATGACCGGCTCCTGCTTGGTCTTGCCCTTGTCGCTGGCATCGCGGCGACGGGTGATGCCCACCTCGTCGTCCGGCTCCTCGATCATGGTGTAGCTCGCCTGCAGGTTTTCCAGGCGCGGGTCGTCGTGGCGCAGGCGCTCGAGCTTGTAGTTGGGCGTCTCGAGGTGCTTGTTGGGCACCAGCAGCACGGTCACGCGCTGGCGCAGCTCGATCTTGGTGATCTCGGTGCGCTTCTCGTTCAGCAGGAAGGAGGTCACTTCCACCGGCACCTGCACGTGCACGGCGGCGGTGTTGTCCTTCATCGCCTCTTCCTGGACCATGCGCAGGATCTGCAGCGCGCTCGACTCGGTGTCGCGGATGTGGCCGGTGCCGTTGCAGCGCGGGCAGGTGATGTGCGATCCCTCGCTCAGGGCCGGGCGCAGGCGCTGGCGGCTGAGCTCGAGCAGGCCGAACTTGCTGATCGAGCTGAACTGCACGCGGGCGCGGTCCTGGCGCAGCGCGTCGCGCAGCCGGCTCTCGACCTCGCGGCGGTTCTTGGACTCCTCCATGTCGATGAAGTCGACCACGATCAGGCCGCCCAGGTCGCGCAGTCGCATCTGGCGCGCGATCTCGTCGGCGGCTTCCAGGTTGGTGCGGGTCGCGGTTTCCTCGATGTCGCCGCCGCGCGTGGCGCGTGCCGAGTTGACGTCGATCGATACCAGCGCCTCGGTGTGGTCGATCACGATCGCGCCGCCCGAGGGCAGGTTCACCGTGCGCGAGAAGGCCGTCTCGATCTGGTGCTCGATCTGGAAGCGGGAGAACAGCGGCGCGTCGTCGCGGTAGCGCTTCACGCGATGCGCGTTGTCGGGCATCACGTGGTTCATGAACTGGTGGGCCTGATCGAAGATGTCGTCGGTATCGATCAGGATTTCGCCGATATCGGAGGTGAAGTAGTCGCGGATCGCGCGAATCACCAGCGACGACTCCTGGTAGATCAGGAAGGCGCCCTTGCCGGCCCTGGACGCATCGTCGATCGCGGTCCAGAGCTTGAGCATGTAGTTGAGGTCCCACTGCAGCTCGGCCACGTTGCGGCCGATGCCGGCGGTGCGGGCGATGAGCGACATGCCCTTGGGGTAGTCGAGCTGGTCGAGCGCGTCCTTGAGCTCCTCGCGGTCCTCGCCCTCGATGCGGCGCGACACGCCGCCACCGCGCGGGTTGTTGGGCATCAGCACCAGGTAGCGGCCGGCCAGCGAGACGAAGGTGGTGAGCGCCGCACCCTTGTTGCCGCGCTCCTCCTTCTCGACCTGGACCATCAGCTCCTGGCCTTCCTTGATGGCGTCGGCGATCTTCGCGTTGCGGACGTCGATGCCGTCCTTGAAGTATTGGCGGGAGATCTCCTTGAAGGGCAGGAAGCCGTGGCGCTCCTCGCCGTAGTCGACGAAGCAGGCCTCCAGCGAAGGCTCGACGCGGGTGACGACCGCCTTGTAGATGTTGCCCTTGCGCTGCTCGCGGCCTTCGATCTCGGTCTCGAAGTCGAGCAGTTTCTGGCCATCGACGATGGCCAGGCGACGTTCTTCCTGCTGCGTCGCATTGATCAGCATGCGTTTCATGTGCACTCCTCGTCCCGCTGCTGGCCTGAAAACAAGGCCTGCGCGGGCACAACTCAGTCTGTCGGTCCCGATAGGCAAAGGGATCGACTACATCGATGCACGAGAAACGGCGAGGGACCCGTAGGAACCGCCCTGGACTGCCGATGCGCGAAAAGCGCGCTTCAGCAGCGTTGGCGCATGCGTGGTGGGGACTCGAAAGCGGAAGAAAAGAGCCGGGAAGCCATCGAGGCTTCCCAAGGGCCCGACGCCCTGGCCTGCCCCGCGCGCGCATGGGTGGGCGCACGGCAACCCGAGCCGGCCAGTCCGGGCGCGATGGCGCGCGGCGTTGGCAAGGCGGGGTGGGGGAGGGGGCGTGGGGACGACATCCGCTCGAGTGTCACTGGACGCGGGCTGCAGGTTCGGAAGCTTGCCAGTCGCGGGCCCACAGGGCCCGGTTGTCTCACAAGCGGCACCGGCCTGCGGCCGGAAACCTTGTTCTTGGGTTCTTTCGACATTTACTCTGCCGCCGGACCGCTCTCGCCGCCGCTTCGCCTTGGGAAGCGGCCCACCAGCGCGGGCCTGCGTTGCATCAGCTCTTGGTGCAGAGCTTCCAGCGCCGGAAACTTCGAGACGCTAAGAGCCTGCCACCCAGTTCGCCTTGTCGGTGTTTGAAGGCGCTCCCTGGGGAGGGCCGGTTAAACTCTTGTAAATCAAACACTTACAACGCAAACGTGGTGCAACGGATTATAGGCGGGAAACAACGCCCCCAAACGGCGCAGGCCCACGAGGGAAAGCCCGTGCCTGCGCCCGCCGTGCAGCGCCTCGTGATCGACGAAGGCTCGGCGGGCCAGCGCCTCGACAATTTCCTGATCAAGACGCTCAAGGGCGTGCCCAAGACCCACGTCTACCGGATCGTGCGCAGCGGCGAAGTCCGCGTCAACAAGGGGCGGGCGACGGCCGACACCCGGCTCGAGCTCGGCGACGAAGTCCGCGTGCCCCCGGTGCGAATGGCCGAGAAGCCCCCGGCGGCCGCCACCCCGGCGCGCGAATTCCCGGTGCTGTTCGAGGACGATCACCTGCTGGCCGTCAACAAGCCGGCCGGCGTGGCGGTCCACGGCGGCAGCGGGGTCAGCTTCGGCGTCATCGAGCAGCTCCGCAGGGCGCGGCCGACGGCCCGCTTCCTGGAACTTGTCCACCGGCTCGACAAGGAAACCTCCGGAGTGCTCCTGATCGCCAAGAAGCGCAGTGCGCTCACCGCGCTGCAGGACCAGTTCCGCAGCCGCGACACCGGCAAGACCTACGCCGCCCTCGTGATCGGCAGCTGGCCCGCGAACAAGAAGGTCATCGACGTCCCTCTGCACAAGTTCACCACGGCCGAGGGCGAGCGTCGCGTGCGAGCCGTCTCGCCGGCGAGCGACGAAGGCCGGCGCTCGATCACCCTGGTGAAGCTGGCCAAGGCCTATGCCGACTTCAGCCTGCTCGATGTGACCATCAAGACCGGCCGCACCCACCAGATCCGCGTCCATCTGGCGGGGGAGGGCCATCCGATCGTCGGTGACGACAAGTACGGCGATTTCGCCCTCAACAAGTCGCTCGCGCGCGGCGAGGCCGTGCCGGGCTGTCGCTTCGACCGCATGTTCCTGCACGCGGCGCGATTGCGCTTTGACCACCCCGCGAGCGGGGAGAGCATCGAGCTCGAAGGCTGCGCTGCCGCCAGAATGCCAGGAACTCCTCAAGCACCTATGACCCGACCTCGCCGATTCGACCTGATCGCCTTCGATTGGGATGGCACCTTGTTCGACTCCACCGCGCTGATCACACGCTGCATCCAGTCCGCCTGTGCCGACCTCGGGTTGGCGGTGCCCAGCGACCAGGACGCCTCCTACGTGATCGGCCTCGGCCTCATCGATGCGCTGCAGGTCGCGGCCCCCGGCCTCGATCCCGACCGCTATCCCGAGCTGGGCCGGCGCTATCGGCATCACTATTTCGCTCGCCAGCACGAGCTCACCCTCTTTGCCGGCTGCCTGGAGATGCTGCAGTCGCTCAAGGAGCGCCACCACTGGCTGGCCGTGGCCACCGGCAAGTCGCGCCGCGGGCTCGACGAGGCGCTGGCCAGCTCTCCCGTCAAGAGCCTGTTCGACGGCACGCGAACGGCCGACGAAACGGCATCCAAGCCCGACCCGCGCATGCTGCTCGAATTGATGCGCGAGTTCGGCGTCGATCCCGAGCGCACGCTGATGGTCGGCGACACCACCCACGACCTGCAGCTGGCCGTCAATGCCGGCGCGCAAAGCATCGCCGTGAGCTATGGCGCTCACCAGAGCGAGGCCTTCGGGGAGTTCGACACGTGCTTCGTGGCCGGCTCGGTGGCGGAGTTGCGCCATTGGCTGGAGATGCATGCATGAGCGTCACGAGCGCCACGCCCGCTCCGCCTGCACTCGAGGGAATCGAGTTGTGCGACGCCAGCGAGCTGACGGAGCGCGGCAAGGCCTTCCTGTTCGACGTGATGTTGTGGGATGAATCGGTGCGCGCCTTCGCGATGCGTTTCGAGGGCAAGGTGGTGGCCTACGTCAACCGATGCGCGCATGTGTTGGCCGAGATGGATTGGCAGCCCGGCGAGTTCCTCGATGACAGCCGCGAATGGATCATCTGCTCGATCCATGGTGCCGTGTACGACCCGCGTACCGGCCATTGCGTCGGCGGTCCCTGCATGCGCGGCCGGCTCATCGAAGTCGCGGTCGCCGAGCGCGACGGGAAGGTGTATTGGTATCCTTCGGAGGCTCAGGGCCTGCGGCCCTGGGCCTCCTGGGATGAACGTCACCACTCCCCCAGCCCCCTCCGCGAGGGGGCTCTGGCTTGATTGACCAGCCGGCCTGGCGGCCGGCAAACAGCCATGAACTCCGACCATTCCGACTCCCAGCGGCAGCGCCTCGGCAGGAGCCCACGCTTTCGGCGCCTGCCGCGGAAGCGGCGACTCCCCGCATCAACGGCGACGCCGACAACGCCATCGCGCAGCTTGCCCGCGCCTATCTCGAGGACCGCCGGCGCGAGAGGCGCTGGCGGCTGTTCTTCCGTTTTGCCTGGCTGCTGGTGGTGATCGGCTTCCTGCTTGCGGCCTACGCGCAGCGCCTGGCCACCGGCGCTCCCAGCGGCCCGCACACCGCGCTGATCGATATGCGCGGCGAGATCGCGGTCGATGGCGAATCGAGCGCCGAGAACGTGATCTCCGGCTTGCGCAATGCCTTCGAGGACGCGGGCTCGCAGGCGGTGGTGCTGCGCATCAATTCGCCCGGCGGCAGCCCGGTGCAGGCCGGCCTCATCAACGACGAGGTCCAGGCGGCTCAAGGCCAAGCACAACAAGAAGCTCTATGCCGTCTGCGAGGAGATCGTGCGCCTCGGCGGCCTTCTACATCGCGGTGGCGGCCGACGAGATCTTCGTCGACAAGGCCACGCTGGTCGGCTCGATCGGCGTGCTGATGGATGGCTTCGGCTTCACCGGCGTGATGGACAAGCTCGGCGTCGAGCGGCGCCTGCTCACCGCCGGCGACAACAAGGGCTTCCTCGACCCGTTCTCGCCGCAATCCGACACCCACAAGGCCTACGCGCAGACCATGCTCGACCAGATCCACAAGCAGTTCATCGAGCGTGGTGAAGGCCGGCCGCGGCACCGGCTGAAGGAAACGCCCGAAATCTTCTCCGGCCTGTTCTGGAACGGCCAGCAAGCCATCGACCTGGGCCTGGCCGACCGCTTCGGCAGCCTGGATTCGGTCGCGCGCGACATCGTGAAGGCCGAGGAAGTGATCGACTACACGCCGCAGGAGAACGTCGCCGAACGGCTGGCCAAGAAGTTCGGCGCGTCGATCGGCGCGGGCGCGGTCAGGGCCCTGCAGGCCCTGCCCGCGCTGCGGTGAGCCGCAGGCTCACCGCAGGCGGTTGAACTTACCGCTCCCCCCGCCCCCTCCAGGAGGGGGCTCCAGCATGGCTTACGAGCCGGCCGACAGGCCGGCGGCGGGCTGCAGCAGCCCTTTAGCTTCTGATGAAGGCGATCACCTCGTGCGAGGCCTTGCTGCGTCTTCAGGTTCGTCATCACGTAAGGCCGCGTCGGCCGCATGCGCTGCGTGTCGGCCTCCATCACCGCGAGGTCGGCGCCGACATAGGGCGCGAGGTCGGTCTTGTTGATCACGAACAGGTCGCTCTTGGTGATGCCGGGCCCGCCCTTGCGCGGGATCTTCTCGCCCGCGGCCACGTCGATCACGTAGATCGTCAGGTCGGAAAGCTCGGGGCTGAAGGTGGCGGCGAGGTTGTCGCCGCCGCTTTCGATGAACACGATGTCGGCATCCGGAAAGCGCTCCAGCATGCGATCGACGGCTTCGAGGTTGATCGAGGCGTCTTCGCGGATCGCCGTGTGCGGGCAGCCGCCGGTCTCCACGCCCATGATGCGCTCGGGCTCCAGCGCGCCCGCCACGGTGAGCAGGCGCTGGTCTTCCTTGGTGTAGATGTCGTTGGTCACCACCACGAGGTCATAGCGCTCGCGCATCGCCTTGCACAGCATCTCGACCAGGGTGGTCTTGCCCGAGCCGACAGGCCCGCCCACGCCCACGCGCAGGGGCGGAAGCTTCTTGGTGCGGCCGGGGATGGAATGGAGATGGGCTCATGATCTGAACAGGCGTGAGTACTGCGTTTCGTGGCAGGCGGAAAGGATGGCCAGCATCGGCGTGAAGCATTGGCGGGCGGTCTCGTCGAGCGTCAGCGCGAAGGCCGCCGCTGCCGGAATGTCGGCCGCCAGACGGGCCAGGATGCGCTGCCCGGCGTTCTGGCCCAGCGGCACGGCCTTGATCGCGGCCTGCACCATGTTCTCTGCCCAGCCGAAGGCGAAGGCCAGCAGGGCGTCGCGCGCGCCGGCGCCGGCCTGGGCGGCGGCCAATGCGAAGGCGAGCGGATAGCTCGGAGGCGCGAGTGCGGCCAGGGTCGCGAGGCGCTCGTCGGCGCCGCGGTTCTTGAGCCACTCGAGCAGGGAGCGGCCCATCTGCTCGGTCTGCAGTCGCAGCTCGGCGGATTCGCGGGTGGCTGCAGCACCCAGGCGTTGAGCCCGGCAAGGCGCGTTGCGTCGTGGTCCTGCCAGGCCGGCAGGGCTTGGGCCAGCACCGCGAGGTCTGCGCGGGCCAGGCCCAGGTGCAGCTGGTCGAGAAGCCAGTCGCCGACCTGCGCCTCGACGCTCGACCCGTCGCGCTCCGGCCCGATGCGGCCCGAATCGATCGCCGCCTCCAGGCCTTCGGAATAGCTGAAGCCGCCCACCGGAAGGGCGGGCGAGGCCAGCCACATGAGTTGCAGCAAGGTGGCCGCGGGAGGTGGCGAGCCGGCGTTCGGGGCCATCAGTGATCGTGGTTGCAGCCGGGGCCGTGGCTGTGGCCATGGTCCTGCCCATGCTGATGGCCGTGAGCGTCGCCGTGCCTGCATCTCCCCATGCGCCGAATACGCCCCGGCCTCGGGCTCGAATGCCGCATGCTCCTCGCCCACGATGAGATGCATCTGCCGCAGCATGTCGGCCAGCACGTGATCCGGCTCGAGCTTGCAGGTGATCCGGCTGCAGCTCGAGCTGCACATGGCGGTTGCCCAAGTGGTAGGCCGCACGCAAGCAGGTCGAAGGGCGAGCCGTGCGCGGCGCAGTGCGTGACCACCAGCACTGGTTGCGCAGCGGCGAGCACGCGCACCAGCGAGCCGTCCTCGGCCACCAGCACGTCGCCGCCGCGCACCGCGGTGCCGCGCGGCAGGAACACGCCGAGCATGCGTCCCTGCGAATCGGTGGCGTCGAAGCGGCTCTTCTGCCGCACGTCCCAGTCGAGCTCGACCGTGGCCGCGCGAGCGACCAGCACTCGCGACAGGCCTCGCCCTTGGGCGATGAGTTTGTTCACTGTAAGCATCTGCACAGTATGCACGGCTGTAGGCCTCAACCTACGCAGCGGGTTGCCACGGGCCGATGGCCTCGACATGGGCGCGCGGCCAATCTGTATCCATTGAAAAGGGACGACCACAGTGGCGACTGCCGAACCTCGTCGAACTTCTCCCTGGCTGCGGCGCGCCGCCATCGCGTTGGCGGTGCTTGCGGTGCTTGTCGTTGCGTTCTCGGTTCCCTGGAAGCTGAACTTCCTGCGCGGATACATTGGCGAGCGGGTGAAGGAGGCCACGGGTCGCGAACTCGTGATCGAAGGCGACATCTGGTGGCATTGGGGGCGCCAGGGTCGCCTGGTGGCCGAGCGTGTTCGCTATGCCAATCCGCCGTGGGCCGGCCGACCGGAAATGCTCACGGTCGACAAGCTCGAAGCGCGCATTGCCCTGCATCCCCTGCTGCGCAAGCAGCTCCACGCTTCCGAAGTGCGCTTGTCGCATGCCGACCTGTGGCTCGAGATCAATGACATCGGCCAGCGCAACTGGTACCTCGACCGGCAGCAAAGCGACGAGGGCACCGCGCCCCAGTTCGGCCGCGTGTTCCTCGAAGCGGCTCGGGTGCGCTTTCGGCAGGCGCCCCGCCAGACCGAGATCGATGCGGAGTTGCAGACCATGCCGGGTGCCGGCCAGTCGCGCATGAATATTCGCGCCACTGGCCTTTGGAATGGATTGAAGCTTGCGGCCGAAGGGCAGGGTGACGACGTGCTCCAGCTTCGGGAAGTGGAGCGGCCCTATGGACTGAACATCGCGGCGACCGTGGGCAACACGCGCATCAAGCTCGATGGACAAGTGATCAACCTGGCGAGTCCGACCGCAGCCGACTTCAAGCTGGAGCTCGAAGGCAAGACGCTGGGCGAGTGGTATCGCATCGCCAACCTCGGCCTCCCCGACACCCCACCGTACACCACGGCCGGCCGGGTGGTACTGAAGCAAGGCGTCTGGCAATACGAGGACTTCACCAGCCGTGTGGGAAAGAGCGACCTCGCCGGCACTCTCGCCTTCGAGCGCCGGCCCGCGCGCCCGTTTTTGCGCGGCACCCTGGTCTCGAAGCACTTCGACCTCGAGGACCTCGGCCCCGCAGTCGGCAAGAAGCCGACGCCCAAGACCTCCACTCCGCCGCCCAATTCCAGGACCGAGAAGCCCAAGCCCCCGCCGGTGACCGCCAAGCCCGAAGACAAGCTCTTGCCGCAGCAGGAATTCAGCGCCGAGAAATGGAACACCTTCGACGCCGACATCAAGCTCGACGCGCGTGAAGTCCGCAATGTGGGGACCTTGCCCCTCGACGATCTGAAGATGCGCATCGTGCTCGACGACCGGCGCCTGAGTCTCGACCCGGCCCAAATGGACGTGGCCGGGGGCAAGGTCTCCGGCAGCCTCAGGATCGACGGCCGGTCCGAGCCCATGAAGGCGAAGCTCGATGCCCAGGGGCGCGGATTGAAGCTCGACAAGCTCCTGCCGCAGATCAAGCGGGCGCGCGCAGCCCTGGGCGACCTCAACGCCCGCGCGGTCCTCGACGGCCAGGGCGATTCCTTCGGAGCGATGCTCGGCACCGCCAACGGCGAGATGCAGCTTGCAATGGGCAAGGGAGAGATCAGCAATCTTCTGCTCGAAATCCTCGACCTCGACGCCGCCGAGACGCTCGGCTTCCTGATCCGCGGGGACAAGCCGGTGCCGGTGCGCTGCGCCTTGGCCGACCTGGAGTTCAAGCGCGGGAACATGGAGACGCGTACGGTGATCTTCGACACCACCGACACGATCATCGGCGTCCGCGGCCGGGCGGATTTCGCGAAGGAGCAGCTCGACCTCAAGGTGACGCCCGTCGCCAAGGACGTCAGCATCGCGACGCTGCGCGTGCCCTTCGACGTGCGCGGCCCCTTCAACGATCCGCAGATCATGCCCGACAGGGCGAGGCTGCTGGCACGCGGTGGTGGAGCGGTGCTGCTCGGGTTGCTGAACCCGGTCGCGGCCATCATCCCTCTCATCGAGACCGGCCCAGGCGAGGACAGCGACTGCGCCCAGCTCGTGGCGCGTGCCCGAGGCGAGGGCGTGCCAGTGAAGGACCAGTCCGGCGCTCCGACGCACCCCGAGAAGCCTCAGAAGGAGCAAGGGGCTAGAAAAGAAAATAGCGCTGCGCCATCGGCAGCACCTGGGCAGGCTCGCAAGTGAGCAAGGCGCCGTCGGCGCGCACCTCGTAGGTCTGCGCATCGATCTGCATCTTCGGCGCGTAGTGGTTGTGCACCATGTCGGCCTTCTTCACGCCGCGGCACCCCGAGACCTGCGCCACGCTCTTGCGCAGGCCGTACTTGTCGACCAGCCCGCCCGCGATGGCCGCCTGGCTCATGAAAGTAAGCGAGGTCGCGCTCAAGGCGCCGCCGTAGCTGCCGAACATGGGCCTGTAGTGCACCGGCTGCGGCGTCGGAATGGATGCACTCGGATCGCCCATCGCCGCCATCGCGATGAAGCCTCCCTTGATGACCAGCGACGGTTTCACGCCGAAGAAGGCGGGCTTCCATAGCACCAGGTCGGCCCACTTGCCGGGTTCGATGCTGCCCACTTCATGCGCGATGCCGTGTGCGAGGGCCGGGTTGATCGAGAGCTTGGCGATGTAGCGCTTGACGCGCGCGTTGTCGTGGCGCTCGGTGTCGCCAGGCAGCATGCCGCGCTGCAGCTTCATCTTGTGCGCGGTCTGCCAGGTGCGGATGATCACCTCGCCGACCCGCCCCATGGCCTGGCTGTCGCTGGAGAACATGCTGATCGCGCCCAGGTCGTGCAGGATGTCCTCGGCCGCGATGGTCTCGCGGCGGATGCGGCTTTCGGCGAAGGCGAGATCCTCCGCGATGTTGGCATCGAGGTGGTGGCACACCATCAGCATGTCGAGATGCTCGTCGATGGTGTTGACGGTGTAGGGCCGCGTCGGGTTGGTGGAGGAAGGCAGCACGTTCGCCTCGCCCACCACCTTGAGGATGTCCGGCGCGTGCCCGCCGCCCGCGCCCTCGGTATGGAAGGTGTGGATGGTGCGGCCCTTGAAGGCCGCGATGGTGTCCTCGACGAAGCCGCTTTCATTGAGCGTGTCGGTGTGGATGGCGACCTGCACGTCGCTTTCCTCGGCCACGTTCAGGCAGTTGTCGATCGCCGCCGGCGTCGTGCCCCAGTCCTCGTGCAGCTTCAGGCCGATGGCGCCGGCATCGACCTGCTGGCGCAGGGCATCTGGCAGGCTGGCATTGCCCTTGCCGAAGAAGCCCAGGTTCATCGGGAAGGCCTCTGCCGCCATCAGCATGCGCCGTATGTTCTCCGGCCCCGGCGTGCAGGTGGTCGCGAAGGTGCCCGTGGCGGGGCCCGTGCCGCCGCCGATCATGGTGGTGATGCCCGAGGCGAGCGCCTCTTCGATCTGCTGCGGGCAGATCCAGTGAATGTGCGTGTCGATGCCGCCGGGCGTGACGATCATGCCCTCGGCCGCGATGATCTCGGTGCCGGGGCCGATCACGACATCGACACCGGGCTGCACGTCAGGGTTGCCGGCCTTGCCGATGCGCTCGATGCGCGAGCCCTTGATGCCGATGTCGGCCTTGACGATGCCCCAGTGGTCGATGATCAGCGCGTTGGTGAGCACGCAATCCATCGCGTCCATCGCGGCGGGTCCGTTGATGCGCTGGCTCTGGCCCATGCCGTCGCGGATCGTCTTGCCGCCTCCGAACTTGACCTCCTCGCCGTGCCCGCCGGCCGCGAGGTGCAGTCCCGCTCGACCTCGATGACGAGCTCGGTGTCGGCCAGGCGCACCCGGTCGCCGGTGGTGGGGCCATACATCTCCGCATAGGCGCGGCGCTCGATCGTGGCCATCAGAGTCTTCCCCCCACCTGGCCGCGAAAGCCGTGCACGATGCGATCGCCGGCGTAGTCGACCAGTTCGACGGTGCGCTGCTGCCCCGGCTCGAAGCGGACGGCGGTGCCCGAGGCGATGTTCAGGCGCATGCCGCGCGCCGCCGTGCGGTCGAAGCGGAGCGCACCGTTGGTCTCGGCGAAGTGGTAGTGCGAACCCACCTGGATGGGGCGGTCGCCGGTGTTCTCGACCACCATCGTGATCGTGCGGCGACCGGCGTTGAGCGGGTGGTCGGGCCCGTCGGTGAAGAGTTCGCCGGGAGTCATCACTTGCGCCGTATCCACCAGGCCGCCACGCCGACCATGACGGCGAGGACGACGAAGCCGAACAGGTCGATGGCATGCCAATGAAGTGCGGTCGTGGCACCGTGCCCCTCGTGCGCGCGGGCGGTGCCAGCGGCGAATGCGGCCGACATCAGGAGCGGGATCTTGTTCTTCATGGTGTGAGTGGGTTGGTTCCGAAGAGAAGGCGGCTCGGCGCACCAAGGAGGTGGTGCGCTCACGCAATCGGTTGGTGCACCGTCACCAGTTTGGTGCCGTCGGGGAAGGTAGCCTCGACCTGCACGTCGGGGATCATCTCGGCGACCCCGTCCATCACATCGTCGCGCGTGAGCACCGTCTTGCCCTCGCTCATCAGCTGCGCCACGGTCTTGCCGTCGCGCGCTCCTTCCATGAGCGCCGCCGTGATGAGCGCGACTGCCTCTGGGTAATTGAGCTTGAGGCCCCTGGCCTTGCGGCGCTCGGCCAGCAGGGCGGCGGTGAAGATGAGGAGCTTGTCTTTTTCTCTGGGCGTCAATTCCATGGTCGAAGCTTCAGCAGGATGGATGCCAAGGGCTGGTGCGGTTCTTGATCATGTCAGGAGACCGAACCCCACACCAGCGCATGAACCTCCCACTCTCCGCATCCGAACCCGTCCCCGAAGGCGGGTCGGGCCGGGCCGTGCAGCGCGTCATCAAGATCCGGCGCGACTACAACGCCTGGGTCGGGCGCGAGACGATGGAAGACTACGCGCTGCGCTTCACGCCGCACTCGTTTCGCAAGTGGTCGGAGTGGCGGGTCGCCAACACCGCCTTCGGAGCGGCGTCCTTCCTGGTGCTCGAAGCCGTGGGCGCAACCCTGCTGGTGCAGTACGGCTTCATGAACGCGTTCTGGGCCATCCTCGCGACGGGGCTCATCATCTTTCTCGCCGGCCTGCCGATCAGTGCGTATGCCGCACGCCATGGCGTCGACATGGACCTGCTGACGCGTGGCGCGGGCTTCGGCTACATCGGCTCGACCATCACTTCGCTGATCTACGCCTCGTTCACCTTCATCTTCTTCGCGCTCGAGGCGGCCGTGATGGCCTATGCGCTGGAGCTGGCCTTCGACATCCCGCCATCGTGGGGGTACCTGATCTGCGCGCTGGTGGTGATTCCGCTGGTCACGCACGGTGTCACGGTGATCAGCCGGCTGCAGGTGCTCACCCAGCCGCTGTGGCTGGTGATGCTGGTGCTGCCCTACGTCATATGTGTTCCAGCGCAACCCCGGCCTGATCTCCGAGCTGACCGGCTACGGCGGCGAGACCGGACGCGGGCGGACGTTCGACCTGCAGCTCTTCGGCGCAGCCATGACCGTGGGCATCGCGCTCATCACGCAGATGGGCGAGCAGGCCGACTACCTGCGCTTCATGCCCGAGCGCACGCGCGCCAATCGCGCGCGGTGGTGGTCCGGCGTCCTGCTCGGCGGCTGCGGCTGGGTGGTGCTGGGCGTGATCAAGATGCTGGGCGGGGCCTTGCTGGCCTACCTGGCGATCAGCCACATGGTGCCGGCAGATCGTGCGGTCGATCCCAACCAGATGTACCTGGCCGCCTACGAGTACGTGTTCCCGCACTTCGGCTGGGCGGTCGCGGCGACGGCGCTCTTCGTGGTGATCTCGCAGCTCAAGATCAACGTCACCAATGCCTACGCCGGCTCGCTCGCGTGGTCCAACTTCTTCTCGCGACTGACGCACAGCCACCCCGGCCGCGTGGTGTGGGTGGTGTTCAACACGCTGATCGCGCTGATGCTGATGGAGCTCGACGTGTTCCAGGCCCTGGGCGGTGTGCTCGGGCTGTACTCCAACATCGCTATCGCCTGGATGATGGCGGTAGTGGCCGACCTGGTGATCAACAAGCCGCTCGGCCTCTCGCCGCCGGGCATCGAGTTCAAGCGCGCCCATCTGTATGACGTCAACCCGGTCGGCGTGGGCGCGATGGGCATTGCCTCGGTGCTGTCGATGGCGGCCTATCTCGGCCTGTTCGGGCCGATGGCGCAGGCGTTCTCGGCGCTGATCGCGCTGGTGGCGGCCTTCGTGGCGGCGCCGCTGATCGCCTGGTTCGACGAAGGGCGCTACTACATCGCCGCGGACCCCGTCCCGCCGAGGAAGGCTCCTACGGCCTGAAGACCTGCTGCATCTGCGAGCGCGAATACGAGCCCGACGACATGGCCTTCTGCCCGGCCTACCAGGCCTCGATCTGCTCGCTGTGCTGCACGCTCGACGCCCGCTGCAACGACTTCTGCAAGCCGCAGGCACGACTCTCGGCGCAGTGGGGTGCCGCATTGCGCAAGCTGCTGCCGGCGCGCGTCGGCCGCCAGCTCGACACCGGCCTGGGCCAGTACCTGCTGCTGATGTCGATCATCGTGCCGGTGCTTGCGGCGCTCTTCGGCCTGATCTACCACCAGGAAATGCGCACGCTGGGCGAGCGTGCCGCCGAGATCGCGCCCTCGCTGCGCCTGGCCTTCGTGAAGGCCTACGCCGTGCTGCTGCTGGTGGCGGGGATCATGGCCTGGTGGCTGGTGCTGGCGCACAAGAGCCGGCTCGTGGCGCAGGAAGAGTCCGAACCGGCAGACCGCAGCCTGCTGATGCGCGAGATCGAGTCGCACCGCCTGACCGACCTGCGCCTTGCAGCAGGCCAAGCAGGCGGCCGAGCTCGCCAACCAGGCCAAGAGCCGCTACATCACCACCATCAGCCACGAGCTGCGCACGCCGCTCAACAGCATGCTCGGCTACGCGCAGCTGCTCGAAGAGGACGACAGCATGCCGCCGCACCGACGACAGGCGGTGAACGTGATCCGCCGCGGCGGCGACCACCTGCTCTCGCTGATCGAGGGCACGCTCGACATTGCGCGCATCGAAGGCGGCAAGCTTGCGCTCGACGTCCGGCCGATGCGCTTCGCCGACTGCGTGCAGGAGATCGCGCCGCATGTTCGAACTGCAGGCCGCGGGCAAGTGCATCGGCTTTCGCTACGAGGTGGAGGGCGCGGTGCCCGAGGCGGTGCGGGCCGACGAGAAGCGGCTGCGCCAGATCCTGATCAACGTGATCGGCAACGCCGTCAAGTTCACCAGCCACGGCGAGGTGGTGTTCCGGCTTCACCATGCGCGCGCGATGGCGCGCTTCGAGATCGAGGACACGGGGCCGGGCATGACGCCCGAGGAGCTCGAGCGCGTCTTCGAGCCCTTCGAGCGCGGATCGGCCGCGGGCGACGCAGCCTCCGGCGGCACGGGCCTGGGCCTGACCATCGCCAAGATGCTGACCGACCTGATGGGCGGCGAGATGACCGTCGCCAGCACGCCGGGGCGCGGCACCACCTTCCGCCTCAAGCTGTTCCTGCCCGAGGTGCGCGCCGAAGTGGCCGAGCGCGAGCTTCCGCCGGCGCGACCTGCCGCAAGGCCCATGCCGCCTGCTCCGCCGCCGCAGCATGACGTGCTGCCGAGCCGCGGCGAGCTGCTCGCGCTCAACGACATGGTGAATCTCGGCTACTACCGGGGCATCGTCGGCAAGCTCGACCAGATCGAGGCCGCCAACCCGCAATGCGCGGCCTTCGTGGCTCGCCTGCGGACGCTCGCGCGCGAATTCCAGTTCGACGCCATCACCCGCATCCTTCGCAAGGCACTTGATGCATCAAGAACCGCTTGACCGTTCCGCCGCCGAGATCGTGCTGATCGTCGATGACGTGCCCGACAACCTCTCGGTGCTGCACGATGCGCTCGACGAGTGCGGCTACACCGTGCTCGTCGCCACGCACGGCGAGCAGGCCCTGCAGCGTGCCGCGCAGGCGCGGCCCGACATCGTGCTGCTCGATGCGGTGATGCCGGGCATGGACGGCTTCGAAGTCGCGCGCCGGCTCAAGGCCAACCCCGAGACCGCCGGCATCCCGATCATCTTCATGACCGGGCTCACCGAGACCGAGCACGTGGTGGCCGCCTTCGGCGCTGGCGGCGCCGACTACGTGACCAAGCCGATCAGGCCGCGCGAAGTGCTCGCGCGCATCGTCGCGCACGCGCAGAACGCGCGACTGCAGCGACAGGCGCGCAACGCACTCGATGCGTTCGGGCACGCGATGCTGGCGGTGCGCGCCGGCGACGGTCGCGTGTTGTGGCAGACGCCGCTGGCGCGGCGGCTGCTGCACGACTACTTCGAGACCGGCTCCGACCAGCATGCTCCTCCCGAGGTGCTGGACTGGGTGCGCCAGCAGGCGGCGCAGCAGATGGCTGGGCGCGAGCCTTCTGCGCACGTGATCGTGCGTGGCGCCAAGCGCCTGAGCCTGGTGCTGCACGAGTCCAGCGGCGACGACGGATGGCTGGTCGTGATGCGCGAAGCCTCCGACGCCGCGATCGTCGAGGCCATGACGCAGGCCTTCCGCCTCACCTCACGCGAGGCGGAGGTGCTCTACTGGGTGGTCAAGGGCAAGACCAACCGCGACATCGGCGACATCCTCGGCATGAGCCCGGCCACGGTGAAGAAGCACCTCGAGCATGTGTTCGAGAAGCTGGGGGTGGAGACGCGCACCGCGGCGGCGGGGGTGGCGGTGAACAAGGTGAGGTTGCTGGGCGCCGTCGTGACAGCTGGCGCGTGAGCCCGCACGTTGACCTCCGCGCTGCGTGCCACCGGCGTCCGTATTCAGCCTGACGCCGTTCCGGGCGGTATTCGCTCGGCGGTGCAAGGCCGACGGCTCGCCTAGCACTGTCAAGCGGTCCACTCGATCCACACAACCGCGCGTGCAAGGAGCCCTTTCATGAAACCCACCCGTCGTCACTTCGCGCAAGGCCTGAGCGCCGTCGCGCTCGGCGTCGCCGCCCTCGGCCTGCCCACCATCGCCTTGGCTGCCGACACCATCAAGGTCGGCGTGCTGCACTCGCTGTCCGGCACGATGGCGATCTCCGAGACGGTGTTGAAGGACACCGTGCTGATGGCCATCGACGAGATCAACGCCAAGGGCGGCGTGATGGGCAAGAAGCTCGAGCCCGTGGTGGTCGACCCTGCTTCCAACTGGCCGCTGTTCGCCGAGAAGGCCAAGCAGCTCATCGGCCAGGACAAGGTTGCCGTGACCTTCGGCTGCTGGACCAGCGTGAGCCGCAAGTCGGTGCTGCCGGTCTACGAAGAGCTCAACAGCCTGCTCTTCTACCCGGTGCAGTACGAAGGCGAGGAGCTGTCGAAGAACGTGTTCTACACCGGCGCGGCGCCCAACCAGCAGGCCATACCGGCGGTCGAGTACCTGATGAGCAAGGACGGCGGCGGCGCCAAGCGCTTCGTGCTGCTGGGCACCGACTACGTGTACCCCCGCACCACCAACAAGATCCTGCGCGCCTTCCTGAACAAGAAGGGAATCGCCGACGCCGACATCATGGAGGAGTACACCCCCTTCGGCCACAGCGACTACCAGACCATCATCGCCAAGATCAAGAAGTTCTCCGCCGAGGGCAAGAAGACGGCGGTGATCTCGACCATCAACGGCGACTCCAACGTGCCCTTCTACAAGGAACTCGGCAACCAGGGCCTGAAGGCGACCGACGTGCCGGTGGTGGCCTTCTCGGTGGGTGAGGAAGAGCTGCGCGGCGTGGATACCAAGCCGCTGGTCGGCCACCTCGCCGCGTGGAACTACTTCATGAGCCTGAAGAACCCCGTCAACGACGAGTTCACCAAGAAGTGGGCCGCCTATGCCAAGTCCAAGAACATCCCCGGCCACAAGGACAAGCCGCTCACCAACGACCCGATGGAAGCCACCTACATCGGCGTGTACATGTGGAAGCAGGCGGTCGAGAAGGCCAAGAGCACCGACACCGACAAGGTGATCGCCGCGATGGCGGGCCAGACCTTCAAGGCGCCCGGCGGCTTCACGTCCACGATGGACCCGAAGAACCATCACCTGCACAAGCCGGTGTTCATCGGCGAGGTGAAGTCGGATGGCCAGTTCAGCGTGGTGTGGAAGACGCCGGGGCCGGTGAAGGCCGAGCCCTGGAGTCCGTTCATCGCGGGCAACGACAAGAAGAAGGACGAACCGGAAAAGAAGTAAGCGCGTCGGCCCTCGTAGGCCGGCTGCGCGACCCGATCTTGCGCCTGCGATGCTCGCCGTACCCCAGTACGGCTGCGCTTCTCGGCACAAGCTCGGGCCGCTCGCTTCGGCCTCCGAGGCGCCGCGATACGCACGTTGTCTTTGAAGGAAGAACCGGTGAGAGTCCTGTTGTCGCGCTTGTGCTTCGTCCTGTCGGCCTTGATGCTGAGCGCAAGCGCATTTGCCCTCACGCCCGCGCAGACCCTCGCCCTGGCCGCAGGCGACAACGACGAGCGCATCGCCGCGCTCGACAAGGCAGTGGCCTCGGGCGATGCGAGCCTCGCCGCCTTCGCGCAGGCCCTGCTCGCCGACGAAGTGAAGTTCGCCGGCGAGCGGGTCTTCATCCTGCGCGACGGCAAGGCTGTCGACGCGAGCACCGGAGTGGCGACCACGCTGCCCGACAACGCCGAGGACGTCGTCAACAGCAACCGCATGCGCCGCGCCCTCGAAGGGGCGCTCGCGGCGCTGAAGCTTTTCTCGACCGATGTCGGTGCGCGCAGCCAGGCCATCGACGAGCTCCTCAGGGAGCAGCCCGACGAAGCGCGCCTGCCAGCGGTGGAAAAGGCCTACGCCTCCGAGACCGAAGCGTGGCTGAAGGAGCGGCTTTCGCGCTTGCGCGCCGCCATCCTCGTGAGCTCGCCCGACAAGAACAAGCGCCTGGAGGCCGCGCAGGCGCTCGCCGAAAGCCGCCAGCCCGCCACTCGCACGCTGCTGCTGGAGCGCCTGGCGAAGAGCTGGCGATGCCTACACCGAACCCGACGCCGAGGTTCGCGCCGCGCTGCGCCAGGCGCTCGACGCGGTGCGAGACCCGCCTGGCCTGGGGCGAGCGGCTCGGCGCGGTGTTCACCGGCGTGAGCCTGGGCAGCATCCTGCTGCTGGCCGCCCTGGGGCTCGCCATCACCTATGGCCTGATGGGCGTCATCAACATGGCGCACGGCGAGCTGATGATGATCGGCGCCTATGCGACCTACGTGGTGCAGAACTTCTTTCGCAGCCACTTGCCGGCAGGCGCCTTCGACTGGTACGTGGTCGCTGCGATCCCGGCTTCATTCCTCGCCGCGGGCCTGGTCGGTGCCGCGATGGAGCGCAGCGTGATCCGCTGGCTCTACGGCCGTCCGCTCGAAACCTTGCTCGCCACCTGGGGCATCAGCCTCGTGCTGATGCAGGGCGTGCGCTCGACCTTCGGCGCGCAGAACGTGCAGGTCGAGAACCCGGGGTGGCTCAGCGGCGGCGTGCAGGTGATGAGCAATCTCACGCTGCCCTACAACCGGCTCGGGATCATCGCCTTCGCCGCGATCGTGCTGGCCGGCATCTGGCTGCTCATTGCCCGCACCCGTCTCGGCCTCTTCGTGCGCGGCGTGACGCAGAACCGGCCGATGGCGGCCTGCATGGGCGTCAACACCGCGCGCGTCGACACCTACGCCTTCGCGCTGGGCGCGGGGCTCGCCGGCCTGGCGGGATGCGCGCTTTCGCAGGTCGGCAATGTCGGGCCCGACCTGGGGCAGAGCTACATCGTCGACTCCTTCCTCGTGGTCGTCACGGGCGGGGTGGGGCAGCTCGCCGGCACGGTGTACGCCGCGCTCGGCCTGGGCGTGATCAACAAGTTCCTCGAAGGCTGGGCGGGCGCGGTGCTCGCCAAGATCATGGTGCTGGTGTTCATCGTGGTGTTCATACAGAAGCGGCCCCAGGGCTTGTTCGCGGTCAAGGGCAGGAGTGCCGAGGCATGAGCGTCGTACTTCCTGCGCCGGTCATGCTCGAGCCGCGCCGACGCGGCCTGCTCGGTGCCGAGAGCTGGTCCGGCGTGCTCGCCGCCACCATCGCGATCGCGGTGCTCGTGCCGCTGCTCAATCTCGCCGTGCCGCAAGACAGCGCCTTCCACCTGAGCGACTACTACGTGGCCCTCGTCGGAAAGATCATGTGCTACGCCATCTGTGCGCTGGCGATGGACCTGATCTGGGGCTACACCGGCATCCTCTCGCTGGGCCACGGCGTGTTCTTCGCGCTCGGCGGCTACGGCATGGGCATGTACCTGATGCGCCAGATCGGCCGCGACGGCAACTACCAGTCGGACCTGCCGGACTTCATGGTGTTCCTCGACTGGAAGGCGCTGCCCTGGCACTGGTCGCTGAGCGATTCCTTCATCGCGCAGATGCTGCTGGTGCTGCTGGTGCCGGGCCTGCTGGCATTCGTGTTCGGCTTCTTCGCCTTCCGCTCGCGCATCAAGGGCGTGTACTTCTCGATCATCACTCAGGCGATGACCTTCGCCACGATGCTGCTCTTCTTCCGCAACGAGACCGGCTTCGGCGGCAACAACGGCTTCACCGACTTCAAGCGCATCCTCGGCGTCACCGTCGCCACTCCCGGCACGCGAATGACGCTGTTCGTCATCACGGGGCTCGTGCTGGTCGGCTTCTTCCTGATGGCGCGATGGATCGTCGGCAGCAAGTACGGCCGCGTGTTGCAGGCGATCCGCGACGCCGAGTCGCGCGTGATGTTCTCGGGATACGAGCCGCTCTGGTACAAGCTGAGCATCTGGACGCTGTCGGCGGTGATGAGCGCCGTGGCCGGCGCTCTTTACGTGCCGCAGGTCGGCATCATCAACCCGAGCGAGATGTCGCCCGCTGCCAGCATCGAGATCGCGATCTGGACCGCGGTGGGCGGACGCGGCACGCTGGTCGGACCCATCGTCGGCGCGTTCTTCGTCAATGGAGCGAAGAGCTGGTTCACCGTTGCCTTTCCCGAGTTCTGGCTCTACTTCCTCGGCGCGCTCTTCATTGCGGTGACCCTCTTCCTGCCTCAGGGCATCGTCGGGCTGTTCAGGCGGGCCGGCCGGAAGCCGGAGGACCACAACATATGACCCCCGACCTGATGGACTCGCTCGCCGACTTGCGCAAGACGCACGACGAGCAGGCAACGAGCACGGAGGCATCGGGAGGGCGCAGCGCCAGCTACGGACGCCTGGTCCGGCAAGGCGAGGTGGACGTGACGCATGGCGCGATCCTCTACCTCGAGGACATCACCGTCAGCTTCGACGGCTTTCGTGCGCTGAACCAGCTCACGCTCAGCATCGGCGTGGGCGAGCTGCGCTGCATCATCGGCCCCAACGGGGCAGGCAAGACGACGATGATGGACGTCATCACCGGCAAGACCCGGCCCGACAGCGGGCAGGCCCACTTCGGCTCGACCATCGACCTGCTGCGGCTGCGCGAGAGCCAGATCGCGCAGATCGGCATCGGGCGCAAGTTCCAGAAGCCCACGGTGTACGAGCAGCTCTCGGTGTTCGAGAACCTGGAGCTCGCATTGAAGGGCGACCGCAGCGTGCGGGCCTCGGTGCTGTTTCGATTGAGCGGCGAGCAGCTCGACCGCATCGGCGAGGTGCTCTCTCTCATCCAGCTCAGGCAGCAGGCCCAGCGCACCGCCGGCCTGCTCTCGCACGGCCAGAAGCAGTGGCTCGAGATCGGCATGCTGCTGATGCAGGACCCCAAGCTGCTGCTGCTCGACGAGCCGGTGGCCGGCATGACGGACGAGGAGACAGAGCGCACCGCGGAGCTCTTTCTCTCGCTGCAGGGCAATCACTCGCTGGTCGTGGTGGAGCACGACATGAAGTTCATCAACGACCTGACCAGGAGCGATCCGGCCAGGCGAGTCACGGTGCTGCACGAGGGCAGCGTGCTGGCCGAAGGCAGCCTCGCGGAAGTGCAGGCCAACGAGAAGGTGGTCGAGGTCTACCTCGGAAGATGACGAAGGCGATCATGCTCAAGGTCGAAGGCATCAACCAGTACTACGGCGGCTCGCACATCCTGCGCGATGTGAGCTTCGAGGCGCGGGCCGGGGAGGTCACCGTGATCCTCGGGCGCAACGGGGTGGGCAAGAGCACGCTGCTCAAGAGCCTGATGGGCGTGATCCCCATCAAGACCGGCAGCATCTCGCTCGACGGCCAGCCGATCGCGCGCGACACGCCCTATCAGCGCGTGCGCCGTGGGGTGGGCTACGTGCCGCAGGGCCGCGAGATCTTCTCGCGGCTGACGGTGGAGGAGAACCTGCGCATGGGCCTGGCCTACAAGAGCGCGCGCGCGCCCATCCCGGCGGAGCTCTTCGAGCTCTTTCCCGTGCTCAAGCAGATGATCGGCCGTCGCGGCGGCGATCTCTCGGGTGGGCAGCAGCAGCAGCTCGCCATTGCGCGCGCGCTGGCGGCCGGCCCCAAGCTACTGATCCTCGACGAGCCGACCGAGGGCATCCAGCCTTCGATCATCAAGGACATCGGCCGGGTGATCCGCATGCTGGCCGGGCGCGGCAGCATGGCCATCGTGCTGGTGGAGCAGTACTACGACTTCGCCGCCGAGCTTGCCAACCAGTACCTCGTGATGGAGCGCGGCGAGGTGGTGCAGCGCGGGCGCGGGCGCGACATGCAGAGCGAGGGCGCGCGGGCGCGGATGTCGATCTGATCCGCCAGGGGACCGTTGCGGCCCGGGCCTACATGCTGTCGATATAGGCGCGAAGCTTGTCCGAATGGCTCGGGTGCTTCAGCTTGCGCATGGCCTTGGCCTCGATCTGGCGAACGCGCTCCCGAGTGACATCGAACAGCTTGCCCACTTCCTCGAGAGTGTGGTCGCTGCTCATGTCGATTCCGAATCGCATGCGCATGACCTTGGCTTCACGCGCCGAGAGGCCGTCAAGCAGCTCATTGACGACAACGCGCAAGCCCGACTGCATTGCCGCTTCGATCGGCGCGACGTTCTGGGTGTCCTCGATGAAGTCGCCCAAGGTCGTTCCGCTATCGTCGCCCACCGGCACTTCGAGCGAAACCGGCTCCTTCGCGATCTTCATGATCTGGCGCACCTTCGTCTCCGGCAGTTCGAGCTTCTGCGCGAGGGTCGCGACGTCGGGCTCGAAGCCGAATTGCTGCAAGTGCGCGCGGCTCACGCGGTTGAGCTTGTTGATCGACTCGATCATGTGCACGGGAACACGAATGGTTCGGACCTGGTCGGCGATCGCGCGCGTGATTGCCTGGCGGATCCACCACGTCGCATAGGTGGAAAACTTGAAGCCGCGACGGTACTCGAACTTCTCCACCGCCTTCATCAACCCGACGTTTCCTTCCTGGATCAGATCGAGGAAGTTCATGCCGCGGTTCGCGTACTTCTTCGCGATGGAGATCACAAGGCGCAGATTGGCCTCGATCAACTCCTTCTTGGCACCGAGCGAGGCTCGCTCGCCTTCATTCATGCGCCTGTTGATCGCCTTCAGTTCCTCGAGCGGAACCACGGCCTTGGACTGCAGGTCGATCAACTTGGTCTGCAGCTCATGAATGGCCGGGACGTTGCGCCCGATTGCGGCGCTGCAAGGCTTCGCAGCCGCTGCTTCATCCTCGATCCACGAGAGGTTCAGCGCGTTGGGCGGGAACCGCTCGATGAAATATTCCTGCGGCATGCCGCACTTGTCTACGGCGATTCTTCGGATCTCGCGTTCGCAACGGCGCACGTCCTCCACTTGCGAGCGCAGCATGGCGCACAGCCTGTCGATCGTCCTGACAGTAAAGCGGATGCCCATCAACTGGTCGCTGAGCGCCTGCTGCGCCTTCCGGTACGCGACCGAGCCGCAGCCGCTCTTGTCGAAGGCCTTCGAAAGCTTGTCGAACCCGACGCGCAGGGCCGCGAATCTCTCGATTGCCGCAGTTTTCAACTCCGCGAGCCGCTTGGTGGTGGCCTTGCTGCCACCATCATCGTCCTCATCGTCACCCTCGTCCTCGTCGAAGGAGTCGCTGTCTTCCTCGGCGACGTAGTCATCGGCCTCGCCGGCGACGAACAAGCCGTCGACGACTTCGGAGATGCTCTTCTCGCCGGAGGCGACCTTGTCCCCATAGGACAGGATCTCGGCCATGATCGACGGTGAGGCCGAGATGGCCAGCATCATGGCCTGGAGGCCGCCCTCGATTCGCTTGGCGATCTCTACCTCGCCCTCTCGCGTCAGCAGCTCGAAAGAGCCGATTTCGCGCATGTACATGCGAACCGGGTCGGTCGTGCGCCCGAACTCCGAATCGACCGTGGACAGTGCGGCTTCCGCGGCTTCCTCGGCTTCTTCGTCAGTCGTCGCGGTGCCTCCGCCGCCCGCGACCAGGAGAGTGGCCGCATCGGGCGCCTGTTCGTACACGGCGATGCCCATGTCGTTGAGCATCTTGACGATCGCTTCGAGCACTTCAGCGTCGACCAGCCTGTCAGGCAGGTGGTCGTTGACCTCCTGCTGAGTGAGGAAGCCCCGCGTCTTGCCCATCTTGACGAGGGCCTTGAGCTCGTTGCGGCGGTTTTCCGCCTCTTCTTCAGGGAGCGCAGTCACGTCCAGGCCGAACTCGCGCGCCAGCGCGCGCTCCTTGGACTTCGGCACTTTCATGCGCAATGGCTTTGCCTTGGTGCTCGAATTCTTGACGGTCATGCGATTCCTGAAGATTGAGAGGGGACTCGCCCTGGTTCAGCGATGTCGCGCGATCAATAGCCGCGGCGACCGCCGCCGCCGTAGCCGCCACCACCACCACCGCCGTAGCCGCCGCCGCCACTACGACCGCCGCCGCCACCGCCGCCGCCAAAGCCGCCCTCCTTGGGACGAGCCTCGTTGACCACGATGGCGCGGCCGTCCAGGGATTGGCCGTTCAGGCCGCGGATGGCGGCCTGGGCTTCCGCATCGGAGCCCATCTCGACGAAGCCGAAGCCTTTCGAGCGCCCGGTGTCGCGATCCATCATGACCTTGGCGGAGGTGACGGTGCCGAATTCGGAGAAGCGTTGCTGGAGGTTTTCGTCGCGCACGGAGTAAGCCAGATTGCCGACGTAGAGTTTGTTACCCACTTTGGGTTCCTTTCGGTGAAGCGTGCGCGGAGCGATGTGTGATCCGTGACGCGGGGGGAGAGCTAAGGGTGGAGGTTGTGTCAACGGTTGCGTTGACCCGGACGGGGTGCACCGCCGCCAGACCGTGTTTCAATATGTCTGAAGGTGATGCGCCCCTTGCTCAGATCATACGGTGACAACTCCAGCGATACCTTGTCGCCGGCGAGGATGCGGATGTGGTGTTTGCGCATCTTGCCGGAGGTGTAGGCCACGAGGCTGTGGCCGTTGTCCAGCGTGACGCGGAAGCGCGAGTCGGGCAGTACTTCCTCGACCTTGCCGTGCATTTCAATCAAATCTTCCTTGGCCAACTGAGTTCCTTGCAGATCAGGATGAAAGAGCGTTCGGGCACGGGGCGGGCTGTCCTGGGCAGCTGATGCCCTTGTCCATGGCGCAACGCCGTGCGTCTTCGCGTGTATGGTCATGTTCGGTCGCCAGAGGGACCTTCGATTTCGTGGCGTCCATCGGCGCCACGGGCACTGAAGCCGTCGCAGGAAAGGCGGGACCGGAGAGATGATGATCAGCCCTCTGGGAGGCTGACACCACGAAGACCGGCGGGGGAACGGAATATCAGACACCTCTGTCTGGCATCCCGATGCCTGAAAGACAAAGGCCCTGGTGATCTCCGCCAGGGCCTTGATTTTTTTGGTGGCGCTTCAGGGACTCGAACCCCGGACCTGCGGATTATGATTCCGTCGCTCTAACCAACTGAGCTAAAGCGCCTGAGCCAGCTATTGTAACCTATTTTCTCAGGCCGCCAAGCAGCTCGGCGTCGGCGGGGTTCACGAGCTTCAGCAGCACCTCCTCCGATGCCCTGTCCGCCGGGAAGAAGGACTCGATGCGCATCTCGTGCATGGCGGCATCGCGTGCGGTGCCGAGCACAGTGATGGTCGAGAACAGCGAGATCCGCAAGTCGCCGGCTCGCAGCACGACGGGCAGCACCGGCAGGCCGGCCGACTGCCCTGCCTGATCGAGGCTTGCATCCGGCAGCAAGGCTTCGATCGCGGCGAACGCAGCCTGCGCTTCCTCGTCGATGAGGCGCAGCTCGAGGTCTTCCTCGATGCGATGGGCGAGGTAGGGCCCGACTTCGTCCCAGTTCTCGATCAGGGGTCGCATGCCGTCGCGCTCGAGCACGAGGCGCATCAGGTTGAGCCGCCCCTGCGCATCGCGCAACCGCGCGAGCGCATCGGCGCCCACGCCCGCCTCGACCAGGCGATTCCAGCCCTCGGTGGTGTGGGTGATGTTCCAGAAGCGATCCAGCACGATCGCGGGGTAGGGCTCATGGCGCTGCAGGATCAGGCGCACCGCCTTTTCGATCGCAGCCACGGGCTCGGCGCCCCGGCGCGCGACGGGCATCGCGGCAAAGCCAGCAGCCACCAGCATCTGGTCGCGGTGCCGCGGCGGAATTTCCAGCACGCGCGCCAGCCGGAGGATCAGCGCCCGGCTCGGGCTCGAGCGCTGCCCCTCGATGAAGCTGACGTGGCGCTGCGAAATGCCGGCGGCCAGCGCCAGCGAAAGCTGGCTGTAGCCGCGGCGCTGCCGCCAGAACCGGAGCAGGTCGGCGAACGAGGCGGCGCTGGAGGCGGTGGGGAGGCTCGGGCTCATCGAGGCATTCCACCATGCTCGCCGGTACGGCGACAACTACCTCGCTGGTCATCACTTGAGTTCCGCCGCCATGGCCCACACATGCCGGCTTTGGAGCTTTGCATCGTGGGTGCGAATGACAACCCCTCGTCCGACGAATACATCGGCCGATCCCCCGAGGGGATACGGCCGGCTTGGGAGCGGCCCGGCGCTCGGCCCGCGGGAATGACGCAGCTCTTCTGGACGCCTACTCCCGCACGGTTGCCGACGTGGTCGAGCGTGCCGGGCCGAGCGTGGCCTCGGTGCGGGTATCCGGCCGCCGTCCCCGACCGCGACATGCCGCTGGGCAGCGGCTCCGGCTTCCTGTTCACGCCCGACGGCTACCTGCTGATCGAACTCCCACGTCGTGCGCGCGGGCTCGCGCGGCTACCAGCACAGGCGCCATCACGTCTCGCTTTCCGACGGCCGAGAATTCGTCGCGAGATGGGTCGGCGACGACCCGGACACCGACCTCGCGGTGCTCTGCATCGATGGCGTTTCGCGCGGCGCGCTCGCGCCCCTGGCCCTGGGCCGCTCGTCCGAGGCTCGGCGCGGCGAGATCGCCATCGCCATCGGCAACCCGCTCGGCTTCGAGCACACGGTCACCGCCGGCATCGTGAGCGCGCTCGGCCGCAGCATGCGCTCTGCGAGCGGTCGCCTGATTCCCGACGTGATCCAGACCGACGCCTCGCTGAACCCTGGCAACTCGGGCGGCCCGCTGCTGAATTCGCGCGCGCGAGGTGATCGGCGTGAACACCGCCGTCATCCATGGCGCGCAGTCGATCAGCTTCGCCGTCGCGATCGACACCGCGAGCTGGGTGATTCCGCAATTGATGCAGCATGGCCGCGTGCGTCGCGGCTACCTGGGTGTCGGCGGCACCACGACCACGCTGGACCGGCGCATCGTGCTGGGCTTCGGACTGGCACAAGGCCAGGCGGTGCGCGTCCTGTCCATCGAGCCGGAGAGCCCGGCCGCGCGCGCGGGCCTGCGGGTGGGCGACCTCCTCGATCGGGTTCGACGGCGTGGTGATCGACTCCATCGATCGCCTGCACCAGACTCTCGACGCCAGCCGCGTGCACCGCGAGTGCGTGATGAAGGTGCTGCGCGGCGGCGCGGGCAGGGAGCCGCTGTACCTGAGTGTCCGGCCGGGCGAGCAGGCCGGAAGCTGAAGCGCATACTCGATGCTTGCGTCATCGTGACGCCTCGATCGTTCCTGGAGGGAACATGAACGACGATCTGAAGAACTTCAGGCCGCTCGATCCCGGCCGCATCAACTCGATGGACCCGATCGAGATGAGGTACTGGTGCAAGGAGCTGCACTGCAGCGAGGCGCAGCTCGAAGACGCGGTAGCCCAGGTCGGCGAGCATGTCGCCGCGGTGCGCCAGCTGCTGGAAGACCAGGCCCGTCACTAGCGCACCAGGGTCATTGCTCCGAAGGCAGGCATGATCCCCTGATCGAGGGGGGACGCCCATCTGCAGGGTTGTCGCGCCATGACGACGGCCCAGAATCTGGACGACCTTAAGTCCTCCGCGGTCCGTCGCGTCCGACATGAGAATTCAGACCCTTCCCGTCGTCATGGCTGGCGGCAACGGCACGCGGCTATGGCCCTTGTCGAGAGTGGGCTACCCCAAGCAGTTCCTGGTGCTTGGCGGCGCGCAGAGCCTGTTTCAGCAGGCCATCGATCGCCTGCTGGGCATCGCGTCCGATGACATCGAGCTCGCGCCCCCGCTCATCGTCTGCAACGAGGAACATCGCTTCCTGGTGCTGGAGCAATTGCGCGAACGCCACGCCGAACCGCTGGCAGTCCTGCTCGAGCCGGTCGCACGCAACACCGCCCCGGCCTTGACGCTGGCCGCCCTGCAGGCCATCGAGGCGGGGGGCGACCCGGTGCTGGTGGTGTCACCCGCCGACCAGACGGTCGCCGATGCCCGCGCCTTCGCGCAGTCGCTGCAGGAGGCCACGCGATGCGCAGCGCAGGGTGCGATCGTCATCCTGGGCATCGAGCCTGACCGGCCGGAAACAGGCTACGGCTACATACGCACGCGCTGGGCCGAGGGTCTCGCCAGGGTGGTCAAGTTCGTCGAGAAGCCCGACCTGGAGACCGCTGCGCGCTACGTCGCCGAAGGGGCGTATCGCTGGAACAGCGGCACTCTTCGTGCTCAAGGCTTCGGTGTGGCTGGCCGCGCTCGAGGCGTTCAGGCCCGATATCGCCGAAGCCTCGCGCAAGGCGTGGGCGGCGAGGTCGTTCGACGCCCGCTTCATCCGCCCGGGCAAGGCCGAGTTCGCGGCCGTGCCTTCGGAGTCGGTGGACTTTGCCGTGATGGAGCACTGCCCCGGCAGCGCATTCGACATCCGCATGGCGAACCTCGATGCCGGCTGGAGCGACCTCGGCGCCTGGGACGCGGTGTGGCAGATGGCCGAGAAGGACGCCACGGGCAATGCGAGCGTGGGCGACGTGCTGCTGCAGGACAGCCGCAACACGCTGGTGCACGCAACGAGCCGCCTGGTCAGCGTGGTCGGGCTCGATGACGTCGTGGTGGTCGAGACGCCCGACGCGGTGATGGTCACCGACCGTGCCCGCAGCCAGGAGGTGAAGAAGGTGGTGGAGACGCTCTCGGCGCGGCAGCGCGCGGAGCAGACCTTCCATCGCAAGGTGCATCGCCCCTGGGGCTGGTACGACAGCATCGACGGCGGCTCGCGCTTCAAGGTCAAGCGCATCATGGTCAACCCCGGCGCGACGCTGAGCCTGCAGATGCATTTCCATCGCGCCGAGCACTGGATCGTGGTGTCGGGCACGGCCGAGGTCACCAACGGTGACAAGGTCACCCTGTTGACGGAGAACCAGAGCACCTACATTCCGCTCGGCGAAATGCATCGCCTGGCCAATCCGGGCAAGGTGCCGCTGGAGATCATCGAGGTGCAGTCCGGTCCCTACCTGGGCGAGGACGACATCGTGCGCTTTGATGACAAGTACGGGAGATGAGTGATGGCCAGGCGGTCGACCCCCCTGTTCGAGGTCATTACTTGGGGGTCGGCTCACGCATATGCTTCAAGCCGCCGGTTGTTGCCGACAGGCATGATCCTCACGGAGGACATCCATGACATCGAACGTCGTTGCGAACTGCATCAAGAGAATGGTCACAGTGCTCGGGCTGGCGGGCATGGCGCTGCTGCTCGTTGCCTGCGGCTCCGCCGGCAAATATCCGCAAGCGCCGCCATCAGGCCGCCACGACCGACTATCGCTACATGATCGGGCCGGGCGACACCGTCAACATCATCGTCTGGCGCAATCCCGAGCTCTCGCTGACCGCTCCGGTGCGGCCCGACGGGCGCATCTCCGCGCCCCTGGTCGAGGACCTGCAGGCCGTCGGTCGCAGCCCGAGCGATCTCGCGCGCGACGTGGAGAAGGCCCTGAGCAAGTACGCCCGCGATCCGGTGGCGACGGTCGTCGTGACCGGCTTCCAGGGTGCCGCCGGCGAGCAGATCCGCATCATCGGCGAGGCTGCGCGTCCGCAGGCCATTCCGTATCGCCAGGACATGACCTTGCTCGACGTGATGATCCAGGTGGGCGGCCTCACCGACTTCGCCGACGGCAATGCCGCCGTGCTGGTGCGCGGCAAGGAAGACGGCAAGCAATACAGCGTGCGGCTCAGGGACCTGATCAAGCGCGGCGACATCTCGGCCAACGTCGATGTCCGGCCGGGCGATGTGCTGATCATTCCGCAGTCGTGGTTCTGATCGCTCGCTGACGCAGGTACTCAACACCTGAAGCGCCATGGACGAACTGATTGCCCAGGCCTCTCACCGTGGCGCGCGGCATGTGGCGGCGCCGCTGGATCGGCGTGATGGTGGCGTGGGTAGTGGCCGGCGCTGGCCGCGGTGGTCTTGCTTCGCATGCCTGACCGCTACGAGGCCACGGCACGCGTCTACGTCGATTCCAAGAGCGTCCTCAAGCCGCTGATGCGCGACCTTGCGGTCGAGCTCGACGTCGACCAGACCGTCGGGCTGCTTGCGCGCACGCTGATCACGCGGCCCAACATCGAGCGCCTGATGAGCGCGCGCCGGCCTCGACGTCGCCGGGCAGACGCCCGAGCCGCGCGCGATCACGGTCGAGCGGCTGATCGCGCGAGATCAAGCTCACCGGAGGCGGCCGCGACAACGTCTTCAGCTTCAGCTATGCCGACACCAGCCCGACGCAGGCGCGTCGCGTGGTCGAGACGCTGGTCCGCTGTTTGTCGAGTCCGACTCGGCGCAAGCAGCGCGACACCGAGGCGGCGCGCACCTTCATCGACGAGCAGATCAAGGCTCACGAGGCGCGCCTGACCGAGGCCGAGAACCGGCTCAAGGAGTTCAAGCTGCGCAACATCGAGATGTCCGACACCTCCGGCAAGGACTACTTCGCGCGCACGGTCGCGCTGAAGGAAGAGGTGAGCAAGCTGCAGCTCGACCTGCGCGCCGCCGAGCAGTCGCGCGACGCGATCAAGGCGCGAGCTCGGCGGAGAGACGATGTTCGCTCGTCCCGGAGGCGCCGGCCGCCGGTGCGCGTGCAGACGCACGAAATCGACGCACGGCTCGACGCGCAGCGCAAGCAGCTCGACGAACTGCTGCGGCGCTACACCGACCTGCATCCCGACGTGGTGGCCACCCGTCGCACCATCGAACGGCTCGAAGAGCAGAAGGAAGCAGGAAGTGGAGAAGCGCCGTCGAGCCGCCGAAGGCGCACCGGCGGGCCGCGCGCCGACCAACGAGGCGCTGCAACGCGTCCGGCTGGCGCTGGCCCAGGCCGAAGCCAATGTTGCCGCCACGCGCGTGCGGCTCGCCGACACCGCAGGCCCGCCTCGAGCGCTTGCGCGCCACGGCCACCCGCGTGCCGCAATACGAGGCGGAGCTGGCGCAGCTCAACCGAGACTACTCGATCGTGCGGGCCAACTACGAGCGCTGGTGACCCGGCGCGAGAAGGCCTTGATGTCGGAGGAGGTGGACAGCACGCGCGCGGCGCAATTCCGCGTCATCGATCCGCCGCGCGCCTCCGACCAGCCGGTGTTCCCGAACCGCCGTGCGCATTGGTGCCGCTGGCCCTGCTGCTGGCGCTCGCTGGCGGGCGTGGCGGCGCCTCTTTCCTCGTGTCGCAGCTGCTCTCCCACGTTCGACAGCACGGGGAGCTGCGTCGCGTGACGCCCGGCCGATCCTCGGCAGCGTCTCCATGCTGGCGACCCCCGAGATCCTGCGCCAGGCACGGCGGCAGTCGCTGGCCTTCGCGTTCGGCGCTGTGTGGTCTGTTCGTCGCCTACGGCGGCTGGATCGCCTGGATGGCGATCCGGCTGCACGCATGAGGAGGGCACGTGGGCATCATTGAACAGGCCGCGCGCCGGCTCGAGGAATTGCGCAAGAGCGGCATCGAGGCGCCCGGGCCCGCTGCACTTCGTTCCGCGGCCGAGCGCGGCAGCCGACGCACAGCGCCCGTCGTTCGCGAGCGCCCGCCGAGGCGCCGCCCGCGCCTGCTCGAAGGTCTCCAGCACCGTCCACCTGGATCTGGGCCGGCTGGCCGCGATGGGCTATCTCACGCCCGGAGACGCCCCGCGCCAGATCGCGAGCGAATTCCGCATCGTCAAGCGCCCGCTGCTCGACCACGTGTACGCAAGTCGGCCGCCGCCGCCGAGCGGGCCAACCTGATCATGGTCACGAGCTCGGAGCCCGGTGAAGGCAAGACCTTCGTCTCGGTCAACCTGGCGATCAGCATCGCGATGGAACTCGATACCAAGGTGCTGCTCGTGGACGCGGACGCCGCTCGGCCGGCGGTGCTCAATCGGCTGGGCCTGCCGCCTTCGCGCGGCCTGCTCGACGCTGCTGGTCGATCCTTCGCTCGATCTGGCCGACGTGCTGCTGCGTACCAACATCGAAAAGCTCACACTGCTTCCAGCCGGTACGCCGCAGGGTCATAGCACCGAATTGCTGGCAAGCGAGAGCATGACCCGCCTCGTCGATGAACTGGCCACCCGCTATCCGGACCGCGTGCTCGTGTTCGACGCGCCTCCCTTGCTTGCGTCGACTGAGTCGCGTGTGCTGGCGACGCACATGGGCCAGGTGGTGATGGTCATCGATTCGGGAGGCACGACACAGAAGACCGTCGCGCAGGCACTGGCCACGATCGAATCCTGCCCGGTGGTGATGTCGCTGCTGAACAAGACCAACAAGTCGGAGGTCGGTTCTCTACTATGGCTATTACGGTCGCCCGATGCCTGAGGGCGCGCGGCGAGCCCCGGGGGCAGGCTCCACGGCGGCCTTGCGCGGCCAGGTCCGCAAGGCGGTGCTGGCGCCGAAGCTGGTGGCGACCTGCATCGTCCTGGCCAGTGGAATCGCGACGACCGAGGCGCAGGACTATCAGCAGGCCCCGCAGCCCGGACAGCGCCGGCCGGTCGACCCGCTCGAGGGGGAGAGGCGAGGCGGAACTGCAGCGCCAGTTTCCCGCAGCAATCGCAATCCCGATTCATCGAGTTCGGACTGGGAACGCAGCTCATCGGCACCAGCAACGCCAACTACGGCAGCACGCCCAGTCGTTCAGATGCCCTCCTGAAGGTCGCCCCCCGCATCGCCCTGCGAAGCAATCGGCCAGGCCTGCAAGTTTCCGGCTTTGCCGCGCTCGAGGGCATCGCCTTTGCCCGGGACACCGAGGACAACCGCTTGCTGCCGAGCTGCCGACCTCACCGCGCGGCTGCAGGCCATCGAGCGATGGCTCTTCATCGAGGGGGCCGTCCGCTCGCTCCAGACCGGCGCCGATCCGTTCGGCGTGCCGCCGCGCGAGCGGCGGTCCCACCGCAAACACACTGTCGACCGCCCAGGGTCGCCTCAGCCCCTACATCGAGCACGATTTCGACGGGCGGACGCGCTTTCGCCTGCGCAGCGACAACACCTGGACCGAAGACGACGCCAGCCAGGCCAGCCTGGCTTCCCCGTCGGCGGCCGGATATTTCGGCTTCCACACGTTCTCTCTCGAGCGCGAGCCTGTCCCCTTTGGCGCGCGGCTGGAGGCGGAGCGGTCCGACACCCACTACGACGAACAGCCTTCAGGACGATCTCACCCTCGACGTCGCCCGGCTGATCCCCCGCTATGGGCTCACCGACGATTTGCGCGTGGGCCTGCGAGGCGGCTATGAACAGACCAACCTCGTCTCCTGCGAGGATCGGCATGCGGCATCTACGGTGTCGAATTCAGGTGGCAGCCCTCCGAGCGCACGTACGCTTGCCGGCTTTGTCGAAGACCGGTTCTTCGGCACTGGCTGGAACCTCGAGTTCTCGCACCGGATGCCGCGACTGGCCTGGAACCTCGCGCTCTCGCGCGGCATCAACACCGCGCCGCAGGAGTTGTTCAGCCTGCCGCCCAGCAACAACGTGCAGACGCTGGTGGACGCGATGTTCACGACGCGCTTCCCCGACCCCGTGGAGCGCGCGCGCGTGGTGCAGGACTTCATCGCGAGCAAGGGCTTGCCCAACGCGACGCGTCGGGCCGACGACCATCTATGCACAGCGCCTCAGCGTGGTCGACTCGCGCACGGCCAGCGTGGCCTGGCTCGGCACGCGCAGCTCCGCCGCACTCAGCGGCTTCTACGTGAAGACGCGCGACGCGGTCGAATCCGACTTGCTTCTTGGCACCGGCAGCCCCGTCAGCAACAACGTCCAGTACGGCGGGGCGTTCACCGTGGCCCACAAGATCGCCGCGCAGACGAGCCTGAGTGCGTCCATCGACTGGCGCCGCATCCGTTCCCTGGATGCCGTCGTCGCCAACGAGTCGACGCAGACCGGTGCGCTAGCTGCAGCTCAACGTCCAGCTCTCTCCCAGGACCACCGCCATCGGGGGCACCCGCTACCGCCAGGCTGGACTTCCTCGTGGGCGAGGACAGCGACGAGTACGCGGTCTTCGTGGGCCTCGACCACAGGTTCTAGAAGATTCACCAGACAACTTGAAGAAGGCTGCGCATGAACGACCGACTGCATCGCAAGGACTGGACCGGCCCGCTGCTGTGCGTCGTCGGCGCACGGCCCAACTACATGAAGATGGCGCCGCTGCTGCGCGCCTTCCGCAGCCACGCCCGGCCTGCCGCAGGCGTGCTGGTCCACACCGGCCAGCACTACGACTTCGCGCTGAACGACCGGCTGTTCGCCGACCTGCGAGCTGCCCGCGCCCGACGTCAACCTCGAGGTCGGCTCCGGCTCGCACGCGGTGCAGACGGCCGAGGTGATGAAGCGCTTCGAGCCGGTGGTCGAGCGAGACCAGGCCGTCGTGCGTGATCGTCGTCGGCGACGTCAACTCGACGCTGGCCTGCGCCCTGGTCGCGGCCAAGATGGGCGTCGCCGGTGGTGCACGTCGAGGCCGGGCTGCGCAGCTTCGACCGCGGCATGCCGGAGGAGATCAACCGCGTCCTGACCGACCAGATCTCCGACCTGCTCTACACGACCGAGCGCAGCGCCCACGACAACCTCGCACGCGAGGGCATCGCGGCCGACCGGGTGCATTTCGTCGGCAACCTGATGATCGACTCGCTGCATGCGGCCTTGCCCAGGGCCGTCGAGCCGGCGGCGACGCTGGCGCGCGAGGGTGCGCCGGCGGACCTGCGTCGCCATCCCGCCGGGTTTCGGCGTCGTCACGCTGCACCGGCCGTCCAACGTCGACGACCCCGCGCTGCCTGGCGCGAGCTGCTCGACATCCTGCGCCGGGTCAGCGAGCGGCTGCCGCTGGTCTGGCCGATGCATCCGCGCACGCGCGCCAACATCGAGCGGCTCGGCCTCGCCGAGCGGCTCGCCGCGCTGCGCGATCGCGCTGCCTGCCGCCGCAGGGCTATCTGGAGATGGTCGGCCTGCTCGCCAGGCGCGCCTGGTGCTGACCGATTCCGGCGGCGTGCAGGAAGAGACCACCGCGCTCGGCGTGCCGTGCCTGACGATGCGCGAGAACACCGAGCGACCGATCACGGTCGAGCAGGGCACCAACACGCTCGTGCCGCGCGACGCGCGGCGTGGTGCTGGCCTGCGTCGACGAGATCCTGCGCGACGGCGGCAAGCGCGGTCGCACGCCGGAGCTGTGGGACGGCCACGCCGCCGGGCGCATCGCCACGCACCTGTCCGCCTGGCTGGCGCGGCGCGCGCGCATGCGCGAAGTGCGAGCGTGGTTCGCATGAACGCTCGCCAGCGAGCGACACCACGCGCCTCTGCTGAACGCCCTGACGATCGACGTCGAGGACTACTTCCAGGTCTCGGCGTTCGCGCCCTTCATCGACCGCGCGCAGCTGGGACGCAGCGGCCCTGCCGCGTCGAGCGCAACGTCGACCGCCTGCTCGACCTGTTCGAGCAGCGCGGCGCGCGCGCCACCTTCTTCACGCTCGGCTGGATCGCCGAGCGCTATCCGCGTCTGGTGCGCGAGATCGTCGCCGCAGGGCCACGAACTGGCCAGCCACGGCTACGGCCACCAGCGGGCGACGCGAGCAGAACCGGCGCCGCCTTCGCGCAGCGACGTGCGGCGCGCCAAGTCCCTGCTCGAAGACATCGGCGGGCAGCTCGGTGCGGGGCTATCGGGCGCCGAGCTTCTCGATCGGCCACGCGCAACCTCTGGGCCTTCGACTGCCTGCAGGAGGCCGGCTATCGCTACAGCTCCAGCGTCTATCCCGTTCGGCACGACCACTACGGCATGCCCGATGCGCCGCGCTTCGCCTACGAGGCGCGTCCCGGGCCTGATCGAGATCCCGGTCACGACCGCGCGCCTGCTCGGTCGCAACCTGCCGGCCGGCGGCGGCGGCTACTTCCGGCTGGCTCCGTACGCGCTCAGCCGCTGGGCCCTCGAGCGCGTCAACGCCGATGGACCAGCGGCCGGCGATCTTCTACTTTCATCCCTGGGAGATCGATCCCGGCCAGCCGCGCGTGCCGGGCACCAGCCTGAAGACGCGCTTTCGCCACTACCTCAACCTCGACAAGACCGAATCGCGGCTGAGCCGCCTGCTTGGCGACTTCCGCTGGGGCCGCGTCGACGAGGTCTTCGAACTGGACTGAGCGCATGAAGCCCGCCGAATTGCCGACTGCGCCGAACGGACGCACCTGACCGTGCGCGCCATGCCGCGAGGACGACCGGGAGCGCTGGGAGCGACTTCGTCTTCGGCTGCTCCGGAAGCCACCTTCTTCCACCGCGTCGGCTGGCGCGAGATCTACGAGAGGTGTTCTGCGCCACCGCACCCACTACCTGCTGGCCGAGCGCAGCGGACGCGATCGCCGGCGTGCTGCCGCTGGCGCAGATGCGCAGCCTGCTGTTCGGCCACTGCCTCGTGTCGCTGCCCTTCGCCGTCTACGGCGGCGTCGCGGCCATCGACGCCGAGGCGAGGCAGGCGCTGCATCGACGCCGCCGTCGAGCTCGGGCGCGGCTCGGCGTCGCAGCACCTCGAGCTGCGCAACCGCGTCGCCACGCAGCCCGACTGGCCCCGCCAGGACCTCTACGTCACGTTTCGCAAGACCCTGCTGGCCGACGCCGAAGCCAACCTGCTGGCCATCCCGCGCAAGCAGCGCGCCATGGTGCGCAAGGGCATCCAGCGACAGCTGCGCAGCGAGATCGATGCGGACGTCGAGCGCTTCTTCGAGCTGTACGCCGACAACCTGCACCGCCACGGCACGCCGCCGCACTCGCGCGCGTACTTTCGCGCGCTGCGGCGCGTGTTCGGCGACGACTGCGAGGTGCTCACCGTGCTCGGCCCCGACGGGCAGGCCGTGTCGGGCGTGATGTCCTTCTATTTCCGCGACGAGGTGCTGCCCTACTACGCCGGCGACATCCCCGCCGCGCGCGAGCTCGCGGCCAACGACTTCAAGTACTGGGAGCTGATGCGCCGGGCCTGCGAGCGCGGCATCCGGATGTTCGACTACGGCCGCTCCAAGCGCGACACGGGCTCGTTCGACTTCAAGAAGAACTGGGGCTTCGAGCCCGAGCCGCTGCACTACGAGTACCGGCTCTACAACGCGCGAATCGGTGCCGCAGAACAACCCTGCCAACCCGAAGTACCGGCGCGGCCATCGAGCTGTGGCGCAGGCTGCCGCGCGGCGTCGTCAACGCGCTGGGCCCGCTGCTGGCCCGGCACCTGGGCTGAACTGCGAGCGTACAGCGATGACATCCGACCCTCGGCCCCTGGTGGCCCACATCCTGCATCGCTTCGACATCGGCGGGCTGGAGAACGGCGTCGTCAACCTCGATCAACCGCCTGCCGGCGCGACCGCTTTCGCCATTGCATCGTCGCGCTGACGGAAATCACCGAGTTCCGCCGTCGCATCGAGCGCGACGACGTTCCTTCGTCGCGCTGAACAAGCCGCCCGGGCAGGCGCTGTGGATGTTGCCCCGCATGTGGCGGCTGCTGCGCGACATGCGGCCGGCGATCGTGCATACGCGCAACCTCGCGGCGCTGGAGATGAAGCCTGCCCGCCGCATGCTGGCCGGCGTGCCGGTGCGCATCCACGGCGAGCACGGCTGGAACAGCCAGCGACCCCGACGGGCCAAGCCAGAAGTACAGGCTGATCCGCCGCGCCTTCCGACCCTTCGTGCATCAGTACATCGCGCTGTCGCGCCACATCGGGCGCTATCTGCTCGACCACGTCGGCGTCGCCCCCGAGCGCATGGCGCAGATCTACAACGGCGTCGACACGCAGCGCTTCCGGCCCGGCGCGCGGCGGCGCGCGCCGCGCTGCGCGGGTCGCCCTTCACGTCCGGCGAGCACTGTGGCTGGTCGGCACGGTGGGTCGCCTGCAGGCCATCAAGAACCAGGTGCTGCTGGCGCGCGCCTTCGTGCGCGCACTTGCGCTCTCGCCCGCGGCGCGCGCAGCGCATGCGGCTGGTGATGGCCGGCGAAGGGCCCTTGCGCGCCGAGATCGAGGCGCGTGCTGCGCGAGTGGCGGCGTGGCCGACCGGGCCTGGCTCGCCGGCGCGCGCAACGACGTGCCCGAGGTGCTGCGCGGGCTCGACGCCTTCGTGCTTCCCTCCATGGCCGAGGGCATCTCCAACACCATGCTCGAGGCCATGGCCAGCGCGTTGCCCGTCGTCGCCACCGGGTGGGCGGCAACCCCGAGCTGCTCGACGACGGCATGACCGGCCGGCTGGTTCCATCGCAGGACGTCGAGGCCCTGGCGCGCGCGCTGCTCGACGACTTCGAGCACCCCGAGGCTGCCAGGGCGCGCGGACGCGCGGCCCGCGCGCGAGTGCGAATCAGCGCTTCAGCCTCGACGGCCATGGTGGCGGCCTACGGCGACCTGTACGAACAACAGCTGGCGCAGGGCGGCGCGCGCGTCACGCGCAGGCCAGCTCCAGAACTGAGGACAATATCCATGTGCGGCATCGTCGGCATCTGGGATTCGCGCGGCAAGCGCGGCATCGAGCCGCGATGCGCTGCTGCGCATGAACGAATCCCAGCACCATCGCGGCCCTGACGAGACCGGCATGCACTTCGCACCCGGGCATCGGACTCGGTCACAAGCGGCTGTCCATCATCGACCTCGCCACCGGCCAGCAGCCGCTTTTCAACGAGGATGGCTCGGTCGTCGTGGTGTTCAACGGCGAGATCTACAACTACCACGAGCTGATCCCGGAGCTGACCGCGCTCGGCCACGGCTTCCGCACCCGCAGCGACACCGAGGTCATCGTGCACGCCTGGGAAGCCTGGGGCGAGGCCTGCGTCGAGCGCTTTCGCGGCATGTTCGCCTTCGGCGCTGTGGGACGAGAAGCGCGCAGACGCTGTTCCTCGCGCGCGACCGGCTCGGCGTCAAGCCGCTGTACTACGCGCAGCTGCCCGACGGCATGCTGCTGTTCGGCTCGGAGCTCAAGTCGCTGCTGGCGCATGGCGGGCTGCCGCGCGAGATCGATCCTCGGGCGGTGGAAGACTACTTCGCGCTGGGCTACGTGCCGGAGCCGCGCACGGTGTACGCATCGGCGCTGAAGCTGCCGCCCGCCGCACACCCTGTGCCTGCGGCGCGGGCAGCCGGCGCGCCGCGCCGCGCCGCTACTGGGACGTGCGCTTCACCGGCAGCAATTCGATCAAGGCCGAATCCTAATGCAGTTTTGGGTCACGTCTTTGCCCCGGCACCAGTCTCGGTGGTCCAGGGTCGTGGACTGCCTCGTGAACAGTCAGCGGTGATCGACGCCTCCTGACCACAAGGAGTACTGGCAAGAGGAGTTGGACGCGGGATATCGAGATCCTCGAAGTGAGACTCGCCACTTGAGTCGGCGTAGATTCTCACGCACGACACCATCGCAACTCATCGCGTCGACGCAGTGAGGGCGGTTGCCGCTGATGACGCCATTCTGGCTTGGCCTAGCTTTTGATCTTGGAATGGGAGCAGTCGTAGCGGTGACCTTGCAGCTCCACATGCCAGCGGCAGTCTGGGCAGCGACCTTCATGCTGGCTCAGGTATAGATCGAGGTCACCTGAACCGGGTGATCCACTTGAACCGCGGTTCAGGCCATTGTGGGTTGTACAAGGTACGGTGGGCATCGCCCCGCTGCTGCGCGCAGCCCGGGTGCCGATCGGGCTGGTTCAGGAGCCGGCGACCGGGCGAGGAAGGAAACTGCGCCTCCGGTCGTCTTCCCAGTGGTACGTGTCGGGGCGGTGTCGTCCGTGTCGTCCTCGAACTTCATGCTCAGCTGGTCGTGCTCGGCGTACAGGATGGCGGCGACCCTGACAAGTGCGGCCATAGTTTTATTTGGTGGATAGGCTGCCGCGATCATGCGGTACCGCTGCCGAGTGCCTCAATCACGAGGAAGAACGGGTCGGGCACCATGGTTGCTCCAGGGAGGAGCGGCGCGGTCGGGCCGTCTGGAACACCGCCCATTCGGTCGCGCCACGGTGTGCCGCGCACGGTGATGTTGCGGTAGGGGTAATCCCGCCGGAAGAGGGTCAGGCGTTCGGCAAGATCCATGTCCTCACCTCTCCAGACTCGCTGTCACCGTATGCCGCCAGGTCACCAAAGGGCAGAGGCGTTGGACCCAATCCCGCGGACCACAAGCCAAAACCCCCTCATTGCCCGGGACGAAGGTCCCGATGATTGACGACCAATGATCATGATCTGCCGATACTGACGCTGGCCACTATGGGATCGTGGAGGGCAAGGAGGTCGATGTTCGTGAGCGCTGCAGGTGGAGCGCACTGCCACCAGCCGCCGGATGATCATTGTCGGGGTGGACGACTCGGCCGAGGCTGGGGCAGCCGCCCATTGGGCGGTGCGAGAAGCCGCGCTGCGGAACGATGACGTGCTGCTGGTCCACGCCTACGAGGTGCCTTCCTGCCGCCCCGGGCGGCAGTTGCTATCGCGCAGGGGCGTCAGGAGCGCCAAGCGATGCTCGACAAGGCCGCAGGCACCTTGACTGTGCCGCCCACGATGCACCTCGACCAGCTCATCGAGATCGACACTCCGGAGTCCCTGCTGCCCCGGTTGTCCGAGGAGGCGGAGCTCACGGTGCTTGGTCATGATCATCCGGCGCTCGGCGGGCACATGCCGTTCGGCACCGCGAGCACGGTCGCCAGCATGTCCCGGCATCCCGTGGTGGCTGTGCCTCGCGGCTGGGCAGCGCGAGCCGACGACCGCCGCCCAATAGCCGTGGCTGTCGATGGGCTCCATCCGTCCTCGAGCACCCTCGGCTTTGCCTTCACCGAGGCGAGCCTGCGCCAGGTTCCGGTGCTCGTGGTGCACTCGGCACCGCTGGCCGAACTGTCGTCAAGCGAGCAGGACACCAGGCTCAACTCTGGCCGAGATCCTGGCCGGCTGGAAGGCCGACAACCCCGACATCGACGTAGACACCCTGCTGCTAGCTGGTGCGCCCCCGCGACACAGTTGACACAGTGTCGGCTGACGTGTAATTGCTGGTCGTCGGCAGCCCCTACCGCGGCCGAGAATGGGCCCGCTGGATCCGCTCGGTTGCCCGTGCCGTACTTGATCGGGCCACCTGTCCGGTCGCGGTCATTCCACAGCAGCATCCGCGCTCTGCCCACAGCGGACTAGGGCTGGGGCGGGCGGAATCGAAATTGTGAGCATCAGGCCGTGATCGACTAAGGATTCCGCAGAGAAGCAATTACTTTGAGGAATTCAACATCTCTGCCATCCGTTCTCCGGGCTCCGGCCACGTTGCTGGAACTCACACACCTTCAGGCTCCCTCGAGGTTGGCCTAGCGATCAGGGATGGGGTGGTTTCCGTCGGCCGGGCAGTAGAGCAAGATGTGTTAGGTGACCAGGGTTGAAGGATCAACAAGCCATTTCGGAGAGCTGTCGCTGGCAGAGTGCGAGAGGCTGTTGGCTGAGCACAAGGCCGGCCGAGTGGGTGTGAATGCGCCTACTGGACCGCAGATCTTGCCGGTGACCTACGCCTACTACGCCGGGGCCATTGTCTTTCGTACGTCACCGTTCGGTGTACTGTCCTCGCTCGAACGGCACACGCGAGTCGCATTCGAGATCGATGACATCGACGGAGAGCGGGAGTCGGGCTGGAGTGTCTTGGTCCTGGGATCTGCGGAACGGGTGACGCGGGAGTACACGTTGACCTCGTTGTGGAGGACGGCCCGTTCATTGGGCCGGCGCCCGCAACTTGTTCATCATGGTCGCGCCCGAAAAGATCACTGGACGGGCTGTGGGGCCGCCTCCCGCGGAATGAGCGAACGCCCGGGGTAGCGCGAGGCGCTGCCTGAGGTGTCGAGCGTGAACCGGTAGGTGTGGCCCCCATGCATGGTGGTCGTCTTGTCGTCCACACAAACTCGAATCGGCGGGACAGCTCTGGCCTGCAGATGCAGCACCATGGTTGTCGGTGTCAGATCCACAGGAATCCCGTGGTTTCGGTACTCCATAAGCGATGGTGAGGCACGTGGCCTGGCGTCGCAGAACCGCATCAAGCCTCAGCCGATCGATCTGCTTAGCGGGTCAGTCATAAGAGCGGAAGCAGCGGGCGTGTCACCTTGTCCCGCCGGGCAGCCGGCTGACCCCGGTGACCATCAGCCTGGCGCAGTCGTGCGGTCCCGATCTCAGCAAGGTGACACCATGGAGCATGGCCGAGATAACGGTTCGGGTGCTGGATGAGAGTGATTGGCCGCTGTACAGGGACGTTCGGTTACGCGCCCTGGAGGAGTCTCCCGCATCGTTCTCGGCACAGCTGGCCGATGAGGCCGACCAGGACGAGCAGTTCTGGCGTGATCGGATGGACCGCTCCCACCTGCTCCTCGCCGCACGCGATGGGCGTCCGGAAGGGATCGCCAGTCTGGGACCGTACGTCGCGGAGCTCTCGGCGGGTGAGATCTTAGGGTTGTATGTCGTCCCTGAGGCACGCGGTACGGGCGTGTCCTGGCGACTCGTCGAGGGAGCCGCGGCCCTGGCGAGCCGCGAGGGCTATCGGCAGCTGTACTACTGGGTGGGCGTCGACAATGGGCGCGCGGTCGGTTTAGCGAAGAGCTCAGGGCTCCGCTCGACCGGCTCCCGCCGCCCATCCCGGGTTTCTGACCTCGCGCTGGGCGATTACGGAGACAGCCCTGGTCTTGTCGCTTGTACCCGACGACACATCTGCGCCCAACCCGACCAGCGACAAACCGGCTCCCCGGGGCGGCCCGATCCGCTAAGAACCCCCGGCCGAGCCCACCGCGCGCCGACCTGGGACAAGCCGAGGCCATCCGAGATCAGGCGACCTAGGTACCCGAAGATTTCTCAAACGGCCAGAACGCTGCTACAGCGATTCAAGATCCGGCTCAGAAGAAGAGGTAGGAGGCAGATATCCCTGCCGGGACGAGGCCCCGCCGACTTGGGTACCGTTGACGTAGGGCGGAGGGAGCCACCTGTTCCTCCAGGTGCCTGAGCGGGCGGTGGCCTAAGGTCGCGGTGGGCACAAGGTATGGGGCCCCGGGCCGGCGGGCCCACCGTCGTCGTCCCCCACCGTCACAGTTCCGATCGAGGTCGCGAGGACGTCGCTCGAGGTGCGGTCTTCTCCGGGCTGAGCCGCAGCCCGAGCGGGCCGGTGAGCAGGGTGAAGGTGGGGGTGGCGATGGCGATGGCGCCGAACAGGCCCCAGAACAGCCAGTGGTTAGCGGCCTGCAACAGGTAGGGGCGAAGCTCGCGGCGCAGCGGATGGCGGAGCAGCCCGAACTCCAGCTGCCCATGTCGGGCATGCCAGCAGCGGACCGGCACGAGCCCAGGAGCAGCCCGAGTGGGAGCGCGGCGAAACCACGCAGCCCGACCGTCGGTGGCGAAAGCCCAGCAGGCCCAAAAGCGCGAGAAGCGGATTGAGCTTGCCAACCGCGACCGGGCGTGTCGGTCCCTTCGTGCCCGCGCCATTGGTCTGTGCTCGCTGCGGGCCCGGGACTCCCGGAACCGGCCTCGAATCTCCAGCAACCGGGAACGCCGACGGGTCGTCGGCGGCTGGTGTGGACACGGTGACCTCCTGAGGAGACGAGCAGACGTCATCCAGCGTGTTCGAGACAGCAAGATCGCGACGAACGAGCTTTCGCTCAACTCGAAGCGGGTCTCCCTGTAGTCCGCGCTACGGGACGAGCAGCGCGCGTGGGACCGCCAGAGCGAGCGACGACGGCAAGCGGACAAGACCTGGGCACAGCAGCGAGACCGCGACGACGCCAAACGCCGGCAGGTCGAGAGGGATTACGCTCGGGAGATCGCCCGCCTGTCGCGTCCGCCGACAACCATCCGCGCTCAACGTCCTCGACTTGGCGGGGGGCTTCTAAGGCCGGCGCGGGGTGGCGAGTTCGGGCGGACCGCGGGTGGTTGGGGCAGGCGCTGTCGATCTTCGTGTCGGCGATCACGTGAGGTTGGAGCAGGCGGGCGCTCTGGGATGTCAAGACGACCGATGTTGTCGTCGCTGCCTCGGGCGAGATTGCGGTCGAGGTGGTGTTGCCAGAGGGCGGAAGCTGTCTGCAGCTGTCCTGCTCCGGTTGGTCGTGGGTCGCTGGGGTGGATGCCGTTGGCGGCCCGCCACACGGCGACTTCACCGATGATGGCGAGGTTCGGGCGGCTGCCCGGCGGCGCCCACACAGGCTGGGTTTCGTCTTGGCCGGCGTGACCTCGGACCTGATTGGCGAGGTCGGTAACTAGTTGGGACCGCTTCGCCAGATATTGGCCCCAAACGGGATGATCATGGAGCGCTTGTGGAATGCCGGGAAGCCAAGGAAGCGGCCCTGGGTCGGTGGCTGCGGGTTCTGGGAGGCGCCAGTCCAGCACGGCGGCCATGTCTGCCTGCCGTGTGGAGTTCGCGACCGGCGGCGGCTGTGTGCAGGTGGAGGAGTGGGTGCTCACCGGTCTCCGCCGCCAAAGCGAGGAGGTGTGCTCTTAGCGTCGGCCAGGACGGCTCGCTGGTGAGTTCGGGGACGACCTGGTCGGCTCGGCCGTCGAGCATCTGAACGATCTGGGGTCCAACGAGCTGCTCGGCCGCCACATGGAGCCCGTCGGTGTAGCGCCGAACGGCGTCAAACAGCCGGGCAGCCGGGTCGCTGAGTTCTCGCAGCAGGGTGGTGGCCGAGGCGGGGCGCGTCGTCGCGGGCGAGGATCTGGTGCAGGATCTCGGTCGGGGTGCGGGGTGCGACGGTGTCGGGTCGAATGACGGTGTGCGGGTCGCCGTCGCCGACGACTTGCAGGTAGAGGTGGTTGGCGGCCCGGCCGCGGGTGAGCATGGTGTACAGCTGCTGGCGTGACTCCTGCCCGGTGAGCGAGCCCGTGCATGGTGTCGGCGGAGACGCCTTGGGCGGCATGGATGGTGCTGGCGTAGCCGAGACCGGTCGAGTCGCGGACGTAGTCGGCGGGCAGCCGGACGGTGAGCCGGCTGCGGTTATGTCGGACTGTCAGGTCGCCGTTCTCTGCCGATTCGGTGATGGTCCAGCGGTCGCCGTTCTTGACCCAGTCGGTGGCGGTGAGGCGGAGTCGGCGGTCGTTGCGGCGGGTGATGATCACGTCCCCGGCACTGGCCTGGTTCCCGTCGGCCAGCCGCACCACCGCATTCGGGACGTCGCCGTTGAGGCGGTGGTTTCGGGCGCGGCGGTTGAGCTCGGCGACCAGATCGCGGGTGGGGGCGAGCATGATCGCGTCCAGCCCGGCCGCCCGGTCCGCAGCCCAAGCGGTGAAGGCGTCCTCGGTGGTGGTGGCGAGGTCGCCGACATGGACGCGACCGTGATCAGGTAGAAGTCCAGCGACTTCGGGTCACCGTCGCGGAGGGCAAGCGTCGCGTGCGGCTTCGGCGGGGTCGGTGAAGCGGTGCAGCTCGGTCAGCTGCAGAGCACCGTGCGGTGTGTTTGATGTCGCGGAGGACGCCGCCGGCGCCGATCGCGGCGAGCTGTTGATCATCACCGACCAGCCGGACACTCGCCACCGCGACCGATGGCGAACTGGACGGCGGTGTCGAGGGAGAGGGTGTCGGCCATCCCGGCTTCATCAATGATCACCAGGGTCGACGGCCCGATCCGCTGCCGCCCAGTCCGGCAGATCGCCGTGCTCGCAGGGACCAGGTGAGCTTGGCGAGGGTGTCGGTGCGGATGCCGGTTTGCTCGCGCGAGGACGGCGGCCGCGGCGGCGGACGGGGCCAGGCCGACCACCTGGCCGCCGTCTTGGGTCCAGGCGAGGGTGAGGGCGCGCATGGCGGTGGTCTTGCCGGCGCCGGCGGGGGCGATCGCGAGCTGCAGCCGTGCCCCGGAGGTGCACATCTGGCGGACCAGTGCCGCCTGCCCAGCATCCAGTGCGGTGCCGTTCGCCGCCATCTCGAGCAAGGCCAGATCCACCGCCGCCTGCGTCGACGGCCGCACCGTCGCGACGTCCGGCCGCGGCGACGAGGCGGTGCCTCGGCGTCGAGGATCCGCTGCGAGGTGTAGAGGTCGGCGCCGGCGACGGTGTAGACCGAGGACCCGTCGACCCGCCGCAACACCTCCGGTTCCTCGATGCTGTCAGCCGGTGCGGCCAGGGCAACAGACCGACGATCGAGCACCTCATCGACCAGCAGGTCCACCAGCGCGCGGCATGCTCAGCGGGCACGTCGGTGGTGCGGACCTGCCGTTGTGCTTCGGCCCGGACATGCCACATCTGCCAGGTCGAGCGGCTTTCCTCCATAACGGTCAGGATGTGATCAGCCGTCTGGGCGACCCAGCGGGCGTCGACGATCGTAGCGGTCTCGGCGGGCGGTGCCAGCGCCGTCCGCACCATCGACGCGACGGCGCCACGGCCGCCCAGCACTGCTGCGGCCTCGTCGAGCCAGGTTGTGCGTTGCTCAGCCAGGGATCGGGGTTCGTGCTTGGCGTCGCGGGTCTCCAATGTCGCCTGCTGGGCCAGATGCAACGCTTCCACCGGGGTCGGTGGCCGGCCATGATCATGCTGGAACTGGATCGCCAGCTCGCCGCGGCGGGTGTTGATGTGGGCACGGCGGGTCGACCAGCGCTGGTTCAGTCGGGGGTCGACACCGACGATCTCCCGGATCGGCCGCTTCGCCGGGTCGGTGCCGGGCCGTTCGGCGAACCGCACCCCCAAGCGTCTCGCGGAGGTGCTGCTCGAGCGCGGTGTTGTAGGTTTCCGAGGCGGCAACGTTGGCCTTGAACAGCACCCGGCCGTCGATGGACAGCCAGCGTCCGTCGAGGGTCTGCACCTTGTTCGCGACCGCGACGTGGGTGTGCAGATCCGGGTCGCCGGCCCGGCTGTCCCGGTGGGTGAACGCGGTCGCGACCAGGCCTCGGACGTTGACCTGCCGGATCCCTTGCGGCCCGGTCCGGGTGAACAGGGCATGCTTCTCGATGAACGTCAACGCGTCCTGGACCGCGGCCTGATGGGCCCGTTCGATCACCGCCGCCACCGCCGGATCGGCGACCGCCCACAAGGTCGACACCGACTTCACCGGGGAGAACGTCAGGTCATAGCCGGCAACTGTCTGTGTCCGCGGCCGGGAGTCTTTCGCGATCTGTCCCGCCAGCTCCCGGGCATCCATCGGCTCCCGGCCATGCTCGGCCAGGAAGAACTCCCGGGCCACCTCGGTCCGCACCCGCGCCCGATCTGCAGCCGGCAGCGGCGCGTCCGCCGGCAGGCCGGCCGCCGTATTGATCGCCGCGATGCGCTTGGCCACCTCGAGCCGGAACGGGCTGACGTCACCATCGACGATCTTGAACGGCACGCCCAGCCGGGTCACCTCCTGGAAGTCGCGTTGGGTGAGGTCCGGCCCTTCCAGCTGCTGCTGGCGGAGCTCGGCCAACGGATGCAGACCGCAGCCGAACAACGCTCGCATCTGCTCGGCGGTCACCGGGTCGCCGACGGTCAGGCCGTCGATCCCGTCCAAGCCGGAACCGATCCACACCCCGGCGTCTCACCCCGTTCGGTGTAGTACGACGCCAGCCCGGTGTGACCCTTCTCGGTCGCATCCAGCGCCGCGACCTGCCGGGTCAGATAGTCATACCCGGACCCCGCTGTGAGCTTGTGCATGCTCATCGTCACACCCACCCGAAGGGGGTACACGCCGCCCGGGCGGTCAGGCCGACCCGGAGCTACTTCCGACGGTGCATCAGGTGTGTGGCACATCGGATCTTGAAATCGGCTGGGGGTACGTGAAGCAGGTCGAGATCGTCGGTGATGACCGCTCGACTCGTCGGCAGCGTGCTTAGGGCTGAGTGAAAGGGCAAAGTGTCGATGAGGGAGACGGTGATGAGTCAGCAGTCGGTGAGGCAGGCGGCGCGGCGGTCGGCGTTGGATGCCCAGGCGGTACTGCGCAAACAACGGGCCGACCGGGAACGCCGGCTCGAGGGTCTGGCGGTCGCCGTGCTGACCGCACTCGGTGAACGCGACGCCGCGTCCGCGACGCGGAAGGCGCGCCGGGCAGGCGCTGCAGACGATGACCGACGACGAGGGCCTGTCGGTCCGCGAGGCGGTCGAGTGGTGCGGCAGTGGCGCCTACGGTGCGGGAGGTCACCCGGCTACGCCAACTTGCGCACGACCCGCCGGGCGGCAGCGGCCGATAAGCGCGCGATGCATCGACCGGCTTGGCCATTCGCTCAGCCATCAGAGCGGCAACCCTGTCGGCGTCGTGGCCGCGGCGCTCGCGTCCAGCTCAACGGCCTGATCGGGGGAGACGATACGTTCACGTGTCGCGCGGCCACGGACACCGCGCTGGGAGGTAGAGGTAGCCGAACCGGCGATGCTCACGGCATGATCAGAGCCACTCAGCGGCACGAAATCCAGGACGGACACGATTCCGCTGGGGCTTCATCGAGCGAATAACCGGAGGTGCCACATCAGCAGCGAAATGACCATCAGACCGATCCGAGTGGACGACCGAGATCGCTGGGAACCGCTGTGGCAGGGTTATCTCGACTTCGACCGGGCCGAGCTCACCCCGGAGGTCACCGAGCGAACCTGGGCGGCGCTGTGCGACCCGACCTCGGCTGTCCACGGACTCGTCGCCGAAAGAAATATCAGCTGCCCGGGCTCGCGCAATCCTTCATCCCACACCTGCCCCATGCACTCAACCTGCGACCCACGGAAAATATATTCATGATTGTTAAGTAGTGCGTGTGTGTGTTGGGAATTGTATCTGGCCCCATCCGGCGGCCGCTCGCTGCACATCTTCCGCCAACTGCTTCGCTCGCCACGTTGACGGCGACCGACACATGCTCCGGCGCACTCCCAATACGACACCCTCGCCCATCGCACATCGTTTGTTGTATATCGGTGCTGAGTTTGGCCGGGAAGAACCTCCCGCGGGAGGGCCGAGGCCTTGCTGGCTGCCTAGGCCGATCCTCCGCACTGCGCGCAGGCAGCGACCGCCGTGGTTGCCAGCTTCCCCCAGGTCCCACTCGTCCATGCCGAAGCGCGACTCTTATACGGCAGAGTCGTCGTAACAGCCCAACCGAGATAAACAAGGAAGTGATCAGCATGGGCGGTGCCGCGGCCAACATGCACCGGGATGGCCGAGCGCGCTCCGAGACTGCGACCGCCAGCGTTCTTGGCGATGCCTTAGGGATCGCAGGACGACAGGTTTTCCACAGATACGCGCTGTTCGTGCCGTCAGGCGTCCTTTCTGGCTCGATGGCATCGCGTGTGCGGGGCAACGGGAGGGTGAATGAGCCGGCAACGTATGGATGCTGACACCGCGGAGACGGTGGCCGGGGTGGTCCGGCTTTTGCGTCGCGCCGCTGAGCTCGGCTGGGCGGGCTGTCGACGCCGAGGGTGCCGGGTCGCCTCGACAAGTGCTTGGGTTGGGCATTGCAGCCCGCGATGGTCCGCGGACGCGATCGCGGAGCCTGCTGTCCGGACGCGATCCCGGTCGCGAGATCGGGCCAGTACCCGGAGCCGAACCGGCGCAGCCCTCGTCCAGCGACCTGTTGACGCACGGTCGCGGCGTGCGGCGCTCAACTCCGGCCCCAGCGATGTCAAGGGAGCAAACAGATCCAGTCACGAAGCGCACCGCGGGCGTTCCGCCGAGACCCTCCAGATCGCCCGCCCGCATGATCTCGCCCCACGGGGACCACGCAGATGAACTGCATCGAGCCAGTCCCCGTCCAGCTCATCGACGTCACCCGCTAATGGCCCGCTAATGGCCCGTGACAACCGGAGGGTGCAGCCCAGCGCGAGGCCTCAGATGGTATCTCGGGAAACTGGCGGATGACATCATTTGATCTGGCCGACTGGGTCCGCCAATCGCGGGCCTCTCAGGGTCTGCCGGCGAAGGTGACTGATCCGGCTGTCATAGCGCAGCTTGTGGCACTACTCCGCCACGCCAGTCGATCTCAACCTTCTTCCAGTCGAACCGCCATTGTTTCCACTTTGTCCCGTCCGGATGCGGCTTCACCCGGACGCGATCTACCACGAGCCGGATAATCGACAGCTTCATGTCGATGCTTAAGTCGTCCCAGACTTC
>CAWFRK010000014.1:0-57809 GCA_963818175.1 uncultured beta proteobacterium | reverse complement strand
GGCCAAGGTGTCGGCGCCTGTGCCCCCATCGAGCCTGTCGTCACCCGCGCCGCCAAGCAGTGTGTCGTTGCCCGCATCGCCGAACAGCCGGTCGTTACCCGCGAGGCCCTGCAACGTGTCATCGCCGCCCAGCCCGCTCAGCTCGTTGTCGGCCTCGTCGCCGGTGAGCACGTCGGCGCCCTCCGTGGCGGTGGGCGCCGGCGTGGGGACGCCGTCGTCGAACTCGAAGTTGATGGTGCTCTCGCCGGCATGAATGAAGACCAGCCGGTCGCCCTGCTCGCCGACGTGCACGATCAGGTGGTCGGGCCCGCCGATGCCGGGCGACTTCTCCAGACGCAGGTCTTGCTCGCCGATGCCTGGGCCGAACTGCACCGTGTCCACCGACGCGTCGCGCACGCTGCCGAGCAGGTCCGAGCGCGAGTACTCGCCGAGTCCGATAGCGTCACTGTCGCCGTAGGCGAACTGCACCACGTCGCGGCCCCAGCTGGTGAAGGTGCCCACGCCGTCGCCCAGCTCGAAGCGGATGGTGTCGTTGCCATGCGTGAGCCAGATCCAGGTCGTCGCCCTGCCCGCCGGAGAAGCCTGTCGCCGGGCCCGTCGTAGGTGTGCCCGCGCTCGCCCGAGCCCAGGAAGCCGGCCGACGAGCCGAGCACGGCGCGGTCGCCCACCAGCCGATCGGCGCCCGCGCCGCCCCACCCGCAACTGGTCGGCTCCGGCGCCGCCGATCAGGTCGTCCTGGCCGGGGGAGCCGAACAACAAGCTGTCGTTGCCGAGTGAATCGCCCAGGGGCTGCGACACACCGAGGAGGCCGCCGCGGCCAGCAACTCGCCCAGCGCAACGCTCTGCCCGCCGACGACCACTGCTTCGACACCCGGCGTGGCCGGTGCGGGCGGGCTGTAGGCCCGGCTGGCGATGGCATAGGCATCGGTGCGCGGCAAGGCGATGGTCACCGAGTCGTCGGGCGACCACTGCAGCCGCAGCGCCTGGAGGGGGCTGCGGTCGGGGGAGGCCTGCGCACCGGGCGGCAGCCAATCCACCAGCGTGATGGCGAGCATCTCGCGTGTCACGTGCTCCGGCAGGATCACCTGGTCGATGCCGGCGATGTTGTCGCTGCCGAAGTCGCCCGACCCAATCGTGGCCCGCCGCCACGACATAACTGTCGTTGCCACCGCCGCCGCCGAGCACGTCGTTGCCGGCCCCACCCACGAGGACGTCGTTGGCGTCGGACGCGCCGAGGGTGTCGTCACCGGCCCCGCCATCGAGATACAGGCCGGTGTTGCAGCTGCGGCGCGGAGCTGGCTGGCGGGAGTAGGTCTGCTCCAGGTAGTGGGTGGGCCGCAGGTGCGAGCGGGCCAGCAGGGTGTCGTTGCCGTCACCGCCTTCGATGCGCCCGAAGCCGGGCCAGTTGCCCTCGTTGCCGAGTTCGATGCGGTCGTTGCCGGCCGGAGCCTTGGACGTCCCTTCCACCGCCAGACTCGTGCGGTTGGAGGTGTGTGTCGGAATGACTTCCACGCCTTCGACGTAGTCGTATTCGATGCGCTCGACCACACGCTGCACGCTGCGTTCGATGGCGCCGTATTGGGGGGTCGAGACGACGGCGTAGGTGGTGATGCCGGTGGCGGACTCGACCATCTCGTAGCTCACGCTCGCGCCGGCGGGCACCTGGAAGGCGGAGCCGCCGTTCAGTGCGTGGCGCTCGGTGGTGTAGCCGACGATGCCGTACTCCGTTTGGGGTGACGGTCTGCACCTTCCTGCACGGTGCGGGCAATGGCATGCGTGACACGTCTGCTCCCGATAGCCGCGGGTGTGGTGGTCTTCGCGCTCGCTCAGTCCCTGGAAATCGGGCTCGCTTCCGAGGGCGGCCGTTACCCGTCACCTCGATCGCGCGGGGCTCGTTGTCGAGCACCCAGTCCCATTGCTGCTGCCACTGGGGGCGTTTGGCGTCGATCTCGGCCAGCGCCGCGGCGCGGTGGCCCGCCGTAGAGGCTGTCGTCGGGGGCGATGGCGGCGACCAGGGCGGCGAGCGTGGTGCTTGCGCCGGCATCGTCGCGCACCGCCCAGGCGCCGTAGCCTTGCGCCTGCTGGCCGTAGTCGGCGATCTGCAGTGCGCTGCCGCCGGGGGCGCTCACGGTCAATGACCCACCCCTGAGCTCAGTCGTCAGCGAGCCGAGCGCCACACCGGGCGCCAGCTGGATGCGGTTGGCTTCGGCTGCGTCGTCGCGAATCACGGAGCTGCCGGTGGACTCGCCCAACACGAAGGTGTCGAGCCCGCTGCCGCCGACGAGCTGGTTGACGTCCGGCGCCGCCCGCGAGCCAATCGTCGCCCGCGCCGCCGGCCAGCAGGTCGTTGCCCGCGCCGCCGTGCAGCACGTCATGGCCTTCGTCGCCTTGCAGCTCGTCGTCGCCGGCGCCGCCTTGCAACAGGTGCCGTGGCCGCCGCGGCCGAGCAGCAGGTCGCGACTTTCGCCACCGGCCAGCACATCGTCGCCCGTGCCACCCAGCGACACGCCGCCCCTAGCGGATTCGACAGCAGCCCTTGCAGCAGCGCATCGCCTTCCCAGGCACTGCCGTCCGCAAACTCGACTCGCTTGAAGGGCACGTGCTCGGTCGTGAGGCCGCGCACGGTGGCCAGCGCTTGCCCATCGACGGTGCTCACCCCGCAACTCGCCCGGCACCCAGTTGAATGAGAGCTCGGCCACGGTGTGCGAGGCGAAACGCAGCACGTTCGCACCAGCAAGGCCCGGCACCAGTTCGATGGTGTCGGCTCCGCTGGCCGCGTCGCCCAGCACGAAGATGTCGTCGCCGGTGCTGTCGACATAGCGGTCGGCCTCGCTGCCGCCGTCGTAAAGGTCGTCGCCGGTCCCACCGTCGAGTTGGTCAGCGCCGGCACCGCCTTGCAGCAGGTCGTTGCCGTTGCCGCCGTAGAGGTTGTCGGCATCCAGCCCGCCATCGAGCCGGTCGTGGCCTTCGCCGCCGTAGAGCGTGTCCCAGCCGGCGCCACCGAGGAGATGGTCGTTGCCGGCTTGTCCGTAGACGGTGTCGCTGCCTGCGCCGGCATCGATGCGGTCGTGGTGCGAGGTGCCCTGCAGGTTGTAGTCGTTCTTCGCGCTACCTTGGATATCAAGCTCACTGCCTTGAAGTCCTCCACAGGCTGCGTTCTTCGCTGCCCGAGCGCACGACCAGGCACTGCAGCGCTTCTTCGAGCGTGCCGCGTGCGGCTTCCACCGTGAAGGAGGTGTCTGGGCCCACACTACTTCGGCCATCTGGATGGCGTCGATGGTGCGCACGCGCATCTGCAGTGCCCCCAGGTCCAGCCCCGCATCGCTCGATCCGCGTCGGTGAAGCGGCCGACACCGCGGGTACGTCGACGACGATGCGGTCACCCCCGTCGCCGGCCTTCTGCCTGAGGGTGTTGTCGCCGGCATGCAGGTGGATGGTGTCGTTGCCGCCGCCGGCTTCGAGCACGTTGCCGCTGCCACCGAGCGACAGCACGTCGTCGGCACGGCCGGTCGCGAGGCGCCGGCCGCTGCCCTGGAGGTGGTCGTGGAAGGCCAGGTCGCTCTGCGCATCAGCTCGGCCAGCTCGATGCTGCTGCCGTCGGTCAGTTCGATCACCTCCAGGCCCGAAGCGACCAGGCTGGGCGCGAGCACTTGCGTGTCGCCGAACTGCAGGCCTTCGTAGCCGCTGGTGCTGTCGCGGATCACGCGGATCTCTGCTGCGGCGGCCGGGCCGCCCGTGATCTGCCAGTGCCCGGCGGCGTCTTGCAGCATCACTCGGGTGGCAGCGCCGACCTGCACGCGGTTGCTCCCCGTGCCGCCCACCAGCGTGGCGCTGCCGCTGACCGCGAAGTGGTCGTCACCCTCGCCGCCGTCGGCGTGGTCGCCCTCGCCGACGATCAGGGTGTCGTCGCCCGCCCCGCCGTACAGCGTGTCGCGGCCTTGTTCGCCATCGAGCAGGTCGTTGCCGCCGTCGCCGTACAGGCTGTCGTTGCCTTCGCCGCCGAAGAGCTGGTCCGCGCCGTGGTAGCTGCCGGCCAGCTCGGTCTCGCTGCCATCGCCTTGCAGCTGGTCGTCGCCGCTGCCGCCCAGCAGCAGGTCGCTGCCGCCGTTGCCGGCGAGGATGTCGTTGCCGGCACCGCCGTCGAGCAGGTCGTCGCGGTGGTGTTCACCGGCCAGCTCGCTCGCGGCGGCGTCGCCCACCAGCCGGTCGTCGCCCTCGCCACCGAGCAACTGGTCGGTCCCGCCTTGGCCGTAGAGGAAGTCGTCGCCCTCGCCGCCGTCGAGCAGGTCGTTGCCATGCCACTGCGGTGCGAGGCGCAGGGCGTGGTCGTCGCCGACCAGGATGTCGTTCTCGTCGCCACCCCACAGGACATCGTCGCGTCCGCCACCGACAAGCTGGTCGGCGCCGGCGCCGCCGTCGAGCCGGTCGTTGCCGTGGATCGCGGCGGGGGTGTTGGCGAGGTCGGCCTCGTCGCCCCAGAGCAGGTCATCGCCCGGGCCGCCTTCGACGATGTCGTTGTTGCCCTGTCCGTACAGGTAGTCGTTGCCTTGGCCGCCGTCGATGATGTCGACGCCGTGCTGCTCGGCGGCGGTTTGGGTGAGGCCGCGTCCGGGCTCGCCGGCGCTGGAGCCGTCGCCGTAGATGCGGTCGTGCCGCCGTCGCCGAACAGCTGGTCGCCCCGGCCATGCCCAGATCTGGTCGCGGTCGGCGCCGCCGTGCACGACGTCGCTGCCGCTGCCGGCGGGCACCAGGTCTTCGCCGGCGCCGGCGTCGATGAGGTTGCCGGCGTCGCTGGCTCGGGTCTCGTCGAGCCGGATCCCGGCGAGATAGGTACTTCAGGAAGCCTTGCGAGTCCCGCCCGTTGGCGTCGTGGGTCCAGGTCAGGCCCCGGCCGATCAGGAGGGGATGGGTCTGTGAAGGGGCGCCGGAGCCGATCAGCGCCCGATACGTCAGCTCGCCTTCGCCGGAGCCGTAGAGGAGATCGGTGCCCGCGCCGCCGATCAGCGTGTCGCGGCCGAGGCCGCCCATCAGCACGTCGGCGCCCTCGCCGCCGTCGATGTGGTCGTCGCCTTCGCGACCGCGCAGCGCGTCGTCGCCGGCCAGGCCGGAGATGACGTCGGCGTCGGTCGTGCCGGTGATGAGGTCGAGCGCGCCGGGTGACTCCGCGCCGCTGCTGGTGTAGTTGCCGAAGCTGTCGAACCGTCGAGGGTGGGGTCGTCGTCGTGGGTCTTCTTGTCGAAGTCGCCGAGGAAGGTGTGGGTGGTGACGGGCTGGAGGGTGTGCGTCGAGCGCGACGCCGAGGTTGCCGTCGGGGCTCCAGTCGCTCAGCGTGATGGTGCCGCTGCGGTCGGCGAAGCTGACGATCAGGTTGCGCTTGCCGGCGCCTGCATCGACCAGGCTGTAGCTGACCCGGCCGTCGGCACTCCCATAGGCGTTGTCGCCGAGCTTCTGGCCGACCGGCAGGATGCCGATGCCTTCCACGCTGATGGCGCCCTGGCCGTCGCTGTCGGTGACGAGGTCGATGCCGAAGTCGCTGCCGAAGCGGTAGGTGTCCTGGCCGGCGCCGCCGTAGAGCTGATCGTTGCCGGTGCCGCCGTCGAGGGTATCGCTGTCGGCGCCACCCAGCAGCTCGTCAGCACCGGCTCCGCCTTCGAGGGTGTCGTTGCCACTGCCGCCGAGCAGGTGATCCGCACCTTCGCCACCCAGCAGGTGGTCGGTGCCGCCCTGGCCCTCGAGGTGGTCACTACCCCCCAGGCCTTGCAGCTTGTCGTCGCCGCCGCCGCCGTACAGGTGGTCGGCCAGGCCAAACCCATCGAGTTCCTCACCGACCGAGGCACCAAAGATCACTTGACGGCGCTGCTCGGGCTGCGCCGTGCCGAGCAGAATCTGCGTGTCCGTGCTCTTGTCCTGGAAGCTGATGCTCTCGACGATCGTGCGCCCGGCCATGCCGGCGGTGAGCGTGCCTTCGAGGTTGCGCTGGTTGCGCAGGGCCAGCCAGTCCAGCATCTCGACGCGGTCGGCGAGGTATGGGTCGGTGAAGTTCAGTGTGTTGCGGTCCTTGCCTTGCGCGATGTCGGCCTGGTCGGACAGCCATTGCTCGTAGGTCGTGCGGTGCGCCGCATACAGCGCCAGGACCTCGGGCGCGGTGCTGGAGGTATCGAGGAGTCGCAGGGAGAAAGGCGCGCCGGTGGTCAGGGACAGCAGGGCTGCGAAGTCGGTCCGTGCCGCAGCGGCATCGTGTCGCGCTTCGATGCGCACCTTGCCGCTGAGGGCTCGGAATGCGGTGCTGTCGGTCAGTGCATTGATGCGGTCGTGGAATTCGTTGCGCTTCTCCATCAAGTGCCAGGTGTTGCCTTCCATCTTGGCCGACGTCTCGCCGGCATAAGGTCCATCCGATGCGGCGCAGGGCATCGAGCACGTTCTCGAGCACATCGCCTTCGGCCTGGCCCTGCGTGCCCGCTTTGCTGTCGCGCTTGGCGTTGGAGGCGGCCTGCAAGACGGCATTGAGCGTCGTTGCGGTGGCGCCCGGGTCGAGCATCGCGATCGTGTGCTGAAGAGCGAGCGAATCGACCAGCAGCACGAGGCTGTGGGTGTCGCCGAAATCGTTGTCGTTGAAGTTTGTCCACCAGCAGCTTGGCTTCCCATGCGGCCACAGGATGCCTGCACGACATCGCTGCCGACGTTGCCGCGGTACAGCGGCTGGTCTTCGATGAACGCCGGGGTCGCCGTGCCGTAGTGCATCTGCGAGTTGGCCACGGCGGAAGGATAGGTGGCGCCGTAGATGTCGTGCAGGTTGGCGATGGGATTGGGTGCGATGTGGCGGCCGTCGAATGCGGTGTTGGCAGCGCCCGCTGCGGTGCTGATTGCGGAGGTCTGCCCTTGGCGATCAGCACGGCCATCTGGTAGTCCAGTCGAGTCGCCGCCACCGAGGCAGCCGGGATGTCGGCCGGCGGAGCGCGTTGTTGGCCAGGCCATCGACGCGCCCGCCTTCTTGCAGCACGCGCCGGACGCGATTGATCGCTCGACCACCTGCTTGAGGCCGCCGGAGGGACCACGGTGGTCACCAGCTCCGGGCTGCCAGACACGCCCACTGCGGCGCTGGCCTGGTCCGCGTAACGCGCATTGATCAGTGCCTTCGCCTCCTGGAGCACGGGCGCTGATGTCGTCGTAGCCGGCATTGCCATTGAAGAGCTGACGCAATCGGCGTACAGGCTGTTCATCTCGGCACTGGCGAAGACGATCTCGGTGCCACTGAGGTTCTGGCTTTGCAGTGCGAACTGGCTGATGACCTGGCTCAAGGACGCACCCGGCGCGATTTGGCCCCCACGCCGGCGCCGTTGAAGGTGTAGGTCGCGACAACTTGGTCAGACTCGCCTTGTCGCGGCGCAGGAGGTTGAAGGCCGTGGCGAGATGGCCGCCCAGGCTGTAGCCGGTGACGGACACGGGCCGGTCGGGATCAGGCCGCAGCTTGCGCAGGTCGCGTACCGGGCTTCCATGTCGGCGATCTGGCCGAAGGCCCAGCCGTGCTCCTTGATCTCCATGACGTTGGTGGCCTGGTTGTCGCGCACCGCGTCGTCGGCGAATTCGGTGGAGCGGAAGGACAGCACCAACTCGCCGGCCACGATGCCGAGGTCGGGGCGGTCGGCTGGGCGCGGAACAGCGTGCCGCTGAAGCCGGAGGTGGTGTTGCTTTTGTGTTCGATGACTTGCCAGGTGGCGGCGAAGTCTTCCGCGAGGGCGGTGGGGAACTTGCTCGCCCGGCTCGTTTCCATCGGATGGGAAATTCCCCCTGGCTGGACCCACATAGGTGTTGCCCGGCACAAGGGGACCTTGTCTTGGATCAAAGGCGTACAAGGCCTCCGCAGCTATTTGCAAATTGGCAAATTTCAGAGAAGTCGTGATCTCGTTAGTCGTCATTGCTTACTCTCCCTTCATTGGCTTAAGAAACTTGATCAACAAAAAAGCGGGTCTGTATCCCACTGTCTCCTGAGAGGCGAGAACAGGCGTGGGTGGATAACCAGGGCGATCGCGCACCGGCCGTGCTGCCTTGGCCTCTATCGAAGACGTAATGCTTGAACTCGGCGAGCACCTCATTGGTTTCAGGTCCAGCACGCGGACCACGCTGCCAGCCCGTAGCCACCCAATACTTGCGATCGTCCGGATCAACAATGTCTTCATAGGTCACTGCGTAGCGTGGTGCCGGTTCGTCGGTCTTGCGACGATCGAGCAGGTAGTGGAAATGCTGGGTATTGGGGATTGGCTCCTTGCGGTGCGTGTATCTCCACCGCACTCCATCTTCGACCACGTCAACATACCGGTACCCGGGGTGATCTGAAGGGGTCGGGTTGACATAGCCACGCCTCTCCTTCGACAGACCATCCCGACCACGCGGATGCTCGTACCCCGGCGTGGATATGATGTATTCGTCGCCTGACCCCTCGCCCGCGAATGCGGCCCCGGGCCACATGGGATCGCGCAAGTCCGCGTGCGTTCTAAATTGCCTCACCTTGAGCAGCAGGACGCCCTCGACGCCTTCCACGGTCCTGAAGATCTTTACCCCGCGTCCGCGCACCGTTCCTCGAACCGCGCCATGGCCGCTTGGAATCGGGCTTGCCTCGCTTGTTGCTCGCTGCGCAGCTCAACGATCGTCAAGACGGGCCACCATCCAAACACCGTAAGCACGCCCAGAGTCCACAGGGCCTTGGCCGTGGTCGTCTTTGGCTTGATCAACGCGAACGCCAGCGCCACAAGTACGACTACCACGTACACCAGGCTCAAGGCGCGCAGCGCCTCGGGAATCCAGGTCATGCTGAGCAAATTTGCTCTCCCTCATGCACGAGTTCGCGTCCACAAAAAAAGGACCGGCTCGGTCTCTACCAACGGGACCCAACCACCTCGCAACCGAGCCGGCGAAAAACGCTCCGAAGCGCGAGCAACTACAACAATGTGGAACCCCAGATCACACCTTGCGGCTTGGCGACCTCCAGAAGCGGCGACTGTAGTCACGAGGACAACCGACGGGTGGGGCTGCGGCGTGCGTCCGGGGGAGGCCACCACAAGAGGGGGGGCGCATTGCGCACGTCGCGAGGTACCCGTGCCAGGCCTTCTTGCAGCGCGCGCTTGATGCGGTTGATCGCTGCAACCACCTGCTTCAGATCGCCGGGGACGCCCGCAGTGCCGAGATGAACAGCCTGTTTGCGGAATTGCGCCAGCTTCTGAGAAGCTGCGCCTTCAGCTCATTCGCCTCGATTCCGCACATGCCCCTTGCGACGCAAGGAGCCGAACGTCTCCTTGGCCTCGCGGCGGCTGATCAGCGACGGCCGGCGCGGCCGATGCGGCTGCGGCGGCACATGAATCCCCAGGTCGCCGCTCTTGAAGTTGGCAACGATGGCGAAGCTGTCGTTGCATTCAATGGTCAGCTCCGACGCAGCCGCGTTGTACAAGTAGGTCACGACGGCGTCGGGCTTGCTGTCATCGACCCACAAGGTCATGCCTCGGGACAGCAGCTCGAAGTTGCCCGAGCCCTTGAGCGGACGGGCGTGGCACTTCAAGACGCCTGGCGAACGCGGTTCGAAGCCGCCGTTCCGGCCCACCTCCTGAAGGATCGCAAGGTATCCACGTGCTGCTGCGCTATCGCCGGAGCGATGGAAGATCGAGTTGGGCGGACGCTCACTGACAGCCATTCCTTGTGCGTCGAGTGCGGAATCGTCGTCGCGAAGATAGAGCTTCTTCTTGGTCATGGCATTCATCCTTTCCTTGATAACGAGGAGGGATCTGACGGGAGCCTGCAATCTAGGAAGGAGAAAAACCGGTCGCAATCACCCAAAGGTAGTAATGCGAACCACTAGTCCGCTGCGTCATTGAAATGCCACCCGAGGGACGCCCGAGACGGGATGCGATGCAAGGCGCAAAGCGGAGCGATACCGCAGGTATCGCGAGCATTTGCAACGCCGCAGCGCGCCCGTATCGGGTGGACAGCGGGGGTGCGATTTCAGTGACGCAGTGGACTAGCCTAGGTCTTGGCGTGAAGGCTTGCCTAGGATAGCGCCGAGCTTGGCATTGAACGGGATACCGAGTCACCGCGGAAGTCCGGCTGCAGGACATGGAGGTCGCCCGGCTTCACAGGACCGGCGCGGGGCTACGTACCGCGCATGAAGGCGTCGGCCACGATGCCCGCAAACACGGCGAAGCCCACCCAGTGGTTCTGCCGGAATGCGAGGAAGCATCCTTCGCGCGAGCGGTTGCGGATCAGCGTGTAGTGCCACGCGATCTGCACCGCCGCCGCGGCAAGACCTGCGAGATACATCCAGCGGTAGCCGAGCTGCCAGCCCACCGCGCCCCACACGAGCAGGTAGGCCGCGTACAGCAGCATCACGGCCGCCACGTCGAAGCGGCCGAAGGTGATCGCTGAAGTGCGGATGCCGATGCGCAGGTCGTCATCGCGATCGACCATCGCATATTCGGTGTCGTAGGCGATCACCCAGAACAGGTTGCCCAGCAGCAGCACCCAGGCCAGTGCCGGCACTTCCCCAAGGACCGAGGCAAAGGCCATCGGGATGCCGAAGCTGAAGGCCACGCCCAGCACGGCCTGGGGCATCGAGAAGAAGCGCTTGGTGAACGGATAGAAGATCGTCACCGCGAGCGCCATGAAGGACCACGCGATGGTGGCGAGGTTGGTGGTCAGCACCAGCGCAAAGGCCGCGAGCGCCAAGGCCGCGCCGATCGCAAGTGCCTCGGGCACGGACACCGCACCGCTGGTGACGGGACGCATCGCGGTGCGCTTGACGTGGCGGTCGAAGTCGCGGTCGGCCACGTCGTTGACGGCGCATCCGGCCGAACGCATCAGGAAGGTGCCGAGCGTATAGACCAGCACCAGGTGCCAGCCGGGAAAGCCGCGCGCGGCGATCCACAAGGCTGCGAGCGATGGCCACAGCAACAGCAGCGATCCGACGGGCTTGTCCCATCGGATGAGCTGCAGGTAGAGCGCGAAGCGCGACGGTGCGGTGGTGGCGGTATTCACGAGGCCGGACACGTCATTCCTCGAGCAGGCTGCGCAGCATCCACGCGGTCTTTTCGTGGATGTCGAGCCGCTGGGTCAGCAGGTCGGCAGAGGGCTGGTCCGACACCTCGTCCACCATGGAGAACAGCTCGCGCGCGGTCCGCGCCACGGTCTCGTGGCCAGTGACCAGGATGCGGATCATCTCGGTCGCCTTCGGCGGCGCGGCCGGCACATCGGGCACGGTGCTCATGTTCGCGAACTGCCCGTACGAGCCCGCGGCGGGAAAGCCGAGCGCGCGAATGCGCTCGGCGATCGGGTCGACCGCGTTCCAGAGCTCGGTGTACTGCTCCATGAACATCAGGTGCAGCGTGTTGAACATCGGCCCCGTGACGTTCCAGTGGAAGTTGTGGGTGGTGAGGTAGAGGGTGTAGGTGTCGGCCAGCAGCTTGTTCAGGCCATTGGCGATGGACGCGCGGTCCTTCTCGCTGATGCCGATGTTCACTTGGAGGACGGCGGACTTGCCTTTGTTCTTGGCCATGGGTCGGTTCTCCGGTTGGAAGAAAAGGAAACAGGCTCAGGACAGCTTCGTGATGCCTTGCAGGTCGCAGGCGTAGATCGCATTGCGCAGCGCGGCGATGCCTTCGTAGCGCGTGAAGGTTCGCCGCCACACCAGCACCACACGCCTGGTCGGCGCGGGCTCGGTGAAGGGGATGTAGATAACGTGACGCTGCGGATCCTTCGGGACGCTCAGCCGCGGCACCACGGTGATGCCCATCCCCGAGGCCACCATGTGCTTGATGGTCTCGAGCGACGAGCCCTCGAAGCTCTTGCGGATGCCTTCCGCATCGCTCGAGAAGCGCGCGAACTCCGGGCAGACCTCGAGCACGTGGTCGCGGAAGCAGTGCCCGGTGCCGAGCAGAAGCATGGTCTCGCGCTTGAGCTCTTCGGACGTGATGCTCTCCCGCGCGGCCAGCGGATGGGCCTTGGGTACGGCCACGACGAAGGGCTCGTCGTAGAGACCCGCCACCGCGAGGCCGGCATCCGGGAAGGGCTCGGCCAGGATGGCGCAATCGAGCTCGCCGGTGCGCAGCATCTCGAGCAGCTTGATGGTGAAGTTCTCGTGCAGCATCAGGGGCATCTGCGGCACCTGGTCGATGGCATTGCGCACGAGATCGGGCAGCAGGTAGGGCCCGATGGTGTAGATGACGCCCAGCATGAGCGGGCCGGCCAGCGGATCCTTGCCGCGCTTGGCGATTTCCTTGATGGCCGAAGCCTGGTCGAGCACGGCCTGCGCCTGGCGCACGATCTCGTCGCCGAGCGGCGTCACGCTCACCTCGCTGGCGCCGCGCTCGAAGATCTTCACGTCGAGCTCATCCTCGAGCTTCTTGATCGCCACGCTGAGCGTGGGCTGTGACACGAAACAGGCTTCTGCCGCGCGACCGAAATGTTTTTCGCGAGCGACGGCCACGATGTAGCGCAATTCTGTGAGAGTCATCGCAGCAGGATCCCTGGGACGCATGCGTCGTCGTGTCGCCCTCGCCCAAAGGAAAAAACTATCGAAGTCATGGCGGGATTTTGCGCCGGTTGCGCGGCTATGGATAGCGTCCCGCCTTTAGTCGGGGCCTTCCGGCTCCGGCTCAGGCCTTCAGATATTCCGCCTTCGTCCCCAGCCAGCGGGCGACATGCGCGCGCGCCGCCTCGGGATGGTGCTCGAGCAAGGTGGCGGCAACCCGCCGGGCGGGCTTCAGGAGATGCTCGTCCGTCTGCAGGTCGGCGAAGCGCAGGAGCGCCGCACCGGACTGGCGGGCGCCGAGGAACTCCCCAGGCCCGCGGATCTCCAGGTCGCGTCGTGCGATATCGAAGCCGTCGTTGGTTTCGACCATCGCCTTGAGCCGCGACTTGCCAGTGTCTGAAAGCGGCGGGGTGTAGAGGAGCACGCAGACACTCGCCACGGCCCCCCGACCCACGCGGCCGCGCAGCTGGTGCAGCTGGCTCAGGCCGAAGCGCTCGGCATGCTCGATCACCATCAGGCTGGCATTGGGCACGTCGACGCCCACCTCGATCACCGTGGTGGACACCAGCACGTCCATCCGCAGGCCCGTGGAATCGCTCGCGGGCGAACCGACGAACAGCGACATCACGGCCGCTTTCTCCGCAGCCGGCATGCGGCCATGCAGCAGGCCCACCATCCGGTCCGGCAGCGCCTCGCAAAGTTGGCGATGGGTCTCGGTGGCGTTGCTCAGGTCGAGCGCCTCGCTTTCCTCGATGAGCGGGCATACCCAATACACCTGCCGGCCCTTCGCGACCTCGTCGCGGATGCGCTCGATGACCAGATCGCGCTTGTCGTCGGCAAACACCTTGGTGAGCACCGGCGTGCGGCCGGGCGGCAGCTCGTCGATGGTGCTGACGTCGAGGTCGGCGTAGTAGGTCATCGCCAGGGTGCGGGGAATGGGCGTGGCGCTCATCATGAGCAGATGCGGCTCCAGCTCCTTGCCCTGCAGCTTCTGGCGAAGCTGGAGCCGCTGCTGGACTCCGAAGCGATGCTGCTCGTCGATGATGGCGAGGCCGAGCCTGGCGAACTCCACCTGGTCCTGGATGACCGCATGCGTGCCCACCACCAGCTGCGCCTCGCCCGAAGCGACGCGCTCCTGCATCTCTCGCCGGGCCTTGCCCTTCTGGCTGCCGGTCAGCCAGGCCACGCGGACGCCCAAGGGCTCCAGCCAGCCGACCAGCTTGCGGAAGTGCTGCTCGGCAAGGATTTCGGTGGGGGCCATCAGAGCGCATTGCCAGCCGCATGCGATGGCGATGGCCGCGGCGAGCGCCGCCACCACGGTCTTGCCGGAACCGACGTCGCCTTGAAGGAGACGGTGCATCGGCTGCTCGCGCGCGAGGTCGTGGGCGATCTCTTCGACGACGCGGCGCTGGGCACCCGTGAGGGCGAAGGGCAGCGCAGCGAGCAGCTGCTCTTGCAAGCCTTCGCGCACGGCCTGGAGGGCCGGCGCGCGCAGCTTGGCGCGTTCGTGCTGGGCCTGCAGCTGCGAGAGCTGCTGGGCCAGCAGCTCCTCGAACTTCAGGCGCTGCCAGGCCGGATGGCTGTGATCCTCCAAGGTCTGCAGCTGCACCTGCGGCGCGGGATGATGCAGGAAATGAAGCGCCTCGCGCAAGGCGGCAGGCCCCTTGGGCACCAGCTCGCCGGGCAGGATCTCGTCGATGTGCGCACGCGCAAGGCCGGAAGCCACGGCCTTGCGGATGTAGGCCTGCGGCAGGTTGGCGCTGCTGGGGTACACAGGCGTGAGGGCTTCGGCGAGGGGTGTGTCTTCGCTGACGAGCTTGACGCTGGGGTGCACCATCTCGCGTCCCTTGAAGCCTGCCCGGATCTCGCCGCGCACCCGCACGCGCTGGCCGGCCGAAAAGGCCTTCTGCTGGGATGCATAGAAGCTGAAGAAGCGCAGCTGGAGGGTGTCGCTGCCGTCGTCGAAGGTGACCACGAGTTGGCGACGCGGGCGCATGCCGACATGGCTTTCGGTGATGAGCCCCTCGGCCTGGACCGTGTCGCCCACGCGCGCGTCGCGCAGCCGCGTGAGGCGCGTCTCGTCCTCGTAGCGAAGCGGCAGGTGAAGGGCGAAGTCGATGTCTCGCTGCAGGCCCAGCTTTTCGAGGGCTCTCTGGGGGGCGGACTTGCGGTTGGCGGGAGCGGCTGGGGTGTGGTCTGCGGCCTCGGGCATGGGACAATTCTGCCTTCCCTTGTTGGCACGGGCGGCGTCACGCCCTCAACCGCGCATGAACTCTCCGCGCTCGTTCACCCTGAGCGACTTCGATTTCGCCCTTCCTCCCGAACTGATCGCCCAGCATCCGGCGGCCGAACGCAGCGCCTCGCGGCTGCTGGACGGCAGCCACACGCCTGCAGTCGACCGCGTGTTCCGCGACCTCCCCGGCCTGCTGCAGCCGGGCGACTTGCTGGTGTTCAACGACACGCGGGTCATCAAGGCGCGGCTGTATGGCGCCAAGGCTTCCGGCGGCCATGTCGAAGCGCTGATCGAACGCCTGCTGCCGGGCGCCGAGGTGCTCGCACACCTGCGCGCCAGCAAGTCACCCAAGCCGGGCAGCACGGTTCGCTTCGCGGACGCCTTCGACGCCACGGTGATCGGCCGGGGCGGCCCCGACGGCGGGCTTTTCCACCTTCGCTTTCCGGATGAACCGCTGCGGCTCCTCGAGCGATACGGCCACGTGCCTCTGCCGCCCTACATCACGCATGCCGACGAGGAAGACGACGTGCGCCGTTACCAGACCGTGTTCGCCGACAAGCCGGGCGCGGTGGCGGCACCCACGGCCGCGCTGCACTTCGACGAGGCCCTGCTCGAAGCCATGCGAGCGCGCGGCATCGCCAGGGCCAACGTGACGCTGCATGTCGGCGCGGGGACCTTCCAGCCGGTGCGGGTGGAGAACCTGGCCGAGCACAAGATGCACAGCGAGTGGTTCGAGGTGCCGGCCGCCACGGTCGAGGCCATCGAGCGCACCAGAAGTGCCGGCGGACGTGTCGTGTCGGTCGGTACCACCACGCTGCGCGCGCTGGAGTCGGCCGCACGCACCGGCCGGCTCACGGCCGGCAGCAACGAGACCGACATCTTCATCACCCCGGGCTTCGAGTTCAGGGTGGTCGATGCGCTGGTCACCAACTTCCATCTTCCCAAGAGCACCCTGCTGATGCTGGTGAGCGCCTTTGCGGGTTTCGAGCACATGCGCGCGCTCTACGCTCATGCCATCGAGCAGCGATATCGCTTCTTCAGCTATGGCGATGCAATGCTGCTGTCGTGCTCGCAAAAAAAGAAGCCCACCGTTGCGGGTGGGCTCTGAAGGTCCTTGAACAAGGACGTCGTTGGGAGACTGATGTTCTATTCCCTGGATGCTTGTTGATTCCCTTGTGGATTCCGTGTGACAGCTTGTGCGGTGACTGTAGCGTTGCAGACCTCGCTGCACATCCCCCATTCGGGTGAACTGCTGCCGATAGCCGCCCCGGGCTCTGGGCCTGCGCGAAGCTGCCTATGATGGATGGGTTGATGTACGCACGAAGGAGCAGCCATGAAGATCCTGATCGCGGCGGACGGCAGCCCGTATACCAAGAGCATGCTTGCCTATGTTGTCGCGCACCCCGAGTTCTTCGGTCCCGCGCACGAATACACGGTGCTGTCGGCGGTGCCCGCGGTGCCGCCGCGTGCTTCAGTGGTCATCGACAAGGAAACGCTGCGCGAGTACTACACCGAGGAAGCCGAGAAGGTGCTGGCGCCGGTGCGCGCCTTCTGCGAGGAGAAGGGCCTGCCGGTCAAGACCGAATACAAGGTCGGCCCGCCGGGCGAGGTGATTTCGACGACAGCCACCCAAGGCAAGTACGACATGGTCGTGATGGGCACGCATGGCTACTCGACGCTGGGCAAGCTGGTGATGGGTTCCGTCACCACCCAGGTCATCGCCCATTGCGGCGTACCGGTGCTGCTGGTGAGATGAGCAAGGCGCCGGGACGCCTCAGATGCCGTAGTGGCTGAACACCGACTCCAGGTGCTCGGCCAGCGATTCTTCTTCCTCGCGACTCTCTGCGGCAACGCGACGCTTCGGCAAGGCCGGCACGAAGGAGCCGAGGCGCGCTTCGAGTCCGAGCTCGGTGCCCAGGTCGGCAGGATCCGCTTCCGGCACCGCGTCGCGGACCGGTCTTGCCGGATGCCTCCAATTCGGAAAGAACACATGAGCCATGATCGCCTCTCCCTGCCTGTACCGTGTGAGTGACAGTTTGCGCTTCTGATGCGTTCATGGATATCCCGGATTGAAGGGATATGGCAACACAGGCGTCCCCTGTTCCGGGGACTTTTCGGCCTCAATGCCGGTGTGTGCGTATCGCCCAGACGATGCCGATCGTGAACAACGCCGCAGCCAGCCATTCGGTGGCGGTCGGCCAGCGACCCTCGTAGACGAATCCATAGGCCAGCGCAAACAGGGTTTCGCTCACGATGAGCTGGCCGGCCAGCGAGGTCGGCAATCGTTGGCTGGCGATGTTCCATAGCCAGGTGGCGACCCAGGATGCCCCCAGGCCCATGACCAGGGACACCAGCAGGAACCATCCGGCCTGGGCTTGGCGTGCTTCGGCATTGGCGCCGCCGGGCTCGATCAAGGCCAGCATCGGCAGCAGGCCGAGCAAGGTGGTCACGCCGAGCAGGCTGGTCCATACGGTGTTCGGCAATTCGGGATGCCGCTGGAGCCAGCGGGCATTGAGTACCGCATAGCCGGTCCAGCAGACCAGCGCGGCCACTGCGCAGGCGAGCCCGGCGCCGAGTTCGGCATGGGCGTCATGCGCGGCCACGCTCCAGTGCATGAGTGCCAGCCCTGAAGCCGTGAACGCCGCGCCCGGGGCGATGCGCGCAAGGCCCAGGCCCTTGGGTCGCCCAAGCAGCAGTAGCCACAAGGGAATGGTGCCGATGATGAGGCCGGTCAAGGCCGTGCCTGCCCATCGCACCGCGAAGACGACCAGCAGGTAGTACACGCTGTTGCCCAGCAATCCCAGGCCGATGGAAGCCCCGACCACCCGGGGCGTCAGGTGCGGGCGCGTGCTGCGCCACGTCCATCCGATGGCCAGGGCTGCGACGAACGCGTAGGCCGCATAGCGCCCGAAGGTGACTTCGACACCGCTGTAGGCGTCCACGACGCGTGGCAGTACGAAGACCAGCCCCCACAAGGCGCCGGCAGCCAGGCCGGCCGCGATGCCGACCGTGATGGACCGGCTGTCGTTCATGGAGGCGCTTTCATAAGCAGCGCAAATGTAGACCACTGAATATTCATCCCGCTTCAAGGCCAAGCCGATGCCCGGGAGAATCCGCCCATGCCTCCTTCGACCTATCCCGCCCTCTCGGCCGAACCGATTTCAGCAGCCCTCCAGGGCTTGCTGACCATGGCCGGCCTCATCGTGGCCATTGGCGCCCAGAACGCGCTGGTGTTGCGGCAAGGGCTGGCGCGGCGACATGTGATGGCGGTGGTGATGGTTTGCACCGTCTCCGACTGGCTGCTCACCGCCTTGGGGGTCTTCGGCCTGGGTCAGCTGATTGCCGATTCACCCGCCTGGCTGGCCGCCTGTCGCTACCTTGGCGCGGCCTTCCTGCTGGGTTATGGCCTGGTCGCGGCCCGGCGCGCGTGGGTGGGCGCCTCGGCCGGACTGGTGGCCGAGGGGCCGGCGCAGGGCCTTGGCGCCACCGTCGCCGCGGCGCTCGCCATGACGTACCTGAATCCCCATGTCTATCTCGACACCGTCGTCCTGATGGGCACGCTCGGAGCGCAGCACCCGGGCATCGCGCGCGTCGCCTTCGTCGCCGGGGCGGGCGTCGCTTCGCTGATGTGGTTCGTCGGTCTCGGCTTCGGGGCTGCGGCGGCTTCGCGCTGGCTCAGCCATCCGGGCGTCTGGCGGGCCATCGATGCCGTGATCGCCGCGGTGATGTGGTGGATGGCGACGCAGTTGCTCCTGGGCCCCTTGCTCCCAGGCAGTTGAGCCCTTTTCAAGCCAGCGCAGGCCAGGGGAGATCGCGCGTGGCGCCCGCGGCCATGATCTGCTCGCGCATCCAGGCGTGTGCCGGATTGCGTTCGTGGCGCCGATGCCAGAGCAGTTCCACGTGCACCGGAGGCAAGGCGAGCGGGATGGGCTTCATGACCAGTTCGCCCATCATTCCGGTCGATGGCAGGAACTCGCTCGGAAGCACTGTCAGCAAATCTGAGTGAGCAACCACTCTCCCGGCGGTGAAGAACTGATTGACTGTCAACATCACCCGCCGGCTCCGGCCCACGGCGGTCAAGGCATGGTCGACCAAGCCTTGCGCACGACCGGAAAAGCTGACCTGCAAATGTCGGGCAGCGCAAAAGGCATCGAGCGTGAGCGCCTGGCTCGCCAGCGGATGGTCCTTGCGCATCACGCAGGCGTATTCGGCCTCGTACATGCGCTCATGGTGCAAGGCCGCCTGGCTGCCCTGCGATGCCAGGATGGCGACTGCCTCGGGGAAGTAGCCGATCGCGAAATCGGCCTCTCCCCTCTCGAGCAGCGCACTCGGATCGCGCGTGGTCAAGGGCAGGGTGCGCAGGTTGGTGAGAGCTTCGGCCTGCTCGATTCGGGCGATCAAGGCCGGCATGAGCTTGGTGGCCGTGGCATCGGCCGCGACGATCCGAAACGTGGCTTCGTGCTGCCGAGGCTCGAAGCTGCCGGGCTCGATCGCCTCGCGCAGCCGGTCGAGCGCTGCCCGCACCTCTGGCCAGAGCGCCTCGGCCTTTGGGGTGGGCTTGACGCCAAAGGCGGTGCGCGTGAACAACTCGTCGCCGAGCGCTTGGCGAAGGCGTCGCAATGCGTTGCTGACCGTCGGCTGCGTCATCGCGAGGCGACTCGCCGCGCGGGTCAGGTTCTGCTCGGCCATGATCTGGTCGAACACCCGCAGCAGATTGAGATCCAGGGTCCGGAAGCTCATGGGCCGGATGATATGCCGATCGTGAATGTCATGGATTCACACAATCCATTGGCGAGATACCTAGGGTTTCCCCTATTATCTCGTTGCGCCTTGCAAATTTACGAAACCCCGAAAGGAAACACCATGTCCGCCACCACGATCAGGATCACTTCGCTTCCGGCCCGTACCACGCCGCGCGGGGCGGTTTGGGCGGCCGAGGGGTTCGCCGCCCTGCTCCAGTGGAGCACGGCGCTCATCGCTGCGGTGACCGAGCAGCGCCGCCGCGCCGCCGAAGCGCGGGCCGCCCGGGAAGTGATGGTCCTGGCCACGAGCTATGCGGATACGCAGCCGGGCCTGGCCTCCGACCTGCGCGGCGCTGCCATGCGCATGAACCAGGACTGAGCAGGAAGCGGTCGAACACGCATCCGCCTCGTTCCAGAACGAAAAAAGCCGCCCAAGGGCGGCTTTTTCGTTTTGCTGGCGCCAATCTCAGGAAGCCAGTCGCTGCTCGATCCGGCTCTTGGTGTCGACCAGTTCGGCGGGCAGGTGATAGGCGAGTTGCTCGAACAGCTCGTCGTGCAGCTTCAGCTCCTTGACCCAGGCATCGCGATCCAGGCTCGACACCAGCGTGAACTGCTGCCGGGTGAAATCCATGCCGTCCCAGCTCAGGTCTTCATAGCGGGGGCTGACGCCAAAGACGTTCTCCTCGCCGCGCGCAACGCCCTTGACCCTTTCCAGCATCCATTTGAGGACGCGCATGTTCTCGCCGAAACCGGGCCACACGAAGCGTCCGGATTCGTCCTTGCGGAACCAGTTGACGGTGTAGATGCGCGGCAGCGTGGCGCCTGCGTTTTCCAGCGTGCGGCCGAGATCCAGCCAGTGCTGGAAGTAGTCGCTCATGTTGTAGCCGGCGAAGGGCAGCATCGCGAACGGGTCGCGCCTCACCACGCCTTGGGCGCCCGCCGCGGCGGCGGTGGTTTCCGAGCCCATGGTCGCCGCCATGTAGACGCCTTCGACCCAATTGCGCGCCTCGGTCACCAAGGGCACCGTCGTGGAGCGCCGGCCGCCGAAGATGAAGGCGTCGATCGGCACGCCCGCCGGGTCGTCCCAGGCCGGATCGAGCGCCGGGTTGTTGGTGGCGGCGACGGTGAAGCGGGCATTCGGATGCGCGGCCTTGCGCCCCGTTTCCTTGGCAATGGCCGGCGTCCAGTCCTGGCCCTGCCAATCGGTGCAATGCGCGGGCGGCTCGCTCATGCCTTCCCACCACACGTCGCCATCGTCGGTCAGCGCCACGTTGGTGAAGATCACGTCGCGGCGCAGCGTGGCCATGCAGTTGGGGTTGGTCTTGTCGTTGGTGCCCGGAGCCACGCCGAAATAGCCCGCCTCCGGGTTGATCGCGTAGAGCCTGCCATCGGCGCCCGGCTTGAGCCAGGCGATGTCGTCGCCGATGGTCGTGACCTGCCAGCCCTCGAAGCCCTTGGGCGGGATCAGCATCGCGAAATTGGTCTTGCCGCAGGCGCTCGGGAAGGCGGCGGCGACATGATGCTTCTTGCCGGCCGGATCGGTCACGCCCAGGATCAGCATGTGCTCGGCGAGCCAGCCCTGGTCGCGCCCCATGGTGGAGGCGATGCGCAGCGCGAAGCACTTCTTGCCCAGCAGCGCGTTGCCGCCGTAGCCGGAGCCATAGCTCCAGATCTCGCGTGTCTCGGGGTAATGGACGATGTACTTGGTCGCATTGCAGGGCCAGGACACGTCCTTCTGGCCGGGTTGCAGCGGAGCGCCCACCGAATGCACGCAGGGCACGAAGTCGCCATCCACGCCGAGTACGTCGTACACGGCACGCCCCATGCGGGTCATGACGCGCATGTTCACTGCCACATAGGGGCTGTCGGAGAGTTCCACGCCGATGTGGGCGATGGGCGAACCGAGCGGCCCCATGCTGAAGGGCACGACGTACATGGTCCGCCCGCGCATGCAGCCCTTGAAGAGCGCGTCGTCGCCGGTCTGCAGCCGCTCGCGCATCTCGGCGGGATCGAGCCAGTTGTTGGTCGGGCCCGCGTCTTCCTTGGCGGCAGAGCAGATGAAGGTGCGATCCTCGACGCGGGCAACGTCACTCGGATCGCTCCAGGCCAGGTAGCTGGCGGGGCGCTTGGCCGGGTCGAGCTTCTTGAAGGTGCCCGCCTCGACCAGCGCTTGGCAGAGGCGGTCGTATTCCTCCTGGCTGCCGTCGCACCAATGGATGCTGTCCGGTTCGGTGAGCGCGGCTACCTCGGCTACCCAAGCCAGCAGCTTGGCATTTCTTACATGGGCGGGCGCATGCAAGTGCAGCCCCTGCATCACAGGTTGGTTCATTGAAGCTCCAATCACGACAAAGACGGGATTTGAAAAATCCCGCTGCTGCGAATGGGAGGGCCACCTTCCGCAGCGCGGGACTTGTCGAATACCGCTTGGCTGCTTTGCATGGTCCGTTCACCTGCAGGAGGGAGAGCACTGGGGGCAGCTCCAGGGCAGTGTAAGTCCGCAAAAACACGCTCCGCATCCCCATGAATGCGCTGCTATGCAAATCAGGAATGGATGCATGCGGTGTTCTTCTTGAGGGCCGGCTTGCTCAGGGCTTTCCCGAATTTTCGGCATTCCAACCATGCAGCAATCGCCATGCCGCCGCTGTCACCGGGTGTTAGTTCACATCGCCGCTCGGAATCGAGCTTTGTGCCCTTCGGGCCGCGTCGCGCCACTTCGAAGGTCCGTAACATCGTGCGCGTCATAGTTGCAATCCCTTGCGCATGCCTCGTCGCCGCCGCCATTTGCTCACCACCCTCTCGGCCCTCGCGCTTGCGGCCATCGGCCCTTCGATCCTTGCCCAGCAGCGGCGGCCCCAGAAGGAGTACCTGCGGGTGGGGGTGGCGAGCGCACTGTTCGACAGCGGCCTTGCCCAACGCATACGCACCGCTGTCGCGCACCAGACGGGCCTGGCGATCGAGATCCTGCCCGGTCCGAGCGGCACGATCCTCGCCAAGCTCGAGGCGGGCGAGGTGGATGTCGCCATCACCCACACGCCCGAGCTCGAGCTGGCGCTGGAAAAGGAAGGGCTGGCCCACGACCGTCGCTTTGTCGCCGGCAACGATTTCGTGATCGCCGGCCCGGTCGAGCATCCCGTGCCGATCAAGGGCAGGAAAAGGAAGAAGGAAGCTCCGAAGGATCCGCTCGGCCTGATCGGCGGGCGTGACGCCGTGGCGGCCCTGGCCCAGATCGCGGCGGCCGGCCAGCGGGGTGAGGCGCGCTTCGTGGGCGCCGTGGACCGCTCGGGCGCGGCGTTCAGGCAGGCCGCGCTGTGGAAGGCCGCGGGCCTCTCCCCGCAAGGTGCCTGGTACGCGAAGTCAGCCGCCGGCATGAGCGAGATGCTGGCGCAGGCGAACGAGCAGGAGGCCTACGTGCTCGTGGACCGCGGCACTTGGGCTGCGTCGAGCCGGCGCGACAAGCTGGCGGTGGTGATCGAGGGCGACTCGCGCCTGGCCGATGCCTTCCATGCCATGCGCTCGTTCCGCGTCAATCATCCGGCCGGCAAGCTCTTCGTCGACTGGCTGACGGGCCCCCTGGGCCGCCGCGCGATTGCCGGCGGCCCCGGTGGGTTCCACACCAACCGAGCCTGAGGAATCGGCGACGTCAAGCTGCGACCCGCAGGCGATGCGGGTTGTCACAGCTTGCCTGCCTGGGCGGGTCCATCATGTGCCTCCGCAACCCATCGCAGGAGCCAAGCATGAGTCTGATCAGTTTCTTGAAGGAGGCCGGTGAAAAGCTGTTTGGGGGCAAGGAGGCGGTCGCCGCCCCGGCGCCTGCAGCCGCCGATCCGGCCGCGGCCCAGGCCCGCGTCCAGGACCTCAATGCCAAGGCCGCCGAATCGATCAAGAAATACATCGCGTCACAGGGCCTGAATGTCGAGGGCCTGGCGGTAACCTTCGACGGTGCGACCACGACGGTGACCGTGGCGGGCGTGGCCCCCGACCAGGCGACCAAGGAAAAGGTGCTCCTGTGCTGCGGCAATGTGCAGGGCGTGTCCGCCGTCAACGACATGATGACCGTCGCGGCCGCGGCCGAGCCCGAGTCGCAGTTCCACACCGTGGAGAAGGGCGACACCTTGTCGAAGATCGCCAAGAAGTTCTACGGCGATGCCAATGCCTACATGAAGATCTTCGAGGCCAACAAGCCGATGCTGAGCGACCCGGACAAGATCTATCCGGGCCAGTCGTTGCGCATTCCGAAATAAGGATCACGGGCTGCCAGCCGCCGGAGTCGGCTGGCGTTCGTGCCGTCCAAGCCGACGCAGGTCGGCTTGGAGCCGCGGCACTCACCGGCGGCGCTCGCCGTACTGGAACAGCGGCCCCGCCAGGATCACCACCGCGGCCATCCTCGTGACGTGGAAGGCCGTGACGATCGGCACGCCGAGCTGCAGCACCTTCGCGGTGATGCACATCTCGGCGATGCCGCCAGGCGAGGTGCCCAGCATCACGGTCGCCGGATGCAGGCCAGACAAGCGCGCCAGCAGCAAGGCGAACCCCGCATTGGCGAGGATCAGCGCCACCGTGCCGAGCGCCACGGTGAGGAGCCAGCGGGGCGCGGTGTGCAGGAACTCGCGCGTGAAGCGCGTGCCCAGCGACACGCCGATGAAGAGCTGCCCCAGGTTGGTCATCCACTGGGGCAGCGCAGACAGCTCGATGCCTGATGCCGTGAGCACAGCGGCAGCGGCGAGCGACCCCAGTACCCAGGGATTCGGGCGCTTGTAGCGCTGCAGCACGAGCGAGACCGCGGCCGTCACGGCGATCAGGATCGCGAGGCCCTTGGCATCCACCGTGCGCGGGCCGGGCACGAAGGGATCCAGCCCGTGGATGCCGGCAAGCTGGAAGCCGAAGGGGATCAGGACCACAACCAGCATGATCCGCACGCTGTGCGCCGAGGCCACCAGGTCCACCCGCCCGCCATGGCGCTCGGCCAGCGTCGCCATCTCCGAGGCGCCGCCGATGGCGCTTGCGAAGAAGGTGGTGGCCCGGTCCAGGTTGACGATCTCGGGATTGCTGCGCGAGAGGAAAGCCCCGAAAGCGGCGCCCATGACCAAGGCCCAGACGATGCCTACCACGATGGCGCCCGCCTGGCTGATGACGATGCCCACCACCTGGGGCGTGAAATAGAGGCCGAGGGCGGTGCCGATCGCCCACTGGCCGGCGTTGCGCAGCGGGGTGGACGAGCGCAGGGGCAAGTCGCACAGGCAGGCGATGGCCGTGGCCAGCAAGGGGCCGATCATCCAGGGCAGCGGCGTGCCGATGCGCACGCAGGCCCAGGCGGCCATCACGGCGAGCAGCAGCGTGAGGGCGACTTGGGTCCAGGGCGGGAGGCGATGAAGCGACGGCACGGCAGCGAGCGACAGGGCCTGGTTTGGGGGGTATCGGGTCATGCTATCAACCCGCCCTTTCATTTCGCTTGCGTTGAATGGCCGCCATGGAAACATCAGCCGGTCGTCCGCCTGGCGACGCAAGCCAGTGGCCCGTAACCTTGAAATGGGAGGCGAGGGACGCGCGAGACGGGTGCGATGCAAGCGCAAAGCACAGCGATGCCCAGTGGCATCGCGAGCATTTGCAACGCCGCAGCGTGCCCCGTATCGCGTGGACAGCGACTTCCGATTTCAGGGTTACGGGCCCCTAGAATGCCGGCCTCCCATGTCTGCCTTCCTGGTCCATCCGCAACGAGCCCGACGCGCCTTCCTGGCGTTTGTCGCCGTGCTTGCCTTGCTGCTGCAGCCCTGGGTGGGAGCAGGCCGCGCGGCTGCCATGGCGATGGGCACCGAGATCTGCACCACCACGGGCGTGCAGCTGCTTGATGCGCAAGGCAAGGCGGTTGACGCCAGCACGCACGCCAGTCACGACTGCTGCTGCACCGGCACCCTCTGGCTTCCGGCCGGCCTGGCTTTCGAAGGCGCCGGCAGCTTTGCGCAGGAAAGCCCGGCCGAAGTACTCACCACCAGCCGGCTCGACGCCGAATGGCTGGCCCCGCTCTCGCGCGGTCCGCCCACCGCACTCCACAGCTGATCGAACCTGTCCCGGCCCGCGGGCGTGACGCACGTCCCGCCGGCCGGCGGTCCCTTCCACCTGGAGTGCGATATGCCTCGCCTCAACCGGCCCTTGCTGGCCGCCATGCCGCCTTGCGCGGCCCTGCTCGCCTCGTCTGCCGCCTTGGCCCAGGGCGCTGCGGCCCATGACCCCATCCACAGTGAACTCGAGACGATCGTCGTCACCGGGCAGAAGAATCCCGATCAATCCACCCTCACCCAGCCCGACCTTCCGACGGCCCGCCGCCGCATCGAGCAGACGCCCGGCGGCGCGGGTGTCATCGATGCTGAAAGCTACACCGACGGCCGCGTGTCGACCCTCACCGACGCGCTGGCCTACGGCACCGGCGTGCTGGTGCAGCCGCGCTTCGGCGCCGAGGAAGCGCGCCTGTCCATCCGCGGCTCGGGCCTGCAGCGCACCTTCCACGGCCGCGGGCTGAAGCTCATGCAGGACGGCGTGCCGCTCAACCTGGCCGACGGCAGCTTCGACTTCCAGGCGGTAGAGGCGCTCTCGGCGCGATATGTGGAAGTCTGGCGCGGCGCCAATGCGCTGCAGTACGGCGCGGCCAACCTCGGGGGGGCGATCAACTTCGTCTCGCCCAACGGCTACAACTCCGATCTCTTCAGGGCTCGCGGCGAGGTCGGCAGCTTCGACTACCGGCGCGCGCAGCTTTCGACCGGCAACGTGATCGGCGCCTTCGACTACTACCTGTCGGGCAGCCTGTTCAAGCAGAGCGGCTTTCGCGAGCATGCCCACCAGGACACGAAGCGCGGCTTTGCCAACCTGGGCTACCAGCTCTCGCCGCAGCTGGAGACGCGCTTCTACCTCGGCCGCGTGGAGAGCGACTCGGAACTGCCGGGCTCGATCACCAAGGCGATGCTCGAGAGCGACCCGCGCCAGGCCAACCCGGCCAACGTCTCGGGCGACCAGCATCGCGACATCGACTGGACACGGCTGTCGAACAAGACCGTGTACCGCTCGGGTCACCACCAGCTCGAGGTGTTCGTCTACGCCTCGGACAAGAAGCTGCACCACCCGATCTTCCAGGTGATCAACCAGGACAACAACGACTACGGCGCCGAGGTGCGCTACCTGCATGAAGGCGAAATCGCGGGCCGGCGCAATCGCCTCACGCTGGGCATCGCGCCGAGCCGCGGCGTGACCGACGAAGACCGCTTCGTCAACGTCGGCGGAAATGAAGGCGCGCGCACCAACAAGAGCAAGCAGACCGCCACCAACCTCGAGGTCTATGCCGAGGACCAGTTCTACGTGCTGCCGCAATGGGCGGTGGTCGCCGGAGTGCAGACGGTGCGCACGACACGCAAGCTCGAAGACCAGTTCATCGCCGGCACGCCGGCGGACTCCACCAGCGAAAGCTTCGACCTCGACTACGACGGCACCAATCCCAAGCTGGGGCTGCGCTACGACTACACGCCGCAGATCCAGTTCTTTGCCAACGTGTCGCGCAGCTTCGAGGCCCCGAGCTTCGGCGAGCTCACCGGCGGCTCGCCCCTGGTGGCCAACCTGCCCGATGCGCAGCGCGCCAACACCTTCGAGGTGGGAACTCGCGGACGGATCGAGCGCGTGCAATGGGATGTCGCGATCTACCAGGCCCTGGTGCGCGACGAGCTCCTGCAGATCGCGACCAACAGCATCGGCAACAGCATCACCGTCAATGCCGACAAGACCATGCATCGCGGCATCGAGCTGGGCCTGTCGGGCACCAGCGCCGCCTCACCCACGGGCCGCTTCGAATGGCGCCTCAATGCGCTCTACAACGACTTCCGCTTTCGCGACGATCCGACCCATGGCGACGCCCGCCTGCCCGGAGTGCCGCGCCATGCAGCGCGAGCGCAGCTCGGCTACCGCCTGAGCGGAGGCACGCTGCTGGCGGTCAATGCGGAAGGCGCCAGCAGCTACGCGGTGGACTTCGACGACACCCTGCGTGCCAGCGGCTATGTGATCTGGGGCCTGAAGGCCAGTGGCGACATCCTTCCCAACCTCGCCTGGTTCATCGAGGGACGCAATCTCTCGGACAAGGCCTATGCAGCGACCACCGGCATCACGCGGGTCGCCACGCCGGCCACCGCGGCTCAGTTCTTTCCCGGCGACGGTCGCTCGTTCTATGCCGGGCTGGACTGGCGCTTCGAGTGAGCAAACTCGAAGCACATCTGCGCGTCGAAGCCCTATGGCCTCTGCATCGGATCGGAGCGAAGCTGCGTATCAGCCACCAAACCTCATGGATAATGCTTATAATGCGAATCGTTCTCATTTATGAGAGATGATGTGACTTCTTCAACGACTGCGGCACCCTCGCCTGCGCTTGCCGACATCCCGGGCAAGACCACGGCATTGGATTTGCCGCTCGGATACGACGCCGAGGGCCAGGGCCGCAACCGGGCGATCACGCTCACGGCGGTCGTCGCGGCGCATCTGGCCGTGGGCTGGGGCCTGCTGCAGATCAGCGCGGTGCGCGAGGCCGTCGGCGAAGTTGCGCCCGTGATGGTGGAGTTCCTCACCGTGACGCCGCCGGCTCCGCCTCCGCCGCAGCCGGCGCCGCCTCCGCCACCGCCGCCACCGCCGAAACCTCGGCTCAAGCCGCCGCCTCCGGCACCGGTGATCACCGCCCCGGCCTCGCCCGCACCTGCGCCCTTCGTCGCGCCGCCTCCGCCGCCCGAGCCGGCTCCGGCCGAGCCGCCGGTGTCGCTCGTGCCGCCTGCGCCGCCGGCCCCGCCCGCACCACCTGCGCCGCAGCCCAAGACGGTATCCGCGAGCGCGGTGCAGTACATGACGCAGCCGAACCCGACCTATCCGATGCAATCGAAGCGCCTCGGCGAGACCGGTGTCGTGACCCTGCGCGTGCTGGTGGACACCAGCGGTCGACCGACGCAGGCGCTGGTGCACAAGTCCTCGGGCTTCACCCGCCTCGACGAGGCCGCCGTCAACGCGATGCGCGCCGCCCGCTTCAAGCCCTACATGGAAGACGGCCACGCCCTCACCGTGTGGGTGCTGACCCCCATTCGATTCGACCTGGAGAACTGAACGTGACCCCTGAAAACACCCTGGGCTTCGGCCACTTCATCGCGCAGGCCGACGTGGTCGGCAAGACGCTGCTGGCGATCCTGATCGTGATGTCGGCCGTCTCGTGGTACCTGATCATCATGAAGAGCATCACGCAGTTCATCCGCAAGCGTCGCAGCGCGCATTTCCTCGATTTCTTCTGGAATGCGAGCTCGCTCGAGGCGGTGCAGAACGAAATCTCCACCCACGGCGTGCGCGATCCCTTCTCGCATCTCACCTCGCATGCCATGCATGCGCAGGCCCACCACGCCAAGTACGGCGGATCCAAGCTCGAAGAGGTCGGCACCGCGCAGGACTTCCTGACGCGCACCATCAAGAAGGTGCTCGACGAGGAGACGATGCGGCTGGAAAGCGGCCTCACGGTGCTTGCGACCGTGGGCGCCACCGCGCCTTTCGTGGGCCTGTTCGGCACGGTCTGGGGCGTCTACCACGCGCTGGTGGCTATCGGCGTCAGCGGCGCCGGCACGCTCGACAAGGTGGCCGGCCCGGTGGGCGAGGCGCTGATCATGACCGGCATCGGCCTGGCCGTCGCGATCCCCGCGGTGATGGGCTACAACTGGCTGACCCGCAGCAACCGCGTGCTCACCGCCAAGCTCGACGCATTTGCCTTCGAGCTGTTCACCTTCCTGTCGATGGGCCAGTCGCTCAGCAAGAGCGAGAACGTGCGGCCGCTCAAGGGCAGCCCCCGGTTCGCGCGCCACCGCCGCCAACGTCTGACCCGAGCAGGCTGAAGGAAAGGAAGCACCATGGCCTTTGCCAGCTTCGACAACAAGTCCCAGGGCCAGCCGATGGGCGAGATCAACATGGTCCCGCTCATCGACGTGATGCTCGTGCTGCTGGTGATCTTCATCGTCACCGCGCCGCTGCTCACGCATGCGGTCAAGCTCGACCTGCCCAAGGCAAGCTCGGCGGTCAACGAGACCAAGCCCGACAAGATCGAGTTCGCGATCGACGCGGCCGGCACGCGGTTCTGGAACGGCGAGATCGTCACCCGCGAGGAGGCGGCAAGGCGCTTCGCGTTCGAAGGCGCCAAGCCCGAGGGCCAGCGGCCCGAGATCCACCTGAAGGCCGACCAGACCGTGGCCTACAAGAACGTGGCCGAGACGCTCGCCGATGCGTCCAAGGCGGGCCTCACCAAGATCGGCTTCGTCAGCGAGCCCGAACAGAAATAGCCTGTCAGTGAGCACTCTGCAGGCGGTGACGGCCATCACGCGCACAGCCCGCGTGCGCGACTTCAGCTGGTATCGCGCGCACGCCTGCACCGCCTGTGCTCAGCGCGAGCTACCGGTTCTGAGCGGCCAGCCCGCAAAGCCCTTTATAGACAGGGAAGTTATTTACGTATGGGTGAATCATTCCAGCATCGTCTGTATGATTCTTGCAATCCCCTCGGCTCGACTCTCTCACCCACCATGAGTGCCTTCAACGAAGAACGCGTGCTGACCGTGCGTCACTGGACCGACCGCCTGTTCAGCTTCACCACCACCCGCGACCAGGCCTTCCGGTTCCAGAACGGCCACTTCACGATGATCGGCCTCAAGGTCGAAGGCAAGCCCCTGCTGCGTGCCTACAGCGTGGCCAGCGCCAACTACGAGGAGCACCTCGAGTTCTTCAGCATCAAGGTGCCCGATGGCCCGCTGACCTCGCGCCTGCAGCACCTGAAGGAAGGCGACACCATCCTCGTCGGCCGCAAGCCCACCGGCACGCTGCTGCTCGACTACCTGCAGCCGGGCAAGCGCCTGTACATGCTGGCCACGGGCACCGGCCTTGCGCCCTTCCTCAGCGTGATCCGCGACCCGCACACCTATGAGCGCTTCGAGCAGGTGGTGCTGGTGCACGGCTGCCGGCATGTCGACGAGCTCGCCTACCAGGACCTCATCACGGAAGAACTGCCGGGGCACGAGTTCCTCGGCGAGCTCGCCTCCAGGCAGCTCCTGTACTACCCCACCGTGACTCGCGAAGCCTTCCGCAACCAGGGCCGGATCACCAACCTGATCGAGAACGGCAAGCTGTTCGAAGACCTCGGCGTGCCGGCCCTCGATCGCGAGAACGACCGCGTGATGATCTGCGGCAGCCCGCAGATGCTGCGCGATCTCAAGCGCATCCTCGACGAGCGCGGCTTCCACGAGGGCAACACCCACAAGCCCGGCGACTACGTGATCGAGCGGGCCTTCGCGGATCAATAGGCGTCGCCCTCGCCGCACATGAAAAAGCAGCGCGCACAGCGCTGCTTTTTTCTTGCGGAGGCCCTTGCCTTCAGGGCAACTGCGTCGCCTCGAAGATGCGCCGCTTCGCATTGAGGATGTGCGCGCGGATCGCTTCCGCCGCCTGCGTCGGAGCGCGCCGCTCGATGGCATCGATGATCTCTCGATGCTCGGCCTGGGTCGTGCGCACGCGCTCGACGCTCTTCTTGTCCGTCGCGTTGCGCGCCAGTTCCATGAACTGCCGCACCGGCGCGACGCTCGTCTCGATCGTCGTCACGAAGAACGGGTTGTGCGAGCAGCGTGCGATGGCGAGGTGGAAGCTGCACGTCCTCGTCGATCGCCTGATTGGCCGCCCTCCATGGCGGCATCGAGGGCGTCGTAGGCGTCGCGCAGCGCCTGCAGGTCGGCGTCGTCTCGGAACTCGGCCGCGCCCGCCGCAGCACCTGCCTCTATGCATGAGCGGAACGTGTAGTAGCGCTCGATGTCGGCCAGGCTCTTGATGGGCGTGGCGCTCGGGGCCTGGGTGCCCGGCCTTCGTATGACAAAGCTTCCTGCGCCCCGCCTCGACGCGATGATGCCGTCGGCGCGCAGGCCGGACAGCGCTTCCCTCACCGTGGGGCGCGATACGCCCAGGCTTGCGGCCAGTTTGCTTTCGGTCGGGAGCTTGCCCGAAGGGCCGAAATCCCCTCGCAGGATGGCCTCCACGACGCGCGCGTAGATCTGCGCGGTCAGCGGGCCGGCGCCATCGGGGTGCAGGAGGGTGGTGTCGTTCACGGTGGTCCGCCGAAGCTTTGTTTTCATTCTAGGAAGCGGACCGCCCATTTGCCAAGCAAACATGGGTAAATACCCTGTATTTGCTTGACATATCGCCTCTCTGAACGAGTATGTAAGACATACTACCCAGCCGCTCATCAAGGAGACCTCGAATGATCCTCGCCCGCACGCTGTGCCTCGCCCTCCTGGCCGGCAGCTTCCTGTCCTTGCCCGCGCAGGCCCAGGACAAGTGGCCCTCGAAGCCCATCACCTACGTCGTGCCCTTCCCGGCCGGCGGAACCACCGACACCCTCGCCCGCCTGATCGGGCAGAAGCTCGGCACGGCCCTCGGGCAGACCATCGTCGTCGACAACAAGGGCGGGGCCGGCGGAGCACTCGGCTCCACTGCCGTGGCGAACGCGGCACCCGACGGCTACACCATCCTCGGAGGCACGATCAGCACCCACGCGATCAACGTCAGCCTCTACCCCAAGCTGGGCTACGACCCGGTGAAGTCCTTCGCGCCGGTGGTCCTCATCGGCACCAATCCGACCGTGCTGGTGGTGAACCAGGCCAGTCCCTACAAGTCGCTGCAGGACGTGATCGCGGCCGCCAAGGCGAAGAAGCCGCTGAGCTCCGCATCGGCCGGCAACGGCACTTCGCAGCATCTGGCGCTCGAGCTGCTCAACCAGCGCGCCGACATCGCCATCACGCACGTGCCGTACAAGGGCAGCGGCCCGGCGATCCAGGACGTGCTGGCCGGCCAGGTCGACATGATGTTCGACACCACCGTGGTCGCTGGCCCGCACATCGAGAGCGGCAAGCTGCGCGCGCTGGCGGTGACCTCGGCCAAGCGGCTGCCGAGCCTGCCCAACGTGCCGACGGTCGCCGAAAGCGGCGTGCCCGACTACGAGGTGATGTCCTGGCAGGCGGTCTATGTGCCCTCCGGGACACCGCCTGCGATCGTGCAACGGCTGCACGACGAGATCACGAAGATCCTCGCGCAGCCCGACGTGCGCGAGCGCCTGGCCAAGCTCGGCATGGACCCCGGCGCGATGTCACCGGCGCCAGCTCGGCGACTTCCAGAAGACCGAGATCTCGAAGTGGGCCAAGGTCGTGAAGTCGGCCAACATCAAGGTTGATTGAGATCGCCGTAGAGGAGCCGGGAATGTCCGAAGCCACGATCACCCCCATTGCCGCCGAGCCGGTTGCGACGGCGGGACAGAAGCTTCCTCGCATCGTCCGCATGCATGAGCAGGACAACGTGGCGATCGTCGCCAACGACGGCGGGCTTGCGCCGGGCTCGGTGCTGCCGTCGGGCCTGGCGCTGGTCGATCGCGTGCCGCAGGGCCACAAGCTGGCGCTGGCGGACATCGCTCGCGGCGCGCCGGTGCTGCGATACGGCATCCCGATCGGCTATGCCGTGAAGGACATCCCCGCCGGCAGCTGGGTGCACGAACGTCTGCTGGAGATGCCCGCGGCGCGCGAGCTCGACAAGCTGCCGATCGCCACCGTCAAGCCGCCAGAGCAGCCGGCGCTCGAGGGCTACACCTTCGAGGGCTATCGCAACCCCGACGGCTCGGTAGGCACGCGCAACATCCTCGCGATCACGACCACCGTGCAATGCGTGGCCGGCGTGGTCGACTTTGCGGTGCAGCGCATCAAGTCCGAGCTGCTGCCGCGCTTTCCCAACGTGGATGACGTGGTGTCGCTGGAGCACACCTATGGCTGCGGCGTTGCGATCGAGGCGCCCGGCGCCGAGATCCCGATCCGCACGCTGCGCAACATCAGTCTCAACCCGAACTTCGGCGGCGAGGTGATGGTCGTGAGCCTGGGCTGCGAGAAGCTGCAGCCCGAGCGGCTGATGCCGCCGGGGAGCATCGCCATCACCGACGAGCGCAGCGTGGCCGACGTCGGCGCCAATGCCGATGCCGGGCTCGACGTGGTGTGCCTGCAGGACGAGGCGCACGTGGGCTTCATGTCGATGATCGACTCCATCATGGCCACCGCGCAGCTGCACCTGGAGCGCCTGAATGCCCGCGTCCGCGAGACCGTGCCGGCGAGCGAGCTGGTGGTGGGCGTGCAGTGCGGAGGCAGCGACGCGTTCTCGGGCGTCACGGCCAACCCGGCCGTGGGCTTCTGCACCGATCTGCTGGTGCGCGCCGGCGCCAGCGTGATGTTCTCGGAGGTGACCGAGGTGCGAGACGGCATCGACCAGCTCACCTCGCGCGCGACGACGCCCGAGGTGGCCGACGCCATGATCCGCGAGATGGCCTGGTACGACGCCTATCTCAAGCGCGGCAGCGTCGACCGCAGCGCCAACACCACGCCGGGCAACAAGAAGGGCGGGCTGTCCAACATCGTCGAGAAAGCGATGGGCTCGATCGTCAAGTCGGGCAGCGCGCCGATCTCCGGCGTGCTGGCGCCGGGCGAGAAGCTCAGGCAAAAGGGGCTCACCTACGCCGCGACACCGGCCAGCGACTTCATCTGCGGCACCTTGCAGGTCGCCGCCGGCATGAACCTGCACGTGTTCACCACGGGCCGTGGCACGCCCTACGGGCTGGCGCCCGTGCCGGTCATCAAGGTCGCCACCCGCAGCGACCTGGCGCGTCGCTGGCACGACCTGATGGACGTCAACGCCGGCACCATCGCCGACGGCACGGCCACCATCGAGGAGGTGGGCTGGGAGCTGTTCAGGCTGATGCTCGATGTGGCGAGCGGCCGCAGGAAGACCTGGGCCGAGCACTGGAAGCTGCACAACGCGCTGGTGCTGTTCAACCCGGCGCCGGTGACCTGATTCGCAAATCTGCAGCCTTTGCTCAGCGGCGAACGCCGGTTCCAGCACCGTCCGATGGCGAGAGAGGTGCATCCACGCCGGCGCCCGGATCTTCTTCGCCCGCTGCCGACATGTCGGCCCATCCTGCGGATGCCGCAGTGCCGCTCGCTGGCTTGGGATGCGGCGAGATCGGCGTCCTTGCCTTGCGCTGCAGCGAGCTCGGCGCATTCGGATGCGCATCGTCGTAGACGCCGATGCCGAGGCGGGAGACAAGCTCCCCGCCCAGCCAGGCTGTCACGAGCGCAATGCCGCCTCCAATCAGGCTGAAGGCGAGCGCCATGGCGGGAGCCGGGCCGGTCTGGTCGCGCTGCAGCCAGCTGGCCAGAAACAGCAAGGTGACGATTGCGTTGCCGACGCCGTGCATTGCGCCGATGCGCTTGGCGCGCGTGCCCGGCGAAATGCGCATCCAGTCGATCAGGCCGAACGGCGCGGCGAGCAACGCGCCGATCAGTCCGAAGGTAATCAGCCAGAAGGCCACCGTCGCCATGAAGGAGCTGCCGGAGACGATCTGGACCAGATCCACCACCACTGCCGTGGCCAGCAAGCCCAGCGGGAAGACGATGAGCATCTGGTGGACGGGATGGCCGAGGAAGGTGAGGGAGCGGTTCATGGGGGCACCTCTTCGCTGGGCGGAGGCAAGTGGCATGCCCGAGGGACCCGGAGTTGCTGCCTGATCAGCTTCTCGCTCCTGCCCCGGCCGCATGCTTTCGAGCAATAGCGCCCGCCGCTACACTGGATTTATGAACGCCTTGATCGAATCCCACCGCGAACAGCTTCTGTCACTCGCCCGCCGTCGCGGCATAACGAGTGTGCGCGTGTTCGGCTCGATGATTCGCGGCGAAGAACGCGAGGACAGCGATGTCGATCTGCTGGTGACGCTTGCCCCCGGCACCAGTGCTCTCGCGCTCGGTGGGTTGTTGTTGGATGCTCAAGAGTTGCTGGGTCGACGCGTGGACGTCGTCACCGAAGCAAGCCTGCATCCGGCGCTGCGCGACCAAGTGCTCGCTGACGCGGTTCCATTGTGATTCCCGGGGTGCAAGACCGACCTGGTGCTGCTCGCACACATGCGCGAGTGCATCGAGCGGATCGGCGAATACACCGCACTCGACCTCGCGGCAGTCTGGCTCGTAGTCGAGCAGGACCTACCGCCTCTGGCGGCGGCACTCGACCGATGGTTCCGTCGGATCACGAGGGCTGAAGCTGGGGCCGGGCACGCTGGAAGGAATCAGCCGCCATGGCGCTTCAAACCATAGCGCCGCTTCCACTTCCTGGCCGTAAGCCGCTCTACCGCCGCGTTGTAACGGGCTTCCACGTCAGCCTTTGCGTTCTCGTCTTTCGTGCTCAGCAGTTCGTAGACCTGTTCGGCAAGCACAGACCCAATGGCGTGCAGCGCATCGTGACGAGACAAACCTTCGCATGTGAGACGGGTCATTGCGCGAGTAACGGACTCCAAGCCTCCAGCGATTTGGTTCTCGACCATGGCATGGAAGCATGCGTGAGCCGTGAGCTTGGGAAGCTGGATGCGCGCTGCTCGGTGATGCGCCTCGACGAGTTGAATTCGTTCTTGCTCGTCGAGTGCGAGCCACTCCTCAGGATCGGGCGCAATGTCTGGATCGTAGTGCTTCACGGTCGCCCCCAGATGGCGGCTAGACAAGAATGGCGGTCGGACCGGGAACGCGTCGTAGCCACGGCGTCATCTCAGCGTAGCAAGGCCATCCAGTATGCGTCGTAGTACTCGCCGTCGATTAGAAACGCGCGGCGATTCATGCCCTCGGTGGCAAAGCCGACCCGCTCATAGAGTGCCTTCGCGTTCAGATTGTCGGTGCGAACGGTAAGCTCGATTCGCGTAAGTCCGTTTCCCCACGCCCTGACCAGAGTGGCTTCCAGCAGTGGACGGCCAACACCACGATGCCTGACCGATGAATGAAGGCCAATGCCAAGGGTGCCGACGTGCGCACGAGCTTGCCCATGCGTTGGCAGAACATCGCAAAAGCCGACGACGTTGCCGTCAGCCAGCACCACGGACGCCGCAACATGGTTGAGCACGAGGCTTCGATAGAAGGCGAACGCTTCCGCGGGTGGGGGAGCCTCCGTAAATACCAAGAAGCGCTTCTCGCGTGCCACGGCGTCGAGCACCGTGCGGAGACCCTCGAAGTGAGGTTCAGCGAGCGGAACAATCTCGAAGTTCATGATGCCCAACGTTCGATATGAGCGGCGACTGTGAGGAAATCCCCGGGGTCCTACGCAGCTTGAAGCAAGAACTCGACTTTGATCGCCTCGAAAGGGAAACACGATCCCTCCACCTTCCGCCCGATCGAGCACTCCCGCGCTCAGCAAAGCAGTCACATCGCTGTGCACGGCCTTGACGTCCCGGTTCACCATCCGCGCAGCCTCGCGAATAGAAACCGGGCCGACGCCGCATAGGACCTTGAGCAACTCCCAACGCTTGGCGGTAAGAACCTTCCACAGGAGTTCGGGTGAAGCGAAACTGATCCGAGCCGACTTGTCGGCCTTGCCGCTCTTCCACGCACTTGCGAAGGCCGCCATGGTCTCACTGGGAGGACGAACATCAAGAGTCACTGTTTTCACGATTCCACCTCGCGTGCGAGTGCAACCTCCCGACGAAATCGTCACGAAAGCGCCTGCCTGGCCCGCTTGATTGTTTGCTCAGCTGGCACGAGCTTGGCGTGATCGGACTCGATTTCAGACAGACGGCGCGCGACCTCAGGGCCCAGGCTTCCTCAATCTCGCCGTGCGCACTGACGCTGGCCGGCAGATGGTCCACGAGCAGTACCCGTTCTTCAGGTGAGAGCTTCAGCGCTTCAGCTACGAGCGTGGCGAACTGGGTAGGCGACATGGCAAGCTCCGGCAAGGCTTCTGCTCTCCGCAATGTCTCGCTGGACCACATGCCCGATGGCACGCTGTTCCCCACACCCGTGCAGCGCTTGAGCGACCGTGGGTGATGCGCGAGGCGCTCCACAACGCGCTGGCCCATCAGGACTATTTGCTGGGCGGCAAGATCAACTTGGTCGAGCACCCGGATCGTCTGGTGTTGACCAATCTGGGGCAGTTCATCCCGCCCAGTGTGGAGTGGATGCTGGAGCATCAATCGCCGCCCGAGCACTACCGCAACCAGTGGCTAATCGAAGGGATGATCCGCTTGCGCATGACTTGATCAGGCCGGCAGCGGCATTACGTCGAATGTTCAAGACACAGCGGGAGCGGCTGTTTCCGCTGCCCGACTATCGGTTCGACGTGACACCACAAGGGCATCCACGCGTAGAGCTCGAAATTCAGGGTGAGGTGCTTGACCCGAACTTCGCGCGTGCGCTGATGGCTCGAAGCGATTTGACGCTCGGACAAGTCCTGCTCCTTGACCGCGTGCAGAAGCGGCAGGCGCTGTCTGCCGACCAAGTTCGCTCCCTCAAGGAGATGAGCCTGATCGAAGGCCGGGCTCCCAGGTTCTACATCTCGGCCAAGCTGGCCGATGCGGTCGGGCAAAAGGCACGGTACATCCACAATCGCGGCCTGGATGACAAGTACTACCAGCGCCTTGTGCTGGACTACTTGGAGAAATACGGCCAGGCCACCCGAGCTGATCTGGACGCCTTGTTGCTCGCCAAACTGCCGGACCTGCTGAGCGGAAAGCAGAAGTTCAACAAGGTGAAGAATCTGCTTCAGGGCATGAGACGTGCCGGACTCGTCCACCCGAGCGGTCCCCGTTCGGCAGCAGTCTGGTATTTGGACCAGGAAAGCGGCAGCCAAACCTTGGATATGCCTGACGGTTGACTCCCAGCTATCCATGCCGTTGGAGGCTAAGTCATTGATTTGATTGTTGTCTACGCCCGACCTGGGCCTGCGACCTAGACAAGAAATCTAGCGGCTCTTGGCCTGTCGGCAGGACGTCAGACCAATGCCACGGCCTACCGGCAATTGACGGGCAGAAACCTCGAGTCGATATCGGTCCGATTGGCCCCCTGCGCCGTCATGCGCTCCGGCGCCCTGGCATTACCGCAGACCCACGACACCGGAACAACCGGCGCATCCTCCACGATCGCGGGACGCAAGGAAAGTGTCTTGCCTTGCAGCGCACCATTGGCCTGGTTGCCGAAGCCGATGTGGATTGCCCCGTCTTCGACCCTCACCGATCGAACGAGATTGCTGACGATGCGATCGGCGTTCGGAAGCTCCGCGGCAGCGTTGTCCGCGGGCATGGTGCGCGTCAGTCCCCAGGTGAGCCCGACGGGCTTCTTCACGAAGTCGGCCCAGCGCACCGCCTCGACGATCTGCTCGCGGACGATCCTGTCCTGAAAGTTGGGCATCGCGATCAAGGCCAGGATGGCGATGACCGCGAGAACGACCATCAGCTCGATGAGCGTGAATCCGCGCGCGGCTCTTTGGCTTCGCAAACGCGGGTGTGTCAGTTCCTTTGCTTCACTTCCCCTCCCCAGTGCTCGGTCGGTAATTCGCGCCGGACTCGACTCTCGGATGAAATCCCAGCTAAGACTTTAGTCTCTGGCGCAACTGCGCCGGATCGTGCACGCTCTCGCGCAAACGACAAGCGCAACAACGATGTCACATGACAACGACGAAGAAAGAGAGGGTAGCGAACGGCGCGAGCCGGCAACCGACTACTCGGTAAGGCGTCGCAAGCGAAACTGGGAAGTTCTCGACCCCCGCGGCGACCTCATTTGCATCACCTTGTACAAGCGCGGAGCACTCGAAGTCGTCAAGCGCCTGCAGTGCGGCCGCGAAGCCCGCGCCACAGCCGTAAGACCGCAACGCCCTACAGCTTGTAGCCGAACTTCCTCAGCAACTGCTTGCGCGCCTCCGCATCAGCATCGGTCTCGACGCCCTTCGGCCTCTGCCCATCGACCACCCCGAGAATCGCCCGCCCCATGCCGGTATCCGCCACGATCACCTCCGCCGGATTGGCCGTCGCGCAATAGACGCCGCACACCTCCGGCACCGCCTTGACGGCATTGAGGATGTTGATGGGAAAGCCCTCGCTCATGAAGATGATGAAGCAATGCCCGCAAGCCAGCGCCGACGCGTTCTTCTCCGCCAAGGCAATGAGCTCCGCATCATTGCCCGTCCGACGCACCAGGCACGCACCGCTGGCCTCGCAGAAGGCAATGCCGAACTTCATCTGCGGCACGGTCTGCACGATCACCTCGTGCAAGTCCTCGACGGTCTTGATGAAGTGCGACTGGCCGAGGATGAAGTTGATGTCGTCCGGCTTCTCGATCGCGACGCTGCTCAGTTCCATGGCAGGCTCCCGATGCGCACGGCCCGGCGCGCTCAGCTCTTCTTGGAGGTCTTGGCCACGAAGTGCGTGGGCATGTGCGCGATGGTCTTGCTGCCGCAGTCGGGGCAGGTCAGCTTCGCCTTTTCATGCTCGGCGACATGCTCGACATGATCGAAAACCCGGCCGCACTTCTCGCAACGATATTGATAAGTAGGCATGGCGCTTGTCCCCTTCTGGATGGCGGATTCGCAGGGCCCTGGCCGCTTGCACACAGGCCCCCGGCAAGCCCAATTGATTCTAGGCGCCGTGCCGGAGCGCGCCGACCATCCATCACAATCGACTCCAAACTTACACGCCGACGCATGACCGAATCGGAAGCCCGCCTCGTCCTGCTGTTACGCGCCTTCGAGACACCGCCCGGCGCAGGGTGGAGCGAGGCCGATGCGGCATGGGCCAGCCGCGAGGCCTTGCGGGTCGAGGGCGAGCGCTCGGACTTCGAGGGCTTCCTGGCGCGGCGGGCCGCTCTCGGCAGCGCGCGGCTCGCCCGGCACGAGGCCTCGGTGGACGCGGCGCTGCGGCGGACTGGCGCCCGGGCCTGGGTGGCTTGGGGGGCCGTGCTGGTGGCCTTCGCCGTGGGCTTCTCGAGCGAGTCGCTCGGGGCCTCCCAGCGCATCAACATCCTCGCGCCGCCGCTGCTCGCGGTGCTGGCGTGGAACCTGGCGGTGTATGCGGCCCTGGCCTTGGGCGTGTTTCGAAGACTCGGGCGTGCCACGACCTCGGCCCTGCACGACGCCCCCTCGCTTGGGCCCCTGCGACAAGCGATGCTGCGACTGGTCTACCGCTTCCCGGCCGGAGCCAAGGCGATCGGCGAAGAGCACGCGCGAGGCGGCCCGCAGGCAGCCAGTTCGCACGCGTCGGCGGCGCTTGGCCGCTTCGTGCTGGACTGGAACCGCGCCCGCCTCCCCGTGCTGGTCGAGCGCCTGACCACCGTCATGCATGTCGCGGCCATCGCGTTCGCGATCGGCGCCCTGCTGTCGATGTATCTGCGCGGGCTGGCCTTCGAATACCGGGCCGGCTGGGAGAGCACCTTCCTCACGCCGCAATCGGTCCACCAGATCGTCTCCGTCGTGCTGGGCCCGGCCTCGCGCTTGAGCGGCATCCCCCTGCCCGGCGAGGCGGAGCTGGCCGGCCTCGCCTTCTCCGCCGGGCCGGGCGAGAACGCGGCGCGCTGGATCCACCTCTACGCCCTCACGCTCGGGCTGGTCGTGGTGCTGCCCCGAGCCCTGCTCGCGGCCTGGGCTGCGTGGCGGGCCCGTCGCCTGGAGCGGCGCCTTCCGCTGGCCCTGGACGACGACTATTTCCGGCGCCTGCGCCGCGCCCACTCGGGCAAGGCCGCGTCCGTGTTCGTGCTGCCCTACAGCTATCACCTGCCCCCGGCCCTGCTGCCCAAGCTCGACGCCGTGTTCGATCGCTGGCTCGGCCCCGGCGTGGCGCTGACACTCGCGCCGCCCGTGGCCATCGCGGGCGAAGACGAGGCCTTGCCGCTGCCACCGCCATCGGCCTTGCCGGACACGACGCTGGTGGCGCTGTTTCCGCTCACCGCCACGCCCGAGCGCGAGACCCACGGCGCCTTCCTCCGCGCCTTGGCCGAGGCCTTGTCGCGCGCAGGAGCGGAGCCTGGCCGACTGGTCGTGATGCTTGACGAGTCCGCCTTCCGGCAACGTTTTGCCGGCACCGACGCGGGCGCTCGTCTCTCGCAACGCCGCGCGGCCTGGGAACGCATGCTGCATGACGAGGGGCTGGCGCCGATGTTCGTGGACCTGGCCGCGGCGGTGCCCGGCAGCGATGCGGGCGGCGCTGCCGGCATCGCTCCACGGGCCACGCCGGGGGTGGCACCTTGAGCCCCGCCCGGCCGCCCGAAGGGGGAGAGTGCCGCGGCTCCAAGCCGACCTGCGTCGGCTTGGACGGCACGAGCGCCAGCCGCCTCTGGCGGCTGGCTCGCTCCCGCTTGGCGGGACCGGCCGAAGGCCATAGGGTGCCCCAATGACCGCCATCGCGGCCAGCACCATCAGGCTGAGCCTCGTCTCGCACACCAACGTGGGCAAGACCACGCTGGCGCGCACGCTGCTCGGCCGCGACATCGGCGAGGTGCGCGACGAGGCGCACGTCACGCAGGAGGTCGAGCGCCACGCGATGATCGAATCGCCCGAGGGCGACCGCCTGGAGCTGTGGGACACGCCCGGCTTCGGCGACAGCGTGCGGCTGGCTCGTCGGCTCGAGCAGGCGGGCAACCCGCTGGGCTGGTTCCTGAGCGCGGTGTGGGACCGCTTCCGCGATCGTGCCTTCTGGGCCAGCCAGAAGGTCGTGCGGCATGTGCTCGAGCAGGCCGACGTGGTGCTCTATCTCGTCAACGCTTCCGAGGCGCCCGAAGACGCCGGCTACCTCGATGCCGAACTGCGCGTGCTCGAGCTGGCCGGCAAGCCGGTGATCGTGCTGCTCAACCAGCTCGGCTCGCCGCAGGAGCCGGAGCTGGAGGCGGCGCGAGGTCGAGCGCTGGAGGAAGCGCACCGCGGGGCCATCTTCCTGCGTCAGGAACGTGCTGGCGCTCGACGCCTTCGCGCGCTGCTGGGTGCAGGAAGGCACGCTGCTCGATGCGGTGAGCGCCGTGCTGCCCGACGAGCAGCGTGCCGCGATGGAGCGCCTGCAAGCCGCCTGGTGGGCGCGCGGACAGGCCACGTGGCAAGCCTCCGTGGCCGTGCTGGCCGAACGCCTCTGCCGCGCCGCGCAGGATCGCGAGCAGGTGCCCTCGTCGGGTTGGATGGGCAAGCTCAAGGAGGTCGGCGCCGCCCTCGGCCTGCGTCGCGAAGGCACGCGAACGCCGCGCGAGCAGGCGATGAGCGCGCTGGCGGAGCGGCTCGACATCGACATCCGCACCTCGACCGAGCGCCTGATCCGGCTCCACGGCCTGACGGGCGAGGCGACCGGCCAGGTGCTCACCAGCCTGGCCGAGCACTTCTCCGTGCAGCGACCCTTGAGCGAAGGCCAGGCGGCAGTCTGGGGCGGCGTGGTGACGGGCGCGCTGGCCGGGCTCAAGGCCGATATCGCCAGCGCCGGCCTCACGATGGGCGGCGGCCTGCTGGCCGGCGGCGTGCTGGGCGCGCTGGGCGCGGCGGGGCTCGCACGCGGCTACAACACGCTGCGCGGCGTCGAGGTGCCCACCTTGGCCTGGGCCGACCCGGTGCTCGACGAGCTGGCCCGCTCGGCCCTGCTCGGCTATCTGGCAGTCGCGCACTACGGGCGCGGCCGGGGCGACTGGCACGCCTGGGAGCATCCGGAGTTCTGGCAGGACAGCGTCAACGACGTGGTGGCGCAAGGGGCCGAAGCGCTGCACGATATCTGGGACGAGCGGCAGTCGCTGGCGCCGGACGAGCTCGCCGCGAGGCTGCAGGACTGGCTCTCCTATGCAAGCGAAGCCGTGCTCGCGCGCTTGTATCCGGGGCATGGGGCCTTGCTGTCGGCTAGCGCAGCCGACGATCGGCGCCTTCGACTTGATCAATTCGTCTCGGTGCTCAAGGCCTGCCGAGCTCGTCGACGTGCTGCAGAACTCAGTTACCGCACCGGAGGCGAAGCGTCGAGCAGCGATTCGCAGCTCCTCGAATTCGGGTGTGTCTGCGTACAGGAAATTGGCGTAAGCGATCGGGCCGTCGCGCTCGAAGCCCTCGACGCCGTCGCCAGCGCAAAAACGCATGCGCAAGATGTCGATCACTTTGGCAACACCTCCAGGTGCCTTCCCGTGGCACGCTGTGCGTGGAACAGCTCTGCCGACTGCCTCAACGTTCCGGCTAACTTGAGCACATGCAGCAGGTCTCCCACATCCTTGTTCTCTTTGCGCTCCCAGATGGCAAGTGCCTTCAGGATGACGAAAGACGGGAGTCGGCGTAGCGAACGATCTCGGTCGACTTGCCCTTGCCTCCGAATACGCCGGCGGTGACCTTCTTCTCCAGGTACCAGTCGTGGACGATACCGCAATGGTCTATATGCATGCCGAGACCTCTTCATCGTCGACGGCCTGCACTCGCTTCGCTTCCGGTGGTTCGTCGTCGCGGTCCCGAAGGACTCGACGACAACGTGCTCGTTGTCGCCGACTTTGCACTTCCAACGCCAACTGCATCGCTCGCCCTTTTCGTTCTCGCCGCGTTCGAAGCCCATCTGCTTGAGCTGGCGGCCCAGGGCGGCGTACTCCTCTCCCTTGGCGAGCACCTGTAGGTTGAGCACGACGTCGACGTCGCGCGTGCCGCATGTGGTGGCCGTCCGGCCCCTCCGGCGTCAAATAGCGCGGCACCAAACCGCCAATGAGGCGTAGGAGTCCTTCAGTGACCCGAGTCCACCCAGCAGCGTGACCAGCGCTTGCTCGCAGAATTCAGCCTGCTTCGGGTCGTACTCTGCCGCAAGTCTGAGGCTTCTCATCCATTGCTACACCTTGAGCACCGAGGTTCGAAGATGGCATCGCCAGTTCCTTGTTACGGCCTGGGCCGTGTACTGTGTCCAAGTACGCTATGAAAGGGTTAGCAAGAATAGGGGGCAGCGACGGTTTGCTGGCAGGGCCGCTTATGCATCGTGCTCGCGCCGGTGCGCTCGATCAGGTGACGTTGAACCCCTTTTCCGCTTTGTACAGCCCTAGTCGTTTCGCTACGTCATCACGCGTGCCCGGCAGACGATGAGGTCCACGTTATCGACCAGTGTGAGCCAGGGCGAATACAACTGCGCAGCGCCGCGCCAGTGATGGCAACGCAGTCGAAGTCGTCTGCGAGCTCGTCCACGACTTTGGGCACAAGCTCGGTCGCGCTTGTTCGAAGCGGTACCAGCGGCTCTTCGATTCCTTGCTATTGCTCACAGCATCGGCCCACTCGTCCAGCAGCATGCCCGCTTTCTTCAGTCGCCAGGATCGCCCTCGGGCTTCCCCACGCACGGCCACCACCTCTCGCTTTTCGAGCTCCGTGAGCATCTCGGACAACGTCGACTTGCACGTGCCGGCTTGCAATAGCAGCTCGTTGAACAGCCGCCAGCCGTCATCCGGATCCTCGCTGGGCCAGGCCGCAAAGCAGCGAAAAGGCCAGGAGAATCTGCTCCCGCGCGCCTGAGAGATCGACTGGGCCTTGCGCTGACTGGCTTGCTCGAGCGTCCATGTCGATCAGCAGTTTTCAGCTTCGAGATGCAGGCTGCCGCTCGAATCTAAGTAGCCACGCCGTCTTCGGCGCAGCAGCTCCCTGGCGTTCTCCGTGATGTGCTCGCACACGAAGAAGGCAACACCTCGCCCTCAGACCCTCCATCATCGAGCGCCTGCTTGAATCCGCGCAGTCTTAAGATCGAGTCCCGCACATCGCGCGGGTAGCCCACGCTTTCATCTCCACGAGCAGCAGTCGATCTCCGCTCTGTCCAACGACTACTCCGCCCTCTCGTATTCGTAGTCGATGCGCGAATCTACTCTGCGGCCCCATCGCCCACTTTGCAGCGCCCTTCAACGCCTCGTCAGCTGGATGATGGTTTTCGCTCCACTCCATCGTTCGCTGATCATACTACCTTTCCTGCGCAGCAACTATCGCATATGCCAACATTACCATAAAATTCGCTCGCAGCAATCAGCCACTTTTCACTGCGGGGAGAACGTCACCGCTCGCCCAGCCGCACCCCTTCCGGCGGGGCCTCCGAACATGACTCACGACCTACCATCCCGCCATGCCCACCCCGCCCGTCCTGGCCCTCGCCGCTGCCCTGCTCCTGCCCGCGGCCGCAGCGGCGCAATCGGCCTGGCTGTTCGGTGAACAGCATGACCAGAGCGATCACCAGCGACAGACGGCCGAGGCCGTCGCCCAACTGGCCAGCGAGGGCCGCCTGCACGCGGTGGTGCTCGAAATGGCCGAGCGCGGACGCAGCACCCGGGGCTTGCCGCGCGATGCGAGCGAAGAGCAAGTGCGCTCGGCCTTGCAATGGGACGAGCGCGGCTGGCCGTGGGCCCGCTATCGCGATGTGGTGATGAACGCGGTGCGCGCCGGCGTGCCGGTGCAAGGCGGCAACCTGGCGCGCGACAAGCTGCGCGAAGCCATGCGCGAGCCTCGATGGGACAGCGCCGTCAACGCCGATGCGCGGCAATTGCTGACGCAGGCGGTGCGCGAGGGCCACTGCGGCCTGGTGCCCGACGCCCAGCTGCCCGCCATGGTGCGCATGCAGGTCGCCCGCGACCGCAGCCTGGCCGTTGCCCTGGCCGACGCGGCACAGGGCGCGCCGGAGCGGGCGGTGGTGCTGATGCTCAGCGGCTCGGCGCATGCATCGCGCACGACCGGGGTGCCGCTGCACCTGGCCGCAGCCGCGCCAAGCCTGGCTGTGCGCTCGATCGCCTTCACGCCAGCCGCCTCCGATGAGCCGCCGCCCGAAGGCTTCGACGAGCGCCGTCCCGCCCGGGTCGACCCCTCCCCCGACCATTGCGCAGAGCTGCGCCAGCGCGGCATGCCTCCGATGAATCCTGCCTCTTCCGCCAGCACGCCATGACATCCACGCCCAGCCCCTCTTCCGCCACCGGCCCGCTCGCCGGCCTCAAGGTGCTCGAACTCGGCCAGCTCATCGCCGGGCCCTTCGCCGCCAAGACGCTGGCCGACTTCGGCGCCGAGGTCATCAAGATCGAGCCGCCCGGCACCGGCGACCCGCTTGCGCCAGTGGCGGCTGCTGCACAACGGCACCAGCGTGTGGTGGCAGGTGCAGTCGCGCAACAAGAAGAGCGTCGCGCTCGACCTGCGCGAAGCCGACCACCGGGCCATCGTGCGAAAGCTGATCGACGAGGCCGACATCCTGGTCGAGAACTTCAAGCCCGGGATGATGGAAGGCTGGGGCTTCGGCTATGAAGAGCTCGCGCGCACCAACCCGCGGCTGGTGATGCTGCGCATCAGCGGCTACGGCCAGACGCGGGCCCTACAAGGACCGGCCCGGCTTCGGCGTGGTGGCCGAGGCGATGGGCGGCCTGCGCTATCTCACCGCCGAGCCGGGCCGCGTGCCGGTGCGCGTGGGCGTGAGCATCGGCGACACGCTGGCTTCGCTGCATGGCGTGATCGGCGTGCTGATGGCGCTGCACGACCGCGCGAAGACCGGTCTCGGGCCAGGTGGTCGACGTGGCCCTGTACGAAAGCGTGTTCAACGTGATGGAGAGCCTGCTGCCCGAGTACAGCGCCTTCGGCGTGGTGCGCGAGCCGGCTGGCTCGGCCTTGCCCGGCATCGCGCCGAGCAATGCGTATGCGTGCAAGGATGGCTGGGTGCTGGTGGCCGGCAATGGCGACTCGATCTTCAAGCGCCTGATGACGGCCATCGGCCGCGACGACCTCGGCCGCGATCCCGAGCTGGTCGGCAACGTCGGCCGCGTGAAGCGCGTGCAGGAGATCGACGGCGCGATCGGCGCGTGGACGGCGACCCGCTCGGTGGCCGAGGTGCTGGACGCGCTCACCGCGGCCAACGTGCCGGCCGGCCGCATCTACAGCGCGAAGGACATCGCCGAGGACCCGCACTACCGCGCGCGCGGCATGATCGAACGCATCACCTCGCATGACGGCCTGGAGCTGGATGTGCCGGGCATCTGCCCGAAGCTGTCGCGCACGCCGGGCGCGATCACGCGGCGTGCGCCGGCATTGGGCGAGGACACCGAGGCGGTGCTGCGCGAGCTCGGTGTCACGCCCGAGCAGTTCGCCGCGCTGAAGGCGCGCGGCTTGTAGCGGTTACTCCGGGGCCAGCAGGTACAGTCGCTCATTCCCAATTGCCCGTCCCGCTGGATCTTCCCCATGTAGCTCAATAGATGATCAGGCATGCTCAGCAGTTGGTCGTGCGACACCACGGCGTAGCCCTGGACCGTGCCTTTCAGCATCATCACGCCGGAATGCCGAATGCAGCGGCAAGTCCAGGAACCCCGGTCTCGTCGCGCGGGAGGCCCTGAGTTACGGCCGACCCCACCCTTGCCGACTCCTCTGCCATCGTGCGTGCGTTCCGGTTGACGATCAGGATTTCCCCGTGTGCGATCCACCAGCCACGATGAGATAGCACTCGCCCACGCTGATGCGGTTTTCCGGATCCAGTGTGCGGCATAGCGGTTCAGCTTGTTGACACGCTCCCAACTCGCCGTGTCGTCCTGGCCCTGGTCCGTTCGGCCATCACGCTGCCGATGCCAAGGACGCGCACCTTGTTCCGGCGCGCGGCCGCGAGGAACTTCATGAGACAGTCCCGGCAGCTCATCTTTCCGGTGGCCAGCCAGAGCTCGATCGGAATTTGCACATCCCCCTCCTTCGCGAGGAAGTCGTCAAGGATCGGCTGCAGCTCGTTCGACAGATGCTCGATACAAACGGTACGGCCCCGGAGGGACTCGATTTTCTCCGTGAGGAGATCAAGCGCCAGCTCACCATGAAGCTCGCCGAGGCAGAACGAATCACCCTTGAGCAGATCCGTGATGGCCTGGTCGAATTCGAGCCTTGTTGCGCAAGCAAGATCGAGCGCACACCAACGGGCAGGCACGGCTGCACGTCGAGATCGCGAGTGGCCTCGTCCCATTGACGGCAGAACTCGGCCGACGCGGTGTTGATCAGGTGCTTGCATTCCGGCGTGAGGTCGGTCGGCCAGCATCGAGCGGCCCGCTGTCGGCGAGCCACTCGTAGAGCAAGGCCGCGTCGCTCGGTGCAGCGGATCGCGATGGTGGGGCGTCCATCCACGTCTTCGGCAGACGAGGCGCTCCAGGTCGACGCCCACGGGCAGGACACGGGCAAGGGCCTTGGCGCGTGCGTCGCGACGCTGCCTTCGTCCGTATCGCCCGGAAGACAACCCGCATCGCCGTCCACGGGAAGCGCAAATTCTCGAACTCCGATCGATTACGTCCGCCGTACGGATCACCTGGCGGAAATCGAACCCCGCAAATGTCCGCTTGCCCGGAGCTGTTGCCCGATGAACGCGGCGATTCGCGTCGCAGATCGATGCCAGCGTGTCTCCCCGCAGGGTTGCTTGAGATCATGTGCTCCGAGTGCAGGGCTCTCCCGCTGAGTAACCTGGCGACGCGCCGGTTCCATGCGCCGTCATGCCGAGCCGCCGAAAGCGGACCACGCTCACCAATGCTCGCCCGGAGTTTTCACAGCAGGCGTGCCGGCATACTCGCGCATCCAATCTCAGCCGCACTCGCCCATGCATCGCGCCGCGCCGATCAAGCAACGCCACCGCCATTGCGTCGATGTCCTCCATCGCCACCCCCATTGAGCCCCACCGCCGAATGAGCCGCCGACAGGTGCTGATGTGCTGCAGTGCAGCCGCCGCCGCGGGCCTGTTCACCAGCCTTGCCTTCGTGGGGCGGTCGGCCTTGCGCAACCCATGCCTCGGCGCGCTGCCGCAGGAACTCGCCTCGCACGACCTGGTCCACGCGGCCTGGGAGGGGCTGGATCCGAACCAGGTCTGGGATGCCCACGTCCATCTGCTCGGCACGGGCGATTCGGGTTCAGGCTGCAGCATCCATCCCGACATGCATCGATGGTGGCATCCGGTCGAGTTCACGCGTCGGCATGTCATGCTCAATGCGGCCTGCGTCGCGACCGATGCCGAGTCGATCGACCGCGCCTATGTGCAGCAGTTGCTGCGGCTCGCGCACGACTTCCCGGCCGGCGCGCGATGGTGCCTGTTCGCCTTCGAGCACTCGGTCGACGACACCGGGCGCGTACGCGCCGACTGGAGCACCTTCCACGTGCCCAACGAGTACGCTGCCCGAGTGGCCGAGGAGTCCGGCGGCCGCTTCGAGTGGGTGGCGTCAGTGCATCCCTACCGCGAGGACGCGCTCGAGCGCCTGCAGGCGGCATTGCGCCTCGAGGCGGTGGCCGTGAAGTGGCTGCCCAGCGCGATGAACATCGACCTGCGCGATCCGCGCTGCCGGCCCTTCTACGATGCGCTGGCCGCAAGCGGCGTGCCGCTGATCGTCCACTGTGGTGAAGAGCAGGCCGTGCGCGGCGCCGCGCGCGAAGACCTCGGCAATCCCTTGCTGGTCCGTGCACCGCTGCAAGGCCGGCGTCCGCGTCGTGATGGCGCATGCCGCCTCGCTCGGCAAGGCGCACGATCTCGATCGCCGCTCGTCGCCCTCAGTGCCGGCCTTCGACCTGTGCGCGCGGCTGATGGACGAGCCCGCCTGGAAGCGACATCTGCTCGCCGACATATCGGCCGTGTTCCAGGTCAATCGAACCGAGGACGTGTGGCGCGACATTGATCGCCCGACAGGACTGGCATCCCCGCCTGCTGAATGGCAGCGACTACCCGCTGCCGGGGATCATGCCGCTGCATTCGACCGCGTCGCTGGTGCAGCCGGGCTGCTCGACGCCCAGGCCGCAGGGGTGATCGACAAGCTGCGCGAGCACAACCCCTTGCTGGCGGACTTCGTGCTCAAGCGCCGCTGCGATGGATGGGCCTGGCGCTCGATCGCGCCGTGTTCGAGACGCGACGGCACCTCGCGTCAGCCGCCGCCACCGCGGGCGATTCGACTAGAGTCCGCGAGCATGTCTGACACATCGCCAGCGAACGGAGCACCTCGTGAGTTCTGAGCACCGACCCGGCGGGCACCCCAGCCAATTCGCCCTGCTGTCCCAGCGACGCTTCGCGCCCTTCTTCTGGACGCAGTTCCTCGGCGCGGCGCAACGACAACCTCTTCAAGTTCGCCTTCACCGTGCTCGTGACCTACCAGCTGCAGGTCGCCTGGCTGCCTCCGGCGCAGGCGGGGCTGGTGATCGGCGCGCTCTTCATCCTGCCCTTCCTGCTGTTTTCGGCCACCAGCGGCCAGCTCGCCGACAAGTACGACAAGGCGGTGCTGATGCGCTTCGTCAAGAGCCTGGAGATCGCCATCATGGCGCTCGCCGCCTGGGGCTTCATCACCGTCGACGTCGTGATGCTGCTCGCCTGCGTGTTCCTCATGGGCCTGCACTCCACGCTGTTCGGGCCGGTGAAGTACGCCTACCTGCCGCAGCATCTCGACGAGCGCGAGCTCACCGGCGGCAACGGCATGGTCGAGATGGGCACCTTCGTCGCCATCCTGCTCGGCAACGTGGCCGGCGGACTGCTCATCGCCATGCCAGGGACGGGCGCACGCTACGTGGCCTGGGCCTGCGTCGGGGTGGCGGTGCTGGGTCGCATCACCGCGCAGTTCCTGCCGCCTTCGCCTTCCACCGATCCGCGGCTGGCGATCAACTGGAACCCGGTCACCGAGACGCTGCGCAACCTCAGGCTCGCGCACGAAAGCCTCGTGGTGTTCCGCTCCATCCTCGGCATTTCGTGGATGTGGTTCTTCGGCGCGATGTTCCTGTCGCAGTTCCCGTCCTTCGCGAAGGACGTGCTGCACGGCGACGAGCACGTCGCCTCGCTGCTGCTGGTGGTGTTCTCGGTGGGCATCGGCATCGGCTCGCTGCTGTGCGAGACGCTGTCGCGCCGGCATGTCGAGATCGGCCTGGTGCCGCTGGGCGCCTTCGGCATGACGGTGTTCGCGGTGGACCTGTATTTCGCGTCGCGCGGCCTTGCCGCCCCGGCTGCTGGCGCGGCCTTCGACCTGCGCAGCTTCCTCGCCGAGCCGGCGCATTGGCGCGTGATGTTCGACCTGGCCGCGCTTTCGCTGAGCGCCGGCCTCTTCAGCGTGCCGATGTACGCGCTGATCCAGATGCGCGCGCGGCCCAGCCATCGCGCGCGCATCATCGCGGCCAACAACATCCTCAATGCGCTGTTCATGATCGCCAGCGCCGTGCTGGGTGGCGTGCTGCTGCATGCGGGCCTGACGATCCCCCAGGTGCTCCTTGTCACCGGGCTGCTCAATGCGGTGGTGGGCGCGTACATCTTCCTGCTGGTGCCCGAGTACCTGCTGCGCTTCCTGGCCTTCGTGCTCTCGCGCATGGTGTACCGCTTCAAGGTCAGCGGAGAGGAGAACATCCCGGTACAGGGAGCGGCCATCCTGGTGTGCAACCACGTGAGCTTCGTCGATGCGATCCTGCTGATGGCGGCGAGCCCTCGGCCCATCGTGTTCATGATGGACCACAGGATCTTCCAGGTGCCGCTGCTCGGATGGGTGTTCAGGCTCGGCAAGGCCATACCGGTCGCGCCGCGCAAGGAAGACCCGGTCACGTACGAGAACGCCTTCGAGCGTGCTGGACGCGTGCTCGACGAGGGCGACCTGCTGTGCATCTTCCCCGAGGGTGGCATCACTCGCGACGGCGAGCTGCAGGAGTTCAAGGGCGGGATCATGAAGGTCCTGGAAACGCATCCGGTGCCGGTGATCCCCGTCGCGCTGCAGAACCTGTGGGGTTCGTACTTCTCGCGTGTCGAGGACGGCCAGGCGATGGCGCGGCCGTTCAGGCGCGGCATGTTCAGCCGCGTGGGCTTGGTGGCGGGGACGCCGGTGGCGCCGGGGGAGGTGAGCCCGGAGTTGCTGCGGGAGCGGGTGGGGGAGTTGCTGGTGGCTTGAGGGTGATGGTGGCGCCCGGGTTTCAGGAGGCCTGGATCAGTGCGCCATTCAGTGGCCCGACGGAGGTCGATGGCCGCACGGCAAGCTTGTGCTGCCTCCGCATCCATTGCGGCATGTCCCGCGCCCGCGACGAAACAGTCATTGCCGCATTTGCCCAGGTTCTGAGGCAGACGGCGCGCGGCTGCAGGCTCCACGCAGGAAGAAGTGGCATTCGAGGCCGGTGTGGATCGCACGCCTTCGTCGGCCTGCTCGAGACGGGCAAGCGCCAGCCATCACTGAGTGTCATCTTTGCACTGGCCCACGCGCTGGGCGCGACGCCCGAGCAGTTGGTAGCTGACACGCGCAAGGCCCACAAAAGGGGCGTGCAGTCCGGGCGGCATCGCTAGCGCGATTCGGGACTGTCCTGCTCGGCGTGGTCGTCCACCGGATAGCCACTGTTGCGTCAGCCTTCCTGGAGGCCCATCCTCGGAGGTTTGCCTTGCCACACATCAACGCCGGCTTGGCGGTCGAGAGCAGACGTGTACATTGATGCCCACCCCCTCCTTCCCCACTCCACCATGCTCGCCTACAGACACGCCTTCCACGCAGGCAACCATGCCGACGTCCTCAAGCACCTCGTGCTCGCCCAGGTCCTGCGCTACATGGGCGAAAAGGACAAGCCCTACTGGCTGATCGACACCCACGCCGGGGCCGGCGGCTACGCGCTCAGGAGCCGCCACGCGCAGCAGAACGCCGAATACGAGGAAGGCATCGCCCGCTTGTGGACGCGCGACGACCTGCCGTCGGCGGTGAAGGACTATGTCGAGCTCGTGCAGGCCTTCAACCCGGGCGGCACGCTCAAGCACTACCCCGGCTCGCCCGAGCTGGCGCTGCAGCTGCTGCGGCCGCAAGATCGCCTGCGTCTCTTCGAGCTGCACCCGACCGACCATCGGCTGCTGCAGAGGCACCTGGGCGGCCAGGCCCACGTGGAGGTGCACAACGACGACGGATTCGCCGGACTCAAGGGCCAGCTGCCGCCGCCATCGCGACGCGGCGTCGTGCTGATCGACCCGTCCTACGAGCTCAAGACCGACTACAACCACGTGCTTGCCGCCGTGCGGGATGCGCTCAAGCGCTTCGCCGAATGCGTGCTGATGGTCTGGTACCCGCAGCTGCAGCGGCTCGAGTCGCACCAGCTGCCACAGCGCCTCAAGCCCCTGGCGCCGAAGGGTTGGCTGCACGTGCGCATGACGGTGCGGCAGCCCATCGAGCAGGGCTTCGGCCTGCTCGGCAGCGGCATGTTCGTGATCAATCCGCCCTGGGTGCTGCACGACACGCTGAAGGACGTGTTGCCGTGGCTGACGGCAGCGCTCGCGCAGTACGAGGGTGCGAGCTACGTGCTGGAGCAGCGCGCGGCGTGAACTCGCCTCTCAGCTGGGAGGTGGATAGGCGGCCAATGCTGCCACTAATCGATCGATCAATTCAGGCATGTCGCGCACAACCGTATCGTGGATGATTGCTGGATCCACGCTGTCGTAGCCATGAATGATTCGATTGCGAAGGCCGATGGCAAACGCAGTTTCCGGAAGCTGGGTCCCAGTTCCGGCGCCTCTTGCAATATGCGCCAGCACGCTTCGCCCAGGATTTCCAGCTGCCGCTCGACCGCTGAACGTAGCAGCAGGTTGGCTTCGTATTTATCGAATGAGGTCTCCGAGAAACCGCGTGCCAAGCGCGCCGCCTGCAAGGCATCGTAGAGGTGCTTAGGAAGTCGCTCGGACATACAAGGGTCGTCGCGTTTGCTGCACCGCTGCGCGGAAGTAGGGGTTCTCGATGGGCTGGTCGCTCAGGAGATCCACCCTGTGCCCCGTGAGCTGCTCGAGTGCATCGGCAAGCTCGACAAAGCGATGCCCCAGGGAACGGCGGTCATCAGGGGCGAATCGCACGATGAAATCCAGGTCGCTGTGCTCAGGGTCGAACTGCCCGGTGGCCCCGGAACCGAAGACTTCCAGTCGAAGCACGCCGTATGCCTCGCACAGCTCGGCGATTTCCGCGAGTTTGTCCTGCAGCAGTTGTTCCATGCAGTGATTATTGGATGCCAACGGCCTGCACGGCAACCGGGGAATGGATTCAAACCCCCCGCGCCCGATCCGCCTTGAACTGCTGCCTGAACGCCTCGAACCCATCGACGTCGAGCGCTTCGCGCACCTCGCGCATCAGGTTCAGATAGAAGTGCAGGTTGTGCACGCTGGTGAGCATCGGCCCCAGCATCTCTCCGCAACGGTCGAGGTGATGCAGGTAAGCGCGGCTGAAGTTCGCGCAGGTGTAGCAGCCGCAGCTTTCGTCGACCGGCCGCTCATCGGTCTTGTAGCGGGCATTGCGCAGGCGCAGGTCGCCGAAGCGTGTGAACAGATGGCCGTTGCGCGCGTTGCGGGTCGGCATCACGCAGTCGAACATGTCGATGCCGTTGGCAACGCCTTCGACCAGGTCTTCCGGCGTGCCCACGCCCATCAGGTAGTGCGGCTTGTGCGCCGGCAGGCGCGGGCCGATGTGTTGCAGCACGCGCATCATTTCTTCCTTCGGCTCGCCCACGCTCAGGCCGCCGACGGCGAGGCCCGGGAAGTCCAGCTCCTCCAGGCCCGCAAGCGATTCGTCGCGCAGGTACGTGTACATGCCGCCTTGCACGATGCCGAACAGCGCATTGGGATTGGCCAGGCGCTCGAACTCCGCGCGGCAGCGCGCGGCCCAGCGCAGGCTCAGCTCCATCGAGGCGCGCGCCTCGCGCTCGGTCGTGATGTGCCCCTTGGTCTCATACGGCGTGCATTCGTCGAACTGCATGACGATGTCGCTGTCGAGCACGCGCTGCACCTGCATGCTCACCTCGGGCGTGAGGAAGAGCTTGTCGCCGTTGACGGGCGATGCGAACTTGACGCCCTCTTCGCTGATCTTGCGCATCTCGCCCAGCGACCAGACCTGGAAGCCGCCGCTGTCGGTGAGGATCGGCCGATGCCAGCCTTCGAAGCGATGCAGCCCGCCGAACTGGCGCATCACGTCGAGGCCGGGGCGCAGCCAAAGGTGGAAGGTGTTGCCGAGGATGATCTGCGCGCCCATGTCCTCGAGCGAACGCGGCATCACGCCCTTGACGGTGCCGTAGGTCCCCACCGGCATGAAGATGGGCGTGTCGATCACGCCGTGGTTGAGCGTGAGGCGGCCGCGGCGGGCCTGGCCTTCTGTCTTCAGCACCTGGAACTGCAGGCCGCGAGGAATCGCGGCTGCCGCGGCGGGCCCGTCGGCCGGAAAGGTCTTGTCCATGCGCGCGATTGTCGCAGCGCATCCGCGACGGCCCGTGCCGCCGTTCGTGCGCACACCGCGGACGCGTCTCGTGGCACCGGTTGGCGCAAACCCCATGCCGGCAGCCGCATCCGGGGGCCTGTAGAGTCAGGAGACCCACGCCGGGGCTGCGCGCTCGCCAGCCTGCAGCGACTGCGCGAGGCTGCCCCCCAGGTGATGGCGGTGGTGCTGTCGGCCGATGAACGCCGCGAGACCGTGCTTGCCGCCATCGATGCCGGCGCCAGCGGCTTCATTCCCAAGACGGCGCAAGCCGACGTGATGCGCGCTGCCCTGCAGAGGGTGCTGAACGGCTCGATCTACCTGCCGCCTTCGGTGCTGGAGCGCCGCGAGCCGGAGCAGAGTCCGCCCGGCACATGCTGTCGCCCCGCCAGGCCGACGTGCTGCGGCTCTTGCTCCAGGGCAAGGCAAACGAGGCGATCTCGCGCGAGCTCGACATGTCGGAATCGACCGTCAAGACGCATCTCGTCGCGGTCTTCCGCAAGCTGGGCGTGGGCACCCGAACCGAGGCCATGGTGGCGGCCGCGCGGCTGGGCTGGCCCTCGCCCGACCTGCTGGATCAGGCGGCCGCGGCGGAGGCCTGCGTCCTGCCTGTCAACACGCTCTCAGCCGGGCCAGCAGCAGCTCGGCCCTGAAGGGCTTGTGCAGCACGCTCACGCCCGAGTCGGCCAGGCGTGCCAGCTCCAGCGGCGCGGTGTCGCCGGTCACCAGCAGCGCGGCCATCCCGGGCCAGCGCGAGCGCGCCTCGGCAATGGCCTCGAGGCCCGTGCCGTCAGGCAGGCGGTAGTCGCTCACCAGCAGGTCGGGCCCCGCCTCGCCGGCGGGGCGTGCGGCGATCGCCTGCCGCAAGTCGCCCAGGCTGCCGAAGGCGCGCACCTCCGCGCCCCAGCCCTGCAGCCGCTCGGCGAGTGCAAGACGCACCGACGCGTCGTCTTCCACCAGCAGCAATCGATACCCGTCCAGCGTGCCTTCGCTCACGTCAGGCACTTGCGTCATCTCCACCGGACCAGGCTCCGCGACAGGCAGCTCGATCGACATGCAAGTGCCCCGGCCCGGCCGCGAACGCAGCTGCAAGGGGTGGTCGAGCAGCCGCACGCAACGCTGCACGATGGCCAGGCCCAGTCCCAGGCCCTTGCCGCGATCGCGCTCGTGTTGCCGACCTGCATGAACTCCTCGAAGATGGCGCCGTGGTGCTCGGGCGCGATGCCCACGCCGGTGTCCCACACTTGCAGGACCAACCCGCCGCCCCGCCTGCGCGCCGCCACCAGCACCCCGCCGCGCTCGGCATAGCGGACCGCATTGCCCACCAGGTTGCGCAGGATCTGCTCGAGCAGCAACGGGTCCGATCGCACCGCAGCCTGCGTCGGACGGAACCGCAGCGACAGGCCCTTCTCTCGAGCCGCAGCGCCCTCGTGCGACTCGATCGATGCAAACAGGCGCTGCAGGTTCACCGGCACGAACTGGGGCTGCACCTTGCCCGAGTCGAAGCGTGAGATGTCGAGCAAGCCCTTGACCAGGTCTTCCATCGCGGCGACGGCTTCGTCGGTCTTGTCGATCAGGGCACGCACGGGGCCGGACGCCACCTGTTCCCTGGCCAGGCTCACCAGCAGGCCGATCGTCACCAGCGGCGGCGCAGGTCGTGGCTCGCCGCGGCGAGGAAGCGCGTCTTGGCGGCATTGGCCGACACCAGCTCGCGGGTGCGCTCGTCCACGCGGGCTTCCAGCAGGAGCCGCTCTGCTCGGTCTGGGCCAGCGCATCCACCAGCCGACGCACCAGCACCACGGCGATCGCGCGCACCCGGCTCGATCAACAGCGAGAACGTGCGGCTGACCACGGTGCTGCGCACCTCGACCCTCAGCTATGTCTACGACTACGGCGACTACTGGGATCACCGCATCACGATCGAGAAGACTCACGCCACTGATCCGCGATCCGCTCGACAGACAACCAATCCCATCGAGAACCTCAATGGCCTGCTCGCTGACTGCACCCCCAACGTGAAGCGGTGGCGCGATGGACAGATGGTGCTGAGGTGGGTCGCCAGCGCGTAGAGCAGCGGTGCACGCGCACGCTTCCGAGCGCTGCGCGGCTCGGCGACACGCCGAAGCTCGTCGCCATCTGCTCCAAGTTCGTCGACGAGCGGCAGCGCCATGGGAGACGTTCAATTCGACTCGATCTGGGCGTTTGTGCCAGGCTGTCCAAGCCGACGCAGGTCGGCTTGGAGCCGCAGCACTGTCACCCCAAGTTTCCTTGTTCCCCAAGGGGGCCGGGCTGGGCGCAGCCCGGCCCTGGGGACGCGCTCATGGGCA
>CAWFRK010000013.1:0-33324 GCA_963818175.1 uncultured beta proteobacterium | reverse complement strand
GCTCGCGCAAGTTTCAGTTCACTATCAGGCGTTTGCTGCGTCTTCTTGATGAACGCGTGAAGGACGATCACGCGCTTGCCGAGATAAAGCAGTAGAACGCCCGGCCGGTCTCAGAGCGCCCGCGAGGTCGCAACTCGAACAGACCATCCCCAAAGGCGCGCGAATGCGGCAGCCGAAGACTGGACCGTTCCCCGCCAGGAGTTCGACCAAGCGAGCGTAGTCGGCAAGGACATCGACCGGCCATGATCTGATCTCGGAAAGAACGCGCTCATGGAAGTAGGTGATTTCAAACGCCATAGGCAAATGTTAGCAAACTCGCTAACTTTCCGCAAACCGTCCGCACGCTTCGAACTTGCTCCGGCGAGCTATGCAGCGAGATGAGCGCGCTGAGCAGGACCTTGCATGTCCAGTGCGACGGCATCAGTGCTCGCGTGCCCACTGCACCGCCTCTGCGACGATGGCGGTGAGGTTGGCCTCGTTGACGTCGGCATTGGACGCCTTGGCCTGCTCGACCCAGAGTTCGAGGATATGCGCGCGTACGGCCTTCTCTACAAAGCGTGACAGGTCACCGTTCACCCTCCGCTTTGGGAGGCAAGGTACATGCGCACGGCCTGATCGGTGTCGGGTGACACGACGATATTCCAGCGGACTGAGTCCATGAGAGGCCCTGTGTTTCTGTGTATACGTGTTTGTAAGCGACGATTTCAGGTGCCTGCAAATGGGTTTCGAGACCCATTGGCCGTCAAATCAACTTCGCAATCGCCTCCCCCACCTCGGTCGTCGATGCCTTGCCACCAAGGTCGCGCGTGCGCGGCTCTTCTACCAGCACCTGCTCAACCGCTGTCACGATCGCGTCGTGCGATCCGCCGGCCGACCTGATCGAGTCGGCCTCGTTCATGGTGACGCTGATGTTCGTGCGGGAGCGGCCGGCGATCGGCTCTCGTGGCGCGGACGGTGGCGCGGCACCTGGAAAGCGAGGGGCTGGCCAAGGTGCCAAGATCAGGGTGCCCATCGAGCTGCCGCCGGTGGGGATCATCACGATGCGGGGGCGGATGCGGACGCCGGCGAGCGAGAGTTGAAGTCGGGTGCTTGCGGGAGGTGGCGGTGAAGCTTGCCGCGTGGAGCACGCTCCTCGCTGTTCAAGTCCTGCGCAGCGGTTGCCCCAGCTCACTCAGCAGTGCCCGTGCCTCGACAAGGTCGACCGTGTCGAAACCTTCAGTGAACCACTCGTAGATCGGGGCGAGCAGTTCCCTCGCCCTGGTGGCCTCGCCTGTGCCGGCCAACATGCGCGCCACGCTCACCGCGGCACGCAGCTCCCACAGCTTGGCGCCGCGGGCGCGGGCGATGGTCAAGGCACGGTCGAAAGAGCGAGCCGCCTCCTCCGGATCGCGCTGCGGCCCGCGCAGCATCAACTCGCCGCGCACGCGCCATAGCTCCGCATCACACCAGCCTTGAGCGGTTTCCTCGCATTCGACCAGCGCACGCTCGATCGTTTCCAGTGCCTCACTCTGGCGCCCGAAGGCCGCGAGCGCGGTGGCCAGCCCGACTTGGATGAGGGGGACATAGCTGCGCGTCCCGCGCGCGTCAAGTTCGCTCAGGCAGCGCTCATGCGCCGCGACGATTTGTTCGTCGGGTCGGCTGGACTCCATGGTCGGCCAGCCCTGCAGGGCATGGGCGAAGCGGCTGTAGCCGGAAAGCCCATGCTGCGCTGCAAGTTCGGCCAGCACTCCGGCCTCCGCCGCCAACGCGACGTGGTCGCGTGCACAGGCGGCGCGCATGGCGAAGATGAAATGCATGAGTGCCCTGGCGGCGACCTGAGGAAGAGCTGAGCCCATGACACGTGCACGTGCCAGGAGTTCCTTGCTTTGCTCGGCGAACCCCTGGATGCAAAGCATCAAGGCGAAATTGGACAAGGTGCCCACCACCGGATCCACGCCGAACTCGGCAGTCGGCTTGATATTGCCTATGGAGTTCAAGTGATCCAAGGCCAGGGTGAAATGATCTCGTGCCTTGGCGAAATCCCCGAGATACATGTGCGACGCTGCCACTATTCGGTGGGCATACAGCAGCGTTTCATGGCTGCCGTCGGCTTGTGCCACAGCAAGTGCCCTGGTTGCAATCGGCAACGCCTTTTCAAGTTCAGCGCGGATGATGTGCCAAGCCCACAAGCCGTAGTGCACGCGCAGACCGTCCGACGCCTTGCCTGGATCGGCCTCGAGCAGCGCGTATGCACGCATGAAAATCTTCTTGGTGGCCTCCGCGCCGAAGCCGTACGTCCCGATGCGGGCCTGTCCCAAGCACAGCTGCAGTTCAAGTTCCTGAGTCCTCCGATCGGTGCCGTCGCCTTCAGCCTGGATCAGCTCGATGGCGCTTTCGAGATAGCCCGCGGCCTCCAGGTACGCCGACTTCGCCAGCGCGGCCTTGCCGGCTTGGCTCCAGTAGCCGATGGCCTTGTCGATCTCCTTGGCGCGGGCGGCGTGGTGCGCCAGGATCTCGCGCGGAGTGTCGGGGCGTCCATCTTCGAGCGCTTGGAGGATGCGTGCATGCATGCGCTGCCGCTTGCTGCGCAGCAAGCTCTCGTAGGCGGCCTCCTGCACCAGCGCGTGCTTGAAAGTGAACTTCAGATTCGCCCTGCCGCCGCGCCGGAAGATCAACTCCGCTGCGGCGAGCTTGCCGAGCGCCGCGGCGACCGCCTGGGGGTGCTCGGCCACGGCCTGCACCAGCGCCGGGTCGAAGTCGCGACCAATGCACGCGGCGATCTGCGCCACCTCCTTCACCTCGGGAAGATGGTCCAGCCGCGCCATCAGCGAGCCGTGCAGCGACGCGGGAATGGCCGCCTCGCCGGTCTCCAGCACCGCCTTGGTCAGCTCCTCGACGAACAGCGGCACCCCATCGGCCTGCGCCACGATGGTGGCCCGCGTCTGCGCTTGCAGGCTGTCGCCGCCCAGCCGCGCCACGATCGCCTCCACGCTGGCGCGGCTCAGGCGGTTCAGCGACAGCCGCGTGACGCCGGGGTGCGCGCCCAGCTTCGGCTGCTTGTCCGGCCGGCTGGTGATCAGGATGCAGCATGCGTGCGCTGTCGATGCGCTCCAGGCAGCGCTCGACCAGCTCCAGTGTGGTCGGGTCGATCCAGTGCGCGTCCTCCACCACCAGCAGCATGGGCCGCTGCTCGGCCATCTTGAACAGTTGCTCGGTCAGCAGTTCCAGCGTGCGTGAGCGCAGCATCTGCGGCGTCATCTCCAGCGGGCCGTAGCGCTGGCTGCCGTCGAGCCCCAGCAGCTTGGCGTACAGCGCCGTCGCTTCCTCGTTGTGCCCCGCGAGCGCTTCGAGCTTGTCGAGCGCCGCATCGGTCGAGTCCTGCACGTCCAGCCCGGCCGCGCGGCCCAGGCGCTGGATCACCGGCCACAGAGCGCTGCCCGTGTGGTAGGCGAGCATTGCCAGACGATGCGCCCATGCGGCCCGGCATGCGCATGCGTCCAGCAGCGCACGCGCCAGGCGCGACTTGCCGATGCCCGCCTCGCCCACCAGCAACACCGCCTGGCCTTCGCCGCCTTGCGCCTGCGCCCAGCGCTCCATCAGCAGCGCGAGCTCTTGGTCGCGCCCGACCATCGGCGGCGAGGTCCTGTCCCTTGCGCGCATCGAAGCGGCTTTCGGCGGGCCGCTCGCCGCTGACCAGGTAGGCGGCCACCGGTTCGGCGATGCCCTTGAGCGCATGGCGGCCCAGCGCCTGCACCGTGAAGCTGGGCGCCAGCAGTCGGCGCGTCAGCTCGTCGATCGCGACCTGCCCCGGCGCGGCAAGGCCCAGGATGCGCGCGCCCAGGTTCGGCGCCAGGCCCACGGCGGACTGCTCCTGCGCCGGGCCTTCCTGCATCAGTTCGCCCACCACGACCGCGCCGGTGGCGATGCCCACCCGCAAGGACAGCGCCTCGCCCGGCCCGCTCCCACGATGGACCATGACCATGCACCGCGCCAAGGCCAGGCCGGCACGCACGGCGCGTTCCGCATCGTCCTCATGCGCGCGCGGCCAGCCGAAGTACGCCAGCACGCAGTCGCCGAAGAAGTTCGCCACGTAGCCGTCGAACTCTGCCACCTCACGCGTGCAGGTCTGGTGGAAGCGGCGAATCACCTCGCGCATCTCCTCGCCTTGCACGCCCGAGGTCTGTGCGTCGGGTCCGCCCATGGCGCAGTACAGCACCGTCAGCTGGCGATGCTCGGCATGGCTCGACACAGCGGCTGCTGGCGCAGCGGGCGGCACGAGCCCAGCCCCTCGAGCGCCGCGATCGCATCGACGAGCCTGCGCCGATGCCCCACCGACTTCACGCCGATCTCCACCAGGTCGGCCTCGGTCAGCATGGGCAGCGTCTGCTCGTCCACGTCGTGGTCCTCGAACGCCCGGATGTAGCGCTCAAGTCCCAGCCCGCGAAGCCAATCCACGACATTCATGGTGACAAGCCTTTGTGCAGCCGCTTGATGAGCAGGATCATCGGGTCTCCTGACGCAATTCGGCCAATAGCGTTCGCGCCCCGACGAGGTCAGTGGTGGCCAAGCCCTCGGTGAGCCACTCGCACACGGGTGCCAAGAGGTTCAGCGCCCGAAAGTGATCTTCCTGCCCCACCCATAAACGCGCAAGGCTCGCGGCGGCGCGCCGCCCCTAGACTAGGACGATGCTCAGCTTCCTGGCGCGTCGTCTGCTCAGCACGGTGCCCGTGCTGGTGGTTGTTTCGCTGCTCGTCTTCCTGCTTCTGCGTCTGACCCCGGGTGATCCGGCGGCGGTGCTGGCGGGCGATGCGGCCACTACCGAGCAGATCGCGCAGATCCGGACCGGCCTGGGGCTGGACAAGTCGCTCGTCGAGCAGTTCGGCATCTGGTCCGCCCACCTGCTCGGCGGCGACCTGGGGCAGAGCTACTACTACAAGACCCCAGTCACGACGCTGATCGCGCAGCGCCTCGAGCCCACGCTGAGCCTCGGCCTGCTCACCACCCTCATCGCCGTGCTGATGGCGGTGCCGCTCGGCGTGCTGGCGGCCTGGCGCGCCGGCGGCTGGTTCGACCGCGCACTCATGGGCTTTTCGGTGCTGGGCTTCTCGGTGCCGGTCTTCGTGCTCGCCTACCTGCTGATCTGGCTCGTATCGCTCAGGCTGGGCTGGCTCCCCGTCCAGGGTTACGAGCGCCTGGCCGGCGGGGTCGGCCCCTGGCTGGAGCACCTGCTGCTGCCCGCGCTCACCTTGGGCGTCACGTATATCGCGCTGATCGCCCGCGTGACGCGCGCCGCGGTGCTCGAGACCCTGGGCGAGGACTACATCCGCACCGCGCGCGCCAAGGGCCTGCCCGAGTCTGCCGTGCTCGTGCGGCATGCGCTGGCGAATGCCGCGGTACCCATCGTCACGGTCATCGGCCTCGGCATCGTGCTCCTGATGGGTGGGGTCGTCGTCACCGAGTCGGTCTATGCCATTCCCGGCCTGGGCCGGCTCACCGTCGACGCGGTGCTCGCGCGCGACTATCCCACCATCCAGGGCGTGATCCTGCTGTTCTCGTTCGTCAACGTGCTCGTCAACCTCGTGGTGGATCTGAGCTATGCGTACTTCGACCCGCGTATCCGCTATTGAAGCAAGCTCCGTCGCCCGGCAGGCCGGCGCCTGGGCACGCGTGCGCGCCAGCGTCTCGGTGCGCATCGGTGGCTTGGTGCTGCTGCTGCTGGTGACCGCCGCACTGCTCGCGCCCTGGCTGGGCACGGTCGATCCATCGCTCTTCGACCCCGCCAGCCGCGACCTGCTGCCCGGCGCCAGCGGCCAGGTCACGACGATGGAGGGCGAGACCATCGCACACCGTTTCCCGATGGGCTCGGACGGCTTCGGCCGCGACGTCTACAGCCGCGTGATCTACGGCAGCCGCGTGTCCTTGATCGTGGGCCTGGCCACGGCACTGGCGGCGGCCGTGTTCGGCTGCATGCTCGGCCTGCTGGCCGGCTACCTGCGCTGGCTCGACGGCGTGCTGATGCGCGTGATGGACGGGCTGATGGCCATCCCGGCCGTTCTCGTCGCCATGGCCCTGGTGGCGATGTGGAGAGGCGGCCTGGCCACCATCGTGGTGGCGATCGCCATCCCCGAGATCCCGCGCGTGACGCGGCTCGTGCGTTCGCTCGTGTTGACCATCCGCGAAGAACCCTATGTCGAAGCCGCGGTGGCGCTGGGCACGCTGACCCTGCCGATCATCTGGCGCCACGTCCTGCCCAACGTGGCGGCGCCGCTCATCGTGCAGGGCACCTTCATCTGCGCCTCGGCCATCCTCATCGAGTCCATCCTGTCGTTCCTGGGCGTGGGCCTGCCGCCGGAAATCCCCAGTTGGGGCAACGTGATCGCCGAAGGCCGCGCGCAGTTCTCCCAGTACCCGCACGGCATCTTCTTTCCCGGCCTCTTCCTGGCAGTCACCGTGCTGTCGATCAACATGCTGGGCGACGGGCTGCGCGACACGCTGGACCCGAAAATGGCAATCGGATATGAGCCACAACATCCTTGAGGTGCAGGACCTCACGGTCGCCCTCCCACCGGGCAGCGACCGCGGCACGGCCGTGCGCGGCATCTCGTTCACGGTCGGCCGCGGTGAAATCCTGTGCCTGGTCGGCGAGTCTGGCGCGGGCAAATCCGTCATCGCGCACAGCGTGATGGGCCTGGGCCCCAAGTCACTGCCCATGACGGGCGGCCGCATCCTGCTGCAAGGCGAGGACATCGCCCATGCCACGCCGGCACGCCTGCGCGCGCTGCGCGCCACCCGCATGTCGATGATCTTCCAGGAGCCCATGACCGCGCTCAACCCGGTCATGACCTGCGGCGACCAGATCGACGAGGTGCTGCGCCACCACGGCCGGCTCTCGGCGGCCGAACGCCGTGCCAGGGTGCTGGCCGCCGTGGGCGAGGTGCTGCTTGCCGACCCCGAGCGCATCGTGGCGAGCTACCCGCACCAGCTCTCCGGCGGGCAGCGCCAGCGCATCATGATCGCGATGGCGCTGGTGCTCGACCCCGCGCTGCTGATCGCCGACGAACCCACCAGCGCCGTCGATGTCACCACGCAGGCACAAATCCTCAGGCTGATCCTCGACTTGCAGCGGCGCCACGGCACCGGCGTGCTCCTGGTCACCCATGATTTCGGCGTCGCCGCCGAAATGGCACAGCGCGTCGCGGTGCTGCGCCGGGGCGAGCTGGTCGAGCTGGGTGACAAGGCCAGCGTTCTGCAGCGCCCGGAGCATCCCTACACGCGCCGGCTCATCGGCGCCGTGCCGACGCTGCGGCTCGATGCCAGACCGACCGACCCGCAGGCGGAGGTCGTGCTGCGCGTGCAAGGCCTGAGCAAGACCTTCGATACGCGCCGCTTCTTCGGCCCGCGCCACACGGTGCATGCGGCGAAGGACGTGAACCTGGAAGTTCGCCGCGGCCAGACCTTGGGGCTTGTGGGTGAATCGGGCTCGGGCAAGAGCACGGTGGCGCGCTGCATCGTGCGCCTGCTGTCACCCAGCGGCGGCCGGATCCTGCTGGGCGGCGAAGATATTGCGACGCTCGGCCCGAGCGCCTTGCGAGCCATGCGCAAGCGGGTGCAGATCGTCTTCCAGGATCCATATCGATCGTTGAACCCACGCCGCACGATCGCACAGGCGCTGGTCGAAGGTCCGATGAACTACGGCCTGTCGCATGCGGAGGCTCTTCGAAGAGCGCGCCAATTGCTGGACCTGGTGCGCATCGATCCGGCCGCGCTGGACCGCTATCCGCATCAATTCTCAGGTGGGCAGCGCCAGCGTATCTGCATCGCCCGTGCCTTGATGATGGAGCCCGAGCTGCTCATCGCCGACGAAGCGGTCTCGGCCTTGGACGTGATGGTGCAGGCCCAGGTGTTGCAGCTGTTCTCAGACATCCGCAAGCGGCTGGACCTTGCGATGATCTTCATCACCCACAACCTGCACGTCGCCAGCCAGGTCAGCGACCAGATCGCGGTGATGTGGAAGGGCATGGTGGTGGAGACGGGCCCGGCGCATGAGATTTTCCGCACGCCACGGCACGAGTACACCCAGGCACTGTTCGCCGCGGCCCGGTGCGGGCTTGCGCCGCAGGGTCAATGGGTCCAAGGTTCGCACAACCCATTGGAGGTCACACGTGAAAGTACACCGTAGAGCCTTTGCCGTACTGGCGATCCTGGCCGGCAGCGTGCGCTTCGGCAACGCTGCGCTCGCGCCAGAACGGCGTGCTGCGCATCGTCCCGCACAGCAACCTGTCGATCCTCGACCCGATCTGGACCACGGCCTACATGAGTCGCAACCACGGCTACATGATCTACGACACCCTGTTCGGCACCGACGAGCACGGCAAGGTCCAGCCGCAGATGGTGGAGAGCTGGTCCGAAAGCGCCGACCATCGCCTGTGGACCTTCAAGCTGCGCCAGTCGCTGGAGTTCCACGACGGCAAGCCCGTCACCGGCGAGGACGTGATCGCGTCGCTGCAGCGCTGGGCAAAGCGCGACACCATGGGTGCTGCACTGATGCAGTTCGTGCAGCGCATGGACTCGCCCGCAGCCGGACACCTTCCGCATCTTCCTCGGCGAGCCCTGCGGCTTCGTGCTCGAGGCCCTGGGCAAGCCCAGCTCGAACGTGCCTTTCGTCATGCTCAGGCGCATCGCCGAAACCGATGCCTTCAAGCAGATCGAGGAACACATCGGCTCGGGCCCCTACATCTTCGGCAAGGACGAGTTCAAGCCCGGGCGACAAGGCGGTGTACCTGCGCAACCCGAAGTACGTGCCGCGCAAGGAGCCGCCTTCGGGCACGGCCGGCGGCAAGGTCGTGCATGTCGACCGGGTCGAGTGGAACCTCGCCCTGCGCGATGCGCAGGCGCAGTTAACGCGCTGCAGAAGGGCGAGGTCGACATCATCGAGTCGATGGGCTTCGACCAGTATGAGGCGGCCATGGCCGACCCCAGCATTCAGCTGCCCAGGTACGCCAGCATCGGGCTGCAGTACTACGCCCGCTTCAACCACCTGGCCAAGCCCTTCGACAACGCCCAGGTTCGCCGGGCCGCGATCGCGGCCATGCCGCAGGAGCCCTTTTTGCGTGCGCAGGTGGGCGTGAAGTCGCTCTACCACACCTGCGAGTCGATGTTCATCTGTGGAACGGCCTACGGCAGCGTCGCGGGCAGCGATGTGCAAGCCAAAGGCAACCTCAAGAGCGCTCAGGAGTTGCTGAAGGCAAGCGGCTACGACGGCACCGCCATCGTCATCATGAAGCCCACCGACGTGCCATCGATCACCAAGCTGCCCGACGTCGGGGCGCAGTTTCTGCGCCAAGCCGGTTTCAAGGTGGACTTGCAGGCGATGGACTGGCAGACCTTGGTGAGCCGCCGCGCAAAGAAGGATGCGCCTGAAAAAGGCGGCTGGCACATGTTCATCAGCGGCATCGCGACGCACTCGACGTCTGAATCCGATTGCGAATCCGCTGATCGACACGCGCGGCGAAAAAAGCGGCTGGTTCGGCTGGGCCAGCGACGAAAAACTGGTTGAGCTGCGCAACCAGTTCATGCGCGCCGTCGACGAAGTCCGCGAAGAGAAGACTGGCCGAGCAGATGCATGCCCGCGCCTTCGAGATCGCCACCCACGTCCCGCTGGGCGAGTACAGGCCAGCCGATGGCCGCGCGCAAGAACATCAGCGGCTTCTTCATCAGCAACGGCAACCTCTACTGGAACATCAGGAAGGCCAACCCCTAGAGCGTCGCCGCCCAGCTGCGTCACGATGGCCTGCACGCTGGTGCGGGTCAGCCGGTTCAGTGACAGCCAGCGTGACGCCGGGATGCGCACCCGCGCGGTTCTGGTCGTCGGGCCTGCTGGTCGAGGCCATAGAGAAGCAGGATGCGCGCGCTGTCGATGCGCTCCAGGCAGCGCTCGATCAGCGCGAGCGTGGTCGGGTCGATCCACTGGGCGTCTTCCACCACCAGCAGCAAGGGCGCTGGTCGGCCATGTCGAAGCAGGTATGTTCGGCCAGCACCTCCAGCGTGCGCTCGCGCAGCATCTGCGGCGTCATCTCCATCGGGCCGTAGCGCTGGGTGCCCTTGAGCCCCAGCAGCGTGGCGTACAGCGCCGTCGCTTCCTCGTCCTGCCCGGTTCTCCAGCCCTGTTTCGAGCTTTTCAGCGCCACCTCGGTGGAGTCCTGCTCGCCCCGAGCCCGCCGCGCGACTCAAGGCGCTGGATCACCGGCCACAGCGGGCTGCCGGTGTGGATGGAGAGCATTGCCAGCGAACGAGCCCGTGCGGCCCGGGCACAGCATTCGAGCAGCGCGCGCGTGATGCGCGACTTGCCGATGCCCGCCTCGCCCACCAGCAGTACCGCCTGGCCTTCGCCTTCTCGTGCCTGCGCCCAGCGCTCCAGCAGCAGCGCCAGCTCCTGCTCGCGGCCGACCATCGGCGCCACCTGCGGTCCCTTGGCGCATCGAAGCGGCTTTCGGCAGCCGCTCGCCGCTGACCACGTACGGCGAGCACCGGCTCGGCGATGCCCTTGAGCGCACCTGATCAGCAACCTTCTTCAGCCAGCCCAGGGAATGGCTCACGCCATGAGCTACCGGGCAGGGACCATGAGGCGACCTGAACAGGAGGTCGGTCATGGCGATGAACAAGGTCCAGTACCAGCGGGGGCTGTCGATGCTCGAGTTCTTCGACGGCTACGGATCGCAGGAGGACTGCGAAGCATTGGTCCGCGGCTGGCGATGGCCCGAAGGCTTCGCCTGCCCGCGTTGCCAGGGCAGTTGGCATAGCGAGTTCCGTCGCCAGGGCCGGCTGTACTTCCAATGCAGCGCCTGCCGGTACCAGTGCAGCTTGGTCAGCGGCACCATCTTCGAGTCCAGCAAGCTGCCGTTGCCCAAGTGGTTCCTGGCCATGCACCTGATGACGCAGGCCAAGAACAACGTGTCGGCGCTGGAACTCAAGCGCCACCTGGGCGTGTCGTACCCGACGGCCTGGCTGCTCAAGCACAAGCTGATGGAGGTGATGATGCAGCGCGAGCAGTCGCGCCAGCTCACTGGCCGCGTCGAGATCGACGACGCCTACCTCGGCGGCGAGATCCAGGGCGGCAAGGCCGGCCGCGGCTCGCCCAACAAGGTGCCTTTCTTGGCGGCCGTGCAGACCACCGAGTCGGGCGAGCCCGTGCTGGTTTGCCTGTCCAAGCGAGCATTCACCAAGGAGTCCATCAAGGCCTTCGCCCAGACGTCGCTGGCCGCGCCGGCGACCCTCGTTTCCGACGGCCTGGGGTGCTTCACCGTCGTCCAGGGCACCGGCATCCTGCACGAGCCGCACATCACCGGCGGCGGCATGGCCAGCGCCAAGCATCCGTCGTTCTTGGCCGTCAACACGGTGCTGGGCAACCTGAAGACCGCACTGGCCGGCACCTATCACGCCTTCGACTTCGACAAGTACGCCCATCGATATCTCGCCCAAGTGCAGTACCTGTTCAACCGTCGCTTCGACCTGCGCTCGATCCTCATCAGGCTGGCTCGCGCTGCCAGTACGACCAAGCCGTACCCGCTCCAGGCCGTGCGCGCAGCTGAGGTTCATTGCTGATCAGGTGGCGCATGGCGGCCCAGCGCCTGCACCACGAAGCTCGGCGCCAGCAGCCGCCGCGTCAGATCGTCGATCACCACCTGCCCGGCATCGGCAACGATCAGCAGCCGCGCAGCCAGGTTGCGGCGGCAGCCCCACCGCGGAGTGCTCCTGCGGGGCGCCCTTCCTTGACGAGATCGCCCACCACGACCGAGCCGGTGGCGATGCTCGCGCGCGCGCACGCCGTTCGCCCGGCGTGCCCACCAGTGCCCGGCCGGCGCGCACGGCGCGTTCGGATCGTCCTCGTGCGCCCGGGGCCAGCCGAAGTACGCGAGCACGCAGTCACCGAAGAAGTTCGCCACATCGCCGTCGAACTCGGCCACCATGTGCGTGCAGGCCTTCTGGAAGGCCTGGGTGGCCTGGCGGGCATCCTCGGCGTGCGATTTGCCGGGATCAGCGCGGCGGTGCACCGCCATCGCATACAGCACAGTAAACTGCCCGGAGTTCGGTTCCGCCCGTGCGGCCGGTGCTTGCGGTGCACGGCTTCGGATCAGACAGCACCGGCCCTGTTAAGCGCTGCGATCGCATCTAGGAGCTTGCTGGCCGGTGCCCCACCGACTTTCACGCCCATCTCGATCAGGTCTGCCTCGGTCAGGCTGGCAAGCGTGTGCTCGTAGGAGTGCTTGTTGTTTTCGAACGCCTGGAGATAGCGTCAAGTCCCCACTCCGCGAACCCGAGTTTGCGAGGGTTTCATGCCTCCTAGCCTATGTAGGGCAAATCATAAGTCCCCCGCGAGGTCTGATTCGGGTACCTCGCCATGACCTGGGCGCCTGGACAGGATTACAGCTCCGCGCCCGTCGCAGATCCCGATCCTGCGACAGCGCAGCCACCACTTCGGAAAGCGCCTCCGCCGCCAGGCCGATGTGAACATCGAGCCCTTCGTCCAGGACGGGCAGGCTGAACGGATGAGCCCGCGCCGAGCGGCGCGCACTCATAAAGTTCCCAGGAGTTGGGCCTGGAAGCAGTAGCGGTGTCTGGCATTACGCTACGGAAGTTGCGCTGGATGGGTCCGCGCCAGTGCCAGGTCGCCGAGCGCATGCTGCAGCCGGGCGAGCACTTGCATTCCGGCGGGCGTATGTTCGAGCCAGGCCGACGCGGCGGCGGCAATGCCTCGCGCTGAGTCCGTTTCGTTTGGTTCGAGGTGCAGCCAGGCTGCCTCGAGGCTGGCTATTCCCTGCGGCATCGCAGACTGGCGTGGATACCCGATCCCGGTAGAGACGCTCAGAGCCCGGCCGACACGCTTCCAGACGCGAAGCGCTGGCGCAGGGCGAGCCGCGCGCTCGATGGGCGCGAGCCGGGGTGAGAGCCGCGCCGGCTCCTGCTGCATCGCCTCGAGGCAGGCTTCCAGCAGAGGATCGAAGCGGCGGGCATGGAAGGAGCGTCTGCACACGGGCGACATGGCAACGCCCCAGAGCAGCACCGGGTTTCCCGGGTGGCCGCCGTGGCCGCCGCTATGCGCTCCAGGGCCTCGTCGAAGCGACCCGCCAGCCCGAAGCAGCGCCGCCCGGCAGTGCACGTCACGCGCCAGGACCATGGCGGCGGACTTGCCGTTGCCTCGGCGATCCGAAGGACCGAGCCGTAACCGCCGCCCAGCCCGCGAATACGACGGTCGAACCACAGGCACAGATGGGCTGCCGCGCCTGCGGTAGGGCCCAGTTGCGGCTTCCTGCCGGAAACCTGCGCGTCGGCGAAGGCTTGCCAGGCCGCGTCGACCGCGCCTTTCAAGCGATCCGAGTTGTGCCGGGTAAGCGCCAGGATGCTGTTCAGCGAGGCGAACCCGACGGTCCCTTCATGTTCTCCACCAGCGCGACGGCGGTAGCATGGATAGTGCGCGGCGGTGATCCAGTCGTTGCAGAAGCCGGAGGGGAGCTTGCCCGAACCCAGTAGGCCTGGCTCAGGAGAACCCCGTTGCCGGGATGTTCGGCACGCGGAAAGGCGCGAGGAAGACGTTACCAGTTGAGCTGCGGGGTCGAAGGCGCCGCCGAGGTAGTGGGCGCAGTCGAGCATCCATTGCACCGCCAGGTCAGGCGATTCCAGCCCGGCGGCCTCGGCGGTTTCGGCGGCCGACCGCATCGAGCTGGCCGGCCTCGGCGATCTGCCCTTGCTGCTCGAAGTAGATGCCGCGCAGCGCCATGGCCTGGGCGCGCAGGTAGGTGTTGCGTCGGCCGCCTGGCTTTTCGAGCGCTCTTTCCAGCGCCTCAGATGCGCTCCAGCGCATCGGCACGGCCCAGCAGCACACGGACATTCGCCACCTCGTACAGGATCTCGGGGCGAGCCTCGCCGTCATCCACCAGCTCGAGCAGGCGCTCGGCCTCGATGAGCCGGTTCTGGCGGCTGCGTTGGAGGGCCATCGGCCAAGGCCTCGTTGAGGAACTCGTCGTCGAGATCGAGCTTGCTCTCGACACCCTGACCCGTTCTTGAAAACCATCCACTGCTAGTGCGAGCCACGTCGATGGCCATCCTCGCCGGGTCGCCTCCAGCCACGGCGCCGTGCATGTGGCCGATCCCGGGGCTCACGAAGTCGAACTCGAGGAAATACTTGCCACGCACACCGCTTCAAGCGTCCCCAGGCGACCGACGCGGCACCCAGCGCCGACAGGACGGCGTCCCGGCATTGCTCGCTGGATACGGTGCTCATCCGCCCACCGATCGCCGCAAGGGTGTCATGCACCGGAACGATGCTCCACTGCGACGTCGACCTCAGTGCCCGGTCGAGCAGCGAGACCAGCCCGAGCTCTACCCAGGCCAGGCCGCGGTCGCCCGTGTCGTTTCGAAAGGGCATCAAAACCAGCCGCTGCCGCTCACTGTGGGTCGCCTGCTCCTGTTGCGCCTGCGTGGCAGCAGGCTCGGGAGCTCGAGTGCGGCGAGCTCGACCGGGGCGACGAACCTGTAGCCCGCGCGCAGCACCGTCTTGATCAGGGGATTGGCGTGATCGAAGTCGCCCGTCGCTTCGCGGATCTTCATGACGGTGCGGGCGAGCGCGCCATTGCCGAGCATGAAGTTGTTGAAGAACTCGCAGGCGATGCTGTCGCGGGAAAGCACGCGGTGGCGGTTCTCGATCAGGTAGACCAGCAGGTCGAATGCGCGCGGCTCGATCGGACATGAGTGCCCGCCGCGAAGCAGTTCCCGGCGCGGGAGATCGAGCATGCAATCGCGAAACTTCGCCTGCGGTCCAGGCAGGTGCGCCGCGCGATCTGTCTTTCATGCCGAGCGCCCGATCCGTATCCCCGCATCTGCGGGAAGTCGATCTTGGGCGGTATCCGTGCCCTTGGCAAGACGCTGGCGGGTCTGCGCCGAGGCGAGGGGTGGAGAGCGCGGCTTCATCGGCCTTTGTCCTCAATACACCATTGGCAACGAGGGCGTCGATGCGCGTGTCGGTGCTGTGGACCGGGTGGTCGAGGAAGACATGCGGCGTCTCCAAAAGCGCAGGGAGTGGGGAGGACGCGACTCAGTAACCGCAGCGGCGGGCGAGTTCCATCCCTGTGCGACGGATCCTTGCCAAAGTGCGCCTCAACGCACCAGCAGGTCGAAGGTCGGCAAATGGTCGCAAATCAGTAAGGCTGGCGCTTTCCCTCGTCACTATCCTGACAAGAAGGCGCCAAACCAAAAAACAGGCGCCCCAGGGGGAATAAAGTGTCGCGCCTTGTCTTCATCACGACTCCCGTCGCGGGTGTCGGCCGGACCGAGCCCGGCCTGGGTGACGCGTTCCTGGACGAGGCATTCACCCTTGCCTTGCAGCGCGTGCGCCAGAACCGCCTTCTCGAAGCAGAGCACCTGCTCGACGTCTTGCAGGAGCTCGCCCCGAACCATCCTGGTGTCCAGTGCGAGGCCGCAAGGTCCAGGTGCTGCTGGGGCGCCCCGGTGCACTGGGGGAGGTGCAAGCTCTCGACCGCATCGCGGCCCAGGTCTTCGGCCGGCGGCCCGGTCCCGCCTGACGGCAGGAGCCCGGCCGCGATTCGCCCCGGCGCGGGCCACGCTTTCTGCCGCCCAGGTTCCCAGGCTTCAACCGCCCGCATACGACATCGAGTCGTGCACTTCGCGCGCCAAGCTTGCGTCGAATACGAGCTTGGCGCTGGCGAATTCGCCCTTCTCTTCCGTGTAGACGTTCGCGCTGACAAACGCCAGGTTCAGCTTGTCGGTACGGGTGTTCTCGCTGCCGCGCACGAGCACCACCTGGGAGACGATGTAGTTTCCTCGGTCGCTCAGCATCGTTTGGGCCTCTTCCTCGAGGCTGCCTGGCGTCACCCCGGATTTGCTGGCGTACCCCGGTGGCATGCGGCCCTCGCGCCAGGCCATGGCTTCGGCCAGTTTCTCGTTCACGCTCTTGCGGATGCGCTCGTCGAGTATCGAGACGACGCGAATGATGTCGCTCCCGCCCGCCTTCTTGACGAGCACCTCCAGCTCGGTGAGCTTGGGGGACTTGCCATCGCCATCCTTGCGTTCTCCGAGGCGCTCGGCGGCTTCACGAAACTCCGGGCCGCCCAGCTTCCCCAACGCGTCCTCCTTCATGTTCCCCGGAGGCATCGACGCCTGCAGGGTGTGATACGCGCCGCGCTGCACGAGGCCTTAAAGCCTGTCATGGCCGTACTTGTCCCTGCAGGACCACGTGATGTCTGCCGAGACTTCCGCCGCCTCGGTTTGGACGCCGTCGCTGGGCGGCGTGAGGCGCCAGGCCACTCCAGCCGCAGCTGACAACTGCAGGGACAGCTCGCGCTCCTTGGCGTGGGCTTCCAGCCGTCCGTTCTTCGTCACGGACCACGTCTGCGCGATGCCGGCCGCCGCCCCGGCCCGCGCCCCGACAAAGACGTTCGCGGCAAGGCCGGCCGGTGCCGGTGGAGTGAAGCCGAGCTTCGCACCTGCACCCACCTTGGCACCGATCTTCTTCTCGACGAGAGCCATGATGTTGCCGCCGGAAGGGAGGTCAGCGAGGTCACGCGACTCGATCTTTCGCCCGCTCGTCAGGATCTCGAGCATGTTCTTCATGGCCTCGCGCGACTCCTCCGGCGGGCCGGGGAATCGCATCACCACGCCGCCAAGCTGCAAGCCTGGCGGCTGGATGCTCGGCGTGGCATCGGCCACCAGGCCCCAGGCCTTGCTGCCGAGACCTTCGCCGGACTCGGCGCCGGCCTCCATCCGCGTGCCGCATCACCAGTTGATAGCCGTCAGGCAGGCGAGCGATCTCGAGGCCGTCGACCCTGCCCACGGCCATCTTCATGTTCAAGCCGACGATGCCGGTAGGCTCGACCGCGATGGAACCTGTCTGCACCTCGACGCGGTCGCCCGCAGAAAAGCGGACCTTGCTGCCGACGGTCAGTCGGTCGATGCCATCGAGCAGTTGGTTTCGGGTCTAGGGCCGGATGCCGGCGCTTTGGGTGGCGTCGGCCGAGGCCTTCGCCCGATGCAGCAGGTCATCGCTGATCTGCTCGCGCTCGGCATGCGTGAAAGACGCCTCCCTGACCCACAGGTTGAGCTCATCCGGACCGAAGCTCTGCGACAAGATGGAATCGATCTCGGGGCGGGCTCGATTCACGGGCACACCCCAGGACCCGAGTCGTTTCTTGATGTCTTCGGCATGCTCCGCCGGGCGAAACTGCGCCGGATCACCACCTGATGCGTCGAGCTGGCGGAGGATGGCCATGCGCGTGGCGTCGCGCAGGGCATGGCTGGCTGTGGCGCCCATCAACTCGCTGCGCTTCAGGAGGTTCTGGTCCATCTCGGTGACCTTGCTCGCGATGTCATCTTCGATTCGCGATTGCTCGGCCGCGTCCGGTCGCCCCTGCAGTGCCTGCAGCTCGCCGCAAAGACCGAACAGTTCTCGCTCCAGGCGAGCATGCGTTTGACCATGCTCCTGCAGCTCTGCACCTGTGTGATGGCCGCAAGCTTGCCGTTCGGCGGTGTCAAGGCATTGCGGATTCGTTCGGCGAGTGCCTCGCCAGGCTCGGCCTGCGCGGGGGAGTTGCCCGCCAGCCGACGAGCAAGCCCGCCGGCCAGCGCGCGGGCGCGATCGGCGTTCGTGCTCGTGGCGGAATGCAGCATGTCCGACATGCGACCGATCGAGTCTTCGAAGCCGAAGCGCTTGGCCCGCAGATTGCCCATCACCATGTTGACCTGCGACAGCAGATGCGCCGCCTGATCCGCCGAGGTCAAGCCTTGCCTGGACAGGCCTCGCACGGTTTGCAGCGCCTCTTGCGCTTGCGCAGCCTCGAGGCCGAGCGCAAGCAGTTCGTCCTGGGTCAGCCCTGACGACGCCTGCAACTCAGGGCGAGCAGCGCACTGGTCGCCTCGTCGCGCTTGCTGCGCGCCTGGTCCAGCTGCTTGTGCAAGGTGCCCATGCGCTCCCCGCCGGCGGTCCCGACTGTTCCGTGGAGGCCGTGCTCCTCCAGCTGCTTCTCCAGCTGCTTCTCCAGCTGCTCGTCCGACTCCAGCTTCTGGATCTGCTCTTCCAGCGCAGCGACCTTCGTGGTGTGCAGATCGACCTCGGCGCATGCCAGCTTGACCTGGGGAGGGCTGATGGCTTCCAAGCGCTTTTCCCAGTAGGCGAGCGCGTGTTCCGCCATCTTGTAGCGCGCGCTGTCGCCACCGAGATTGGCCAGGGCATCCTTGGCATCCTGCACGTGCTGCTCGGCCAGGGCCGCTTCCGTTTGCAAGGCTCGTTCACGGCCTTCCAGATAGCGGATGTCTTGACCCAGCTGCTCGTATGACTCCACTCTTTTCGTTGCTCCGAGGGCCGCCTGCTTGTTCGGGCCGTCGCCGGAGCGCGTCCGATAAGGCCGTGGTGGCTCCGGATCCAGCTTCGCCTGCTCCCTTGCGGAACCAGTCTCCCCACTGCATGAGGTTCACGACCGACTGGATCAGCGGCAGGTTCAGCAGGTCCTCGGGCGTCTCGATGTGGTGCTGCTCGATGAAGCTCGGGCTCGCCATCGGCTGGATGCGCTCCTCGAAGATCGGCTGCACGTGCAGGTGCGGCCAGTTGGGCGCGCCGTAGCGGATGTCGATGTCGACCTGCCCGGTGGCGAAGTCCGAGTGCACGGTCGAGGATGACAGCGACAGCGCAATGCCCGGATGGGTGCGCGCGAAATCCGCCAGGCGCGGCATCAGCCACAGGGTCGCGAAGCTGGGGCTGGAGTGGATGTGCAGCGCATTGCGAACGCCCTTGCGGGCGTTGTCCGTGGCCGCGCTGATCGCGTCCAGCGCCAGCGACACCCGGCCCATGTATTCGCGGCCCGTCTCGGTCAGCGCAATGCTGCGCGCCGAACGCTCGAACAGCCGCACGTCGAGCAGCTGCTCGAGCTTGGCGATCTGGTGGCTCACCGCCGAGGGCGTCAGGTTCAGCTCGCTTGCCGCCGCGCTGAAGCTCGAGCGACGCGCCGCGGCTTCGAAGGCGAGCAGGCAGCTCAGCGGAGGGAACGACGATCTCATCGGGTAAACCCTTTATGAACGGCGATTCACTCATCAGTGAAGAACTGTCGTTTGTCTTCAAGGGTGTTGGTGTCCATATTTACCCCCACGCCCGTTCACCACCACCCCAAGGAGACAAGCAATGCTGCTCGCCGATCGTGTCGCCCTCATCACCGGAGGCGCCGGCCTCAACGGCCTCGGATTTGCCACCGCGCGACTGCTGGCGTCGCAAGGCGCCCGTGTCGTCATCACCGACCTCGAGGGCGCCAAGCCCGCCGCCGCGGCGGCCAGCCTGGGCGACGGCCACCTCGGCCTGGTCGCCAACGTCACGGTCAAGTCCGAAGTCGATGCGGCCGTCGCAAGCGTGCTCGAGAAGTTCGGGCGCATCGACGTCCTGGTCAACAACGCCGGCATCACCCAGCCGCGCAAGACGGTCGACATCAGCGAGGCCGACTACGACGCCGTGCTCGACGTCAGCCTGCGCGGCACGCTGCTCTTCTCGCAGGCGGTCATCCCCGCGATGCAGCGCCAGCGCAGCGGCTCGATCGTCTGCATCTCCTCGGTGTCGGCGCAGCGCGGCGGCGGCATCCTCGGCGGCCCGCACTACTCGGCCGCCAAGGCCGGCGTGCTGGGCCTGGCGCGCGCGATGGCGCGCGAGCTCGGCCCCGACGGCATCCGCGTCAACTCGATCACCCCGGGCCTGATCGCCACCGACATCAACAAGGACAAGCTGACCGCGGAGCGCAAGGCCGAGATCGCCAGGGACATCCCGCTCGGCCGCATCGGCGGGCCCGAGGACATCGCCCGCGCCTGCCTGTTCCTCGCCAGCGACCTGTCGGGCTATTGCACCGGCATCACGCTCGACGTCAACGGCGGCATGCTGATCCATTGATCTCCCAACCACGACACAACACACGGAGACATCACCATGAAGCGCAGGAACATCGCCCTCGTCGTCGGCGCATTGCTCACCACCTCGGGCCTCGCGTTCGCGCAGACGCCCACCAAGCTCACGCTGGGACACGGCGCGGCGCCGGGCAACCCGCGCCACGAAGCGGCCGTGCTGTTCGCCGAGCGCATCAAGGCCAAGACCAATGGCCGCTACGAGGTGCAGGTCGCGCATTCCGCGCAGCTTGGCGACGATGCCGCGATGGTGACGGCATTGCGTTCGGGCACGCTGGACATATCGGCCAACAGCCAGGGCGCGATGGCCAACGTGGTGCCCGAGTACGCAGCGCTCGGCCTGCCCTTCCTGTTCCCCGACATCCAGAAGGCCTGGACGCTGCTCGACGGCCCGGTCGGCGAAGACCTGGCCAAGCGCACTGCCGCCAAGGGCATGGTGGTGCTCGGCTACTGGGACAACGGCATCCGCCACGTCACCAACAACAAGCGGCCGATCAAGGGCCCCGCGGACATCAAGGGACTCAAGATCCGCACCCCGCCCGACACCATGACGGTGGACATCATGCAGGCCCTGGGCGCCGACACGCAGCAGATCAAGTTCGCCGAGCTCTACGTGGCGCTGCAGCAGGGCGTGGTCGACGGCCAGGAGAACCCGCTGGCCAACATCGCCTCGGCCAAGCTTTACGAAGTGCAGAAGTACCTCTCGCTCACCGGCCACAAGTACGAGGTCAACCCCTTCGTGATGAGCAAGCGCTCGTGGGAGCGGCTGAATGCGGCCGACCAGAAGATCTTCATGGAAGCCGCCGCCGAGGCCACGAAGACGCAGCGCAAGCTCTCCAAGGAGTCCGACGACAAGCTGACCGCCGAGCTCAAGGGCAAGGGCGTGCAGATCGACACGGTGGACCGCAAGGCCTTCGTGGAGGCGACGCAAGCCCGTCTACGCCAAGTGGACCGGCAGGCCCGTCCGGCGACTTCGTCAAGCGCGTGATGCAGCAAGTCCAGTGACTGCAGGCCCACCCCCGTATGCGCGCTTCGGCGCGTCGCACGCGGCCGCGAGGCGGGCTCCGCCAGCGGACCGGCGGAGCCGGATCCGCGGCTCCCGCTCGCTGGTACCGGCTCATGCGGCGAGGGTGTCCTTTTTCGGCATGGAGAACTGAAATGCCTTTCCTCCAATTGATCGATCGTTGTATCGGCGCGGCGTGTCGTGGCGTGCTCTACGTCACGCTGACCGTCGTGTTCGTGATCCTGAGCGCCAACGTCGGGCCTGCGCTACGTCGCGGGCACCAGCCTCGCCTCGGCCTCCGAGCTGCCGGAGCTGCTGTTCCCCTGGATGATCATGGCCGGCGTGGTGCTCGCGGCCCAGCATGGCTCGCACATCGCGGTGGTCATCCTCACCCAGAAGCTGGGCGCCGCGCGCCGCTGGGTGCTGGCAGGCGGCTCGCTGATCGTGGCGGTGCTCTACATCTCGCTCGCGGTGACGGCATGGCCGCTGATGGAGATCGCCGCCGACGAGCGCAGTCCCATCCTGCAGGTGCCCGGCTCGGTGAGCGTCGGCTGCCTGATGCTGGGTTTCTTGTTGCTGAGCATCGTGACGCTGTGCCGGCTGCCCGAAGTCTGGGCCGGCAGCAGCCGTGCCGCATGGGCACGACGACCCGGCCGAAGCCGCTGTCCACCAGGGAGTATGAGCATGACCGCCTTGATCATCGTCCTCTTCATCATCGTGGCGCTGCTGTCGATTCCCATCGCACACTCGCTCGTGCTCGCCTCCGTCGGCGGCCTGCTCATCATCGACAAGGTGCCCGTCCACCTCGCGATCGAGCAGATGATCTCCCAGACGCAAAGCTTCCCGCTGATCGCGATCCCGTTCTTCATGATGACCGGCGCGCTGATGGTCTCGGGCCGCCTCGGCCAGAGCCTGGTCAGCCTGCTGTCGATGATGATCGGCCGCATCCACGGCGGCCCCGCCCAGGTCGGCGTGCTGTCGTCGACGATCTTCGGCGGCGTGTCGGGCTCGGCCGTGGCCGACGCCTCCGCCATCGGCTCGATGCTGATCCCGTGGCTGAAGAAGCTGGGCTACCCGGCGCCGTTCGCGGCCGGCACGCTTGCCGCAGCGGCCACGATCGACATCCTGATCCCGCCGTCGATCCCGATGATCGTCTACGCGCTGGTCTCGGGCGCATCGATCGGTGCCCTCTTCGTCGCGGGCATCCTGCCTGGCCTGCTGATGTGCGCCGGCTTCATGCTGGTGTGCTACGTGCAGGGCCGTCGCCGCAACTTCCCGCGCGACACCACGCCGTTCCAGTGGCCCGCGTTCTGGCGCCAGCTCGCACACGCCGGCCCCGCGCTCGCCATGCCGGTGCTCATCATCGTGTTCCTGCGCTTCGGCATCGCGACGCCGACCGAGGTGAGCGTGATGTCGACGCTCTACGCGCTGGTCGTCGCCGGCGTGGTCTATCGCGACCTCACCCTGGCCAAGCTCAAGACCGCGGCCATCGAGGCCGGCATCTCCACCGGCGTGGTGCTGCTCATCATCATGGCCTCGAGCGTGGTCGGCTGGATCGTCACCTACGAGCAGCTGCCGGCCGAGTTCACCCGCTTCGCGAAGGAGACGCTGCAATCGCCCTGGCTGATCATCCTGGCGATGAACCTGATCATGCTGGCCACCGGCATGTTCATCGACCTGCCTGCGGCCGTGCTGCTGCTCACGCCGATGTTCGTCCCGCTCGCTTCAGCCGTAGGCATGGACCCGGTGCAGCTGGGCATCATGATGATCGTCAACCTCTCGATCGGCCTCTACCACCCGCCGATCGGCACCACGCTCTTCATCACCAGTTCGATCGCCAAGGTGCGCATCGGCGACGTGGTGATCGAGCTGATCCCGTTCTACGCCGTCGCGATCGGCCTGCTGCTGGGCTTCGCCTACCTGCCCTGGCTGATCATCCGCTGAACCTGCCCCACCACTTGTTGCAAGGACCGTCATGTCTGATCTATCCAAACTCTCCGAGCGCGCCTACCGCATCCGGCGCTACGCCCTGAGCATGGGCGAAGTGCAGGGGCAGGGCTACATCGGCCAGGCCCTCGGCTATGCCGACGTGCTCGCGGTGGCCTACGGCCACGCGATGAACTACCGCCCCGAGGACCCGCAGTGGGAGCAGCGCGACCGCTTCCTGCTCTCGCACGGCCACTACGCGATCGCCTTCTACGCCGCGCTGATCGAGGCCGGCATCATCCCCGAGGACGAGCTCGAGACCTACGGCAGCGACGACAGCCGCCTTCCGATGTCGGGCATGGCCACCTACACGCCGGGCATGGAGATGTCGGGCGGATCGCTCGGCCAGGGCCTGCCGATCGCCGTGGGCATGGCCCTCGGCCTCAAGCTCAAGCGCAGCCCGGCCTTCGTCTACAACTCGATGTCCGACGGCGAGCTCGACGAAGGCTCGACCTGGGAGGCGGCGATGGGCGCGGCGCACCACCAGCTCTCCAACCTCATCTGCCTGGTGGACATCAACAACCAGCAGGCCGATGGCCCTTCGAGCAAGGTGCTCGGCTTCGAGCCGCTGGCCGACAAGTGGGCCTCCTTCGGCTGGCATGTGGAGCGGGTCGACGGCAACGACCTCGCCGCAGTGGTCGCGCGCATTCGACGCGGCGCGCAATCTCGCCGACCCGAAGCCGCGCGTCATCCTCGCCGACACGCTGATGGGCAAGGGCGTGCCCTTCCTCGAGAAGCGCGAGAAGAACCACTTCATCCGCGTCGACCCGCCCGAGTGGCAGCAGGCGATCGACCACCTCGACCAGACCCAAGGCAAAGGAGCCGCACGATGAGCACCGTCACCGAGAAGAAGCCGCGCCTGACGACGTCGGCGATGATCGCCTCGATCGCCTCCGAGGGGCAGCGCGTGCAGGCGGCGCCGTTCGGCAAGGCGCTGGTGGAGCTGGGCCGCGAGCGACCCGATGTGGTGGGCCTCACGGCCGACCTCGCCAAGTACACCGACCTGCACCTGTTCGCGCAGGCCTACCCCGAGCGCTTCTTCCAGATGGGCATGGCCGAGCAGCTGCTGGTGGCCGCGGCCGGCGGCATGGCCAAGGAAGGCTTCGTGCCCTTCGCGACGACCTATGCGGTGTTCGGCACGCGCCGCGCCTTCGACTTCGTGCACCAGGTGATCGCCGAGGAGAACCTCAACGTCAAGCTCTGCTGCGCGCTGCCGGGCCTGACCACCGGCTACGGCCCGAGCCACCAGGCCTGCGAGGACCTGGCGCTGATGCGCTCGATCCCGAACATGATGGTGATCGACCCGTGCGACGCGCTGGAGATCGAGCAGATGGTGCCCGCCATTGCCGCGCACCAGGGGCCCGTCTACATGCGGCTGCTTGCGCGGCCAGGTGCCGCTGGTGCTCGACGAATACGACTACAAGTTCGAGCTGGGCAAGGCCAAGCTGCTGCGCGACGGCAAGGACGTGCTGGTGATCTCCTCGGGCCTCCTCACCATGCGTGCGCTGGAGGTGGCCAAGTCGCTGGAAGCCGATCGCATCGACGCTGCGGTGCTGCATGTGCCGACCATCAAGCCGCTGGACGTCGAGACGATCATTCGTGAAGCAAGGCGCTCGGGCCGGCTCGTCGTGGTCGCGGAGAACCATTCCACGATCGGCGGGCTGGGCGAGGCGGTGGCCACCTCGCTGCTCGACGCGGGCGTGGCGCCGCGCTTCAAGCGCATCGCGCTGCCCGATGCCTTCCTCGATGCGGGCGCGCTGCCGACCTTGCATGACCGCTATGGCATCTCGTCCTCGGCGATGACCTCGACCATCAAGTCCTGGTTGGGCTAGAGCCGCCCTCCCCTCACTGCGCAAGCCGCCTCCCCTTCGCGGGAGGCGGACAGGAGCACCTTTGCCATGTCGACCCACGACCTCACACCGCTAGCCAACGCGATCCGCTTCCTCTCCATCGACGCCATCGTGCGTGCCGGGGAAGGCCACCAGGGCGTGCCGCTGGGCATGGCGGAGATCGCGACGGCGCTGTTCACGCGCCACATGAAGTTCAACCCCGCCGACCCCACCTGGCCGGATCGCGACCGCTTCGTGCTGTCGAACGGCCACGGCTCGATGCTGCTGTACTCGCTGCTGTACCTCACCGGCTACGAGCACATCTCGCTCGACGAGATCAAGCGCTTTCGCGAGCTGGGATCGCGCTGCGAAGGCCATCCGGAGATCGACCCCGCGAGCGGCATCGAAGTGACCACCGGGCCGCTCGGCCAGGGCATCGCCAACGCGCTCGGCATGGCCGTGGCCGAGGCGTATCTGAGCGCCCGCTTCGGGCCCGAACTGGTGGACCACTACACCTATGCCTTCGTGGGCGACGGCTGCCTGCAGGAAGGCGTCGGCCAGGAAATGATCTCGCTCGCCGGGCCACCTGCGGCTCGGCAAGCTGATCCTGTTCTGGGACGACAACCGCATCACCGACGACGGCAGCACCGAGCTGTCAATCAGCGAGGACGTGGCCGAGCGCTTTCGCGTGGCCGGCTGGCATGTCGCCGAGGTGGACGGGCACGACATCGAGGCCGTCTCTTCCGCGATCGCCGCGGCGCGCTGGGACACGCGCCCGTCGCTGATCGCCTGCCGCACCGTCATCGCGCGCGGCATCGAGCGCCTGCAGGGACAGCGCGGCGGCCACAGCGCCCGGCTGCATCCTGCCGACGCCGAAGCCGCGCGGCGCGCGCTCGACTGGCCTCACCAGCCCTTCGAAGTGCCCGAGCCGGTGCTGGGCGCCTGGCGCGAGGCTGGCAGGCGCAGCAATGAAGAGTACGAGGCATGGCAGCGCCGCCTGGCCGCGCTTGCCCGCGCCCGAGCGCGCCGAGTTCGAGCGCGTGCTCGCGGGCGAGCTGCCCGCGGGCTGGCGCGAGCTGCTGCTCGAATACAAGCGCCGCGCGCTCGCGCCCGATGAGCCCCAAGGCGGCATCATGATCTCCGCCGAGATCAACGAGCTGCTCACCGAGGTGCTGCCCGAGCGCATGGTGGCCTGCGCCGACCTGGAGGCGCCGACCAATCACAAGCGCGGCCTGAAGGCCTTCAGCGCCGACGATCGCGGCGGCGCCTACGTCCACTGCGGCGTGCGCGAGCACGTGATGGGCTCGATGGCCAATGGCATGGCCGCGCACGGCGGCATCATCCCCTTGAGCGTGACCTACCTCGCCTTCTCGGACTACGAGCGACCCGCCATGCGCATGGCCGCGCTGATGGGGCTGCCGGTGAAGTTCGTGTTCAGCCACGACTCGATCGGGCTCGGCAGGAACGGGCCCACCCACCAGCCGGTGGAGATCCTCGCCTCGCTGCGCGCGATGCCCAACATGCTGGTGCTGCGTCCCGCCGACGCGGTGGAAGCCGCCGAGTGCTGGGAGGCCGCGCTCGAGCATCGCGAAGGACCGTCGACGCTGGTCTTCGCCCGCCAGGCGCTCCCACCCGTGCGGCACGAACACACGAACGACAACCTCTCGCGCCGCGGAGCCTACGTGCTGGCCGAGGCCACGGGCGGCCCGCGCGCGGTCACGCTGCTGGCTACCGGGTCGGAAGTGGCGCTCGCATTGCAGGCGCGCACGACGCTCCAGGCCGAGGGGATTGCGACGGCTGTCGTCTCGATGCCTTGCTGGGAGCTGTTCGACGAGCAGGACGAGGCCTACCGCGCCAGCTGTGCTTCCGCCCGGAGGTGCGCGCGTGGCTGTCGAGGCGGCGCTGCGCTTCGGCTGGGACCGCTACCTCGGCGAGCGCGGCGGCTTCGTCGGCATGACGGGCTTCGGCGCCTCGGGCCCTGCCGATGCGCTGTACGAGAAGTTCGGCATCACGCCGGCGGCCATCGCCGCCGAGGCGAGGCGCTGCCTTTCCATCCATCGTTGACCACGGGTGTCCAGCCATCATGCACAAGATCGTCTTTCTCGACCGCTCCACCATTGCGCCGCAGATCAGCCTGCGCCAGCCTCGCTTCGAGCACGAGCTCATCGAGCACCAGCGCACGCGACCCGAGGAGGTGGTGTCGCGGCTGGCCGGCGCCTCGATCGCCATCACCAACAAGGTGGCGCTGCCGGCCGAAGTGCTGGAGCAGTTGCCCGGCCTGCGCCTGGTGGCGGTGGCCGCGACGGGCACCGACGTCGTCGACAAGGCATGGTGCGCCGCGCACGACATCGCCGTCGCGAACATCCGCGGCTATGCGGTGAGCACCGTGCCCGAGCACACCTTCGCGCTCATCCTCGCGCTGCGGCGCAACCTCGTGGCCTATCGCGACGACGTGCTGAAGGGCAGGTGGCAGGAGGCCGACCAGTTCTGCTTCTTCGACCATCCGATCCGCGACCTCGCGGGTGCGCGCCTGGGCATCGTGGGCGACGGCGTGCTGGGCCAGCGGGTGGCGGAGATCGCGCGCGCGTTCCGCATGGTTCCGCTCTTCGCCGCCCACAAGGGCGTCGAGCGGCATGGGACCGCTCTACACCCCCTGGCAGGAGATGCTCGAGACGAGCGACATCATCACGCTGCATGCGCCGCTCATCGCCGCGACGCGCGGCATGATCGCGCGCGCGGAGTTCCAGGCCATGAAGCGGCGGCCGCTGATCGTCAACACGGCGCGCGGCGGCCTGGTCGACGAGGCCGACCTCGTCGAGGCGCTCGATGAAGGCTGGATCAGCGGAGCGGGCTTCGACGTCGTCACCACCGAGCCGCCGTCACCCGACAACCCGCTGGCGCGCGCGGCCGGCCGGCACAACGTGATCCTGACGCCGCACGTGGCCTGGGCCTCGGACGAAGCGCAGCAGGCCCTGGCGGATCAGTTGATGGACAACATCGAGAACTTCGTCGCCGGGCGGCCGAGCAATCTCGTGCGGGATGCGTACTGAGGGCGCGGGCCGCTGAAAGAGGAACGAGGCAGCCAAAGAAAGCGTCCGCGCTAGCCTTCGTCGCTCTCCGCAATGAAGCGCCTCGTAGAGGTATCGCGGGTGAAGGTCGAGCCGATCGGCGACTCGACGCGCACAACGGCAAGGGCCCGAAGACGTGGGCCATGCTGCGCTCCCCCGGCGAATAGCTCAATGCTGGATGCGCGGGCGAGCGATGCCCTGAACGTCCTGCGACCCGGCCGTCACGTCGGCTGGAGCACGCGCCCCGTATGACGCGATCGCCGCCGCGTGCGCAGGCTGCAAGGAAACGCTTTGGTCCTGCCCTGTCTGCGCCTGCTGGATAGTGGAGGAAGGGGCCGCCGGCGGCTCCGCGGCGACCGGGCCCGGGCCCGCAGGCCAGTCCCGCACGCCGAACGGATCTGCAGCGATCTCGTGGGACAGCGCTGCGCCCTGGCTCACCGGCTTGAGGACCACGCCTTCCCGGGCAGGTGCGCCGGCGAGATGCCCGTACCCCCAGAGCGGAAGGGCGGCCACGACGCCGACAACGGTGCTGGCGGCCACGAGGATGCGCCAGCGCCGGTACCTGGGCACGTCATAGATGATCCTGCCTTGCGCCATGTCGCCTCCTGACGAGTGCTTGCCTGCTTAAGCCGGTCCGCCCCCCGCCAGGGCCATCGGCAGGGCCGAGTTCGGGCTACGCCCTTGCAGGCATTGCCGCGCAGCAACGGCCCATCCCGCGGCCGGGCGGCGCGGGAGCTGTCTACGCTTCAGTCGCCTGCGGCCGTCGGGCAGACCATCGCGTATTCGACGTCGATGATCTTGACGGCCGCGCGCGCCACCGCGCTGTCGACCGCGCGGATGAAGCTCAGCACCTTGCCCTTCAGGTCGGCGATCGTCCGCGGGTCGTCGAGTACCTTGATGTCGAGTTCGGTGTCGCGCGGCACGTTGTCCAGCGCCGCCTGGTCTCCTTGTTGCTGCGCGACCAGCGGGCCGCTCAGCGTGAAGATGATCTTGTCGGCGTGCGCCGCGAAGACCTGTTGGCCACCCGCGGTGTTGCCGCAGACGATGCGCGCCGGTCGGCCAACGGGGTCGACCAGCGGAACGTCGGCGAACGAGGTGGCGGGGATGATCGCGGCCAGGATGAGGGCCGCGGCGGGAGCGCAGACTCGCCGCAATTTCATCGTCAGGGTCGGGCTGCTGATCGTAGGCATGGGGAACCTCCTTGAGTCGGATTGAGGACGGAGCGGACGGCGACGAAACGTTCGCCACACGCCATGCTCCGTTCGAGACCGACGTCCGACATCGCGGTGTGCTATGCGGTCGTCGTGCCTGAAAGATAGGCTCGCGCGGCAGCGCTCGTATGGGCGGCGGTACTCAATTCTTGATCTCGCGCTACTCGCTTTTCGACTCGAGCACCGCGCCCCCCGATGCGACCGGCCTCAAACGCCGCGCTCTTTCAGTCGTTCCAATTCATGAAGCGCCGTGCGCGCTGCTTCGTGGATCTCCTCGCAATCGTGCGACAGTGAGGTCGGCATTGCTGCACACCAGGTCGATCACCTTTGAAGCGATCGGCGAGGCTTCCCACTTCGCTCGGGGAAGGCCATCGAACCAAGGCGGCCCGGAGCAGGCACAGGGCGCGATCGAGGTCTCCCTTGTCTTGTTTCGATCCGAGCGCTGCATGGAGGAGAGCCCGTCCGAACAGCAACTCGAAGCTGTTCGTGTAATGCCAGAACGAAACGGATAGGCCGCTTCCCTCGATTTCGTCGAGGAGATCCTCCGCGTGTCGTATTCAAGGGCGCTGACACGAGTTGTCTGATCGGCCCACTTTCTTCAGCGAGGCTTCCATCGCCTCGACCTCCGCCCCGGAAATCACCGCCAGGCCACTGCACAGCAGCGCGCTTCCAAACGCATAGGCACGTCGGTCCACGTGGTCCCGAGGTTCCAGCTTTCCGACATAGCCTCTGATGCAGGACATCGATGCGAGCTTGAGCAATTGACTTCGCCGATCAGGCTCGGATTCCTCGATCCCTTGCCGCAGGTAACTGGTGCCCATCAGGCAGTGGCGCTCGGAAACGGCACTTGCTGCGCCCCCGCTGTCGCTCGCTTCACCGACCATCAGGCGGGGATCGTCCACGGCGCCCAAGCGCTTCAGAATTCCCCTGGCGATCTCGTGCTGCTTCGAGTTCCCGGTGCGATCGAGCGAGTTCACCATCAGCTCGATCTGCCGCAGTTGCAGCCACTCGACGGCGTGCGCATGGTCGCCGAGCTCCCGGTACGCCTCGCCGACGGCAGCGCGTACCCGCGAGCTCTTGAGCCAGTCCTGCCGCAGCGGGTCGTTTTCTATCATGCGCAACAGGTTGTCGAGCTGCACCAGCAGCGCGGAGGGCCGCTTGTCGCCGGCCACGGCCACGAGCTGAAGGATGCGTTCGGCGAATTCGTGGTGGCTCATGCTTTCATGGGCCATACGCAGCCGCGAGGTGCCGAAGGTGTCGCCCTATTGACCGCAAGTGCGCCCGGCCGGCAGTCGCCACTCGGCGTCGCCATAGCACTGGTACGCGCCCTAGGTGTTGTTGCCTGGCGCCTGGTCTTCGCTCAGAACGCTGGTTCGCGCGGTGCACACCGCGGCACCGAAGCTCATGCCGTCGAGCAGCTCGCGGTAAAGCCGGGCCGCGAATTTCAGGCCGGTTGCGTCGTCGACCCGCCATCCCGTCCTCAGGCGGCGTCAGCAGCTCCCAGGGGTAGGCTGCGGACTTGTCGTCGACCACCAGGACCGTGTTGTCGAAATTGGACAGGCGGCTCTTGAGCGCCTGCGGCAGCAGCAACTGGTAGAGCACGCGGCCGAGCGACTCCTGCTCGCCGGCGCTGCTGCGCTCAACCGCGCCTTCGTCGCTGACGCGGGCGATGTAGTTCGACAGGCTGGCGACATCGGAGTACACCCGCGTGGACTCGACCCGCGCGCGTTCCGCGATCAGCTCGAACTTGAGCCCACCCGTCGGCTCGGCGCGCACGATCAATCGTTGCCACACGGAGTCGGCGTGGCGTGGGATGTAGCCCGCGCAGCCCGCCGTCGCGCGTTTCCAGCAAGGGAGTCTTCCAGACGAATCGGTCGCGCGGTCAGCGTGCCGGGCGTCAGTTCGCCGATCGTGCCCAGGCCCACGACCACCGCTCCGGGATACGCGGCCTGCGTCCCGTTGACTGTGGGCGGCCGCAGGTAGACACCTGTCATTGCGACTCCCATGAACAGCTTCATTTCGACCATGCGCGCGAACTGGCCGTCGAGCTTTTCGTCGACGCGCTTGACCGCGCCGAACATGTTGTCGCCTTGGTAGTGCCCGACGATCAGCGGATAGCGCGCGTAGCGTCCGGGATGCGCGATTCAGGAAAAGTACGGCAAGGCCACCAGAAGTTCATCCCTCGTTCGAGGGATGAATTCCCTGGCATGGCGGCAGCCGATGCCGCGCGGAGTTATCCGGCGGAGCGCTCCTGCGTTGCCCACCGCGCGCGCGTTCGAAGGACGCTGGGGCACCGAGTCACTGGCGATCGCAGTGCCCGAGGGACGCGAGCGCGGCGAGCCGCATCTGGAGCAGTTCGACGTCCCGGTGCTCGATGAGGGTCTGGTGCAGCGTGCCGCAGGGCGCGCCGGACTGCGTGGACTCGCGAAGACCGACGTGCATTTGAGCGGTTCACCTCAAACACTCGCACGAGACGTGGTGCCAGTCTAGGTCTAGTCTCAATACTGTTCAGATAGAAAACTATCTGGCACAATACGATTCCGTCCAGTCAACGAGGGGCGGAACCGATGGCGAGAACCCGCAAGGCGCTGCCTGCGAAAGTGGATGTTGCGCACCTGATCAGCACAGGGGTGCTGGCCAGCGTGTGCCCACGCGCGCTCATCGACGAGGTGTTGCAGGAGACCGGGCGAGGCAGTCAGCGCACTCGGCTGCTGCCGGCGCCGGCGGTCGTGTACTACGTGATGGCGCTGGCGCTGTGGCGCGAGGCGCCGCTGGAGGAGGTGTTGCGCGTGGTCTGCGAAGGCCTGCAGTGGCTCGGCGCAGGCCAAGCCGAGGCGGTGCAGGCGAGCAAGTCGGCCATTTCGCAAGCGCGCACCCGGCTGGGGCCAGAAGTGATGCAGCGGTTGGCGCAGCGGGTGCTGCGCCCGTTGGCCGCGCCCGGCGCGCCGGGCGCTTGGTATCGCGGGCGACGCGTGATGGCGCTGGACGGCAGTTGCATGGACGTGGCTGACGAGCGCGCCAACGCCGAGTTTTTCGGCTACCCCGCGGCCCCGCGCGGCCAGAGCGCCTTCCCGCAGGCGCGCTTGCTGGGCCTGGTGGAGTGCGGCACGCACGCCATTGTGGCGGCCGGCATTGCCCCGTATGCGCGCAGCGAGAAGGCGATGGCCAGCGAACTGCTGCCAGGCTGGCTGAGCCAGGACATGTTGGTGATGGCCGACCGGGGCTTCTACAGCTTCAAGCTCTGGGCCAGCGCGGGCGCCAGTGGCGCCGCGCTGCTGTGGCGCGTGAGTTCGACCCTCAAGCTGCCGGCGCAGCAGGTCCTGGCCGACGGCTCGTACCTGAGCACTGTCTTCGACAGCGAAGACAGTGCCCGACGCCACGGCCGCACAGTGCGCGTCATCGAGTACACGCTGCAAGACTCGGCCACTCCCCCGAAGGACAGCTACCGCTTGGTGACCACGCTGCTCGATCCCGAGCAAGCGCCCGGCCTGGAGTTGGCGGCGCTGTACCACGAGCGCTGGGAGATCGAGGGTGTGTTCGACGAGTTCAAGACGCACCTGCGCGCCAGCAGCACGGTGCTGCGCAGCAAGACGCCCGATCTGGTGCAGCAGGAGCTGTGGGGGCTGCTGCTGGCGCACTTCGCCATTCGGCAACTCATGGCGCAAGCGGCCTGGCAGGGCGGGCTCGACCCGGATCGCCTGAGCTTCAGCCACGCGGTGCGCGTGATCAAACGAAAGATGCCGCAAGCCGCGGCCGTTCCCCCCTGAGCGGCTCGAAAGCTGGCGCAATGCCCTGCTCGCCGAGATCGCCCGGGGCCGCTGCGTCAGCAGCCGCGGACGCTACAACCCGCGCGGCGTCAAGCGCAAGATGAGCAACTTCAACGTCCGCCATCGCGGCGCCGCACTCCACCAGCGACATCAACCAAAACCGGTGCTTCTTATCTGAACAGTATTGGGTCTAGTCTAGCCCTACTTTCGCAAGGCAAGGTGCCGGATCGGCGTCTCTTGGCTCGTAAGTCATGACTGAATGGGCTCAGAAGTCATACATGAAACAAGATGGGTGCCCACCTCTGCAGCTCGAAGAGCTTCACAGCGCGACGCTGCTCGGGCGCAAAGCTCGGGTGCCAGCATCGCCGTTCGCCGTCGTCCCGCTGCTCCGGTCTTCGTCTTCACCAGCGTCACCTTGATCTCGGCCAGTTCTTCCATCATCCGACGCGCCGAGGCCTCGGTTCGCAGCGCAATCCTTCGCCAAGCTCACCAGCATCAGCCCGAGCACGGTCGCAAAGGTGTGCAGGCGCAGGGAGCCGT
>CAWFRK010000012.1:0-26191 GCA_963818175.1 uncultured beta proteobacterium | reverse complement strand
CATCGCCGGGCGTGCCGGCCTCAACAAGCGGCTCATTTATTCCTACTTCGAGACCAAGGAAGGCCTCTTCCTCGCCGTGCTTGAAGACACCTAATGACATCCGCGAGGCCGAGAGCCGAGCTGCACCTGACCGACTGCCGCCAGCAGAGCGGTCGTCGGCTCACCGAGTTCACCTGGAACTACTACCTCGAGCATCCCGAGTTCCTGACCCCTGCTCAACAGCGAGAACCTGCACCGCGCCAAGCACTCGAACGCTCGAGCGCGTGCGCGAGATGAACTCGCCGCTGATCCGCACGCTCGCGAGATCCTCGAGCGCGGCCGCGTCGAGGGCGTGTTCCGCGGCGGGGTGGATCCGGCAGCTCCTCATCTCGATCGCGGGCATCGCCTACTTCTACCTCTGGAACAACCACACGCTGTCGGCCATCTTCGGTCGCAACCTGATGTCGCCCAAGGCGCTCAGCGAGCGGCTTTCGCATATCACCGAAGTGGTCCTAGGGTATGTCCTGAAGGACTGAGCGCAAGCCCCGGATTGACACTCGTCTCCCCCCGTCCCAATATTCACCAATCGGTGAATTAAACGAGGAGCTATCTCACAAATTCTTGCCTTCTCGGCTGTTTTATGACAGCTGCGGCGCTTGCAGGCACCATGGCCTGGGCCCACGCGCAGTGGCAGCCCAGCAAGCCGATCACGATCATCCTGCCCCTGGGGCCGCCGGCTTCGACAAGGTCACGCGCATGACGGCGGCCGAGCTCGAGAAGCACCTGAACCAGAAGGTGGTGTCCTCAACCAGCCCGGCGCCTCGGGCTCGGTCGGCACCAAGAATGCGATGGAAGCGCCCAAGGACGGCTACACCTGGACAGCGGGCGGAGCGAAGGATCTCGGCACGTACAAGGTGCTGGGCATGCTCGACACCTCGGCATCGGACTGGAACCTGTACCTCAACGTCGCGCACATCGCGGTGGTCGGCGTCAACGCCGACACGCCCTACAAGACGATGAACGACTGCTGCTGCAGCAGCAGATCGAGCGCGCGGGCAAGGAAAGGCTGCTGGCCTTCCATGTCTGCGACTGGCTCACGCCAACCACCGACCTGCTGAACGATCGCGGAATGATGGGCGATGGCGTGATCGACATCCCGCGCATCAGGGGCTGGGTGGAGGCCCAGGGCTACGAGGGCTACAGCGAGGTGGAGATCTTCTCGACGGGGAACTGGTGGCAGCGGGAGGGGCAGGAGGTGCTGCGGACGTGCATCGAGCGGCATCGCTGGGCGGTTTGAACTGGCGTCCGGCAAGCTTGGGAATTCGCTCAGTTGATGCTACTCTGCATCAATCTTGATGCCGAGGTTTTACATGAGGACCACGATCACCATTGACGACGAGCTCTACCAGAGGGCGCTCGAGGTCGCAGACCCCGGAATGGACAAAGGCGAACTATTCCGAGAGGCGATGAAGGTGTTTGTCCGCGTGCAGGCCGGCAACAGGCTGGCCGCACTGGGTGGCAAGGCACCCGGCATGAAGGACGTCCCCCGTCGCAGGGCTGCCGGGAAAACGAGGCGATGACCCTGGTCCTGGCGGATACCTCGATATGGGTCGGCCACTTCCGCCGCGCCAACCCTGTGCTGCAATCGCTGGCCGGGGCGGATCGAGTGCTGTGTCATCCGCTGGTCTTGATCGAACTCGCGTGCGGGACCCCGCCAGCGCCGCGTGATCGGACACTCGGCGACCTCAGGAGCTTGAAGCAGGCCGTCGTGGCGACGACCGACGAGACGCTGACCCTGATTGAGAAGGAGCGGCTGTACGACAGCGGCTGTGGTGCCGTCGATGTGGCCCTGCTTGCCTCCGTCCTGCTGACCGCGGAGGCCGTGCTTTGGACGGCAGACAAGAAGCTCGACGCCCTGGCGATGCGCTTGGGCGTTTCCTACTATCCCGCCCAGCACCGGCCGGTGCACTGAAACCCGAACGCTTTCGCTTCAGAACGCCGCCCGCTAGAACGGAATATCGTCATCCATGTCATCGAACCCCGTGCTCGACTTCGGCGCAGGCTTCGACGCCGGAGCCCGCGATGCCGGGGCGCTGCGCTCGCTGCGGCCACCGCCGCCTTCGGACGACTCGCGGCTGTAGCCGCCACCTTCATCGCCCGCGCCCCCACCCATGCCTTCACGCCCGCCGAGCATCTGCATTTCGGTGGCGATGATCTCGGTGGTGTAGTTGTCCTTGCCTTCCTTGTCCTGCCACTTGCGGGTCTTCAGGCGGCCTTCCACGTAGACCGAGCGGCCCTTCTTGAGGTATTCGCCGGCGATCTCGGCCAGGCGGTCGTAGAACACGACGCGATGCCATTCGGTTTCTTCCTGGCGCTCGCCGCCTTCCTTGCTCTTCCAGTTGCGCGTGGTGGCGATCGAGACGTTGCATACGGCCGAGCCGCTCGGGGTGTAGCGCACTTCGGGGTCGCGGCCGAGGTTGCCGATGATGATGACTTTGTTGATCGAGGCCATGAAGCGGCTCCTGCAGGGGATTGAGGTTGTATCGCAGAGGGCGCGGACTGAAGGGCCCGCGCGGGCAATCCCGAAAGGATACCTCACGGGCCGATCGGCCCGGATGCTCTATTTCCCCGGGACGCTGGGCTCGTCGGGCACCACCGGGGCGTCAGGATCGTTCACGTATTCCTTGAGCCGGTTGTAGAGCGTCTTCAGGCTCACCCCGAGCACCGCCGCGGTCCGCTCCTTGTGGCTGCCGTAGTGCTGCAAGGTCGCGAGGATCAGCTCGCGCTCGGCATCGGCAAGCGAGGCGCCGAGCTTCACCGAGATGCTGGGCGCCTCCTCGGCGGAAGGCGCGGCGCCGGCATCGAACAGCAGCCATTCGTCGCTGATCAGGCCGCCGGGCTCCATCACGTAGGCGCGCTGCACCACGTTGCGCAGCTCGCGCACATTGCCGGGCCAGCGATGCCGGCCCAGCCGCTCGAGCGCCTTGGGGTCGAAGCGCTTCTGCTTGCCTTCGCTCTTGCCGATCTCCTGGAGGAAGTGCTCGGCCAGCGCAGGCACGTCTTCCAGCCGGTCTCGCAGCGGCGGCAGGTGGATCGGGAAGACATTGAGGCGATAGAGCAGGTCTTCGCGGATCTTGCCGGCAGCCATGGCCTGCTCGGGCACGCGATTGGTGGCGCCGATGATGCGCACGTCGGACTCCTGCGGCGTGGTCGAGCCCACGCGCATGAAGGTGCCGGTCTCCAGCACGCGCAGGAGCTTGACCTGCAGCTCGGGTGGCATCTCGGTGATCTCGTCGAGGAACAGCGTGCCGCCGTGGGCGCGCTCGAACAAGCCCCGATGCTGTCGCTCGGCGCCGGTGAAGCTGCCGCGCTCGTGGCCGAACAGCTCGCTTTCGATGAGCTGCGGCGAGATCGCACCGCAGTTGACCGCGAGAAACGGCTGCTTGCGGCGCCGGCTCAGGTCATGGATGGTCTGCGCCACCACCTCCTTGCCGGTTCCGCTTTCGCCGGCGATCAGGACCGTGACGCTGGTGGTCGCCACCCGCGCGATCTGCTGGTACACGCGGCGCATGGGCACCGAGCGCCCCCACAGCATTCCGAAGCGGCCGGTGCGCTCGAACTCGGCATGCAGGTCCTCGATCTGCGCCTGCAGCGCAGTGGGCCGCGTCACTCGCGAGAGGACACCTTGCAAGTGCTTGATGTTGAGCGGCTTGGTCAGGTAGTCCGCCGCGCCCATGCGCAAAGCCTGTATCGACGTCTCCAGGCTCGCATGGCCGGTGATCAGCACCACCTCGATGTCGTTGCGCGGCTGCGATTCGTTGAACAGATCCATGCCGCTGCCATCGGGCAGCATCAGGTCGAGCAGGAGCAGGTCGGGCTCCTGCAGGGCGATCTGCCGGCGGGCATCGTGCAGGCAATGGGCGGTGGCGGTGGTGAAACCTTCGCTGGCGATCAAGGCCGCGAGCATTTCGGCCAGGTCAGCGTCGTCTTCGACAACCAATGCGTGCCTCATGGACCCCTCTCTCGGCAAAGGAGCGCGGACGCGGAGCTTTTCAGCCATGGCGGTGATTATGTGGAGAGGCGCACCCGTCGATCAATCACCCCTCGTCCGGGAGTCTCTACTGGACTTGTCAGAAACCTCTGACAGGGGGCGCCGACGCGAAAGGGTGTCGCTGTCCGGCATCCCGCCATCCGGGTCTGCGGCCAAATGAAGGATCCCAGCGCGTTGTCGAGGCAACGGGCAATGTGTTTCAAACGCGCGCGGATGGCGCACTGCCGCCATGTCCGCGCTCTTTCCTAGGAGACCTCGATCATGGTCAGCGATCAAACTTCTTCGAACCCCAACGGCGGCTTCCTGCGCGATCCCGATCCGGTGAACCGCCTTGCCCAGAGTGCGCACGAGGCGGTGGACAAGGTCGCGGCCAGGGCGGCCCCGGCGGTGGACCGCCTGCGCGAAAGCGCTTCCCAGATGAACGACGAATTTCGGCATAGGGTCGACGCGATCAGCAGCTGGGAAGACAAGATGGCCGAGTCGGCCCGAGGCTATGTGCGCGGCCATCCGTTCTCTACCGTTGCGGCCGCCTTCCTGGGCGGCGTGGTGCTGGCTTACATCTGCCGCGGCAGCAGCCACGCTCACCACCGCTGATCCTTGGCCGGGGCGCTTCGCGCTCCCTGCGGTCGCACGGCCCGCCACACGGAGGACTCCATGGCCCGAAAAAGCAGCTTGATGGGCGGTGAGCGTGCCGCCGTGTATCCCACCGGCCGCAGCAATGCCATCCTGGGCCCGAGCGACAGCTCGGACAGCGGCAGCGACATCCAGGGCGAGCGCGACATGAGCGCGGAGGAACTTGCCAGTGACAGCGATGCCGCCGGCACGGGCGAGCGGGCCACCGCCGACGCCGATGTGCGTGAAGGCGCCGACATTGCGCCCGACCGCATCGACAGCGAGGCAAATATCGCGTCGCGAGACGAGGAGCCTGACGCGCAAGACCTCGCGCTGGTCGCGGACATCCTGCCGGAACCAGGACCCGTGGATGCCGACTTCAAGGACTTGGCCGAAGAGAACGACGCCGGGGCCGATGAGCAAGACGAGGAAGAACAGGGCGGGGAGGCCGGCGCGGAGCGGAATCAAGCTCCGCGCTCGGCACCTCGCCCCAAGTCGGCACGCCGGCGCAAGCCTGCCAAGCCTTGATGGCGCGGCGACGACGCCGCCAAGCCTTCCAGCACGCCCTGCAAGGCTTGCAGGTCGAGCGGCTTGACCAGGTGGGCGTCGAAGCCGGCCTGCCGTGCGCGCTCCACGTCCTCCGGTTGCCCATAGCCTGAGATGGCGACAAGCACCACTTCCCGCCCGGCGGCCCGCACCCGCTCGGCGACCTCGTAGCCGTTGAGCCCGGGCAGGCCGATGTCGATCAAGGCCAGGTCCGGCTCGAGTTCCAGCACGGCCCTCAGGCCGCTCTCCCCGTCGCTGGCCACGTTGACGTCATGCCCGCAGATGGCCAGCAGGCTTTGCATCGCCTGCAGCGCATCGGCGTTGTCGTCGACCACGACGATGCGTCGGCGCGGCTGGGGCGGCGGGCTTATGAGCGCCGACTGCGCGGGGGGCGCCGAGGCCCGCTTGAGCCGCACCGTGAACAGGCTGCCGCGGCCCGGCCCTTCGCTCTGGACCTCCACCGTGCCGCCGTGCAATTCGACCAGGCGGCGCACCAGCGTCAGCCCGATGCCGAGCCCGCCCTGGCGCCGGTCGATGTTGCGCTCGCCCTGCGCGAACAGGTCGAACACGCGCGGCAGGAGCGAGGGCGAGATGCCCGTTCCGCTGTCCTTCACCTTCAGCACCGCCTCGTCCGCTTCGGCCCGCAGGCTGACCTGGATCGAGCCCCCGGAGGGCGTGTACTTCACCGCATTCGTCAGCAGGTTGGTCACCACCTGTTCCATCCGCGTGGTATCCACCTCGACCCAGACAGGCTCGAGCGCCAGCTCGACACGGTGCGCGCGCGTGAGGCCGGCCACCTGCAAGGCTCCATGGGCGCGTTGCACCACCTGGGCCAGGTCCTCCTCGTGCCGGTCCAGCGTGATCTTGCCGGCGCTGGCGCGCGCGGCGTCGAGCAGATCGTTCATCAGCTGCGCCAGGTGGTGGATCTGGCGAGCGATGATGCGGCGCGCGCTCGCCGCCATGGTCGAATCGTTCTCGACCCGGTTGAGGACTTCGACCGCGGCCGTCACCGCGCCGAGCGGATTGCGCAGCTCGTGGCCCAGCATCGCGAGGAACTCGTCCTTTGCGCGGTTGGCCGTCTCGGCCTCGCGTCGCGCCGCCTGCTCGCGTGCGGCGCTGCGCTTGCGCTCCGTGATGTCCACGAAGGCCGCGACCGCGCCGCGCGCCTGGCGATCCGAGGCGGGCAAGGGCGCGGCGTAGACGAGCAGGTTGGTCACCCGGCCGTCGGCGTGCACCACCTCGAGTTCGACGTCGCGCAGCTCGAAGCCGGCCAGCGCCGCCTCGCAGATCGGCAGGTCGGCCGGCAAGCCAAGCGGACGGCCTTGCTGGTAGATGCCGGGTACGGGGTTCGGCACGGCGACACCGGCGGCGGCCGCGGCACGGGCCGCGTCCAGCGCCTCGCCCAGCATGGCCACGAGGGCAGGGTTGAGCAGCATGTCGTCGCACTCGGGGTGGTGGGTGATCGCCAGGCCGATCGGGCTGCTGTTGAAGAGGGTGCCGAATTCGTCGGCCTTGGCCTGCAGCTCCTTCCCGTCGGCTTCGCGCTGCTGCTCGGCACGCAGAAGTTCGCGCTGCAGCGTGGCGAGCTCCTCGACCGCGATCTCGCCCTCGGCGGCCCGGGCCCCGCCTTGCGCGATGCGACGCAAGGGAACGGTGACCTGGCGCGCGACGCTGAGCGCAAGCGCGACGCCCAGCCCCAGCGACAGCAGGCCGGCGGCCAGGGCAGAAAGCACCGCGGTGGCGCCGGCGCGGTCCAGCGGCCCGGACGCCATTCCCACGCCGACGCCCCACTCCGCAGGGCTCACCTGCCGCCATGCGGCGTAGGTTGCGCCGGTGTTTTCGTGCAGCGCCCTGGGGTCGCCCGGGACGGCTTCCGCCGGCTGCGCTTGAGGCGATCCGGCGGCAGGGGAGCCGAGGCTTTGGGCGATGACGCGCGAGCGGCCGTCGAACAGGGACAGGAAGCCGCCGGGAGGCACGGTGACGAAGCGCATCAGGCCCTTCCATTGCGCCGCCTCGATGCGCGCGCCGAGCACGTAGCGCAGGCGCCCGTCGATCATCACCGGCACCAGCACGTCGGTCGCCGCACCTCGATCGGTGCCGGCCGGCGATATCAGGTCGCTCACTTCGGCCGACTTCGTCCGCAGGATGCCCTGGAACTCCGGCGCATTCGCCACGTTGCCGGCAGCGCTGCCGTAGGCTGCGTCGGTCGAGAAGAGCACGCGGCCGTCCACGTCGGCGAGATATACGCTGCTCCAGATCGGCCGCCTCTTCGGCCACTGCATCAGCGTGCGATGGAAGTTGCGCACATCGCCGCGCTGCAGCGACTCCGAATAGCTCAGGATGGACAGTGCATCGATGGAGGCGACGATCTCCCGCTCGACCATCAGGGCGAAGGTGTCGGCGGTGCGGCGCAGGCCGTCCTGCACCTGCGACTTGGCCGTCATGCTCTGCTGGTACAGGAGATGGGCTGCAAAGAGCACCAGAGGCACGGTGGCCAGCACGATGACCATGACGATGTAGGCCCGCAGCGAAAGCACGGGCCAGTTCAGCAAGCTGCCTTGCGAGAAGCGCGCGCGCCGCCACATCCCGCGCAGGCGGGACGGCCGCTCTTGCGTGGTTGGCGCGGTCTCCATGGGGGCATGCAGGGCATTCGCCGTGCCCAGGCCCGGCCGAGATGGCGACACATCCCTCAAGGCGGTGGCTCGACTCTTCGCGCCCGGTGGTACCGCTCCATGATCGGCGTGACAGAGACGCCGTGCACGACGATCGAGACCGCGATCGTGGCGAGCGTCGCATCCGAGAGCCGCAGCGCGAGCCCCGCGGGCAGCCCCTGCTCGATCGCATAGGCGAGGTAGTACACCGAGCCCACGCCGCGGATGCCGAACCAGGCGACCAGCCGACGCTGCACCGGCGAGAGCATCGAGCGCCGCACCACCGCCAGCACGGACAGCGGCCGCACGACCACGATCATGGCCAGCGCGAAGACGATCAACATCGCCGTCCATTGCACCCAGGCCAGGCACGCCCCGATCACCAGCACCAGGCCCACTTCGGCCAGTCGCTCGCACTGGGCGCTGAAGGCGAGCAGGCTCGACGAATGGGCAGCATCGCGGACGTCGCGCTCGTCATGTGGCGCCTTTCGCAGCAGGCGCTGCTCGGTGTGGTAGAGCCCGGCACCGGCCGCGAACACTGCCAGGAAACCGCTGCTCTTCGTTGCCAGGGCTATCCCGTAGGTGAGCGCAATGACGCCGAACACCAGGAACTCCTCGCCTTCCATCGCATGGCCTTCGCGCCGGAACCAATGGACCGCGCGCCCGCACGCCATGCCGCAGAGCCAGCCCAGCAGCAGGCCGCCGCCGAGCGCCCATGCGAGATCGACGGCGAACCAGCGCCAGCCGAGCCTGCCCAGCTCATGCAGGCCGAGCGCGCCGAGCGCGAGGAAGACCACCGGGAAGGCGGTGCCGTCGTTGATGCCGCCTTCGGCCGTCAGCGACGAGCGCACCGCGTCGCGATCGCCGGGTTGCCGCACCCGCACTTCGGAGGCGAGCACCGGGTCGGTGGACGCCAGGATCGCCCCCAGCAGCAGGCCGGCCGGCAGCGGCAGGCCGAGCAGGGCCCATGCGGCGACCGCGGTGAGCAAGGCACAGACGACCAGCCCGGCGCCGGCCAGTCGCACCGGGACGCGCCAAGCCGTCCGCGTCGAGGGAAGCCGCAGCCTCAAGCCCACCGCGAACAGCGTGATGAGCATCGCGATCTCCGCCAGCGCCTCCAGCAGCGGCGCGTGATTGATCGGATGGATCGGGATGAACTCGAGCCCGGCAGGGCCCGCCAGCGCGCCGGCGCCGAGATAGACGATGGCCGACGAGAGGGGAAGTCGCTGCACCAGGTGGCTGGCGAAGGCCATCACCACCAGGACGCCGCCTATGAGGAGGAACCAGCCCAGTTCCATGTGCACTGCGCTGGCGTGCCGCGGGCGGTGGCGACGGTCTCCGACTTCACCGGGGACTTGCCGCGCTTGTCGCAGGCCGCGAGGCCCGCGGCACAAGCCAGCGCAGCGACGAAGAAGACCGTGCGCTCATTCCAGCGCCGACTCGATGGTCGAGGCCGAGGCGGCGACTTGCGCATGGGGGCACCTTCTTCGCGCTGCGACGGGGCGGGTCACACGGCCGCATCGAAGCGGTCGCGCAGTCCCTTGACCAGATCGTGATTGCGCCTGGCGCCCTCGGCTTGGCGCTCGACCACCGCTCGCACGTTCGCCGGCAGGTCTTGCTGGAGCGCATCGCGATATCGCGCGAGCGCGGTGTCCTCGCCGCGTTCGCATTCGTCGAGCATCGAGCGGTCGCTGTGGCTGGTCAGCGTCCCGCGCACGGCCACCCAGCCGCGGTGCAGGGCGCCCGCCGCCGAGCCGCCGGACTCGGGCTTGCCGCCGTACTGCACCACCAGAGCCTGCAGTTCCTGCGCGGCCTTCTGGCACTCCTCGGCGCGAGCGAGGAACAGGCTGCGAAGTTCGCCCGACTGGACCTTCTTGGCGCAGGCATCGAAGCCGAACTCGCCGTCCTTGCAGGTCTCGATCAAGTCGTTCAGCAGATCGGTCAGGTCGTCGTTGGTCATGAGGAAATCTCCTGCGATGGGAGCAGCACGCCGCGTGCCTGTCTCAGACGCGGGGCTCGGCCGCCCGCGCCCGCACGGGTGGCGGAGAGGGCGGGACGGGCACCGGTGCAGGCTCGGGAGGCGGCGGCGGATCCCCTACCGGCGCGGGTGGAGGATCCACCAGCGGTGGCTGCGTCGGCGGCACGGGCTGGGGCGTGTGCATCCCGAAGCCTGCGAGCCGCCGGTCGAGGAATGGCCAGGCGCGTCCCGACCGCGTCATATGCGCCCCAGCAAGAGCAGGATCAGCAGGACGACCAGCACGACGCCGAGGATGCCGCTCGGGAAATATCCCCAGGAAGCGCTGTGAGGCCAGGTCGGCAAGGCGCCGACCAGCAAGAGGATCAGGACGATCAGCAGGATCATGGAAACGGACATGCTTGTTCTCCTTGTTGGAGACGCCATGGCGTCGGAAGCAGGCAGCCGGTGTCGACTCGCCCGCCGGTGGGAGGGCATTTGTCGTGCCCGGACGGATGCCATGGCTGCGGCGGCCGGCGGTTTGTTGCCCTTTTTTCATGCCGCGGGTCACCCTGAGGATCACTCGGGGCCCAGGGAAACTTTGCAGGCCTTGCGGCAAGAGCCACCGCCCGAGGCTGGGAGGCAGGCCCATTTCCCTGGGAAAGCAACTTCGAGAGCGATGGCATGTCGGTTGCTTTGCCATCGAGGTCGCACACGCCGACAGGAGCGGCGTGCCTCTCAAGCCCGATTGGGCCACTTACACAGACGAGGCAAGCCCTTGAACACTCCCGCCCTTCGACTCGACCACCGCCAGCACCAGACCCTGACCCCCCGCCTGCAGCACGCAGTGCGCCTGCTGCAGCTTTCCTCGCTCGACTTCGCACACGAGCTTTCGCAACTGCTTTCCAGCAACCCCTTCCTCGAGGAGGAGGCCGAGGCCGGCAACGCCGTGCCGGAGCGCGAGCATGCGGAGCAAGTGTTCTCGGAACGCGTGGACGCCATTTCGGTCGCCGACCTGCAGGAAAACGCGCCGGAGCGCGACAGCTGGTCGGTCACCGGCCGCAGTCTCAAGGGCGTGTCGGACGGCGAGTTCGATCCCATGGCCAGGACACCGGCCCATGTGACGCTGCGCGAGCACCTGCTGTCCCAGTTGCGGGTGATGCCGCTCTCGCCGCGCGACTGCGCGCTCGCCTGCACCGTGGCCGAGGCGCTCGACGACGACGGCTACCTGCGGGTGGAATTGAGCGAGCTGGCGCCGCTGACGGGCCTCGATCCCTTGCCCGACGAAGACGAGTTGCGCGTGGCGCTGAGATTGGTGCAATCGCTCGAGCCGAGCGGCGTGGGCGCGCGCGACGTGCGCGAATGCCTGCTGCTGCAGCTCGGCGCGGAGATCGATCCGGCCCAGCGCTCGCTAGCCCAGCGCATCGTGTGCGAGCACATCGACCAGCTCGCCGCGCACGACGTCAATGGCCTGGCGCGCTCGCTGGGCTGCAGCGCCCGCTGCGTGCAGGCGGTGTGCGATGCGATCCGCCGCCTCGACCCGCGTCCGGGCTGGCGCCATGCCGCGCCACAGGTGCACTTCGTGACGCCGGACGTGATCGTGCGCAAGCAACGCGGCGCCTGGACGGTGGAGCTCAACCCCGACGTGGTGCCCCGGCTGCGCCTGAACCGGGTGTACGCCGACCTGTTCCAGCAGCACCGCGAGGACGGCCATTCACAGATGGCCGCCCACTTGCAGGAAGCCCGGTGGACCCTGCGCAATGTCGAGCAGCGCTTCGACACCATCTTGCAGGTGGCGCGGGCCATCATCCACCGCCAGCATCGCTTCCTCGAATATGGCGCGCTCGCGATGCGGCCGCTGTGCCTGCGCGAGATCGCCGAGGAGCTGGGCCTGCACGAATCGACCGTCTCGCGCGTCACCAACAACAAGTACATGGCCACGCCGCAGGGCGTGTTCGAGCTGAAGTACTTCTTCTCTCGCGCGCTGTCGATGGCCAGTGGCGGCAAGTGCTCGGCCACGGCGATCCGCGGCCTGATCCGCGAAATGATCGAGGCAGAGGATTCCTGCGCACCCTTGTCCGACGTGGACCTGGCCTCGCAACTGGCGCGCCAGGGCCTGAAGGTGGCGCGCCGCACGGTGACCAAGTATCGGCAGATGCTGCGCCTGCCCGCCGTGGAGAAGCGGCGGCGGAGGCGCTAAGCGCCTTCTCCTCCGGGGCCAGGGCCTGCGGCCGGCCCCTCGGGGTGATCGTCACTGCTCCCCGCAGCCCCCTCCGCGAGGGGGTTCCAGCATGAATGACAAGCCGGCCACGGCCGGCAAACGTTAGCCCGATGTGAGCCAACTGCGCGCAGGTCACGTCGAGACGGGTGCCGCCAGCGCTGGCGGGCCGGCGGGCGCATGGGCCAGGCCACCGCCAGCCACAGCAGCAGCAGCGCGGCGCAGCACTCGAACACGAAACCGTAGCCTTGCGCTGCGGCAAGGCGGCCACCCAGCCAGCCGCCGCAGAAAAGGCCGAGCGACTGCGTGGTGTTGTAGATGCCCAGCGCCAGTCCCTTGGATGCCGGCTGCGCCACGCGCGAGACCAGCGACGGCAGCGTGGCCTCGAGGATGTTGAAGCCCACGAAGAACGCGAGCAGCAGGGCGACCAGCGTGATCGGCCAGGTCCAGAACGCCCCCAGCAGCGCCAGCGTGATCGCCAGCAGCAGGATCGCGCCCAGGAACACCGGGCGCACGCTGTCGCGCTTCTCGCCGAGCAAGAGCGGCGGCAGCATCAGCACGAAGGAGCCCAGCACCACCGGCAGGTAGATCCAGCCATGCTGCCGCACCGGCCAGCCGGCATCGACCAGGGCCACGGGCACGGCCACGAACATCGCCATCTGCACCAGATGCAGCGTGAAGATGCCGAGGTTCAGGCGCAGCAGCTCGGGATGCAGCAGCACTTGCAGCCAGGATTCACGCGCAGGCTCGGCTTCGGGCGGGATGCCGCCGGAGGACGAGTCGGAGGACGCGGGTAGCTGTGCAGCTTGCGCCGGCTCCGGCTCCGGCGGTACCAGCCGCCAGACCACGACGATCCCCCCGAGCGCCAGCACCCCAGTAAGCGCAAACAGCCCTTCCATGCCGATGCCGGCATAGAGCCAGGGCCCGGCGACGAGCGAGAGGGCGAAGGTCAACCCGATCGAGCCGCCCACGATGGCCATGGCCTTGGTCCGCACCTCATCGCGGGTGTGATCGGCGATGAGCGCCGTGATCGCCGCCGAGATCGCGCCGGCGCCCTGGATCGCCCGGCCCACGAGCACGCCCTGCAGGGTGGTCGAGGCGGCCGCGATGAAGGAGCCGGCAGCGAACACCAGCAGCCCCAGCACGATCACGCGCTTGCGGCCGTAGCGGTCCGATGCCCAGCCGAACGGGATCTGCAGGAAGGCCTGCGTGAGCCCGTAGGCGCCCATCGCCAGGCCGACGAGCCGGACATCGTCGCCCCCGGGCAGGCCGCGCGCATGCACGGCGAACACCGGCAGGATGAGGAACAGGCCCAGCATGCGCAGGGCGAAGATGGAAGCGAGCCAGCCGCTGGCGCGGCGTTCGGCGGGGGTGAAGCGGTGGGAAGCGGGAGCCATCGGGAAAGGCGTCAAGACCATGCAGGGGGCGCCGGCATTGCGGGGCGCAACCTGGGATTGTCCCAGATGCTCCGGAGTCCCCCCACCGCCTAGCCTGCGCATGGCTTCGGGTGCCCGAGCCGGCTGGCGGCTCGCGTACCATCGCGGCTTCGTTCGCCCCCACCCCCTCGCCTGCCATGCCCGCCTCCGCCATGCCCTTGACCATCCTGCAGGAGGTGTTCGGCTATGGCGCCTTCCGAGGGCAGCAGCAGGCGGTGGTCGAGCATGTGACCGGTGGCGGCGATGCCCTGGTGCTGATGCCCACCGGCGGCGGCAAGAGCCTGTGCTACCAGGTGCCGGCGATCGCCCGCCAGCGCGCCGGGCGCGGCGTGACGGTGGTGGTGAGCCCGCTGATCGCGCTGATGCACGACCAGGTCGGCGCGCTGGAGGAAGTCGGCGTGCATGCGGCCTTCCTCAATTCGACTCTCAATCTCGACGAAGCCCAGCGTGTCGAGCGCGAAATGATGAGCGGCCGCCTCACGCTGCTGTATGCGGCGCCCGAGCGGGTCACCACGCCGCGTTTCCTGGCCCAGCTCGATTCGATGCACCAGCGCGGCCTGCTCGGCCTGTTCGCGATCGACGAGGCGCATTGCGTGAGCCAGTGGGGCCACGACTTCCGCAGCGAGTACCTGGGCTTGAGCGTGCTGCACGAACGCTATGCCGACGTACCGCGCATCGCGCTCACCGCCACCGCCGACGAGCACACGCGCGCCGACATCATCGAGCGGCTGCAGCTCGACGAGGCGCGCGTCTTCATCAGCAGCTTCGACCGGCCCAACATCCGCTATGCCATCGTCGAGAAGGACAACGCGCGCGCCCAGCTGCTGCGCTGGCTGCGCGACGAGCACGAGGGCGATGCCGGCATCGTCTACTGCCAGTCGCGCAAGAAGGTCGAGGAGACCGGCGGGATGGCTGGAGGCCGAGGGCATCCCCGCGCTGCCCTACCACGCCGGCCTCGACGCGACAGTGCGCCAGCGCCACCAGGACCGCTTCCTGCGCGAGGAGGGCCTGGTGATGGTGGCCACGATCGCCTTCGGCATGGGCATCGACAAGCCCGACGTGCGCTTCGTGGCCCACCTCGACCTGCCGAAGAACATCGAGAGCTACTACCAGGAGACCGGCCGCGCCGGGCGCGACGGCGGGGAGGCCGACGCGTGGATGACCTACGGCCTGGCCGACGTGGTCAACCAGCGCCGCATGATCGACGACAGCCCGGCGGGCGAGGAGTTCAAGCGCGTGCAGCGCGGCAAGCTCGACGCGCTGCTGGCCTTGTCGGAGGCGCACGACTGCCGTCGCGTGAGGCTGCTCGCCTACTTCGGTGAGGCCAGCGGGCCTTGCGGCAACTGCGACAACTGCATCAACCCGCCCGCCACCTGGGATGCGACCGAGGCCGCGCGCAAGGCGCTGTCGTGCATCTACCGCTTCCAGCAGCATGGCGCCGGCCGAGGCGCGCGCAGCTTCGGCGCGGTGCACCTGATCGACGTGCTGCGGGGCAAGGCCACCGACAAGGTCAGGCAGTACGGGCACGAGCAGCTGAGCACCTTCGGCATCGGCGCCGACCTGGCCGAGCAGCAGTGGCGCTCGGTGCTGCGCCAGCTCGTGGCGCTCGGGCATGTGGTGGCCGAGGGCGAGTTCAACACGCTGCACCTGACCGACAGCGCGCGTGCCGTGCTCAAGGGCGAGGTTCAGCTGCTGCTGCGCCTGCCACCCGAGACCACGCGGCGCGCCAAGCCCGCGCGCAGCGCCCGCGGCGCGGCCAAGCCGCTACCTGTCGCCCTGGATGCCGAAGCCCTGGCGCGCTTCGCGGCACTCAAGGCATGGCGGGCGGAGGTGGCGCGCGAGCACAACCTGCCGGCCTACGTGGTGTTCCATGACGCGACGCTGGCGGAAATGGCGCGGGTGCAGCCGGGCTCGCTGGAAGAGTTGGCGCACATCGCCGGGGTGGGTGCGAAGAAGCTCGAAGCCTATGGGCGGGAGATCCTGAGGGTGCTGGACGCGGGGTGAGGCGCGATGGCACTATCGGGGAACGCCATTGCGCTTCACCTCCACGATCGCCCGCAATACCTCTCTCGTCGTCTCGGCTGCTGCCTGCTCGTCGGGCTGTTGGCGCACCTCGTCAAGCACCTTGTCGAGAACCGGCTTGAAATCGATTTCGATGTCTGCCCACCGCTGGCAAAGCGCGGTGATACCCCTGAAATTTCCCTGCCGCACCAAGGCGATGAGCTGTCCCCGCATGCTGGCCTGATGCGTGCCGCGGTTCAGTTCGGCCAGTTTGCTGACCTCTAGCCCCGACAGGTGGCTCATCACTACGGGGCCCGCGTCCACAGGCATCGTGTAAGGATGCCCCACCGCTCTTGCAAAGGCATGGCCGATGGCGAGACGGGCATCAGCCGACATACGAGCATTCGCCTGCATGAGCCGCAGGATTTCGGATTGCTGGGCCTCGGTCAACCCTCGGACGGTGAATGAGCACAGGTTGGAACTTCGACGCAGCCCGGTCAATCAGGATCTCGGTTTCATGCGCGCGCAATCGCACCACGTCCTCGGGGTCGATATGCAGTTCGAGAAGCTTTGTGTGGGCAATGGCCTCGGACAGGCGTTTGATGTTCCAGCGTGTGGTCGAGCATGTAAAGTGCAGCGCCCCCACGTTGGGGCAGAACTTGATGAGCACGCACAACTTGCGCAGGTAGCTTGAGTAGTCAGGCTCGCGCTTGTTGTCGTAGTGCCCCTCCAATATCAAGTTCTGGACATGAAGATTCCCGTCGCAAATGGCGTCCATGATGTGGAGCAGATCTACCCCATGGCCCCTCAGGGCCAGGCGATGCATCGACCGGCCTTGCAGGGCCAGGGCAAGCGGGGCCGTGCTGACCTTTCGCGCGACATCTAACCGCAGGCTCGTCAGAGTTTTGTTTTCCGCGATCGCGGCGCTCAAAGTCTCAAGCGAAGCTTTTGACATCCCCTTCCACCGACACAAACGACAGCGATTCGATGGTGCGATTGGCACGCACGGTTGCGGCGACGTCGCCGACCCAAGCTCCAGGCTCGTCATAGTGGATGGTCACATCCTTCACCCCCTCATTTGATTGCAGCGCTTTTACGATGAGCCCGGCAGAGTCGGTCGGCGCAACGCAGCTCCAAGGACTCAAAGCTGCTGTCCGTCTTGAGGAATTCCTCCAGGCCGTTCGGGGGGTCACCCCACAGCACAGTCAAGGCCCTCACTGAAGGGCAGTACTTGCGGATCCATTCAAGGGAGCCAGCGTCGATTCCGGATCGGACAGCGAGCTTCTTGGCGCAGGTGATGTTTGCCGTCTCCATGGCGAGTTGATGCAAGCGCTCGGCCCAGAAGAACGATACGAGTTCTGAGGACCATTGCTCGTCAGCCGGCGGTTCGCCTGTCGCCCCCCATATCCGGACTCCCTCTCGCAGGTCTTCCGGTATCCGCGCAAAGACCGACTCCAGTTCGGCGTTCGCGGCGGGCGACAGCTTCTGCAGGGACGTGCCGGGCATCGGGGGCTGCTGAGGCACGGTCGGGTTTTGGTTCGCCGAAGTGAACCGCTGAAGTATCGAGTTCAGGAAGTCCATGGTCGCTCACTCAACGCAGTGTTGGAGTCCCATGAGTAACCTTCCGCTGTTTCGCGTTCCCCGCCTCCGCGCAGGGCGCGGAACATTGACCTGCTATGCCTGCGCCGGCACGACCTCGCCGCAGCACATCTCAAGACACGCAACCAAGTTGGCAATCAACTTGGCATACTGCCTAAAAATCACAGATATAACGCCAACTTAGGCGTATTCTCGAGTTGGCAAATCATGTACCACTCACCGCATCAATTCGAACCCCTGCTTCCTGCTTCGGACCGGCAGGCCCCCTTGCTGGCGCAGGCCCACGACCTGGCGCGTGCCGCCACGCAACTGGCCGGCTTGCCGATCGCCCCTGAATTGCGCGCCCTTCTGCGCGGCATGAATTCGTACTACTCGAACCGTATCGAGGGACAGCACGCGCGCCCGCACGAGATCGAGCAGGCACTGCGCAAGGACTTTTCAGGCAACAAGGAGCTTGCGGCCAAGCAGAGGCTGGCGGTGGCCCATATCGAGGCAGAGGCCGAGATCGAGCGGCTGTACGTCGGCGACGAAGGCGCTCGGAATCTGTACAGCAGCCACGCCGTCCAGGAACTGCATCGACAACTGTTTGCCAGGCTGCCACCGGGCGACCTGGTGACCTCCGAAGGCGAGCCGATCGTCCCGGGGGAGTTGCGCCGTCGGGAGGTCCGGGTCGGCCAGCATGTGGCGCCCGGCAATGCGAGCCTCGCCGAGTTCCTGGCTCGCTGGGCGGGCTTCTACGGCGAGGTGCGTCGCGGCGAGGCCTCGCTGCTCGCAGTGGCCGCCGCCCACCATCGACTGGGCTGGATCCATCCTTTCATCGACGGCAATGGCCGCGTCATGCGCCTGCACACGCATGCCGTGCTCGGCGCGCTGGGCTACACCAACGGACTGTGGTCGCCGCTGAGGGGCTTCGCCCGATCGACCGAACGCTACTACGCGCACCTGGCCGGCGCCGATTCGCCTCGGCGCGGCGACCTCGACGGGCGGGGCAACTTGAGCGAGCAAGCGCTCGTGGCCTGGATCGGCTACGTGCTGGAGGTCTGCCTCGACCAGGTGCGCTTCATGTCGGGGCTGCTGGACATTGCCTCGATGGAGCGCCGGATCAGCGCCTGCCTGGTCTTCGAAGAGGAAACACTTCGCTCGGGTGTTCGACGGGAAGCATTGCGACCGCTGCACTACCTCTTCCTGACGGGCGGAGAACTCGAGCGCGGCGAATTCAAGGCCATGACCGGGCTGGGCGAGCGCACCGCCGGTGCAGCGCTTGCCGCACTGATCAAGCGGGGTCTCCTCAGGTCGAACACGCCGCAAGGCAAGGTGCGGTTCGGCGTGCCCCTGCATGCACTGCGCTTCTACTTTCCCGCGCTGTGGCCGGAGGCCGAAGCGGATGCGGAGGCCGAAGGCCTCTGATGGCTGACTGAAACCGCCGGCGAACGGTGGCGGGATACATCGGACGGTCGCCGGCGCCCGTTTCCTGGGTCACCCTCCGAAGCAGTGGCTGGCAGGCCTTGGTTCTCAGTGATAGTCCTCTTCGCGCTGGTGCCGGATCGCCGCGATCGTGACGTGCGTCGCGTCCTCAATCTCGAACAGTGCCACGTAGCCCGAGGAACCGAAAGGGATCAGCAGCTCGCGCACGAAGGGGCTGGTGCCAGCCTTGCGGCACAGGAACGGGTTGGCTGCCAAGCCGTCCACGGCGGTGGTGATGGCCTCGTAGGTGCGCTGTGCCAGCTCCAGCTCTTCCAGCGTGACCGCCTGCTCGAGCCGATACTCGTACAACCGCATCAGGTCTTCGCGGGCGCGCTCGGTGTAGCGGACCGCGAAGCTCAACGCTTGATCCGCTTCTTGGCCCGGGCCAGCATCTCACGCAGCTCGCCGTGTACCTGGTCGGCGGAGTGATAGATGCCAGTGCGGCGAGCGTCTTGCAGCGACGCGAGTCCGCGTGCGATGAACTCTTGCTGGACCCGCCGGCGCTCGATCGTTTCGCGCACCGAGGTCTCGATGAAGCTGGACAGGGTTTCGCCTTCGCGCAGCACGCCTTCGGCGGCCTCGCGCAAACCGGGCTCAACCCGCAGCGATGGAAACGTGGCCGTCTTGCTCATGCCGGCGATTATGCGTCGCAACTGCAACGCGCACAATCAAGGCTGCACCGTCACCGCCACCCGCGCGCTGTCGCGGCGCTTCCCCAAGCCATCGAAGGCCCGGGCGAAGTACTCGACGGTGGTCGGCGCCGAGACCTCGGGGGCCGTGGTTTCCTGCTCGTAGGGACGGCTGAGGTCACTGCCGAGGAACTCGGCGGGCCCTCCCTGTACCACGCGAAAGAAGTCGACCTGTTCGACGAAGCCGCTGTTGGAGCTCGCGCTGGCCGTGAGGAGCAGCGTATCGCCCGCGTTCACGGTTGAGGGCAGCGCGCCCATGGTGACGTCGGGCGGACGGTGGTCATCGCAGCCGGAGCAAAACGCCACGAAGACATCGGCCCCACAAGCCGCCAGCCACGCGAGCAAGACGGCCGCCGCGCCGGTTCTCCAGGGCGATGCAGGGCGAGGGCTCATGCCGTGGATCGTAGCCCCGCGCCGTGGGCCATGCAGCGGCCTCGCGGCGTGACCCTCGGCTTCAGGTATCAGGTATCAGGCACGCTGGAAAAGATCCGACACGAGCGCGAGCAAGGCTTCATCATCGGCGGCGGCTGCCAGTTGCGCCAGTTGTGCGAGCGTCTCCTTCGACGGCACATATGAGGGACCGCCACTGCCCTCGCCCACGAACGCCCTGCAACAGCGCGTGCGCAACCGAGGCCGCTTTCACTTTGTCAACCTGTGGGCCCAACCGCAGCAGCGCGCCAGAAAGCACGTCCTCGCGAACCGCCTTGTCGAGGCTGATTTCCATCCTCTTCCCACCGCTGGCATAGCTCGGTGATGCCTTGGGGATCGCCCTGCGACACCAAGGCGAGGAGGCGCCCTCCATGCTGGCCTGATGCGTGGCCCGGTTCAGCATGGCAAGTGGGCGGGCCTCGGATGGCGTCAGGTGTCTCATCATTTCGGCACCCGCATCCACCGGCATTTCGTAAGGACGCCCCACAGAGATTGCAAAGGCATGGCCGATAGCGACTCGGGCGGCCGCCGGCATACGAGCATTCGCCCTCACAACCTTCAGGATTTCCTCTTGCTGATCCTCGGTTGCGCCATTGATGCTGAATGCGAGCAAGCTGGGATTTCGGCGCAGTCCGGCGAGCAGGGTTTCGATGTATGGCTCCGGCAGTGGGCCCAAAAAACCTTTTGAAATACACACGGCCTCGATATGCAGTTCGAGCAGCCTTGTGTGGGCAATGGCATCCGACATGCGGTCAACAAACCCTAAGAGGCTCTTGCATTCCACGCGCAGCGCCTCCACGTTGGGACTCGACTTGACGAGCTCACACAACCCAAGAATGAAGTTCTTGTACTCGGCGTCCAGGCAGTGCTTTTGCACGAGCGTCAAGTTCTTGACGCGAAGATCCCCGTGGCAAACGGCTTTCGTGATGGGGATCAGGGCGACCGGGCGGGCATCCACGATCAGACCATCCATCGACCTGCCTCTCAGGGCCAGCGCCAGGGGGGCAGTGTTGTTGCTCTCGGTGATGAGCCACAGGCTCCTCAGAGCGGTGTTTTGCGCAATTGCCCGGCTCAAGGTCGCAAGCGAGTCGTCACGCATTCACGCCAGTTTCAAGGACACAAAGCGGCTGTCTTCCGCAAGGAACTGCGTCAGTCTGTTGGACGGGTCCCCCTCCCGCACGGTCAAGGTCTCCAGCGAAGGACAGGAGTCGCGCATGTGTTCCAACAAGGCAGCATCGATTCCGGCACGAACGGTGAGCCCCTCGACGCCGACGATGTTCGTCGTCTCCACGGCGAGCTGTTGCAGGCCCTGATCCACGAAGAACGACACGAGTTGCGACCACCATTGCTTGCTATCCAGCGATTCGCCTGTATCCAGCAAGATGCGGACCCCGTACTGCAGGTGTTCAGGTATCCGCGCAAGGACCGATGCGAATTCGATGCTCGCCGTGGCCGACAACTGCTGGAGGATGCCGCCCGCGGCCGTCCGCTGTGGCTCGGTCGGGTTTCGGTTCACCGCAGTGATCCGGTTGTTGGGTATGTTGGGTGTGAAATGCATGGTCGGCTCCTCGAGGAAGGTTGGACCCCGTGAGTAACCTCGGGCCGTCTTGCGTTCCCTGCCCGGCACACGCCTGCGGACTATCATCGTGAGTTTTCCCGACCCGGCTTCGTCCATGTCCCAGCGACCGCCTGCCGTTCCTTCCCCCGAAGCCCCCGGCGCCCTCATGTCCCACCGACGGCGCGCCGATGATCCGGGTGCGCGGGGCCCGCACCCACAACCTCAAGAACATCGACCTCGACCTGCCGCGCCACAAGCTCGTCGTGATCACCGGGCTCTCGGGCTCGGGCAAGTCGTCGCTGGCCTTCGACACGCTCTATGCCGAGGGCCAGCGCCGCTACGTCGAGAGCCTCTCGGCCTATGCGCGCCAGTTCCTGCAGCTGATGGACAAGCCCGATGTCGACGTGATCGAGGGCCTCTCGCCCGCGATCTCCATCGAGCAGAAGGCCACCTCGCACAACCCGCGCTCGACCGTGGGCACGGTCACCGAGATCCACGACTACCTGCGCCTGCTCTACGCCCGCGCCGGCACGCCCTTCTGCCCCGACCACGACCTGCCGCTCGAGGCCCAGAGCGTGAGCCAGATGGTCGATGCGGCGCTGGCGCTGCCCGAGGACACGAAGCTGATGGTGCTGGCGCCCGTGGTGCGCGATCGCAAGGGCGAGTTCGTCGAGCTGCTGCAGGACATGCAGGCGCAGGGCTTCGTGCGCTTTCGCATCGACGGCGCGATCCATGAAGCGACCGATCTGCCGAAGCTGAAGAAGACGGAGAAGCACGACATCGACGTCGTGGTCGATCGGCTCAAGGTACGGCACGACAAGAGCGAGGCCTCGTCGGGGGCCTTGCGCGTCGAGGAACCCTCGCTGCCGCTGGCGATGGTCGCGGCGGCCGACGACTCCCGCACCGCGGCCGCCGGCCTCAGGCAACGCCTCGCCGAAAGCTTCGAGGCCGCGCTGCGCATCGCCGAAGGGCGAGCCATCGCGCTGGAGTTGGATTCGGGCCGCGAGCACCTGTTCTCCAGCAAGTTCGCCTGCCCCGTCTGCAGCTACTCGCTCGCCGAACTGGAGCCGCGGCTGTTCTCGTTCAATTCACCCGTGGGCGCCTGCCCGAGCTGCGACGGGCTGGGGCATGTCACCGTCATCGATCCGGATCGGGTGGTGGCCTTCCCCTCGCTCAGCCTCGCCAGCGGCGCAGTCAAGGGATGGGACAAGCGCAACGGCTACACCTTCTCGCTGCTGGAAAGCGTGGCGCGCCACTACGACTTCGACCTCGACGCACCCTTCGAAGAGCTGCCCGAGCAGGCCCGCCAGGTGCTGCTGCATGGCACCGGCACCGAGGAGGTGGAGTTCGTCTACGCCGCCGAGGGCGCAGGCGGCAGGAAGCGCAGCGTCAAGCGCTCGCACCCCTTCGAGGGCATCATCCCCAACTTCGAGCGCCGCTACCGCGAGACCGATTCGGTCGCGGTGCGCGAGGAACTCGCGCGCTACCAGAGCAGCAAGCCCTGCCCCGATTGCCAGGGCACGCGCCTGCGGCGCGAGGCGCGCCATGTGCGTCTCGTCGATGCCAATTCAGGCGAGGGGCGCCCGATCTACGCGGTCTCGCATGCCACGCTGCGCGAAGCCCTCGATACCTTCGAATCAATGCAGCTCAAGGGCGCCAAGGCCGAGATCGCCGACAAGGTGGTGCGCGAGATCCGCTCGCGCCTGTCCTTCCTCAACAACGTGGGGCTCGACTACCTGAGCCTCGACCGCAGCGCCGACACGCTCTCCGGCGGCGAGGCGCAGCGCATCCGGCTGGCCTCGCAGATCGGCTCGGGCCTCACCGGCGTGATGTACGTGCTCGACGAGCCCAGCATCGGCCTGCACCAGCGCGACAACGATCGCCTGATCGGCACGCTCAAGCACCTGCGCGACCTCGGCAACTCGGTGCTGGTGGTCGAGCACGACGAGGACATGATCCTGTGCGCCGACCATGTCGTGGACATGGGCCCGGGCGCCGGCGTGCATGGCGGCAAGGTGATGGCGCAGGGCACGCCGCAGCATGTGGCGCAAAGCGATGAATCGCTCACCGGCCAGTACCTCGCGCGCAAGCTCAAGATCGCCGTGCCGCGCAAGCGCCATTCGCTGGACGAGTCGACCGACCCGAAGCTGCTGCGCATCGTCAATGCCCGCGGCAACAACTTGAGGGGCGTGACCGCCGAGGTCCCGGTCGGGCTGTTCACCTGCGTGACGGGCGTCTCGGGCTCGGGCAAGTCCACCCTCATCAACGACACCCTCTATGCCGCGGTGGCGCGCAAGCTCTACCAGAGCCACCTGGAGCCGGCGCCGCACGACGAGATCGATGGGCTCGACGTGTTCGACAAGGTCATCAACGTCGACCAGTCGCCCATCGGCCGCACGCCGCGCTCCAACCCTGCCACCTACACGGGCCTCTTCACGCCGATCCGCGAGCTGTTCGCCGAAGTGCCCGCGGCTCGCGAGCGCGGCTACGGGCCGGGCCGCTTCAGCTTCAACGTCGCCGGCGGGCGCTGCGAGTCCTGCCAGGGCGACGGCGTGCTGAAGGTGGAGATGCACTTCCTGCCCGACGTGTACGTGCCCTGCGATGTGTGCCACGGCAAGCGCTACAACCGCGAGACGCTGGAGATCCAGTACAAGGGCCTCAACGTCAGCGAGGTGCTCGACCTCACGGTGGAAGACGCGCACCAGTTCTTCAGCGCGGTGCCCTCGATCGCGCGCAAGCTGCGCACGCTGCTCGACGTGGGGCTGGGCTACATCCGCCTCGGCCAGAGCGCGACCACGCTCTCGGGCGGCGAGGCCCAGCGCGTCAAGCTCGCGCTCGAGCTCAGCAAGCGCGACACGGGCCGCACGCTCTACATCCTCGACGAGCCGACCACGGGGCTGCACTTCCACGACATCGAGCTGTTGCTGCGCGTGCTGCACCAGCTGCGCGACCACGGCAACACGATCGTGGTGATCGAGCACAACCTCGACGTCATCAAGACCGCCGATTGGGTGATTGACATGGGCCCTGAAGGTGGTGCAGGAGGCGGCACGGTGGTGGCGACGGGCACGCCGGAGGACATCGCGGCGCATCCGGCGAGCTATACGGGGCGGTATCTGAAGCCCTTGCTCTGACGGGCCTTGCCCGCCGCAGAAGTTCAATCTTCGTCAAACCGTCTCGGGCGGCGTTGACGCCATCGAAGCGATCCATAGCATTTCGACACCCGAAGCGGGACATCCGCATTCGACCTATGGGGAGCACAAGATGAAGAAGAACGCATACGCTGGGCCGCCTCCGGCGTGCCGACACCATCGCTTCGCAAGCAGTTGAACTTTCCGAGCTGACATGGCCCGGGAGGTTCAGCGCGTCGAACTCGACTGCGCGCAGCTTTGCCATCGCGTGTTGAACATCGAGTCCAGCCATGACTCGACAAGGCTTGCGGCACGCCAGTTCATCGATCAATGCCATCAAGGCCCCGGGCCGGACTGGCCCGTTGCGAACGACGGGACGACATTGGCGGACGCGCTCCTGCGCGTGGCAGCCGAGGCATGGCGACCCTTGAAGAGTGAGGCGGCCGGCCGTGCGCACAGCGGATCGACGGCCTTTCTGCTCTTGCAGAACGCCCCAACGGCCTTGCTTGGCGGCTGCGTGCTGCAGAACATGGCCAACGCCGCCAGCAACCATGAGCACATCGCCACGCTTGCCCACGCTGCCCATGCCTGGCATGCAGGCCATGGCTGCTTCGCCGACAACCACAGTCACCTGTACCGACGCCTGCTCGAACAGCTTGGCCATCATCCGCCGCCGATCGACTCGGCGCGTTGGCTGAACTACGGCGGCCTCTTGCCCGCGTCGTGGCGGCTGGCGGCCTATCGGCTCAGCCTCTCGCTGTTTCCTGGCTCGCACTGGCCTGACATCCTGGGCGCGGCATTGCTCGAATTGGCGCTGCCGGTTCCGCCGCTGCTCTCGCCACTGGCCTCCATCAATGAAATTGCGCTGAGCCCATATTTCATTGCGCGGCACGACAAAGGTCGCTCGATGGCCGGGGACGCCGTGAAGCAGGCCATCCAGTACGCACAACGTCCGGACCGCCGGTGGCTGCAAAGCGGTCACGCGCCTGCTTGCGACCCTGCATGGGCGATCGCCAGGGGATTCATGGTGTCCTTGCGCCTGTTGACTTCCTGGCATGACGACGTCGTTGCGTACATCGAAGCCGGAGGCCTGTCACCGACCTGCGCCATGGTCGAGCTGGTCCGTCGGAAGTCGGAACATGCGGTCGGATACCACGGCCGCCTCAACCTCGGCGGCATCGCCCTCGATGACTTCATGGCGCGCGATGCCGAAGGCTTCGTCGAGGCGCTTGCACGCAGTCGCTGGGTCATTCCCGGCCGTCCTGCAGACAGCCCGTTGCTGGCAAGGCTCGTGGCCTTCGGTGGCCCGATGTTCCGGATCTTCTCCGAGCAGGAGCTGGACCTCATTCGCGCGTGGATCGCGTCCTTGCCTTCGCAGCCGAAGACGCTGACGCAGTCCCAAGCCGGGCGCAGCTCGTCCTGCCTCGCTTCCGACTTGCCCGCACGCAACGCAGACAGCGGGCAGGGCGCCACGAAGAACACCGATGCACGCGAGCTGTACCACCGCCTGCTCAATGCCGAGCAGCACGAGCAGGTCCATGCCGACGCCTTGGCTTTCGCGATGCGTTGGCTTGGGCGCGCTGCCTCGAAGCTGCACAGGGAACCTGACGCCATTCCGTTCGACGACTACTCCCATCTGCGCTTCAGGAAGTGGTTCGAGGAGCGTTCCGCGGCGCAGGCGCATTCCTATGCCGGCCCCCAGGCCCCTGTGACGAAGTCCCGCGAGGAGGTGATCGCCGAGGCGGTGCAGCTGTGCCCCATGATCTTCATCGATGGTGCCTGGCTGCAGGGCTGGACCAACGCAGGCCTGGTCGAGACGCGCATCGGAGCGCTCCTCTACAAGATCTTCTCGGACGAGATCGGCAACGGTGAC
>CAWFRK010000011.1:0-54407 GCA_963818175.1 uncultured beta proteobacterium | reverse complement strand
CCACCGGGTAACTTCCCGGGTAACTCAATCCGCACCGACAACCCGGTCTGCAGCATTCATGCGCCCTGGCGGCAGAGACGTGAGTGACCCCGGCCGACCATTTGAAAGTTTCCTGACGGCCCGAGTACGTCCATCTCTTTCATGTGCCTCGTGAAGCTCGATGTGGCGCCGCCTTCGCTGCAGGAAACGCGGGCAAGGGTGCAGATCGAAGGCGCACGGCGTAGCATGCTCGGTGAGGGTCGACACGTTTGCTCGCGGTGTTGCTGCGCGAAAGTGGGTTCTAGAACATGAAACGCAAGGCCATTCCCGTCGCCGAAGCGGTGTCCATGATTCCCGATGGCGCCACGCTCATGATCGGTGGCTTCATGGGCGTCGGCTCTCCGATTCGCCTCATCGACGAGCTGCTGCGGCAGGGCCGTCGCGACTTGACGCTCATCTGCAACGACACCGCAAGGCCGGGCGTCGGGGGTGGGCAAGCTGGTCGCGGCAGGCCTGGTCCGATCGCTCCTCACGAGCCACATCGGCACCAATCCCCAGACCCAGCAATTGATGCTGGAAGGCCGCATCGAGGTGACGCTGGTTCCCCAGGGAACGCTGCGGAGCGCATTCGCGCCGGGGGTGTCGGCCTTGGCGGGGTGCTCACTCCCACCGGCGTCGGGACGCTCGTGGCTGAAGGTCGACAGACCTTCGAGGTCGATGGGAAGCAATACCTGCTCGAGCCGGCGCTGAAGGGCGATTTTTCGCTGATCTGTGCCAAGCGCGCCGACTACTACGGCAACCTCGAATACGCATTGACGGCGCGCAACTTCAATCCGCTGATGGCGATGGCGTCGACGACCACCATCGCCGAGGCCGATGACATCGTGCCCGTGGGCGTGATACCGCCGGATTCGGTGGTGACGCCCGGCGTGCTGGTGCACTACCTTGTCGTAAAGGAGCGGTCGCCATGACGATGGATGCCAAGAACCTGATCGCGCAACGCGTTGCGCGGGAGTTGCGCGATGGCGACTGCGTGAACCTCGGCATCGGGCTGCCGACGCTGGTGGCTGCGCACATGGCGCCCTCGGTGCATGTGTTCTTCCATTCCGAGAACGGCATCATGGGCATGAGCCCGCTGCCCGGCGAAGGCTACGAGGACCGCAACCTCACCGACGCCGGCGGCCGACCGGTGGGTGCGCTGCCTGGGGCGGTTGCCTTCGATTCCGCGTTCTCCTTCGGCATCATCCGCGGCGGCCATCTCGACGTGACGGTGCTGGGCGGGCTCGAAGTCGACGAGCGTGGCCTGCTGGCCAACTGGATGGTTCCGGGCAAGATGGTTCCGGGGATGGGAGGTGCCATGGATCTCGTGACCGGCGCGCGGCGCGTGATCGTCGCGATGACGCACCGCTCGCCCGGCGGCTCCAAGCTGGTGAAGCGGTGCAGCCTTCCGATCACCTCGACGCGAAGGGTCGACCTGGTCGTGACCGAGCTTGCGGTAATACGGCCGACCGAAGACGGATTGATGTTGATGGAAACCATGCCGGGCGTGGGCGTGGATGCCGTGATCGAAGCGACCGACGCTGCCCTGTTGCTCGCGCCTGGGTTGAGCTGAGTTCTCCCTGGGCGGGGGACGACCGCCCTGGCCATGAGGAGTGCGTCATGCAGTCTGTGGCACGCATCGAGCTCTTGCAGCGAATGCCCATCTTCGGCGGCATTCGCGACGATGCGCTCGGGTTCATCGTCGAGCGGACGGGTTCCGTTGGCGTGAAGGCGGGCGAGTACTTCTTCCGCGAGGCGGAGCCTGCGCTCAGCATGTTCGTGCTGGAGTCGGGGCGCGTCTCGGTGCTGAAGAACTGGCAGGGGAAGGAGCTGCTGGTGCGGCAACTGGGGGACGGCGACTGCTTCGGCGAGATGGCCTTGATGGACCTCATGCCGAGATCGGCATCGGTGCGTGCGGACGAGGATTGCACGTCGCTCGAGCTGTTGCCGGATACCTTGCTTGCGCTGTTCGAACGGGACGCGGAGCAGTTTGCATTGATCCAGATGAACATGGGGAGAGAGGTTTGTCGGCGGTTGCGGCAGACTGATGAGATGCTGTTTCGGGCTTATATGGGGGAGGCGTTGGAGCAGCGGGATCGGGGGTTTTGTTCGACTTAGGGTTTTGGTTCTCTGCGAGGCTTCTGCCCTGGTTCAACCAGCGTCATGCCGGCAGGCCAGTGAGGCCGGCACGGAAGCGCGCCGCCTGCTTGCGCATCCCCTGCGAGATCGCGTGCCACGTGCGCTCGGGAAAGTCCCTGGGCAGCAGCTTGCTCACCTCCGCGAGCGCAGTCTCGACGCGCTCGACCAGCCCGAGCATGCTGCGCCACACCCCCAGGCCGCCGTACTGCATGGCCAGTCCGTGCCAGTGCCGCGCCTGGATGCAGTGCAGGTCGTACTGGACGTTCTTCGAACGCAGTGCGATCGCCAGCTCTGCCCGGCGCCAGCGAAACTGGTTCGGCCCGTCGCCCACGTAAGGGAAGATCGACAGCACGTCATAGAGCGGGGTGGTGATGAAGGCATCCCCGGCTTGCAGGAAGATCGAATAGTTCTTGGCGTGGCCGTCGGTGGCGGCCAGGAGCCAGAAGCTCAGCTGGGTGATCGCGAACGCCGCGCGTCCGCCGGGGTCCTGGCTGCCCGTGAGCAGGCGCATGCATTCGGCCATGCCCGGGCCGCCGTCCTTCTCGTATTTCTGCCTCGGGGGGTAGCCGAGCGCCTGGCAGAAGTCCTCCTGCGGGAGCCGCGCGATCCAGCGTCCCTCTTCCTGCCACGAACGATCGAATCGCGTGACCACCAGCGGCCTTCTGGTCCTCGAAGCGCCAGATCTCGGTGCGTGCGACCGGCAGGCCGAGCTGGTAAAGGATGAGCGCGCACAGCCACTCGTTCTCCACCGAATCACTGAAGTCGACACGGCGCGAGCCGCCGATGAGCCCGAGCGGAAGCTTGAGGATGTGGGTCGTCGGCGTGGCACCGTGCGGGCGATGCCATTGCCCGTCGCGGTAAAGCAGCGCGGTCTTCTCCTGCGCGCCGGCCAGCGAAACGCGAAACAGATCGTCGTCTGCGGCTGCCTGTCCCAGCACCGACTCCGAGGGCACCGCGCGCAGGATGTCGGCCACCTGCTTCTCGGTCAAGGGCTCGCTTTCGATGCGATCCCATCCTTGCGGCTCCATGCCCTCGGGCAGCAACTGCACAGCGCCCACGCAGTCCCGGCCGATCGCCTCGAGCAAAGAAAACGCGTCGGCGGAGCTGGTCTGGAAGCGGCGGCTCAACCTTGCGCGGATCCTGTCGTTGTCCGGCAGCAGGTTGTCGAAATAGTTCGCCACCACCTGGCCGCGGATCTCGAGCGCGGGCGTGATCGGCAAGGACAGCGACAGCGCGCGGCGCTTGGGCGAGGCGAGCCACGACGCGTCGTAGGTGAAGCGATGCGAGCCGCGATCGACCGCCCAGGTTCCGACCAGCTGGCCATTCATCCAGGCTGCAAGCCTGGTGCTCACCAGCTGCCCCTTTTCGTGTCTGGCTCTTGCTTGCCTTCATCGCGGATCACCAGGGGGGCGCCCAGGGTGGCTTGCTCGTAGCGGTCGTGGTGACGCACCCATTCCATCGTGTTGGCCAGCTTGTCCTCGTCGCGGCCCTTGGGCGTGATGTCGAGGAAGTCGTACGCGCCCATCATCAGCTTCACCCCGCGTCCGTAGGTCGAGTAGGTGTGAAAGACGTCCCCCGCCTCGTCCTTGTAGAACACGCTGATGCCGGGCGCTTCCTCGCCCGGGAAGGGCTGCATGACGAAGTTGTAGTAGACCTCGCCCTTGGCTTGTTCTTCCGGCGTGAAGGTGACGCCGAAGTCGTGGTTGAAGTCGCTGCCATGCGAGGACACCCACTTGAACTGCCAGCCCATCCGCTTGCGGAAGCGCTCGATATCGGCCAGCGGCGCGCGCGAGACGACCAGCAGCGTGACGTCGCGCTGCTCGACGTGTACTTTCGCGCCGTCGATGTGGTCGGCCATGAAGGAGCAGCTCGGACAACCTTGCTCCCACCCCGGCGCGAACATGAAGTGCTGCACCACCAGCTGGCGGCGACCTTCGAACAGATCGGCAAGCGTGCGCCGGCCCTCGGGCGCGTCGAAGACGTAGTCCTTCTCGATGCGCACCCACGGCAGCGCGCGGCGCTCGCGGGCGATCTGGTCGCGCTGGCGCGTCAGTTCTTTCTCGCGCGCCAGCAGCGTCTTGCGCTCGGCTACCCATTGGTCCCTCGACACGACGGGATGGTTCACGGTGCTCGTTGCGGCAGTGGCTTTGCTCATCGCGTACTCCTTGGCTCGAAGAGCCGTTCATGGCCAGTCATCATTTCCTTGCTCGGAGACGTCGCACGGCGCGTACCTTTCCGCTCGATCCGCCGCCGCAATAGAAGAGGTCTTCCCCGTCGGACTCCATCCCGCTGACGGAGGTGCCGTGCGGCATCTCCAGCCGATCGAGCACGGCGCCGCTCTGCGGGTCGATCCGGCGGATGTCGCTCTCGTCGCCTTCCCAAGTGCCGTGCCACAGCTCGCCGTCGACCCAGGTCACGCCGGTGACGAAGCGGTTCGACTCGATGGTGCGCAGGACGGTGCCGGTCTCGGGGTCGATCTGGTGGATCTTTCGTTCGCGGTACTGCCCCACCCACAGGCTGCCCTCGGCCCACGCCAGGCCCGAGTCGCCACCGTGGCCGGGCGCCGGGATCGAGGCCAGCACCTCGCCGGTGGCGGGATCGATCTTGTCGATGCGCGATTCGGCCACCTGGTAGAGGTGCGTGCCGTCGAACGCGGTGCCCGCGTCGCCGATGCAGTCGAGCGTGCGCGCGACCTCGCCGCTTTCGGGATCGAAGGCGATCAGCCTGGGTCCGGTGGCGGCCCAGACATGGCGGCCGTCGTGGGTGACGCCGTGGATGTTGTCGGCGCCGTCGAAGGGGCCGTACTCACGCACGATCTCGGCCATGTGCGCCGTTGCTTGCGGTGTCGTCTTGTCCATCCTGCCTGTCATTTCCTGGCTCCTTGCGGCGCGCTTCGGAACGGCGCCGTAAGTCCAATCTAATCGAGCTGCAGCGCAGCAGGGAGTAACAAGATCGTCGTGAATCCGGCCAGCGGCGGCGACAGCCAGCGCTGTGCGCGTCCTCGCCCGATGGAGCGCACCTGTCGCGCGGCCTCCAACTCGACGAGTGCGCGCTGGACCGTGCGCTGGCTCGCCCCAAGGGCCAGCGCGAGCGCCGAGGTGGACCAGGCCGCGCCGTCGGCGAGCAGCGCCAGCAGCGACGCCTGGTCGCCATCGATGGGTGGCACCAGGACGACGACGTCGCCGTCGCTCCGCAATGAGAAGCCGCGTGCGCTGGCCTCGATGCGTGCCAGCGGCGCGACGAGGGCGCGCAAGCGGCCGATCTCGACGCGCAGGCGCGCCCGGTGCGACTCGTCGGGGTGGCGGGTGCGGAACGCGCGCGCGATCAGCTCGCTGCGATCGACGTCGCCGGGCCATGCTTCGGCGAGCACGCGCACCAGGGTGAACAGCAGCGGCCGACGCGCCAGCGGCTGCCATATGGCGCCGGCGCGCAAGCCGCGACGGCAGGCGTCGATCACCAGCGCGCCCGAGGCGAGCAGGGCCTCGACATCGCCGAGCCGCAGCGGCATCTCGCGGCCCGCGTGGACGCGCCGTGCGGCGGGTCGATCGAGCGCGGCGCGCGCCTCGGTCACTTCGGCCTGCAGCGCGGGCACGCCCGCGCGTTCGGCGGCCTCGTGGGCGCGCGCGAGCGCCGCCTGCGCCGCGGCAGTGCGCAGCGAGCGCAGCGCCACCTCGGCTGCGGCCAGCTCGGCAACCACCAGCAGCGACGGTGGCAGGCCGCGCGCGTCGAGGCGGGCCAGCGCGGATGAGGCCTCGTCGAGGCGGCCGATCAGGAGCAGCCGCCGAACCGCGATCAGGCGTGCCTGCATCGCGTTGGCGCGATCGGCGTGTGCATCGAGCGTGGCCGAGGCGGCCGCCAGCGTGCGCGGCGAGCCACGAATGTCGCGCATGGCGAGAGCCACCTCGGCCTCTGCGACGACACAGCGTGCGCGCGCCAGCTCCTCGTGGACGCCGAAGCCGCGGGCGGCGAGCCGCAGGAGCTCGCGGGCGCGCGGGTGCTCGCCGAGCTGGGCCATAGCGATGCCGCGCAGGGCGAGCGCCGGCGGGTCGTCGCGCAGGGCGACGCAATTGAGGGCGGCGAGCGCGTCACCGGCGACGAGGGCGCGCGCGGCGGCCGCGATCAGGGAGTCCATCGCGAAAGGCTACTGCATGGCGGCGTCAGACCAGGTCGATCGCCTTGCGCCAGAGGACCTGGCAGGTTGCTGAAATCGTGTTCGGCCGCTCTCGGCCCTCCAGAGACGTCAGCCTTCCGTTCGATACCGGACTGTCGAAGCCGAGATCGAACCGCTAGAACAGTACTGCGTGGCCACAGCGGCCTCTTGGTGCTTCAAACCATCAGCCAGTGACAGAGTTCGTGCTCGGTGCTGACCCTGTCCATCGCTCGCGCGAGAAGGTACCTCCAACCCTTCCAGTGCATGAGCGAGGCGGATACAACGAAGCGCTTCATTTCAAGCTCCCTCTGCCAGGATTCAGAAGTTGTGCCGGATGCCTGCTTCAAACCCCTTCGACGACTGGCCGCCGAAGAAGTTGGGCGCCGCGGGGTTGGCACTCACCGCCGGCCCACCGGGGATGACGAACACCGCCGAGCCATCGTTGTCCATGTAGGAGGCATGCGCATACAGGGCCGTGCGCTTCGAGAGCAGATAGACGTAGCCGGCGCCCAGCTGCGTGGCGTCGTTGGCGCCGGCCACGGAGCCCTTCTGGTCGCCCCACAGGTAACTCAGCTTCACCACGCCGGGACCCGCAGGGATGACGGCGCCGACGTGGGTGTTGATCATGCTGTCCGGGCCGTACTCCCAGCGCCGCTGCGCGACGTCGAGCTTCACCAGGCCGAAGTCGTACGAGAGCCCGTAGACCTGGTCCTTGAAGCGCTGGCTGTTGGCCGCGTTGCGCGTCATGAACTGCCCCGCTGCGACATTGAAGGCGCCCTTGGCCCAGCCGAGACGGAAACCATCGCCCTTCGTGAAGCCGTTGGTGGTGGTGCCGCCCTCGTCCCATGACTTGACGATGTGTCCGTAGAAGCCCCACAGGTCGGTGGGCAGGAAGTACTCCAGCGCGTTGCTGACGCGCAGCATCGGCGTGGCGTTCTGCGTCTCGGGCGTGGTGCCGAAGGCCTGGCCGAGCACGCGCGAGGCCGTCAGCGAGCGGAAGTTGTTCGCCCCCGCGATGCCCAGCGCCGCAAAGGGATCGAAGTTGCTCCACACGAGGTGCACCGGGTTCCAGTCGCGCCCCAGGCGCAGCTCGCCGAAGCGCGTGTGCGTCAGGTTCACCGTGGATTGCCGGTCCCAGAACTGCCCGGCCGGGGCACTGGCTCCTGCTCCGCCCATGTCCGCGAGGATGGTGCTGTCGAGGTAGAAGCCCGCCCGCATGTTCCCGCCCAGGTCCTCCTGGCCGCGCACGATCAGCTTGCTGGTCGAGTTGGCACCGCTGGCTTCCGATGTCAGCGAGCCCACCGAGCCGTTCTTCACATGCCGCACGCCCACGTCGACCGTGCCGGCCAGCGTGACCGACGACTGGGCCATCGCCCAGCTGCAGGCCATGCCGAGGCCCGCTGCGCACAACGATTTGTTCATGATCTTGTGTCCTCGTTGTTGCGCGCGCTTACTCGGGCTTGAAGCCGGCGCTCTTCAGCAGCTCGGTGCCCTGCGCGACGTTTGCAGCGATGTATTGCCTGAACTGCTCGGGGCTTTCGGTGACGGGCTCGATGCCAAGGTTGGCGAACGCGCCCGACTTGCCCACCTCGCCGACGGCCGTGTTGATCGCGGTGTTGAGGGCCGCGACCCGCTCGGGTGGCGTCCCCTTTGGCGCCCAGACGCCGTACCAGCTCACGTACGAGAAGTCGGCGATGCCGCCCTCCTTCACGGTGGGAAGCTCCGGCGCGAGCGTGCTGCGCTTGGCCGAGGTGATCGCGATCGGCTTGACCTTGCCCGCCTTGGCGAGCTGCTGCAGCGCGATCATCGAATCGAGCAGCAGGTCCACATGCCCGCCGCCGACGTCGACCAGCGCCGGCTGCGTGCCCTTGTACGGCACGAAGGTGAACTTCACCTTGCCCTGCTTCGCGAGCAGCAGCGTCGCCAGGTGGCTGGGCGCGCCGGCGGCAGGAATCGCCGCAGTCCATTTCTCAGGCTGCTGTCGGGCGGCCGCGAGCACCTCGGTCAGGTTCTTTTCCTTGTGCTGCGGCGGGATGACCAGCATCAGCGGCGCCTCGCCGACACGCGCCACCGGCATGAAGTCGGTCTGCGGGTCGTACGGCGGATTGCTCAACACCTGCTTGGTGAGCACGTGCGTTGCCGCGGAGAAGAGCAGGTGTAGCCGTCTGCAGGGGCGGTCTTCACCGCGCTGCCGCCGATCGTGCCGCTGGCACCGGCCTTGTTGTCGACGATCACGGTCAGGCCGAGCTGCTTGCGCAGTTGCTCGCCGAGCAGTCGCGCTGCGTTGTCCACACCGCCGCCGGCGGCGAACGGAACGACGATGCGCAGCGTCTTGCCTTTCTCGGGGAAGCCGGCGTTCTGAGCGAACGCCGGCGAGATCACCATCAATGCCGCAGCCGAGGCCACGATCCGTCCCAGCATGTTCATGCCTTGTCTCCTCGCTATTCAGATTGCGGGCCCGCAGGCGCAGGCCCACCGACCTCCCCCAGGCTCCCCCGGTGCCGTCGATGGACCTGTGGCCCGTGCGGAGCCTTCAGCGCACCGAACCCAGGCCGGCCGCGCGCATCGCCTCGGCGATCTCCTGCTCGGCGCCTTCGGCCAGCGGCAGCAGCGGCGGACGGACCGTGGCGTGCTCGAGGATGCCGCGGGCGACCAGTGCCCACTTCAGCGCGACCGAGCCTTCCATGTGCGAGCCGCGGTGGTAGACGTTGCTCGTCACCGGCAGCAGGCGGTCGTGGATCTCGCGCGCCTTCTTGTAGTCCTTCGCCTTGCCGGCCTTGATCATCTCGATCAGCGGCTCGGGCGCGATGCCGCCGTAGCCGACCAGCGCGCCATCGACGTCGAACATCGTGTGCAGCAGGTACTCGTCGTGGCAGGTGAAGATCTGCAGGTCCGGGCACTCGCGGCGGATCACGGGGATCTCGGTGTCCCAGCGCTTCATGTTGCGCACGCCGTTCTTCATCGCGAAGACGCCGGGCTGCTTGGCGATCTCGAGCTGCGTCTCGAGGTTGTAGGTGGCCTTGGTCGCGTCCGGGTACTGGAACAGGATCAGCGGCAGGCCGCTTTCCTCGAAGATGGCGCGATAGCGGTCCTGCGGCGCGCCCTTCTGGTAGCCGAAGCGCAGCCAGCCGTGCGAGGGGTAGACGAGGCCCGCCGAGGCGCCGGCTTTGACCGCGCGCTTGGCCTCCTCGGCGGCGACGGCCGTGCCTTCGAGCGTGATGCCGGCAATGATCGGCAGCCGCCCGCCGGCCGACTCCTTGAACGCGGCGATCACCTTGGCCTGCTCGTCCTGCGACAGGAAGGTGCCTTCGCCGGCGTGGCCGAGCACGGTCAGGCCGGTGACGCCGGGCACGCTGCCGAGCCACGAGCCGAGGCGCTGGATCGCGGCGTAGTCGACCGCGCCTTCGCGGGTGAAGGGGGTGATGGGGGCGGGGATGAGGCCACGGAGGTCAGGTGCTTTCACTTCAGTTCCTTTCAGGGGCATGGATCGATGACGTCGTTACGTCTGCTGGTGACGTCCTCGTTGTCGGTGGAGTGGTGCAGCGAGGGCGTATGGCTACAATTTAGGCACCGGCGAGCTATTCCGGTAGGTAGACTTCTGAGCTTTCAGACTTGCCTTTTTTGGCAAGTCAGAAAGGAGGCTGGCGATGAACGTGTCCGAGCGTGAGGCTCTTCCTGGAGGTGGCCGAGGCGGGCAGCCTCAGCAAGGTCGCAGCGCGTCGCCAGACCGTGCAGTCGCATGTCAGCCGGCAGATCGCCGACTTCGAGGACGAATGCGGCGGGCGCCTGTTTCGCCGCACGGGTCGCGGTGTTGCGCTGACGGAGCTGGGCGAGCGCGCCGTGGCGAGATTGCGCCCGTGGCTGCAGGAGACCGAGCAGCTTGCGCAGGAGCTGCGCTCGGAGTCGGGCAAGCTGCTCGGCGAAGTGCGGCTGGGCATCATTCCTTCCGCTGCGCACCCCCTGACGACGCGTCTGTTTGAGCGCTTGCAGCAAGAGCATCCGGGCATCCGGCTCAACATCGTCGAAGCCCAGGGCGCGGAGCTGGACACCATGCTCGACAGCGGCGCGGTGGACCTGGCGGTGCTGTTCCGCTTCCACCACCCGAGCGGCGCCGACGAGCGGCCACTGTGCGTGGCGCATACCTACCTGGTCTCCGCTGCGGGCGACACGCTCACGCGCGAGCCGACGGTGAACTTCTCGCGCCTCGCGGGCCTGCGGCTGGTGCTGCCGCGCCGGCCGAGCCATTGGCGCAATGCCCTCGATGAAACGGCGCGCAGCCTCGGCTTCAAGCTCGAGCCCGTGGCGGAAGCCGATTCGCTGACCGTGCAGAAGGAGCTTGTCGCCTGCACGCCGCAGCTCTATTCCATCCTCGGACCCTATTCGGTGACGGCGGAGCTGCAGAGCGGGCGCTTGCAGGCCGCGAAGCTCGTGAAGCCCGACCTGTGCCGCCATGTCACGCTGGCCCTTCCTCGGCAGGGCAAGCTTTCACCGGCAGCGCGGGTGGTCGTCGAAGCCGTGCACGACCTGGTCAAGTCGTGGGGCCACCAGCTCACGGAGCCGGCTGATGTCGCCGGCAGCGCCCCGCAGGGTTTTGGGGAAAGAGGAGAGGACCGCCGCAACCGACGGGGCCGAGCATCCGCCGCTTGAGTCTCAGTCAGTTCGCTCGCGGCGATCAAACGCTGTGTAGTCGAGGGGCCGGCATGGGGGCGTTATGGCCGATCACCGCCGCCTGCGATTGTCTGGTCTCGCGAATCGCGGCCGTCGGGAACGGGCAGACAGCGGCCTGACGCGCTTTTCAACAGCCTGCTAGCGCCAGCGTCGCCACGCGAACACAAAGAGAACCGCGCCCGCTGCAAGCACCACTACCCATATCCACCAGTGGCTGCGGCCAGCAGGCTTTTCCTCGGCAGCCGCAGCGCACGTCTGCAAGATCGAGGTGGCCAACTGTCCCGAGGCTTCGAAATACACCTGTTCGACGATGGGCAGGAGTTCTGGCGTCGCCATGCGCGCCACCGACCGTGTGGAGGCGACCGACTGCGCGTATGCCTTGAATTCCGAGCTTGTGTCTGCCTTCGGCTGCCCGCCAAGTTCAGCTCCGAGAACGCCGATCAGGGAGGCACCGAACACCTGCTTCAATGCTTCCTGGCGGGAATGATCAACGCACGAGCCCGGATGCTTCAGGCAGAGATCCTTGTCGACCTTCTCGGCCATTTCGGCTGCCCTCTTCGCAGCCTCGCTTTCGTTGGCCGCATATTTCTCCACGCATTTCGAAAGCCTGCCAAGCTTCTCCTTGTCGGCGGCCTGCAGCAAGCTCCGCTCGGATGTCGTCAACGGCGACCTGAGGGCTGAGGAAAAACTGTGTCAAGTTCGCCTGCAGCAGCTTGTCGTCCAGGAGAGGGTCGACCGATTCGGCCTGGCAAGGCAATGCCAAGGCGAGCGCAAGAATCGCTGCTGCAAAACGCGGGATAGCCAATGCGCATCCCTCCCGTCACGCGTGAGTTCCAGCCAGGAATCGAGCCAGCAGGCTGCCGGTCGCTGAAAGCAGCGGCGCAGGTCGGGCGACGATGACGAAATGGCGCACGGACCACTCCTCGTCGAGCGGCACCATCACGAGCCGGCCCGCACCTGCGTACGGTATGACTGCCTCGCGTGGCAGCACCGCCAGGCCCAGCCCGGCCGCGATCATCCGGCAGGCAGCCTCGAGAGTCGCGACCTGCATCCGATGCGACGGCAGCCGGCCCAGCAGCGCCGCATGTCGACGCAGCAACTGATCCAGCTGCCCCCCGGGGCTCACGTTGATGGACGCCTGCTCCAGCGTGTCGGCATAGCTCGAGCGAAGGACGGCGCGCCAGCGGATGGGTGGGAGCCATGGCCACGCACAGGCGGTCGGTTCGATAGGGCATCACTTGCAGGCCGCTGAGGTCTGCCAGGTCCCACAGCACACCGACATCGGCAATGCCGTCCCGGACGCCCTGGACGATGTCGGCGCTGTGCCGCTCGTCCAGGCTGACCTGCACTCCGGGATGCTCTTCGAGAAATGCCGCGATGTCGTCGGGCAGCCGTTCAGCGAGCACCGAAGGACTCGCCAGCACCCTGACGCTGCCCTGGATGCCCTGGCCGAAGGCACCGACCTCGGCTCGCAGGCGTTCGAGCGCACCGAGCACCTCGCGGGCGCGAGCAAGGAGCGCCTGGCCGGCAGCAGTGGGCTCGATGCCGCTGCGACGACGCACGAGCAGCGGCACCCCGAGTTCGGCTTCGAGTGCGGCCATGCGCTTGCTGAGTGCGGAGCCGACCAGGGATTCCCGAGCCGCCGCGCGCGCAATGCTGCGTTCCTCGCACACCGCAGCGAAGTGCTGAAGGGAGACGGGATCCAGGGGACGTGTCATGAGCGTTCCGAATTGGAACGCAAGGGCTGAAAAATGACCACTCGTATATACCACGCGGCGACGCCCTAGAGTCTTCTCCATGGATACAGACCTTCCCCTGATCGTGCGCGAAGTCGGCCTGCGCGACGGCCTGCAGAGCATCGCGCGCACCCTGCCCACCGATCTCAAGCTGCAATGGCTGCGCGACGCGCACGCGGCCGGCCTGCGTGAAATCGAGGTCGGCTCGTTCGTGCCTGCACGCCTGCTGCCCCAACTGGCCGACACCGCCGCGCTCGTGCAGGCGGCGCGCGAGCTTCCCGGCCTGGTGACCTCGGTGCTGGTGCCGAACCTGAAGGGCGCGCAGGCTGCGCTGGACTCAGGCGCCGACCTCATGCTGCTGCCGCTGTCGGCCAGCCACGCGCACAGCCTGGCCAACCTGCGCAAGACGCCGGACGAGGTGGTGGCCGAGATCGGCCGCATTCGCGCGCTGCGCGACTCCGCCGGCTCGCGCTGCATTCTCGAAGTCGGCATCAGCACGGCTTTTGGCTGCACGATCCAGGGCCGGGTCGACGAGGAGCGAGGTGCTTCGGCTTGTGATGGCAGTGCTGGAGGCCGGCGCGGACCGCGTGGGCCTTGCGGACACGGTGGGCTATGCCGATCCCATGCAGGTGACGCGGCTGTTCGAGCGCTGCTTCGCCCTTGTCGGCGAGCGCCTGTGCTGCGGACACTTCCACGACACACGCGGCCTGGGCCTGGCCAACGTGTTCGCCGCATGGCAGGCGGGCGTTCGTCGCTTCGATGCCTGCACCGGCGGCATCGGCGGCTGCCCGCATGCGCCGGGCGCGAGCGGCAACGTCGCCACCGAGGACGTCGCGTACCTGTTCGCCAGCATGGGCGTGCCCACCGGCCTGGACTTCGATGCGCTGATCGACTTGCGCACGCGCGTGGCGCAGTGGCTCGAAGGTGAAACGCTGCACGGCGCGATCTGGCGCGCCGGGCTGCCCAAGACGATGAAGGAAGCCGCATGAATGAACCATCCCACGACGCTCCCCAGCCGCTGCGCGGCGTGCGAGTGGTCGAGTTCACCCACATGGTGATGGGGCCCACCTGCAGCATGGTGCTGGCCGACATGGGCGCCGAGGTGATCAAGGTCGAGCCGGTGGACGGCGAAGGCACGCGCCGGCTTCTCGGCGCCGGCGCCGGCTTCTTCCCGATGTTCAACCGCAACAAGAAGAGCATCGGCATCGATATCAAGCACGCTGCCGGCGCAGCAGTGGCGCGGCGGCTCGCCGCCTCCGCCGACGTGGTGGTCGAGAACTTCAAGCCGGGCGCCCTCAAGAAGTTCGGCCTCGACTACGCCAGCCTGTCGGCCGCGAACGACCGGCTCATCTACGTGAGCCACAAGGGCTTCCTGCCCGGCCCGTACGAGAACCGCACGGCCCTCGACGAGGTGGTGCAGATGATGGGCGGCCTGGCCTACATGACCGGCCGTCCCGGCGACCCGCTGCGCGCCGGCACCAGCGTCAACGACATCATGGGCGGGCTGTTCGGAGCCATCGGAGCGCTGGGTGCGCTGATCCAGCGCGGCATCACCGGCAAGGGCATGGAAGTGCAGTCGGCGCTGTACGAGAACAACGTCTTCCTCATGGGGCAGCACATGCTGCAGTTCGCGATGACCGGCAAGCATCCCCAGCCCATGCCCGCGCGCGACAACCCGTGGGCCGTGTACGACGTGTTCACGGTCAAGGACGGCGAGCAGATCTTCCTCGCGGCCGTCAGCGACACGCAGTGGGGCATCTTCTGCGACGTGCTGGGCTTCGAGGACTTGAAGGCCGACGCTTCGTTGAAGACCAACAACGACCGTGTGCGAGTACGTCCGCAGCTGTTGCGCACGCTGGGCGAGCGGCTCGCGCACCGCAGCGCGCAGGAGCTTGCAGAAACCCTCGAGCGCGCGGGCCTGCCTTTCGCGCCGATCCGGCGACCGGAAGACCTGTACGACGATCCCCACCTGGTCGCTACCGGCGGACTGGCCGACGTGGTGCTGCCCGATGGAGACAAGGCGGGTCAGACCGTGAAGACGACGCTGTTCCCCATCACCATGGACGGCGAGCGATTGCCCGTGCGCCTGCAGCCGCCTCGCTTCGCGGCCCACACCCAGGAACTGCTCGAAGGGCTGGGCTACGGCGAGCAGGAGATCCAGTCCCTGAAGTCGCAGGGCGCGGTGGCCTGACGACGGTTCCCGAACGACAACGGAGACATGACATGACAACGAACGTCCTGAGGCGGCGCGAGCTGCTGATCGCCTTGTCCGCCAGCCTGATGGCACCGGCCTTCGCCCAGACGGATCGGCCGATCCGTTTCATCCTGCCCAACGCCACCGGCTCGGGCGTGGACACGATCACCCGCGCGGCGCAGCCTGCGCTGGCCAAGGCGCTGGGCCACACCATCATCGTCGACAACCAGCCGGGCGCAGGAGGCATCGTCGGGCTGCAGCAGCTGGCGCGCTCGGCGCCCGATGGCCAGTCGCTGAGCATCGTGTCCAACAACGTCGTGATCTTTCCCAGCCTGTACAAGTCGCTGCCGTTCGACATGCCGGGCGACTTCACGCCGATTGCCGTGGTGGGCGCGACGCCGGTGGTGCTGGTGGTCAATCCGAAAGTGCCGGCCAACAACTCCAAGGAGCTGATCGCGCTGCTCAAGGCCAAGGGTGCCGAGATGAACTTCGCCTCGGGTGGCAACGGCACCATCCTCCACCTGGCCACCGAGATGTTCCTCGACGAGGCCGGCGTGAAGGCCAGCCATGTGCCGTACAAGGGCGTGGGCCCGATGGTCACCGACCTCATCGGCGGGCAGGTGCAGTTCGCCACCGTGGCGCTGCCGAGCGTGCAGGGGCATCTCAAGACCGGCGCGCTGCGAGCCATCGGAGTGGCCACCGCGCAGCGCGTATCGGTCGCGCCCGAGATTCCCACCTTCGTCGAACAGGGCCTGCCCAACTACGTGGTCGAGGCCTGGTTCGCGGTGATCGGGCCCAAGGGGCTGCCGGCAACGCAGGTGCAACAGCTGCACCAGGCCGTCGTCACCGCCTTTGCCGATCCGGCGGTGAAGGAAGCGATGGCCAAGCAGGGCAACGTGATCCAGGTGCTGCCGCAGGACAAGACCTTGCAGTTCTTCCGCAGCGAACTCGACAAGTACGCCCGGCTGGTCAAGAAGTCCGGCATCGAGATGCAGTGATGCGCTTTGGCCGCCTGCCGGCGGCCTGCTGGCCTATGGGCTGGGTCCCGAGGAGGCACTTGCAGATCTTGCGGCCGGGCTGATCTCACAGCGGCCTGATCTCGACCTTGCGAAAGCGTATGGTCCCCGCGCCCCACTGCAGGGCGATCGGGCCGCTCGCGAATTTCGAGTCCTGCACATCGACCGTCCTGGTCCCGTTCAGCACCAGGACGAGCTGCGTGCCGCGCACGGTGATCTCGTAGGTGTTCCACTTGCCTCCCGCCTTGGGCATGGGCTGCGCCACCGGGGCGACCTTCACGATCGCGCCGGTGCCGTAGGTGGGGTCCGGGCGCTGGTCGAAGATGTTGGCCTCGTAGCAGGTCTCGTCGTTGATCTTGCCGCGGTCCTGGCAGCGCATGAACACACCGCTGTTGGCGTTGTCGCTGGCCCAGAACTCCACGCGCATCGTGAAGTCCTTGTAGGACTCCCTCGTGACGAGGAAGGCCCCGGGGGCCTTGCCGCCCTGGGTGGCCTGGATCGCGCCGTCGATGGCTGTCCAGTCGGCTTCGCCGAGGCGCTCGAAGTTGTCGAGGCCCTTGGTGCCGTCCACGAGCGTGGTCCAGCCCGCGCCGCCTCCCATGGCACAGCCTGCGAGAGCGGCAACCAGCGCCGCAGCGCCAAGGCCTTTCGATAGGGATGAGCTCATGTCGTCTCCTCGTCCTCAGTAAAGGAAGATCGGATTGATGATCGCCTGCACCGCGCCGGTCACGCGCGAGGGGCCGAGCGTGAACAGCCCTTCGTAGACCCCGTCCTGCACCGCCTGGTCCGTGACCACGTTCTCCAGGATGAAGATGCCGTTCTGCGCGATCAGTATCTGGTGCACGTGGAAGATCTTGTTCTGCTGCTCGAAGGGCAGCACTTCCAGCCCCCAGGTGTCGGCGCCCACCGCCGACACGTTCAGCGACGCCAGGTAGTGCGCGCCCTCGATGCCGAGCCCCGGCTCGACCGATCCGTAGCGCTTGTCGTCCTTGCCGATCAGCTGCGTCCAGCCGGTGCGGAAGACGACCACGTCGCCGGCGCCGATCTTCATGTTGCCCTGGCGCTTGAGTGCGTCCTCGATCTCCTTGCGGTTGAACGCGGTGCCTTCCTTCACCGGGTTCTGCCCGAGCAGCCCCACCATGTCGAGGATGACCGCGCGGGTGGCAATGGCCGGCAGCGTCTCGATGCCGAACTTCTTCAGCCCGCCCGCGGTGACGAAGTCGGCCCCCTTCGTGCAGTTGTAGTAGGTGCCGTCGATGCCGATGTGCCCGAGCCCGTCGAGCTGGCTGCCGATGCCGATCCAGCCCATGATGATGTCGTCGTTGTAGTTGGTCTTGGTCTCGCCCAGGGAGCGCCCGTATTCCTGGCCCGGCGTGAGCACGGTGACGGAGAAGGTGCGCGGCGGGAACGCGGGCGTCTTGGAGTTCGTCTCGATCCCCATGCGCATCGCCTTGCCGCGCTTGACGAGCTTGGTCGCCTCCAGCACCTTGGCAGGCGTGATGTTGTTCAAGGCGCCGGCCTGGTCGTTCGCGCCGTGCTTGCTCTGGTAGCAGCTCGCATAGGGAGCCTGGGTCTGCGCCTGCGCGGGCAGGCCGGCGGCCGTCGCCAGCAGTGCGGCGGCCAGCAGGTTCGAGGTGTTCGCCATCAACGTCTCCTCTTCGCGCCGGCGTTGTTGGGGATCCGTGGCGGCCGGCGCGCCGCCGCTGGTCCAGGTTCTCAGGCCGAGGCCGCGGCAGCTTGCCTGGGCGTTCGCGCCGCGCTCGATCCGGTATTGCCGCTGGAACAGCGACGCGCCGTGCTGCGCGTCCGACTGCGAGATGAGCACGGCCATGTCGGTGCCGTGCAGCGCGTGGATCACCTCCACGAGCCGCTGCGCCAGCGCGGGTGCGACGCCCTCGAAGGGCTCGTCCAGCAGCAGCAGCCGCGTGCCGACCGCCAGCGCGCGTGCCAGGGCCACCAGCTTCTGCTGGCCGCCCGACAGCAGCAATGCGCGGCGCTCGCGCATCTGCTCGACTTCCGGCAACAGCCTCCATGCGAGCGAGAGCCGCGCGGCGCGATCGAGCTGCGGGTTCGCCCAGAGCGGCAGCAGCACGTTCTCTTCCACGCTGAGCTGGGGAACGAGCCCGCGGTCCTCGGGCATGTAGCCGATGCCGAGCGCCGCGCGGCCATGGCGCGGCACGTCGGCGAGGTCGCGTCCGGCAAAGCGCAAGGAGCCTGCGCTGGGCGGCAGGTGGCCCATCACGGCGCGCATGAAGCTCGTCTTGCCTGCTCCGTTGCGGCCGACGAGGCTGACCATCTCGCCCGCCGCGACCGTCACGCTGAGATCGCGCAAGGCCGGCATGGCCTGGATCTGCACCGCCAGGTGCGACACCTCCAGCAGCGGCGCCGTCATTGGGCAACCTCCGCGCTCGCGCGCTGCCGGAATGAGTCGCCTTGGTAGCGGCCCGGCGGCTCATGTTCGCTCCCTGCGGCGCGCCACGGTGTGGCCCGTCACGTGCCGCTGCACGTCCGCGTCCGCGAGCACGGCTTCGGCCGGCCCGTCGGCGATCACGCGGCCGCTGTAGAAGGCCACCACGCGGTCGGAGAACTCGGCCACGATGTCCATGTCGTGCTCGACGAAGACGATGGTCGCGGCCTCGCCCTGCAGGGCCTCCATCACGCGCCGCATCGCATCGAACTTCTCGTCGGCGCTGACGCCCGAGGTCGGCTCGTCGAGCAGCAGCAGCCGCGGCTTGCGCGCCAGCGCCAGGGCGATGTCGGCAAGCTTGCGCACGCCGCCGGCCAGCTCCATCACGGGCCGCTCGGCATCGTCCTGCAGGCCGAAGCGCCGCATCAGCTCCTCGGCGCGTTCGTTTCTCGACGGCTCGTTCGCGGCCGCCCACAGCGAAGGCCGCCCCTGCGCGGCCGCGACGGCCACGAGCAGGTTCTGGCGCAGCGTGAGGTCCAGGCACAGCTGCGGAACCTGGAACGAGCGGCAGATGCCGCGCCGGGCGATGTGCTGGTGGCCACGGTGCGTGATGTCCTCGCCGTCGAGCTCGATCGTGCCGGCGTCGGGCTTGAGGTAGCCGGTGACCATGTTGACGAAGGTCGTCTTGCCGGCGCCATTGCTGCCGATGACCGACAGCCGCTGGCCCGCCGGCACGTCGAGGTTGATATCGTCGGCCGCGACGACGGCCCCGAAGCGCTTGCCGACGCCGCGCACGGACAGCAGCGGGCGCGACGTCATGGCGCCGCCTCGGTGCGTGCGCCTCGGCCGCGCCTGACGCGGCGGCGCCGCGGGCGCGGCCGTTGCCGGAGCCGTGCGGCGGCGCCGCATCCACAGCGAGCCCAGGCCGTCCGGGCGGAACAGGATCACCAGCAGCAGGAACAGGCCCAGCGCGAGCTGCCAGGTGTTCGGGAAATACAGGTTGGAGAAGGAGCGCACGATCTCCAGCAGGAACGACGCGGCGAACACCGCCGCCACGCTGTGGTAGCCGGCGAGCACCGCCACGAACACGAACTCGCCCGAGGTGGTCCAGTTGGTCATGTTCGGCTCCACGTAGCCGAGCGCCATCGCGGTGAGCGCGCCGCCCAGGCCGCCGAGCAGCGCGCTCAGGACGAAGCTGATGCCCAGCGAGGTCCGCGCCGACGCGCCGAGGTACTCGACCCGCAGCGCGTTGGCTCGCACCGCCTGCGCCACCAGGCCGGCCGCGGAGCGCCAGTACACCAGCACGGCCCATCCCGCCAGCGTGACGCAGGCCACGGCGATGGCGAACAGGATGTACTCGCTGTGCTCCGGGGGGATCGCCGTGCCGAAGACCGTGGGCTTGACGACCGGGATGCCGTCGGAACCCCCGAGCGCGCCCGACTTGGACAGCAGCCCGAACAGCACCATCGACAGCGCCAGCGTGAGCATCGCGAAGAAGATGCCGCGATAGCGGGCCAGCAGCGGCGCCAGCACGGCCGCCACCAGTCCGGCGGCCAAGGCCCCGATCGCCAGGCGCACGAGCGCGTCGTTGATGCCCAGGCCGTGCGGCAGCAGCGCGGCCGCGTAGGCGCCGATGGCGAAGAACATGCCCTGCCCGAAGGTCGCGCCGCCGCCGCGAGTCAGCAGCACGACGCCGAGCACCGCCAGGCCGTGCGAGAAGGCCATCGTGACGAGGAACAGCAGCCACTTCGGGGTGGCCAGGCCGACCAGCGCCAGCAGCAGCCCCGCGCCCAGGCCCCAAGCCAGCGCGAGCCGCGCGCCCATCAGATCAACCTCGCCTTGACGCTCTGGAACAGGCCTTCGGGGCGGAACATCAGCACCGCCGCCATCACGAGGTAGATGCTGAACAGCTCGATCTCGGGCATCAGGTGCACCGACGCGGCGCGCGCCAGGCCGACCACCAGCGCGCCTATCGCGGCCCCCGCGATGCTGCCGAGCCCGCCGATGATGACGACGGCGAAGCTGACGACGATCACGCTCACGCTCAGGCCCGGCTGCACCGACACCAGCGGGGCGGTGAACGCGCCGCCGAGCGCGGCGAGGAAGACCCCTGCGGTGAAGGCCCCGGTGTAGACGCGCGCCACGTTCACGCCCATCGAGGCGCTGATCTCCGGGTTGTGGATCACGGCCAGCACGATCTTGCCCACCTTGGTGCGGTTCAGCGCAGCCCAGGTGAGCACGCCGCAGACCACCGCGAGGCCCACCAGCATCAGGTCGTAGCCCGACACGCGCATCGGCCCGAGCCTGAAGTTGCCGAACAGCCGCAGCGGCTCGGACACGAAGTAGGGGTTCACGCCCCAGGCGAGCTTGGTGATGTCCTCGAGCATCAGGAAGAGCGCGTAGGTCACGAGCAGCAGCAGCACCTCGTCGCGCCCGTAGAAGCGCGCGAGCAGGGTGCGCTCCAGCAAGGGCCCGACGATGGCGGCCACGGCGGCGGCCGCCAGCAGCATCGCCACGAGCGAGAAGCCCGGCGCCAGCTTCCACGAGGCGACCACGCCCACCGCGCTGGCGGCGGCGTAGGCGCCGAGCGCATAGACGCTGCCATGCGCGATGTTGAGGATCTTCAGCACGCCGAACACCAGCGTGAGCCCGAGCGAGACCACGAACAGCCACGAGGCGTAGGTGATCGCGTCGATCAGGATGGTGAACACCATGCTCGCACGGTCCGTCCAGTTTTCGAGTGGGAGCCGCGGATCCGGCTCTGCCGGGCCGCAGGCGCTACGGGGGTGGACCTATTCACATCGCGCGCCCTGCATGCCGCCCTTGATCCAGTCGAGGCTCTTCACCCCGGTGGGCGGGTTCACGCATTCGGCCTTGAAGGTCTGGATGTCGGTGGCGACGACGCGCTTGGCCGTGGCGTCGTACTTCGTCCGTCCGATCGCCGTGCTCTGGATTGCCTGGTGGCCGTTGCCGAGCACCATGCGGATCTCGCCGCCGGGGCTCAACCACGTCGAGCCGCGCAGGGCGTCGGACAGCTGCTCGGGTGTCGGCTTCTTGCCGCCGTTGGCCGCCATGGCCTTCTCGACGGCGAGCTTCAGGCCCATCAGCGCCTGCGTGACGCGGTAGCTGCCCTGCACCGGCGGCGTGCCATGGTCGCTGGCGTAGACCTTCTGGAACCAGTCGTTCAGCGGGCTCTTGGCCGAGAGGATGCCGTAGGCGCCGCGCGCGCCGAGCACGGTGCCGTCCGGCATCTTGTCCTGCAGGCCGGGCAGCACGTGGTCGCCGGCCGACAGCACGAGCGTGGTGTCCGCCAGCGCGCCGCGGGCGCCGGCCTGGAGGACGAAGGCTTGCAGGTCGCCGCCCCAGAGGCTCGAGTAGGTGATGCTGCCGGGCTTGCTGGCGAGCGCGGACACCTCCGTGCCGTACTGTCCCGCCCCCAACTTCGGCAGCAGGTCCACGCCGGGCTTGGCCTGCGGCATGAGGACGCCCATCGCCGCCTGGAAGTCGGCCCGCGAGTCCTGGCCCCAGGCGTAGTCCTGGTTGATCATGTTGTACGTGTCGACCTTGATGTTGCGCGCCTTCAGGTAGCGCGTCAGCGACACGTTGTCCATCGCGGCATGCGATGCGGTGCGGAACACGTAGCGGTAGTTCGCGTCCTCGAAGATCCGCGGCGTGCCGCAGTCGAACAGCACGAGGAACTTCTTCAGCTCCTCGGCGACGGGCGCCACCGCGAGGCAGTCGCCGGAGCTGATGAAGCCCACCACGGCATCGACGTTCTCGCGCTGGTAGAGGTTGCGCAGCTCCTGCACCTGCTTGGTGGCCCCGCCGGCTTCGTCGACCACCACCGCCTGCACCTGCATGCCCCCGAAGCCCTGCTTGTTGTACGGTGCCGGGGCGCTGCCCTTGTTGAACTGCTCGATGATCGTCTTGGCCGCGTTGTCGGCCGGCACTCCGAAGCTCTCGGCCGCAGGGCCGGACAGGAAGGTGACGATGCCCAGCTTGAAGGTGTCCTGGGCGAGGGCGCCCGACATGGCGGCCATGCCGATCGCGGGGACAGCTCGCGGCGATGCGGCGGCGCCCGGAAGTTGAATGGATCTCTCATTCGTCGTGTCTCCTCGATGTGTACGTCGTGGACGTTCCGGGCGGCTGCCGAACTACGCGAGCCTAGCCCCATCTCCACCCTTCAGGGAAGGGTTTGCGGGCTAGGGAACACCCGAGGACGAAGCCGGCCAATAGCGCTAGCGGCTCAGTCCCTTGCGCTGCGCCAGGTATTGCTGCAGCAGCAGCGCGCTGTCCTTCAGGGTGCGCTGCTGGGTCGCGTAGTCGACGTGCACGATGCCGAAGCGGCGTTCGTAGCCGAAGTTCCACTCGAAGTTGTCCATCAGCGACCAGATGTAGTAGCCGCGCACGTCCACGCCGGCATCGATGGCGCGGCTCACCGCGGCGAAGTGGCGCTGCAGGTAGCTCTGCCGCTGCGTATCGTCGACGTGGCCGTCGACCACGCGGTCGTCGCTGCTCATGCCGTTTTCGGTGATGTAGATCGGCGGCAGGTTCGGGTAGGTGGCATCGATGCCGCGCAGCAGGTCTTCGAGGCCCTGCGGGTAGACCTCCCAGCCCATCTGCGTGCGCTCGACGTCGGCGCGCGGAGCCTCTACGAAGCCAAGCGCGCCGTCGCTGCGCACGGTGAAGCGGAAGTAGTAGTTGATGCCGAGGAAGTCGAGCGGCTGGCTGATCGTCTCCATGTCGCCGCCGGCATCAGCGGCTCGGTGCCTGGCCAGAGCCTGAAGAGATCCTGCGGGTAGCTGCCCGCGAGCAGCGGCTGCAGCACCCAGTCGTTGTGGTGCACCTCGAACAGGCGCGCGGCCTCGTGGTCGGCGGCGCTCTCGCCCTGCGTGCTGCCACGGGCGACATTGGCGACGATGCCTCGTTGCGCCGGCGGTCGTTGGCAGCGCAGCGGCGCCAGCGCCAGGCCATGCGCGAGCAGCAGGTGGTGCATCGCCTGCGTGGCGAAGCGGGGGTTGGCGAGGCCGGGCGCGTGTTGCCCCAACCCATAGCCCAGCAGGGCCGAGCACAAGGGCTCGTTGAGCGTGGCCCAGGCGCTTGCGCGGCCCCGCAGCTCGCGGCTGACGAGGTCGGCGTAATCGGCGAAGCGCCAGGCGGTATCGCGGATCGAGCCAGCCTCCGCGATCTTCGAGGTGCTGCGGCAGATCCCAGTGGTAGAGCGTCGCCATGCACCGGATGCCGCGCTCGGCCAGTCGATCGAGCAGGCGCTTGTAGAAGTCCAGTCCCTTGTGGTTTGGCCGGCCGTCGGCGTGCATCACGCGCGGCCAGGCGATCGAGAGCCGATAGGCATCGACGCCGAGGCTGGCAATCAGGTCGACGTCGGCCTCCCACCGGTGATAGTGGTCGCAGGCGACCGCGCCGGACTCGCCATTGAGCACCTTGCCCGGTGTGGCGCAGAAGGTGTCCCAGATGCTGGGAAGGCGGCCATCGGCATCGACCGCGCCTTCGATCTGGTAGCTGGCCGTGGCCACGCCCCAGACGAAATCGCGCCGGTTCATCGCCGACTCGGGTGGAGGAGCGATCGGGTTGATGGCGAGGTGCGAATCTTCCATGGCACGGCTCCCTGACTGGAGCTCTGTATGAGTTGAACTGATACGATCCACGCAATGATCAAGAGCTGGCGGCACAAGGGCCTGAAGATTTTCTTTGAGACGGGCTCACGGGCCGGCATCAAGGCTGCGCATGCGGACAGGTTGCGGCGGCAGTTGGGCCGCCTCGATGCGGCTGAAGCGCCCGAGGACATGAACGTTCCGGGCTGGAGTTTCCATTCCCTGAAGGGCGACCTGAAAGGGCATTACGCGGTGAGTGTCAGTGGCAACTGGCGCATGACATTCACCTTCGATGGCGACCACGCCGTTCTTGTCGACTATCGCGACTATCACTGAGGGAGCAACGTGAACTACTTGACCCAGCACAATCCCCCGCATCCGGGCGAAACGCTGCGCGAGGACGTACTGCCAGCGCTCGGCCTTACCGTGACAGAGGCGGCGCAACAGCTTGGCGTGACGCGGGCGGCGCTCTCCCGTGTGCTGAACGGTCATGCCGCCATCTCGGTTTCCCTCGCGCGCCGGCTCGAGCTCTGGCTTGGCGCTGATCGGGGCGGACGGGCGGAGGTGTGGCTGCGCCAGCAGTTGGCCTATGACCTCTGGCAAGCCCGCAAGACACCCGCCCCCAAGGTCAAGCGAGCGAGCCGGGCAGCGGCATGACACAGCAGCGAGCACTGCACTGGCTCCGCGCTTCGCGGGCGGGCAGTGGCTAGGCCCGAGGTTCGTGCCCGGCCCTCGAGAAGTGTTGAAAAAGGCGCTTTCTGATGGGGTTGTGGCCCCGGCGGGCTCCACCGCACGGCCAGAAGCGGGGCATTCGCAGTGCTAGCCAATCATGCCGATCCGCACCGCCGCGCCCCGCATCGCCGCGGCCAGCACCGCATCGTCGGCAAAGCGGAAGGCCGTGAACAACTGCTCGACGCCATACCCTGGCGCACGCTGACGAACCGACGCGACCACGGCTCGGGCTTCATCCAGCCGACCGCCCACCGCCAGGCATAGCGCGGCGATCCCCTGGACGTGCACATGAGCGTTCGGCCGCGCAATGGCCTTCAGTACCCAGTCGGCCGCCTCGTCGTGCTGGCCCAGGCGCATCAGTGCGATCGCGCGCGTGGCCATCATCGCGAACAGCAGCGGGTCGAACGGGCTCAGTTCGCGCGAGCGGTCCGCGGATCGGATCGCCGCCCGGGCATCACCCGACTGCGCCTGCACGAAAGCCTGGGTGTAGTGCCCCAGCGCGAAGTTCGGGACTCAGCTCGACCGAGGTGTCGAGCTCGGCCAGCGAGGCCTCGACCTGCCCGCGCAGCCACAGCGCACGCCCCAGCGCCCAGTGGGAGGCCGGGTCGCGATCGTCGGCCATCAGCCCTTCCGACGCAAAGCGGTAGGCCGCTCGATCTCGCGCTCGCGTTCACCCCAGCCCAGGAACGCCTTCTGGAAATGCGTGAACGACAGGCCGGCATAAGGGCGCGAGAAGCCCGGGTCCATTCGTATCGCTTCCTCGAAGAAATGCCGCGCCTGTTCGTTGTCTTCGCGATCGAAGCGGTACATGTGCCACAGGCCGCGGTGGTGGGCCTCCCAGGCGTCCAGCGAACCGGGCGGCTTGAGGATCGCGCGGTTGCGCTCGGTCACCTCGATCTGGCCGGCCAGCGAGGACACGATGCGGTTGCCGATCTCCTCGAGCACGCCCAGCGTCGTCGCGCCGGCTGGCGAGCACGTCGGCCCAGACGACACGGGCCGTGCGCGTTTCCGCGAGCTGCACGGTCACGCTGGCGTCCGGCCCTCGCGCCGCAGCGAGCCGCTGACCACGTAGTCCACGTCCAGCCGGCGGCTGGCTTCCTCGGCGCCGATTGGCGCTGGTCGAGCGCGAACACCGTGCCCGGCGCGATCACGAAGAGGCTGCGCAGCTTGGCCAGCCGGGTGATGACGTCGTAAGCCAGCGCCATCGGCCAGGCCGCCGCGGACGGGCACGCCCGGCGAACGGTCGGCGAACGGCATCACCGCGATCGACGCGCGGCGTGTCGGGCCGGCCGTGGCGCCCGCTGCAGCCTGCAGGTGCTTCGAAGTCGGCCGTGCGGCCGCGCATCGGCGAGCCATGGCGCGCTTTCGCGGCGCGCCAGGCCAGCCCGATGGCGCCCAGTCCTGCCCTTCGGCTTCGAATTGGCGCGCCGTCGCCGCGAGGTGCTCGTCGCCTTCGAGCAGGCGGCCGCGCTGCGGCCAGTGCGTCGAGCAGGGTCTCATGGGCGCGGCGGTCGAAGGGCGCCAGGCGCAGCCATCGCTCGAGGCGGCCGACCGTTTCGTCGCGGCCGGCTGGTGGCTGCCGCACCAGGTGTTCGAGGATCGCCACTTGGCGGCGCGCAAGCGGCGGCGCTGGCCGACCAGCCAGGCGCTGTAGGAAGCGCTGCGCTCGATCTCCAGGCCCTGCAGGAATTCGCCGCCGACAGGCCGCCATCGCGCGCAGGTGCTGCGGGCCAGCGTTTCGATGCCGGCTGCACGGCCTGCGCACCTCGACGCATCGACCCGCAGTCCCCCAGGTCGAGCCGGACCGTCTCGGCATCGGCAGCAGCGCGCGCGCCGTTCGGCGTCGTCGAGCACGCCGGCCTTGCTCAGGCTCCAGCGCAGCTCGCCGCGCGGGTCGCTGGGCAGGTCCCACAGCAGCTCGCACAGGTGGCTGCGCGCCACCGGATGGGCGCCAGCGCCAGGTAGGCAAGGAGCGCGCGCACCTTGCGCGACGGCGGCAGCGCCAGGGCCACGCCATCGCGCTGCAGTGCCATCGGCCCGAGCAGCTGCAGCCGCAGGCCCATGTGGCGCGAGGGTCCCGGGCGCGGTTTCCATGGCAATTCCCACGCCCACTACCACGGTGTTCCCAACGCCGTGGCCGGAAAGTGGGATTCCACGGCGGCTGCGGCTTGCGGGCTCATCGCCGGCGCCCCCAGCCTGGGCAGGCGCAACCTCTACAGGAGACCTGGACATGAACGCATTGTCCGCCACCGTTGCCGCCGCGCCCACCACGGCCGCGCCCGATCTCGCCGCCGTGAAGGCCCGCCAGCGCGCGGCCTGGTCGTCGGGCGACTACGCCGTCGTCGGCACCACGCTGCAGATCGTCGGCGAGTCGCTGTGCGAAGCGCTCGACCTGCGCGCCGGCGCAAGCGTGCTCGACGTGGCGGCCGGCAACGGCAATGCCTCGCTCGCCGCCGCGCGGCGCTGGTGCGAGGTGGTTTCCACCGACTACGTGCCGGCGCTGCTCGAGCGTGGGCGCGAGCGGGCAGCGGCCGAGCGGCTCGACATCCAGTTCCGCGAGGCCGACGCCGAAGCGCTGCCCTTCGACGACGGCGCCTTCGACGTGGTCGTCTCCACCTTCGGCGCGATGTTCGCACCCAACCCGCGCCGCGTGGCCGACGAGATGCTGCGCGTCTGCCGGCCCGGCGCAGGATCGGCATGGCCAACTGGACGCCTGACGGCTTCATCGGCCAGTTGTTCAAGACCATCGGCCGCCACGTGCCCCGCCGGCGGGAGTGGAGTCGCCGGCGCTGTGGGGCACGCGCGCGCGCATCGACGCGCTGTTCGGCGAGCATGCCGCCGACATCGCCGTCAACACGCGCCCCTTTGTTTCCGCTACCGCTCGCCAGCGCATTGGCTGGACGTGTTTCGAAGCTGCTATGGCCCGGTGCTCAAGGCCTTTGCCGCGCTCGACGAAAGCGCCCAGGCCGCGCTGGCCGAGCGAACTGCTCGCGCTGATGGGCCGCTTCAACCGCGCTGACGACGGGCGCTGTGGCGCCCAGCGACTACCTGGAAGTCGTGGTCACGCGCCGCTGAACCGTCGCGAGGTGCCATCGAGACCCAGGTTTCGAGGGCTCAGGGAGTTGCGCACCTGTCCGATGTCATCGGCATCATGTTGGTCTTCAGGTGATACATCACCCAGAGCGAGCCGGAGAGCGTGATGACCACGAGCACGACCGTGAAGATCAGCGCCATCATCGACCAGCCGCCCTCGGCCTTGGAGTTCATGTGCAGGAAGTACACCATGTGGACGACGATCTGCACCGCGCGAACGCGAGGATGACGATGATCGTGGCCGTGGTGCTCTCGAACACGTTGCCCATCACGAGCCAGAACGGGATCGCCGTCAGGATCACCGACAGCACGAAGCCCACCACGTAGCCGCCCAGCGTCGCGTGGAAGCCGCTGTCGTGCTCGTCGTCCGCCGCATGGTGATCGTCCTCGTGCAAGCCGGCAGTGGCTCATGGATCCTCCGTGCTGCGCATTCGGTATTCGCCTTGGAGCGGCCCGGCGCGCTCATCGCAGCACCCCCATCAGGTAGACGAAGGTGAAGACGCCGATCCAGATGACGTCGAGGAAGTGCCAGAACATGCTCAGGCACATCAGGCGGCGGCGGTTCGCTGCGATCAGCCCGTGCCTGCGCGACCTGCACCATCAGCGTGACCAGCCAGACGATGCCGAAGGTGACGTGCAGGCCGTGCGTGCCGACCAGCGTGAAGAACGAGGACAGGAAGGCGCTGCGCTGCGGCCCGCGCCCTCGTGGATCAGGTGCGCGAACTCGTACAGCTCGATGCCGACGAAGCCGGCGCCGAGCAGCCCGGTCACCGCCAGCCACAGCTGCGTCGCGCCGACCTGGCGCTGCGCTGCATCGCGAGCATCGCGAAGCCGTAGGTGATCGACGACAGCAGCAGCATCGACGGTGTTGAGCGCCGACCAGCGTCAGATCGAACAGCTCGGCGCCCGAGGGCCGCCGGCATAGTTGCGACCGAGCACGCCGTACGCCGCGAACAGCACGGCGAAGACGAGGCAGTCGCTCATCAGGTACAGCCAGAAGCCGAGCAGGCGTGCCGTCCGGGTGATGCTGTGCTCGTCGCGTCCTGGTAGAAGCGCCGTGCCCGGATCGCGTCTTGCGCGAGCCGGCGGCGCGGTGCGAGCGAAGCTGTCGGCTCAGGCCTGGCCGAGCAGCTGCGGGTGCGCGCGTCCTCGATGCGCACGACCTCTTCGGCCGGGATGTGGAAGTCGCGGTCGTAGTTGAAGGTGTGCACGATCGCCGCGACGATCAGCGCGACGAACGCCGCGGCGGCCAGCCACCACATGTACCAGATCATCGCGAAGCCGCAGCACCGGCGCTCAGCGCGGCGAGCACGAAGCCGGCGGCGGTGTTTCTCGGCATGTGGATCGGCATGAAGCCGTCGACCGGCCGCACGTAGCCGCGCTGCTTCATGTCGTACCAGGCGTCGTGGTCGTGGACGACCGGCGTGAACGCGAAGTTGTAGGCCGGCGGCGGCGACGAGGTCGACCATTCCAGCGTGCGGCCGTCCCAGGGGTCGCCGGTCATGTCGCGCAGCGGCTCGCGGCGCCGGATGCTGACGCACGAGCTGCATCGAGGAAGCAGCCGATGCCGAAGCGCGATCAGCACCGCGCCGAACGCGGCGATGACGAACCAGATCTGCAGCGACGGGTCCTCGAAGTGGCTGCAGGCGCCGCGTCACGCCCATCAGGCCCAGCACGTAGAGCGGCATGAAGGCGAAGTAGAAGCCGACCACCCAGAACCAGAACGAGCACTTGCCCCAGAACGGATCGAGCCTGAAGCCGAACGCCTTGGGGAACCAGTAGTTGATGCCGGCGAAGAAGCCGAACACGCACGCCGCCGATGATCACGTTGTGGAAGTGGGCGACCAGGAACAGGCTGTTGTGCAGCACGAAGTCGGCCGGCGGCACCGCGAGCAGCACGCCGGTCATGCCGCCGATGACGAAGGTCAGCATGAAGGCGACCGTCCACATCATCGGCAGCTCGAAGCGGATGCGGCCGCGGTACATCGTGAACAGCCAGTTGAAGATCTTCGCCCCGGTCGGGATCGAGATGATCATCGTCGTGATGCCGAAGAAGGAGTTGACGCTGGCGCCCGAGCCCATCGTGAAGAAGTGGTGCAGCCACACGAGGTAGGACAGGATCGTGATGACCACCGTCGCGTAGACCATCGACGCGTAGCCGAACAGCCGCTTGCCGGAGAAGGTCGAGACCACCTCGGAGAAGATGCCGAACGCCGGCAGGATGAGGATGTAGACCTCCGGATGGCCCCAGATCCAGATGAGGTTCACGTACATCATCGGATTGCCGCCGAGGTCGTTCGTGAAGAAGTTCGTGCCGACGTAGCGGTCGAGCGACAGCAGCGCGAGCACGGCGGTCAGCACCGGGAAGGTGGCGACGATCAGGACGTTGGTGCACAGCGCGGTCCAGGTGAACACCGGCATCTTCATCAGCGTCATGCCCGGCGCGCGCATCTTGACGATGGTCGCGATCAGGTTGACGCCGGACAGCATGGTGCCGACGCCGGCGATCTGCAGCGCCCAGATGTAGTAGTCGACGCCCACGTCCGGGCTGTGCGATGATGCCCGACAGCGGCGGGTAGGCGAGCCAGCCGGTGCGGGCGAACTCGCCGACGAACAGCGACACCATCATCAGCACCGGCGCCGACCGCGGTCATCCAGAAGCTGAAGTTGTTGAGGAACGGGAAGGCCACGTCGCGCGCGCCGATCTGCAGCGGCACGACGTAGTTCATGAGGCCGGTGACCAGCGGCATCGCCACGAAGAAGATCATGATCACGCCGTGCGCGGTGAAGATCTGGTCGTAGTGGTGCGGCGGCAGGTAGCCCTCGAACGCCGAACGCGATCGCCTGCTGCAGTCGCATCATGATCGCGTCGGCGAAGCCGCGCAGCAGCATGACGAGGCCGAGGACGATGTACATGATGCCGATCCTCTTGTGGTCGATGCTGTGAACCACTCGCGCCACAGGTACCCCACAGGCGGTAGCGGGTCAGCGCGGCGACGAGCGCAGCGCCGCCGAGCGCGACGACGACGAAGGTCGCCGAGCAGGATCGGCTCGTGCAGCGGAAGGGCTTCCCAGCGACAGGCGGCCGAAAGCAGCGTGCTTGAGGTCGATGTGCGTCGCGCATCGGCGGTCACTCCCGGTCCGAGGCCAGCGCCAGGCCCCGGCCCTGCGGGGTCGTCGGCGGTGCATACCTGCGCGAGCGGCGTCGGGCCAGCCCGTCTCGCGCGTGGCGTAGGGGCTGCTTGCCGCGCCGACGCTCGTCCATCGCCATCACCTGCCGCATGCAGGTCGTGCCCGGCTCGACGCAGCGGTTGAGGATGGCGTCGTACAGGCCGGGCGTCGACGGCGCCGTAGCGCCGCACCGGCTCGCGCTCGCTCGGCTTCTCGAGCTGCAGGTAGCCATCGCGGTCAAGCGCGTTGCCGCCGGCCTTCGGCGCTTCGACCCAGCGCTCGAAGTCGGCGTCGCTCATGGCCGTGGAACTTGAAGCGCATGTCGGAGAAGCCCGCGCCGCTGTAGTTGGCGGAGAAGCCCTCGTAGACGCCGGGCTGGTTGCATCACCGCGTGGAGCTTGCGTCTCCATGCCGGGCATCGCGTAGATCTGCCCGCGAGCGCCGGAATGTAGAACGAGTTCATCACCGAGGACGACGGTGATCTTGAAGCGCATCGGCCGGTCGACCGGCGCGGCCAGCTCGTTGACCGTGGCGATGCCGTGCTCCGGATAGATGAACAGCCATTTCCAGTCGAGCGCGACCACCTCCACCGTCCAGCGGCGTGGCTCGCGCGCGATCGGCCGCCCGGGCGCGATGCGCGCCAGCGGGCGATACGGGTCGAGCGTGTGCGTGCTGATCCAGGTCAGCGCGCCGAGGGCGATGATGATCAGCAGCGGCGCGGCCCAGATCACCAGTTCGAGCTGGATCGAATGGTCCCAGTCGGGCTCGTAGCGCGCGGCTGTGTTGGACTGCCGGTAGCGCCACGCGAAGACGAGCGTCAGCACGATGACCGGCACGATGATCAGCAGCATCAGCACCGTCGAGATCACGACGAGCCGCCCTTGCTGCGCCGCCACGTCGCCGGCCGGGTTCAGCACCACCCAGTCGCATCCGGCGAGCGCCGCCATCGCCGCCAGGCACGATGCGCGTTGCAGGAGGGTCGACATGCGGCTAGTCCGGCTTGTGTGCGTTGTGTGGGAGGAACAGCCAGAAGTCCGAAGGCGCTGGCGCCTAATCGCGGACTTCCATCTTGCGATTGATCCACAAGGCCGCGAGCGTGCCCACGGCGCCCGACAGCAGGTACAGGCTCACGTAGCCGAGCCCGAAATGGGCCGACAGGCCGAGCGCGACCAGCGGGGCGAACCCGGCGCCGATCAGCCACGCCACGTCGGAAGTCAGCGCGGCGCCGGTGTAGCGGTATCGCGGCTCGAAGCTGGCGTTCATCGCGCCCGCCGCCTGCCCGTACGAAAGCCCGAGCAGGACGAACCCGAGCAGGATGAACACGTCCTGCCCCAACTCGCCGCCGTTGAGCAGCGTGGGAGCAAAGCCACTGAAGACGGCGATCAGCGCGGCAAACAGGCCGAGCGTGTTGCGCCGCCCGATGCGGTCGGCGATGACGCCCGACGCCACGGTGCCGCAGGCGCCCAGGATCGCCCCGATGATCTGGATCACGAGAAATCCGTTGATCGACTGGTCCGCGTACAGCCGGATCCACGACAGCGGGAACACCGTCACGAGGTGGAACAGCGCGTAGCTCGCGAGCGCGCCGAAGGCGCCGATCACGACGTCGTACCCCTGCGACGCAGCAGCTCGCGGCCGGTGGTGGGCTCCAGCTCGCGCTCGCCGAGCAGGCGGTCGTATTCGTGCGTCACGACGAGGCGCAGCCGCGCGAACAGCGCCACGACGTTGATCGCGAAGGCGCAGAAGAACGGATAGCGCCAGCCCCAGCTCAGGAAGTCATCCGGCTCGAGCGTGGCATTGAGCAGCAGGTAGAGCGCGGCTGGCCAGCATGAAGCCGATCGGCGCGCCGAGCTGCCCCATCATCGCGTACCAGCCGCGACGGTCCGGCGGTGCGCTGAGGGCCAGCAGCGACGGCAGGCCGTCCCAGGAGCCGCCGAGCGCCACGCCCTGGCCGATGCGAAAGACCGCCAGCAACACGATCGATGCCGCGCCGATGCTGGCGTAGCCCGGCAGGAACGCGATGCCCGCCGTGGACGTGCCGAGCAGGAACAGCGCGATGGTGAGCTTGGTGCCGCGCCCGAAGTGGCGCTGGATGTTCATGAACGCGATCGTGCCCACCGGCCGCGCGATGAACGCGAACGAGAAGATCACGAAGGAGTACAGCGTGCCATAGAGCCGCTCTTCGAACGGGAAGAAGATGTCCGGGAACACCAGCACCGAGGCGATGCCGTAGACGAAGTAGTCGAAGTACTCCGAGGCCCTGCCGATGATGACGCCGATCGCGATGTCGCCCGGGGCGACCTCGCCCGGCTCGGAAGACACCAGCCGTGCATCTCTCTCGAGCGTGCTCGACGAGAGGGTGGATGGGTGACTGGTGATGGCCATGTTCGCCGCTGCCTCTGGATTCGAAGCCACGTCGCAAGAGCGCGGGGGGATTCTCGCGCGTACCGCTTCGAATCCGCAAGGAGCAAAGCCACGCTGGCGTGATGGCGGTCGGCAGCCGCTGCTCCGCTGCCCTTCACGTCTCATTGTGGGCTCGCCTGCGGCGGGGACTTCTGCATTGCGTACCACTTGACACAAGCGCAGCCTGGCAATTCAAAATCCAGCCCCTATACATTGTTAGCATGCTAACAACCATGAGCCGTCCGACGATGACCGACGCACGCACACAGCTCCTGGAGCAGATCTACCAGCGCCCCGGCTTCCTGCTGCGCCGTGCCCACCAGCTGTCGGTCGGCATCTTCGAGGAGCAATGCCGGTCCACGGAGATCACGCCGTCGCAGTACGGCATCCTGGCCGTGCTCGCCAGTGCCGGCGGGGTCGACCAGTCGACCGTCTCGCGGGCGCTGGGTTTCGATCGTGTCACCACGCTGCGCGTCGTGCGTGGCCTGGAGGCGCGGGGCCTGGTGCATCGGGCGCCGTCGGCGCGGCACGGTCGCAAGCTGGCGCTCTCTCTCACGGCCGAGGGCGTGCGCGTGCTCGAAATGGCACGTCGTCCGGCCGAGCGCGCCTTCGAGCTGCTGCTCGAGCCCCTGGAGCCGCAGGAACGGCAATTGCTCACTGATCTGCTGCGCAAGCTGTGCGCCGGGCTCGAGCCCGTGGCGCGATCGCCGGTGATCCCGCCCGGCTACTGACGAACCACTTCCGAGACAAGACACATGGACCAGCCCCGCAAGTTCTCCGCCGGCCGATGCGGCGCGGTCATCGCCGCAATCGGGTTCGCCTCCTCATTGGCCTTTGCGCAACCGGCCTCGCAGGGGCCGATCAAGCTCATCGTGCCTTTCACGCCGGGCACCGGCATCGACCTGATCGCCCGCCAGGTCGGTCCGCACCTCTCCGAGCGGCTCGGCCGGCCGGTGATCGTCGACAACAAGGCCGGTGCCTCCGGCAATCTCGGCACCCAGGAAGTGGTGCGCGCGCCGGCCGACGGGTCGACCTTCCTTGTCACGGTGAACACCGTGGTGATGAACCGGGCGCTCTATCCGAAGCTCGCATTCGATCCGCTGCGCGACCTCGCCCCCGTGTCGCTGACAAGCTGGGGCCAGCTGCTGCTGGTGGCCAGCAAGGCTTCCGGCATCGAAACGGCGCAGCAACTCGTCGAGCGCGCCAAGGCCAAGCCGGGCGCGCTGAACTACGGCTCGCCGGGCGCCGGCACGCCGCACCACCTGGCGATGGAGCTGTGGAAGAACCAGACCAAGACCTCGCTCACGCACGTGCCCTATCGAGGCACCGGCCCGGCGGTGACCGACCTGCTCGGCGGCACGATCGACGTGATGTTCCTGCCGATCCACGTGGCGCTGCAGCATGTGAAGGCGGGCAACCTGAAGGCGCTGGCCATCAGCTCGGAAAAGCCCAACGCCTTGCTGCCCGACGTGCCTCCACTGCGCCAGCTCAAGCTGGGCGAGATCGATGTGGAGATGTGGTACGGCATCCTCGCGCCCAAGGGCACGCCCAAGCCCGTGGTCGACCGGCTGAACCAGGAGCTCAAGGACATCCTCGCGCTGCCCGACGTGAAGACGGCCTTCGAGACCCAGGGCATGGTGCCGGCATCGAGCACGCCCGAGGAGTTCCAGGCCCTGATGAACAAGGATGCCACCCGCTGGGGCGACCTGATCAAGGCCCAGAACATCCAGGCCGACTGAAGAGGACTCCGCCATGCAGATCATCATTGTCGGAGCGGGCCTTGGAGGGCTCGCCGCTGCGGCCTCGCTGCTCGAGCGAGGCCATCAGGTACGCGTCTACGAACAGGCGCCCCAGCTCGGTGAAGTAGGCGCGGGCATCCAGATGAGCGCCAATGCCGTGAAGGTGCTCGACCACCTGGGGGTGCGCGCTCGCATCGAGGCCAGCGCCGTGCGGCCCAAGTCGTTCGACTTCCGTCGCTTCGACACCGGCGAGATGCTTCACCGCCTGCCGCTGGGCGAGGCGCACGAGCAGAAGCACGGCGCCCCGTACTTCCAGATCCATCGCGCCGACCTGCACAACGCCCTTCGCGAGGCGGTGCTCGCGCTCGATCCGGACGCGATCCGGCTTGGCGCCAAGGCCGTGGGCATCGAGGAAGATGCAGACGGCGTGACCGTCGGCCTTGAAGACGGCAGCAAGGCGCATGGCGAATTGCTGGTCGGCGCCGACGGCATCAAGTCGGCCGTGCGCAGGCACATCGTGGGTGCCGATCATCCGGTCTTCACCGGCCAGGTGGCCTGGCGCTGCATCGTGCCGGTCGAGCGCATCGCTCCGGAGCTGCGCACCGACATCGTCTCGACGATCTGGTGCGGGCCGAAGAACCATGCGGTCACCTATTACCTGCGCAACGGGCAGTTGCTCAACTTCGTCGGCTGCGTCGAGCGCGCCGACGAAGAGGAGTCATGGACCGCGCGTCGTCCCTGGGAGGAACTCGACTTCGACTACCGGGGCTGGCACCCGATGGTGCGCGCGGTGATCGACACGGTGGACCGTGACCAGTGCTTCCGCTGGGCTCTCAACAACCGCAAGCCGATCGAGAAGTGGAGCACCGCGCGCGCGACCATGCTGGGCGATGCCGTCCACGCCACCTTGCCGTACATGGCGCAAGGCGCTGCCATGGCGATCGAGGATGCAGCCGTGCTGGCGCGCGCACTGGAGCTGCCGGTGCCGCTGCAAGAGCAGCTTGCGGATCTACGAGCGTCACCGCGGCCCGCGCACCGCCCGGGTCGTGGAGGAGTCGAGCGAGATGGGCGAGCTCTATCACATCGACGACGCCGACACGATGCGCCGCGCCTTCCAGGAACGGAACATCGCCCAGTCGCGCAACGAGTGGCTCTATCCCTACGACCCGCTGCACGTCGCGCTCGGCTGAGCACCTGTAGCCCCCCTGACGGATCCTGAAGTCCGTCATGGACCGTCTATGCCGGCCCGGCGTTCCTCGCATCCTCGGCCATCCACTGGCCAGCCAGCTTGACCGCCGCGTCGGCGTCGGAGGCGGTGCCCTCGGCGCCTACCGTTCGCCAGAGTGCAGGATCGACGGTGAACGGGTGGCCACCGACCATGATGCGCAGCCGGGCACAGCGTGGATCGGCACGGACGACCCCGATCAGCTCCTGCACCGCATGCAGGTGATAGCCCATCGTCGTCGAGATCGCCAGCACGTCGGCCGCGCGCTCGATCACCGATTGCACGACGGCGGCATGCGGCGTGTTCGCGCCGCAGAAGTACGCATCCCAGCCGGCCATTTCGAAGAAGTCGGCGACCATGCGGGCACCGACGTCATGCAGATCGCCCCTGACGCAGGCGACGACGACGCCATGCCCCTGACGCTCTTCGGCGAACTCGCGCGGCAGCAACTGCGACATCACGACCTGGGTGGCGGCGCTGCAGAAATGTTCCTGCGCCACGCTGATCTTCTTCGTCTGCCACAGGCGCCCGACCTCCCGCAGCGCCGGCTGGAAGACCTGCAGGTAGAGCTCGCGGACATCCTCGCCGCGTTGGGCGGCGTCGAACACCAACCGGGCCGCCGCCTGGCGGTATCCGCCCAGCAGCTCGTGCATGTAGTCGCGCGCCAACGGCGACAAGCGCTGGTTCGGGTCGAGCAAGCTGGGGCTCGTGCTCGGCATCGCAGGCAGTGCGGCGCGCGCGCCTTCGATCATGGCGATCGCGGAGGTGACCATCGGTGAAGGCATCTGCTCGCGCAGCACGTCAGCCATGCAGCCGAGGTGGTGGTCGAGGTCCTCGCTGTGCACGCCGAAATGCTCCAGCAGCACCTTGGCCCAGCCGATGTAGTCGTTGAAGAGCGCCGGGCTGTCAGTGTCGAGCGCATCTGCCAGGTACGAGAAGTGGTAGACCGCGTCCTGGCGCGACTTGGCCGGCCCGGCGGGGCCGTAGCGCGCGCGCAATTGCGGGTAGCGGCCGTACTCGCACGCCACCACCGCGTCGGCCAGTTCGCCGGCCCGCTCTCGCACTTGGTGGCCGGCAGACATGACGATCCTGTCAGACATCACGAGCTCATTCGCAGACAAGCTCGAATTCGCGGATGCAGGTTTCGCGGCCGACCAGTTTCAAGCCTTTCGGAATGCCGCAGTGCGACTCCCGGTAGCCGTGCCCACGGTGCCAGGCGTAGTAGTTGTCGGCGCAGCGCCAGTGGGTGACCAGCCAGATCTCCTGCGCCCGGTCGAGCGGGCACAACACCTCCATGCGAACGAAGCCGGAAACGTGGTCGACGCGGTGTGGGCGCGCGCGGAAAGCGGCCTTGACCTGCTCTTCCATGCCGTTGGCGACGGTGAATCGGCTGAGAGCGACGAAACCGGCCGGCCGCGCGCACGACGGTGACACGCTTGCATCCGGCGACGCCTCCAACAAGTCATTCCCGGCGCGCGCTACGCTATCCATGGACTGCGCTCCCTCAGCGGGTTTCAGAACCCACGACGATGATCGCGCGAAACAGGGGCCCCGTCCCAAGTCACTTCTTGTAATGTCCGCTTCCCCTTGAAATCATCGATTTCAAGGTCCGCTTAACGGCGTCTCGCGGCTACTACCCGCCGATCGTGACCACCACCTTCCCGAACTGCCGCCCCGACTCCAGTCGATCCAAGGCGTCCGTGACGTTCGCCAGCGCGTGGCTGGAATCGATGATGGGTCGCAGGCCGGTCCGGCTGCAGAGCGCCAGCAGGTCGGCAAACTCGGCCAGCGTGCCCAGCGTCGAGCCGAAGACCTTCAGCTGGCGGATGAACATGCGGCGCAAATCCGCGCCCGGCTGGTCACCGCTCGTCGCGCCACAGGTCACGAGCCGACCGCCGCGCACCAGGCTCTTCAGCGCCGCGCCCCAGACGGCCGCGCCGACGTTCTCGATCACCACGTCGACGCCGCGTCCGCCGGTCAGCGCCAGCACGGTCTTCGCGATGTCCTGGGTCGTGCCGTTCACGGCCTCGTCGGCACCCAGCGCAACGGCGCGCTCGAGCTTTGCGGCATCGCGCGAAGTGACGATCGCGCGTGCGCCGGCCGCCTTCGCCAGTTGCAACGCCGCCAGCGACACGCCGCCGCCGATGCCGAAGATCAGCACCGTCTCGTGCGGCTGCAACCGCGCCTGCGTGAAGAGCATCCGCCAGGCGGTCAGGTGGTTGACGCCCAGCGCGGCGGCCTCGGCATCGTCCCAGCCCTCGGGCAACGGGAACACATTGCGCGCCGGGATGCTGACGTACTCGGCAAAGGTGCCGTCGCGGTGCTCGCCCAGCAGCTGCATGGCGGTGCACAGCACGTCGTCTCCGCGCAGGCAGAACTCGCAGCGACCGCAGGCGATGCCCGGGTGGACCACAACGCGCTGCCCCAGGCGCAGCGCGCGCTCGTCGTCGTCCAGTTCGGCCACGGTGCCGGCGCCGTCCAGCCCCATGATCATCGGCAGCGGGTGAGTGATGCCCGCGCCGCTGTCGCGCATGTACAGGTCCACTCGGTTGACGGTGGCGGCACGCAGGCGAACGAGCACCTCGCCGGCCTGCCGCACCGGGCGCGGACGCTCGCCGATGCAGACAACCTCGTTGCCACCATGGCCAGTGATGTAGGCAGCCCTCATCACACCCGCTCCTGGATGACGGCGATGCCCGTGTCGACACCGATGGCATATCGTGTGGTGGCGTGTCCGGCAACTCGAGCAGGCACTTTCGAAGCAATGTCATTGGCAACCTCCGATGGGACGGGCGGTCAACTGAAAGCCGCGATCCCCGTGATGGCTCGCCCGAGGATGAGCGCGTGCACGTCATGCGTGCCCTCGTAGGTGTTCACCACCTCGAGATTGACCAGGTGGCGCGCGACGCCGAACTCGTCGCTGATGCCGTTGCCGCCCAGCATGTCGCGCGCGACGCGCGCGATGTCCAGTGCCTTGCCGCAGCTGTTGCGCTTCATGATGCTGGTGATCTCCACCGCGGCCGGGCCCTCGTCCTTCATGCGGCCCAGCCGCAGGCAGCCCTGCAGGCCGAGCGTGATCTCGGTCAGCATGTCGGCCAGCTTCTTCTGGACCAGCTGGTTGGCGGCCAGGGGCCGGCCGAACTGCTTGCGGTCCAGCACGTACTGGCGTGCCCGCTGGTAGCAGTCCTCGGCGGCGCCCAGCGCGCCCCAGGCGATGCCGAAGCGCGCGCTGTTCAGGCAGGTGAACGGGCCTTTCAGGCCCCGCACCTCGGGGAAGGCGTTCTCCTCGGGGCAGAACACCTCGTCCATCACGATCTCGCCGGTGATCGACGCACGCAGGCCCACCTTGCCGTGGATCGCCGGGGCGGACAGGCCCTTGGCGCCCTTGTCCAGCACGAAGCCGCGGATCTCGCCCTCGTCGTCCTTGGCCCAGACCACGAACACGTCGGCGATCGGGCTGTTGGTGATCCACATCTTCGCGCCGCTGAGGCTGTAGCCGCCGGGCACCTTCTTCGCGCGCGTGATCATGCTGCCGGGGTCGGAACCGTGGTTCGGCTCGGTCAGGCCGAAGCAGCCGATCCATTCGCCGACTGGCGAGCTTCGGCAGGTACTTCTGCTTCGTCGCTTCGTTGCCGAATTCGTTGATGGGCACCATCACCAGCGACGACTGCACGCTCATCATCGAGCGGTAGCCGGAGTCCACGCGCTCGACCTCGCGCGCGATCAGGCCGTAGCTGACGTAGTTGAGGCCGGTGCCGCCGTACGCCTCGGGGATCGTCGGCCCGAGCAGGCCGATCTCGCCCATCTCGCGAAAGATGGCCGGATCGGTCTTCTCGTGACGGAACGCCTCTGACGCGCGGCAGCAGCCGCTCCTGGCAGTACGCATGCGCCGCGTCGCGGATCGCGCGCTCGTCGCCGCTGAGTTGCGCGTCGAGCGCAGCGGATCGTCCCAGCGAAAGCCCTGGCGCGAGGAAGTGGAACTCATCTCGATCTCCTTGTTCAGTGCTGTCAATCGCGACCGCATCAGCTCGCGGCCGATGATCAGTTGCTGGATCTGCGTCGTGCCTTCGTACAGGCGCAGCAGCCGCACGTCGCGGTAGAAGCGCTCGACCGGGTACTCGTTGATGTAGCCGGAGCCGCCGTGCACCTGCACGCCACGGTCGGCGACACGGCCGACCATCTCGGTGCAGAACAGCTTGCAGCACGAGGCCAGCATGCTGACGTGCGGGTCGCTGACGCTGGGCGCGCCCTTGGCGTCGTAGCGCAGCGCGGCAGTCCTGCACCATGCTCCAGCCGGCATACAGCTCGGCCTGGCTGTCGGCCAGCATCGCCTGGACGAGCTGGAAGTCGCCGATGCGCTTGCCGAACTGCTTGCGCTCGCGCGCATAGGCCACCGCCTCGTTCAGGATGCGCTGCGCCATGCCGCAGGCAACCGCCGAGATGTGCAGCCGCCCGCGGTCGAGCACCTTCATCGCCGTCTTGAAGCCCTGTCCGGGCTTGCCGCCGATGATGTTGGCGGCGGGCACGCGCACGTTGTCGAGGATGACGTCGCAGGTCTTGGTGCCGCGCTGCCCCATCTTCTTGTCGGGCTTGCCCAGGCTCAGGCCTTTCGCGTCAGCCGGAACGACGAAGGCCGAGATGCCGCCGGCGCCGGGACCGTCGGTGCGCGCCATCAGCGTGAACGCACCGGCGCGCGGCGCGTTGGTGATGAAGCGCTTGCTGCCGTTGAGGATGTAGTGGTCGCCGTCGCCGTCTTTCACGAGCTCGCCGCGCGTCTTGACCGCCGCCGAGTCGGAGCCCGCGTCGGGCTCGGTCAGCGCGAAGGACATGATCAGCTCGCCGGTCGCGACGCGCGGCAGGAGGTCCTGCTTCTGCGCCTCGGTGCCGTCCATCAGGATGCCCTGCGACCCGATGCCGACGTTGGTGCCGAACACCGACCGGAAGGCCAGCGCGGTGTGCCCGATCTCGTAGGCGACGCGGCACTCCTGGCTCATCGACAGCCCGATGCCGCCGTATTCCTCGGGGATCGACAGGCCGAACAGGCCCATCTCCTTCATGTCCTCGACGATGTCGGCCGGGACCTCGTCGTGCTCCTCCACGGCATCTTCGGCCGGCACGAGGCGTTCACGCACGAAGCGCTGCACGGACGCGAGCAGCAGCTCGAAGGATTCGTTGTCGATGGCCATGGGGTTGCCTGTGAAGTGGGTTCAGCGATGGGCGAAGACCGGCTTGCGTTTCTCGAGGAAGGCCTTCATGCCTTCGTGCGCGTCCTCGCTCGCGAAGCGGGCATGCAGCTGGCGCCGCTCGAACCAGATGCCTTCGGCCAGCGACGACTCGTAGGCGCGGTTGACCGACTCCTTGATGGCCATCAGCGCGGGCAGCGAGTAGCCCGCGATGGTGGAGGCGAGCGCGAGCGCCTCGTCGATCAGCCGCTCGTCGGCGACGACGCGCGACACCAGTCCGTAGCGGTCCGCTTCCGCCGCGGAGAGCGTGCGTGCCGACAGGCACATGTCCATCGCCTTGGCCTTGCCGACGGCACGCGGCAGGCGCTGCGTGCCGCCGGCGCCGGGCAACATGGCGAGCTTGATCTCGGGCAGCGCGAACTTCGCGCTCTCGGCCGCGACCACGATGTCGCACGCCAGCGCCAGCTCGCAGCCGCCGCCCATCGCGAAGCCGGCCACCGCGGCGATCACCGGCTTGCGCACGCGGCGGATCGTCTCCCAGTTGCGCGTGATGAAGTCATCGCGGTAGACGTCCATGTAGGTCCAGTCGGCCATCGCGGCGATGTCGGCGCCGGCGGCAAAGGCCTTCGGGCCACCGGTGACGACGATGGCGCCGATGCCGTCGTCGCCGTCCAGGGCCAGGAGGGCCTCGCCCAGCGCATCCATGAGCGCATCGTTGAGGGCGTTGAGTTGCTGCGGCCGGTTCAGCGTGACGATGCCGACGCGACCGACGCGTTCGACGAGGACGATGGGTTGTTCCACGAATTTCGAGGATGTAGCCACGGGGTTCTCATGTTGGGTGTGCGGGATCAGCCGGGTCAGAGCGTGCCGTCGCGCAACATGTCGCGCAGCTTGAACTTCTGGATCTTTCCGGACGGCGTGGCCGGCATCGCGTCGCGCACGATCAGGCGCTCCGGGATGTACTGGACGGCGACCTTCTGCGCCTTCAGGAACTCGACCATGCCGGTGAAGTCGATGGACTGCCCCGGCTTGGGCACGACGATGGCGCAGGCTCGTTCGCCCAGGCGCTCGTCGGGATAGGCGACGATCGCGACCTGCGCCACCGCCGGGTGGCGGTACAGCAGCGCCTCGATCTCGAACACGGGGATGTTCTCGCCGCCGCGGATGATCACGTCCTTGCTGCGGCCGCTGATGCGGATGTAGCCGTCGGCGTCCATGCGTGCGAGGTCGCCGGTGTCGAACCAGCCGTGCGCATCGGTGTTGTTCAGCTGCGGACGCTTCAGGTAGCCGCCGAAGTTCGAACACGAGCGCACGACGAGCCTTCCCACCTCGCCAGGTGGCAGGGTGTTCCCATCGAAGTCGACGACCTTCACCTCCACGCCCGGCAGCGGACAGCCGTCCGTGGTGAACGCGAGTTGGTCGTCGTCGTCCAGCTTGATCAGCGTGACGGCGCCGTTCTCGGTCATGCCCCAGGCGGACACGATCTTGGTGCCCAGCACCTTGCGCGCCTGCTCGACCAGCGCGCCGGGGATCGGCGCGCCGGCACACAGGAACGTCTTCAGCGTGGGCACCGGACTGCCCGATTCCTGCACGGTCTTGGTCAGGTCGGTCAGGAACGGGGTCGAGGCCATCGTGAAGCTGACACCCTCGCCGCGAATCAGCTCGGTTGCCTTCTTCGGCTCCCACACGTCCTGCAGCACGGCGCTGGCGCGCAGCATGATCGGCATCATCAGGCCGTACATGAAGCCGGTCTGGTGCGCCATGGGCGAGGCCATCAGCACGACATCGCCGCTGCCCAGCGCGAGCCGCTCGGCGTAGGGAATGATGTTGGCCATCAGCGTGTTCGCCGTGTGCATCACGCCCTTCGGTTCGCCGGTGGTTCCGGAGGTGTAGATGAGCTGCGTCACATCGTCCGGTCCTGGCCGATGGCGCGTCAGGATCTGCTGCGCGTCGGGCTCGAGCTCCCACCGGGGATTCGCCAGCAGAGCGTCGAAGCTGTTCGGCCCGGTGCCGCCGACGGCCACGACATGCTTCAGACGCGGGCAGCGTGGTCTTCAGCCCTTCGAGCATCTGCTCGTGATCGAAGCCGCGGAAGTTCTTCGGCACGATCGCGACCTTCGCTTCGCCGTGGGCGAGCATGAACGACAGCTCGCGTTCGCGAAAGATGTGCATCAGCGGGTTGAGGACGGCGCCGATGCGCGAGCAGGCCAGGTAGGTCAGCGTGAACTGCCACCAGTTCGGAAGCTGCAACGCCACCACGTCGTTCTTGCCGACGCCCAGTCGGGACAAGCCCACCGCGATGCGGTCGGCCATGGTCGCGAGTTCGCGGTAGGTGAAGCGCCGCACGGCACCCGTTTCGACCTGCACGGCCGTCAGGGCCGGCTTGTCGGGGTAGCCCGCGACGCAGGCGTCGAGCTCGTCGTTGATGGTGCGGTCGAACCAGAAACCTTGAGCGATGCTGGTGTCGCGCCGCGGCGGCAGCAAGACGGTGTCGAATTCCATGGCTTGTCTCCTTTTCGATGGTGTTGGATCGATCGGCTCGCTAGACCGGGACCGCGGCACGGCCGGCCCGGGTGCGCGCGATGATGGTCTTCATGATCTGGGCCGTGCCGTCGCCGATCTGGAAGCCGAGCACGTCGCGCAGGCGCTGCTCCATCACGCCGCGGTCGTAGCCGCCGTGGCCGAACATCAGCAGGCACTGGTGGATGACGTCGTAGGCGAGCTTCGGCGCCCACCACTTGCACATCGCGGCCTCGGCGCTGTGCGGCGCGCCCTTGTCCTTCAGCCACAGGGTCTGCAGGCAAAGCAGGCGCGCCGCCTCGACCTGCGTGTCGAAATCGGCGAGCGGATGCGACACGCCCTGGAAGGCCGACAGCGGCTTGCCGAACGCCTCGCGCTGCGCCACGTACTCCCAGGTTTCCTCGAGCGCGACGCGAGCGACGGCGAGCACCTGCAGGCCGATCAGCGCGCGCGAGAAGTCGAAGCCCTGCATCACCTGCACGAATCCCTTGTTCTCGTCGCCGAGACGGTGACTCACCGGCACGCGCACGTTCTCGAAGAACAGCGAGCCGCGCCCGATGGCGCGTTGGCCGTGGCAGTCGAAGCGGTTGCGCGTGAGGCCGGCGACGTCCGTCGGGCACCAGCAGCGCCGTCACGCCGTGGGCCGCCGACTCCACCGTTCCGGTGCGGCCGAAGACCACCACGGCATCGGCCTGGTCCGCCGCGGAGATCGATGTCTTCTCGCCGTTGAGGACGTACTCGTCGCCGACGCGCTCGACGCGCAGGCGCAGGTTGGCCGCATCCGAGCCGCCGCGCGGCTCCGTCAGCGCGATCGCGAACAGCGCCTCGCCGCGGGTGAGCTTGGCGAGCCAGGGCTTCACCACCTCGGGCCGCCCGTGCTGCGACAGGATCTGGCCGTTCAACGACGCCAGCAGGTTGATGTAGGAGATGCTCAGATCGGCGCGAGCGATCTCCTCGTGGATGACGCCCGCCGCCAGGCAGCCGGTGCCCTGGCCGCCGAACTCCTCCGGCAACTCGGGCGCGATGAAGCCCATCTCGCCCATCTCGCGCATCAGGCTGCGCTCCAGCACGCGGGTCTTGTCGCGTTCGAGAAAGCCGGGGGCGACGCGGTCGGTGGCGAAGCGCCGCGCGTGGTCGGCGAGCGCGACGAGGTCTTCGTCGAGATAGGGGTTCATGCGTTGTCTCCGTGACGGTGCAGCTGGCGGAACTGCGGCCGCACCGAAGGTCCGGCTTCGTCGCGGTGGCCTGCTACTTGGCGTACTTGCGGAAGTCCGGCTTGCGCTTTTCCTTCAGCGCGTTGACGCCCTCGCGCGACTCTTCGGTGTCGTAGTACAGCTTGAGCGCGTACATGCCCATGCCGGCGATGCCGCTCTGGTGGGCGGTGTCCATGTTGAAGCTGCGCTTGGCGATGGCCAGCGCGGTCGGGCTGCGCTCGCACATTTCCTCGCCCCACTTCTGCACTTCGGCGTCGAGCTGGTCGTGCGGCACGCAGACGTTGGCCAGGCCCATCGCCACGGCTTCGGCGCCGGAGTAGCGGCGGTTCAGGTACCAGATCTCGCGCGCCTTCTTCTCGCCGACCACGCGGGCCAGGAAGGCGGTGCCGTAGCCGGGATCGACCGAGCCCATCTTCGGGCCGACCTGGCCGAACTGGGCCTTCTCGGAGCAGATGGTCAGGTCGCAGATCGTGCACAGCACGTTGCCGCCGCCGATGGCGAAGCCCTGCACGCGGGCGATCACCGGCTTGGGCACGTCGCGGATGGCGGTGTGCAGCTCTTCCATCGGCAGGCCGATGGTGCCGCGGCCGTCGTAGTTGCCGTTGTGGGCGGACTGGTCGCCGCCGGTGCAGAAGGCCCGGTCGCCGGCGCCGGCCAGCACGATGGCGCCGACGTTGCGGTCGTAGCCGGCCTTGTTGAGCGCCTTGATCAGCTCGTCGCAGGTCTGGCCGCGAAACGAGTTCATCTTGTCGGGCCGGTTGATCGTGATCCAGGCGACGCCGTTGCGCACTTCGTACAGGATGTCTTCGAATTCCATGATGGTCTTTCCGATGGGTGGATGGAGTGGCTCAGCCGTGCAGTGGAGGAACGGCTTCAGCCGTTCATGGTCAGGCCGCCCGAGACGCTGAGCACCTGGCCGGTGATGAAGCCGGCGTCGTCGCTGGCGAAGAAGGCGATCGCGCCCGGCAGGTCGTCGGGCTGGCCGATGCGGCCCAGCGGAATGGAGCGCGTGAACGCCTCCATCAGCTTCTCGGGGTTGCCGGCGCCTTCCTTGTAGTCGGCGAACAGCGCGGTGTCGGTGGGGCCGGGGCAGACCACGTTCACGGTGATCCCGTGCCGGGCATGCTCACGCGCGATGGTCTTGGAGAACGAGACCAGGCCACCCTTGCACGCCGCATAGACCGCCTCGCCGGACGAGCCGACGCGAGCCGCGTCGGATGCGATGTTGACGATGCGGCCCTTCTTGCGCGCCGCCATGCCCGGCAGCACGGCATGGTGCATGTGCAGCGCGCCCGTCAGGTTGATCGCGATGAGCTTGTCCCACTGGGCCGGCTCGGTCTTCGTGAACGGCTTGAACACATCCCAGCCGGCGTTGTTGACCAGCACGTCGATCGGGCCGAGCTTCGACTCGGCCGCCTCGACAGCCGCGTTCACGCTGGCGCGGTCGGTGATGTCGCAATGGAAGGCCTCGGCGACACCCCCCTCGGCGCGGATCGCGGCAGCGACCTTCTCCGCCGCCTCGACGTTGAGGTCGAACACGGCGACACGGGCGCCCTCCCTGCCGAAGCGCCGGCAGGTGGCTCCGCCGATGCCGCCACCGCCTCCGGTGACGATGACGGTCTGGTTGTCGAATCGCTGGTTCATTTCATGTCTCCGTTGCAAGGGTTGCCAGATTGATCGAAGATGCGTCACATTGCTCGCTTAGATACGTCAATATGTTGACGTAACTATAGGTGAGCTTGGCTGAAGCTCAAGCTATTTTTTAAATGATGAACGTAGTGGTAAACCCGATGCGTAAGACAGACGAAACGAAGATGGAACTCGCCAACAGGTTGTTCTTTCGCCTGTACCAATGCGCCAACATGTTGCATAAAACGGGCAGCCGCGCGGTCGAGGAGGAAGGGCTGACGACGCAGCAGTGGGCGGTCCTGGGCGCCCTGTCGCGCGAGAAGGCGCAGGGCGGCATGAGCATTGGCGACCTGGCCCGCTACCTGATGGTGAGCCGGCAGAACCTTTCGGGCCTCATCAGCCGCATGGAGCGCGACGGACACGTCGCCGTGGCGCCGAGCGGGCAGGATCGCCGATCACGCGTGGTCACGATGACGGAATCGGGACGCCATGTGTGGCAAGTCCTTGCCCTGCCCAAGATCCGCGCGTACTACGACGAGATCCTTGCCGACTTCTCGGTCAACGACGTCACGCACACGCTGCACTACCTGCTCAAGATCCTCGAGAACATGCAGCGGATCGACGCAGAGAGGCACTCTGCAGACGAAGGTGCCGAAACGCAGCCTCTGGAGTAGCGCTCAGGAGGCTGCCGGGCCAAGTGAGATCTATCGCTGATGAGGAAGCGCCTTGGCGTACTCGGCGAAGAAGTCCAGGCTGGATGGGTTCTGCATGGCGTCCGGGCTGGCAACCTTGCCCAGCTCCGCGCCCAGCAGGAGCTTGCGCACGGGAACCTCCATCTTCTTGCCGCTCAGGGTGCGTGGAACTTCACTCACCTGGACCACGGCATCGGGAACATGGCGGGCCGAGGCCTTGGTGCGGATTTGCTGGCTGATGCGTTCGACGAGCGTGTCGTCCAGTTCGGCCCCGGGTCGCAGCACCACGAACAAGGGCATGAAGGACGGGCGACCCAGGTATTCGAGATCGACGACCATGCTGTCGAGCACCTCGGGCAATTCCTCCACGACCCGGTAGATTTCGGCGGTGCCGATCCGGATGCCGAAGCGGTTGATCGTGCTGTCCGATCGACCGTAGATCACCGAGCTGCCATAGGACGTGAAGCGTATCCAGTCACCTTGGCGCCACACGCCCGGGAACATCTCGAAAAAGCTCTCGCGGTAGCGCTGCCCATCCGGATCGTTCCAGAACGACACCGGCATCGAGGGCATGGGCTGGGTGATCACCAGTTCGCCGACCTCGTCGACCACGGGATGCCCCGCGTCGTTGAAGGCATAAGCGGCCACGCCAAGCTCCGCACACTGGATCTCCCCTGCACGCACCGGCAGCGTCGGAGCGCAGGCGACGAAGCACGAGGCGATATCCGTGCCCCCGCTGACGGAGGCGAGCCAGATGTCGGGCTTGACGTTCTGGTAAACCCATTCGAAGGCGTCGGTCGGCAGCGGGGACCCGGTGGACAGGATGCTGCGCAGCTTCGCGAGCGGGGCATGGTCTTTCGGCCGCAGGCCATCCTTCATGCAGCTGATGAGGAAGGCGGCTCCACAGCCGAAGACGGCGACCTCGTGTTCGTCCATGAAGCGCCAGAGCGCGTCGCCATCGGGCCAGGACGGGTGGCCGTCGTACAGGACGATCGAAGCGCCGGTCACCAGCGCGCCCACCAGCAGGTTCCAGACGGCCCAGCTCGTGCTCCCCAGGAAGAGCAGGCGGTCTCCGGGGCGCAGGTCGTTCTGCAGCCCCATTTCCTTGAGGTGCGTCAGCAGGATGCCGCCCTGGCTGTGCACCATGGCCTTCGGCAAACCCGTGGTCCCCGACGAGTACAGGATCCAGAGCGGATGCTCGAACGGAAGGCGTTCGTAGGGGGCGCGGCATCGTTGAGGAGCGCGGACTCCCAGCGCGAATGGTTTCGCCAGTCGACCTCCCGCCCGCCGGCCAGCGGACCGGCCACCTGCACCACGCGCTCGACGCTGGGCAGGCCGGCCAGCAACTCGTTCACCACGGCGCTCCGGTCATGGTGCTTGCCCTTGTAGCTGTAGCTGTCGATGGCGAACAGCACCTTGGGTTCGGTCTGGCGCAGGCGGTCCAGCACCACCGAAGCGCCCATGTCCGGCGCACAACTCGACCAGATGGCACCGATGCTGGCGCAGGCCAGGAAGGCGATCAGGGTCTCGGGTCGGTTCGGCATGTAGCTTGCGACCCGGTCACCGGGACGGACACCCCAACCGCGCAAGGTGGCTGCAAGTGCGGCGGTCGATCGCTCCAGTTCGGCCCACGAGATGCGTTGCAATGGCGCGTCTTCACTGCGTGCGATGACCGCGGGCTGGTCCGGCGTGGCATTGCGGAAGACATGCTCGGCAAAGTTCAGTCGGGCATTGGGGAACCATTGCGCCCCCGGCATGGTGCGGCGGCCCAAGGCCGGCTCACGGCTCCCGTCGGCCTGCACGTCGAAGAAGCTCCAGATCGATTGCCAGAACCGCTCGATGTCCTCCACCGACCAGCGCCACAACTCGGCGTAGTCGCGGGTGACGACCCCTTTTTCCTGCTCGAGCCAGCGCTGGTACTGCACCAGGCGGCTCGATTGCAGTTGTTCCGGGCCGGGAGTCCAGAGGAGTTCGGCTGATTGGGGAGATGTGTCGCTGTGCATGGTGGGTGCCAAATGGGGGTGGGAGTTGATGCGGCCTGGTCAGTCGACGGTGATCTTCTGGGTCTTGATCAGTGTCGTCAGCAGGCGTTCTTCTTCGCCGAGGAGCTTGCGGAAGGCGGCTTGATCCAGCGCAGTCGGCTCCGCGCCGAGGTCGGCAAAGCGCTGCTTGAGCGCCGGCAGCGCCAGCACCTTTGCCAGTTCGCGGTTGAGCCGGGCGACGATCTCGGGCGGCGTGCCGTTCGGCGCCCACATGCCGAACCAGATGTCGAGCTCGGCCCCCTTGATGCCTTGCTCGGCCAGCGTCGGCACTTCGGGGAAGAAGGGCGAGCGCTTGGCACTGGCCACGCCCAGCAGCTTCACCTTGCCCGAGCGGATGTGCTGGAAGGCGATGCCGGGGTCGAAGACGTAGTCGGCCTGGCCGGCCATCACGTCCTGAAGGGCCGGGGCCGAGCCGCGGTAGGGGATGTGGGTGGCGACGATGCCGGTGCGCATCTTGAAGAGCTCGGCCGCCAGGTGCGGAGGCGTGCCCGCGCCCGACGAGGCGTAGGACAGCTTGCCCGGATTGGCTTTGCCGAAGTCCACCAGTTCCTTGGCGTTCTTGACCGTGATGTCCGGCTTGGCCACCACGTACATCGCGGTCACGCCGATGCTGCCCACCGGCGTCAGGTCCTTGGCCGGGTTGAAGTTGGCCTTGAAGAGCGAGGGGTTGGCGGTCTCGACCGAGGTCGGCGCCACCATCAGGGTGTAGCCGTCGGGCGCGGCCCTGACCACCTCGCCGGCGGCCAGGTTGCCGCTGGCGCCGGGCTTGTTGTCGACGATGACGGTCGTGCCCAGCGCCTCGGACAGGCCTTGCGCGACGACTCGGGCCATCACGTCGGTGCCGCCGCCGGGGGCGAAACCGATGACCAGGCGCACCGGCTTGGTCGGCCAGGAGGCCGGCTGCGCCCACAGGGGGCCGCTGACGGCCGAAAGCGTCAGCATGGCGGCCGCGCCGACCAGGGTGCGGCGCAACGAGCGCCAGGTTGCTCCGCCGATGCCGCCTACCGGTCACGACGACCGTCTTGCCTTCGAATCTTTGCATCATGCTTCCTGTCGGTTGTGAGGGTTACGATCGCGCGTCCGAGCTTGCGCATGGCCCGTCTTGATATGTCAATATATTGACGTATAGTAGTGTTTTGCACGCCTGCCGCAAGTGCTTCTTCTCTGGAGAGATCATGGTTTTCCCTAGCGCATCTGAGGCATCTGCGAAGATGGAATTGGCCAACAGGTTGTTCTTTCGCCTCTATCAATGCGCAAACATGTTGCATAAAACGGGTCTCGCGCGGTCGAGAAGGAGGGCCTGACGACGCAGCAGTGGGCGGTGCTGGGCGCGTTGTCCCGCCCAAGGTCGAGGGCGGCATGAGCGTGGGCGACCTGGCGCGTTACCTGATGGTGAGCAGGCAGAACTGTCCGGCCTGATCAGCCGGATGGAGCGCGACGGGCACCTGGCGATCAACGCCGATGGGCGTGACCGGCGGTCTCGTCTCGTGACGATGACGGACTCCGGACGCCACGTCTGGCTGGTGCAGGCGCTACCGAAGATCCACGCCTACTACGAGCAGATCCTTGGGGATTTTTCGATCAACGACGTGACGCACACGCTGCACTACCTGCTGAAGATGCTGGAGAACATGCAGCGGCTCGACTCGGATATCGCGAGCGAGGCTACCGTCGAGGAGATTGACTGAGTCCGCGAGCCCGTGTGCTTTCGGCCCAGCGGGAACTTGAACAACAGCCGTGCATCGGCTGGCGGCCCGCTGTGAGTTGGGCAAGGAATGGCGCTGCGGGATTCAGCGGCGCGGAGGGTCATTGGGCTCATCCCGCACAGGTGCGCCCGCCTGCCAGGCAGGGAGTCGCCAGTCCATGGCCACGGCGGCAGCGCGAAGAGCGGTCGCGGTGCCGGCCGCGGCGAGAAGGGCGCCCCACTGGGGCAGGTCTGCCGCGTGCGCCAGCACCATCACCCAGCCGCCGACGAACGAGCAGATGGCGTACGGCCGATGGTCACTGAACGCTCGCGGGATCTCGTTGCAGACGACGTCGCGCAGCACACCACCGAAGACAGCGGTGACCATGCCCAGGATCACGGAGATGACAGGCGGCATGCCGGCATCGATCGCGATCTGAGTGCCACCGGCGGTGAACAGGCCGAGCCCCAGCGCGTCGGGCCACTGCATGGCACGCTCGGTCGGTTCGAGATGGCGTGCGCGCATGAACAACATGGCGCCAATGCAGAGCGTGAGCAGCGCCCAGACCCAGCCCGCGTGCTGCACCCAGAACAGCGGGCGGCGATCGAGCAGGATGTCGCGCACGGTGCCGCCCCCGAAGGCGGCCAGCCCGGCGACCACGCAGATGCCCACCGCGTCCAGGCGCTTGCGTGCGCCCTCGATCACGCCAGACAGGGCGAAGGCGATCGTGGCGACCACCTCGACGGCGATCTGGGTGTGGGACAAAGCCCAAGGTACGGTGTTCGCCATGTCTCCTCATCTCCTGCCAGGGCCTGGGCAACGCGTGACTGCGCGGCGGATGCGCGCCGCTTGAACCTTCACGCCGGCCAGGCGCGCATCCTGAAGGCGTTGACCAGGAACTCGATCATCAGCCGGACCTTCGGCGAGACGAACTTGCGCGAGGGGTAGACCGCGTAGACGCCCAGCTCGACCGAGCGCCAGGCCGGCATCACTTCCACCAGCGTGCCGGCCAGCAGGTCCGGTCCCGACCAGGAAGCTGGGCTGCAGCACGATGCCCTGGTCGCGCAGCGCGGCCACGCGGCAGGTGTCGCCGCTGTTGGTGCGCATGCGCGGCGTCACCTTCACCGACGACGCCCAGACCCTCCGGACCGTGAACTCCCACTGGTCGCCCATCGAGAACAGGCTGTAGGCCAGCACATCGTGGCTTGCCAGGTCGGACGGGTGGGTCGGCTGGCCGCGCGCGTGCAGGTAGGCCGGCGACGCGCACAGCACCAGGCGCGTCGACGTGAGTGGCCGGCTGACCAGCGACGAGTTGGGCAGGCGCGCGATGCGCACCGCCATGTCGAAGCCCTCCTCGACGAGATCGACCACGCGGTCGGCCAGCGTCACGTCGAGCGTGACCTTCGGGTGCAGCGCCATGAACTCCACCCACAGCGGCGCCAGGTGCAGCAGGCCGAAGGAGAAGGGCACGTTGATGCGCAACAGGCCGCTGGCCTCGCCGCTGCGCGAGGTGATCTCCGCCTCGGCCTCGTCGACGCCGCCCAGCAGTTCGCGGCAGCGCGCGTGGAAGACCTCGCCTTCCGGGGTCAGCGAGAGCTTGCGCGTGGTGCGATGCAGCAGCCGCACCCCCAGCCGCGACTCCAGTTCCGCGACGTAGCGGGAGACCGCCGCCTTGGACATCTCGAGCGCTCCCGACGCGCCGACGAAGCTGCCGGCGTCGACCACGGCGGCGAACACGCGCATCTCTTCGAACCGGTCCATTTGTCTCACTTGCGGATAGTTGATCTCATTCAACCATGTTTATCTCTTCCTTCGCAACTTCTAAAGTCTGGCCATCGACTCACAACCCATCGACAGGAACACACCATGAGCAACGTCAACACCCCCCGCGCCTTCCAACGCCTGCTGGCCACCGGCGCCGGCTGGGGCCCGCTGGCCCTGCGCCTTCCCATCGGCGTCATCTTCGTGGCGCACGGCGCGCAGAAGCTGTTCGGCGCCTTCGGCGGCTACGGCCTGGAAGGCACGGGCCAGTTCATGGCGTCGATCGGCCTCACGCCGGGCTACCTGATGGCCTTGCTGGCCGGCAGTGCCGAGTTCTTCGGTGGCCTGGCGCTGCTGTTCGGCCTGCTGGTGCGACCCGCGGCCGCGGCACTGGCCTTCGCCATGCTCGTAGCCATCTTTTCGGTGCACATCGACAAGGGCCTGTTCTTGGCCAACAACGGCTACGAGTTCGGCGCTAGCGCTGCTCGCAGCCTCGGTTTCGCTGGTGATCAGCGGTGCCGGCCGGCTTCGGTGGACGCCAGGCTGGCCGTGCGCACCGCCGCGCGCTGAAAAGCCGGCGATCACCCAACCCATCCAGGAGTGTCGTCACCATGATCCGCCTGCCCAGCCTGTTCGTCTCGCACGGCGCACCGACCTTCGCGCTTGAGCCCGGCCTCGCTGGGCCACGCTTGACCGCGCTGGGCCGGGCGCTGCCTCGGCCCCGTGCAGTGCTCGTCGTGTCGCCGCACTGGATGACGCCAAGCCCGCGTGTGGGCCTGGTGTCCCAACCGCAAACGATTCACGACTTCGGCGGCTTCGACCCGGCGCTGTATGAAATCGCCTATCCCGTCGACGGCCACCCCGAGCTGGCGCGGCGCGCGCTGGAGCTGCTGCAGCGCGCCGGCTGGGCGCCCCAGTCCGACGAGCGCCGTGGCCTGGACCATGGCGCCTGGGTGCCCTTGCTGCACCTGTACCCGAAGCCGACGTGCCTGTGTTCCAGGTTTCGCTGCCCTTGCGGCTGGACGGCGATGCCGCCTGGGCCTTCGGCGCGGCGCTGGCGCCGCTGGCCGAGAGGGCGTGCTGATCGTGGGCTCGGGCAGCCTGACGCACAACCTGTCCGAGTTCCGCTTAGGCACGGGCAGCAAAGAGGCCTATGCCGCCGAGTTCGCGGCCTGGGTGCGTGATGGCGTCGTCCGAGGTGACAGCGCCAGGCTGCGCCAGACGCTGGCGCAGGCGCCGCATGCACAGCGCGCGCACCCGACCACCGAACACTTCTGGCCCCTGCTGGTGGCTGCAGGCGCGGCGGCTTCGGCGCTACCGGCCAGCGTGATCGAAGGCGGCATCGCGCACGGCGTGTTGTCGATGGACGCCTTCGTGT
>CAWFRK010000010.1:0-23533 GCA_963818175.1 uncultured beta proteobacterium | reverse complement strand
GCTCTTTCTTGAATACTTCGTAGACCAGGCGATGCTGGATGTTGATCCGTCTGGAGTAGCTGCCTTCGAGATCTCCGACGAGCTTCTCGAAGGGCGGCGGGTTCTGGAACGGGTCGATTGCGAGAAGCGCGAGGAGTTGCAGTCCCTTGGGCTTCAAGCCGGCCGCTGCAAGCTTCCTGGCGTCCTTGACTGCCTCTTTCGCATAGACGACGTTCCACTTCACCAGTCAAGTCCCTTGGCGCTCTTGTCGAGAGGTTCGGCCCTGCCCTTCTTGATGGATTCGCGCATGCCCGGCACCGAGAGCAGGTAAAGCGTTTCTTGTATTGCTTGCCAGTCCTCTGCCGAAACGAGCATGGCGCTGCTTCGCTTGCCGGCGATGAGAATGGGCTGATGAGACTCGGCCGCCTGGTCGATGAGTCGATACAGGCTCGCGCGAGCTTCGCTTGCGGTAAGGGTCGTCATGCTGAGCTCCGAAGTCAAGAGAAGCGTACGTTAAGTCGTACGTCAATGTCAAGCCACTCGGCCTCCGAGGAATGCTATTGCGCGTCGTCACGCCACCCGTTCACCGCGCCGACATAGACCCACAGCAGGTCGACCTGCTCCGGCTTCAGGGTGCCGCTCCGCCGGTCGCGCCACGCGCTAGCGTGGCGCACGAGCCCGCGGCTTCGGGGCCGGAGCGATGCCGGCCGCCACGAGCGCCGCGGCCAGCGTCACCAGCCACGAGAAGTACACCCACAGCAGGAAGGCGGGGAAGACCGCGAAGGCGCCGTACATCGCCTTGTAGGTCGGCACCTTGAGCAGCCAGGCCGCGAAGCCGCGCTTGCCCAGTTCGATCGCGATGCCGGCGAGGAGGCCGCCTGCGAGCGCGGCGCGTCGGCGCACCGCGCGTTCGGCACGAAATAGAACATCGCGGACAGCCCCGCCACGCACAGCAGCGCGAGGCCAGGTCCAGCACGAAGGCCAGCGAGGGCGGCAGCGGGCCGATCAGGCCGAGCGAGGCGACGAGCATACGATCGGCCCACAGGCTCAGGCCCAGCAAGGGCGGGCCGATAGCCAGCATCAGCAGGTGCAGGCCCACCCGCCTGAGGAAGGGGCGGTTCGTGCCGACGCCCCAGATCTGGTTGAGCGCGTTCTCCACCGTCAGCAGCAGCGCGAGCGCGGCCAGCAGCATGAACAGCATGCCGAGCCAGGGCAGGGCGCTCGCGTTGTCAGCGAAGCGGCCGAGATGTCGGAGCACCGTCCGCGAGATCTCCATCGGCAGCAGGCCCTTGAGCAGGTGCTCCTCGATCGCCTGCTCGAAGCGCCTGAACGCCGGAAAGCGCGTGAAGAGTGTGAAGCTCACCGCGAGGAAGGGCACGATGGACAGGACGGTGGTGAAGCTGAGGCTGCCGGCCACCTGGGGCAGGCGGGCCTGGCGGGCGCGCGTGATGAGGGAGAGGCTCGGCATAAGTCGGCGCGAGTCTAGCCGCCACAAGGGCGCACCGGGGCCGAGGTCATTGCCCGATCGGCGATGCTTCGAGTCTTCTTCCACATCCTTCTTTCGTTCAAGGGACGTGACATGCGAATCGATCTCTCCGGCAAGACCGCCATCGTCACCGGCTCCACCAAGGGCATCGGCCATGCAATCGCCATGGGGCTGGCCGGCTCGGGCGCGAGCGTCGTCATCACCGGCCGTAAGCCAGAGGACGTGGGTCGCGCGCTCGAGGCGCTGCACAAGGCGTATCCAAGCTGCGCAGGCCCGCGGAGTGGCGGTCGACCTCTCCACCGCCGAGGGCTTTGCCCGCCTGCAGGCGGCCGAACCGGAGGCCGACATCCTGGTCAACAACGTCGGCATCTTCGGGCCGCAGCCCTTCGCCGAGATCGGCGATGCCGAATGGACGCGCTTCTTCGAGATGAACGTGATGTCGGGCGTGCGGGCCAGCCGCATCTACCTGCCCGGCATGCAGGCGCGCAACTGGGGCCGCATCGTGTTCATCTCGTCGGAGTCGGGGCTCAACATCCCGGCCGACATGATCCACTACGGCGTCACCAAGACCGCCAACCTGGCGGTGTCGCGCGGACTTGCCAAGAGCCTGGCCGGCACCGGCATCACGGTCAACGCCGTGCTGCCGGGGCCCACGCTCTCCGAAGGCGTGCAGGAGATGGTGGGCCCGGGCGAGAGCCTGGCCGAGGTCGAGCGGCGGATGACGGAGTTCATCAAGGCGCACCGCAGCTCCTCCATCCTGCAGCGCCCGGCGACACCCGAGGAGGTGGCGAACATGGTGGTCTATGTCTGCTCGCCGCAGGCCTCGGCGACCACCGGCGCCGCCCTGCGTGTCGACGGCGGCATCGTCGACACCATCGCTTGAGTGCCATCGAGCGGGAGCCGCGGATCCGGCTCCGCCGGGCCGCTGGCGGAGCCCCCTCGAGGGGGTGCGCCGAAGGCGCTACGGGGGTGGTCCTATCTTCGCGCTTCGAGGATCAGGTTGAAGGGCGTCTCGGCCGCGCGCCTGAAGTGGGTGAAGCCCGCCTCGCGGAACACCCTGGCCAGGCGCGCCTCGCCCGCCTGCGCGCCGAGCACGAGATGGCCTCCCTCCGAGATGGCGTGGGCGCAGCAGATGGTGGTCGAGGCTGCGTAGTAGAGCCGCGCGACGGGCGAGAGGTTGTCTTCGACGCGGTCGTTGGCGAAGGGCTCGACCAGCATCACCGTGCCGCCGGGGGCCAGTGTCTCGGCGGCATGCCGGGCAGCGGCAAGCGGGTCGCCCATGTCATGCAGGCAGTCGAAGAAGCAGATGAGGCCGTAGTTCCTGGCGGGGTAGTCGGTAGCGCGGGCGATCTCGAAGACAGCACGCCCGGCGAGTCCCGCATCCTCTGCATTGCGCCGGGCTTCGTCGACCGAGTCCGGGTGCGTATCGAAGCCGTGAAAGCGCGAGCGCTTGAAGGCCTCGGCCATCAGCAGCGTCGAGTGGCCGTGGCCGCAGCCGATGTCCGCCACCGCGATGCCCGCCTGCAGCTGCTCCACCACACCATCGAGCGCAGGCAGCCACTCCGACAGCAGGCTGCCCTTGTAGGCATTGCGGTAGAAGGCCGCCACGCCGCAGTACAGCCGGCCCGAGTGATCGCCCCAGGCCACGCCACTGCCGGTGCGGAAGGCTTCGAGGGCCTTGTCCTCGTCGAACCACATCGAGGCCGGCACGTTCCAGGCGTTGGGGATGTACAAGGGGCTCTCCTCGTCGGCCAGCACCATCGCCTGCTCCGGCGACAACTCGTAGCTGTCGCTCGAGGCGTGGTAGCCGACGTAGCCGCCGGCGGCCTGCGCATTCAGCCATTCCCTCACGTAGCGCTCCGCGCAGCCGGTGCGCGCCGCCAACTCCTTCGAGCTGATCGGGCCGGCGCCGGCCATGGCCTTGTAGAGGCCGAGCTTGCTGCCGAGGCTGACCATCACGCCGCCATACCCGGCGGACAGGTCGCCGACGGCGCGCATCACAAAAGTCTCGAGCTTCGATTTGTCGATCACAGGTGCATCCATGGTCTTCGCTTCCTTTCGCGCGGTTTCATTCCCACCCAAGCCTTGCAGCGATGATCGGCGCAGGGCGGGAGCCGCGGGAGAGGCGAAATGACCCAGGATCGGTTCGTTCGTGCCAGATCGGCCGCGGCCGGCCGGTCAGCTGCTGGAATTGCGAAGCACCCAGTCGACCACCGCCGAGGCGGTGCGAAATTCATCCGCCGAGCGGGCCGGCACGTCCGGGTAGCGTTGGTTCCACATGCGCGCGAGCGCCGCTCCAGGGCCGATCTCGAGCACGCAGTCGACCTGTCGCGATCGGATGTTCTCCAGGCAGCCATCCCAACGCACCGTCTGCGCGATCTGGAGCGAGAGTGCGTGGCCTGCCTGCTCGGCGCTCATGACGCGGTCGGCGGCGTTGCTGAACAAGGGAACGCGTGGCGCACGCAGCGGCAGTGCGGACAAGGCTTGCGCGAAATCGTCTGCCGCGGCCTGCATCCATGGCGTATGCGAAGCCACTTCGACCTTGAGTCGGGTGCAATGTCCGCCGGCCGCTTGCGCCAGGCGCGCTGCCACATCCAGCGACGGCTGCGGCCCGCCGAGCACGACAGCCGACCTGCCATTGCGGATCGCGAGCGCTGTGCCGGACTCGTCGCACAGCCGCTCGAGTTCCTCGTCCGGAAAGCCGCTCAGGGCGAGAAGACCGCCGGGAGTGCTTGCGGCACATCGGTCCATCGCAGCGGCCCGCGTGCAGGCGAGGTCGATGGCGGTCGTCGCATCGAACACGCCTGCCGCCGCAAAGCTCGCGAGCTCGCCGACGCTGTACCCGGCGACAGCCGCAGGCGCCGGCAGCGAGGGCGCAAGCTGCAACCATGCGGCAAGGCCCAGGCCGGTCAGCAGGACCTGGGCATTGGCGTTTCGCGCGGCCCAGTCGGGGTCGGCGAGGTGGGCGCGCCAATCCGCAACGCCGAGTTCGGAGCGCGTTCGTTCGACCAGGTCACCGTCGGCCAGCCAGGGCAGCATGGCCGCGTGCTGGGTTCCCTGACCGGAAAAGAGAAGCGCGAAGCTCATGGCATCTGCGCTGCGCTCGCGAGTGACTCGATGCGGCCGACCAGGCATGCCGCGGCCAAGGTATCGGCCGCGCCGCCGGGCGACAGGCGCCTGCTGACGAAGTCGCGGCCGATGGCGCACGCGGCTGCCAAGCCGCCCGGCCGCGATGCTCCGCCCGCGGCGAGAAATCCGCGCGCCGCGCGCTGCGCATGGCGCAAGCCCTCCATGCCGCCCCGGTGCGCGAGGTTGCTGTCGTCCAGCACCGCCATGACGTTGAACAGCGTGTCGAGCAGCACGTGCTGCCGTGCCATGCCACGATGCTTCGCCGTCTGCATCGCGGGCACCGCCGTCTCGAACAGCACCGGCAAGCCGAGCGCGGCTTCCGACGAGGCGCTGCGCAAGCCGTGCCGCCGTGCGGCAAGCCCGCCGGGGAGGGACGGCTGGCGAGTGGCTCGCGCCGCCAGCGCGTCGCCCCAGCGCTCCAGCAGCGTGCGCCGCAGCAGCGAAGGGCTCGGCGTGCAGCCGGCGCTTGCCACGGCACCCGCCGCGGCACACAGCAAGCCCAGCATGAAGATCGCGCCGCGGTGCGTGTTGATGCCGCCGGTGGCAGCGAGCATCCGGGCCTCGGCTTCGATGCCGCAGCGCTCCAGCGCCTCGAAAGCTGCGCCTTCAGCGCCCAGGCCGGCGATGCGCACGAAGTAGCTGCGCAGCGCGAACAGGCTGCGCATGAAGGTGTGGGCGTCCATGTCGTCGTGGCTGCCCTGGTCGACCAGCGTCACGAGTCCTGGCTTCGGGGACAGGGCCAGTTCGTCATGCAGCGCCAGCGTGGCCGCACGGCCGATGGCCTGCGGCGACAGCATCGCCGGCGACGGGCTGCTGACGATGGAGGCGGCTTGCGAGCGGCGCATCATGATGCGGCGTCGGCCACGACGGCCGCGCTTCTCCAGCAGGGCGAACGCACGAGCGAACTGCCGTCGAGCTTCTTGACGAGCAGGGCGGACGTGCGGCCGGCTCGCCATGCAAGCCACTCGCGCCAGGCCACGGCAGTGCCGTCGCCGAAGACCAGTTCGCCATCGAGCCGCGGCCGGGCATGGCCGAAGGATCGAAGCAGGGTGGCGACCGCATCGGCCTGGCCTGTGTCCGAAACGGAGAGCCACACATCGATGTCCGAGCCGGGGCGCACATGGCTCAAGCCGGTCAAGTGCTTCCAGCCGTAGCTGCCGTACACACGCGCAGGTGCGCCGCATGCCACCAGGGCGGCGCACAGCCTGCGCCAATCGGGGCGGACGTCGGCAGGCAGGAGGCGTTCGATCAGCTCGGCGCGAGGAAACTCGTCGAAGTACAGGACGTCGCGCCGTTCGACGGCCAGGGCGATGCGTCGCCGCTCCCATCGGCGCGGGGCGGGCAAGCCCATGGCGATGGAGTCGGGCGAATGGCCGCCCGGCTGTCGCGTCACGACCAGAGGCAGGCGATGCACGGCCCAGTGTCCCAGGCAGTTGCGCGCCGTGTCATCCCAGTCGCGATGGCGCACACGCTGCCAGCCGGCGTCCGTCAGCCAGGCGATCTGGTGGCGATGCAGCGGTGCATCTGCGGCACTCATGACGCCTCCAGCACACGCTGCACGACGGCAGCGGCAAGTCGGCGGCCACCGCGCGACAGGCCGTCCTGCGCGCGCCGGTCGTCCACGGTCGCTTGCGCCAGCGCATCGCGAAGCGCGGCGCGCAGGTCGCCCACCCAAAGCTTGCGAACGCCGCCCATCGCGACGTAGTTGTCGACGCCCGGCGCAAACACGGGGTTCGATTCGCGAGAGCGCGGTCAGCTTCTCTTCGGAGAGCTTGGTCACGCGCGCCATCGCCGGGATGCGCATCACGCGGATCTCCGCCTCGGGCAGCGCGTCGCAGGCATCGGCGATCAGGCCCGAGGTGATGAATCCACCCGAGAGCGCCTGGTCATACACCAGCCCGAGCACGCGATGGCCGCGGCGGCGCGCGAGATCGATCGTCATGCCCAGATGCGCCATCGCGCGATTGATGCCGAGCAGCTCATCGCGCCGGCGCAACTGCTGGCCCTGCGTGTCGATCAGCAGCAATATCGAACGGCCGGGATGTCGCGCCATGGTGTCGAGGACGGCGCGCGCCTGGGTCAGCGCCAGCCGCACGCCGATCGGCGCGTGATCGGTGGTGCCGATCACCGTGAGAGGCTCGTCCTCGAAGCTCACGGTGCCTTGCAGGTAGTCGCCGTCCTGCACGATGCCGTGGTCGGTGCCGAACAGCGTGTCGGCAAGCGTTTTCCAGTCCATGGTGATGCTCCTCTCAAGCGGGTCGCAGCGCGCGAATCCCGTTCACGTCCAGGTCGGCCACGCGGGCCGGATCATCGACACCCAGCCGGGCCCAGAGCGTCATCGCGTCATCGCCTTCGGCCTTGTCGGGCAGCAGGCGCAGGCGCGAAGACAGCAGGGCATGCTCGGCTTCGAGCAGCTCCAGCGTCACGGGCTTCGACGCATCGAGTGCGTCGATGGCGGCGGCCCGGAAGGCGGCCACGTCGTCTTCCACCAGCGCATCGCAATCGCCCGTGAGCCAGCGGTGCTTGCCGCCCGTGGTGCGCCACACGAGCGCGCGGTCGCGCGAGTCGAATTCATCGACGCCGTGCGAGGCCTCGATCACCTCCGGGCCGGACATGGCCAGCCGCCCCATGTCGCTCATCACGATGTAGTCGGCGCAGCGAGCCACGATCCCCATGCCGCCGAAGCAGCCGTTGGATCCGCCGATCAGCACCACGACCGGAATCCCTGCCGCGCGCACGTCGAGCAGCGCGCGCATGACCTCCGACACCGCGATGAGGCCGGCGTTGGCTTCGTGCAGCCGCACCCCGCCCGATTCGGCCAGCAGCAGCACGGCATCGGGCCGATCGACGCAGCGCGCGCCGCAAGAGCCCGACCAGCTTGGCGCCATGCACCTCGCCGACCCCGCCGCCCATGAACGCGCCCTCCTGGGCGGCGACGAAGACGGGGCGCCCGTCGAGCGTCGCGCGGCCGATCGCCACGCCATCGTCGAAGGCCGAGGGCACGCCGAGTTGCGCGAGGTGCGGGCTGGCCAGGCGCTCCGCGGGAGGCAGCCACTCGTGGAAGCTGCCTGGCATCGACCAGGTGCGCGAGGCGCTCGCGTGCCGAGCATTCGGCGTAGCTGAAGGAGGTGGTTGCGCTCATGTGGAAAGCTCCGAAACGGCCTGCTCCAGTCGCAGGCTGACGACCGCCGGGGTCGCGCCCATGTCGTTGATCGACACGCGCACGCCGGCCAGCGGATGGCGCTGGTGGAAGTCGCCCACCACGGCCTGCCAGATCGCGCCGAAGCCGCGGGCCGAGGTTTCGATGTGGACGATGCACTCGTTTCCGGCGCCGGCTCGAGCAGCACTTCGAGGTTGCCAGAGCCGACGACGCCGACCAGCACGGGCGCGAAGCTGCCCGCGGGTCGCTGGCCGGGAAGGCTGTATTCCAGGGTTTCGAGCCCGGGTGTGATGTCGCTCATTTCACTTCTCCATAGGTCGAAGACGCTCCCAGCGAGCGGGAGCCGCGGATCCGGCTCCGCCGGGCCGCTGGCGGAGCCCCCTTGAGGGGGTGCGCCGAAGGCGCTACGGGGGTGGTCGTCATCACCAGTTACGGAAGCGCTTGGGCGGGGCGTAGAGGCCGCCGGAGGCGCGCACCAGGTCGCGCATGCTGCGTGCGGCCAGCAGGTTGCGCGTCGCATCGCGCGGATCGATGCCGAGGTCTTGCGGACGACGGATGACGCCCCGGTCGCGCAGGTTCTCCACCATGCGCCGGTCGCGCGCGAGGCCGACCGCGCTGTAGCCAGCCACGCCGCGGATCGCCTGCTCGCGCTCCTCGTCGCTGCGGCACAGCAGCAGGTTGGCGATGCCTTCCTCGGTGAGGATGTGCGTGACGTCTTCGCCGTAGATCATGATCGGCGGCAGCTCCATGCCGGCCTGTTCCTGCAGCGTCCAGGCGTCGAGCCGCTCGACGAAGGCCGGCTGCATGTGCTCGCGGAAGGTCTCGACCATCTGCACCACCAGCTTCTGCCCGCGCGGCGTGCCTGCCGCGCCGCGCCGCTCGGCACGCGCTTCGCGGCCGGCCTTGAGCCACGCGGGGCTGGCGTGGCGACGTCCGCGCGCGTCGGCGCCCATGTTGGGCGCGCCGCCGAAGCCCGCGATGCGGCCCAGCGTGGCGGTGGAGCTGTTGCCGTCCAGGTCGATCTGCAGGGTCGAGCCGATGAACAGGTCGCAGGCGTAGTGCCCTGCGGCCTGGCAGAAGGCGCGGTTGCTTCTCAGCGAGCCGTCGCGTCCGGTGAAGAACACGTCGGAGCGGGCCCGGATGTAGTCCTCCATGCCGAGTTCCGACCCGAAGGAATGGACCGACTCCACCCAGCCCGCCTCGATCGCCGGGATCAATGCCGGGTGCGGGTTCAGCGCCCAGTGCCTGCAGATCTTTCCCTTGAGCCCGAGCGACTCGCCATAGGTCGGCAGCAGCAGCTCGATCGCCGCGGTGTCGAAGCCGATGCCGTGGTTCAGCCGCTGCACGCCGTACTCGGCATAGATGCCCTTGATGGCCATCATCGCCATCAGCACCTGGATCTCGCTGATCTGCGCCGGGTCGCGGGTGAACAGGGGCTCGATGAAGTTGGGGCGCGGCGCCTGGACCACGAAGTCCACCCAGTCGGCCGGGATGTCGACGCGCGCAAGCGAAGTGGTCTTGCCGTCCACCAGCTCGTTGACCTGTGCGATCACGATACCGCCGGAAAACGCCGTGGCCTCCACGATCGCCGGCGTGTCCTCGGTGTTGGGGCCGGTGTAGAGATTGCCCTCGGCGTCGGCGGCTTGCGCGGCCACCAGTGCCACTTGCGGCGTGAGGTCGATGAAGTAGCGCGCGAAGAGTTCGAGGTAGGTATGGATCGCCCCGATCTCGATGCGGCCAGTCGAGGCCAGGCGGGCCAGCCTCGCCCCCTGCGGGCCCGAGAAGCTGAAGTCCAGCCGGCTGGCGATGCCGTTCTCGAACACATCCAGGTGCTCCGGCAGCGCCAGCACCGACTGCACCATGTGCAGGCCGTGCACGCGCTGCGTGTCCAGGCCGACCAGCGCCTGCGCCAGGAAGTCGGCCTGCTTCTGGTTGTTGCCTTCGAGGCAGACGCGGTCGCCGGGTTCGAGCACCGCCTCGAGCAGGGTGCCGATGGCTTCAGTGGCGACCCGCTTGCCGGCGAGGAGCTGGCCGAGCGCCTGTGTTGCCCGTGCGAGACGTGCACTGCGCTTGTCGGCCTTGGTGGTCCAGGATCTGAGGTTCATGGTCGGGTCTTCGGTCGGTTTGAATTCGGGCAAGTGGAGCCGGTCACAGCACCACGAAGAGCAGCCACACGACGATCGGGGCCACCACGGTGACGATGGCGCCATACACCATCAGCTTGCGAAAGAACACATCGCGATCGACGCCCTTGGCGTTGGCGAGCACCAGCGCGCCGTTGGTGGAGAAGGGGCTGACATCGACGATGGTCGAGGACACCGCCATCGCGGCGATGAAGCCGATGGCGCCGACGCCGGAATCGCCTTGCAGAAAGGGCACCGCCAGCGGGATCAGCGATCCGAGCACGGCTGTCGAAGAGGCGAAGGCCGAGATGACCGCACCCACGAAGCACAGCAGCAGCGCCGCCACCAGCGGCGAGGTGAGACCTGCCACGCTGTGGCCCACGAAGTCGATGGTGCCCATCTTGTCCATCACGCCGACATAGGTGCTGACGCCCACGATCAGCATGATCTCCGGCCAGGACACCTGGCCCAGCGCGTGCTTTTGCAGGTCGGGCGCCATCATGCTGAGCAGCAGGCCGATGGTGATGGAGACGAAGCCGATGTCGAGCTTGAAGAAGAGTGTCAGCACCGCCAGCGCGAGCAGGCCCACCACGGTCGCGACCTGATAGGTCCGCGAGCCAGTCGCGGCTTCGGCGTGGTCGGCTTCCATCAGCGAATCGCTGCCGTGCGCTGCCGTGCGGCGCTCTTCCCCAAACGCCTCGGCCTCGGCGTCGCCGTAGACCTGCGGACCGCCCTGGGCATAGGCCACGCGTGCCGTTGTCACCGGCCCGGCGGGCAGTTCCGCCTTCTGGCGCAGCAGCTTCATGCCACCAAACAGGAAGAACAGCAGCAGCGCCACCGCCAGGTTGACGCCCAAGCTGGCCATCATGGTCGTCAGCTCGCTCAGCGGCAGCCCCGCCTTGGCGACGATCTTGTTGGTGATGCCGCCGTAGATGCTGATCGGCGAAAAGCCGCCGCCTTGGGCGCCGTGCACCACCATCAGTCCCATCATCAGCGGATTGATGCCGTACTTGGCCGCGAAGCCGAGCGCGATCGGGGCGATGATCGCCACCGCCGCCGGGCTGACCGCGCCCACCGCGGTGAGCAGCGCTGCAATGAGGAACATGATCCACGGAATGGCGGCGATGCGTCCGCGCACCGCACGCACGGCCAGCTTCACCAGCCAATCGATCGTGCCGTTGTTCTGCGCCAGCGCGAACAGGTAGGTGATGCCCACCAGCGTGAGAAACAGGTCGGCCGGAAAGCCACCCAGAATGGCCTTGGCGCTCGAGCCCGCCACCAGCGTGCCGACGAGAAAGGCACCGACGAATGCCAGCACGCCCATGTTGATCGGCAGCACGGTGGCCACCACGAACATGGCGCCTAGCGCGCCGATGGAAATCAAGTGCGGATTCATCGTTTGGTGCCCCTTGGCTTGCAGCGGTTGCTGCGGTTGTCTCCAGGAAGACAACTCTAGTCAGGGCTGGTGATTCATCAATCAAGCGGCGGTGGCGATGTTTACGCCAGCCGAAACGATCAAGGGTTATCCCGCGGTCAGCGCAGTTCGGATGCCAAGGTCCTGCACACCGCCAGCAGGGCCAGCAGGTTGGGGTCGCGCTCGCGCGTGCGCAGGAAGTTCAGGCCGATGGTCTGGCGCATGAGGTACCTGGCCTGCAGCGGGATCAGCTGCACCCTGTCGGCGAGCACGCCGCGCACGCGGCCCGGCAACAGCGTGTAACCAATGCCGCCTGCGACCAGGTTCATCAGCGAGAAGATGTCGCCGGTGGTCATCACGACCTCGGGCTTGAAGCCGGCGACCCGGAAGGCCTCAATGAATCCGCTGTAGGTCACGAAGCCTTCGCTCAGGCTGACGAAGCGCTCGCCGGCGCATGCGCCCAGGTCGATCTCCGGCAAGGACGCGTAGCGCGAGCCGGCGGGTGCGGCGAAGTAGATGTCGTCTTCGAACAAGGCCTGCGACTCGATGTCCGGCGCGCCTTCGGGCACGGCCATCAATGCGGCGTCGAGGCCGCCGTCGCGCAGTTGCCGCAGCAGCTCGGCATTCGAGCCGAGCACCAGCTCGGTCTGGAGCTCGGGCTTGCGCAGCTTGATGCCCATGACCAATGCGGGGATCGCCCGGGTCGTCAGCGAATAGAGCGAGCCGATCCGGACGCGGTCGGACGAGTATCCGGCCACTTCGCGCGTCGAGCGGATGCCTTCGTCCATGGTGCGCAATACCTTGCGGGCCACGTCGGCCAGGGCGTGTGCCGCTTCCAGCGGCTGGAGGTTGCGGCCTTCGATCCTGAAGAGCGAGCAGCGCAAGCCCGTTTCCAGCGAGTGCAGCGATCGGTGCACCGTCACGGCGCTGATGCCCAGCTGCTCCGCCGCGCGCGCGAGATTGCCCGCCTCCATGAACGCCAGGAGGATCTCGAGCTTTCGGAAGGTGATCTCTTCGTCGATTCGGATGTGCATGTCGGCGCCGGCGCGTGAGGCATGTTAAGGCCGGGGAGCCGGGCCCTCGAGGGATCCAGTCGCATGAGGGGGCCTTTGCATCTGGCGCCTTGCCGTGACCTGCGAGTAAGCTGCGCGCCATGGATCGAAGCTCGCAAATATCCCGCCCCGCCCCCTTCATGCGCGTGATCGTGCAACTGACAAGTCACGCGGCAGCGCGCTGGTGTGCCGGGCTGTGCGCGGCGGCACTCGTCGCAGGTGTGCTTTCCCTCGGGGCGACGCCCCTGGCCGCGGGCGCCGTCAGCTACGGATGGGACAAGCTCGCGCACACCGCGCTGCACTTCATCCTGAGCCTGTGCCTGCTGGTCGCGTTGCGGCCGAGCCGCATGCCTTGGGTGCTGTTCGTATGCCTGGCATTCGCAACCACCGATGAAGTGGCGCAGCTGTTCTATCCGGGCCGCACCGCCAGCCTTTTCGATTGGGGCGCGGACGCCCTGGGCATGGCACTCGGCATCGGATGCGTGCGCGTCGGCCGCGAATACTCGATGCCGCGGCCGGCGTAGCAGTAGCCGTAGCTGCTTCGGTCGTCACCAGCAAGGGTGGGCAGGCTCCGGCGAAACCGCGCTAGTGCTTCTTCCAGATGTCCGCAGTGGGATCGAAGACGATGGGCTTGAGGTAGTCGCTCGGGTCGGCCATGAAGCGCATCATCGGCCTGACCGATTCCGGCAAGCCGGCGACGAAGGTTTCCAGATCCTTCTTGATCAGGTATCCGCAGGCATCGTGATGCACGGGCAGGAAGAGCTTCGGCCTCAAGACGCCGTTGTTGAGCGCAAGCGCGTTGCGACCCGACACGACCACGGACGCGAGCCGCACGTCGGTCTGCGGCAAGGAGCGGAACGCGTTGATGACGTTCTGGTCGATGTAGCCCGCCGTGTCCTGCCAGGCGATCGCAAAGCGCCCGACGCGGATCTGCCACATCACGGCGATGGAGCCGCTCGGCGGCCCGACGTTGGGTGCGCCCCAGGCGAGGGGTTCGTTCGGCTCCACCGGGTAGTCGGTGTCGGCACTGCAGTTCGGCAGGTTCCAGCCAAAGGGCGGGTCGGTGGCGGGGTTGGCAGGCGCCGATGAATGCGGCTGCTTCACCGCCGTGAATTGCACGCCGCGAATCGGGTCGCCGAACAGCGGGGTCAGGGTTCCATTGGGCGCACCGGCGGGAAACATCGAGACGCACTCGAAGGGCACGTCCGGGACCTCGTTCTTGATGTCGGTGCAGTGCTCGGCGGCGCCGGCCACGACGATTCCCGGATTCGCCCGGATGACGGTCGGCAGGTCTCCCGCGTGATCGAAGTGCGTGTGCCCGAGCAGCACCAGCTCCGGCTTGAGCGCAGCGAGTTCCTCGGGCGTCGTGCCGATGTACTTGATCGACGGCCAGATGCCCAGCGGTTGGCCTTGAATCAACACACCGCCGTCGCGTGCCACGTATGCATCCAGGAGCACGACCTGGCCCTTGAGCGCCGCGGCAAAACCGCTGACCCCGGTCCAGGAAAGAATGACCCGGTTCTCGACTGATCTCGCCAGTGCGCGGGTCGACGTTGTCGATTCCGAAGTACCGCTGTCGAGCGGCGATCGTCTCCGGGCTCAAGGGCTTGCGATCGTCGTGTGCAGATGGTGCTCGATCCCGCAATGCAAGCCAGGGTGATTGCAAGCAGACGAACCAGCTTTCCGGGGACAAGTGAATGTCTCATGGTGTCTCCTCTTGGCAAATGCGCTTTCCTTGTCGGAACCTCTCCCTGATCAAGCCCGGTGTTCGAATCGATGGCCATGGCGAACGATTCCATAGCAAGGCACAGCCGCTGTCCAGCAGTTGCTTGTAACGGGACCGGACTCGTCGGGACCAAGTGAAAATCACGCGTCATGGCCAAGCCATCGATCCCTCCGGATTCGACCCCCTGTCACGTCAGCCTCGTCGCGCTGCCCGAGGCGACCGTCTCCACGCTGAGCGGCATCTTCGATGCCATGAATGCGCTTTCGCTCATGGGTGTGCCGGGGCGCGCGCGCGCCGTTCCACATCGAGATCGTGGGTGAGTCGGCAGGCCTGCTGGACCTGGCCAGCGGCGTCCCATCAAGGTGCAGCGCGCGATCGACAGCATCGAGAGGAGCGACATCGTGATCGTTCCTTCCGTGCTGCTGCGCTCGCAGGTCTGGGAGAAGGGGCGTCACCCGCGCCTCGTCGAGTGGCTGCAGGCGATGCACGAGCGCGGGGCCGTGCTGTGCTCGGCGTGCTCGGGGATCTTCCTGCTGGCCGAGACGGGCCTGTTCGACGGCAAGGACGCGACGGTCCACTTCCACTACGCACGGGCGTTCTCGGCCACGCATCCGGCGGTGACCATCCATCCGACCCGCGCGCTCGTGATCTCCGGCCTGCGCGAGGAGCTGGTGTGCTCGGGTGCATCGACCTCCTGGCACGACATGGTGCTCTACCTCATCGCCCGCCATGCCGGAGCTACCGCCGCGCAGGAAGTGGCGCGCATGTTCGCGCTGCAATGGCATGAGGATGGGCTCACGCCCTACATCGTCTTCGAAGGCCGCAGCGACCACGGCGACGGCGACATCGCGAGCGCGCAGCAGTGGCTGGGCGAGCACTTCTCGGTCGCCAGGCCGGTGGACGAGATGATCAAGCGCTCGAAGCTCGCCGAGCGCACCTTCAAGCGGCGCTTCGCGAACGCGACCGGCCTCACGCCGATCGCCTACGTCCAGCGCCTGCGCATCGAGGATGCCAAGCGCCGGCTCGAAGGCAGCGACGACTCGATCGACGAGATCAGCTGGCGCGTCGGCTACGAGGACGCGGCCTTCTTCCGGCGGCTGTTCAAGCGCACGACGGGCATGGCGCCCGGTGCGTATCGAAAGCGCTTCCGGATTCCGGACTTCGCCCGGAGATAGGGCGCGGGGCCGGAGCCGTCGAGGGAGTTCGCGCACCTCCCACACGGGTAAATGCAATTTACCTTTGAAGCAGGTAAAATGCAGATACCCGCGACACAGGTATGTCGCCAGTGACCTGGCGGCTCTCGGACCATGAACCAGATCCTTTCCGTTCCCGACCAGCTCGGGCCGCTCATCCGGTCGGCACGCAAGTCGGCGAAGCTCTCGCAATCGGAGCTTGCGGAGCTTCTGGGGCTGAGCCAGAGCCGCATGTCGGCCATCGAGCTGGACCCGAGCTCTCTCAGCCTGGCGCAACTGCTGAGGCTCTTCTCGGTGCTCGGCCTCGAGTTGCAGGTGCAGCCCCGGGGTGGGCCCCCGCTGGGCGTGGGCGAGCCAGGGCCGCAGTGGTAGTCATGGGCCGCAGATCGCAGTCGCGCACCCTCTCGGTCTGGGCCAACGGCCAGCGTGTCGGCCGCTGGAGCATCCCCGCTCGAGGAGAGGCCGAGTTCGTCTACGACAGCGCATGGATGGCGTCGCCCCAGGGGCGTCCGTTGTCGCTGTCGCTGCCCTTCACGGGCGGGCAGTCGCTCAAGGGCGAACGGGTTCGTCACTACTTCGACAACCTGCTGCCGGACAGCGAGCCCATTCGCCAGCGACTGGCCACACGCTTCAAGACTCCCTCGATCCAGCCTTTCGACCTCTTGCAGGCTGTCGGGCGCGACTGCGTCGGGGCGGTGCAGCTGCTTGGAGAAGACGAGGAGCCCGGCAAGGTCGAACGCATCGAAGGCACGCCGCTTTCCGAGGATGAGGTCGAGCGCTTGCTGCTGCAGACCACCCAGGCACGACCCCTGGCCGCGTCGGACGACGAGGACGAGCTGCGCATCTCGCTTGCCGGCGCGCAGGAAAAGACGGCCCTGCTGTGGCACGAGGGCCGGTGGATGAAGCCCCACGGCGCCACGCCGACGACCCACATCCTGAAGCTGCCCCTCGGCCTCGTCGGCCACCGGCAAGCCGACTTCAGCACCTCCGTGGAGAACGAGTGGCTGTGCATGCAACTGGCCGAATCGCTCGGCTTGCCCGTGCCACGCACCGCGCTGCTCAAGTTCGGCGGCCAGAAGGTGCTGGCCGTCGAGCGCTTCGACCGGCAGTTCCACCCTTCGGGTCACTGGCTGCTCCGCCTGCCGCAGGAAGACTTCTGCCAGGCGCTGGGGGTTCCGCCACACCTCAAGTACGAAAGCGACGGCGGCCCGGGCCTGCCTGAGCTTGCCAGGGTGCTCGCCGGATCGGTCCACGCCCAGCGCGACTTGACGACGCTGCTCAAGGCCCAGGTGCTCTTCTGGCTGCTGTCGGCACCCGATGGCCACGCGAAGAACTTCAGCCTTCGCATCCTTGCGCACGGGCGCTACGAGCTGACCCCGCTATACGACGTGATGTCCATCTGGCCGGTGGAGGGCAGCGGCTCCAACCAGATCTCGTGGCACAAGACCAGGCTGGCCATGGCGCTGCTGGGCAGCAGCAAGCACTATCACCTCAAGAGCATCCAGCGCCGGCATTTCAACAGCACGGCCCGACTGTGCTTCCTGCGATCGAGCGCCGAGGACGTCATCGAAGACCTGCTGGAGCGCCTGCCCTCGGCCATTGACAAGATGCGCAGCCGCATTCCCGCCGGTTTTCCCGAAAGGGTGGCCCAGGGCATCTTCGATGGCCTCGGCAAGGCGGCGGAGCGGCTGGCGCAGATGCCTGCCTGGTGAGCATGTTCACGGCGCCGTCCACGACTCGTAGTTGGAATAGCCCGAGCAGACGTCCTGATCGCAAGCCCGCACCCGGAAGTGATAGAGCACGCCCGAAGCGAGGCTGGAGGGCGTGTACCGGCTCGTGTTCGCCGAGAGCGGTTCCCGGCTCCAGGCCGAGGCCGGCCACGAGGCGGGCGGGCCGCTGTAGGCCCCCGTCGCCGCTGCCCACTCGAACTCGAACCGCGTCTCGTTGGACGAGTTGTCGTTCCACAGGAGCGTGACCGGGCCCACGCAGAAGACCGGGACGAAGCCGGTCGTGGGGCAGGTGCGCAGGTTGGTCGGCGCACTCGGCGGCGTGCCCAGGGCGAGCGTGGTCACCGAAACCGTGTTCGACCAGCCGGAGCAATGCCACGGGGCGGAGCCGTTGCACGCCCGCACCCGAAGCTGGTACGTGGTGCTCGCGGACAGCCCGGTGCAACTGCGGTTGAACGTCCCGTTGCTCACCCCGATGACGAAGGCCAGCGGCGGGCACTGGGCGGAATTGGCGCCACTGAACTCGAAGCGGGTGATCGGGTTGGGCGAGCTGGCATCCCAGGTGAGCGTCAGCCCGCTCGACGTGATCGAGCCGGCGCGCAGGTTGGCAGGCGTCGAAGGCACGGTGTTCAGCGTCCGTTGACGCACCTCGTCGGAAGTCGAGCAACGCGCGAAGGCGGTACTGCCATCGCACGCCAGCACGGTCAGCCTGTACTCCTGGTCGGGCGCCAGATTGACAACGGTGCCGATGGTGGCGTTCTGCGGCGCCGTGGCGACACCTACCGGCGGACCGGAGACCACCGGTACGGCCCGGATCCGGAACTGCACCTCGCCGCGCGAGTTGTCGTCCCATGCCACCTGGATGCTGGAGCCGGTCACGTTCAGCAGGCGCAGGCGGGTGGGCCGCAGCGGCCGTCCGGTCTGTGCCTCGACGGCCGAATCGAGCCTCAGGCGCGGCGTGGTCACCGGCGTGCCGGAACGGTTGTCGGTCACCGGCAGGCCGGTGGCAGTCAGCGTATTCAGGATGTCCGACACCCCGAGCGCGGGGTTCAGGGTCCGCAGCACGGCGAAGGCACCGGTCACGTGCGGCGCCGCCATCGACGTGCCCGACTTGATGCCGAAGCCTCCGCCCGTGACCGAGGAGGTGATGTTGTTGCCGGGCGCCAGGAGGTTGAGGAACGGCGCCGACTGCGAGAAGCGACATGATCGCGTCCGCGTTGGTTGTCGCTCCCACGCTGACCGCGCTGGAGATGCAGGCAGGTGCACCCACGCCGGCCCGGAACGTGGTCGCGCCACCGGGAAGGGTGACCTGGGCTCCGTTGCCGGCCGAGGCGACCGTGGCGATCTGGAACGATCGCAGGTTGTCGATGATGTCCTTGCGGTCCTGGTTGTCGTCGTCGCACGTCTGCTGGTTGGTGTAGAAGCCGCCGCCCAGGCTCATGTTGACCGCCGCGATGCGGAACGTGTTGCGCAGCGACAGGACGTGTTCCAGCGCCTCGATCTGGTTGGACACGGGGAACAGGGGGCATGGCGTCGGCAGCCCAAGGTTCGTGCAGGCGCTTCCCGAGAAGTACGAGGCCATCTGGATGGAAATGATGTTCGCATTGCCGGCCACGCCGTCGAAGATGCCGACGCTGCCACGATTGCCTGCGGCAATGCCGGCCACGTGCGTGCCGTGGTCGCACCGGTTGATCACGCAAGGCACGCCGGCCCCGACATACGCGCCGGAGGATCCGCCCGGGCAGAGGTTGGAGGCGTAGAGGTTCGGCCCGGAGAAGCAGGCCTCGGACACGACCCTGCCCGCCAGGAACGGATGGTTCTTGTCCACGCCGGTGTCGAGAATGGCGACCGCCGTGCCCGCGCCGGCGCTGCCCAGCGCGTCGCGCACGTTGTCCGAGCCGATCACCCGGGTGCTGTTGAGCAAGTGCGGCGGGTCGAGTCGGTCGACGTTGACGCGAGCGACCTCGGGGAGCGCCACCAAGGCCCCCAGTGTTCGCTCGTCGGCCTCCATTGCCATCGAGGCAATGGTCCGGAACCGCCGGACGGCGGAGAACTTCTGTCCGGCGATCTTGTCGAGCACCGCCGTCTGCGCGTTGCCGATGGCCTGCCGCTGCTGCTCCAGTTCGGTGTTGGTCAAGCTGCCCTCGGGCCGGAAGGGCTTGGGCAACTTCAAGCGCACGATCACGCGCGCGCTGCCGTCCCTGCGAGCAGCCTCCATGGTCTCCTTGCTGATGCGGCCGGTCCTGATCGCCTCGTCCAGCGTCTGCACCGGGGCGGCGTACGGCGGTTCGTCGGCCTTGGTTTGTGCGAGGGTGACAGGCGCGCCGGCGTCGGGCGGCGGCGTCGTGGCCGACGGCATGATCGGGTCGGCCGACAAGACTCGCGCAGCCTCGACGGCCTGCGCGCTCTCGGATGCCGTCGCCGCGTTGCCGCCGGACTCCGCCCCTTCAGCGACGCGTTCCTGTCCGTCGCCTTGTTGTCGCCGCCACCGCCGCAGCCGGCCAGCAGCGTGGCGACTGCCGTGATCACAAGCACCGCCCTGTTCACAGGAACCTCGCTGCAAAGCAGCCGATGCAATTTGCCGAGACTGGCCTTCATGTTCATCCTCCCTGGGATCGATGTGGGCGAAGCCGATGCGATCAACGGTAGTCGGCGTCGGCGCGGGCTGCCTCGCATGAACATCTGAGCCCGCCCGCATTCAGGGGGTGGCGTGCACGCGCAAGCGCCACGCTCGTTCCCGCTGGGCTGACCCCACCGTTCGCCGTGTCAGACCGACTTGCGTTCTCGACGCGCACTGGCAAAGCAGTGAGCCAGGAAGCCCTCCGCCACCGAGCCCAGTCGCTTGGTCTTGTGAACGACCGTCGCCAGGGAACGCTGCATCGCCGGCAACCGGGTTTGCAGCTCGACGAGTGCGCCCTGCTCCAGTGCCTCGGCCACCGCCAGCCGCGAAAGACAGCCCAGTCCCAAGCCTGAGCGCACCGCGCGCTTGACCGCCTCGTTGCTGCCCAGTTCCAGCCCGACATGGATCTCCGGCAGCGACGATGTGAGCCAACGATCCGCCGCTTCGCGAGTGCCCGAACCCTGCTCGCGCAAGATCCACTCGGCCTGCGCGAGCCTCCTGGCACTGACCTGGGCGCCACTGAGGGGATGGCCGGGCGCGGCAACGACGACGAGCTCGTCGTTCTGCCAGCGGCGCACCGCGAGTTCCGGATGGGAGCCCGTCCCCTCGATGAAGCCGATGTCGACATCGAACGCGGCCAGGGACTGCAGGACTTCATGCGTGTTGGCGATGTGGAGCCGCACCTGGATCCGCGGATGCACTTGCTTGTACTCGGAGATCAGGCTCGGCAACAGGTATTCGCCAATGGTGAAGCTCGACGCGATGCGCAGCGGCGCGGAGTGCTCGGCCTCGAACAGCCCCTCGAGCTCGAGGGCCTGCTCCACGAGCGAGACCGCGCGGGGCAGGAAGGCTCGGCCGTTCTCGTTGAGCACCAGCCTTCGGCCGACCCGGTCGAACAACTGGACCCGAAGCGTGGCTTCCAGTTCGGCCAGGGCCATGCTGGCGGCCGACTGGGAGCGGGCCACCTTGTCCGCCGCCGCTCGGGTGGAACCCTCGCGGGCAGTCGCGGCAAAAACCTCCAGCTGGCGCAGGGTCACGCGCAGCCGCTGATCAGAATTTCTGTTCATCGTGCACAGAATTATGCGCTTTCTCGTTCACCCGGAAGTCCCTACGATCCCCTCACCAGCCTGAAGAACCCGCCATGGAGCGCGACGCATGAACACCACCCTGACTGCTGCGGGCCTGCGCTTGCGCACCACCACCGGACTCACCGCGCAATGGCTGCCGGGCGTGGGCCTGGCGTCCCTCATCGCCTTGGCCGCGACCTTCGTGTCCAGCCTCCACGGCGGACCCCAGCTGCTCTACGCCCTGCTCTTCGGCGTGGCATTCCACTACCTCAGCCATGAACCGCGCACCCGGCCCGGCATCGAATTCGCCGCGCGTACCGTGCTGCGCCTGGGCGTCGGCCTGCTCGGCGTGCGCATCACGGTGGCCCAGATCGCCTCGCTCGGCTGGACCACGGCGCTGATCGTCGTCGCCGGGGTGGTCACCACCCTCTCCCTGGGCCTGCTGCTCGCACGCCGCTTCGGGCTCACGCGCGCCCAGGGCGTGCTCTGCGGCGGCTCGGTGGCGATCTGCGGCGCGTCCGCGGCGCTGGCCATCTCGGCGGTCCTGCCGCGCGACAAGGAAGGCGAACGCTTCACGTTGATGGTGGTGGTCACCGTCACGATCATGTCGACGATCGCGATGGTGCTGTATCCGCTGCTGGCCAGGGCGTTCGACCTGCCTCCCGCCCTCGCGGGGCTGTTCCTGGGCGGCACGATCCACGACGTGGCGCAGGTCGTCGGCGCCGGCTACATGCTCGGCACCGAGACCGGCGACGTCGCTGTCGTCGTCAAGCTGTTTCGCGTGTCGATGCTGGCGCTGGTGGTGTTCGTCATCGCCGCGGCATGGCGCAAGAGCGGCGGGCAGGCCGAGGGGTCGGCGCGGCCGCCGCTCGTGCCGTGGTTCCTGTGGGTGTTCGTGGGCCTGGTCGGCATCGGCTCGATGGGCGCCATTCCGCCGGCGGTCGTCGACGGCCTCAGCTCCGCATCGCGAGCCTGCCTGGTGGTGGCCATCGCGGCCCTCGGCATGAAGACCTCCTTCGCGCAGCTCGCCCGTGCCGGATGGCGTCCGCTCGTGCTGATCGTCATCGAGACCTTCTGGTTGGCCGCACTCGTGCTGGGCTTTGCGCTGCTCTCGAAGTGACCGAGGCCCACCACTGATCCTTGCCTGGTCGCAGCTCGCTTGCCATGCCCTGCCCACCAGATCCTTCCACGCCAACCGGAGAGTCCACGATGAACCGCAAGACAAGCACCCTCCTCGCCACCTGCGCCGCCCCGCTGAGCCGCCGCCATTTGCTGGCGGGCAGTGCCGGCGCGCTCGTCTCCGCCGGGCTCGGCACCTGGACCGGCAGCGCCGGCGCAGCCGAGGCGAAACCCCTGCCCGGCTACGCAGCGTGGAAAGATCCGAACAGCGTGATCGTGCACAGCTCCAGCACGCTGGAGACCCGGCGAAGCGCCTTCGGCATGCAGCATCATCACGCCGTCGGAACGCCTGTACGTGCGCAACAACCTGCCCGCGCCGGATGCCTCCATCCTGTCCGACCGCGATGGCTGGCAGATCGCGATCGAAGGCGTGAAGAACCCCCGCACCCTGACCGTGCGCGAGTTGAAGGCCCTCGGCGTCGAAACGGTGGCGACGGTGCTGCAGTGTTCGGGCAACGGCCGCGGCTTCTTCCCCAGCAAGCCGAGCGGCACCCCATGGACGGTCGGCGCCGCGGGCTGCGTCATGTGGAGCGGCGTGCCATTGAAGACGGTCGCGCAGGCGCTCGGCGGCGTGGCCGACGGCATGCTGCACATCACCGGCACCGGCGGCGAGAAGCTGCCCGAGGGCATCGATCCGAAGAGCATCGTGGTGGAGCGCTCGGTGCCGATGAAGGCGCTCGACGACGCGCTGCTGGTCTGGGAGATGAACGGCGCGCCGCTGTCGCTGGCGCACGGCGGGCCGCTGCGCCTGATCGTGCCGGGCTACCAGGGTGTCAACAACATCAAGTACATCAAGCGGCTGGCCTTCACCGCCACCGAGACCGACGCCAAGATCATGGCGCACGGCTACCGCATCACGCCGCCGGGAAGCAAGGCCGATCCGAGCCAGGACTCGGTGCTGGAGATGAGCGTCAAGTCGTGGATCAACTCGCCCACGCCCGACGAAGGCGACCTGAGCGCCGGCACGGTGCAGATACAAGGCGTGGCCTTCGGCGGCGTGCACGCGGTCAAGCGTGTCGAGGTGTCCATCGACGGCGGCAAGAGCTGGCGCGATGCGCGCTTCGTCGGCCCCGACCTGGGCAAGTTCGCCTGGCGCCAGTTCGCGCTGCAGGCCAAGCTGCCGTCGGGCACGCACACGCTGGCCAGCCGCGCCACCGATGCGGCCGGCAACGTGCAGCCGGAGCAACGCATCGAGAACGTCAGCGGCTACAACAACACGAGCTGGGCCGACCACGCGGTGAAGGTCACCGTGGCTTGATGAATCAAAGGAAGTACCGCATGCATTCGACCCGAACCCTTCGCCAGGCACTGCGCCGTCTGTTCGTTGCACTGCTGCCCGCGACGCTGGCCTTGCTCGGGGTGCAAGCACATGCCGCCGATGCGGCGGATCAGCTCGCCCTCGGCAAGAAGCTCTTCACGCAGGCGGTGCCGGCCTGCGCCGTGTGCCACACGCTGAAGGATGCCGGCAGCGAAGGCGCCGTCGGGCCGGTGCTCGACGAGCTCAAGCCCGATGCCGCCCGCGTGGTGAACGCGTTGCGCAACGGCCTGGGCAACATGCCGTCCTACAAGGACACGTTGTCTGAAGATCAGATGCAAGCGCTGGCGCGCTACGTGGCAAAGGCCAGCGGTTCGGCGCAGTAGCACATCGGCCTCGCGCGCCTTCCATACGAGGCGGCGC
>CAWFRK010000009.1:0-49682 GCA_963818175.1 uncultured beta proteobacterium | reverse complement strand
ACCGAGGGCGCGACCAGCGGCGCCACTGCCAGGTGGCTGCCGTAGTTGACGCCGGCCGAGACTGCATCGCCCTGGCCCTGCGGGTTGGCGACAGGGTCCTTCGGGCCGCTGGCGTGTCCCCACCAGTTGCCGGTGGCCTGGATGACGGTGGCCGGTGTCTTGTTGAGGATGCCCTGGACGCTGTTGCCGACGAACTGGGTGCTGCCGATCACGGGTGCACTGTTGCCGGCTGCTTCGAGGCCGATGGAGTTGCGCAGGAAGCTCGATCCGGTGATGGAGGGCGATGCACCTTCGATGAGCCGCAGGCCCATCGTGCTGTCGGTGAGCTGCAGGTACTGCAGGGTCGGGCTGAGGGAACGGATGGTGAGTGCGGCGTCGCCTTGAGCGCCTGCACCTGCGCCTGCGAAGCGGATGGCCCAGTCGCTCAATGTCAGGGCACCGAAGGCGGAGGCCGACTTCTCGATGCGCAGGCCGCCCCAGTCGCCTGGGCCAGCGGCTTGCGGCGTGGGGTTGCTTTGCCCGCCGTGGGTGTCGTCTTTCTGGCTGGTGAGGACGACGCCCTTGCCGGCGTTCAATCGATCGCGCACGACCAGTTGTGCGCCTGTGCCGAACTTGACGATCACGCCGTCATCGATCGTCAGTTCGGCAGCGCGTGCTGGAAGGGCACTGGCAAACAGGGCACCTGCTGTCAGCAAGGCGACGGCCTTGCGGCCGAAGATGGGCGTCGTGACCTCGTTCGTCATCATGGTCCCTGCAAACCAGTTGCTCTTCGTGTTCTCAGACCTGGGCGCGGCGTGCGACTTCAGCCGCGGAAGCCGGCGGCGCGCAATGCCGCGTAGGGCACGTCGTAGGACTTGCCGCTTGCGGTCAGCAGACGGGCCTTGGGCTCGCCGGACATGGAGACGGTCACTTCGACTTTCTCGACGGCCTCGTTTTGGGCGAAGCGCGAGAGGTCGAGTTGGCCGGCGACGACGACGGTGTAGGTGGTGGTCGCTTGGAGGACGCTGGGGCCGGAGGGGAGCGTGACCGAGACGTTCGTCGTGCCGTTCGCTGCGGTGCCTGCGATCGCGGGGCTCAGGATCTCGGTCGGCTGGCCGTAGGCGGGGACGACGCGCAGGAGCACCGTGTTGCCGAGAGGCACGTTGATGGTCTGGAACACCACCTCGACCGGGCCCGTGGTGCTTGACGGCAAGGTGACGTCGGCATTGCCCGTGGGGTTGGCGGGGACGGCTTGGCCGGCGATCGATGCGATGCGCAGGCTTGGGGCTTCGGCGATGAAGACGGGGCCGGGGATGTCGGCGGTGTAAGCAGGGTTGGATGTACCGCCGGTGAAGGTGATGGCTTCGGCTTCGAGGCGGATGCGGCCATCCGAGCCGCCGTAGTGGTCGCCGCTCCCAGTGAAGCCGCAGTACTGGCGACGTTGGTTGTTGTAGTTGATGCAACCGCCGTTCGCCCAGAGCCCCCCGTTGTGTTCCGGTGATGGTCGTGGCCACCAGCCGTATCGCCCCTCCTGAGCCACCGGCTCCTTGGCCGCCAATACCTGTCCCGCGAGCCACCGCCATCGCCGCCCGTCGCATCGACGTCCCCGTTACTCGTCAGCGTGCCCGACGACGCAAGCAAGATCGCACCGCCGCCGCCACCACCGCCCGAACCCAGGATAGGTCGCCCCGCCTCGGCCCCCGCCGCCGCCGGAGCCCCCGACCAGGGGCTGGAGTAGCGCAGAGCCATAGGCCTTGCCGCTAGAAGATAGTGACACTCGCAGGGTTGGGCAGTTGTAGTTGAATAGTCGCTTGGTACGCATTCGTGCCATAGTCCTGCCGCCGACGCCCATGTACGGGTAGTAACCCGAACCCGCAGCATCCATCGGCACCCTCTATCCCACCCGTGCCTCCGCCGGGCCCGAGACCAGAGCCGCCACGAATGATCTCGGGCGCGGCTCGCGTCGTCACGGCCACCGCGCCCGCCGTCGAACCCGCCCGGCCGCCGACCCCCGGCAAGCCGTCATCGCCGAACGCGCCATCACCATAGGTACCTGTCGGCTTCGCATCCGCGCCTGCGAATGTCGATCTTGCCGGCGATCGTCACATCGCCACTGGCCAAGATGAACACCGGCGTATTCGCAGCGTTCTTCTTGAACTTCACCGTCACCCCAGCCGGGATGTTGACGGTCGTGTAGTTCAGGATGCCCGAGGGCGGCAACTGAATCTCAGTGTTCACCGTCGGATTGAGCGCACCGTCGGCCCCGGTGCTGCCGCTGTTGAACGCGGCCTGCGCCGAAGCAGCAGCCAGCGTGGCAAGCACAAAGACCGCCGAGGCGCCGAGCCTCGCAGCCGGGGGCTTTCGAGTGGATGTGTTCATGGAAAGGCTCCTCATTGCAGGATCAAGGTGAAGACGTGAGACAGAGTCGGCGCAGTCGCGCATCACAAGCAGGCGGATGAAGTCGATGGACATGAATGCTCCAGGGATCGGTCACTGCGGCGCGACCACGTTGATGGTGTTGATGGGGCTGGGTTCGGCACTGGTACTGCCGCCCGGCACTTCGAGTCGAATGACGCGGTTGCCGAGCGCTGCTCCCGGGTCGGCGACCAAAGGCACCGTCAGCAGTTCGCCCAGCGCGTCTTGCGACCAGGTGAAGTCAGCCGACGCTCGCACTCCGCTTTCCGGCGAGAACAGCACGCGGGTCACGCCCTTGAGCTTGCTGCCGCGCACGGTGAGCGTCAGGCCCTTGCCCTGTTCGACGACGATGGGCGACACCGAACTCATGCTCGGCAAGCTGCCGATGCCGAAGACACCAGCCGGATGCATCCGCGAAGCTCACTCCCGCGCCTGCCGCCGTCGTCAAACGAAGTCGACGTGCGACCAGCGGTGCATCCGGCGCCACGGAGATCGGAATCGACAGCAGCGCTCCTCCATCGGAAGCCACCGGCGCGCCGAGCAGGATGCCCGTCGAGGGCTGCACCGTGGTGCTGGTCACCGCATCGAGCGCGCGGCCCGAAATGACGATGTTTCCGGAAGCGCCTTGCAGCCAGCCACTGGGCGTGACGCCCTGCGCCGCCGCGCCGACGACCACGCCCACCGCCGTGCTCGCCACCGTGCCGTCGATGTTCTCGGGCACGGCCACGCTGGCAACCGTGACACCGACCGCGGACGACGCCAGCAAGCTGTTGACCGGCTCCTGAGCGGGGTGGCCGACCCGACGACGACACCCACCGGCGAGGTCAGCAGGTTCGCATACGTGGCGCCCAACTGATTCGCCACGCGAATCATGTTGCCGGGCAACACGGTCGCCACGGACTCTCCGGCCGGCGTGGTGACCACCACCGCGCGGATGCCCGAGCTCGTCGCCGGCAGCCGCGCTCGCATTGAAGCCCAGCGTCGTGCCCTCCACGTTGACCACGAAGGGCCCGGCCACGGTGATGCCTTCGGCAGGCTCGATCCGCACGGCCGAGACGTTGTTGAAGTTGCGGCCGCGCACGGTCACGTTCACCGCGGCCTGCCCGGCCACCAGCACCTGCGGCTCGACCGAGGCGAGTTCAGGCACCGGCGCGGACACGAGGAAGCTGCCGTCACTCGGTCGTGCGAATGTCACCGGTCTATCCGCCGCGGTGAGCACGAGCCGACGAGCGCCCAGCGCCGCGCCCGCATCGACCGCGACCGTGAAGCGCAGCTCGGTGTACTGGGCGTTGACGCTCAGCGCACCAATGCTCACCCCGGCAGATGGATGCAAGCCCACCGACGTCACGGCGTCCAGACCCGCCCCGCGCACGGTCACTTCCACTTGCGTGCCGATCACGCCTGCTTTCGGTGTGACCTCCGTGATGCCGGCACCCAGCAGCACGCCCACCAGGGAAGAATGCGGTTGCCGCTCGGCCGTCTGCACCGGCGCGCTGCCGACCATGACGCCCACGAGCTGCGAAGCAATCGGCGTGACGGTTTCGCGCACCGACTCGGCAACCGAGAACGTGTTTTGCGGGCCTGGCGTGGCCTCGGACGAACCGGAAGGCGTACTCACCTGCACGGTGCGCGCACCCAGCCGCGCATCCGCGGCGATCTCGATCCAGGCCATGAGCGTCGTGCCATCGGCGCTGACGACAGGAGCTGAATCCACACGGATGCCGGTTTGCGGCGAAACGCGTACCGCCCCTTGGTGCAGATGTCGGCCGCGCACCACCAGCTTGATGGTTGTGCCACGCGGGGCAAAGATCGGCTCGATCGAATCGATCGACGGCAAGCCGCTCATGATCTGCACGACCGACTGCGCCGGGTCGGCGAACACGAGCTGCTTGCCCGCACCGTCGCGCACGACGAGCCTTCTGCCTCCGGTGGCTGCGTCGGCAGCCGTGCCCAGCGTCACCGTGAGCGCCGTGCCTTCGGCGTTCACCGTTGCGGCGCTGGCAGAGATCCCGGTGGACGGCACCACGGAAACTTGTGCATCGGAGGGAATGCCAACGCCTTCGATGGTGACCGAGGGCTGGGCCCCGACCACCCATGCAGCAGGAGTCACGCGGGTCAGCACCCCGCCGACGGCCACGCCGACGTTGGCGTTCGTCACCGTGTGCTGCTGCGTGGATGTCGGGCCGCTCGCTTCGACGAAGACACCGACCGGCGCCGCATACGCCGTATTCGCACCACGGAAATCCGCCGTGATGAACAGCGGCACGCTCACGCGCTGCAGCGTCGCAGAGTCGACGATCAGCGTCGCGGTACCCGCCAGCTTGGGGACGATGGTGAGCTTGGCGACGGTCTGGCCGGCAGGAATCACCAGGCTGGTCGGCATCACGCTCGCCTTGGCCGGGTCGGAGATCGCGAACGTCAAGGTGTTGTCGCGATAGTCCGCCTTCGAAAGCCGGATCGTCACCTCACGAGGCTTGTCGTCCGGCGGCAATGCGATCGGCGTCGGCTCCACCGCGACAGTCGGAGGCACAGGCGCCTGCACGACAAGGCTGGCGCTGTTTGGACAGCAGATGCTGCCCGGGCTGCGAGGCGTTCGGGGTGCGCACCTGCGCCTGGAGCGTGCCGGGGGCCGGCTGGCTGGGCAGCATTGCGCGCAGTTGCGTCGCACTCGCGAATGTGGTGGGCACCGATGCGGAGTTGAACAGCACTTCGGAACTCGCCGCGAAGTTGCGACCGCTCACCGTGATCTCGGTCGGGCCGGCACCAGCGAGCACGGTCGACGGCTGGATGGTCGTGATCGCCGGCATCGGCGGGGTCACGGTGAGTGCATTGGGGAAGACGACCTCGCCCGCATCGACCTGGAGGCGCAAGCCCGCCGGACCAACGGCGGCAGCAGCGCCCGACCTGAACCTGCACGAACGCCTGTGAACCCGAACCCCCCGAGAAAGGCGTGACTGCAAGACCCGGCTGGTCGAACGAAGCGCTCGCCAGGCCATCGAGGCGCACGCCATTGAGCGTCAGCGTCGTCGATCTGGCCTTGTTCGACCGTCTGGGGCGACACGCTCGCGACCTTCGGTGCGACACCGACGGAAAGCGCGCCCGACTCAATGATGTAGGGAATGCCTCGCAGCCCCCAGCGGACACTGCCCGCAGGCTCGCCTGCCGGCACGGCGATGCCATTGAGCGTGTTGCCGCTGGCCTTGTTGCCCACGCCGACAGGCGAAGCAGCAAGGTCGACGGAGATCGCGGCGCCGAGGCTGTTGCGGATCTCGACCGCAGTTGAGCATCGGAGCCGAACCGTTGATCGCCAGCCCGCGCCCATGCTCGAAGACGACATGCTCGAGCCTGGTGCTGCGTGGTGCCGGCACCGAACACCCATTGATCCCAGTCGCCCGGAGTCGCGCTCAACCCCTGCCGCGTCTTGTCGGAGAGCACGCGAACCGGCGCAGCGGCGGAACCGCAGCGCCTGCACGCTGCCGGCCACGACACTGAGCTTGGCCCCCTGGCCCATGTACACGGTCACGCCGGGATCGAGGCTCAGTACGGCGCCGCCCTGCACGAGCACTTCACCGCTGACGAGGTAGGGACTGTCTGCCTGCGTCCAACGCGTATGGGTCGATATCGCGCCTGAGACGGCGGTCTGTGCGTGCGCATGGCTTGCGCACAGCATGGCAAAAGCGATCCCCACGATCAGTTGCCATGGCGACTGCCATGGGCGCGACCCTGGAGTTGACAGCCTCGTCGGGCGTCCGTGCGTGATGTGCATGTTGATGAGCCGGCAACCTGGATGGATTCATGGCGCGCGAGCGTCCAGGACGGGGGCTCGCATCGAGAACGGCACGTGCACTGACCCGACAAAAGTTGGGCGCGAGTCTATGGAGGGTGCTTGCCGACAGGTGCGAATGCTTTGCGGCGTGCGTGGCTCGAGGTGTTCGGACGTCCAGGTCGGCTACTGTTGCCAGGGGCGGCTATTCGCGTGAGACGCACGGAGTGTCTCTGGACTCGACGAAGAGAGGCGAGGTATGTTCGCCCGCAGCGGTGCCCATTCGACCTGTGGCCGACGAGCTCGCCGAGCTCGAGGCCGGGCTTGCCGAGGCGGATTGCGGTGAAACGATTTCGGGCAAGGAGTTGTTCGAGCGGTTGCGCCGTCACGGGGACGACCCTGTCACCAAGGTGCTGCGTGGCAATTGAGGCGGGGCAATGCGCTCCATCCACGCGCCCTCGGTGATCGCCGCATGCAGGCTGCCGATGGCCCGCTCCGGCGAGCGGGCCTGCATGATGCCGCGCAACACCGCCACGCCGGCCGCGCCGCAGCGCGCAGCTTCATGCCCGCGCGCTTCGTCCATGCCGGCGATCGCGACCACCGGCTCGCGCAGCACCGTGCACCAGTAGGCCAGGTTGCCCGGGCCTTGCGGCATCCACGGCATGTCCTTCGTGGTGGTCGCGTGGATCGGGCCGCAGGCGATGTAGCTCGGCGCCAGCGCGTCGGGCGCGGCAGACCTCCCAATAGCTGTGCGTGCTCAGGCCCAGCCGCAGGCCGGCCGCGCGCATGGCCTCGAAGTCGCCCGGCACGAGCGCCTGCAGATCCTCCTGCCCGAGATGCACGCCATACGCGCGATGCTCGATGGCGAGCTGCCAATGGTCATTGATGAAGAGCTGGGCCTGCGCCGACTCGGCCGCGCGCACGCTGCGCGCGATCTCGCTGGAGAGCACATCGCGAGGCGCTTGCTTGATGCGCAGTTGCACCGTGCGCACGCCGGCGGCAAGCACGCGCTCGACCCAGCTCGCGCTGTCGACGACGGCGTACAAGCCCATCTCGCGTCGGCTGAGCGGCGCGAAGGCAGGAGACGGCGCCATGCCGTGGCTCGAAGCAGGTGCGGCAGCAGGTCGGCGGTCGAGCGCGAACCCGCCACGCGGCCGCACCGGGCCTGCGCCCTGCCCCGCCGCATAGCCCTGTCGCAGCGCCTGCGTGGTGCACATCTTCGCGAGCACCACGGCATCGGCCTCGCAGAAGTCGAGCGCCATCGCCGCGGCAGCGCGAGGAGGCGAACACGCAGCCCGTGCCGTGGTGGTGGCGCGTCGCCAGGCGCGGCAGCGTGAGCCAGCCCCGCGCCTGCCGCGTCTCGAGCCAGTCGCGCGACCATCCGGTCGTGCCCTCGCTGTCGCCGCCGGTGATGACCACCGCCTGCGGCCCGAGCCTTCGCAATTGCGCCGCCGCGCTGCTCGACCTCCGCGCCTCCAGCGCTTCGCGCCCCAGCAGCCATGCGGCCTCGGCGCGATTGGGCGTGATCAGCGTGGCGCGCGGCAGCAACTCGTGCAGGTAGGCGGCGCGAAGATCCTCGGTCGCCGAATTCGGCGCCGGTGGTCGCGCGCCGCACCGGGTCGACGACCAGGGCCACCGGGGCATGCTCGCGCAGGCGATCGATCCAGCGCGCCACGCAGCGGACGTTGTCGGCGCTCGCCGAGCAGCCCGGTCTTGACGGCACGCGGCGGCAAGGTCGCGTGCCAGCGCTGCGCAGCTGCGCGTCGAGCAGCTCGGCGGACACCGCTCGCACCCGCTCGACCGCCACCGAGTTCTGCGCGGTGATGGCCGCGATCGCGGTGCAGCCATGCACGCCGAAAGCCTCGAAGGCGCTTGAGGTCCGCCTGCACGCCTGCGCCGGCGCCGCTGTCCGAGCCGGCGATGCTCCAGGCGATGGGAACCTGCGCGCATGCTCGTCATGATCACGAACGGCCTGCCCGCGACCGGCGTGGTAGCCACCGCCATGTCCTGCCGCGCCATCACGCCGGCTCGCAGGACCCAGGCGGCCGGCCTCGATGGCGTGCCGGAACGCGCGCGCCATCGCCACCGGGTCGCGCGCCTGCGCCACGGCGGAGTTCAGCAGCACCGCGTCGAAGCCCAGCTCCATCGCCTGCGCGGCATCGCGACGGCGCGCCGATGCCGGCGTCGACGATCAGCGTGCACCTCGGGCAGCCGCGCGCGCAGCGTGCGCAGCGCGCAGGGATTGAGCAGGCCCTGGCCCGAGCCGATCGGCGCGCCCCAAGGCATCAGGATGCGGCAGCCGGCATCGAGCAGGCGCTGGCAGCGTCACCAGGTCGTCGGTGCAGTAGGGGAAGACCTCGAAGCCGTCCTTCACCAGCTGCGCCGGCGGCCTCGACCAGCTCGAACGGGTCGGGCTGCAGCGTGTGCTCGTCGCCCACCACCTCGAGCTTGATCCAGTGCGTGTCGAACAGCTCGCGCGCCATGTGGGCCAGCGTGACGGCCTCGCGCGCGGTGCGGCAGCCGGCGGTGTTGGGCAGCAGGCGCGCGCCGCTGGCGCGGATCGATCTGGCGATGAAGCCGTTGTCGCCTGCCGGCTGCGCGAGCTGTGCGCTTGAGGCCCGACGGTGACCACCTGCGCTGCCCGACGCCGCGATCGCGTCGCGCAGCACCTGCGGCGACGGGTAGCCGGCGGTGCCGAGCAGGAAGCGGCTTTGCAGCGTGCGACGTCGGCCGATGCGTGCAGAAGTGTCCATCGTCAGCCTCCGACGATCGGCTGGAAGCAGACAGACGGCGTCGCCGGCTTGCAGCACGCTGCTGCGGCGCGTGCGTCGCGCGGCACGAACTCGCCGTTGACGGCGGTGGCCACTGCCGGTCGGCGCGCTGGCCGAGCGCGGCGACGAGCTCGGCGAGCGTCTCGCCGCGCGGCAGCGTCGCGCGGCTCGCCATTGAGCGGTACGTGATCGATCGCATCGGGGTTCATGCCGACGATCTCCATCGCAGTGCCGACAGTCCGTGCCAGTGCGTCCTCCACCAGCGCCGGCGCGATCAGCCAGCCGTGGCGGAACAGGCCGTTGATGCGCATCAGGCCCGGCCGCGCGCTCGACGCGCGGCAGGTTGTCGGGCAGGGCGGGACGCAGGTTGGCCTCGGCTGTGCACGATGCGCGCCTCCGCCAGCTCGGGCACCACGCTGTGCGCGGCGCTGCCAGCAGTTCCACCGTGCTGCGCAGCGAGACCGGCGAGCGGTCCTCGCTCTCGATCTCGCTGGCGCCGACGACGACGATGTCGCCGGCGCGCGGCACCAGGTAGACGCGGTGGCGCGGATGCAGCAGGCGCAGCGGCGCGTCGAAGCGTGACGCCCGGCGCATGCAGCCAGAAGATCTCGCCGCGCACGCCGCGCACCGGCAGCTCGCGGCCGTGCGCCGGTGCCGCGCACGTCGAACACCCAGTCGAAGCGCTGCGTCGCCATCGGCGAGATGCAGCACGCCGGCTCGAGCCGGTCGACCGCGTGCGCTCCAGTGCCAGTCGGCGCCCTGCGCGTCGCCGCCTGCCAGCGCCTGCATCGCCTGCACGGTGTGGATCTGCCCTTCGCCGGGCAGCAGCCAGGCATGCGCCGGCGCCGTGCACGCGCCGGCTCCAGCTCGCGCAGTGCCGACGGCGTCGAGCGCCTGCGGCGCGCGTCGCCCGGCGCCTTGCGCTCGAGCACGCGCCAGCACGCGCTGCGCCGCGCCGACGTCGCCGCGATGCGCCAGCAGCAGGCTGCCGTCGCTGCGCGAATCGCACCGGCGCGGCCGAGTTGCGCGCGCGATGTCGCGGCCACAGCGCGAGCGAGCGCCAGCCCAGCGCGGCCACGCGCGTCGTCGGCGCTCTCCAGCTCGGCCAGCGGGGCTCAGCATGCCGGCGGCCGTCCAGCCCGCCGCGCCTGCGCGTCGTAGCGCGTCCGGCCGGCCGGGTCGAACACCGTCGACCCGATGCCCGGCGCGCGCCAGCTGCCACGCCAGCAGCCGCCCGAGCAGGCCGGCGCCGGCAATGCCGATCTTCATGGCTCAGGCCTGCTAGCTCTGGATCGGGATGTAGATCTCGCCGCCCGCCGCCTTGAACTCGGCCGACTCTTGTCTGCCGCGCATGCCTCGTCCATGCCTGCGCGCCGCGTAGTCGCGCACCTCCTGCGTGATCTTCATCGAGCAGAACTTCGGCCCGCACATCGAGCAGAAGTGCGCCACCTTGGACGCATCCTTCGGCAAGGTCTCGTCGTGGAAATCGCGCGCGGTGTCCGGGTCGAGCGCACAGGTTGAACTGGTCCTCCAGCGGAACTCGAAGCGCGCCTTCGACAGCGCATCGTCGCGCGCCCGCGAGCCCGGGTGGCCCTTGGCGACATCGGCCGCATGGGCCGCGATCTTGTAGGCGATGATGCCCTGCTTCACGTCGTCGCGGTCGGGCAGGCCGAGGTGCTCCTTGGGCGTCACGTAGCACAGCATCGCGGTGCCGAACCAGCCGATCATGGCCGCGCCGATGGCGCTGGCGATGTGGTCGTAGCCCGGCGCGATGTCGATCGTCAGCGGGCCCGAGCGTGTAGAACGGCGCTTCGTGGCAGTGCTTCAGCTGCTCGTCCATGTTGGCCTGGATCATGTGCATCGGCACGTGGCCCGGGCCTTCGATCATGGTCTGCACGTCGTGCTTCCAGGCGATCTGCGTCAGCTCGCCCAGCGTGCGCAGCTCGGCGAACTGCGCCTCGTCGTTGGCATCGGCGCCGCGAGCCCGGGCGCAGGCCGTCGCCGAGCGAGAAGCTCACGTCGTAGGCCTTCATGATGTCGCAGATGTCCTCGAAGTGCGTGTAGAGGAAGCTCTCCTTGTGATGCGCGATGCACCACTTGGCCATGATCGAGCCGCCGCGCGAGACGATGCCGGTGACGCGGTTGGCGGTGAGGTGGATGAAGGGCAGGCGCACGCCGGCGTGGATGGTGAAGTAGTCCACCCCCTGCTCGGCCTGCTCGATCAGCGTGTCGCGGTAGATCTCCCAGGTGAGGTCTTCGGCCACGCCGCCGACCTTCTCCAGCGCCTGGTAGATCGGCACCGTGCCGATGGGCACCGGGCGAGTTGCGCACGATCCAGTCGCGCGTGGTGTGGATGTTCCTGCCGGTGGAAAGATCCATCACGTTGTCGGCGCCCCAGCGGATCGCCCACACCAGCTTCTCCACCTCTTCCTCGATGCTCGAGGTGACCGCCGAGTTGCCGATGTTGGCGTTGATCTTCACGAGGAAGTTGCGGCCGATCGCCATCGGCTCGATCTCGGGGTGGTTGATGTTGGCCGGGATGATGGCGCGGCCGCGCGCCACTTCGTCGCGCACGAACTCGGGCGTGATCGAGCTGCGGGGATGCTGCGCGCCCATCGGGTTGCCGCGCAGGCGCTCGTCGCGCTGCGGCGTCGGCGAGGTACTCGGCCATCCACTCGCGCTTGCCGTTCTCGCGGATGCGCGACGAACTCCATCTCGGGCGTGACGATGCCGCGCCGCGCGTAGTGCATCTGCGTGACGTTGGCGCCGCTCTTCGCGCGGCGCGGCCTGGCGTTGCAGCGCGGCGGCCTCGGCGACGCAGCGCCGCGATGCGCTGCGGCCTCGCGCGCTTCGTGCTTCGCGCCGTCGTCGAGCGCCTGTGCGCAGGCGGCCTTCGTAGGCTTCGGTGTCGCCGCGCGCCTCGATCCACGCGCGCGCGCAGCGCCGGGCAGGCCGCGTGCGCACATCGATCTCGGCCTCCGGGTCGGTGTAGGGACCGGAGGTGTCGTAGAGCGTGACCGCTCTCGCCGTTGGTGAGCGCCACCTCGCGCATCGGCACGGCAAGGCCCGCATGCGCGTTCGCCAGCGACATGGATCTTCTGCGAAGCGGGGAACGGCTCGCGCGTGAGCGCGAGCAGTTGGCGAGCTTGTCGGGGGCATTCATCGGGGCTCCTTTTCCGGTGGACAGGTTGGGTGCTCCGGAAAGTGCCCCTGGCCGCTTGGCCGCCAGGCCAGTGCCCCTGGCCGCTTGGGCGCTGCAGCCATGGGTGGGTGCAGCGAAGGGGATCTTCTAGCTCTTCTTCCGCCGGTACGAACCGGATCAAGTTCTCGGGTTTGGCTCTTTGCCATCTCAGCACGCAAGTGCACCCCGGAGCGAGGCGAAGTGTAGGTGTCGCTCCGATGCAGCGTCAAGCGCGGCCGATACCCCGAGCGCAAGGCGCGGATATAGTGGCTCGCGACCTCCCCGGCCCATCACACCTAACGATGTTCACACTGGAGCACTCCTCCTTTCGACAAATGCTGCTGATCGCCTTCTTGGCGATGGCCGGGCTGCTCGGAGTCGTCCTCCTCGGAGGGCTGACCACGCTCGAGAACCTGGTGGCGCGGGCCAATGCCGGCGCCGAGCGCTCGGTGCAGCTGAGCGCCGATGCGCAAACCTTGATCGACCACAGCACCTCGATGGAACGGTCGGCGCGCCAGTACGTCGTGCTCGATGACGACCAGTTGCGCCAGCGCTTCGAGGAGTCGGCCAAGGAGGCGGACAAGACCCTCATCCGCCTGCTCGAGAACGAAGTGCCGGCGGAGCTGGGCGCCGCCTGGCGCGACCGCCTGCGCAGCATGCGCGACCTGCTCGGTGGGCCGCGCAGCACCGCAGCGGCGCGCGAGCGCGAGCTGAGCCTGTCGTTTCGCGAGCTGGCCGATGTGAACGTGGCGATCGCCAACCGCGTGCGCGAGGCCAACCAGAAGCGCAACCGCGACCTGCAGGTCGCATTGGAGGCGAGTCGTGAGCAGCTCGGCCGCACGGTGCTCATCGCCATCGCCGTGGCGGTGTTGCTGGCGCTGGCCTTCGGCGTGTGGCTGGCGCGGCCGCTCAAGCGCCTGGAGGCCGCGATCGAGGGCCTGGGCGAGAACCGGCTCGACCAGCCCATCGAGATCCGCGGCCCGGCCGACGTCCGCGAAGTCGGCCGGCGTCTCGACTGGCTGCGCATCAGGCTGGTCGAGCTCGATGCCGACAAGGCGCGCTTCCTGCGCCACATCTCGCACGAGCTGAAGACGCCGCTGGCCGCCCTGCGCGAGGGCGTGGCGCTGCTCGAGGACGAAGTCGCCGGCAAGCTCACGAGCGACCAGCGCGAGATCGCCTCCATCCTGCGACACAACACCGCCGCGCTGCAGCGCCAGATCGAAGACCTGCTGCGCTTCAATGCCGCGGCCTTCGAGGCACGCCGCCTGCAGCGTCGCCGTACCGAGCTCGGCAGCCTGCTGCGCCAATGCGTGGAGGACCAGCGGCTGCAGTGGCACGCCAAGCGCCTGCATGTCGAGGTCGATGGCGAGGCGCTGCATGCCGAGGTGGACGCCGACAAGCTCGGCACCGCCATCGGTAACCTCTTGTCTAATGCGATCCGCTTCAGCCCGGCGGGCGCTACGATTCGCGTGTCATTGGGCCGCGACGCCGGCGGAGCCTGCATCGACGTGATCGACGAAGGCCCGGGCATCTCCGCCACCGACCGGGACCGCGTGTTCGAGCCCTTCTACCGCGGCGAGCGGCAGCCGCCCGAAGCGCCGCGCGGCACCGGGGTGGGCCTGTCCATCGTGCAGGAGTACGTGGCCGCGCACGGCGGGCGGGTGGATGTGCTTCCCAATGCGCCAGGCGCGCACTTCCGGATCGAACTACCCCATGCTCGCTGATGACGTGACCCACCCCCGTAGCGCCTCCGCGCGCTCTCGCCCTCAAGGGGGCTCCGCCAGCGGACCGGCGAAGCCGGATCCGCGGCTCCCGCTCGCTGGCACTGGGTTCATGCATCGTGGGTCGCGCGAAGCGCGGTTGCATTGCTCTGCGGCGCTGCTCGCCGGATGCTCATGGATGCCCCGGATGCCCTGGCAGCCCGACCTGCCGGAGGTGACCGAGGCACGCCAGGTCAAGGTGCCGGTCCGCGTGCCGGTGGTCGAGCCGGGTGACGCCGCGGCCCGACACTTCATCGCCTATCACGAGCGCGTGCGACAGATGTCGCCGGCAGAGTTGCAACAGGAGGTTCAGCGCATCGGCGATCCCGCCCAGTCATTCAGGGCCACGATGGAGCTCAGCATCCTGCTGGGCTACACGCGCGCGCCCGGCGACGTGCAGCGGGCCCTCGGCCTGCTCGACAACCTGCTGCGCTCGCCCGCCCCCGAAGCGGCCGATTGGCTGCCCTGGGCACGAGTTTTGCGCGCTCGTTACGGAGAACAACGACGCGTGGAAGATCAATTGGAAAAGCAGACACAGGCCTTGCGCGAGAACCAGCGCAAGCTCGAACAGGTGAACCAGCAACTCGAGGCTGTCAAGGCGATCGAGCGCACCCTCACGCCGAAGCCGGCACCGGCCGCTTCAGATGCGAGGCCACCGCAATGAACACGGCGCGCATGAACTCGCGGGTGCTTGTCGTCGATGACGATGCCGACATGCTGAGGCTCTTGTCGATGCGCCTGTCGGCCGCCGGCTACCGGGTGCAGGCCGTGCAGAGCGCAGAAGCCGCGCTGGCCGACCTGGCCATCGAGCGGCCGCAACTGGTGGTCAGCGACGTGCAGCTGCCGGGTCGCGACGGGCTCGCAGCTGTTCGACGAGATCAGCCGCAAGTACCCCGCACTGCCGGTGATCCTCATCACCGCCCACGGCACCATCCCCGATGCCGTCGAGGCCACCTCGCGCGGCGTGTTCACCTACCTGGCCAAGCCCTTCGACGGCAAGGCGCTGCTCGACAAGATCGCCGAAGCGCTGGCCCTGGCCGCACCCGCCGGCGCCGCGGACAGCATCGAGGAAGGCTGGCGCGATGGACATCGTCAGCCGCTCGGGCCGCATGGCCGATCTGCTGGCCGAGGCCAAGCTGATTGCCGCGTCGGACGCGAGCGTGCTCATCCATGGCGAGAGCGGCAGCGGCAAGGAGCTGCTCGCGCAGGCCATCCACAAGGCCAGTCCGCGCGCGGCGCAAGCCCTTCGTGGCGGTGAACTGCAGTGCGATTCCCGAGGCCTTGCTGGAGTCGGAGCTGTTCGGCCACGTCAAGGGCGCGTTCACGGGCGCGGTGGCGCAACAACCGCGGGCTCTTCCAGGCGGCCGACGGCGGCACGCTCTTCCTCGACGAGATCGGCGACATGCCGCTGGCCCTGCAGGTCAAGCTGCTGCGCGTGCTCCAGGAACGCTCGGTGCGGCCGGTGGGCTCGGCGCAGGCCGTGCCGGTGGATGTGCGCATCATCTCGGCCACCCATCGCGACCTCGACGCGGCCATGGCGGCGGGCCAGTTCCGCGAGGACCTGTACTACCGCATCAACGTGGTCTCGCTCTCGCTGCCCTCGCTGGCCGAGCGGCGCGAGGACATTCCCCTGCTGGCGCAGTCATTTCCTCGACAAGCTCGCGGACAAGTACGGCAAGCCGCTCAACGGCTTCGCGCCTGACGCGCTCAAGGCCCTGGCCACGGCCTCATGGCCCGGCAACGTGCGCCAGCTCTTCAACGTCGTCGAGCAGGTCACGGCGCTGGCCACCACGCCGCTGATCCCGCTGGCGCTGGTGCGAGCGGGCGCTGCGGGTGCCGAGCGTGGAGGTGCTGAGCTATGCCGAGGCCAGGCGCCGCTTCGAGCGCGACTACCTGGTGGGCCTGCTCAAGCTCACCGACGGCAACGTGGCCGACGCGGCCCGGCTGGCCGAGCGCAACCGCACGGAGTTCTACCGGCTGCTCCAGCGCCACGGCCTCACGCCTGGCCTGTTTCGCGAGCACGGTGACGCCAACGAAGCCTCTGTCGCTCACTAGCGACAGCGGTTTTGCCTTGTAAATCAACCGTTTACCGCATGGTGCACTGCAGCTGTCGCCGTTCGGCGACGCTCGCTGGTGCGTTATGCCCAGCCAGTGGGCACTGCAATAAAGTGATACATGAACTTTGTTGCCTAGTCGCTTGATTTTAAATAAAAAATTATGGGTGGCATAGGGATTGCGAGAGGGTAGGCAAGAGTTGCCTGCGCGAGGCGGCTCACAACCCGAACAAACCGCCCTCCCTTCCCCGCAGCCGATCGGGCTGCGCGGCTCCCTCCAAAACGGCAACGAGAACCAGAGCGACACATGGAGCAACCACATTCCCGCGAGATGACTCGGCGCATCGCCACCAGCGAGGCCAACCCGGCCGTGGCGACCGCCGAAGACTGCCGGACGACCGCCCCGCCCATCCATCGGTCCCCGATGCTGGCGCGCCCTTGGCGCGGCTTCCTGCGCGGCTCTGGCCGAGGGCAGCCTGCGCAAGCTGCTGGGCCACAAGCAGGAGCCGGCCGTGGTGGCAGAGCACGCGCCCTGGGAACAGGCGGCGCACCAGCGCCGGCGCGTGCTGCTCGCCTTGGTCGCCTTGATCACCGTGGGCGCCACGGCGCTGATGATCCATGTCCAGCCCGGGGACGGCAACGACCTGGTCCGCTATGCGCAGGCGGGCTTGTTCGGCCTGCTGTTTGCCTGGGTGTCGGCCGGCTTCGCCACGGCGCTGATGGGCTTCTACGTGCATGTGCGTGGCGACCGCTTCGCCCTGTCGAGGCGCTCGGTGGAGCACCAGCCGGTGCCGAGCGACGCTCGCACCGCGATCATCATGCCGATCTGCAACGAGCATGTGGCCACCGTCTTCGCCGGGCTGCGGGCGACCTGTGAGTCGCTCGCGGGGACCGGGGCCTCCCAACTGTTCGATGTCTTCGTGCTCTCGGACACGGGCGACGCCGAGCTGCGGCGCGCCGAAGTGGCGGCCTGGGCCGACCTGCGCGCCACGATGGGCCAGGGCTCGATCGGCGAGCGCGTCTTCTACAGGTGGCGGCGCCTGCGCAGCAAGCGCAAGGCCGGCAACGTGGCCGACTTCTGCCGGCGCTGGGGCGCCAACTACAAGTACATGGTGGTGCTCGACGCCGACAGCGTGATGAGCGGCGACTGCCTGCTCACGCTGGTGCGCCTCATGGAGGCCAACCCCCAGGCGGGCATCATCCAGACCGCTCCGCAGTCGGTGGGCCTGTCGACCATCCATGCGCGCGCGCAGCAGTTCGCCACGCGGGTGATGGGCCGCCTCTTCACGCTGGGCATGCAGTTCTGGCAGCTCGGCGAATCGCACTACTGGGGGCACAACGCGATCATCCGCGTCGAGCCTTTCATGAAGCACTGCGCGCTCGCGCCGCATCCCTGGCAAGGGCGGGCTGTCGGGCGAGATCATGTCGCACGACTTCGTCGAGGCGGCCTTGATGCGCCGCGCGGGCTATCACGTGTGGCTGGTCGGCGATCTCGGCGGCAGCTATGAGCAGCAGCCGCCCAACCTGATCGAGGAATTGACGCGCGATCGCCGCTGGTGCCATGGCAACCTGCAGAACGCCCGCCTGATCGCCGAGCCGGGTCTGCATGCGGTGCACAGGGCGATGCTGGGCACGGGCGCGATGGCCTATGGCTCGGCGCCGCTATGGCTGGCCTTCCTTGCTCTCGGCGTGGTGGTGGGCCCCAGCACCGTGACGGTGGCCGACCTGCCGATCGGGCTGGCGAGCCTGTGGGGCATGACGCTGACGCTGCTGATGCTGCCGCGCGTGCTGGCCGTGCTGGCGATCGTGCTGCGCAAGGAGCAGCGCTTCTTCGGCGGCACGCCGGCGCTGGTTCGCAGCGCCATTCTCGAAGCCGGGCTGTCGGTGCTGCAGGCACCGGTGCGCATGGCGGCACACAGCGTCTATGTGCTGGGCGCGCTGACCGGCTGGCGCATGGGGTGGAAGTCGCCCCCGCGCGAGGCGCTGGCGCTCGAATGGCGCGATGCCTGGCGCTACTTCGCGCCCTGCTGCCTGGCCTCGCTCGCGGTGCTGTCCTTGCTCGGCTGGTTCCAGCCGCAGGCCCTGCCCTGGCTCGCGCCGGTGTGCCTGCCCCTGCTGCTGGCCGCGCCGGTCGCGGTGCTCACCAGCAATGGACGCCTGAGCGCGCGGCTTCGCAGGCACGGCGCGCTGTCGATCCCCGAGGAAGCCTGGCCGGCCACCGTGTTGCGGCGCGCCTGGGCCTATTCGCGGCGGGCTGCCGAGGAATCTGCTCCGGCCTCCGTGGCGCCGGCGGAAGAGAACCGCCAATACGCACACTGAGAGAGCAAACACCTCTGAGAACCCGCGGTGGCGACACTGCGGGTTTTCTTCTTTCAGCGTGGCCGCAGGTGCAGGACCTCTCCTGCGCCCTCCGAACCCCACACCGGCACGTACTCGACCCGCGCCCAGCGCTCGACGAAGTTGCGATAGAGCGGCGAGAACGGCAGGCCCGATTGGCCGGTCGAGTGCATGAAGCGTGACTTCGAAGGATCGCCCAGGTCGTAGAGGGCGCGCAGGCCCGGGCCATGCTCGTCGAGGTAGAACTCGCCGGTCGTGCGGTCCGCCTGCATGCTCACGCGCGAGACATTGATGGTGTAGGTGTCGCCGCTCACGGGGGTGCGCAACTCGAACAGCGGCGCCAGCGCGCGGATGCGGCTGAACGGCCGGTGCTCCGAGCGCGCCTGGTGGGCCTTGCCCCATTTCCAGCCGGACAGGTTCTGGCCGTGGGCCTCCTCCAGTTCGTGCAGCGCGCGGGTGAAGGCGGCGTCGACCTGCTGCTGGCAGGTCTCGGTGACCTCGGCCGTGGTCTTGTCGTCGCACCACCAGGCGTCGCCGCGCGCGAGGATGCCCTCGACCGCATCGCGGAAGCTTCGATTGCCCAGCAGGCGCGGATAGAGGTCGGCCCCGATCTCGTCGGCCAGCAGTCCTTCGGTGAGCTGCCGCACCCAGGCCCAGAAGATCAGTGGCGCGGCGCTGTCGGCGCGCATGCTGCCGTCGAAGTCGTCGAGCACCTTGTGGGCCTGCGGGGCGAGCGGATGCCTGCCCTGGGCCGAGCGCAGGTAGCGCAGCAGCCGTTGCGTGGCCAGCGAGCTCACGTCCGCCTGCATGGCCGCGAGGCTGTCGATGCTGTGCCGGGGCTTGGCTGCGAGCAGCTGCTCGATGCGCTGCTGGCGATAGGGCAAGGCCCACTCGCTGGTCAGGTAGTGCGGATAGGCCGGCGAATGGATGCGCTGGTTGGCCGTGGCGATCCAGCCGCGCGGCGGATCGATTTCGCGCGGCGTGAGCTTCGCGTCGAGGTAGCCGGACCAGTCGTAGCGCGCTTCCCAGCCCGGTGCGGGCACCTGTCCCTTGAGGTCGTTGGCGAGCATGGCGCATCGGCACCTTGCCGGCCGCCACCATGGCGATGCGCCCTGCACGATCGGCCACCACCATGTTCTGCATCGGAGCCGTGTAGCGCGACGATGCGGCGATGAACTCGTCCACCGAAGCCGCGCGATTGAGCGCGAGGGCGGCATCGACAGTGGTGTTGGGAACATCGAGCGCGGTCCACCGCATGGCGATGGCATAGCGTGGTTCGCCCTGCGGTCCCGTGAGGCCGGCAGCGGGGCCGTCCGCGCCGTCGGGCAGCACCGGGCCGTGGCGGGTCGCGCGCGCCGTCATCTTCACGTCGGGCTGGCCGCGCACGCGGATCACTTCCTCGTAGGTCTCGAACGGCGCCCATCCGTCCGGCGTGCGGTAGTGCGTCGGGTCGCCTGGCTTGATCTGCTCGAGGTAGAGGTCCTGCACGTCGGGGTTGGTGTTGGTGAAGCCCCAGGCGAGCTGCTCGTTCTGCCCCAGCACCACGATCGGCAGCCCGGGCATGGTGGCGCCCGCCACCTTGAAGCCCGGCGCTTCCAGTCGCGCGAAGTACCACAGGCCGGGCGCGCTGAGCTTGAGGTGCGGATCGTTGGCCAGCAGCGGCTTGCCGCTTTCGGTGCGCGAGCCGGCGAGGACCCAGTTGTTCGAGCCCGCGCCTTCCATGCCCGACATGGGAGCGCCTGCCTGCGCGCGGCTGGCCAGGCGGCCATCCACCTGCAGTTCGCGAAACAGCTCCGGATAGTCGGCCAGTGCCATCGGCCTCTCGCCGGGGTACGGCGGCAGCAGTTCGTTGATGCGGTTCATCGGCATGCGCAATGCGAGACGCATGCGCAGCAGCTCGCTGCTCCAGTTGGCTCCCAGGTCCCAGGCCATCATGATCATCCAGGCCATGCTGTCCACCGGCTCCCATTGCTCGGGCGCGAGCCCCAGCAGGACGAACTCGGGAGGCCGCGCCAACATGTGCTCGCGCACGAAGGCATTGATGCCGGCCGCATACGCCTGCAGAGTTCGCGGGCTTCGACCCTGGGTGGCGTCCCACTGCTTCTGCGCCGTGCGGCGGACTGCCAGCGCGCGCAGGAAGCGATCGCTCTCGACAGCCCCTTCGCCGAAGGCCTCGGCCAGGCGGCCGGAGCCGATGCGCTTGTGGGTATCGAGCTGCCACAGGCGGTCCTGCGCGTGGGCGAAGCCCAGGCCGAACATCACATCGGGCAGCGAGCCGGCCTTGATGGTCGGAATGCCTTCGGCATCGCGAGTGATGGTGAGGCCCGACTCGAGTCCCGTCACCGCGAGTTCGCCGGAGGCTTGCGGCAGCACCTGCCTGCCGTAGTGCCAGAGCGCGCCACCGGCGACGAGCGCCAGCAGCAGGAGCGCCACCAGGGCGCGGACTGTCCATTTGAGCAAGAGACTTTTCCTTGGTCGAGATTCGCACGGCGGATCAGGCGCGGCCGAGCGCCAGGCGCAGCCCGAGGCCGACGAACATGGCGCCAACCACTCGATCGATCCAGCGCCCGCTGCGGCTGCCCTGGGCGAATGCCCGGCTCAGCCGGCCGGCAACGAAGGCCACCGCTGCCGTGACGATGGTGCCGTTGATGGTGAACACGAGGCCCAGCAATGCGAAGGCCCAGGTCTTGTCGGGGCTGCCCGCATCGATGAACTGGGGCAGGAAGGCGAGAAAGAAGAGCGCCACCTTGGGGTTGAAGACGTTGATGACGAAGCCCTGCCAGAAGACGTTGCGCTGGCTGCCCGAGGCCACTGACGGCGCGGCGCAATCGGCAGTCGCGATGCCCCTGCCGCGCCACGAGGTCCACAACATCCGGCCCCCCATGTAGAGCAGGTACGCCGCGCCGAGGTACTTCACCACGCTGAAGGCCCACGACGAGGCCGCCAGCACGGCAGACAGGCCGATTGCCGCCAGCGTCACATGCACCAGGCAACCGGCGCCTATGCCCAGCGCGCCCATCACCCCCGCGCGGGTACCGCGGGCCGTGCTGGTGCCGATGACATAGAGCATGTCCGGCCCCGGCGTGATGTTGAGCAGCAGGCCGGCCGCGATGAACAGCCCCAGGTCATGGATGCCGGGCATCTCAATGCTCCATGGCCCCGAAGCAGCACCCTCCACGCATGACCCCAGCGCCAGCGAGCGGGAGCCGCGGATCCGGCTCCGCCGGGCCGCTGGCGCGAGCCCCTTGAGCGGGGGTGAGTGCCGCGGCATCCAAGCTCGACCGCGTCCGGCTTGGAGCGGCGCGAACGCCGCCGGCTCTGGAGGGCTGGGGTCGCGCGAAGCGCCTACGGGGGTGGGTCATATCACGCCCGGCCGAGGAAATCGGCCTTGCCCAGCGGCACGCCGTTGTGGCGCAGCAGGGCATAGGCGGTGGTCACGTGGAAGTAGAAGTTGGGCATCGCGTTGTGCTTGAGGTAGTTCTCGCCGGTGAACTGCAAGGGCTCCATGCCGCGGATGGGCACGCTCACGGGCTTGTCCTCGGTGCCGTTGATTTGCTCGGCCGGCACCGACTTGATGAACTCGATGGTCTTCGCGATGCGCTCCTTGAGCTCGGCGATGGTCTTCTCGGTGTCGGGGAAGGAAGGTGCGTCGACACCGGACAAGCGCGAGATGCAGAACTTCGCGGCGTCGCAGGCGATCTGCACCTGGCGGTTGAAGGGCAGCATGTCGGGCGACAGGCGCGAGCCCATGAGCACCGCCACGTCGAACTTGCGGGCCTCGGCATGCTGCTCGGCCTTGTCGAGAATGGCCGAGAGGTTCCTGAGCATGCGCACGAAGACCGGGACGCTGGCCGAATGCATGGTGATCGACATGAAACTTGACTCCTCTTTGCTTGGATGTTGGCCGCGCGGTTGCGGCTTGTTGCGCGAAGCCGTGATGCTACGGCCTTATGGGGACGCGGCTGCGGGCAGAATGACGCCGCAACGAATTCACACGCCATGAACACCATTGTCATTCTGGATGACTACCAGGACGCCGTGCGCAAGCTCAAGTGCGCGTCCAAGCTCGAGAGCTACAACGCCAAGGTCTTCACCAACACGGTCAAGGGCATCGGCCAGCTTTCGGTCCGTCTGCGCGACGCCGATGTGCTGGTGCTGATCCGCGAGCGCACCCAGTTTCCGCGCCAGCTTCTCGAGAAGCTTCCCAAGCTCAGGCTCATTTCGCAGACCGGGCGCGTCGGCTCGCACGTCGACGTGGATGCCTGCACCCGCCTGGGCATCGCGGTGGCCGAGGGCGTGGGGTCGCCCGTGGCCCCGCCGAGCTGACCTGGGCCCTGGTGATGGCTGCGATGCGCCGCCTGCCGCAGTACATCGGCAACCTCAAGCACGGTGCCTGGCAGCAGTCCGGCCTCAAGTCCGCGGCGATGCCACCCAACTTCGGCCTCGGGGTGGTGCTGCGCGGCCGGACGCTGGGCATCTGGGGCTACGGCAAGATCGGCCAGATCGTCGCCGGCTACGGCAAGGCCTTCGGCATGAACGTGCTGGTATGGGGCAGCGAATCATCACGCGCCAAGGCGCAGGCCGACGGGCACAGCGCGGCCTTCAGCCGCGAGGCGCTGTTCGAGGCCAGCGACGTGCTCTCGATGCACCTGCGCATGCATGACAGCACGCGCGGCATCGTCAAGCTCGACGACCTGCTGCGCATGAAGCCGACGGCCTTGTTCGTCAACACCTCGCGGGCCGAGCTGGTCGAGGAGAACGCGCTCGTGAGCGGGCTCAACAAGGGCCATCCGGGGCTGGCGGCGGTCGATGTCTTCGAGACCGAGCCGCCGCTGCAAGGCCATCCGCTGCTGAGGCTGGAGAATGCCGTGTGCACGCCGCACATCGGCTATGTGGAGCAGGACAGCTATGAGATGTACTTCAGTGCGGCGTTCGACAACGTCGTGAACTTCGTCAATGGGAGTCCGACGAATATCGTCAATCCGGATGCCTTGAAGGTGCTGCGGCGGTGTGAAACCGAGCGGTCGCGCTGGATTTCTCACTCGCGTGAGAGCCCGCCGGGGCGGCCCCGGCGGGCTCCCACCACAGGGAGAAAACGTCTCAGGCCAGCGCCGCCTCCAGCACCTCAGGCAACGGCGCCAACGATTCAATAGCCGCGGCCGGCATGTCAACCCGCCGCTCATCCCGCCGCATGTCATGGAAGCTCACCTCGGTGTGCCCGTCCTGCATGCGGGTCACCTCGATGCGCAAGGGCAATTCAAGGCCCGCCGCGGGCTCGTCCTGGAACACCGGCGTCACGCCATCGGGCGATGCCAGCACCAAGGTCGCCCCGGGTGCGCCACCTCTCGGCTCGAACTTGGCAAACACCTGCCAGCCGCGCGCATGCGCGGCCTCTTCGATCTTGCAAACCGTCTCGGCCACGCCATAAGGGCTCGACAAGGCCGAACGGCTGCGCATTCGCTGCTCGTCCTGCAAGGGCTTGGCCCGGGCAGGATGGGAACTCAGAGCAGCCATCACGATGGCTACGCAGCCCGTCATCCAGAAACGGATGGGGCGCCGTACCGGTGCTTGAGTCATTGGTGTCCTTTCCCTTCTCAACCGAGGGCGCAGTATGCGGAAATCGAGCGGCGCGTAAACCCTAATCCCTGCACCAAACCGGGTCGCGCGTTAATGGGTGTTACACCACGGCAAACCGCATCAGCGGACTGCCACTGCCATGCAGGAAAACCCTCACCGTCTTGGTGCATTGCAGCAGTGTTGCTCCATCGTGTGACACCGCTTTGACGAAGAGCAAAGTTTCTTTGCCCGTCGCAACAGGATCATTCGTGCTTGGTGCCGAAGATCTTGTCGCCCGCGTCGCCCAGGCCGGGAATGATGTAGCCATGCTCGTTGAGGTGGCTGTCGATGGCCGCCGTCCAGCAACGCACGTCGGGGTGGGCGGCTGCGAGCGCCTTCACCCCTTCCGGAGCCGCCACCAGCACCAGCGCGCGGATGTCCTGGCAGCCCTTGCGCTTGAGCAGGTCGACCGTGGCGATCATCGAGCCGGCGGTGGCCAGCATGGGGTCGATGATGATCGCGGTGCGGGCGGCCAGGTCGCCCACGAAGTTCTCGAAGTAATGCTCGGGCTGCAGCGTGTCGTGATTGCGCGAGAGGCCGACCACGCTGATCTTGGCGTTGGGCATCATGTCGAGCACGCCCTCGAGCATGCCGACCCCCGCGCGCAGGATCGGCACCACCGTGACCTTCTTGCCCTTGATGCGATCGACCTCCGTGGGGCCGCTCCAGCACTCGAGCATCGTCTTCTCGAGCGGGAAATCGGCCGTGGCCTCGTAGGCCAGCAGGCGCCCGACCTCGCAGGTGAGCTCGCGGAACTTCTTGGTCGAGATCTCGACCTCGCGCATCAGGCCGACCTTGTGCTTGACCAGCGGATGGGTGACTTCGATGACCGGCATGGTGGATTCTCTGGTGTGAGGCAGATGACCGAGTTTATCGGCCGCTTCAGCTCAGCAACTGCGGCAGCAAGCTGGCCGCGGTGCCGCGAAGCACGAGGTCGGCAAGCGCGTCGATCTCGCTTTCGTGCGGGTTGACGATGAGCACCTTCGCGCCGGCGCGCCGGGCCATGCCGGGCAGCCCTGCCGCCGGGTACACCGCGCCGGAGGTGCCGACCACCAGCATCACCTCGCATCCCTGCGCGGCGCGCTCCGCTTCTTCGAGCACCGTGAAGGGCAGCATCTCGCCGAACCACACCACGGCGGGCCGCAGCGGGTTGCCGCACTCGGCACAGCGCGGCGGGCGGGCCTTGGAAGCCCACTCAGGGTCGCAGGTCGGCTCGCCGCGGGCGGCGCGTGGGCAGGCATCGAGCCAGCGGTCTTCGAAGAGTTGGCCGTGCAAGGGCAGGACGCCGCTGCTGCCGGCGCGCTGGTGCAGGTCGTCGACGTTCTGCGTCACCAGGATCAATCGGCCCGGATTCGCGGCCTGCCAGCGCGCCAGGGCCACATGGCCTGCGTTGGGCTCGGCGCGGCGGACGCCTTCACGGCGCTCGGCGTACCAATCCCATACAAGCTGCGGGTCGCGACGAAAGCCGTCTTCGCTTGCCAGCTGCATCGGATCGTGGCGCGACCAATGTCCGGTGAGCGCATCGCGAAACGTGGGCACGCCGCTCTCGGCGGACATGCCGGCGCCCGTCAGCACGCAGAGCGAGGAGGCTGCGGAGATCCACTCACGCGCGTCGCGAAGCTCGTTCATGGCGCGTCGCTTACCTGCGCTGCCGTATCGCCTCGTACAGGCAGAGGCCGCTGGCGACCGAGACATTGAGGCTTTCGACCGCGCCGCGCATCGGGATCGAGACCAGCTCGTCGCAGGTCTTGCGCGTGAGCTGGCGCATGCCCGGCCCTTCGGCGCCGAGCACCAGCGCCACCGGGCCCTTGAGATCGATGTCATAGAGGGTCTGCGTCGCGTCCTCCGACGTGCCGACGATCCGGATGTCGCGTTCCTTCAGTTCGTTCAGGCTGCGCGCGAGATTGGTCACCATGAAGTACGGCACCGTCTCGGCCGCGCCGCTGGCCACCTTGGCGACGGTGGCGTTGACGCCCACCGCATGGTCCTTCGGCGCGATGACCGCGTGCGCGCCGGCCCCGTCGGCCACGCGCAGGCAGGCGCCGAGGTTGTGCGGATCGGTCACGCCGTCGAGCACCAGCAGCAGGGGCGGCTCCTCGATCGAATCGAGCAGGTCGTCGAGCGAGCGAACCTGCGCCATCGGCTGGACCATGGCGACGACACCCTGGTGACGGTGCGTGCCGCACATCTTCTGCAGGCGCTCGTCGTCGCTCTCGATCATGCGCGCGCCCGCCTCTTGCGCGCGCGCGACGAACTGCCGCATGCGCTGGTCGCGCCGGGTGGCGTCGATGTGGATCTCGAGGACGGACTGGGGCGCGGTCTTGAGCCGGACCGTGACGGCATGGAAGCCGAAGAGGAGCTTGGAGGTCATCGGGCGATCGTACTCGCAGGGTCGCAGCGGCCTCCGGCGCGCTGGACCCTCGCCTGGCCTCGATCCGGATCTGCCTGTCGCAACGTCGCGCGATGCCCGCGTCATGGGTCACCAGCACCAGCGTCGTCCCGCGCTCGCGGTTGAGCTCGAACATCAGCTCCATCACCTTCTCGCCGGTGGCGAAGTCCAGGCTGCCGGTGGGTTCGTCGGCCAGCAGCACCGCCGGCTCCACCACGAACGCGCGTGCCAGTGCGACGCGCTGCTGCTCGCCGCCGGAGAGCACCTTCGGGTAGTGGTTCAGGCGCTCGGCAAGGCCTACGCGCCGCAGCATCTCGCTGGCCGCGCGACGAGCGTCGTGGCGGCCTTGCAGTTCCAGCGGCAGCATCACGTTCTCGAGCGCGGTGAGGTTGCCCATCAGCTGGAAGCTCTGGAACACGAAGCCCAGCATCTCGGCCCGCAGCGCGGCGCGGCCGTCTTCATCGAGCGCGAACAGGTCGGCGCCGCCGAGCTTCACCGTGCCGTCGCTAGGCGTGTCGAGTCCGGCGAGGATGGACAGCAAGGTGGACTTGCCCGAGCCCGAAGCCCCGACGATGGCCACCGACTCCCTTTCGGCGAGCGAGAACTCGATATCCTGGAGAATCGTCAATGCGCCGGTGGAGTCCTGCACCCGTTTGCTCAGGCGCTCCACCTCGATGATGGGTCCGTTCATGATGTCCTTATCGCTGCAACGCCGCCACTTTATCCTCCTCGCCTCTTCCTGCCTCGCCTTCGCTCTTTCGCCGGCGCTGGGCCAGGCCAGGAAGCCCGCCACCATCCTCGTGGTCGGCGACAGCATCTCGGCCGAATACGGCCTCAAGCGCGGCAGCGGCTGGGTGTCGCTGCTCGAACAACGCCTGGCGAGCGAGAAGATCGCGGCCAGCGTCGTCAATGCCAGCATCAGCGGCGACACCACCTCGGGCGGCCGCTCGCGACTACCCGCGCTGCTCAAGCAGCACCAGCCCACGCATGTGGTGATCGAGCTCGGCGGCAACGACGCGCTGCGCGGCTTGCCGATGAATGCGATCGAGAAGAACCTGACCGAGATGGTCTTCGCCGCGCGCGAGACCGGCGCGCGCGTGCTGCTGGTCGGGATCCAGGTGCCGCCCAACTACGGCAAGAGCTACAACGACAGCTTCGCGGCGATGTACGAGAAGCTCTCGCGCACGCAGAAGGTGCCCCTGGTGCCTTTCTTCCTCAAGGGCGTGGCGGACGTGCCGCAGACCGCCTCGCTGTTCCAGGCTGATCGCATCCACCCGAACGAGCAGGCACAGTCGATCCTGCTCGATAACGTGTGGCCGAGCCTGAAGACGTTGCTGGCCGAGCTGAGCATGGGCTTGAAGACGATTTCAGCTGCCGAAGCACTGAGCCGGATCGACGCCTACGACTCGGTGATCGACGCCCGCTCGCAGGCCGAATACGCCCTCGACCGCCTCCCCGGCGCAGTGAACTGGCCCTCCCTCACGGACGCCGAACGCCACGAGATCGGCACGATGTACGTGCAGGTCTCCCCCTTCGAGGCGCGCAAGCACGGCGCAGCCCTCGTCGCGCGCAACATCGCCACCCACATCGAGCGGGAGGTCTTCGACAAGCCCAAGGACTGGCAGCCGCTGCTCTATTGCTGGCGCGGCGGGCATCGTTCGGGCGCGCTGGCACTGGTGCTCGGCCAGATCGGCTTTCGGGTGCACCTGCTCGAAGGCGGCTACAAGGCCTGGCGTCGGACGCTGGTGACCGAGCTCGAGCAGCTCGCGCCGCGCATCGACTGGCGCGTGATCTGCGGCAAGACCGGTTCGGGCAAGAGCCGGCTGCTGCAATCCCTGCGCGAGCAAGGTGCGCAGGTGCTCGACCTGGAACAGCTCGCCTGCCACAAGGGCTCGGTGCTCGGCAATGTGCCCGGTGAGCCCCAGCCAACGCAGAAGCACTTCGAGACGCTGCTGTGGGAATCGCTGCGCGGCATCGACACCTCGCGCCCGGTGTTCGTCGAAGGCGAGAGCAAGAAGATCGGCAAGCTGCAGGTGCCCGACGCGCTGATCGAGCGCATGCGCGGCAGCGCCGTACTGCGGCTGGAGCTGCCCGTGTCGGAGCGCGTGAAGCTGCTGATGGAGGACTACGACTACTTCGTGCGCGATGGCGAATCACTGGCGCGCCAGCTCGACGCGCTGATTGCCTTGAGGGGCAAGGTGGTAGTCGAAGGATGGAAGGCGTCGGTGCGAGACGGGCGCATCACTGAAGTGGTCGAGGAACTGCTGGCGAGCCACTACGACCCGATCTACCTGCAGTCGATGCAGCGCAGTTTCAAGCAGTACGGTGAGGCGGTCGAACTCAGACCGCCTACCGCACGCCAAGCCGACCTGGACGACCTTGCCAAATCGCTCGCCGCCTCAGCCGGCCGCCTGGCCGGCTTGTGAGCCATGCTGGAGCCCCCTCCCGGAGGGGGCCGCGGGGAGCGGTGACATTCGCCCATGCATGGGATAGGGCCTGCAGGCCCTAACCCATGTGCAGGCCACCGTTGCAGGAGAAGTCTGCACCGGTGGTGAAGCCTGAATCCTCGCCCGCGAGCCAGGCCACGATGGCGGCGATCTCCTCCGGGGTGCCCAGGCGCTTCACCGGGATGGTCGCGATGATCTTGTCCAGCACGTCCTGCCGGATCGACTTGACCATGTCGGTGGCGATGTAGCCCGGCGAGACGGTATTCACCGTCACACCCTTGCCCGCCACCTCCTGCGCCAGCGCCATCGTGAAGCCGTGCATGCCGGCCTTCGCCGCCGAGTAGTTGGTCTGCCCGAACTGACCCTTCTCGCCATTGACCGAGGAGATGTTGATGATGCGGCCCCAGCCCCTGTCCAGCATGTCGTCGATCACCTGCTTGGTCACGCAGAACAGGCTGTTGAGGTTGGTGTCCATCACCGCATCCCAGTCGGCCTTGCTCATCTTGCGGAACACGCCGTCACGGGTGATGCCGGCGTTGTTGACCAGCACGTCGACCGGGCCATGCTCGGCCTTGACCTTGGCGAAGGCGGCGGTGGTCGACTCCCAGTCGGACACATTGCCGACCGAGGCGTAGAAGGTGTAGCCCTGCGCCTTCTGCTCGTCGATCCACTTCTGGTGGTCACGGCTCGGCCCGCAGCCGGCGATCACCTTGAAGCCCTCCTTGTGCAGGCGCTGGCACATCGAGGTGCCGATGCCCCCCATGCCCCCCGTCACGTACGCTAGTTTCTGAGCCATGTTTCACTCCTTTGTGTGGTTGTCCAACCGCCTTCATTAGTGCTCCATGCCGGCAAATCGGCACCTCGCCGCATGAACCCAGCGCCAGCGAGCGGGAGCCGCGGATCCGGCTCCGCCGGGCCGCTGGCGGAGCCCCCTTGAGGGGGTGGCGCGAAAGCGCCTCCGGGGGTGGTTCACTTCAGCGCTCAACCGTCAGCGCCACGCCCATGCCTCCACCTATGCACAGCGATGCAATGCCCTTCTTGGCATTGCGCTTCTGCATCTCATGCAGCAAGGTCACCAGGATCCGGCAACCCGACGCCCCGATGGGGTGGCCGATCGCGATGGCTCCGCCATTGACGTTGACCTTGCTGGTGTCCCAGCCCATTTCCTTGTGCACCGCGCAGGCCTGCGCCGCGAAGGCCTCGTTGATCTCGAGCAGGTCGAGGTCGGCCGGCTTCCAGCCGGCGCGCTCGAGCGCCTTCGTGGCCGCAGGCACCGGGCCCATGCCCATGAAGGCCGGGTCGAGTGCCGCGCTGGCATAGGACGAGATGCGGGCCAGCGGTTGCAGGCCTAGCTGGTCGGCCTTCTTCGCGCTCATCACGATCACCGCGGCCGCGCCGTCGTTGAGGCCCGAAGCGTTGCCCGCGGTGACCGAGCCTGCCTTGTCGAATGCCGGACGCAGGCCGGCCAGGACCTCCGCATTGCTCTTGCGGTTGATGAATTCGTCGTTCTCGAACGCGACCGGGTCGCCCTTCTTCTGCGGGATCAGGAAGGGCACGATCTCGTCCTTGAACCTGCCGGCATCCTGCGCCGCGGCGGCCTTCTGCTGCGAGGCCAGCGCCAGCGCGTCCTGCTGCTCGCGGGAGATGCCGTACTTCTTGGCGACGTTCTCGGCGGTGATGCCCATGTGGTACTGGTTGTACACGTCCCACAGGCCGTCGTTGATCATGGTGTCGACCATCTTCCAGTCGCCCATGCGCTGGCCGTCTCGCGAGTTGGGCAGCACGTGGGGCGCCATGCTCATGCTCTCCTGGCCGCCGGCGATCACGATCTCGGCATCGCCGTCGCGGATCGCCTGGGCCGCCAGCATCACGGCCTTGAGGCCGGAGCCGCAGACCTTGTTGATGGTCATGGCCGGCACGAAGTCGGGCAGCCCGGCCTTGATGACGGCCTGCCGCGCAGGGTTCTGGCCGGTGCCGGCCTGCAGCACCTGGCCGAGGATCACTTCGCTCACCTGGTCACCCTGCAGCTTCGCGCGCTTTAGCACTTCGGCGAGCACGGTGGCACCGAGATCGGCGGCAGGAACCTTCGCGAGGCTGCCGCCGAACTTGCCGACTGCGGTGCGGGCGGCGGAAACGATGACGATGTCGGTCATGGCACTACTCCTTTGCTGAACATGGAACGAGGGTCATGGGAAGGGAAGGCGCGAAAAGCGCCTCAGGCTTTCTGCTTTACGTAGCGGCCGGGAGCGGGCTCGATCGGCTTGAAGCTGCGGTTGCCGTAGCCCTTGGGCGCGGCGACCTGCTTGCCTGCATGCGTTGCGAGCCACTGCGACCATTCGGTCCACCAGCTGCCCGGGTGTTCGGTGGCTCCTTCGAGCCAGTCGTGGTGATCGGCGGGCAGTTTTGTGTTCGTCCAGTAGCTGCGCTTCTTCTTGGCCGGGGGATTGATGACCCCGGCGATGTGGCCCGATGCGCCGAGCACGAAGCGCTTCTTGCCCTTGAGGATCTGTGTCGACGCATAGGCTCCATCCCACGGCACGATATGGTCCTCGCGTGAAGCGTAGATGAAGACCGGCGCCTCGACCAGGCCGAGGTCCACCGGCTCGCCACACACCACCGTCTTGTCGGGCACCTTGAGATTGTTCTCGAGGTAGGTGTTGCGCAGGTACCAGCAGAACGCCGGTCCGGGCAGGTTGGTGCTGTCGGAGTTCCAGTACAGGAGGTCGAACGGGGGCGGCATCTCGCCCTTGAGATAGTTGCCGACCACGTAGTTCCAGACGAGATCGTTCGGGCGCAGGAAGGAGAAGGTCGAGGCCAGCTCCTGGCCGCGCAGCAGCCCGCCGCCGGCCGGGCTCTTCTCGCCGATGGTCATCTCGCGCATCTGCACCGCGTGCTCGTCCACGAAGATATCGATCACGCCGGTGTTGCTGAAGTCGAGGAAGGACGTCAGCAAGGTGAGGCTCGCGGACGGCTGCTCGCCGCGGGCGGCCAGCACGGCCAGCGCGGTGGACAGGATCGTGCCCCCGATGCAAAAGCCCAGCGTGTTGATCTGATCGTGGCCGGAAACCGCCTGCACGACGCGGATCGCCTGGATGGCGCCGTCCTCGATGTAGTCGTCCCAGGTCGTCTTGGCCATGCTCTCGTCGGCATTGCGCCAGCTCAGCATGAAGACGCGATGGCCCTGCTCCACCGCGTAGCGCACCACCGAGTTCTCGGGCTGCAGGTCGAGGATGTAGAACTTGTTGATGCAAGGCGGCACGATCAGCAGCGGCCGCTCGTGGATCTTCGCTGTCAGGGGCTTGTACTCGACGAGTTGGAAGAGCTCGTTCTCGAAGATCACCGCGCCTTCCGAGGTGGCCACGTTGCGGCCCACCTCGAACACGCTCTCGTCGGTCTGCGACATGTGGCCGCGCCGGAGGTCTTCCAGCATGTGCTGCATGCCCTGGGCGACGCTCTGGCCCTTCGTCTCGAGCGCGCGCCGCAGCGCCTCCGGGTTGAAGGCGAGGAAGTTGCTGGGCGAGGCGGCATCGAGCCACTGCTGCACGGCGAAGCGGATGCGGGCGCGCAGCTTCTCGTCGCCTTCGATGCTTTCGGCCATGCTCAGCAGCGTGCGGGCGTTGAGCAGGTAGATGGACGCCAGGTGCGCGGTGACCGGATTCGCGGCCCACTCCTGATGGGCGAAGCGGCGGTCCGCCGAGAGCGTGTGGTGGTGCGCGCCATGGGTGGCGTCCTTGACCTGCTCGCCGGCGGGGCCCTGAGACAGGCTGCGGTTCCAGAGCTCGGTGGCTTCGCCGAGGTACTCGGCCTGGATCTCGGCCAGCCGCTCGAACGGGAGGTTCAGCTTCGAGAGCGGACCCAGGACCTGGCCTAGGGATTCGCCGAAGGCCTGGGGATCCAGGCCGATGGGCGCCGTGGGGGCGTTAATGCGCTGATCCATGATCTCCTCACTTCATTTTCGACATCGACACAGCGTCGATGCAGTTGTACACCCGGTGGCCGCGAGAGGCGCGTTGCGGCCACTTCATAATGCGGTTTCCCTTGCTCGTTCCTGTCGATGTACCTCGTTGCGATCGCCTGGCTGTATGTCGCCCTGATGATGGCGGTGGTCGAAGCCACCAGCACTCAGGGCAGCGTGCTGGGCGCCATCTTCACCTTCCTTCTGTATGGGCTGGGGCCCGTCGCCCTGACGCTGTACCTGCTCGGCACGCCAGGCCGGCGCGCCGCACGGCGGCGCGCCGAAGCTGCGGCCTTGGAGCAAGGCGCGGGCCAGCAGGCGCAAGCGGGAGATGCGAGCGACATGCCATCAGCCCCCACGCAGCCAGACGGCGGCGGCCATGCGCCCCGTGAGCCCGTCACGACGGAACGAAAAGAACCTTGAGCTGTCCTCGACGGTGCAGGCATTGGCCGTGCCCACCCGCGCGAGGCCCAGTGCGGCCAGGCGGTCCCGCGCCAAGGCGGGAAGATCGGCCAGCCACTTGCCCGGCGCGCCGGCGGCCGCGAAGCGCTCAAGGGCCTGCGGCGAGACCTGCATGAAGGCTCCGCGTACCTCGGCGCCTACTTCGAAGCGGCGTGGCCCGATGCTGGCGCCCAGCCAGGCCACCAGCTCGCCGGGCTCGCAGCCACTGGCCTCGCAGAGTTCGCGCGCTGCCATTTCGATCACCCCGTTCAACAATCCGCGCCAGCCGGCATGCGCCGCCGCCACGCCTCGTCCATCGGGCGCAGCCAGAAGGACGGGGAGGCAGTCGGCCACCATCACGGTGCAGGCCACGCCCGGCTCGGTGGTGATGGCCGCATCGGCCTTCAAGGGCGTGCTTCTTCTCGGCGTCGCTCGCGCCGATGCGCACGGCGCGAGTGCCGTGGACCTGCTCGAGAAACACCGGCTTCGCCCCGATCGCCTCGCCGAACAGCCGGCGGTTGCGCAGGACGGCATCGGGCGCATCGCCCACGTGGTCGCCGAGATTGAGACTGTCGTAGGGGGCCAGGCTGCATCCGCCCTGACGGGTGGTCATGACCGCGCCGACGCTTGCAGGCGCCGGCCAGTCAGGCACCAGCCAATCCGGGTTCAACATCTGTTCAGCCCTGCGCGTCGGGGCAATTGGAGGGTTCGGCTCTCACGAAGGCTTCGTGCTTCATGCAGTGCTCGAAGATGCGCATCACCGTGGGCATCTCGTCGAGCCGGCATTCGAAGCGCTGGGCATTGAAGACCTGCGGCACGAGCACGCAATCGGCCATGCGTGGGAGAGTCCCCATGGCAGTAGCTGCCCGTGGCAGGCGACCCGGCGAGCTGCCGCTCCACCGCCTGCAGGCCGGTCTCGACCCAATGCCGATACCAGGCGTTCTTGGCCTCCTCGTCGACGCCGAGTTGCCTGACGAGGTACCTGAGCACGCGCAGGTTGTTGAGCGGATGGATCTCGCAGGCGATGTCCTGCGACAAGGCGCGCACGCGGGCGCGGCCGAGCGGGTCGGCGGGCAGCAGCGGCGGTTGGGGATGGGTCTCGTCGAGGTACTCGATGATGGCCAGCGACTGTGTCAGGCTGTGACCGTCATCGACTTCGAGCAGCGGGACCAGCTGCGCCGGAGAGATCGACGCGAAGGGCTCCTGCGATTGCTCGCCCTTGACGAGATGGATGGGGATGTACTCGAAGGGGAGCCCCTTGAGGTGCAGTGCGATGCGCACGCGGAACGAGGCTGACGACCGGAAATAGTTGTACAACTTCATGGCCGTCGAGTTTAGCGATGCATGCAAGCCCTGCGTTTTTCGGGTTCATGGCTCGCCGGAAGCTAAGATGCGCCCCCCGCATTTTTTCGACTTGCGGGAGGCATCAAAGAACGAACGATCGTTCTTGCGTGCTCAGGCCACGATCTTGAGACTCAGGGTCTCCAGTCCATCGATGTGGCCGACGAGTTCATCACCGGCCACCACGGCCGCAACGCCTTCGGGCGTGCCCGAGAAGATGAGGTCGCCGGGCGCCAGCGTCCAGGCCGCTCGACAGGTGCTCGATCACCTCGGCGATGCTCCATATCAGCTTGGCAGTGCGGCTCTTCTGCCGAGGCTTGCCGTTGACGGTGAGCACGATCTCGGCGTCGTGGATGCCGGGCACCTGGGCCGCTGGGGTGATCGGGCCGATCGGCGCCGATTCCTCGAAGCCCTTGCCGATGCACCACGGGCGGCCTTGCTTCTTCATCTCGTTCTGCAGGTCGCGGCGGGTCATGTCCAGGCCGACCGCGTAGCCCCACACGTGCTCGAGCGCGCGTGCGGCGGGGATGTCGCGCCCGCCCTTGCCGATGGCCACCACCAACTCCATTTCGTGGTGCAGGCTCTTGGTGAGCGGCGGATAGTGCATCTGCCCGGCCTGGCCTGCAGGCACGGGCAGCGCGGCATCGGCCGGCTTCAAGAAGAAGAACGGCGCCTCGCGGCCGGTGTGGCCCATCTCGATGGCGTGCTCGACGTAGTTTCGACCGACGCAATAGATGCGGTGGACCGGGAAAGTCCCGCCGCCCACGACGGGCACGCGGACGACGGCGGATGGTGCAATGACATCGCTCAAGCTTGTCTCCTGCAGTTGATGCAGACGATGCTACATGCCCCCCACCCCTGGAGTACGCGGTTCACCGAGATACACTGCGCCGCATGTTGTTTCAAGCCCGTCAGATCAAGCATTGCCGAGCCTGCGGGGCGGCGGTGAGCTACACCATCCCCGCCGACGACAACCGCGAACGCGCCGTGTGCCCGGCCTGCGGCACGATCCACTACGAGAACCCGCTCAATGTGGTCGGCACCGTCCCCCACTGGGACGAGAAGGTGCTGCTGTGCAAGCGCAATATCGAGCCGCGCTACGGCTTGTGGACCTTGCCGGCCGGCTTCATGGAACTCGGCGAGACCACCGAGGAAGGTGCCTTGCGCGAGACCGACGAGGAAGCCGGTGCGCGCGTGGAGCTCGAAGGTCTGTTCACGGTGCTCAACGTGATCAAGGTCGGCCAGGTGCATCTCTTCTATCGCGCACGACTGCTCGACGCCGATTTCAACCCGGGCCCCGAGACCATCGAGGCGCGCCTCTTCAGCGAGAGCGAGGTGCCCTGGGACGAGCTCGCCTTCCGCACCGTGCGGGAAACCCTGCGCCTGTTCTTCACCGACCGCCGTTCGGGCGTGTTCGGCGTGCATACGGCCAACATCGGCTGAAGGGCCGGGCGCCTCCAGCCCGCGCCTCGCGATCTCCGCAATCTCCTTGCCGACTGACATGCAGTTCGCCCGGCAAGCGACGTTCCCATAGCGAAAACCCACCGGCTCCATAGAGAAAGGCCAGGTCCGCCCGAGGAGCCATGGGCAAGCTGCTTGCCGAACAGGCCATCCAGATTCACCCCACGGAGATCGAGCGATGGCCACCAAAGGAAAAGGAAGACCCAGCCCCACCACAGGCGAGCCCCGGGCCGGCAAGGCGCCTCGTGCAAAACCTGCCGCACGATCTGCCGGCGCCAAGGCGAAGGTCGCCACCGTCGGCACCAACAAGGCGACGCAGCAGGCCGAGGCGCAGCAGGCCCTGGCGGCGAGCTTCGAATCCAATCCGATCAAGCCCATGGAGATCGGCCGCGACAACGCGATCGCTCCACCGCAAGGCGTGTCTCGCGCGCCCGATTCACCCGAAGCCGTGGCCAGCACGCTCTCCGAGGCCAACGAGTCGGCCAAGACAGGCAGCGGTTCCTCCGCCGGGCAGCAATCCCAATGTGAAGCCGCTCGACCGAGTGCGCACCGACGCCGGCGGGCAAGCGCTCACCACCAACCAGGGCGTGGCGATCGGCGACAACCAGAACACGCTCAAGGCCGGCCTGCGCGGCCCTGCCCTGCTCGAGGACTTCATCCTGCGCGAGAAGATCACGCACTTCGACCATGAGCGGATCCCTGAGCGCATCGTCCATGCCCGCGGCTCCGGCGCCCATGGCTATTTCGAGGCCTACGAGGCGCTGACCGACATCACGCGTGCAGCCCCGTTTGCGGAGGCCGGCAAGATCACGCCGGTCTTCGTGCGCTTCTCGACCGTCGCCGGCGAGCGCGGTTCGGTCGATACCGCGCGCGACGTGCGGGGCTTCGCGGTGAAGTTCTACACCGACGAAGGCAACTGGGATCTGGTCGGCAACAACATCCCGGTCTTCTTCATCCAGGACGCGATGAAGTTCCCCGACGTGATCCACGCGGTCAAGCCCGAGCCCCACCACGGCATGCCGCAGGCCGCCTCGGCGCACGACACCTTCTGGGACTTCGTTTCGCTGATGCCCGAGTCGACCCACATGCTGATGTGGGTGATGTCCGATCGCGCCATCCCTCGCAGCTACCGGATGATGCAGGGCTTCGGCGTGCACACCTTCAGGCTGGTCAACGCTGCCGGGGAGTCGGTGCTGTGCAAGTTCCACTGGAACCCCAAGCTCGGCACCCATTCGCTGGCATGGGACGAGGCAGTCAAGATCGCCGGGGCCGACGCCGACTACCACCGGCGCGACCTGTGGGAAGCCATCGAGGCCGGCGACTATCCCGAATGGGAGCTCGGGCTGCAGCTCTTCACCGACGAGCAGGCCGCCAGCTTCAGCTTCGACATCCTCGATCCGACCAAGATCGTTCCCGAGGAAATGGTGCCGGTGAAGACCGTCGGCCGGCATGGTGCTCAACCGCAATCCCGACAACTTCTTCGCCGAGACGGAGCAGGTGGCGTTCTGCGCAGCGCACGTGGTGCCGGGCATCGACTTCACCAACGACCCGCTGCTGGCCGGGCGCATCCACTCCTACGTGGACACGCAGATCTCCCGGCTGGGCGGGCCCAACTTCCACGAGATACCGATCAACGCGCCGATCGCCAAGCTGCACAACAACCAGCGCGACGGCATGCACCGCCAGGCGATCCATCGGGGCCGGGTGGCCTACGAGCCGAATTCGCTGGGCGGAGGCTGCCCCTTCCAGGCCGGGACGAGTGGCTTCGTCTCCTTCCCCGACGCCTTCCCCGAGCCCGACAAGCTGCGCGGCAAGCCGGAAAAGTTCGCCGACCACTACACCCAGGCGGGGCTCTTCTACCAGAGCCAGATCGCCCGCGGAGCAGGCCCACATCGCCGCGGCCTTCCGCTTCGAGCTGAGCAAGGTGACGGTGCCGGCCATCCGCCAACGCATGGTGGCCTCGCTGCTCAATGCCTCCGAAGACCTGGCCGCGGCCGTGGCCGAGGGACTGCGCATGGAGTTGCCCGAGCCCATGCCTCGAGTGCTCGAGAAGCCGCCGGCTCCTGAAGTGACTGTTTCCCCGCCGCTGTCCCTGATGGCAAGGCCGGGCGATGGTGGCATTCGCTCTCGCAAGGTGGCGATCCTGGTCGCCGATGGCGTCGAAGGCAGCTCCCTTGCCGCGCTGAAGACGGCGCTGCTGGAAGCCGGCGCCGTGCCCCGGCTGCTCGGCCCGCGCATCGGCTTCTACAGCACGGCCGAAGGCGAGAGCGTGGAAGCCGAGGTCTCGCTGGAGAACTCGCCCTCGGTGCTGTTCGATGGCCTGGTGCTGCCGGATGGTGAGGAAGCGGTGGAGGTCTTGTCGAAGGACGGGCACACGATGGAGTTCGTGAAGGACCAGTACCGCCACTGCAAGACGATCCTGGTGCTGGGCAAGTCGAGGCTCCTGATGGAGTCGGCCGGGGTCTCGGACGTGCTGCCTTCCGGCGAGAAGGACCCAGGCTTGCTGGTGATGGAATCGGGCAAGGCCCAGAGACGCGGCGAACGCCTTCATCGAGGCCCTGGGCCGGCACAGGCATCTCGAGCGAGAGACCGATCCGCCGCGGGTGTGAGGCCGCAGCCGGCCGGGCGACGTGCCTGTCAGCGCGCGCCCGGCACTTCGGTATCGTGCCCCGTCTTGCTGCTCGAGGGGATGACGGACACCTTGCCGTCCGGCTCCATGACCACGAGCCGGGCCTCCTGCAGGCTTGTCAGCCCGTTCTCGCGCAGGTGGCTGAGCAGTTCGTCATCGGTGATCGCCTCGCGGCGCATGTTGCGACGGTTGATCTGGCCGTTCTTCGACGAGCACGACCGGCGGCGGATCGAGCAGCTTGCGCACCGGCGCAAAGAAATACGAGAGCCGGTCCAGCAAGAGAGTTCCAGCCGATCAGCGTGCGCGACGAGCACGCAGCCTTCAGCGACCGTCTCATAGCCGCCGGCCATCGCGTTCTGCGCCGCATCGGCGATCAGCACGAGTAAGCAGCACGTCGGCCATGCCCACCGCTCCGACGTCACGCCGCATCAGGAAGCGAAAGATCAGCAGCAGGAACCAGTACATCACCGTGCCCCGGACGAACAGTTCCCATGGCGAGACGGTGAAAGAGACGAGATCGTGCCAACTCATGCGTGTGTCCTCCTCCGAGCGCGCACTAGGTTCTCCGCCCTAAGTGGCCGGGGTCTAGGGGTTTCTCCTAGATGCGGGGGCTTGCGATGCGGCCGCGCTTCACCTACCATTCGTTCACATTGAATTTCAATGTGAATATTTATCTGATGTGCCTGCGATAGCGGCACGAGGAGGTAGCGGAAAGCGGAAAACTCGAACAGTGCTCGCCGTCAGCGGCGATGGTGAAAAGTGGCGACTTCCCGGGTGGATGATTCGTAGACCTTTTCCAGTTGCTCCATGCAGGCCGTGACGCCGGAGGCGAAATCCTCGATTCCGGGAATGGCCTTGGCGGCGGTGAGTAATGTTTCACTGCGCAATCTTGCAAAGTCGTCACACACCTTGATTCCCTCCGGGGTGGGGACGTAGTAAATGCCGGCACGAGCAGTTCCTGATTTTTCGATAAGCCCTGCCTTCAACAGCTTTCGCAGTTCGTATTGCATATTCGGCGTGTCCTGGCGGTTCGTCAGGTGCATCAGATCCTTGATGGTCTTGGGGCGGTCGTGCATCCGGATGATGTGCAGCAGCGCATTTTCCTGGCCGCTCAGATTGAATCCGGTAACGCCTGCCATGCATTCCGACTGCCAGCGGCCGAACGCCTGGTAAAGACGCATCAGCGCATATTCCAGATCGGTGAAGGCAACCCCGAATTCGTCGACGGCCAAGTGCCAGCGATGCTGCGAGGAATCGACTTCGGGCCCTTTGGGAAGCTTGGGTATTTTTGTCATCGTTAATAGTCGGTTGCAGTTTGCGATCGATATTCACGCCCGGCATCTGCATTTGAATGCGGCCGGCATTGGTTTTGAATTTTACTGAAGAAACGCAGGAGATCGGCATGCGGAAAATTCTGAATAGCAAGGACTTCCTCCTTGGCACCTTTGCGACGAACTGCTCGGGCGGGATGTCGGTCACCAAGATCGAGGAACGCTGGGACAACTCGTGGGACAACAACGAGAAGCTGGCCCAGCTGCTCGATGACGCCGGCATCGACTTCATGCTGCCCATCGCCCGCTGGATCGGCTACGGCGGCGAGACCGACTTCCACGGCTCGGTGCTGGAGACCCTGACCTGGGCCGCCGCCCTGCTCGCCCGCACCGAGAACCTGACGGTGTTCGCGACCGTGCACACCGCCGCCAACCACCCCGCCGTGGTCGCCAAGCAGATCGCCACGCTCGACCAGATCGGCCAAGGCCGCGCCGGCCTGAACATCGTCGCCGGCTGGAACCGCCCTGAATACGAAGCCCTCGGCCTGGACCTGGCCACCGGCCATGACAAGCGCTACAGCTTCGCGCAGGAATGGTTCGACGTCGTCCACAAGATCTGGACCCACGACGGCGCCTTCAACTGGGATGGCGACAACTACAAGCTGAAGGGCATCTACGGCCTGCCCAAGCCCTGGAACGGCTCGCGTCCCGCGATCCTCAATGCCGCGGGTTCCGGCGAAGGCCGCGACTTCGCGATCAAGAACGCCAACTTCCTGTTCACGCCCGCCATCGACCTGGAGCGCTCCAAGGCCGAAGTGGCCGAGCTGAAGGAAAAGGGCAAGACCGCCGGCAAGGACACCAAGGTGCTGACCTTCTCGCACGTGGTGTGCCGTCCGACCGAGCAGGAAGCGCGCGACTACCTCCAGCATTTCGCGCAGGACAACGCCGACTGGGCCGCGGTCGACAACCTCGTCGCCCTGCAGTTCGCCAACGCGCAGTCCTTCCCGCACGACCTGCTGGCACTGATCCGCGACCGCATGGCCGCAGGCCATGGCGGCTTCCCGCTGGTGGGCACGCCCGAGCAGGTCGCCAATGGCATCTCCGCGCTGGCCGAAGCCGGGTTCGCCGGCACGACGCTGTCCTTCGTGGACTACGTCAAGGAGTTCCCGTACTTCCGCGACAACGTGCTGCCGATCCTCGAGGCACGTGGCCTGCGCAAGCCGGGCGGCTCGAAGAACGCTGCCTGAGGTCCGCGCCATGGCAACCGTCTATCCTTCCCTGCCCTCGCTGGAGACCGTCCAGCGTGACTTCAAGCTGGCCATGCGCGGCTTTGCCGGCGCAGTGAGCGTGGTGACGGTGGCCGATGGCGCCGAGCGCACCGGCTTCACCGCGACCTCGATCCAGTCGTTCTCGGCCACGCCGCCGATGATCCTGGCATCGACCAGGCAGAACGGCTCCGCGGCCCCGCTGCTGCAGAAGACGCGCCGCTTCGGCGTGAACCTGCTGCGCGTGGACCACAAGGATGTCGCGCACCGCTTCACCGGCTTCGGCGGCGAACAGGGCGAGGCTCGCTACGGCAGCAACCGCTGGATCAAGCTGGCCGCGGACGGCGCGCCGCTGCTGGCCGACAGCGTGGTTGCCATGGATTGCGAAGCGGACGAACTGCTCGAGCGCCACGGCCAGATCCTGATCATCGGCCGCGTGCGCGCGGTGCACCTGGCCGACAGCGCGCCGCAGCCGCTGCTGTACTGGCAAGGCCAGTACACGCAGCTGGCCCTCCCGATGCCGATGGCGATGGCCGCCTGACCCGCCGCCACCTTCACGACAAAACGACCTAGAAAGCCTTCACGATGAGCTCCCTTGCACAACTGACCGCCGACCTGCAAAGCGCAGCCGTGCGCGTGGTGGACCTGACCCAGACCCTGTCGCCCGATTTCCCGGCCCTGGTGCTGCCGCCCGAGTTCGGCCAGGTGTGGGCCTTCAAGATGGAGAAGATCAGCCAGTACGACGAGAAGGGTCCGGGCTGGTACTGGAACAACTTCTCCTGCGGCGAGCACACCGGCACGCACTTCGACGCACCGGTGCACTGGATCAGCGGCAAGGACCATGCGAAGAACTCCGTCGACACCATCGACGTGAAGAACTTCATCGCGCCGGCCGTGGTGCTCGATGCGAGCGCCGAAGTGGCCAGGAACCCCGACTGGCTGCTGACTGTCGACTTCCTGCAGAGCTGGGAAGCCGAGCACGGCGAGATCCCGGCGGGAGCCTGGGTGCTGCTGCGCACCGACTGGTCCAAGCGCAGCGACCCGGCCGAGTTCCTGAACCTGCGCGAAGACGGCGCCCACACGCCCGGCCCGACGCAGGAAGCGGTCGAGTGGCTGATCCACCAGCGCAAGGTGCACGGCTTCGGCGTCGAGACCATCAACACCGATGCCGGCCAGTCCTACGCCTGGCCGGTCCCCTACCCCTGCCACACGCTGATGCACGGCGCCAACCGCTACGGCCTGCAGTGCCTGAAGAACCTGGACCAGCTGCCGGCGCGTGGTGCGGTGATCGTGGCCGCCCCGCTGAAGATCGAGAACGGCTCGGGCAGCCCGCTACGCGTGCTCGCGCTGGTCGCCGCCTGATCCCATTCAAGGAAGACCATGGCTGAACGGTCATTTGTCGAAGAAGTCAAGAAGCTTCGCCTGGGCGCCGGCGAGGTGTTCAGCGGCGAAGGCATCCTCGCGGTGACCAAGGCGCTGCTGGAGTCGGGCGTCGCCTATGTCGCCGGCTACCAGGGCTCGCCGATCTCGCACCTGATGGACGTGCTGGCCGATGCGCAGGACATCCTGGCCGAGAACGGCATCCGCTTCGAGAACAGCGCCAGCGAGGCCACCGCGGCGGCATCGCTCGCCGCATCGGTCAACTATCCGCTGCGCGGCGCGGTGACCTTCAAGGCCACGGTGGGCACCAACGTGGCCTCCGACGCGCTGGCCAACCTGGCCTCCGGGGGCGTGACCGGCGGGGCGCTCATCATCGTCGGCGAAGACTACGGCGAAGGCTCCTCGATCATGCAGGAGCGCAGCCATGCGTTCGCGATGAAGTCGCAGATGTGGCTGCTCGACCCGCGGCCGAACCTGCCCTGCATCGTGCAGGCTGTGAAGGACGGCTTCGAGCTCTCCGAGGCGAGCAACACGCCCGTGATGCTGCAGCTGCGCGTGCGCTCCTGCCACGTGCACGGCCAGTTCGTCGCCTCCGACAACCGTCGCTCGGCCTTCTCGATCAAGGACGCGCTGGAGAAGCCCAAGCGCGACGTCAGCCGCATCGTGCTGCCGCCGGCGAGCTTCGAGCACGAGCACGAGAAGATCAAGCAGCGCTGGCCTGCCGCGGTGAAGTTCATCGAGGAGCGCCAGCTCAACGAATTCTTCTCGGCCGATGCCGACGACATCGGCATCGCCGTGCAGGGCGGCAGCTACAACACCGTGATCCGCGCGCTCGGCCAGCTCGGCCTGGCCGACGTGTTCGGCGAGTCGAAGATCCCGCTCTACGTGATGAACGTGGCGTATCCGCTGATCGACTCCGAATGGGAGCGTTTCTGCAGCGACAAGCGCGCCGTGCTCGTCATCGAGGAAGGCCAGCCCAACTTCGTCGAGCAGAACGCCGCCAACATCCTGCGCCAGTGCGGATCGACTGCAGCCTTGCACGGCAAGGACGTGCTGCCGCTCGCGGGCGAATACAACACCGCCACCGTCATCAAGGGCCTGCGCGGCTTCCTGGAGAAGTACGGCAGGCTCGAGCCCCAGCCCGAGCCCGCGCGCGAGCGCAAGGTCATTCCGCTGGTGGCTTCCAAGAGCCGTTGCCGAGCCCGCGAAGCTGGTCGACGAAAGCGTGCACGCCCGTCCGCCGGGCTTCTGCACCGGCTGCCCGGAGCGCCCCATCTTCACCGCGATGAAGCTGGTGGAGCGCGAGCTCGGCGAGCACCACGTGAGCGCCGACATCGGCTGCCACCTGTTCTCGATCCTGCCGCCCTTCAACCTCGGCAACACCACCATGGGCTACGGCCTCGGCAGCGCCAGCGCCGCAGCACTGAACGCGCCTGCGGGCAAGCGTGCCATCTCGGTGATGGGCGACGGCGGCTTCTGGCACAACGGCCTGACCAGCGGCATCGCCAACGCGGTGTTCAACAAGAGCGACAACCTGACCATCGTCGTCGACAACAGCTACACGTCGGCCACGGGCGGGCAGGACATCCCGTCCTCCACCGCGCACAACGACACGCGCAGCACCGGCCATGCGATCGAGAAGGCGGTGAAAGGCGTGGGCGTGAAGTGGGTGAGGACTGTCCGCCACACCTACGACCTGAAGACGATGATGGCCACGCTCAAGGAAGCGCTGACCACCGGCGCCAAGGGCCCGAAGGTGCTGATCGCGCAGAGCGAATGCATGCTCAACAAGCAGCGCCGCGAGAAGCCCAAGACCCGCAAGGCGATCGCTGCCGGCAAGCGCGTGGTGCGCGAGCGCTTCGGGGTGGATTCCGACACCTGCACCGGCGACCACTCCTGCATCCGGCTGTCGGGCTGCCCGTCGCTGTCGATCAAGCCGAACCCGGATGCCTTGCGCACCGACCCGGTGGCCTCCGTGCTCGACAGCTGTGTCGGCTGCGGCCTGTGCGGCGAGGTCTCGCATGCCGCGGTGCTGTGCCCCTCGTTCTACAAGGCACAGATCGTCAGCAACCCGACGCGTACCGACCGGCTGCGCCAGCGCGTGCGCAACGGCGTGATCGGCTGGCTGCAGAAGCGTGATGCGGCCCGCCTCGAGCGCCTGGCCTTCTGAAATCCATGCTCCGAAAGGCTCACTCATGAACGCACAACCGATCAAGATTGCCGTCCTCGCCATGGGCGGCGAAGGCGGCGGCGTGCTGGCCGACTGGATCGTGGATCTCGGCGAGCACAACGGCTGCATCGCCCAGACCACCTCGGTGCCGGGCGTGGCCCAGCGCACCGGCGCGACCATCTACTACGTCGAGCTGTTCCCCCGTGAGCTGGCCGATCGCAGCGGTCGCATGCCGGTGCTGGCGCTGATGCCCACCCCGGGCGACGTGGACGTGGTGCTCGCCTCCGAGCTGATGGAAGCCGGCCGCGCGGTGCAGCGAGGCCTGGTCACGCCCGAACGCACCACGCTCGTGGCCTCGACCCACCGCGTGTATTCGATCGCCGAGAAGTCGGCGATGGGCGACGGCCGCGTGGACAACAAGGAGCTGATCGCCCACGCCGGCAAGGCCGCCAAGCGCTTCGTGCGCTTCGACATGGCCCAGGCCGCCGAAGACAACGGCAGCGTCATCAGCGCAGTGCTGTTCGGCGCCCTGGCCGGCACCGGCGTGCTGCCTTTCAGCCGTGCCCAGTTCGAGGCCACCATCGAGCGCGGTGGCGTGGGCGTCAAGCCCAGCCTGCGCGCCTTCGGTGCTGCCTTTGCGAAGGCGGATGCGGCCGACACGCCAGCGTCGAATCACCGCTGGCCGTGCTGGGCGAGCTGAAGGCTCGCGACCCCGAGGTTGCGCAGCTCCTGCAGCGTGCCCGCAGTGAATTCCCTGCCGACGTTCACTACGTCGTCGTTGAAGGCGTGCGCCGCATGATCGACTACCAGGACCTCGCCTACGCCGGCCTCTTCCTGGACCGCCTCGCCAGCGTGCGCCGCGCCTTCCCGCAGGACGACATGAACCTGCTGCGCGAAACCGCCCGCCACCTCGCGCTGTGGATGTCGTACGAAGACACCATCCGCGTCGCCGACCTCAAGACCCGCAGCTCGCGCTTCGATCGCGTGCGCGGCGAGGTGCGCGCCAATGCCGGGCAATTGCTGGCGATCAACGAATTCATGCATCCGCGCCTCGAGGAGATTGCGGAGACGCTGCCCGCCGGCCTCGGCCGCTGGCTGCTGAAGCCGAACTTCGTGCACGCCATAGTGCGGCGCTTCACGCAATCGGGCCGGGTGGTCACCACCAGCTCGCTGCGCGGCTACCTGATGCTGTGGGTGGTCTCCCGCATGCGCACATGGCGTCGCTGCACGCTGCGCTACGAGCTCGAGACCCAGCGCATCGAGGGCTGGCTCGAGCAGGTCGTGGCTGCCGCGCACAACAACCCGGCCCTCGCGCTGGAGGTGGTGCAGTGCCAGCGCCTCGTCAAGGGCTACAGCGACACGCATGTGCGCGGCCTGGCCAACTACCAGACGCTGATGGGCGCGGTGGTACGCACCGGCTCGCGCCTGGCGCCCGCCACGCTGCGCGAGCTGCGCGAAGCCGCGCTGGCCGACGAGCACGGCAAGAAGCTGAAGGAATCGCTGGCGCGCCACGCGCTGGCTTGAATACGAGTGACCGAGCACATAGAAGTAATGAAGCCGGTCTCCAGAATGAAGCAGCAAGGACGCCACTGATGAGCACGATCTCCTTCTCTCGCGCGCACAAGATCCACTTCTCCGAGTGCGATCCTGCCGGCATCGTCTTCTACCCGCAGTACTTCATCCTGTTCAACGACCTGATCGAGAGCTGGATCGACGCACTGCTGCCGGAGGGCTACCACGGCGTGATCGGCCAGCGCCGCGTCGGCATGCCGACGGTGCGCCTCGAGGTCGACTTCAAGGCCATCAGCCGCATGGGCGACCAGGTCTTGCTGACGCTGGAGGTGGTGCGCATGGGCCAGAGGTCGCTCACCCTCGCCTGGCGTTGCATCGGCGAGAACGGCGACGTGCGCATGGCGACGACCCAGACCATCGTGTTCACCTCGCTGGAGACTCATCGCTCCATCGACATCCCCGCGGACCTGCGCGCGGCCATCGAGCGCGGCGTGCCCCCTCAAGCCTAGGCGCCCCGCGGCAAGCCTTCCACAAGCACACCGCTGCGCCCCTTGCGGCGCGGCGAAGAGCAACTCACATCGAAATTCCGGAAATGAAGATCGTCTGCATTGGTGGCGGCCCCTCGGGCCTGTATTTCGGCCTGCTGATGAAGCTGCAGGATCCCTCCAACGAGATCGTGGTGGTCGAGCGCAATCGTCCCTACGACACCTTCGGCTGGGGCGTGGTGTTCTCCGACGCCACGATGGGCAACCTGCGCGAGGCCGACCCCGTCTCGGCCGAGACCATCGGCGACGCAACTTCGGCGGCAACGTGCTGTACTTCGCGGGCCCGGTGGCGCTGACCATCGCCGCGCAGCAGATCGAGATGCCTTTCGCGTCCGGCGGCAAGGAGACGACGGTGAACGTCGGCGGCCCGTATGACTTCGGCCTCGCCAAGCTTTTCGCGCAGTACGGCGAAGTGCGCGAGACGGACACCAGCCTGCCGACGGCGGACACGAAGGACAAGCTGTGGCAGTTCGCGTGTCGGCGCCGGTCGGCAACGGGACCGTTCTGGCTTCCTACGGCGCGGCGAGGACGAACGACGCGGTCCAGTCCGACCGCGACATCGCTTCCCTGGGCTATGACCACTTCCTGTCGAAGCGCACCGACCTGTACGCCGTCTACATGCACGACAAGGTCGAGAACCTGAATAGCGGCGACACCTTCGCGGTGGGCATTCGTCACCGCTTCTGAACGCAACGATTGATGCTCGCGTCAGGCCTGCTGCAGGGCTGAATGCAGCCGCAGCAGCGTCGCCGCGTAGCCGGGCGCCGTCGGCTCGTGCATGAAGTACGCGTGGATCTCCTGCCATGCGTTGCTGCGAGATGTCGAGCCCACTGGGCGAGATCGTCCTCGGAGTAGTGCTCGAGTCGCAGCCGCAGATAGCCCCAGGCTGTCGTCTCCACCAGCGGCGGTGGAGCATTGTCTTCGCGCTCCGAGAGGCACAGCGCCGCGCCCGCGGCCTGCAGCGCGTAGTACACCTCGTCGTCGAACCAACTGTCGTGAGGAACTCGAAGGTCGCGCGGTGGCCTTCAGGCAGCACCTGCAGGAATTCCTCCAGCCGCGGCAGGTCCTTCTTCAGGAAAGGCGGCAGTTGAAAAAGCACCGGCCCGCGCTTGGCGCCGAGTGTCGGAGGTTCTTGTACAGGTAGGCGACCGAATCGGCGACGGCATCGGCCTTGAGGCGCGCGTCGTGCGTGATGCGGCGCGAGGCCTTGATCGCGAAGCGGAAATGCTCAGGCGTGACCTCCGCCCAGTGCCCCAGCACCGCGGTCTTGGGCATCTGGTAGAAGGTGTTGTTGATCTCCACGCTCGGCAGCCGCTCCGCGTACCACGCGAGCATGGCCTCGGGCTGCAGCTTCTCGGGATAGAAGCCGCCCTTCCATTCCTTGAAGGCGTAGCCGCTGGCGCCGGCCCAGAGCTTCGACGTCCGCATGGGACACCTCATGGGATTGCTGAGCGTGGATCTTAGGACTCAAGCATTCTGTTGCCAATTTTGTTGCCAAGCCTCCCAGGAGCAGGAGTTCTCGGCCAAGGCCGGGAACATGTGCTGACCTTCGCAGCAGCGACGAGCTTTAGCGACCGCGTCGCGGGTAGTGACGACCCCAGTCGCAGGCCTCCCGATCGGAGAGGCCCCGACTAGCCGCGCTCGTGGCGGTGGGCTGCAATGGTGGCGCGGCAAGGTCATGTCGACCCGGCCGCGCCATTGAACGGAGTCCCCACCATGAACCTCAACCTCTCCATCAACGCCGGCACCTTGTTGGCAAGCGCCCCTACCCCGTCGCAAGAGCAGCCTGCGCAGGGCTTGGCCGGGCATTGTTGGCAAGCTCGACGTGTTCATGCCGCAAGGCGGGGCGACAGGGGCGAAGCCTCGCTTGATCGACGACGACTGGTGCGGCACCGTCCCGCGGAAGTTCCCCTTCCCGCCACCCCCGCCGCCGTTGCAGGGTCAGGGCGGTGCCGTGCAGCCGATGATGGGCACGCAGGTGGGCAGCGAAGGCTGACTTGCGTGAAGTCTGCTGCTGCTAGGGGGGGGAAGTGAGGGGGAGGAGGAGGAGGAGGGGGGGGGGGCGAGAAGAGGGGGGGGGGGGAACGGAGGACACCTTCAGCGTACATTGGCTGGTGGCGTCTGCGGCCCTGTAGCCAATGGGGCTCCGAGCGCGCACCTCACCGGAGCTCGAAAAGATGAAGGCAATCTGGAACGGCGTGACGATCGCCGAGAGCGACGACACCGTCGTCGTCGAAGGCGAGCACTACTTCCCCGAGAGCGCGCTCAAGCGCGAGTACGTGGTGCACAGCAACCATCACAGCAACTCTTCGAAAGGCAAGGCGAACTACTACTCGCTGCTCGTGGACGGCGACCTCAAGCCCGAAGCCGCGCGGCACTACCCGGAGCCGACCGAGGCCGCCGCGCAGCTCAAAGGCCGCGTGGCGTTCACGCAGGGCGTGAAGATCGAGCCCTGAGCGTCCCCGGGAGCACTACGCTCAGTCCGTGAGCACGCCCCACCGCCGCCTGCGCGATATCTATCGCTCAGCCGGCTGACCCCCCGTCGAGCGGCGCAGCACGCCCGAGGGCCGCGGCGCCATCACCCCTGAGCCTGGTGATGGCCGCGGCCGCTGCGGTCACCGGCCGCATCACCGACGTCCGCCGACTGGAGATCCTGCAATGACCGAATCTGTCCGCATCGAGGGCCGCGCGGCGGCACTCCGCATCGAGAACCTCGACACCGATCAGATCATCCCCAGCAGTTCCTTGCGGGATCGACAAGTCCGGGTTGGCAACGGCGTGTCTTCGACTGGCGGTACGACGCGGAAGGCTGCGAGCGTCCCGACTTCGAGCTGAATCGGCCGGAAGCTCAGGCGTCACGGTGCTCGTGGCAGGTACCAATTTCGGCTGCGGATCGTGCCGCGAGCATGCGGCTTGGGCCTGCAGCAGTTGGGCATACGCGCAGTGGTCGCACCGAGCTTCGCCGAGATCTTCTATTCGAACGCGATGGGCAACGGCTTG
>CAWFRK010000008.1:0-15593 GCA_963818175.1 uncultured beta proteobacterium | reverse complement strand
CTGGGACGAGGAACCCGCGCCCTTCAACGACATCTACGGCGCGGCGCACGTATTCGACCTGTCGTTCGTGTTCGGCAACTTCGGGCCTTCGCTGTTCTCGAACGTGGCCAACTCGACCGCCAACCGACCGGGTCGGCTCGAGCTGTCACGCACGATGATGAAGAGCCTGGCTGCGTTCGCGAGGAGAGGTGATCCGAACACGCGTGCATTGGGCACGAGCTGGCCGATGTGGCCATCGACCTTGATCTTCGACGCTACGAAGACGGACAAGGCGATCTCGGTTCAGTGAACCGAGGCCTGACGGCATCACGAGCTTGTTGCCGGAATCTCGCGATGATCCTTGCCGCGCTCGATGCTCGCGCTTGCGAGGCGGCGCGATTGCGCAGGATCGCGAAAGACCAGCGGATGCTCCGTCACCTGCTTCATCACGCCGTTCTCGACCTGCTCGACGACCTCTGTCACCTTCGAATGATGCGGGCTCTTGGAGCAGACCGGATCGGCCATCGCCGGATCGTGCGCGATCAGCCAGGCCTGGCAGCGGCAGCCGCCCAGGTCGATCTCGCGTTCAGGGCAGCTCGCACAGGGCTCCTTCATCCAGCCGGTGCCGCGATAGCGGTTGAAGCCTTCGGAGTCGAACCAGATCTCGCGCAAGGTCTGCTCGCGGACGTTGGGGAAGGCCAAGCCCGGCAGCATCTTCGCGGTGTGGCAGGGCAGGGCCGTGCCGTCCGGCGTGATGTTGATGAACATGTTGCCCCAGCCGTTGACGCACTTCTTCGGCCGGTCCTCGTGATAGTCGGACGCGATGAAGAAGATGCGCATGCGCTCGCCCATCCTTTGGCGCCATTGCTCGGTGACGGCGTGAGGCATGGTCAAGCTGGGCGCGAGTGGGCAGCAAATGCGCTCGGTTGAGGAAGGCCCACGAATAGAACTGGGTGTTGGCCAGTTCCACATACTCCGCTTCGAACTCCGCCGCCATCGCGAGGATGCGGTCGATGTGGTCGATGTTGAGGCGGTGGATCACCACGTTCATCACCATCGGCCAGCCTTGCTCCTTGATGATCCGCGCGACGCGGCTCTTCAGCTCGAAGGTCTTGGTGTGCCAGAGGAAGTCGTTCATCTCGCGGGTGGAATCCTGGAACGAAAGCTGCACATGGTCGAGCCCGGCGGCCTTGAGTGCCTTGGCGCGCTCTGCCGTGAGGCCGACGCCCGAAGTCAGCAGGTTGGTGTAGTAGCCGAGCCGCCGCGCCCCTGCGACGATGAGCTCGAGGTCGTCGCGCACCAGCGGCTCGCCGCCGGAGAGCCCGCACTGCACCGCGCCAAGCTCACGCCCTTGGCGCAGCACGCGCAGCCAGTCGTCGGTGGAAAGCTCCTCGCCTTGCTGCGCGTAGTCGAGCGGGTTGTAGCAGAACACGCAATGCAGCGGGCAGCGATAGGTGAGCTCGGCCAGCAGCCAGAGGGGAGGGCCGATGGATGCCGACGAATTCGGGGAAGGGTTGGGAAGCATCGCAGGGGCCACGCCCGGCCCGCCAGGAGGCGAGACCGGGACGCAGCCGACAGGTCAACGGGTCGCGACGTACATCGTGATCTCGAAGCCGAAGCGGAAGTCCGTAGCTGTCGGGGTTTGCCATTTCATGTTTCGCCTCCTTTCGGTTGCGCCGGTGCTGGATTGCACCCGCGGGAACATGCCCGTCCCGAAAGCCATGGTCGCGCCTGGCGCTGTCCCTGCACATCGTCTGAAGCATGAAAACGCCCTCATGAAATTCATGAAAATGGCGCCCGCTTTGCCGCTGGACGGCTCAGTGGTAAGCAATCGATACCATTGCCTTCATGCGCGCTGCAAATCTCCGTCCGGGCCTCCAATCCGGAATATGGGCGCTTCGCATCGACTCCAGGTGGGCGCGGTGACGCTCCGGCTGAAGATCAACCTCATCGTCGGCGGGCTGACGATGCTGTTCCTCGCCGCGGTGATGGCGCTGCAGTTGCGCAGCATGCGCGAGTCGGTGCACGAGGAGGTGATCGCCGCCAACCGCGTCGCCGCCCAGCTGCTGAATCGCACGGCATGGCGCTATGCGGCGCAAGGCACCCCGGCGATGCTCGGCTTCCTTCAAGGCGTCGGCCGCGTCCGCTCCAACGACATCTCGCTGTTCGACGCCAACGGGCAGGAGCTCTACCGCTCGCCGCCTTCCACTACAAGGCCGGACGCGACGCGCCGCAGTGGTTCGAGGCGCTGATCTCGCCACCCATCTCCGTGCAGTCGATCGAGTTCCCGGACGGCAAGCTGGTCGTGCGGGCCAACGCCTCGCGCGCCGCGCTCGATGCCTGGGACTACGCGGTATGGCTGGTCGCCGGCGCGCTGGCGATGCTGGTGCTGCTCAACGCGCTGGTGTTCTGGCTGGTCGGGCGCGCGGTGCGGCCGTTCGGCCAGATCGTCGATGCGCTCAACAAGGTGCAGGGCGGCCGCTTCGACGTGGCGCTGCCATCCTTGGCCGGGACCGAGGCGGCGGCGATCGGCGCGGCCTTCAATCGCATGATCGGCGACCTGCAGAGGCACATCGAGACCGAGAACCGCGCGGTGCGTGCCGAGATGCAGCTCTCCGACAGCCGCGAGCTGACGCGCTGGATCGAGCAGCATGTCGAGGCCGAGCGACGCCTCATCGCGCGCGAGCTGCACGACGAGCTCGGCCAGTCGGTCACCGCGATGCGCAGCATGGCGCTTTCGATCGCGCAGCGCATGCAGCCGCTCGACGCCCAGGCCGAGCAGGCCGCACGTGTCATTGCCGACGAATCCTCCCGGCTGTACGACGCCATGCACGGCATCATCCCGCGCCTGACGCCGCTGGTGCTGGACAACTTCGGCCTCGAGGAGGCCCTCGACGACCTGGCCGAGCGCACGCGGCGCAGCCATCCCGAAGTGCAGATCGAGCTTGCGATCGCACTGGGCGAGGCGCGCCTGCCCGGCGAAGTGGCGCTCGCCTTGTACCGCGCGGCGCAGGAAGGCATCACCAACGCACTGCCCCATGGCCACGCGCAGCGGCTGCAGTTGACGGTCGATGGCAAGGAGGCCGAGGTGCGGCTCGAACTCGTCGACGACGGCCAGGGGCTCGTGCCGACTGGGCGCAGCGCAAGGGCCACTACGGACTGCGCTGGCTCGCCGAGCGCGCGCAGGCCCTGCACGGAGGCTTGATATCAGCCCGCTCGAACCCCACGGCGTGCGGCTCGAGCTGCGACTGCCTTTCGCAAGGGAGGACGCATGACCCGCGTGATGCTGGTCGACGACCACGCCCTGGTGCGCATGGGTTTTCGCATGCTGCTGGCCGATGCAGGGATCGAGGTGGTGGCCGAATGCGAGAGCGGCGAGCAGGCGTGCCAGGAGTACCCGCGGGTGCGACCCGACGTCGTGGTGATGGATCTCTCGATGCCCGGCATGGGCGGCCTGGAGGCCGTGCGACGCCTGGTCGCGCTCGACGCCGAAGGCGCGGGTGCTCGCGCTTTCGGCGCACGAGGACACGGCCTATCCGCGGCGCGTGCTGAAGGCCGGCGCGCTCGGCTACCTGGCCAAGCGCAGCGCGCCGGAGGCGCTGATCGCTGCCGTCAGCGCGGTGGCGGCGCACGAGGCCTATGTGGATCCGCAGACGGCGCGCTCGCTGGCCATGGCGCAAGTCAAGGGAGAAACCAGCCCGGCCGAAGTGCTCAGCGAGCGCGAGTTCGCGGTGTTCGTCCAGCTTGCCCAAGGACTCTCGGTGGCCCAGATCGCAGACAACCTGAAGCTTTCACCAAGCACGGTGGGGACGCACCTCTATCACGTGAAGCAGAAGCTGGGCGCGGGCAACCAGTCGGAGCTGACGCTGGTGGCGTTGCGCTGGGGGCTGATACAGGTTTGATGCCGGGGAGCGGGCCCTAGACCTGGTCGACCAGCTCGGCCGCCATCTCGAACTTCTTGCTTGAGTCGGGCAAGAGGATTTCGAGGACGGCGCTGGCGTCCAGCACGACGACCGCCGGAGCGGCCATCAGCGACGCTCGGCCTTGATGACGGCTTCGGCGCCCAGGCGCTTGCCGACTTTCTGGCGCTTGCCCAGGTCGATCAGTGCGCGCCCTGCCTCAACGGCTTCGGCACCGGGGGTGCCCATCTGGACCGTCAACCGGACAGGCGCGCTGCGCGCGCGGTCTTTGGATTTCGACTTGGCCTGGCCAGCTTTTTTTGGGGCGAATTCGAACTGGTGCATGAAGTCAGTGTACCGCTGCAGCGGTGATGAAAGGGGCCCCGCGGGGCCCCTTCATCAGTTCGCATCAAGCCAGCTTCAAGCAGCCGAGCGCTTCAGGTCCGGATAGCGCACATGCTCGACGAGTTCCTGCGTATCGGCCCTCGGCTGACCCGTCAGGAGGCTCACGATGATGATCACCGCAAAGCCGACCGGCACGCCGAACAGGCCCGCGGAGATCGGCTGGATGGCCCACCACAGCTCGATCGGGCTGGTCACGCCGAAGACGCTGCGCAGCCACGGCTGGGTCATCGCCATGTAGTAGAAGGTGACTCCCAGACCCGCGGCCATGCCGAGCGTCGCCCCCCACTTGTTGGCCCGCTTCCAGAAGATGCCGAGCACGAGGGCAGGGAAGAAGGCTGCCGCCGCGAACGAGAACGCCGCCGACACGAGGAAAAGGATGTCCGCGGGCTTTTGCGCCGCAACCGCCGCCGCAGCGAGCGCGACCACCACCAGCAGGGCCTTGGAGACCGCCACGCGACGCGAGGTCGGCGCGTTCGGGTCGATCATCTTGTAGTACAGGTCGTGCGACAAGGCATTGGCGATCGTCAGCAGCAGGCCGTCGGCCGTGGAGAGCGCCGCGGCCAGCCCCCGGCCGCCACCATCCCCGAGATCACATACGGCAAGCCGCCGATCTCGGGCGTGGCCAGCACGATGATGTCGCCGCCGATCTTCATCTCGCGAGAGCTGGAAGATGCCGTCCTTGTTGATGTCGGCGACCGACAGCAATGTCGCGTCGACGCTCGCCCAGTTGCTGATCCACGCAGGCAACTGGTTGAAGGGCGTTCCCACCAGCACGTTGAACACCTCGTACTTGACCAGCACCGCAAGCGCCGGCGCGGTGAAGTAGAGCAGGAAGATGAAGAAGAGGGACCAGGTGACCGACTCCCGCGCTTCCTTGACCGATGGCGTCGTATAGTAGCGCATCAGGATGTGCGGCAGCGCGGCCGTGCCCACCATCAGGCAGAACACCAGGGCGAGGAAGTTACGCCTCGACTCGTCGAAGGCCTTCTTCGCGGCTGCGTCGCCGTTCGGGTCGCCTGCGTAGATCTGCGCGTGATTCGGCATGCCGCCGAGCGGCTTGGCCCTCGCTTCGTTGGCCGTCTTGGCCGCGGTCCAAGCCTTCTTCGCGTCGGCTTCGTCCTTGGGCACGGCGGCAAGCGCCTTCTCGGCGGCCTGGACCTCGCCGGCGCCGCGTTGGAGGCCTTCAAGTCCGCCACCTTCTTCTGCGCGGCGGCCTTTTCTTCGTTGAGCGAGCCCGGCAGGTTCTTGATCTTGGTGTCGAACTCGGCCGCACGCGCCTTGAAGATACCCGCCACCTCGAGTTCCTTCGGGTCGTTGCGGAGCTCGTCGCCGCGCTTGGCGACCTTCTCGAGCTGATACCCGTACACCGCCTGCGGCACCGGCACTCCGGTCTGCTTCACCGACAGCCAGACCACGGGCACCAGGTAGGCGATGATGAGGATGATGTACTGCGCCACCTGCGTCCACGTGACGGCGCGCATGCCGCCGAGGAAGGAGCACACCAGGATGCCGCCCAGGCCGACGAAGATGCCGACCTCGAAGGCCAGCCCCGACAGCCGCGAGGTGATCAGCCCCACGCCGTAGATCTGCGCCACCACGTAGGTGAAGGAGCACAGGATCGCGGCGATGATGCCGATGAAGCGCGGCAGGTTGCCCTCGTAGCGGGCCCCCAGGAAGTCGGGGATCGTGAACTGCCCGAACTTGCGCAAGTAGGGCGCCAGCAGCAGCGCCACCAGGCAGTAGCCACCCGTCCAGCCCATGATGAAGGCGAGGCCCCCGTAGCCCGTCAGGTAGAGCGTGCCGGCCATGCCGATGAAGGAGGCCGCGCTCATCCAGTCGGCGCCGGTGGCCATGCCGTTGTAGAACGCGGGCACGCGCCGGCCGGCCACGTAGTACTCGGCCGCGTCGGTCGTGCGGCTCATGATGCCGATGCCGGCGTACAGGGCCGACGGTCGCGAACAGGAAGATGAAGCCGATCCAGTTTCGCGGCAGGCCCATCTGCTCCAGGACGCCGAGGATGATGATGAACGCGATGAAGCCGCCGGTGTACCAGCCATACACCTTGTTGAGCTGCTTCTTGAACGCCCGGTTGTCGGCGGCGGCGGCGCCGCTGCCATGGTCGAAGCTCAAGCCAGCCATGATCAGCCCTCCTCGGCAACGCCGTGTTCCTGGTCGAGGCGGTTCATGTACCGCGCGTAGTACCAGATGATGGCCACGTAGACGATCAAGGCTCCCTGTCCGGCGACCCAGAAGCTGAACGGCCAGCCGAAGAAGCGGAAGCTCAGGTCATGGGCGAAGTACCCGATCACGAAGGTCACGAAGAACCAGATCGCCAGCAGGATCGCGGTGATCCTGAGGTTCTTCTGCCAGTAGTGGAGTTGGGTTTCGGTCAGTTGCTGCATGGTCATCTCCAAAGTTGCTCTTGTCCGCGCGGGGTCGCCCCTGCGCGGTCCTTACAGCGATGGCCGAGAACTACCGGCCAAGAGTCAAGGTGCCAGCCCGGTCTCTCGAACGAGCTGCGCCGCAAACTTGGGTTCGAAGCCTTGGAGATGTTTGATGATTTTGAGAGCCTCGTCCGGCTCGTGGCGATCCATGTGAACGCGGGCCAGTTGGTACCAGCCGTACGGACTCATAGGTTGAAGTTCGGTGTTGCGCCGGAGGGCCTCGACGGCTTCGTCGAACCGGCCCAGATGAATGAGCACGAGACCGAGCCCGTACCAGGCGCGGTCGAGCTTGGGGTCCATGGCAAGCGCGCGGCGAAACGCCGGCTCGGCTTCCTCGGCGCGACCTTCGGCCTCGAGCAGGAAGGCCAGGTTGAACCAGTCTGCCGCACTGCGCGCGGGATGCAGTTGCACCAGCAGGCGCGCATCCTCGATGGCAGCGGCAGGCCCCCGCAACTGGCCGCGCACATGGCAACGGCTCGAAAGGGCATAGGCGTCAGCCGGCCACTTCGCAAGCATTTCGCTGAAGGCCTCCTCGGCCGCCTCGCGACGGCCCAGGACCAGCAGCGCGATGGCGCGCAGCTTGAGCAGTTGGTAGGTCAGCGACATGCCTGCACCCCGATCTGCAAGCAGATGTTGATCTTCGCGACGGTCGCGGCCAGCCACACGATGGTCAGGAGCAGGAAGGCAGCGATCGGGATATGGCGGTCGAGCACGAAGCGCGGCGTCACCAGGCGCACCGCCTTGACGATGGGCGTCGTCACCACCTGCAGGAGCTGATAGAAGAGGTTCTCCTGCCGCCGGCGTCCAGCCAGCAGGCCCAGGACCCATTGGCCGAGCAAGGCCAGCAGTGCGACCTCGGCGACCAGCTTGATGGATGCGGCAAGCAGTAACACCGGCGCGGTCTCCGCTTCTACAGGTGATGTTCCTGTTTTGCTCGCCGTGGCTTACATTTTTCTTACGCGGGGGGGCCGCGGGCGAGTAAACCCACCCTGGGCTAACCCTGTGCCGCAGTGCAGCAGCGTGTCGGCTGGTCGAGATGCGGATCTGTTCGTGGGAGGCCTTCGATGGATGCGGCCGTGATGATCCGACGGGTGGGCTTTCGCAAGTGGTACGAGCGCGAGCTGCGCCAGAGCCACATGTACCTTGTCTTGCTGATACTCAGCGCCATCGGCTTGATTGCCAGCCTGGAGGCCTATGCCATGCGGACGACGGGCAGCGCGGCCATTGCGGTGCTGCTTTGCGCCGCGGCCAGCGCCAGCATCGGCCTGTGGGCCTTGCGCCGGTATCTCTATCTGCTGCTGCACGCCGAGTTCGTGGCGGACCAGGCCGTGTGCCGCGGCTGCGAGGCCTATGCGCAATGGGATGTGCAGGCGCGCAGCGATGGCGGGAGCCAACGCCTCTATGTGCGCTGCCGGAAGTGCCAGCACCAGTGGTTCGTCGAACTCTGAATGACATGAGCGAAGCGCAGCCCGACGGCCTGCAGACCGGTGAGGGCTACGTCTCGACGGGCACGCTGCCATCGCGGGACGAGGTCCGCGCGCTCATCGAGACAGCCTGGCAGCGCTTTCGCGACAACATCGACGGCAAGGTGGCCGACTACATCCCCGCCCTGGCGCAGGCCGACCCGTCGCTGTTCGGCATCTACCACGAGTCGGAGGTGGCCACCAACGTGCGCAACGCCGGCATCGCGCACCTGCTGCGCGGCTATGGACGCGTCTACTGCGACCCCGACGAAGCCACCGACGTCTACACCAGGCAGTGCTCGCTGCTCGTCACCGCGCGCGACCTGGCGGTGATGGGAGCGACGCTCGCGAGCGGCGGCGTCAACCCGGTGACGGGGGAGCGTGTCGTCTCCGCAGGCACAGGCCGGCGCGGTCCTGGCCGTGATGGCCACCGCGGCGAGATCGAGCGCTATCGCACGCTGTTCAAGTCGATCAAGCTGCAGCCGCAGTAACGCCGGCCACAGCAAGCCGGGCGCGCCGGCAACTCCAGTGGCTCAGGCCCCGACCACTCCGCAGGTCGGGTCGCTTGCGCGGCGATGCAGGGCGCGCTGTCGTGCGCTTCGATGAACGAGGTCACCTCGAGGCCGAACCCGGCCATGTTGGGCAGGCGCCGGGGGCTTGCCAGCAGCTTATTGCGGAGGTGGGTTCTTGTCGAAGCGGGCGGTGCCTTCGACCATGGGAACCCAGGGCTGCGCCGACGAACACCACATGTTGACCTGCGGCGCCGCCCAGGACGGGTCGTCGAGCGTGCCCGCCTTGACCGCCACGACACCCGGCATCGCGTCCATCTCGGTGTAGATCGGCGAGCCGCAGCTTGCGCAGAAGTGGCGCTTGACCGGCAGGCCGCTCTCGCCCACGTCGTTGAAGGTCGCGAGCGAGTCGCCCTTCACCCTGAAGGCGGCCAGGGCCACCACCAGGTTGACCGAGAACGCGCTGCCCGATTGCTTCTGGCAGTGCGAGCAGTGGCAGGCCGCCGTCAGCATGGGCTGGCCGTCGCCCTCGTAGCGGACGCTGCCGCACAGGCATCCACCCTTGATCTCTTGCATTTGTCTACTCCTCTTGGTTGAAGACTTCGTGGGTGATCACGAAGCGCTGACGAGGACATCCGCGTACTTGCGACGCAGGTCCATCTTCTGCACCTTGCCGGTGGCGCCGAGCGGCAGGCCATCGAGGAAGATCACTTCGTCAGGCAGCCACCACTTGGCGACCTTGTCGGCCAGGAAGTCGAGCATGGCCGCCTTGTCGAGCTCCGCGCCGGGCTTCTTCACCACGCACAGCACCGGGCGCTCGTCCCACTTGGGATGCTTCACGCCGATGACGGCGGCCATCGCCACGCCGGGATGTCCGACCGCCGCGTTCTCGAGGTCGATCGAGCTGATCCATTCGCCGCCGGACTTGATCACGTCCTTCACGCGGTCGGTGATCTGCATGAAGCCGTCGGTGTCGATGGTGGCGATGTCGCCGGTGGGAAACCAGCCGTCCTGCAGCGCCGGCTTTTCGCCCTTGAAGTACTCGGAGACGATCCACGGCCCGCGGATCATCAGCTCGCCGGCCGCCTTGCCGTCGCGCGGCAGCTCATTGCCATCGCCGTCGATGATCTTCAGCTGCACGCCGAACACCGCGCGGCCCTGCTTGCTGCGCAGCGCGTACTCCTGCTCCGCGCTCAAGGAGGCGTGCTTGGCCAGGGGCATGCCCTGCGTGCCGAGCGGGCTGGTTTCGGTCATGCCCCAGCAATGCCGCACCTCGACGCCGAACTTCTCCGCGAAGCCGCGGATCAGCGAGGCGGCATGGCCGAGCCGCCCACCACCGAGCGGCGCATGGTGGTCGGGCGAACGCCGTGCTGCTCCATGTACTGGGCCAGGCCCAGCCAGATGGTCGGCACGCCCGCGCTGCAGGTCACGCCTTCGCTTTCCATCAGCTCGTAGAGGCTCGCGCCATCGAGCTTCGGCCCGGGCAGCACGAGCTTGCAGCCGTTCATCGGCGCGGCGTAGGGGATGCCCCAGGCGTTGACATGGAACATCGGCACCACGGGCAGCACGCAGTCCCGCGCCGACAGCGACAGCGTGTCGGGCAGGCTCAGCGCAAAGCTGTGCAGCATGGTGGAGCGGTGCGAGTACAGCACGCCCTTGGGGTTGCCGGTGGTGCCGGAGGTGAAGCACAGCGAGCTGGCGGTGCGCTCGTCGAACTCGGGCCACTGAACTGGTCGTCCTGCGCGTCCATCAGCGTCTCGTAGCACAGCAGGTTCGCCAGCTTCGATTGCGCGGGCATGTGCGCGGCATCGGTCATCAGCACGTAGGCCTTGATGCCGGGGCAGTGCGGGGCCACCGCCTCGACCAGCGGCAGGAAGGTGCTGTCGAACAGCACCACGCTGTCTTCCGCGTGGTTGAGGATGTAGGCGAGCTGCTCCGGGTGCAGGCGCGGGTTGCAGGTGTGCAGGATCGCGCCGCTGCCGGAGACCGCGAAGTAGGTCTCCAGGTGGCGGTGGTTGTTCCAGGCGAGCGTCGCGACGCGCGACCCGTGTTCCATCCCGAGGCCGGCGAGTGCCTTGGCGAGCCGGCGGGAGCGCGTACCGAGGTCGCGATAGGTGTAGCGAAACAGGGCGCCGTGCGTCTCGCGCGAGACGATCTCGACATCGCTGAACTGCCGCTCGGCATGCTCGAGCAGGCCGGAGAGCAGCAGGGGGCGATCCATCATCAATCCAAACATGGTTCTATTCCTTCAAAGAAGATCAGCGAATCGCCGCGCTCGCGGCGGCCGTACCTTGCACCGGGCCGGGCTGGAGTTGCCAGTCGGCTGCGTTCTTCAGCGTCTGTCCCATATGAGCGGAAGCCGCTGCGAAAGAAGAGCGTCGCGACGATGCCCGACGCGATGAAGACGAACAGCATCGAGAACTTGATCGCCTTCGGGATCGCCCAGCACGTAGTCGGTCAGGACACCGACCGCGACGGGGCCGAGGCCCGCGCCCAGCAGACTGAGGCCGCCCGTGTACAGCGCAGTGACCTGGCCGCGCATCGGGCCGGGCGTGATCTGCGCGATCGCGGCCGGGCCGGCACCGAACAGGCAGAACGAGAAGAAGGCGCTCAGGGCGAGGAAGACCACGGCCAGGTTCGCGCCGGGCATCATCACCATCGCGGAGCCGGAGGCGGCCAGCCCGATGGCTGCGACGAAGGCGACGCGCAGGTAGCCATGCGCCACGCCGCGCCGGCGCCAGAAGTCTCCCAGCCACGTGCCGCACAGCGCACCGATCGGTCCCGCGGTCGCCAGCAGCAGGCCGAACACCTTGCCGATCTCCGAGTACTTCCAGCCGAACTCGCGCACGAAGAAGGTCGGCGCCCCAGCCCCCGAACGCGTAGACGGCCATGTAGAAGAAGCCGGCACCGACGAGCAGGGCGCACATGGTCCGGCCGTTGCTGCCGATGTAGTCCTTGACCGCCGCGACGGGCACTTCGACGGCCTGGGTCGCCTTCGGCCCGACCGCGCTTGCTCGCGCTCCTCGGTTCGGGGATCGTCAGCATGAACAAGGCCACGATGACGCCGGGCAGGCCCACCGCGATGAAGGTCGCCTGCCAGGGCTCGAGCGCTCCCAGCACAGGCAGCACCGGCTGGCGAGGCCGTGTAGGCGCCAAGCAGCAAGCCGCCCGCGATCAGGCCCACGCCGGTCCCGAACGGCCCGGCCGCGCCGAACGCGCCCATCGCGCGGCCGCGCCGCTCGGGGGAGAACAGGTCGCCAGCAGCGACACGGCCCCCGGAAGCAGCACCGCCTCGCCGACCGCCACGCCGATGCGCGCGAGCAGCAGGTGCCAGTACTCGGTGGCCAGCCCGCCCGCGGCGGTGGCCAGGCTCCACAGGGCAATGCCGATGGCGATGACCAGGCGGCGGTTGCCCCGGTCGATGATCCGCGCGATCGGAAGGCCCGCCACGGCGTAGAAGGCCGCGAAGGTGAAGCCGTGCAGCAGGCCCATCAGCGTGTCGTTGACGCCGAGCGATTTCTGGATCGGCCCGACCAGCAGGGTCAGGATCTGGCGGTCCATGATCGAAAAGACATAGGCCACCAGAAGAACGCTGACCGCATACCACGCGCGCCCCGTGCTGACGTTCGGACCCTCGACGGAGCCCGCAAGGCGCGCCCCCGACGAGGTCATTTCCCAATACTGCCGACATGCTTGTCTCCAATTTTTTGGTCTCGCTCAGCCTTTGCGTGGCGGACCGGTGTGCGTTGGCCCGGTGCCTGCACCGGGCTCGTCGATCGATACGAAGCTCAGCTCAAGCGGCCGAAGTCTCTTCGCGCCAGATGTTGTTCTCGCGCCAGAAGTTTTCCTTGCGCCAGTGGTCGGGAATCCCGCGCGCGGTCGAGCGGATCACGCGCTTGAGCAGCAGCTTGAGCACCTGGGCCTCGCGATAGTCGAGCTCGCGCTCGGCATCGCCTTCGGCCGATTTGCCGAACGGCCAGCAGCTCCATCGCGTAGTGGCGGCCTTCCTCGGTGAAGCGGACCACGGCTTCTTTCGCTTCGCCTTCCTCGAGCACGACGAGGCCGTGCCCGATCAGCTTGTGGATGTCGGCTTCGCCCACCTGGTGGCCCGCGAGGGCGACGAGCTGGGCGACCTCTGCGACCGTTCGCCCTTCGCCCATGCTCAGCACGGTGAGGATGTTGTAGTCGATGTCGCGCAGCCCCTTGTCCTTGAGGTTCTGCTTCACCGGCATCAGGAGCTGGTAGTACGCGCGACCGAGCAGGAAGCCGAGCCAGTCGTCGCCGAAGCTCGAGCTGCCATCGGCGATGTCGTTTTCTTTCTTGAGCAGCAAGCCGTAGTTCCCCCCATGAAAAATCAGCGGCGGCCGGCTGAAGTCGTCGAAGTTGATGACCTCGCCGACGAAGATCACGTGGTCGCCACCGTCGTACTTGTAGGCGACCCGGCACTCGAACCTTGCCGAGCAGCCCTCGAGCAGCGGCACCTCGCCGTGACCACGAGAGGGCTTGATGCCGTCGAACTTGTCGGTCGCCGCTCTTGGCGAAGCGGTTGGACGTGGTTTCCTGGTCGGCCGCCAGGATGTGGACCGCGAAATGGTCCGCGCCCGCGAATGCCTCCAGGCTGGAGGACTTCTTGCCCAGGCTCCAGAGCACCATGGGCGGATCCATCGAGACCGAATTGAAGCTGTTGGCGGTCAGGCCGTAGTCTTTTCCGTCGGCGCCACGCGTGGTCACGATCGTGACGCCGGTGGTGAAGGAGCCGAGGGCCTTGCGGAATTGCTTGGAGTCGATTGATGTCGTCATGCTGGTCTCCTGGATTCGATTTACTTGGCGAGCAGCGGCATCACCAGGCGACCGAAACGCTCGGCCTCTTCGTGATGGGGATAGCCGGACAGGCAGAAGCCCGTGCAGCCGACGTCGACGAATTCCTGCAGTTGCGCAGCCACCTGCTGGGGGTTGCCGACCACCGCCACGCCCGCGCCCGGGCGGACTTCGGTGATGCCGGTCCACAGGTGGGGCGTCATCTTGCGGCCGACGGTGCTGGAGAGCTCGCGCTGGCGCTGGTTGGCGACGGAGCCGGCGGTTCCCGCCAGCGAGTTCACCAGGACCTTGCCTTCGTCGCCGACGCCGGCGATCAGGCTTTCGGCGGCTGCCCAGGCTTCGTCCTCGGTCTCGCGGACACACGATCTGCAGGCGCATCGAGAAGCGGATCTCGTCTTCACGGCCGTACTTGGCGGCGCGCGCACGCATCAGCTTGATCTCCTCGCCGATGCGCTCCGGGTAGTCGCCCCAGAAGAGGTGCACTGCCGAGTGCTGCGCGGAAATCTCGGCGGCCTGCTCCGAACCGCCGCCCAGGAAGAAGGGCGGGTGAGGGCGCTGGAAAGTCTGCGGCAGTGATGCGCGGGCCGTTGGTCTGGTAGTACTTGCCGTCGTGCACGACGCCTTCCTCGGTCCACAGCCGCTTCATCAGCGCGACCTCTTCCTCGAGCTGCGCGTAGCGCTCTTCCTTCGAGCCGTACTGGCCTTCGGCCACGGCGTCCTTCTCGCTGAGGCCCGCGATGAGGTTCAGGTAGACGCGCCCGTTCGACAGCTGGTCGAGGGCGGTGACCATCTTGGCGTGCGCCACCGGATGGAAGTAGCCCGGCTTGATCGCCACCAGCGCCTTGATCTTCTGGGTGCGGGCGAGCATGTACGAGGCCACCATCCAGGCGTCCCAGCAGAAGGGCGAGACCGGCACGAGCATGTAGTCGAAGCCGGCGTTTTCCGCGGCGACGGTCACGCGCTCGAAGTGCTCGAGGGATTGCGGAAAGGTCTTGGACGGATCGCCGAACGCGCTCGTGTCTCCGAGCGTGGGGCAGAACCATCCCATCGAAAGAGGGGTCGTCGTGGGCATCTGATGTCTCCTGCTTGGCTGTTGCGATGAGTGGATTTCACAATCAATGAGCTCATGAGTAAAATGAATTGTTGGAATCCAGCCGTATGCGCAAACTTAATGTCGATAACTTCGACCTGAATCTGCTCGCCGTTTTTCTCAAGCTGTGGGAGACGCGCAGCGTGACGCGGGCGAGCGACCGGCTGTCGCTGACGCAGCCGGCCGTGAGCCATGCGCTGCGGCGGCTGCGCGATGCGCTGGGCGACGAGTTGTTCGTGCAGGGGAAGGAGGGCCTGGTGCCGACGGCGCGCGGCGCGGCCCTGATCGGCCCGGTGAAGGACGCGCTCTCGAAGATCGGGCTGGCGCTGCAGGAGGAGGAACCCTTCGTTCCCTCGCTCGCCCAGCGGGAATTCAACATCGGCTGCGGTGACTTCGTGGAGTTCTCGATCGCTCCGCAGTTGCTCGAGGAGATCGGGCGCGAAGCGCCCGGCATCCTGATCAGGCTGGTTCCCGTGCCGGAGGGGGAGTCGGCGCATCAACTGCTGGAATCGGGCGAGGTCGATGTCATCGTCGACGGCCAGGCCGCCAAGGGGGCGGGCGTGCGCAATGAAGCCGTGACGGAAATCAGCCTGGTCACGCTGATCTGGAAGCGGGAAAAGCTGGGCAAGCGCCGCTTCCCCCTCGACCTGTACGTCAAGCGGCCGCACGTCATCATCCGCACGCCCGATCGCAAGGGGTCGTTCGTCGACCAGGCGCTTGCGCAGAAGGGCTTGCGCCGGCCCATCGGCGCGGTCGTGCAGCACTTTCTCGCGATGCCGATCATCGCGGCCAAGACGGGCTACATCTGCAATCTTCCGAGCCGCATGGGCGTCACGTTCGCAGAATTGTTCGACCTGAGCGTGCATGAACCGCCGCTGCAGTTCGCGCCGGCCCCGATCTTCATCTCATGGCACAAGCGCTTCGAGGCCGACCAGGGGCTGGCCTGGCTGCTGCAGAAGTTGCGGCAAGCGGTGTCGGGGTGAATC
>CAWFRK010000007.1:0-32098 GCA_963818175.1 uncultured beta proteobacterium | reverse complement strand
CCGCGGCGCTCCGCCTTGCCGAGCTGCCAGGCCAGGTACGCATAGAAGAGATTGCCCAGCGGCAGCGCGATGCCGAGCGCGGGGAGGATGCGGCCGAACACGGTGTCGGCCGGCAACTGCACCACGCCGAGGCACAGCCCGGTGAGCACGATCACATTGAGCAGGACATTGGTGAACAGGCCGAAGAAGCCGTTCCAATCTCCGTAATCGACCCAGATGCGGACGTCCCCTGCAGCCGATGGCTGGTTCATGGTTCCCTCCCTCGCTCCTTGGGCTGCCCCGATTTGAAGCACTGCACCGGGGCGCATCATCACGTCGACGGCGATGGCCGTGACGCAAGATAGGCACGCCATCCGCCGAATGCCGTGATCTCGGGCTGTCCTTCACAGAGGAACGGTTCGCCCAGCACGCCGAGGACGACGGTCCCATCCTTCAGCAGCACCTTGCCGATCGCAAGCCCCGGCGGTTCGTTCAGCAGGACTCGTGCCAGGCCCTCGAGCGGCACGTCCCACAGTTCGAGCGCGACCCGCGCGCCTGCGCCCGGCGTGCGCAACATCGCCGGATGGCGGTCGCCGATCGAGAAGATCCGGTAGCACGCGTCGGTTTCGTCCTCGCGGACGAAGCTCGCGCCGACGGACAGCAGGTTCGGATTCAGTTCGAGCCCGCGCATCAGGGTGCCGTTGACCGCGAGCAGGACGGTTTGCATGCACTTGCCTCCTATCAACCCTCAATACAGGTGCCGGTATGGCCCTGCAGGGCACGCTCGATGCTCTCCGGATTCGTGATCACGCCGCGGCCGCCCGGCCGGCCCTTGGCGAAGCTCAGCAGGGCCTCGATCTTCGGCCCCGACGCCGCCTGCGCCGAAGTGACCGGCGGCGGCATAGGCCTCGGCCTGCGCCACCGTGATCTTGTCGAGCCATTGCTGGTCGGGCTGACCGAAGCGGATCGCCACACGCTCGACGCCGGTGGGAATCATCAGCAGCTCGGCCTTCATCTGCACCGCCAGCAGTGCCGATGCGCGATCCTTGTCGACGACGGCATCGACGCCGTGCAGCTCGCCATTGGGAACTTCTTCCCACCGCGATCCCGCCGCCGCCGCAGGCGATCACGAGCACTCCTTCACGGGCAAGCCGCTCGATGATGGGGGCTTCGATCACCCTGACCGGCTGCGGCGACGCGATAGACGCGCCGCCAGCCGCGGTTGGAATCCGGCATCACCGTCCAGCCGAGCGTAGGAAGCGAAGCGCCTGGCCTCGTCTTCGCTCATGAACGTGCCGATCGGCTTGTCGGGCCGGGTGAAGGCCGGGATCTGCGCGATCCACCAGCGTCTGCGTCACGAGGGCCACGATGGGCATCTCGATGCCGCGCTTGCGAAGCTCGTTGCCGAACGCGTTCTGGAACATGAAGCCGATCGCGCCCTGCGTGTCGCCAACCGCGTACTGCACCGCCGACGGTCGGCACCTGCCCCTGCGCGATCTCGGAGCGGCGCAGGATGAAGCCGACCTGCGGCCCGTTGCCATGCGTCAGCACGACGTTCCAGCCCGAGGCGATCATGCTGCTCGACATGCGTCGCGGTGGCGCACACGGCGTCGTACTGGTCGGCGAGCGCCGTGTGCTCGCTGTCGCTAATGAGCGCGTTCCCGCCGACCGCGACGACCGCGAGAGGCTTCTGGTTCATGAGCCCTCCTGTTGGCCTCGTATCTCGCGCGCCAGCGCCTTCACCGCGGCGGTGAAGCAGGCCATCGGCGCGGTTGTCACGCCGGCGCCGATCTGCCCCACGCCGGCGACGCGGTGCGCGATCCCGCTGTTGATGATCGGCAGCACGCCGCAGTCGACCACCTTGCGCGCATCCACGCCCGCCGCGGACGCGGCGAAGTCGAGCGCCGGCAGGGTGAACGAGGGGTTGGCGCCGAGCGTGATGGCGTGCATGCGCAGGCTGTGATGGATCGCATCGGTGGAGCTGCCGCCGACGAACTTGACGATCGCCGGCGCCGCGGCCATCGCGAAGCCGCCCACGCCCGCGGTCTCGGTGATCGCAGAGTCACCCAGGTCGGCCGCCGCGTCCGCGATCGAGTAGCCGGGGAAGTAGAGACCGTCCACGGGATTGGCCGGTGCCTCGACCAGGCCTGGCCGGTGCCCGAGAGGCGGATCCCCGAAGTTGACGCTGTTGCGCGCCATCGCGGTCACCATCGAGCTGCCGGGCACGCCTGCCGCCGCATCGAGCATGGCCTTGCAGGCGGCCATTGAAAGATTGAGGAAGAAGTGGTCGTTGGCCGCGATGAAGGCAAGCGCCTCGGCGGCAGCCTCGCGCACCACCTCGGCATCGAAGAGCGCCGGCGCAAGACGCTTGAACAGCAGCGAGGTGGCCGCGGCGTTGCGGTTGTGCACCTCGTCGCCCATGTTGAGGGCCTGGGCCATGAGCGGCTTGAGCTCGATCGGGCCGCTGCGAGCCAATGCGGCACGCAGCGTCGGCGCAAGGCTCCTGGCCATCCATTGCAGGCGTGCGATGACTTCCGCGCCGTTTGCGCCGAAGCGCAGCACCTTGCCGAGGCCTTCGTTCATGTTGCTGCATGCACGGTTGCCGGCGGCCCGGTTCTCGACCACGAAGAGCGGCATCGAAGGGCTGATGATCCCCGCCATCGGGCCGACCGCCGAGTGATGGTGGCAGGGCTCGAACTCGACCCCGCCCGTCTCCACGAGTTGCTCCGCGGCTTCGATCGAGCTCGCCCAGCCTTCGAGCACCACGGCGCCGAGGATCGCGCCGCGCATCGGGCCGCACATCGCCGGCCACGCAATCGGCGGCCCCGCATGCAGGACGAGGCGGCGCTGGCCCGACATCGCGGCAAGCGCATCGCGTGCCATCGCGATGTCGACCAGGACCGGGTCAGCCTCCAGGAAACGTGCCATGGCGGTCGCGTTGGCGCGCTCCACCAGGGGGTGGCGGGCAAGCTCGCCGAGCGCCCAGGCGCCCTCGCGATCGCCCTGCGCGGGCGGCTGCCACTGCAGCGGCACGCAGTTCCCGCCGGCGGCCACGACGTCTTGCGCGAAACCGCCCAGGCCGACGTTGATGACCGTGAGCGTCTCCTTGAACAGCGAGTTCACGCTCATCGCGCCTCCCGTCCTTGCGCAAGCTGGCCTGCCAGGTGCGCCGCCAGCAACGCAGCCTCGACATTGCTGCCCGCGACGATGGCGCCGGCCGCTTCGAGCTGGGCGACCTGCGCGGCCTTGCCCGCGGATCGCCGTCGGTGCCGCAGACGTGGCCGATCATGGCGAGCGACCGTCCTTGCGCGCGCGCATCGGAGCGGGCCGCCGACAACGCAAGCGCGAGTCCCCGGGCCGGGTCGGGGTGGGCACCGAAGCCGAGCACCACATCGAACAGGATGGCCGCCGCCTGCGGGTCGGCGCCCTGGGCGCGGATCGCGTCGTTGCGCAGCGCGGGGTCGATCATCGGGTGCGGACGCCCGCGCGTGTAGTCGTCGTCGCCCATGTCGAGGAAAACGTGGCCATCGAAGCGCCCCGCGAAGGCCGTCGCCCCATGCGCCGGCGCATTGGACAGGCACGGCAGCCCCTGGGCCAGGAAGGCGAGCTGCCCCTCGTAGCAGAACGTGCCGCCGCTGTAGAAGCCGCGTACCGAGCCTTGTGTCGGGGCGAGCGAGCCTGCGAGCTTGTCGATCGCGGCGATGTCGCTGTCTGCCGGCTTCGACACGGACGCCGGCGGCGCATGGCCTGCCGCGAGAGCGACCGCGACATCGGCCGCATGGCGAAGCGATGTGGCCGCATGCAAGCCGGGCTGGCGCAGTTCGTCGGGCGCCACGCCGAGGAAGTGCACGACGACCGGCTTCTTCGCAGCCGTCGCCGCGTCGAGCATCTGGCGGGCGATTGCCGGCGATGGGGGCTTGGAGATCAGCACGATCACGCGCGTCGACGCATCGTCGGCGAGCGCGCGCAGCCCCTGCAGCATCGTGATGCCGCCGATCTCCTCCTTCAGGTCTCGCCCGCCCGTTCCGATCGCCTGCGAAACACCGCCGCCCAGGTTGTGGATGCGGCAGGTGACTTCCTGCAAGCCGGTTCCCGATGCGGCGACCAGGCCGATGTCGCCGCGGCGCACGACATTGGCGAATCCGAGCGGAACGCCGTTGATGATCGCCGTGCCGCAATCGGGCCCCATGACCAGCAGGCCCGCGGCGCGGGCGCGGGTCTTGATCGCGAGCTCTTCGGCCACGGGGACGTTGTCCGAGAACAGCATGACATGCAGCCCGAGCGAAAGCGCCTTCATCGCCTCCGCGGCGGCATAGTCGCCCGGGACCGAGATCAGGGCCAGGTCCGCGTCGGGCGCATGCTCCACGCCCAGGGCAAGGCTGGTGAGTGGCATCGAGAATGCGGCCGACGCGCCAACGCCTGCGGATGCCGTCGATTGCAGCATGGCCTCGGCGGCCCCGATGGCCCCTTCGCAGGCCGAAGGGTCGCCGCGGACGACGACGAGCAGGTCGGAAGGGGAGGCCTGCGCCTCGATCACGAGATCGGCATCGCGCAACTGCGCGAGATTGGCGGGTGTGGCCATCAGGCATGAGGCCTGTTCCACGCCTTCAAGCTCGCGCAGCTTCGCTGCGACCTGCATCAGGGTGACCGAATCCTTGTAGAGAGTCGTGAACACCTTGAAGCGGATGTGTTCGGCACTCATTGGAGCACCACACGGTCTTCGGCAGGCAGCCACGCGCCCAGTGCGGACAGCAGCCCGCTCACGAGGTCGGCGCCCGAGCTCGCGCCGATGCAGAGGGCGTTGTCGAGCGCGACGTCCAGCAGGTCGCGCCGCGGCTCGCAAAGCATTGCATCGCGCAAGCGCTCGAGCGCTTCGTTGTAGTGACCCTTCGCCGCCTGCCGCAGGAAATGCGCCGCGATCGGCGTGGTGCGGTCGCCGAGTGCGGCAATGAGCGGAGCGAGCGCGTCGAGATAGCGTCGCCGGGCGTCGTCGCCGTGGGCCATTGCATCGAGTCCGGCCAGCCAGCCGACGAGGAAATCGTCGCCAGCCGGCGTGAGGCCTTCGCCCCAGCCGACCAGCCGCCGCACCTGCTCCAGGGTGGCATGGCGATCGAGCTCGCGGCAGGCTTGCCGCAGTGCAGCCTCGATGGTGGCTCCTTGCCGATCGATCACGCTCGAATGAACGAGGCGGTGTCGGGCCAGGCGCGCCGCGGCGGTCCGCAGATGGTCGCTGATGCGCTTGGCCGTAGCAAAGGCGCGCCGTGGCGGCGGCCGCCAGATCACCGCATCGCGCAGTCGAAGCGCGGCGCGACGTGCGCGCGCGGTGCCGTCGCGGCAATTGACGACTTCGCCCGCTTCGAACAGGGCGCGCAGGTCGTCGACAGGATCACGGTGAAGCACGAGCGTCGTGGGACCGCTGCTCACATTTGGCGTCACCAGGCTCAGCAGCGCATCGTCGCATTGGAAGTTGCAGGCCCGCGCGAAGACGCTGTGCACCTTGCACGCGAAATCGGTCCGCGGTACGCGATGGCCGATCGACGCAACGGCGAGCTCGACACAGGACATGAGATGGTCCCCTTCGGCGCGAGGTGCGCCGCGAAGGCCGCACGGGCGAAGTGACGTTATCACAGCGCCTGCCGCCGTCGCAATTGGAATAGGGCGAAGGCGTCAGGCCCACGCAGGCGGCGACTTGCCGCCACGAGCGGGCGCACCGCTTTTGCTGTTCGATCAAGGGTCTGTTTCAAGGCCGCCCCTAGGTCTGGACGCGGCCCTGGCCTAGAGTGCCCCTGAAAGGAGATTGGCATGCATATCAGCACCTTCCGCGAACCGTTGACGCGGGTCAAGAATCAGCCTGCCCCCGGCGACGCTGGTCCGGCATCGCGGCCATGGATGGCCAGGGACGGTGTCGTCGTGACGATTCGACCGATCCGCAAGAGCGACTTCGAACTGGAGAGAGAGTTCGTCCGAGGCCTTTCAGCGACCACGGGATACCGGCGATTGATGTCCCCGAGGAAGCCGTCGGACGAAGAGATGCTTCGATGGACCGACGTGGATCACAGCCGGGAAGTGGCCTTGATCGCGACAACAGTTGTCGGCGGCCAGGAGAAGCAAGTCGGCGTGGCGCGCTATGTCGTCGAGGGCTCAGCGGGCGAGGCAGAGTTCGCCATCGTGATCGGTGACGAATGGCAAGGCCGTGGCCTGGGGAGCGAACTGCTCGCCAGGCTGGCCGCCGTCGCGAAGCAGTCGGGCCTTCAGAAGCTCATTGGCACGACGCTTAAGGAGAACCATCCCATGATTGCGTTGGCACGCCGCCAAGGCTTCAAGGCGAGATCGGCGGTCGGTTCAGCCTTTGTCACCGTACTCGCCCTGGAGCTTGCCGCCTGGATGCCCGGGTCCCCGATGGGCTAGCCAGCGCCTCGACGCCCCTGTGTATGTCAGGCGCGAGCCGTCCATCCCCACCGGGGTCGCCCGCATTCCATCACTTCCGGGCGAAAAGCGGTTGCTCGAAGTGCGCGACACGGGTGAGTCGGGCCGCCAGGCAGACTTCCCGGAACTGGTACAGGATTGCCGCTGTTGGCGCAGCCACCCAATGCTTCCCCAAGGGCATGCGCAACACTGGATGTTCGCTGTCCTCGATCGGCTCGAGAAGAGGTGCGTCTTCCCGCATCAGTTCACTCAAGGGAACGCGGTGGATGCTGGCGACTTCAGCGGCGTTGGGCAAGAGAGAAGTGCCTGCTCCTGCCCAGACCACGACCGGTGTGATCACAAATCCCGAGCGGGTAGGAAAGTCGTCGAGCCGTCCGATCAAGGCGTCTTCATCGAGAGACAAGCCGACTTCCTCCTTGAGTTCTCGCAACGCCGCGTGCTCCGCTGACTCGCCAGGATCGATCCGGCCGCCGGGCAGTGCCCACTGCCCGGGATGCCGCCGCAGTTCAAGCGCGCGTCGAGTCAGGACAATCGCTGCCTCACGACTCCAGCAGGAGGGAGCCGGAAAATTCGGCAGCTCAGCGCCCATGCCTTCTTCGGTGACGGCAAGCGCTACCGCAGCCGCTCGAAGCGACGCCCTGTTGATTGCGTTCACTTCAAGCCGGCGCAAGTTCCCTTCGATCCGGGTGCGCAATGGCGCGTCTAGCAACATGAAGATGGAGCGGTTCGTGGCGACGCTTGAAACCGTAGCACGGCCGGCGGGCGTAGCGGCTCGAAGCTTGGAGCGTGAGGTGTTATCTGGATCCCTTCGAAGAGGCAGCCGGCATGACGGTCCCACGGCACTCGCCGAAGCCGATTCGGCGATAGCCCTCTCGCTGGCAGCAGCCCTTGAGAATCACCGTGTCGCCGTCTTCCAGGAAGCCTCGCTTCTCGCCACTCGACAAGGTGATGGGTGCTATTCCGCCTTGAGTAAGCTCGAGCAGTGAGCCGCCCTGATCGGGATCGGGGCCGGAAAGCGTGCCCGAGCCGAACAGGTCGCCGTTCGACAAGTTGCAGCCATTGATCGTGTGATGGGAGACCAGTTGCGCGAGCGTCCAGTACGCGTCGCGGAAGTTCGATTGCATCAGGCGGTCGCCCGCGTGGCCGGCGTCGCGCATGGCAGATGTCTGCAGCCACACTTCGAGCTGGACGTCGATCGCGCCACGTTCTCGATTGGCTGGCGAGTCCAGGTAGGGCAGCGGTTCGGGGTCGCCGGCGGGGCGCTGGAACGGTACGCGAAACGGCTCCAGCGCATCGAGCGTGACGATCCACGGCGACACCGTGCTCGCGAAATTCTTCGACAGGAACGGCCCCAGCGGCTGGTACTCCCAGCTCTGGAAGTCACGTGCGCTCCAGTCATTGAAGAGTGCCAGGCCGAAGATGTGCTCTTCTGCGTCTGCAGCGCCTGGCGCACCGCCCGGCGCGGCTCGCTTGACAAGCGCATGAACCGGTTGAAGTCCGAGTTGTCGATCACCCGGGCTCGGCGCAGGTCCAGCACCTGGTTGCCGATGGCCACGCCGATGCGCCAGTCGGAATCCTCGGGCAGCCGAAAGCGACCGAACGGCAGGTTCTGGATCGGGAAGTCGCTCGTCGGCTCATTGGCCGATTCGACCCAGCTCTGCAGCGACGGGTCATGGGTCTCGTCGAGTTCGGTGTTCATGGCTGCTTGAACTCCCGTTCGTGCAGGAAGGCCGCATGCTTGGGCGCGCGCCGGGTACGGGACCACTCGTCCAGCATGTCCCACTTCACCGCGTCGAGCTTGCGGATCATCTCCTCCTCGGCGGGGTCCGGACAGGCCAGCTCGACACGGTGGTCCCGTTCCGCGGACGGTCTCCTTGGCGTCCTTGCAGCGATAGGCGACGTGATGAATGCGTTCGATCTTCATGTCATTGCTCCTGCACCTGCAACACGCCGCGGCGGACCTGGTCCCGCTCGATCGACTGGAACAAGGCCTTGAAGTTGCCTTCGCCAAAGCCGTCGTCGCCCTTGCGCTGAATGAACTCGAAGAACACCGGCCCGAGCAGCGTCTGCGAGAAGATCTGCAGCAGGAGCCGCTTGCTGCCGCCCGTGGTGCTCCCATCGAGCAGGATGCCGCGCGTCTGCAGCTCGGCCACCGGCTCGCCGTGGCCGGGCAGGCGCTCCTGCAGCATCTCGTAGTACACCTCGTTGGGCGCGGTCATCAGCGGCACGCCCGCCAGCGCAAGGCTGTCGATCGTGGCCGGCAGGTCGTCCGTCAGCAGCGCGACATGCTGGATGCCTTCGCCGTTGAACTGCATCAGGAATTCCTCGATCTGCCCCGAGCCCTTCGCGGACTCTTCGTTCAGCGGGATGCGGATCTTGCCGTCGGGCGCCGTCATCGCTTTCGAGGTGAGCCCGGTGTACTCGCCCTGGATGTCGAAGTAGCGGATCTCGCGGAAGTTGAACAGCTTCTCGTAGAACGCGGCCCAGTAGGCCATGCGGCCGCGATAGACGTTGTGCGTGAGGTGGTCGATCAGCTTCAGGCCGTGGCCCTTGGGACGCCGCTCCACGCCCTCGATGAACTCGAAGTCGATGTCGTAGATCGATCTGCCGCGGGTCGGCGCCCGGCCGCCCGAAGCCGACCCGACCCCCTCGGGGGCGGCGGCGCAGCCGCCTGGGGGCCGTCATCTTCGAATCGGTCGATCAGGTAGAGCGGCGCGCCGCCGATGCCCTTGATGGCGGGCAGCCTCAGCTCCATCGGCCCCGTGGGCATCTCCAGCGGCTGCGCGCCGAGCTCCAGCGCCCGTGCGTAGGCCTGGTGCGCGTCCTTCACGCGGAAAGCCAGGCCGCAGGCCGAGGGCCCGTGCTCGGCTGCGAAGTACGCCGCCGCGCTGTCCGGCTCGCGGTTGACGATGAAGTTGATCTCGCCTTGCCGGTACAGCACCACGTCCTTGGAGCGGTGGCGCGCGACCAGCGTGAAACCCAGCTTCTCGAACATGGGCTCCAGCACATTGGGCGTCGGGTGATGCGAACTCGACGAACTCGAATCCCATCAGCCCCATCGGGTTGTCGAAAAGGTCAGCCATCAAGATTCTCCAGGATGAGGTCGAGGCGTTCAGCCGACGCGTTCCAGCTCGGTGAGGAAGAGCTGGCTCTTTTCGGCGTAGTTGGCTGCGTTGTCAGCCAGGCCTTGCACCTCCTCGTCGGTGAGCTCGCGCACGAGCTTCGCCGGCGCACCGACGATCAGCGAGCGGTCGGGGAAGCTCTTGCGTTCGGTGACCAGCGCGCCCGCGCCGACAAGGCAATTGCGCCCGATCACCGCACCGTTGAGCACGATCGCCTGGATGCCGATCAGCGAGCCGTCGCCCACCGTGCAGCCGTGCAGCATGGCCTGGTGGCCGACCGAGACCTGCGCGCCGATCGTGAGCGGAAAGCCCGGGTCGGCATGCAGCACGGCGCCTTCCTGGATGTTGCTCGCCTCGCCGATGCGGATCGGCTCGTTGTCGCCGCGCAGCGCCGCGCCGGGCCAGACGCTGCAGCGCTCGCCGAGCACGCACCTCGCCGACCAGCGAGGCCTCTGCCGCGACGTAGGCGTTGGGCGGCACGACGGGGTCTGTGGCCCTTGATGCGATACAGCGCCATGAGGTTCTCCTTGATGTGATGTCTGTCCGGGCGCGCTCAGTCGAGCGTGACGCCGGCCTTCTTCACGAGCTTGGCGTAGCGGTCCTGCTCGGTCTTGAAGAACTGCAGCGCGGCTTCCGGCGTCGAAGGATGGATGAGGTTGTCCTGCTTGGCCATCGCGGCCTTCACCTCGGGGTCGTTGAACGCGGTCACGACGGCTTCGCGCACGCGCTGGACCTGCGCCGCGGGCAGCTTGGGCGGCGCGACGACGGCGAACCAGCCTGCGACGTCCACCTCGGGGAAGCCTTGCTCGGCGATGGTCGGCACGTCGGGCAGCGTGGGCACGCGCTGCTTGCCCATCACGCCGATGGCGCGCAGCGCGCCGCTCTTCAGGTGGCCCATTGCCGCCGGCACCGCTACCACGCCCATCTCGACCTGGCCGCCGATCAGGTCGGCCACCATCGGACCCACGCCCTTGTACGGGATGTGCTTGACCTCGACGCCGGCCGCATCGACGAACATCTCGCCGGCCAGATGGATGATGGTGCCGTTGCCGGAGGAGGCGTAGTTGTACTCGCCCGGCTTGGCCTTCAAGAAGGCCTGCAGCTCCTTGGCGTTCTTCGCCTGCACCTTCTGCGGGTTGACCACCAGCACGAAGGGCGTCTCGCCGACGACGGTGATCGCCGTGATGTCATTGATGCTGTCGTAGGGCACCTTCTTGAACACGCTCGGGTTGACGGCGTGGTTGTTCGACACCACGCCGATGGTGTTGCCGTCGGGCGGCGCCTTGACGATCGCCTGCGTGCCGGTCATGCCGCCGGCTCCTGGCAGGTTCTCGATCACCACCGGCTGGCCGCCGAGCGCCTTGGACAGCGCGCCTTGCGCGGCGCGCACGATGGTGTCGACGCCGGAGCCCGCGCCGACGGGCAGGATCACGCGCATCGGCGCGCTCGGCGTCTGCGCCGAGGCCGTGCGCGGCGGCGCAGCGAGCATGGCGGCCGACGGCGAGCGAGAGAAGGCTGCGGCGAGAGTTCATGCGAGTCATTTCTTGTCTCCGTGATAGTTGGTTGCGGAAGCAGGCGGTCAGGCGCGGCCGAGCCGGCCGAGCACTTCGTCGGTGTGCTCGCCGACCTTCGCGAGCGGCAGTCGCACGCCGGGCCGGCGCCCGCCCATCGTGAGCGGCAGCAGCACGACGTCGGTCGTGCCGCCGTCGTCGGTCTGCATCGGCACCAGGCCGCCGCTTTCGCGCAGGTGCGGGTCGTCGACCAGTTGCTCCGGCCGCATGATCGGCGCATACGGAATGCCGGCGGCTTCGAGCTTGGGCGCGAGTTCGTCGATCTTGTGATGGCGCAACACCTCGCCCAGCCGCTCGAGCAGCTCAGGCCGCACCGCCACGCGCTTGGCGTTGTCGGCCAGCGCCGGGTCCTCGGCCAGCTCGGGCGCATCGAGCACCCGGCACAGGGTCAGGTACTGCTTGTCGCTCACCGCGCCGATGAAGAGCTGCTCGCCATCGGCCAGCGTGAACACGTCGTACACGCTCCAGGCCGAGACGCGCGAGGGCATCGGCGGCGGCGGCTCGCCGGTCATCAGGTACTGCTGCATGTGCTGCGGAAGACAGGAACACGCAGTTCTCGAACAGCGCGCTCTGCACTTCCTGGCCCTCGCCCGTGCGCTCGCGCTCGCGCAGCGCGGCCAGCACGCCGATCGCGCCGAACATGCCGCCCATGATGTCGTTGACCGAGGTGCCGGCGCGCAGCGGGCGGCCCTTGGGGCCCGTCATGTAGGAGAGGCCGCCCATCATCTGCACCACCTCGTCGAGCGCCAGGCGCTTTTCGTACGGGCCGGGCAGGAAGCCCTTGTGCGAGACGTAGATGAGTCCGCGGATGCTTCTTCGAGAGCGTCTCGTAGTCGAGCCCGAGCTTGCTCATCAGGCCGGGCCGGAAGTTCTCCAGCACCACGTCGCAGGTGCCCACCAGCTCCTCGGCGGTGGCGCGGCCTTCGGGCGTGTTGATGTCGAGCACCACGCTCTTCTTGTTGCGGTTGAAGGAGCGGAAGAAGCCGATGCCCAGGCCAGGCAGGGTGCGCGTCTTGTCGCCGCCGGGCGGCTCGATCTTGATGACCTCGGCGCCCAGGTCGGCGAGGATCATCCCGCAGGTCGGGCCCATCACCATGTGGGTGAATTCGATGACGCGGATGCCTTCGAGGGGCAGGCCGGTGAGTTGGTTGGTGCTCATGGTGTTCAGGCCGCGATGCCCGTCGTGGATTGGGAAGAAGGGAAGGTCTTGGGCAGTCCGGCGAGCCACAAGCGTGCCGTGCAGCGTCTCGCCGGAAAGCCACTCGGCGACCTTGGCGCGCAGGGCCAGCAGCTTCTCGATGTCGATGCCGGTGCCGATGCCCATGCTCTCGAGCATGAAGGCGAGGTCCTCGCTGGACGCATTGCCGCTCGCGCCCGGCGCATGCGGGCAGCCGCCGATGCCGGCCAGCGTCGCGTCGAAGCGCGCCACGCCCGTTTCCATCGCGGCATAGACGTTGGCGAGCGCCAGGCCCCGCGTGTCGTGGAAGTGGCCGCACCAGAACTGCTCGCCGGCGATCTTGCGCGCCTGCTCGAACAGCTCGCGCACCGCGCCGGGGGCGGCGTAGCCCACGGTGTCGGCGATGCTGACGCGATCGGCGCCGGCATCGAGCAGGCCCTGCATGCAGCGCAGCACTTCGGAGGGCTTCGACCTCGCCCTGGATGGTGCAGCCGAAGGCCGTGCCGATGCCGCCTTCGAGCAGCGTCTTCGAGCCTGCCGCGTCGCGCGCGGCACGGATGCGGCCGAACTCGGCGATCACCTCGTCGGGTGTCTTGCGCAGGTTGGCCAGGCTGTGCTCGTGGCTGGCCGAGAGCGGCACCAGCAGCAGGTCGGCCTTGTCCTCGATGGCGCGCTCCGCGCCCTTGAGGTTGGGCACGAGCACCGAGACGAACAGGCCGGGCAGCGTCTTGGCGTAGGCGACCAGCTCGGAGGTGTCGGCCAGCTGCGGCAGCAGGCGCGCCGGCACGTAGGAGCCGACCTCGATCTCGCGCTGGCCGGCGGCGTGGGCCTCGCGGATCCACTCCTTCTTGCGTTCGGTGGGGAGGATCGTCTGGATGCTCTGCAGGCCGTCGCGCAGACCGACTTCGCGGATCACCGCATGGGAAGGAATGTGGGGCATGGCCCTTTGTCTCCGTCAGGTGCCAGTCTCACGGCGCTGGCAATGAGGAGAATTTAGGCGTTCCCAAAAATTGCACCAGCGCTATTCTGGAAGCGTAAAGATTCCCGATTGGAATCCCAGATTGGGCGCAGCTCGGACGGGGCCTCAGCTTGCCTGTCGTCCCGTCAAGCGTCGCCCTTGCCGACTGACGCGCTTCCTTGCTCCTGCGGCCACGATCGCGCCAGGGGCCGAATTCTTCGGGTGGAACCAGCGAGCCACCGGTCGTCCAGAAGACGTGAGTGGCATTGTCCGCCGGCGCGCCACGAAGGGCCCGTTGCAGGAACGCGGAGCCTGGTGCCGTGACCAGCCAGCGATATCCCAGCAGCGCCGCCGCGGCCGAAGGCTCGATGCGAAGGGACTGCGTGCGCTCCAGCGCCTCCAGTGCGACGAACAGATCCTCATCGGCCACCGTGTACACGCCCGCCACGAGTCGGCGGACCAGCGCATGGACGAGCTCCGACGCCTGGGCCACGGCGAGCCCGTCGGCTTCGGTCACGTTGTCGAGCCCGATGTCGTAGACCGAGCGGGGCGTGTCTCCCGACAGCAACCGGACCAACATGGACGGTGCCGCGCAAGGCTCGGCAAACAGGCAGTGCACCGCGTCGCCGAAAAGGAGTTTCAATCCAAAGGTGATGCCCCCTGGTGCACCTCCAACGCCGCAGGGCAGGTACACGATCAGCGGGTGTTGCGCGTCGACAGTGACCTGCGCTTCGCGAAGCTGCTGCGCGAGACGAAGCGCAGCGACCGCGTATCCCAGGAAGAGATGGCGCGAACTCTCGTCATCCACGAAGTAGCAACGCGGATCCGCGTCGCACGCTTGCCGGCCTGCAGCGACCGCAGCCGCGTAGTCGCCCGCATGCTCCACCACTTCGGCCCCGCGCTCGCGCAGGATCCGCTTCTTCCACTCCTTGGCCTCTCGCGACATGTGAACGACCGCACGGAAGCCCAGCGCCGCAGACATGACACCGATACTCATGCCCAGATTGCCCGTGCTGCCGACGGCGATCGTGTGCTCGCCAAACGCGGCACGAGCGGCAGGCTCGAGCAGCACCCTGGGATCCTGCCCGTCGTTCCACAGACCCAGACGACGAGCCAGATCCACTGTGTGTGCAATGACCTCGTAGATGCCCCCTCTCGCCTTGATGGAGCCGGCAACCGGCAGGAGGTGATCCGCCTTGACGAACAAGCGGCCTCCCGCGAGGGGGCCGCCGATCGCCTCGGCGTTGGTCAACGGAACGAGCGGGGATTCGATCAGGCCGGCACTTGAGCGCAGTTCGGGGAAAAGCTCGGCCAGGGCGCCGCTCCAGCGCCGTAGCAGCCGATCCGCCGCCATGACGTCCGTGTCGGAAAGCCGATGCTCCTTTGCAATCCCCGGCAGGACGTCCTGCGCGGAGGCCACGGCATCATTCAGCCAGAGAAACGGGCGCTGCTCTCGAAGTTGGGCGGGCATGTCCATGTTGCGAGCCGCAACTCAGTCCGTGATTTCGCGAACAACGCGGCAAGGATTGCCCGCCGCGAAGACATCGTCCGGGATGTCTTTCGTCACGACGCTACCCGCACCGATGACGGCGCGGGACCCGATTCGAACGCCGGGGAGGATGATCGCGCCGCCCCCAACCCAGACGTCGGATCCGATCTCCACCGGCTTCCCATACTCCTGCCGACGCCGCTTCTCGGCGTTGAGCGGATGCAGCGCGGTGTAGATCTGAACCGACGGGCCGAACAGCGTGAAGCTGCCGATGCTCACCTTGCACACGTCGAGGACGACGCAGTTGAAGTTGAAGAACACCCGTTCGCCCAGCTCGATGTTGGAGCCGTAGTCGCAGAAGAACGGCGGCTGCATCCATACCGTGTCGCCGCCGCTGCCGAACAACGCGACCAGCAGCTTGCGCCGCGCATCCTGCTCGGCCTCCCGAGTCGCGTTGAGGGCCTGGCAGAGGTTTCGTGCCCGCTCCCGGTCCGCGACGAGATGCGGATCGTGGGGATCGTAGAGCTGGCCGGCCAGCATCTTTTCGCGCTCGGTCTGCTTGGCTTTCATCGCGGTTCAGTGCAGTCGTGCTCGAGAACGCGTCCGAGTGGCCGCATCACTCCAGGGTGATGCCGGCCTTGGCGACGAAGGCACGCAGCAAGGGCAGCTCCCTGGCAAGGCGTGCGTCGTAGGCGCTCGACGCCTGGTAGCCGACCTCGAGCCCCGCCTCCTCGAGCTGCTTCTTGATGGCAGCGTCGGCGAGCGTCTCGGACAGCGCCGCAGCCAGTCGCGTCTTGGCGGGTTCGGGAAGGCCGCGCGGCCCGACGATGGCGATCCAGGGCGCCATCTCGTACTGGGGATAGCCAGCCTCGGCCACGGTGGGCACGTCCGGCAGCACGACGGACCGCTTCGCCCCCGTGGTGGCCAGGACCTTGACCTTGCCGGTGCGCAGCATCGGCAGTGCGGCCACGACCGTGTCCACGCTCAGGTCCACCTGCCCGCCCAGCAGGTCGGTCATCGCCGGCGCGCTTCCCTTGTACGGCACGTGCAGCATGTCGATGCCGGCGCTTGCCTTCAGCATCTCGCCGGCCAGGTGGGCGGTCGTGCCGGCGCCGAACGACGCGTAGCTCACCTTGCCCGGCTTCGACTTGGCGAGTGCGACCAGCTCACGCACGTTGGACGCCTTGAAACCCGGCTGCGCCAGCAAGGCCAGCGGCGAGCTGCCGAGCAGGCCGATCGCCTCGAAGCTCTTGTCCGGCGAATACTGGAGCTTGGCCTTGAGCGCAGGGTTCACGGTGAACGTGCTGTTGGAGGAGATCAGCAGCGTGTAGCCGTCGGCCGGCGCCCGGGCGACCGCGGCAGCACCCAGCTCGGTGCCGGCGCCGGGCTTGTTGTCGATGATCACGGTCTGCCCCAGTCGCTCGCCCATGCCCTTCGCGAGGACGCGGGCCACGTTGTCGGTGGCACCGCCCGGCGCGAAAGGAACGACGAGGGTGACAGGCCGGGTCGGAAACGTCCCTTGGGCCCAGGCCGGCATGCCGGCCACGGCGAGGACGAGGGCCATGGCGGCCGAAGCGGTGCGGATCATGCGGACTCCTGTGGGTGCCTTGAAAGGGCGGATGAAGGGATCGGTTCAAACGACCGAGGTCGAGATGGCAGCGCCGCCAGCGGCGCGACCCGGCCCCTCGGCTTCAGGGGGAGACGTGACGAAGGCGTCCAGCGCCGGGTCGGCCGGCCGCAGGGCTTGCAGGTTCGGCCGCGGCCTGCGCAGTTCGGGCCGGCTCGCGCAGGCCTGCTCGAGGGCGAGCGCTGCGCGCAACAGATCGGCATCGCCTCGGAACCGGCCGACCACCTGCAAGCCGAACGGCATGCCCTGGCCATCGTGGCCGCATGGCAAGGTGATCGCCGGCAGCGTGGTGAGTGTCACCACGTAGGTCAGCGCCAGCCAGCGGTAGTAGTTGGCCTGCGGGCGGCCTTCGATCGTGTCGGCATAGGCTCGGGTCCAGGGAAAGGGCGAGACCGGCGTGGTGGGCGCCAGCACCAGGTCGTAGCCGTTCGAAGTGGCCAGGAATCGTTGAAGGATGCGCTTCTGCTCGGCCTGCGCCCACGCGCTGTCGCCCAGGCTCATGCGCATGCCCATCTCGTAGTTGGCGCGCGGGTTGGCGCCCAGGCTGTCGGGATCGCGTTCGTAGGCCTCGCGCGTGCCTGCGACGAAGGCCTCGGCCCGCAACACGTCGAAGCAGCGATGCACGTCGCCCAGTTCGAAGCGCACTTCCTCGCAGCAGGCGAAATGGGGCGCCAGCGCTTCGATGCGCGACCGGAAGGCGGCGCGGATCGCCGGGTCGACGTCGCAGGCGCCGAAATCCGTGGTGAAGGCAACGCGCAGCGTGGAGAGGTCGGCGGGCCTGAGCGACAGGAACGACAGCGCATCCACGGGATAGCTGAGCGGATCGCCGGGGTGCGGGCCGGCCGTGGCCGCCAGCTGCAGGCACGCCTCTTCCACCGTCCGCCCCATCGGGCCCACCACCGAGATCGGCGACCACCCCAGCAGCCGGCGCGTGTTGGGGACCAGGCCCGGTGAGGGCCGGAAGCCCACGACGCCGCAGTAGGCCGCGGGAATCCGGAGCGAACCGCCGGTGTCCGAGCCCGTGCACACCGGCAGCATGTCGCACGCGAGCGCCGCAGCCGAGCCGCCGGAGGATCCCCCGGCGTTCAGGTTGGGATCGAAGGGGTTGCCGGTCGCGCCCCACACGGGGTTGCGGGTGTTGGCGCCGGCGCCGAGCTCGGGCACGTTCGTCTTGGCCGTGACGATGCCCCCGGCCCGGCGCAGCCGCGCCACGAGTTCGACGTCCTGATCGGGCACGAAGTTGCGGAAGCTGGGCGAGCCGAAGGTCGTCAGCAGCCCGGCCGTGGCCTCCAGATCCTTCACGCCGAGCGGCAAGCCGTGCAGCAGGCCGAGCGGCTCGCCGCGCATGACCGCACGCTCGGCCTCCCTGGCCTGCTCACGCGCCTGCTCGAAGCAGGTCGCCGTGACCGCGTTCACCAGCGGATTGAGCTTCTCGATCCGGGCAATGCAGGCATCGAGCAGTTCAACCGGCGAGATGGCTTTTGTGCCGATCATGCGCCGCAGCTCCGGCGCGGAATGCTCGACCAGCGAAGAGGGTGCAGGCGTGAGGCTCATGGGCAAGGATGGACAGCGTGGGACTGCATGGATGCTAGGCAGCGGTTTGACCTGCATCAACGGCAATCCATAGAATCGATCGTTGCGTTTGGCGCAAAGCTAGTCCCCTCAGGAGCCTTGATCCCATGGCCCGCAAGATCGACCATCGCGCGCTTCAGGACACTGCCTTGCGCCACTTCCTCGAGGTGGCGCAGACCGGGTCGGTCACGGCCGCCGCCGAGCGGCTGCACCTGGCGCCGTCGGCCGTCAGCCGCAGCATCGCTCGACTCGAGGATGCGCTGGACACCCTGTTGTTCGAGCGCCGTGCACGCGGCATGCGCCTCAACCCGGCTGGCGAACTGCTCGCGGTGCATGCAAGGCGCGCCTGGCACGATATCGAACGCGTCGTGTCCGACATCGAGTCGCTGCATGGCATGCGCAGCGGCAGCGTGCGACTTGCCAGCACCGATGGCTTTGCCTCGGAGTTCCTGCCGCCCCTCATTGCAGAGTTCCAGCGCCAGCACGCGGGCATCCGCTTCGTGCTGGAGATCTGCCGCCAAGCAGACGTCCCTGAACTGCTTCGTCACGGCGACATGGACGTGGGCTTCACGTTCGGCACCAGTTCCGAGCGAGACATCCAGGTGGCGGTGCGCCATGCCGCTCCGATCCTGGCAGTGATGGCGCCGGACCATCCCTTGGCGGCGCGGCGCCAGCTCGCGCTGAGCCAGTTGGTGGGCTATCCGCTGGCGCTTCCGCCCGCGACGTCCACACTGCGCCAGTTGTTCGATATCAGCTGCGCAAGGCAGGGCCTGGCGGTCGACGCCGCATTCACGACGAATCGGCTGGATCCGATGCTCAGCTTCGCGGCCGCCGGCGGCGGTCATCGTGCTGTGCGGCGAGCTGGCGATACGTTACCGGCTGGAGTCCGGCACGCTGGCCGCCGTACCGCTTCGCGATCGAGAGATGAACGAGCGTCACTTCGAGGTGCAGACCCTGGCCGGCCGCACGCTGCCGCCCGCGTGCCAGGCGTTTCTGGAGCAGGTCCAGGAGATCTTGCAGGAGGGCTGAGGTGTGCGTTGCGCGAGGAGCAACGATGCTTTCATGAAATGACGGTCCCTCACCGGCTCGGCGGCGCCAACAATGGAGGCTCCCTGATCTTCCTGCGTGCTGCTGCCATGACCGCTTCAACACCTCGCCTGCCGTTTTCCAAGCTTCGAGTCGCCCAAGGCTTCACCTTCCTTTCCGGCGAAGTGCCACTGCGCGAGGATGGCAGCGTGCCGGAAGGCATCGCAGCCCAGACGGAGCTGGTGCTGGCGCGCATCACGACGACGCTGGCTTCTGCGGGCCTGGACCTGAACGACGTCGTCCAGGTGACGGTCCACCTGACCGATGCAACGGACTTCGCCACATTCAATGAGATCTATGGCCGGCACTTTGCGGAGCCATTCCCGGTGCGCACCACCGTGCTGGCGCAGCTGGTCGTGCCGGGGGCGAGGGTGGAAGTCACCGTCGTTGCCGCGAACCGTGGCTGACTCTGAGGAGTTGCATCCGTGCAGATCGACGTCCTGGTGCTCGGTGCCGGCATGATCGGCGTGGGAACGGCGCTGCAATTGGTCCGCCGCGGCCACGCCGTGTGCCTGGTGGATCGTCGCGAACCCGGACGAGAGACCTCGTACGGCAATGCCGGCATCGTCCAGAGCGAGGCCATGGTGCCATACCCCTTCCCGCGCGACTGGGCGACCGTGGCCGAGGCGGCGCTGCGGCGCAGCACCGCCGTTCACTACCACGTCGGGGCCTTGCCCGCGCTGGCGGCACCGCTGGCACGGTACTGGTGGGAGTCGGCGCCGGCGCGACACGAGACCGCCATCCGAGGGCATAGCGCGCTGATCTCGCACGCCCTACCGGCGCATGAGGAACTGATCGCCGAATGCGGCGCCGAGGCGCTGGTCCGCCGCAATGGTTACCACTGGGTTTACCGCAGCGCTCGCGCGCTCGATGAGGGCGCTGACCACGCGCGCGCACTGCAGCAGCGCTTCGGCGTGCGCCACACGGCGCTCGATGGGATCGAGCTGGCGCGGGCCGAGCCGAGCCTGAAGCGCACACTGGCCGGAGCCATCCATTGGCCGGATCCGGTGACGGTCACCGACCCCGGTGCGCTGGTGACGGCCTATGCCGAGCGCTTCAACGCGCTGGGCGGGCATTGCCTGCGCGGTGATGCGTCGACGCTTGAAACCGACGGTGAAGGCTGGCGCGTGAGCACCGATGCGGGTGTCGTCCAGGCGAAGCACGCCGTGGTGGCGTTGGGTCCCTGGTCAGGCTTACTCGCCGCCCGACTGGGATACAGCCTGCCGCTGTTCGTCAAGCGCGGCTACCACCGCCATTTCACGGGTGGCGGCGAGCTCCGGGCTCCGATGCTCGATGCCGAGCGCGGCTACGTGCTCGCGCCCATGGTTCAGGGCATTCGTCTGACCACGGGGGCGGAGTTCGCCCGCCTGGGCGCCTCCGCCACCACGGTGCAGATGGAGCGCGCCACCCGTGCCGCCCGCGAGATCGTGGACCTTCCGCGAGCCCGCGAGCCGGAGCCCTGGCTGGGCAATCGCCCCTGCACGCCCGACATGTTGCCGGTACTCGGCGCAGCCTCCCGCCATCGCGGCCTGTGGTTCAACTTCGGCCACGCGCACCAGGGATTCACGCTCGGACCTGTCTGCGGTCGCCTCATGGCCGAGTTGATCGAAGGGGACAAGACCCTGGTCGACCCGGCGCCGTATGCCGTCGATCGGTTCTGAGCGTGCGGCCCACTAGCGGCCGAGGCGCTGCGGTAAGCGCTTTCCGGCAAAGCAGCCGCGGCGGCATAAGTACCCCGCGAGCCGACGTCGATGGGGTGTTCCCTGTTGCGTTGGTCGAAGCCGCTGTTTCCCGAGGAGGAGGGCAAACAAGAGCGTTAAGGGAACTGTCTGTGCTAACTCCCGGCCATCCGCGTTCGCTCACGAACACCGCGTCAAGGCACCCTCGTCGCAGCTTGGATAGCGTCGCGGACGCTCGCGCTGCAAGGGAACCGCGCCGTGAACCCGGTTATGCCGTCCCGTGAATAGCAGCTCTGCGCCTCACGCGACTGGTGCTCGCCATGCGCCACTCATAGACTCGTTCATCCCAACCTTGAACGTGCCTGGAGACACCATGGAAGACCTGACTCAGCTGAAGGTAGTGATTGCCGACCACGTGGCGACGCTGACCATGAACGCCCCGCCGGTCAACGCCTTGACTCGCGTGCTCAACGATGAGCTGACCCTGGCGCTGGACCGGATCTCGGAAATGGACCAGGTGCGCGCCGTCATCCTGACCGGAGAAGGAAAGGTCTTCTGTGCCGGTGCAGACCTCAAGGGCCGCGCCGAAATGATCAAGGGCCCGGGCGACCTGCTGGCGCATTCACGCCGCACGCGCGAATGCTTCCATGCCATTCGCGAGTGCGCCAAGCCCGTGATCGTGGCGATCAACGGTGCCGCGCTGGGTTCTGGCCTGGCGATGGTGGCCTCGGCCGACGTGCTGATCGCATCGGAGAAGGCGTCGCTGGGGCTGCCCGAGGTCGACGTGGGCCTGCTCGGGGGCTGCAGACATGCGATGCGCCTGTTCAGCCACTCGCGGCTGCGCCGCATGGCCCTGACCGGCTACCGCGTGGGCGGTGCGGAGCTGTACCGACTGGGCATCGTCGAAGCCTGCACCACACCCGAGGAGCTGATGCCTGCGGCATTGGAACTTGCAGTGGCCATCGCCTCGAAGAGCCCGGTGTCCACCCGCATGGGCAAGCACACGCTCAACGTCATCGAGGACATGAGCCTGCGCGACGGCTACCGCTACGAGCAGGACATGACCGCGATCATTGGCAAGACCGAGGATGCCAAGGAAGCGCAGTTGGCCTTCAAGGAAAAGCGTGCTCCGAACTTCAAGGGACGGTGAAATGTTGGCCTTTCCTTTTCAAGTGTCCACGTTCCTTGGTGCTCGCGAGCGGCCCGGTGCGTCTCGAGCGGCCGCGCCGTGTTCAGGCCGCAACCGTCGCTGGCAAGCTGCCGCTCGAGTCGGCCGCAAGCGCCCGCAAGCGCATTCCTTCGACCAGCAGCGCCCGGCAGGTCAACGATGGTACGCGCTGCCTCCGCGAGACCCGGTCGGGCGGCGCCGAGGGCAGCTCCTGTCGTTGGTGCCGAGCCTCTTCCAGAAGAAAGGCCCCGCATTGCGGGGCCTTCGCTCAATCGATCGTGATCTTGCCCTTGGTGATGACGCGCTTCCACTTCTCGAACTCGGCATCCGTCTGGCTCTTGTACTCCTGCGGCGTCGAAGTCATCGCTACCACCCCCTGCTTGAGAAGCTGGTCCTTCATCTCGGTCGATTGCACCGCAGCGACGATGGCCTCGCGAAACTTCTTCTGGACGTCGGCCGGCACGCCGGGAGGGGCGATGACGCCGTAGTTGGTGTCCATCACGACGCCGGGCAGTCCCGCTTCCTTGGTCGTCGGCACATTGGGGAGCTGGGGCGCACGGCTCGGGCCTGCCACGGCCAGGATCTTCAGCTTGCCGGTGGACATGTGCGGCAGGACGTTGAGCAGGTCGACCACCGCCAACTGCACTTCGCCACCCAGCAGGGCGGTCACGACGGGCGCGGCGCCCTTGTACGGCACGTGGGTCATCTCGATGCCCGCTTCCTGCTTGAGGAGCTCGGCGCCGATGTGGGGCGTGGTGCCCGGGCCGGCTGAACCGTAGTTGAGCTTGCCGGGTGATGCCTTGGCCAGCTTCACCAGCTCCGGCAGGTTGTTGGCCGCGACGTCCTTGCCGACCACGATGACCGCCGGCCCGCGTGCCACCAGGGTCAGGTACTGCACGTCGCCCAACGCATAAGGCACCTTCATCAGGTTCGGCATGCCGGCCAGCGGGCCCTGGGCGACGAGCGCGAAGGTGTAGCCATCGGGAGCCGACTTGAGCGCGGCGTCCACGCCGATCGTGCCGCCGGCACCGCCCTTGTTGTCGACGATGATGGTCTGTCCCACGTCGCCGCCGACCTTCTTGGCCACCACGCGGGCGATCACGTCGGCCGGGCCGCCGGCCGCGTAGGGCACGATGAGGCGGATCGGCTTGGTCGGCCAGGCCTGCGCCTGGGCTGTCACGGAGAGGGCGGCGACTGCGAGGCAGATGCCGGAGAGAAGCGGTGTCTTCAACTTGTGTCTCCTGAAGTGGGCAAGAAGTGAACGAATCCAGTTTGGGCGCTCCTGGCCCGGAAAGTAAGGCACCCGAGCGGCAAGCCTGATATGCGGCCGGCGCAAGGCTGCTCATTTGGCATCCTCCATGCTGCGCACTCCGGAATTCGCCTTGGGAGCGGCCCGGCGGCTCATGCGGTATGCGCCCCGGCGCATGCCAGCCTTGCCGATCGGCCCGTAGGCACGGGCGTGGTGGGCGCCTAGAGTCCTTGGCATGCATCCGACTTCGAAAGGCCACAGCATGAATCCCGGCGCCGGTCCGCTTTCCCACGTCAAGGTTCTCGACCTGAGCCGCATCCTGGCCGCGCCCTGGGCGGGCCAGATCCTCGCGGACCTCGGCGCCGAGGTCATCAAGGTCGAGCGTCCGGGCGTGGGCGACGACACGCGCTCCTGGGGCCCTCCCTTCCTGAAGGGAGCCGATGGCCACGACACCAAGGAGGCCGGCTACTACCTGGCCGTCAACCGCGGCAAGCGCTCGATCACGGTCAGCCTCGACAAGCCCGAGGGCCAGCGCATCGTGCGCGAGCTTGCCCTCAAGGCCGACATCGTGCTCGAGAACTACAAGGCCGGCACGCTGGAGCGCTACGGCCTCGACGAGGCCTCGCTGCGCAAGATCAACCCGCGGCTCATCTACTGCTCGGTCACCGGCTTCGGCCAGACCGGCCCGCGCCGCGACCAGCCGGCCTACGACTTCCTGATCCAGGCGATGGGCGGCCTGATGAGCGTGACCGGCGAGAAGGACACCAAGCCCGGCGGCGGCCCGCAGAAGGTGGGCGTCCCGATCGTCGACCTGATGACCGGCATGTACGCGGCGGTGTCGGTGCTGGCCGCGCTTGCGCGGCGCAACGAGACCGGCAAGGGCGACTACGTCGACATCGCGATGCTCGACGTGCAGGTCGCCACGCTGGCGAACCAGGCGATGAACTACCTCGTGTCGGGCAAGGTACCCAAGCGCAACGGCAACGCCCATCCCAACATCCAGCCGCAGGACGTGTATGCCTGCGCCGATGGCGACGTGATCCTGGTGGTGGGCAACGACGGTCAGTTCGCGAAGCTGTGCGAAGTGCTGGGGTGTCCCGAATGGGTGAACGACGAACGCTTCGCCACCAACGCGCAGCGGGTGCGCAACATCGGCGAGCTGTCCGCCATGCTGTGCGACCTGTTTGCCGAATGGGAGCGCGAACGCCTGATCGAGGCGCTCGATGCCGCGGGCGTGCCTTGCGGGGCGATCAACACGGTCGCCGACGTGTTCAAGGACCCGCAGGTCAAGTCACGCGGCATGTTGAAGCATGTGCCGCACCCGAGCGGTGTCGACGTGCCGCAAGTGTCCACGCCGATGCGCTTCGCCGATGCGCAGCTCCAGACCCAGGCCGCACCGCCCCTGCTCGGGCAGCACAGCGATGCCATCCTGGCCGAACTGGGCTATGGCGCCGACGACATTGCCGCGCTGCGAACTGGAGGAGTCATCTGATGGCGATCGAAATTGCACTGGTCCCCAAAGTCGCCTTACGTGCGCAAGGTGATGGTCTGCGCCCACGAGCTGGGCCTGGTCGAACGGCTCGAGCTCGTGCGGTCGGTCGCGGCAATGCTCAAGCCTAACGAGCGGCTCATGCAGGACAACCCGCTGTCGAAGATCCCGACCCTGGTGCTGGATGATGGCTTCACCTTGTTCGACTCGGTCGTCATCTGCGAATACCTCGACGAACTGGGCGGCGGGTCGCTGTTCCCCCGGCAAGGCGCCGACAAATGGCAGGCGCTGCGCTGGCATGCCCTGGGCGATGGCCTGCTCGACGCCCTGATCCTCTGGCGCAATGAGCGCGAGCGAGAGGTGCCGCTCCAAGCCCTGATCGACGCCTTCGAACTCAAGACTCGAAGCGCGCTGAAGCTGCTCGATGACGAAGCGCAGGCACTCAACGAGACGCCCTTTTCGATCGGGCACATCACGGTGAGCTGCGCACTCGGCTACCTGGACTATCGCTTCGATGCCTTCGGCTGGCGGGCCATCGCGCCCCGTCTCGCCGAGTGGCATGCCGAGATGCAGGCACGCCCTTCCTTCCAGAACACGGAGCCCACCGATGGCTGAACGCACTCCTGCAAACAAGACGGTGCCGGCTTCCAAGGGCGTTGAACCCTGCCCTGCGGATTCATTCATACAGGGAGGTCGGATTGGCCACCAGGATCTGCGCCGACAGCGCATCGCTCGCCGTCCAGCGCTTGAACGCATCGAGCAGGTTCGCCGCATCGGGGGCCGGCGTGACACGCAAGTGCGGCCAGTCGCTGCCCCACAGCAGTCGCTCGGGATTGGCGCGCAGCAAGGCCTCGTGGAAAGGCTTGCCGATCTCGTAGTCCGGCACTCGCCAGCAGGTTGCGATAGGCGCAGAGCTTGACCCAGGCATCCCCTGATTCCACCAGCGACACCAGCCCGGCAAAGCCAGGCTCGTCGATGCCTGCGTTGGCATCGAAGCCACCCATGTGGTCGATCACGACTTGAACTGGCAGCCCGCGCAGCCGGTCGGAGATGTCAGGCAGGACCTTGCAATCGGTCCACAGTTCCGCGTGCAATCCCGCGTCGGCCAGTTGCGGCGCCAGGGCGAGAAGATCGTCGAAGGAAGCGCTGCCCGCAAAGTTGGCGCCTGCCCCGCTGCGGTGACTGAAGCGCGCGGCGCGGATGCCCTTGTCGCGCAAGCCTTTGAGTGTCGGCAGCGTGTCCGGTCTCACCACGATCACGCCGCGCAGGTTCTTGTGCTGCGACAGCGCATCGAACAGCAGCGAGAAGTCGTCGCCGTAGGCGCTGGGGTGTACGAGCACGCCGTGCGACAGGCCCAGGCGCGACAGCAGCGCCTGGTACTGCGACGCGACCGCTTCGGGCGGCGTGTAGCTGCGATCCGCCGCGAGCGGAAAGCGATCGTAGGGACCGAACAGATGCGCGTGGCAGTCCCAGCCCGTGTTCATGTCATCTCCCTCTGCGGTAGCAAGAACGCGGGCTGCACGCCTTCGGGCAGCGGGATCTCGTGCGCGTTGAGCGTCATCGCGACCATGGTGTAGTAGCCGACCAGTGCCGTGAGCTCGACCACCTTGCGCTCGCCCAGGCGTTCGAGCGCTTGGGCATAGGTGGCGTCGGAGACCGAGTTGAATCGGTTGAGTTCGATGGCGTACCGGACGACGGCCGCGTCGTCTTCCGACAGCCCAGCTGGCATCGCCTCGGCAAGGATCGCCTCGATGACCTGCGGCTCGATGCCGACCTTCTCGGCCTCCAGGCGGTGCGCATACCACTCGAACGGCGATCGGCACGCGCGGCCGGTGACGAGGATGGCGAGCTCCGACTGCCTGCGGCGTCAGCGTGGTGTTGTAGCGCAGCAGTTCGCCCAGCGCCTGCCAGCGATCGGCCAACTCGGCGTTGTGCAAGGCCGCACGCAGGGGGCCCTGGATCTTGCCGCGGCGGCCGGACACGATCTTGTCGTAGACCCGACGCTGGTCGGCGTCCATGCTCTCGGGGGCGGGAAGCGTAATGCGGGGCATCGCGAGGTCTCCTGAATCGAGCTTCGAGCTTAGTGGCCCGCACGGCGCGGGCCTACGGCGCCGGGCGCATCCCTGCTATGCCGCCGGAGTCACGACGGCGCGTTACGCCCGCCACATGCCGGCGCGGGCCATGTCCTCGACGATCTCGACGATCTGCGATGCCACCGCCGTGACCGCCCGGGCGGGCCCCTTCGACTTGGACAGCGCCATCGCCACCGTCCTTTGGAAGGGAGGGTCGACGATCCTGGCCGCCTGCAGGCGCCCGTCCGCCACCTCGCTCCAGACGGCGTGCAGCGGCAGCACGGTGTAGAGCCGCTCTGTCGCCACCAGCGACTTCTGCAAGGGCAGCGAGTCTGCCTCGATGACCGGTGCGAGCGTGATGCGCTGTTGCCGCGCGATCGCATCGAGCGCCGTGCGCAGCCCGTTGGGCGCGCTGGGCAGGATGAAGGGCAACTCGTGCAGGTCGGCAAAAGGCACTTCCGACGCGGCGCTCCGCTGGTCGCCCGCCGCCCCGATCAGGTAGCTGTCCACCACGGCCAACGACTGCTCCGTCTCCGGCAGCGTCGGGCCATAGCGATAGAGGATGGCGATATCCACGCGGGCATCAGCGAGCCACTCTTCGACCTGGCCGCTGGATCCGGCCAGCACCTTCAGGCTGACCGCGGGGTGGCGAGTCCGGATCTCGGAAAACAACCTCCCGACGAGCGGGTCTGCAATGGATGGCAACGAGCCCAGCGTGACTCGGCCGGTTGGCTCGCGCGCCTCGCCGCGAATCTCGTTTTCAAGTTGCTGGGCATCGGTGAGCAAGGCTTTCACCTGAGGAAACAGCCGTTCGCCCACTTCCGACAGCTCGACCCCGCGCCCGGTCCGGTTGAACAGCCGGGCACCGCATTCGCGCTCGAGCGCGTTGAGCTGCCGGCTCAGCAAGGACTGGTTGCTGTCCAGGAACAACGCGGCCCGTGTCAGGCTGCCGAGTTCGCCGATCGCGATAAAGGCGCGCCACTTCTGCAGGTCTGCAGCGATGTCGATATTGAACTCGGTGGCTTTGGGAGGCTGCATGGAGTGAGGGGATTGCGGTTCGCGCGTTCATTCTTGCGCGCGGATGCTCAGTCCACTGCGTCACTGAAATTGCCACCCGCTGTCCACCCGATACGGGCGCGCTGCGGCGTTGCAAATGCTCAGCGATACCTGCGGGTATCGCTGCGCTTTGCGCCTTGCATCGCATCCCGTCTCGGGCGTCCCTCGGGGGGCATTTCAATGACGCAGCGGACTAGTCATCGACCATGCGAGTATGACTCGCCACCAACTTCCGGCGGCGTTTCAGTTTCGATGCATGTTCTCCAGCATCTTCAGCAGGTAGTGCAGCCTGCGCGTGACAAGGCCGCGACCGTCGCATCGCTTTGGAGCGACGACCTCTTGCTCGCCGAACTCCCAGCGATCGCCAATCGCGGCGTGCTCGTCGATCCGCTGCACGAGTCAATCCGTTCGATGCCATGGCCACCCAGCCAGGCCTGTTGCGCACCGAGCACGGCTTCGGCGGAGCGTCCGACGAGTTCGGCATACACGCCTGGCGCGGTGGCGCCTTCGGTGTTGATCAGCAGCACGCGGGAAGCGGCGTCCAGGCCGGCAGCAGCGCGCCATTCGGGCTGCGCCATCAGGGCCTGCAGTCCGGCCAGTCCGGCGACGCCCGACTCCCCGCCACCACCGGGATGTCGCCATGGCGGCCCTCGGCCAGCACGCGCATCGCTTGCACGGCCTGGGCGTCGGACACCGTCATGAACACGTCGACCGCGGGCTGCAGGAATCGCCAGGCCAGCGGTGACGTCTCGCCACAGGCGAGGCCCGCCATCACCGAATCGACGCTGCCCGTGGCCAGCGCGGGCCGGCCCTGGACGGCGCTCTGCAACAGGCAGTCGGCCTGCTCGGGCTCGACCACGATGAAGCGCGGGCGCGCGCGCCGAAACGTTCCCAGAAGTGACTGACGATGCCGGCCGCGAGTCCCCCACGCCGCCCTGCAGGATCACGTGGGTCCAGGGGCAGGCGGCGGGATCTGGCGCGTTCTCCAGCAGCTCCTCAGCCACGACACCGTAGCCCTGCATCACGTCGCGCGGCACTTCCTCGTAGCCCTCGTAAGAGGTGTCGGACACCACCTCCCAGCCATTCGACCGGGCCAGTCGCGCTGCCTCGTTGACCGATCGTCATAGTTGCCGGCAATGCGCACGATCCTGGCGCCGAAGGCGGCGATCGCCTGCTCGCGTTCGGCGCTGACATGGGCGTGCAGCACGATCACGCAGCGGCAGCCGATGCTCTGCGCAGCCGCGGCCAGCGCGCGGCCGTGGTTGCCGTCGGTCGCGCTGATCACGACGAAGCCCTTGAGCGCCTCGGCGTGGCGGCCGGCAAAGAGCTCGGCGGCGGTCCAACCGCGGTCAGGCCAGCGCCGCAGCACCAGCTCGATCAGCGCGTTCGGCGCCCCCAGGGCCTTGAAGCTGCCCAGGATCGAGCGTCTCGATTCGTCCTTCAGCGTGAGGCCGGCCACGCCGAGCGCGGCAGCCAGGCCGGGCAGGGACCAGGCCGGCGTGGGGTGGGGCGACAGGATCGGCCAGGTGGCCAGGCGCTCGCGAGCAACCCGGCCGGCGGACAGGCTGAGCACCTGCTGGAGATCTGCGTCGTAAGGGCGGCGATCGGCATGCGTGTTGAGAAAAAACATGTCAGGCGGCAGAGGCGATGGATTGGGGGAGGCGGGTGCGGGCGATCTCGGCGAAGAAACGCGCGCCCACCGGGACGATCTGGTCGTTGAAGTCGTAGCGGGCGTTGTGCAGCGGCACCGCGCCGGGGCTGTCGCCGTCGCCGTTGCCGATGAACACGAATGCGCCGGGGATGGCCTGCAGGAAGCGGCCGAAGTCCTCCGAGATCATCATCGGCGGCGTGTCGGCATCCACCCGCTCGACACCGGCCACCGCTTGCGCCGCGCGCACCGCCACCGGCACGCACTGCGGCCAGTTCACGGTCGGTGCGAATTCATGCGTGTACTCGACCACGCAGCGGGCCCCGTGGGCGCGGCAGATGCCTTCGCACCCAGCCGGCTTCCAGCGTCGCCTCGTCGTCCTGTGTCGTGTCCATGCTGCCGTGCTCCTGCTGCGCAATGGAACGATTCTTGGGGCATCATCGCGATGAGATTCATCACTTGGCGGCCATTTGATGATCGCTTTGTCTCGATGTCGGCCTGGAGCTTGACCGAATGTCTCGACGGACTGGCAAGAACGGCTTGCCCGTGGCGCTGGATGCGCTGGACACGGCGCTCCTCGACCTGCTGCAGCGCGACGCCTCGCTGCCGGTGCGCGCCTTGGCGGACCAGGTAGGCAGTTCCCCGGCCACCTGCCAGCGTCGCATCGCGCAGATGCGCGAATCCGGGGTACTCCAGAAGCAGGTGGTCATCGTCGACCGGCAACTGGTGGGCCGGCCCCTCACCGTGTTCGTGTCGGTGGAGCTCGACAAGCAGAACGCCGCCCTGCTCAAGCAGTTCGAGCAGCGCATGGCGGCCGAGGAAGACGTCATGGCCTGCTACGAGGTCTCCGGCGAGTTCGACTTCCTCATCATCGTCAGCGGCGAGTCGATGGAGCAGTACCACGCATTCACGCGCGAGGTCTTCTCATCGAACAACAACGTGCGCAACTTCAAGAGCATGTTCGCGATGAACTGCTCGAAGTTCGAAACGAGGGTACCGCTGCCCGTGGTCGCGGCCACCTGAGGTGAATCGGCCAGGGCCGCTTCGCCTATGGACAATGCCGCTCGATCCGGAACACGACGACTAATTGAACCGGAGTGCTGACATGGATCAAAGTGCTGGAACTGCCACTGTTTCCGGATCCGAGCCGTCCATCGTGAGTTGGCACGCGCACGTCTACTTCGATCCCGCTTCTACGCGACCGCAAGCAGAACGTGTGCGCGTCGGCATTGCCCAGCGCTTCAGGGTTCAGCTCGGCCGCTGGCACGAGGTGCCGATCGGCCCACACACGGCAGCGATGTACCAGGTCGCCTTCGACGTCGATGTGTTCGCCGATCTCGTGCCATGGCTGGCCCTGCATCGAGAAGGCTTGAGCGTGCTGGTCCATCCCAACACCTTGGCGCCGCGCTCAGACCACCTGATGCACGCCATCTGGCTGGGCACGCCCTTGGCATTGCGTGCGGATGTGCTACCCGAAGCAATCGGGTCGAACGAAGAGTCGAGGGTTGTCCCGAATACCTGAGCGCGACCACGCGCCGTGGACCTGGCCGTCGTGTAGCGCTGGCTTTGACCCTGCAACCAAGACCAAGCCCGCAAGCGCGTTGGCTGGAGCCAGTCCAACCAACGCGCAGCCCTCGATCTACCGCGCTTACTTGGCAAGCGCACCAGCAGCTTTGCGAATGAGCGCCGCAACGTCGTCCGGGCGAGAGACGTAGACCGCATGGCTGCCGGGGACCTCGACGACGTCGGCGCCGGCACGTTGCGACATGGCACGCTGAGCCGCTGGCGGGATCATCTTGTCGTCCTTGGCGACCAGGTACCAGCTCGGCTTGCTCTTCCAGGACGCCTGCGAGACGGCGCCGCTCAGCGCGCCCACGCCCCAGGGAACTTGCGAAGCGGCCATGAAGGCGGCCTTCTGCTCGTCGACGTCAGCGGCGAACGAGGCAGCGAACTTGGTCTGGTCCAGCAGCAGGAAGCCATCCTGCGGCGGCAGGATCGGCGGCACCGGAGCGCCGGGGACCGGGTTCTTGATCAAGGACTCGACCGACTCACCCTTGTCCGGTACGAAGGCGGCGATGTAGACCAGGCCCTTGACCTTGGGGTCGTTGCCAGCCTCGGTGGTGACGACGCCGCCGTAGGAGTGGCCGACCAGCAGGACCGGGCCCTTTTGCTCGGCGATGAGCCGCTTGGTGTAAGCGACGTCATCGGCCAGAGACGTCGTGGGGTGCTGGGCGATGCTGACGGAGTAGCCATCCTTCTTGAGGATGTTGTAGACGGGCTCCCAGCCGGAGCCGTCAACGAAGCCGCCGTGGATCAGGATGATGGAGAGGGCAACCGTGCTCATGATGATTTCCTTCAGTGGTTGAGATCAATGGGTGATTCAATGGCAATTGCCGTGGAACGCCACACATGCGGCGGCCTTACCAGCGACCTCGAAGCGCCTCGCGAAGAGGCCCTTCTCAGCCGGGTAGCACAACGTGACCTTGCATTTGCGGATGCAGCGAAGTGGCCACCCGATCCACTCAACTGCGAGGAAACAGCGGCCGCTCAGTGAGAGCTGAGCGCTGGCGGAGGAGAGACCCAGCGACGGGGAAGTCCGGACTGTTTCGTGGGCGACTGGGCTGGTGCCTGGTCGATGTGGACGATCTTCATGGGCCACCTCCTTGGAGGAATGCTTTAGATGTCAACTACATGAGATGAAATTTAGGCGTCGATTGTTTAGGTGTCAAC
>CAWFRK010000006.1:0-39306 GCA_963818175.1 uncultured beta proteobacterium | reverse complement strand
CTTCGATCCGATGGAAGACAAGGTGTACCGGCACCCGACCTTCTACGAGCTGCCCGAATCCGTGAACCACATGTGAGGGCGGCGATGCAGACTTCATCGATCCAACCCAGCCGCGACCCTTCGGCGCAATACGTGCTGCGCCTCGGCGACACCTGCCTGATCCTCGGCCAGCGGCTCGCCGAGTGGTGCGGGCACGCACCCATCCTCGAGGAAGACATTGCGCTGGCGAACACCGCGCTCGACCTGGTCGGGCAGGCGAGGGCACTGCTCACCCACGCCGGCCACGTCGGCAAGAAAGGGCATGACGAGGACCAGCTCGCCTTCCTGCGCGACGAACGCGACTACCTGAACGTGACCCTGGTGGAGCTGCCGCGCGGCGACTTCGCCTTCACCGTGCTGCGCAACGTGATGATGGCGACCTTCCTGCGCCTGATGTGGGAGCGGCTTGCCCACTCGACCGACGCTGAGCTCGCCGCCATCGCCGGCAAGGCCGTCAAGGAGGCGCGCTATCACCAGCAGCATGCCGGAGACTGGGTCGTGCGACTGGCCGACGGCACGGCAGAATCGCGCCGTCGATCGAGGACGCGCTGCCGCGGCTCTGGCTCTACAGCGCCGAATTGTTCGAGTCGGATGCCGTCGACGATCATGCCGCCGACACGGGCCTCGGCCCGCGCTGGTCCGAGCTGCGCGAGCCCTGGCTGGCCGAGATGGCCGCCCTGTTTAACGAAGCCGGCATCGACATGCCGAAGGACTCGGCCTTCCGCAGCACCGGCAAGCGCGGCGTGCACAGCGAGCACATGGGCTACATCCTTACCGAGATGCAGCATCTGCAGCGCGCCTTCCCCGGAGGTGTGTGGTGAGGGCGGCGGTGCAGGTTCAAGCCGACTCTCGCACCACCCGCGCGTGGGAGGTGCTTGCCACGGTGCTCGACCCTGAGGTCCCGGCGCTTTCGCTGTGCGACCTGGGCATCGTGCGCGACGTGCAGGCCCGGGGCGACGACCTGGAGGTCGTGCTCACGCCCACCTACTCGGGATGCCCGGCCACCGAAGTGATCGAGCGCAGCGTGCTCGAAGCGATCGATGCGGCCGGGCTCGGGCCTGCCTACGTGACGATGCAGCGCGCACCTGCCTGGACCACCGACTGGATCAGCGAGGAGGGCCGCCGCAAGCTGCGCGAATACGGCATCGCACCGCCCGGCCGGTCGCTGCCGGTGCCGGGTACCGGTGAGCTTCATGGGCAAGCGCGCTGCGAGCGAGCGCATTGCATGCCGCATTGCGGCAGCAGCAATACCGAACGCCTGTCGGCCTTCGGCTCGACCGCCTGCAAGGCCTTGTACCGCTGCATGTCGTGCCGCGAACCTTTCGAGCACTTCAAGCCAATTTGATATGGACCACCCCGTAGGCGCTTCGCGCCACCCCTCAAGGGGCTCCGCCTGCGGCCCGGCAAAGCCGGTTCCGCGGCTCCCGCTCGCTGAAGACAGAGTCACAGAGAGATTGCCATGAGTGTCATCTTCCATCCGCTGCGCGTGCGCCGATCGAGCCCGACACGCAGGAGGCGGTCGTCGTCTCCTTCGACGTGCCCCAGGAACTGCGCGAAGTCTTCGGCTTCACGCAGGGCCAGTACCTCACGCTGCGCACCCAGATCGAGGGCCAGGACCTGCGCCGTTCGTATTCCATCTGCGCGGGCGTCGACGATGGCGATCTGCGGGTCGGCGTGCGCAAGGTCAAGGGAGGCGTGTTCTCCAACTGGATCAACGAGAGCCTCAAGGCCGGTGACTCGATCCAGGTGATGGCGCCGCAGGGCCGCTTCTTCGTGCCGCTGGATTCGCAGGCGCGCCGCCACCACGTGGGCATCGCCGGCGGCAGCGGCATCACGCCGATCCTGTCGATCATGAAGACCGTGCTGGCGCGCGAGCCGCGCAGCAGCTTCACGCTGGTCTACGGCAACCGGCAGCTCAGCTCGACGATGTTCAAGGAAGAGATCGAGGACCTGAAGAACCGCTATCTCTCTCGACTCGTGCTGCACCACGTGTTCTCGGACGAGCACACCGAGGTGCCGCTCAACCGGGGCGTCATGAACCGCGACAAGATCCGCGAGCTGCTCGAGCGCGTGGTGCCGGCCGACAGCATCGACCATGTCTACGTCTGCGGCCCGTTCCAGATGAACGACGAGGCCGAGGCGGCCCTGCTCGAGGCCGGCGTTCCCGAGGAGCGCATCCACATCGAGCGCTTCGGCGTCGCGCTGCCTTCGACCGGCCCGGTCGACGCGGTGATCCATGAGCCCGGCCGGCGACGCCGAGAAGGCCGCGTGGTGATCATTCGGGACGGCCTCAGCGCGAGATCGAGTTCCGCAAGGACCAGCCACATCCTGGACTGCGCTTCCGGCGCGGGCTGGAAGTGCCGTTCTCCTGCACCTCGGGCGTGTGCGGCACCTGCCGCGCCAAGGTGATCGAAGGGCAGGTCCGGATGGAGCGCAACTTCGCGCTCGACAAACGAGGTGGCGGCCGGCTTCGTGCTGACCTGCCGGCACACCCCTTGACGGAGTGGGTCGTGCTCTCATTCGATGAACGCTGAAGGAGATGGCGATGGCCCGCGGACGAGCCCCAGGATATGACGAGCAGCGCGAGAAGATCCTGGCGCAGGCGGCCCACCTGTTCGCGCGGCGCGGCTATCACGCCACCTCGATGAACCAGGTGGCCGAGGCCTGCGGCTTGTCCAAGCCCTCGCTCTACCACTACTACCGCGACAAGTACAGCCTGCTCCTGAGCATCGCGGACAGCCATGTGTCGCGCCTGCAGGCGCTGGTGCAGGACATCTGTGGCCGGAAGATGGCGCCGGAAGCGCGGATGCGCGAGCTGATAGGCCGCATCCTCGAGGAATACGCGGATGCGCAGGAGGCCCATCGCGTGCTGACCGAGGACGTGAAGTTCCTCGAGGCCGAGGACCGCGAACGCGTGCTCGCCAAGGAGCGCGAGGTGGTGCTCGGCTTCGCCCGGGCGGTCGGAGCGATGCGCCCCGAGCTGAGCGAGGCCGAGCTCGTCAAGCCGCTGACGATGCTGCTGTTCGGAATGATCAACTGGATGTTCACCTGGATGAAGCCCGACGGCGGGCTTGGCTACGACGCCATGGCGCCGATCGTGGCGGACCTGTTCCTCGGCGGCCTGAAGGGGGTCAGCTGCCCCAGGCCGCGACCGTGACGAAGTGACCCTGACAACAACCACACTCGGAGACAACGAATGAAACTGACCAAGCTTGTCCTGCTGCGCCGCCGCCCTGGCGTGCGCAACGCTGGCGCGTGCCGACATCAATGTCGGGGTGACCGTCTCGGCCACCGGCCCGGCCGCATCGCTCGGCATTCCGGAAAAGAACACGATCGCGCTGATGCCCAAGACGATCGCAGGCCAGAAGATCAACTACATCGTGCTCGACGACGCTTCCGACACCACGGCGGCAGTCGCCAACACGCGCAAGCTGATCAGCGAGAACAAGGTCGACATCATCCTCGGCTCGACCACCACGCCGAATTCGCTGGCGATGATCGACGTCATCTCGGAAGCGCAGACGCCGATGATCTCGATGGCCGCCTCGGCGCGCATCGTGGAACCTGTCGACGCCAAGAAGCGCTGGGTGTTCAAGACGCCGCAGAACGACATCATGATGTCGCTGGCCATCGCCGAGCACATGGCCGCCGCGGGCATCAAGTCGGTCGCCTTCGTCGGCTTTGCCGATGCGTACGGCGAGGGCTGGTTCCAGGAGTTCAGCAAGGCAGCGGGAGTGAAGAAGCTGCAGATCGTGGTCAACGAGCGCTATGCGCGCACCGACACCTCGGTGACCGGCCAGGTGCTCAAGGCCATCGCGGCCAAGCCCGACGCGGTGCTGGTCGCGGGCTCCGGCACGCCGGCCGCGCTGCCGCAGAAGACCCTCAAGGAGCGCGGCTACGCCGGCAAGATCTACCAGACCCACGGCGTCGCCAATGCCGACTTCCTGCGGGTGGGCGGCAAGGATGTCGAAGGCACGCTGCTGCCCGCGGGGCCGGTGCTGGTGGCCGACGCAGTTGCCCGCGAGCCATCCGGTGAAGAAGTCCGCGCAGGCCTACGTCGGCGGCCTATGAAGGCGGCGAACGGCAAGGGTTCGGTCTCCACCTTCGGCGCGCATGCCTGGGACACCGGCCTGCTGATGGCCGCCGCCGTGCCCGTGGCGCTCAAGAAGGCGCAGCCCGGCACGCCAGAGTTCCGCGCCGCGCTGCGCGACGCGCTCGAGCAGATCAAGGAGATGCCCGGCGCGCACGGCATCTTCAGCATGTCGGCGACCGATCACCTGGGCCTCGACCAGCGCGCCCGCGTGATGGTCAAGATCGAGAACGGCGCCTGGAAATATTTGACCCCCCCGTAGGCGCCTGCGCGCCACCCCCCAGGGGGCTCCGCCAGCGGACCGGCGAAGCCGGATCCGCGGCTCCCGCTCGCTGGCGTTGGTTCATGCGAAGAGAATTCCGCTTCGGTGCGATGGAGCAAAGACATGGATCTGCAGATTGCCCTGCTGCTTGGGCAGGACGGCATCGTCAATGGCGCGGTCTACGGACTGATGGCCCTGGCCCTCGTGCTGGTGTTCTCGGTCACGCAAGTGATCTTCATTCCCCAGGGCGAATTGGTGGCGTTCGCCGCACTGTCGATGGCCGCCTTGAACGCCGGCCAGGTGCCTCGCACGCTGTGGCTGCTGGTCGCGCTGGCGGTGCTCACGCTGCTGGTCGAAGGCGTGCGCTGGAAGCGCGGCGCCGGGGTGGACTGGCCCTCGACCATCCTCTGGACCGTGCTGGCACCCGCCGCGGCCGGCGTGCTGGTGCTGCTGCACCCGCAGTCGCTGCTCATGCAGGCCATTGCCACGCTGCTGCTGGTCGCTCCGCTCGGGCCGCTGCTCTACCGCGTGGCCTACCGGCCGCTGGCCGATGCCACGGTGCTGATGCTGCTGATCGTCTCGGTGGCGCTGCATGGCGTGCTGGTCGGCCTGGGCCTGCTGTTCTTCGGCGCCGAGGGATCGCGCACGCCGGCGTTCTCGGAGGCGCGCTTCGACATCGGCGGACTGCAGGTCACCGGGCAGTCGATCGTCGTGGTGGGCGTCGCGCTGGTGCTGGTGCTTGCGATGTTCGTGTTCTTCGAGCGCTCGATCGTCGGCAAGGCGCTGCGCGCCACGGCGATGAATCGCGTCGGCGCGCGGCTGATGGGGATTCCCACCGGGCTCTCGGGTGACCTGAGCTTTGCGCTCGCCGGCCTGATCGGCGCGGTTCGGGGCTCTTGATCGCACCGCTCACCACGGTCTACTACGACACCGGCTTCCTCATCGGACTGAAAGGCTTCGTCGCAGCCATCGTCGGCGGCCTCGCCAGCTATCCGCTCGCGCTCGGCGGCGCACTGCTGGTGGGCCAGCTCGAAGCCTTCTCCTCGTTCTGGGCCAGCGCCTTCAAGGAAGTGCTCGTCTTCACCCTGATCATTCCCGTGCTGTGGTGGCGCTCGATGCGCAGCCGTCACGTGGAGGACGAAGAATGACGCCGCGTCGACTCACCATCGCCTTCATCGTCGCGCTCGCGCTGGCCTGGGGCTGGCTGCCGGAGTTCAGCGTCACGCTGCTCAACTACATCGGCCTGTATGCCCTGGTGGCCGCCGGCCTCGTGATGCTCACCGGCGTCGGCGGGCATGACCTCGTTCGGCCAGGCGGCGTTCGTCGGCCTCGGCGCCTATGCGACCGCCTGGGCGTGCACCTCGGCCACGGTCAGCGCGGCGCTCGGCGGGCATCGTGGCGCCGGCCTTGCTGCCCTGGCTGGGGCTGCTGCTGGGCGTGGCGATCACCTTCGCGGTCGCCTGGGCGCTGGGCGCCATCACGCTCAGCTGTCGGGCCACTACCTGCCGCTGTGCACCATCGCCTGGGGCCTGAGCCTGTACTTCCTGTTCGGCAACCTCGAGTTCCTGGGCGGGCACACGGGCATCGGCGGGGTGCCACCGCTGGTGATCGCGGGCGTGTCGCTCGCATCGCCGCGCGTGCTCGGCGTGCTCATCTGGGCGGTGCTGCTGCTGGCGCTGTGGGCGATGCACAACCTGCTGGACTCGCGCGAGGGCCGCGCGATCCGCGCGCTCAAGAGCGGCCGCGTGATGGCCGAGTCGATGGGCGTGGACACGGCTCGCTACCGCATCAAGGTGTTCGTGCTGGCAGCCCTGCTGGCCGCGGTCTCGGGCTGGCTCTATGCCCACCTGCAGCGCTTCGTGAACCCGACGCCGTTCAACCTGAACATCGGCATCGAGTACCTGTTCATGGCGGTCGTGGGCGGCGCCGGCCACCTGTGGGGCGCGGTGCTGGGCGCCGCGCTCATCACGCTGATGAAGTCGCAGCTGCAGGACTGGCTGCCCAGGCTGATCGGCTCGAGCGGCAATTTCGAGATCATCGTGTTCGGGCTCCTGATGCTCTTCGTGCTGCAGCGATTCGCACGAAGGACTATGGCCCTCGCTGGCACGCTTCGCGTGGCGATTCCTCAAGCCGGACGCGCGCCGAGCCCCGCCGCCACGTGGCGACCCTTGCCCAGCGCAGCCTGCCGCCCGCGGGCCAGGTGCTGCTCGAAGCGCGCGAGGTCACCAAGCGCTTCGGCGGCCTGGTGGCGAACAACGCGGTGACGATGGATGTGAAGGCCGGCGAGGTCCATGCCCTCATCGGCCCCAACGGCGCCGGCAAGAGCACCTTCTTCAACATGATCTCCGGAGTCGACGATCCCAGCGCGGGCGAGGTGCGCCTGATGGGACAGGCCATGACCGGCCGCCCCTCGCGCGAATTCGCGGCGCTCGGCCTCGGCCGCACCTTCCAGCACGTGCGGCTGCTCGGCACGCGCAGCGTGCTGGAGAACGTCGCGCTCGGAGCGCACCGGCGCGGGCGTCGCGGCTGGCTCGCGGCCATGCTCCGGCTCGACCGTGGCGAAGAGGCGGCGCTGCTTGCCGAGGCGCGCAAGCAGATCGAGCGCTGCGGGCTCGGCGAGCATGCGAACGCCAGCGCGTCGTCGCTGGCCCTGGGGCAGCAGCGGGTCATCGAGATCGCCCGCGCGCTCGCCGGCCAGCCCGCGGTGCTGCTGCTCGACGAGCCGGCCGCGGGCCTGCGCCATCTCGAGAAGCAGGCGCTGGCGACGCTGCTCGGCGCAGTTGCGTGCCGAGGGGCTGGGCATCCTGGTCGTCGAGCACGACATGGAGTTCGTGATGAACCTCGCCGACCGGATCACGGTGCTGGAGTTCGGCACGGTGATCGCCGCCGGCACGCCGCAGGAAGTGCAGAACGACCGGCGCGTGCTCGAGGCCTATCTCGGCGGCGACGAATTGATGGAGGTGGCAGCATGAGCCAGGCCCTGCTGGAGCTGAGCGAGTTCAGCGTCTCGTATGGGCCTGTCGAGGCCGTGCACCACATAGACCTCAGCGTCGACGAAGGCGAGATCGTCACGGTGATCGGGCCCAACGGCGCCGGCAAGACCACCCTGCTGTGCGCTGCGATGGGGCTGCTGCCTTCGAAGGGCACGCTCAAGCTTGCCGGCGAGCGCGTGGCCCGGCCCAGCGTCGAGGCGATGGTCTCGCGGGGTGTAGGCCTGGTGCCCGAGAAGCGCGAGCTGTTCGGCGAGATGTCGGTCGAGGACAACCTGCTGCTGGGCGGCTTTGCCCGCTGGCGGCGCGGCCAGCGAGACCAGGCCGCAATCATGCAGGAGGTGTTCGGCATCTTTCCGCGCCTGCAGGAACGCCGCGCGCAGCTTGCGGCGACGCTCTCGGGCGGCGAGCGCCAGATGCTCGCCATCGGCCGCGCGCTGATGGCGAGGCCTCGCCTGTTGATGCTCGACGAGCCTTCGCTGGGGCTCGCGCCCTTGATCGTGCGCGAGGTCCTGCAGGTGGTTGCATCGTTGCGCAAGCTCGGCGTCTCGGTGCTGCTGGTCGAGCAGAATGCACGCGCCGCGCTGCAGGTCGCCGACCGCGGCTATGTGCTCGAGATGGGCGCGGTGGCGCTCACCGGCAAGGCCGATGCACTCCTGCATGACCGACGCATCATCGACACCTATCTCGGGATTGGCACCAAGCGCACCCCTGTGACGCCGGCCGATGCCTGAATCCAATCAGGAGAAAAGACCCATGAACACGACCCTTCAAAGTTTCATCGGCGGCCGATGGATCGGGCACCAAGGGGCGCAGCCGCTGCGCAGCGCCATCAACGGACATCCGGTCGCTTCGACCCATGCCGAGGCGCTCGACTTCGGCGAGGCCGTGGCCCATGCGCGCGAGCGCGGCCTGCCTGCCCTGATGGCACTCGACTTCCAGCAGCGTGCCGAGCGGCTCAAGGCGCTCGCCAAGTACCTCGGCGAGCACAAGGAAGAGCTGTACGCCATCTCGGCCCACACCGGCGCCACCCGGGCCGACAGCTGGATCGATATCGAAGGCGGCATCGGCACGCTGATCGCGTACGCCGGCATCGGCAGCAACGAGCTGCCTTCGGGCAACCTCGTGCACGAGGGGCCTGCGATGCCGCTGGGCAAGAAGGGCGGCTTCGCCGGCACGCACATCCTGGTGCCGCGCGGCGGCCTGGCGGTGCACATCAACGCCTTCAATTTCCCGGTCTGGGGCCTGCTGGAGAAGTTCGCGCCCAGCTTCCTCGCGGGCATGCCGTGCATCGGGAAGCCCGCGACCGCCACGAGCTACCTCACCGAAGCGGCCGTGAGGCTGATGCACGAATCCGGCCTGCTGCCTGAAGGCAGTCTGCAGCTCGTGATCGGCGGCACCGGCGATCTGCTCGAACGCCTGCAAGGGCAGGACGTGGTGACCTTCACCGGGTCTGCCGATACCGCAGCGAAGCTGCGCGTGCATCCGAACCTGGTGCGGCACTCGATCCCCTTCAATGCCGAGGCCGATTCGCTGAACTGCGCGATCCTTGCGCCGGACGTCACGCCCGACGACGAGGAGTTCGACCTGTTCGTCAAGGAGGTCGCCCGCGAGATGACGGTCAAGGCCGGCCAGAAGTGCACTGCGATCCGGCGCGCCATCGTGCCGCGCCAGCATCTCGATGCCGTGGCGAGCCGGCTGAAGGCGAGGCTGGCGAAGACGGTGGTGGGTGATCCCTCGCGCGAAGAGGTGCGCATGGGTGCGCTGGCATCGCATGCGCAGCAGGCCGACGTGGGCGAGCGCGTGGCCGCGCTGCTCAAGCACGCCGAGCTCGTGCACGGCGCACGCGACGGCTTCGCGCCGCAAGGCGAGGGCGTCGCCGAAGGGGCCTTCTTCGCGCCCACGCTGCTGCTCAGCCGGGATCCGCTCAACGACGACAGCGTGCACGACATCGAGGCCTTCGGCCCCGTCAGCACGCTGATGCCCTACGAGGGCATCGACGAGGCGCTGGCGCTCGCGGCGCGCGGCCGCGGCAGCCTGGTGGGCACGCTGGTCACGCGCGACCCCGCCGTCGCGGCGCGCGCCATTCCCGTGGCCGCGGCATGGCACGGTCGCCTCCTCGTGCTCGATCGCGAGTCGGCTGCCGAATCCACCGGCCACGGCTCCCCGCTGCCGAGCCTCAAGCATGGCGGGCCCGGCCGGGCAGGCGGCGGCGAGGAACTCGGCGGCCTGCGGGCGGTGAAGCATTACCTGCAGCGCGCCGCGGTGCAGGGGTCGCCCACCATGCTGTCCGCGGTCACCGGCGAGCATGTACGCGGCGCGAAGGTGCGTGAATCCGAGATCCACCCGTTCCGCCGCTGGTTCGAGGACCTGCAGGTCGGCGACTCGCTGCTCACGCACCGGCGCACCGTCGGCGAAGCGGACATCGTGGCGTTCGGCGGCCTGTCGGGCGACTACTTCTACATGCACTTCGACGAGATCGCCGCGAAGGAGAGTCCCTTCGGCAAGCGCATCGCGCACGGCTACTTCGTGCTGTCGGCAGCGGCTGGGCTCTTCGTTTCCCCCGCGCCGGGCCCGGTGCTGGCGAACTACGGGCTCGACACGCTGCGCTTCATCAAGCCGGTGGGCATCGGCGACACGATCCAGGCACGCCTGACCTGCAAGCGCAAGATCGATCGGCGCAAGAAGGATGCGAAGGGCCAGGGACAGGGCGTGGTCGCATGGGACGTCGAGGTCACGAATCAGCACGGCGAGCTGGTCGCGAGCTACGACATCCTGACTCTCGTGGCGAAGCGAGGGGATTGAACTTCTCGGTGGGGCGTGGTCGGCTCCCAGGGATGAAACCCACTGTGCTTTTGTCGGCTGGCGGCCCATGGCGGTCGTTTGCTTCTCTGTGCGCAAAGGTCGGTGCGAGAGCAGGCCGGCGGGGCGCTCTGCTCCGCTCATGTCCCCCGGCGTCGGCCTGCGGCCGCCACCTCCTCCTTTACTTCGCTCCGCAGAGCGCCCCGCCGACCTGCTCCGGGAACCGCTTTGGTGTTCGACGATGGCGGGCCGCCACCGCTGCATCAGCCAAGGGCGCCGGGTGGCCGACGCAGCGAAGTAAAGGAGGAGGGACGGGCGCAGCCCGACCCGGGGGAGTGAGCCTGGACACAAACAGTCCAGTGGACTGTTTGTGCCTGGCGAACGCCCGAGGCTCTGTCCTCGGGCATGAGCGGAGTCGGCCACCCGGCGCCCTTGGCCGCCCGGACCTGGTGAAGGAAGTGACCGCAATGGGCCGACAACGGTCCTTCCTCCCCATGCAGGCGTTTCATGCGTCGCGAAAGGCGCCCCGCTCCATGGAGCACTGAAGTGAACCACCCCCGTAGGCGCTTCGCGCCACCCCCTCAAAGGGGGCTCCGCCAGCGGCCCGGCGAAGCCGGATCCGCGGCTCCCGCTCGCTGGCACTGGTTCATGCGGCGAGGGTGCCGCTCGGCGCCATGGTGAACTGAAATGACGAATCCCTAGGCTAGTCGACTGCGCCCTAGTCCGCTGCGTCATTGAAATGCCACCCGAGGGACGCCCGAGACGGGATGCGATGCAAGGCGCAAAGCGGAGCGATACCCGCAGGTATCGCGAGCATTTGCAAGGCCGCAGCGCGCCAGTATCGGGTGGACAGCGGGGGTGCGATTTCAGTGACGCAGTGGACTAGGTTCGCACCGGCGGCGGCTGCTCGATCTTGCGCTCCTGCCCCTTCTTGGAGCCGAAGCGGTGCGTGTACACCCAGGTGAACTCGGCGCCCAGAGAAAGATCTGCGCGGAGTAGTACACCCAGACCAGCAGCACCACGATCGAACCTGCCGCGCCGAAGCCCGAGGTGACGCCGCTCTTGCCGATGTACAGGCCGATCAGGAACTTGCCCGACCGCGAACAGTGCGGCGGTGACGACCGCGCCGACCCAGACGTCGCGCCAGGCAATCGGCACGCTGGGCATCAGCTTGTAGATCATCGCGAACAGCACCGTCACGAGGCCGAAGCTGACCAGGAAGTTCGACTGACCTGCAGGATGACGTCCCAGCCGCCGAACCAGGGCGCCCACCATTCGCCAAGCGCCGACATCGCGGCGCTGACGACCAGCGAGACCATCAGCAGGAAGCCCACGCCCAGGATGAGGCCGAAGGACAGCAGTCGCGCGCGCAGCAGCCCCATGATCCCCGCGGCTTCTCGCGCGTCCGGCACGCGCCAGATGCGGTCGAGCGCACTCTGCAATTCGGCGAACACTGTCGTCGCGCCTATCAGCAGCAGCACCACGCCGATCACGGTGGCGATGATGCCCTTGCCCTGCAGGCTGACGCTCTTGAGCAGCCCCTCGATCGCGACAGCCCCTTCTTCGCCCAGGAAGCCCGCGCAACTGCGCGGTGATGTCGCCACGCGACGCGTCCTCGCCAAAGACCAGGCCCGCCACCGAGATCACGATCATCAGCAGCGGAGCGACGGAGAACAGGGTGTAGTACGACAGCGCCGCGCCCATGCTGGGCGCGTAGTCGTCCACCCAGGCATTGATCGCCTCCTTCATGAAGTCGTAGAACTGCCGCCAGGCGGGGACCTTCACGCCCGCCACGGTGGGCGCGCCCACGGGCTTTGCCCCCGATGACTCCGGGCGACGGACGGCGTTGTCGACCTTCGCTGAAGCGGCGCGCGAGGCAGAAGCGGCACCGTCCCGGCCTTGGGCGCGCATCGCCTGGCCGGTGCCCTTGACGAGGCCTACCGCTGCGGCGGCCCATGTCACTATGTTGCGGATGCGTGGCATGGTGTGGATGATTGGCGCGACGGATCGTCTGGCATGGTGGGCTCCTGGTGTCCAGCCCCCACCGCTTCGGCAATCTTCGTGCCTGCATCGCCGTAGGACAGACGATATGGAAGGTACTTGGTAGGCATGCCGAATGCCTGGGGATACGGCAACTCAATCCGAGGCGTGCCCCATGAAGATCGACACCGCCTTCGCCATCCAGCTGATTTCACCTTCCCCGCGTCCACAGCGGCCACTGAGAATCGCCCAGGTCGCGCCCTTGTTCAAGAGCATCCCGCCATCTGGCTATGGCGGCACCGAACGCGTGGTGTCCTACCTCACCGAAGCGCTGGTCGAACTTGGACATCACGTGACGCTGTTCGCCAGTGGCGATTCACGCAGCAGGGCACGGATCGTTCCGGTGGTCGAGCGCCACCTCGGCCTGGAGGCCTGCGGTTCTCCTGCCGGACTGGCCGCGCACACGCTGCTGATGGAGCGGATAGCCGATGAAGCGGAGTACTTCGACGTCGTGCACTTCCACACCGATGTGATTCACCTGCCGTTTGCGCAACAGTGCGCGGCGGCGAGCCTGAGCACCTTGCATGGTCGGCTGGACTTGCCGGAACTCGACCCGCTGTATCGCCGTTTCGATGAGCATGCCCTGGTCGCCATTTCCGACAGCCAACGTGCTCAACTCCCACACGCGAACTGGTGTGCGACGGTCTACCACGGCTTGCCCAAGTCGATGTATGCGTTCCAGCCCGATGCGCAGGACCACTTCCTTTTTCTGGGCCGCATCTCGCCAGAAAAGCGCCTCGACCGCGCGATCGACATTGCCGTGCGCAGCGGAACTCCGCTGATGATCGCGGCGTCGGTCAACCCGGCCGACCAGGAGTACTTCCGCAGCAGCATCGAACCCTTGCTGGATCATCCGCTTGATCCAGTTCATCGGCGAAGTCGGAGACGACGAGAAGAATGGCTTGCTCGGCCGCGCACGTGCCCTGCTCATGCCCATCGACTGGCCGGAGCCCTTCGGCCTGGTGATGATCGAGGCGCTGGCCTGCGGCACGCCGGTCATTGCCTATGGCCATGGCTCCGTCCCGGAAATCATCCAGCACGGCGTGACTGGCTTCGTGGTTCAGGATCAAGATCAGGCCCTTGCCGCCGCACAGGAGGTCGGGCGCCTCGATCGAAGCCGCTGCAGGTCGGCCTTCGAGCAACGCTTCACCGCGACCACGATGGCCCTGGCCTATTTGTCGGTGTATCGGGAGCTGATCGGCTGTCGACAGCGGCTGGAGGCTCCCGTCGCCACGAATGGAGCAGGGCATGTCGGAGAAGATTCTCATTGGAGATAAATGGTATGTGGCCGCGACTTCGTCCCGCAGCGAAGAGCGGCCGCAGGTGCTCAAGCACGGTCAGAGCTTTGCGTTGTTCGACCACTTCGGCGACATCCAGCCGGGCGACCAGGGGCTGTACCACCACGACACGCGCTTCCTCTCGCTTCAGGAACTCACGATCGATGGCGTGAGGCCGCTGTTTCTCGGCGCGACCGTAAAGGAGGCCAACAGCCTGCTGGCTATCGACCTGATGAATCCGGACCTCATGAATGGGGCGGGGCCACGTGTGCTGAAAGGCACCTTGCATATTTTTCGCGCCAAGTTGCTGTGGCATTGCGTGTGCTACGAACATGTCCGGCTGACCAACCACGGCCTCGAGCCGGTCGAGGTTCGCCTGGGGCTGCGTTTCGCGGCGGATTTCGTCGACCTGTTCCAGGTGCGCGGCACGGTGCGCCAGCGCGCAGGAGACCGACTGGCTGTCGAAGTCGGGCAGACGAGCGTTGCACTGCCTTATCGTGGCCTGGACGGCATCATGCGCTGCACGCGCCTTCAGTTCGAGCCGTCGCCAAGCCAACTCGACTCGCAGTACGCCGAGTTCGAGCTGAAGCTCCAGCCTGCTGAAGAAACCAACCTGTACTGGACCATCGCCTGTGAAGGCGACGACAGCCCTCCACCCGCGCCACGGACCTACATCGCCGCGCTGCGTGAGAACAATGACTGGAGGATCAAGGCGAACCAGAACCACTGCAGCATCGAGACCTCGAACCCGCTGGTCAACCGCTGGATCGAACGCTCGCTGTCGGACTTGGCGATGTTGACGACCCAGCTGCCCTCGGGCCCCTATCCGTACGCCGGCGTGCCCTGGTACTCCACCACCTTCGGGCGCGACGGCATCCTCACGGCCATGCTGTGCCTGTGGATGGACCCGACGCTGGCGGCCGGCGTGCTGGGCTTTCTGGCGACGCACCAGGCCGACCAGAAGGACCCGCGCAATGACGCCGAGCCCGGAAAGATCCTCCACGAAGCGCGGTTCAGCGAGATGGCCCGCACCGGGGAGATCCCTTTTCGCCGCTACTACGGAACGGTGGACGCCACGCCGCTCTTCGTGGCCCTGGCCGGCGCCTACCATCGCCGCACGGGCGACACGGAACTGATCCGCCGCATCTGGCCGCAACTCATGCTGGCGCTGCAGTGGATGGACATGTACGGCGATGTCGATGGCGACGGCTTCGTCGAATATGCGCGCCAGAGCAAGGAAGGCCTGGTGCAGCAGGGCTGGAAGGATTCAGCCGATTCGATCTTTCACGGCGACGGCCGGCTGGCCGATGCGCCGATTGCCCTGTGCGAGGTGCAGGGCTATGTCTATCAGGCCAAGTCGGCCGGAGCCGAGCTGGCGCGACACCTCGGCGAGCCGACTCTGGCCGAGCGGCTGGAGAATGAAGCGAGGGACCTCCGCGAGCGCTTCAACAGGCAGTTCTGGTGCGAAGACCTCGGCACGTATGCCATTGCGCTCGATGGCGGCAAGCAATGCTGCCGCGTGCCTTCTTCGAACGCCGGGCATACGCTTTGGAGCGGCATCGCAACCCCCGAGCATGCCGGGCGCATCGTCGCCGGGCTGCTCGGCGAAGAGTCGTTCAGCGGATGGGGCATCCGAACCATTCCACTCGGGCAGTCGCGCTACAACCCGATGTCGTACCACAACGGTTCGATCTGGCCCCATGACAACGCCTTGATCGCGTGCGGCATGGCGCGCTATGGATACACCGAGGAAGCGAAGACTCTTGCTGACGTGCATGTTCGAGGCCAGCCTGCATTTCGAGCATCAGCGCCTGCCGGAACTCTTCTGCGGCTTCCCGCGTCGTGTGGGCGAGGGTCCGGCACGCTACCCCGTGGCGTGTTCGCCGCAGGCGTGGGCGGCGGCCGCGGTGTTCGGGATGCTGCAGGCCTGCCTTGGGCTGGAGGTTCGGTCGATGGAGAAGGTGGTCAGCCTTGCAGGCGCCGCAGTTGCCGGCATCCATCGATTGGCTGGCGATACGCCAACTGGGAGTGCCTGGTTGCAGCGTCGATCTGCTGCTCAAGCGGCATGAGCGGCATGTGGGCATCGAGGTGTTGAGGAAGGACGACGACTTGCGCGTGTCTGCGGCGCTTTGAGATATCGTGCACACACGCGTCGACGAGCTCGGTCATTCAAACGGAAACCGCGGAGCGTGCCGATGTTGAATGCTCGATTCCGAGCAGTATTGGGGTGGAGTGCTCGCGGCAACAGCTCGACGCTGTTGCCCCGGGGATACAGCACCGATTTCCCTATTGGCAACGGCCCTGGCCGGCCCGATTCTCGGGAACCACTAGCGAAATTTTGAGGGCCAGTCTGTCGCCATGGTCATCCAAGCCTCAACCGGTACGCTCCACGGTTCCCTCCGTCAGCGTGGGAATACCCGTCTACAACGGGGGTCGATTCCTCGTAGCCGCGCTGAGGTCGATGCTGTCGCAGACCTACACCGACTCGAGGTGACTTCGTCATCAGCAGCGTTGCGCAGCACGTCCGGATGGCATACGGCCGAATCCTTCGGCCACTGTCCGCTGAGCGCCGCTTCGCTGACGTTTGCTCTGCCGGGTCCGACTGCTCACAACGGGTCGAAAGCGCCGCCGAGCGTACCCTTTGGCGCCATGCTGTCTCGCTCCAGTCGATGGTGAGAGACGTAGCGCAGTTGCGAAGGGATCGTTCGCGACGCCATCCGGCCGAAGTGCTCCGCCCATAGAGGTGTTGACCGAACCCTACGGGACGAGGGCAGGGCGGCCTTCCACGTCGAGGAGCCAGGCGAGTGGTCGCAGAAGGAGCGTTCAATGTCGCTCTCGGCCAGGAGCGGGCGTCCGCCAAGGTCGGCATTTAGGCAGTTCGATTTCGGGCTGACTTGAGTGAACGCGATAGAAATCCCGACATAGCGTGGGCGCTCCCGCTCAATGCTTGCGCATGTGGCCAGGTAGCCGCAAAGGCTTGCGCCATGACAGGCTCAAATAGGGTTGCCGTGAAGGGCGTTTCGCTTCAAGTGCTCGACAAATGCTGTCGCAACGTCTGTCAGTGGTTCGTTCTTGCGCGTGAGTAACCCGAAGGCCTTCAAATCGCGACCGATATCGATCGGCAGCGCGAAGAGCAGTTTGGCTTTCACATGGTCGCGAACGACCGATTCAGGAAGCATCGCGATCGCGTCGCTGGACTGCACGAGTTGCAGCGTTGCAAAAATCGAAGTGCACTCGATGACGTCTTCCGGGGTCGACACTCCTGCTCGGGCGAACTCGCCTTCCAGCAGCACCCGCGCAGGCGAGCTGATCGTCTGAAGCACCCAGGGCCATCGCACAAGCTCCTCCCACCCTGGTGTGCGCCGGCGTATGAGAGCGTGCTGGCACCGCACTACGGCCCGCATCGGCTCGTCTGCCAGTGGAACAAAGTCGAACTTGTTGTGTTCCAGCGGTCCGACGAAGCGGCCGACGGCAAGTTCGATCTCGTGACGCTCCAGCAGGGCGGCAATCTGGTCGCTCGTCTCGCCGAGGATGCGCACATTCAGCCGCGGCCGCTCCCGTTTGATGTCGGCAACCGCCTTCGCAACCAGGTCTGGCGCTGCGCCCATGATGGCGCCGAAGACAAGGTGGCCATGTCCGCCGCGGCGCTTGATGTCGAGCCCTTCGAGGAAACGCTCGAGGCTTGCCTGCGCCTGATGGGCGAAGCCGACCACTTCGCTGCCCAGCGGCGTGGCTCGCATTCCGCGCGCATGGCGTTCGAACAGCGCAAACCCGAAGGCTTGCTCGATGTCGGCCAGCATCTTCGTGGCCGCCGGTTGCGTGACGTTGATGCTTGCTGCCGCCTGGTTCAGCGTGGCCGCGTCTCCCAGGGCACTCAGCAGCGACCAGTGCTTGAGCCGCAGGCGATTGACAAGTCTCGGGGACAAGGAAGACATGGGTCACCTCGCTGGTTCCAGAGCCATTCCAAAATCGAATCGCTCGCTCGATTCATTTGATTGGAATGATATAGCCGCGACTCCTAGAGTTGGTCCATTCCTAACCCACTGGAGACAACATGAAGCTGCTGCGCGTCGGTGCCCCGGGCCATGAGCGGCCTGCCCTGATCGATTCCGACGGTCGCCTGCGCGACCTGTCCGCCCACGCCAGCGACATTGCTGGCGAGGCCTTGTCGGCCACCACGCTGGCCCGCCTGGCCAATCTCGATCCCGAGAACCTGCCCCTGATCGAAGGGTCGCCTCGTCTCGGCCCTTGCGTCGGCGCCGTCGGCAAGATGGTCTGCGTCGGGCTGAACTACTCCGACCACGCCGCCGAATCGAACATGCCCGTCCCAACCGAGCCGGTGCTGTTCTTGAAGGCCAGCAGCGCAATCTGCGGCCCCAACGATGACGTGGAGATCCCGCCCGGCGCCGAGAAGGTCGACTGGGAGGTGGAACTCGGCGTGGTCATCGGCAAGACCGCGCGCTACGTTTCGAAAGCCGACGCTCTCGACCATGTCGCCGGCTACTGCATCGTCAACGACGTGTCGGAGCGGGCTTATCAGCTCGAACGCGGCGGCCAGTGGGACAAGGGCAAGGGCTGCGACACCTTCGGCCCGATCGGCCCCTGGCTCGTGACGCGCGACGAGGTGCCCGACGCGCAGGCGCTCGACATGTGGCTCGAGGTCGATGGCAAGCGCTACCAGAACGGCAGCACGCGCACCATGATCTTCGACGTGCCGACGCTGGTGTCCTACATCAGCCAGTTCATGAGCCTGCAGCCGGGCGATGTGATCTCGACCGGCACGCCGCCGGGCGTCGGGTTCGGCCAGAAGCCCGTCCCGGTCTATCTCAAGTCCGGCCAAACCATGCGCCTGGGCATCACCGGCCTCGGCGAGCAGCGCCAGCGCACCGTGTCGGCGAACGTTGGGAGCGCGGCATGAATCAGCTCGACATGAAGGGCCGCGTGGCGGTTATCACCGGCGGCGCTCAGGGCATCGGCTATGCGGTGGCCGAGCGCATGTTGAAGAGTGGTGCGGCCGTTGCGCTGTGGGACATCAACGAGGCGCAACTCGCCAAGGCTCGCGAAGCACTGGCACCACTCGGGACCGTGAGCACGACGGTCGTCGAGCTGACCGATGAGGCTTCGGTCGAAAGCGCGACCAAGGCAGCGGTTGCGACGCACGGGCGCATCGACGCGCTCATCAACAGCGCCGGCATCACGGGCGGCAACGGCACGACCTGGGAGCTCGCGCCTGACGCCTGGCGCCGCGTGATCGAGGTGAACCTCGTCGGTTGCTACCTGACCTGCCGCGCCGTCGTGCCTCAGATGATCCAGCAGGGCTACGGCCGCATCGTCAACATCGCGTCGGTGGCCGGCAAGGAAGGCAACCCGAACGCCTCGCACTACAGCGCCTCGAAAGCCGGCCTGATCGGACTGACCAAGTCGCTCGGCAAGGAGCTGGCAAAGACCGGCGTGCTGGTCAACGCAGTCACGCCGGCCGCCGCGAAGACGCCGATCTTCGATTCGATGAAACCCGAGCACATCGAGTTCATGCTGTCGAAGATCCCGATGGGCCGCTTTCTCGCGGTCGACGAGGCGGCTTCGATGATCACCTGGCTTGCCACGGAAGACTGCGCGTTCAGCACCGGCGCGGTATTCGACCTGTCCGGCGGACGCGCCACCTACTGACTTCCTTCCTATCAATCGACAGCGCGGCCGTCCGTCGCGACGGACGGCCGCGTCGTGCCCAATCATTTGGAGACAGAGCATGAGATTCGCAAGCAGGCTTCTTTCCGCCGCCATGGTGGCGGCGTCCCTGGTGTCGATCCCCGCGATCGCGCAGGAAGTGCGCGTCGCCAAGTTCGGCTACGGCATCGCCGAGGACCATCCGCTGGGCCAGGCCGCGCTGAAGTTCTCTCAGATCGTCGAGCAGCGCAGCGCAGGCAAGCTCAAGGTCAAGCCTTATCCGGCCAACGTGCTCGGCTCCGAGACGGCGATGCTGTCGTCGGCGCAGGGCGGAGTGCAGGAGATGGTCGGCACCTCGTCGGCACCCCTCGTCGGCATCGTCAAGGAGTTCGCGCTGTTCGACCTGCCGTTCCTGTTCGCCAACGAGGCCGAGGCCGATGCGGTGCTCGATGGTCCGGTCGGGCGCGCCCTGCTCGACAAGCTGGAGCCGAAGGGCCTGTTCGGCCTGTGCTACTGGGAGACCGGCTTTCGCAACGTGACGAACAGCAAGCGCCCGATCGCGAAGGCCGAGGACCTGAAGGGCCTGAAGATGCGCACGATGCAGAACCCGGTCTACATCGACGCGTTCAACAAGCTCGGCGCCCATGCGGTGCCGCTGCCGTTCACCGAACTGTATGTCGCGCTCGAGACGAAGGCGGTCGACGGGCAGGAGAACCCGTACGGGATCATCTACGCGAACAAGATCCACGAAGTCCAGAAGTACCTGACCTCTACCCGGCACGGCTACTCGCCGTTCGTCGTCATGGTCAGCAAGAAATACTGGGACAAGCTCGCCGTCGGCGATCGCAAGGTGATGCAGGACGCCTGTGTCGAGGCCGGCACCTACCAGCGCAAGCTCAACCGCGAAGCGAACCAGAAGATCCTCGACCAGATGAAGGCCGCGGGCATCCAGTTCAACGAGCTGCCGGCCGGGGAGATCGCACGCATGCGCCAGGAACTGCAGCCGGTGATCGAGAAATTCAGCAAGCAGATCGGCGACGAGACGGTCCGGCAGGCAATGGCCGAGATCGACAAGGTACGCAGGAAGTGACCTTCCTGGCTGCTCGATTCGCATCGCCTTATCCATCGACGAGGACTCAAGCCATGTCTACCCCAACCATCAAGCACATCCGCGCCTTCACGCTCCGCGGCGCTGGCGCCGACTACCACGACCAGGGCGCCGGCCACTGGATCGACGATCACATCGCCACGCCGATGAGCAAGTATCCCGAGTACCGGCAGAGCCGGCAGAGCTTCGGCCTCAACGTGCTCGGCACGCTGGTGGTCGAAGTCGAGGCGAGCGACGGCACCGTCGGCTTCTCGGTCACCACCGGCGGCGACCTCGGCTGCTGGATCGTCGAGAAGCACCTCGCCCGCTTCATCGAAGGGCAGAAGGTCACCGACATCGAGAAGATGTGGGACCAGATGTTCAACGCAACGCTGTACTACGGGCGCAAGGGCATCGTGCTCAACACCATCTCGGGCGTTGACCTGGCGTTGTGGGACCTGCTCGCAAAGGTGCGCAAGGAGCCGGTGCATGCACTGCTCGGCGGGCCGGTGCGCGACGAGCTGAGCTTCTACATGACCGGCGCGCGGCCGGACTTCGCGAAGCAGCAGGGTTTCATCGGCGGCAAGCTGCCGCTGCACCATGGGCCGGCCGAGCGCGAAGAAGGACTGAAGAAGAACCTCGAACTGCTGGGCGACATGCGCGCGAAGTGCGGGCCCGACTTCTGGCTGATGTACGACTGCTGGATGAGCCTGGATGTCGAGTACGCGACGCGGCTGGCGACCGCGGCCTATCGCGAGTTCGGCCTCAAGTGGATCGAGGAGGCGCTGCCGCCCGACGACTACTGGGGCTATGCCGAACTGCGCCGCAACGTGCCGCGCGGCATGCTGGTCAGCACCGGCGAACACGAGGCGACGCGCTGGGGCTTCCGCATGTTGCTCGAGATGGAGTGCTGCGACATCCTGCAGCCCGACGTTGGCTGGTGCGGCGGCATCACCGAGCTGATCAAGATCTCGGCGCTGGCCGACGCGCGAGGCAAGCTCGTCGTGCCGCACGGCTCGTCGGTGTACAGCTACCACTTCGTGATCACGCGGCACAACAGCCCATTCGCCGAGTTCCTGAACATGTCGTCGGGCGCGGACCAGATCGTGCCGATGTTCCATCCGCAGTTGCTCGACGAGCCGGTGCCTGTGAATGGGCGCATGAAGGCATCGGCGCTCGACAAGCCCGGCTTCGGCGTGCGGCTGAACCCCGAGTGCAAGCTCCATCGGCCCTTCCCGCGCTGAACGTGCCGGTGCATTGATCTTCCCAGCACCGCGTTGCGCGGTGCACTCCAGAACATTTCGTGCGAATCCCGCATAGAAGGTACTCACCATGCTGCCCATCGACCGACGCCTGCTCCTCTCTGGTCTTGTCGCCGCGTGCTTCGCCGCCTGCGGCGTGGCGCGGGCCTCCGACTATCCGAGCCGCCCGATCGAGCTGATCGTGCCGGTATCGGCGGGCGGGGGCACCGACATCGTCGGCCGCGCATTTGCCGACGCGGCCAAGAAATATCTGCCCCAGCAGCCCATCACCGTGTTCAACAAGCCCGGCGCCAGCGGTGCGATCGGCATGGGGGAACTGATCAACGCGAAGCCCGACGGCTACAAGATCGGCATCGTGATCGTCGAACTGACGATCCTGCCGAACCTCGGCACGGTGAAGTTCACCGCATCGGACTTGCGGCCGATCGCGCGCCTCAACGCCGATCCGTCCGCGATCACGGTGCGGGCGGACGCTCCGTGGAAGACGATCGAGGAGTTCCTGGCCCATGCACGCGCCAACCCAAAGAAGGTGACGATGGGCAATGGCGGCAACGGCTCGATCTGGCATCTGGCTGCCGCGGCACTCGAGGACAAGACCGGCATCTCGGTCAACCATGTGCCGTTCCAGGGTTCGGCGCCCGCCGTGGTCGGGCTCCTGGGCGGCCACGTGGACGCGGTCAGCGTCAGCCCGGGCGAGGTGGCGCAGCACGTGGCGGCAGGCAAGCTGCGCACTTTGGCGGTGATGGCCGACCGACGCTGGGCCGGGGTGTTCGAAGCGGTGCCGACGCTGAAGGAACGCGGCATCGACCTTTCGGTCGAGGCCTGGCGAGGGCTTGCGGTGCCGAAAGCGGTTCCACCGGACGTGGTGGACACCTTGTCGACGCTGGCCAGGAAAGCGGCTGATGACGACCTGTTCAAGACCACGCTCGCGAAGGCAAACCTCGGCTGGTCATATGCCGATGCGGCCGGATTCCAGGCCACCATCGACCGAGACCGCGCGTTCTTCAAGCAACTGGTGCCGAAGCTCGAGATGAAGAACTGAGTCCCACCAAGCTCTTCCCTCCTGCCCACTTGAACGAGGTGACTGTGATGAAGCAGAAGATCCTGATCGCCCGCGCGATCTTTCCGGATGTGATCGAACGCCTGAGCGAGTTCTTCGAGGTCGATGCGAACGGTGAGGACATGCCGCTGTCGCCTGAGCAGATGCAAAGCCGACTCGCGGACAAGGCCGGCGCTTTCGTGATGGGCGACCGCATCGATGCAACAACGATAGCCGCCGCGCCGCTCCTGCGTGTCGTGAGCAACATGGCCGTCGGATACAACAACTTCGACCTCGATGCGTTCAACCAGGCCGGCATCCTGGCGACCAACACGCCCGATGTGCTCAATGAATCGGTGGCCGACTATGCGTGGGCGCTGATGATGGACGCCGCGCGACGCATCACCGAATCCGACCGTTGGGTGCGCACCGGCGCGTGGCGTCGCTGGTCATACGACTTGTTTCTCGGCCAGGAGGTCCACGGCTCGACGCTCGGCATCATCGGCATGGGCCGCATCGGCCAAGCCATCGCCCGGCGTGCGCAAGGTTTCGGCATGCGCGTGCTCTACAACAACCGCTCGCGCGTCGCGCCCGAAGTTGAACAGCGATTGGGAGCGAGGTACTGCGGCAAGGAAGACCTCCTGCGCCAGGCAGACCATGTCATCCTCGTGCTGCCTTACGCGCCGGAAAGTCGCCATACCATCGGGGCACCCGAGCTCGCGTTGATGAAGCCCACTGCAACGCTGACCAATGTTGCCCGCGGCGGCATCGTCGACGACGCGGCTCTGCTTGACGCACTTCGCGGGCGACGCATTGCCGCGGCAGCACTCGACGTATTCGAAGGAGAGCCCGACTTTCTGCCGGGACTGCTCGATGTGCCGAACCTGGTGATGACGCCTCACAACGCGCCGGGAAGCGAAGTGACGCGGCGGGCGATGGCGAACCTGGCGGCCGACAACCTGATCGCCGCCTTGGGACATGGTCCGGACGCCGGCCGGCCGCCGAATCCAGTCAATCCTCAAGTGCTGGAACGCCGGCGTTCATGAAGCACCGAGTGCATGCCGTCGATCCGCGAGCCATCCATCCACCGCATACCCAGGAAGGTGCTCGATGGACCTATCGGAAAGAAGCTGATGGACAAGCTCGAAGACAAGGGGCTGGTCGGGTTGGCGTACTGGGAGCACGGTTTCAGGCATCTGACAAACAGCCGCCGCCCTGTCGCCAAGCTGGAGGACATCCAGGGACTGAAGATACGGGTGATCCAGGCTCCGCTGTACCTCGACATGTTCAACGCGCTCGGCGCAAACGCAGTGCCGCTGCCGTTTCCGGAGCTCTATTCGGGGATGGAAATGAAGGCCGTGGACGGCCAGGAGAACCCTCTGACTTCCATCGAGGCAAGCATTCTACGAACCCCCGCGCCGCCCTGTTAGTCACCTGCTAGTGAGTGTCAGGTCTGGGGCAACCCATTTGGCGGACCGAGCTCTATATCAAGAAGACCTTGCCTGCTGCGAAGGCGTGATAACGCTGCCATCAGGCTGCGGCACCGTCAGCGGTACCACCTCGACCATGGCCAAGCCTTGCTGGAGCATCCCAAGCGCCCGCGCCGTGCCCGGTGAGACGTCGATGATCCGGCCCTCGACATACGGGCCGCGGTCCTTTATCTCGACCACAACCGAGCGGCCGTTCTCGAGATTTGTCACGCGCGCGGTGGTGCCCAAAGGCAGGCTGCGGCTGGCCGCATTGTTGGAATGCAAACGCATTGGCTCGCCATTGGCCATCTTGCGGCCGGCGAAGAATTTCGCGTAGTAGGACGCCTTGCCAACCTGGGGCTGCCCCGAGTGATCCAGCGGTTTGGTCGCGATGGCCAGCGCCGGGAGCACGGCAAGGAGGGAAATCAATCAGATCAATTGTGCGATGGCCTTGCCCATCTCGGTCGTCGACGCCTTGCCGCCAAGGTCGCGCGTGCGCGGCCCTTCGACCAGCACCTGCTCGATCGCCCGCACGATCGCGTCGTGCGCCTCGCGGCTAGCCGAGGAAGTCGAGCATCAACGCGCCCGACCAGATCATCGCCACCGGGTTGGCGATGTTCTGCCCGTAGATGTCGGGCGCCGAGCCGTGCACCGGCTCGAACAGCGACGGGAACTTGCGCTCGGGATTGAGGTTGGCCGAGGGCGCCAGGCCGATCGTGCCGGTGCAGGCCGGCCCCAGGTCGGACAGGATGTCGCCGAACAGGTTGGTCGCCACCACCACGTCGAAGCGCTGCGGCTGCAGCACGAAGCGCGCCGACAGGATGTCGATGTGCTGCTTGTCGACCGTCACCTGCGGATAGCCCTTGCCGCATCGCGTCGGCGCGGCCATCCCACCACGGCATGCTGATCGCGATGCCGTTGCTCTTGGTCGCCACCGTCAGGTGCTTGCGCGGCGCGCGACTGCGCCAGTTCGAAGGCGTACTTCAGCACGCGGTCGGCGCCGTGGCGGCTGAACACCGACTTCCTGGATCACGATCTCGCGTTCGGTGCCCGCGTACATCACGCCGCCGAGGTTGGTGTACTCGCCCTCGGTGTTCTCGCGCACGATGAAGAAGTCGATGTCGCCGGGCTTGCGGCCGGCCAGCGGGCAGGGCACGCCTTCGAACAGGCGCACCGGCCGCAGGTTGATGTACTGGTCGAACTCGCGCCGGAACTTCAGCAGCGAGCCCCACAGCGAGACGTGGTCCGGCACCGTGGCCGGCCAGCCGACGGCGCCGAAGTAGATCGCGTCCATGCCTTCGAGCTGGGCCTTCCAGTCGTCCGGCATCATCTCGCCGGTGCTGGCGTAGTAGTCGCAGCTCGCCCAGTCGATGTGCGTGACCTGCAGGTCGATGCCGAAGCGGCGCGCCGCCGCCTCCAGCACGCGCAGGCCCTTCGGGCATCACTTCCTTGCCGATGCCGTCGCCGGGGATCGCGGCGATCTTCAGTGTCTTGCCCATGGTGTCTGTCGTCCGTTGGTCAGTAGGCGCGATGCGCCGGCGGCGCGCCATCGCGCCGTCGGTGCCGAGGCCGAATTCCGCCGCGAGCCTGCGGCGTGCCCTGCGCCAGCAAGGTCACGTCGATGCCGACCGCGACGAAGCTCGCGCCCAGCTCCAGGTAGCGCCGCGCCAGCGCGGTGTCGCCGGTCAGCGTGCCGGCGGCCTTGCCGCTGGCGACGATGGTCCGGATCGCCGCTTCGATCGCGGCCTGCACCTCGGGATGGCCGGGCCGTTGCCGCGGTGGCCCATCGATGCCGCCAGGTCGGCCGGCCCGATGAACACGCCGTGCACGCCGTCGACCGCGCAGATCGCTTCGAGGTTGGCCAGCGCGGTCGACGGTCTCGGCCTGCACCAGCAGGCAGACCTCGTCGTTGGCGGTGTCGCAGGTAGTCGCGCCGCGCGCCCCAGCGCGACGCGCGCGCGACCGCGGCGCCGACGCCGCGCGTGCCTTGCGGCGGGTAGCGCGTGGCGGCGACCAGCGCGCGCGGCCTGCTCGGGCGTGTCGACCATCGGCACCAGCAGCGTCTGCACGCCGATGTCGAGCAGCTGCTTGATCAGCGCCGGGTCGCCGCTGACGGCGCGCACCACCGGGTGCGCCGGGTAAGGCGCGACCGCCTGCAATTGCGCGAGCGTGCTGCGCACGTCGTTGGGCGCGTGCTCGCCGTCGATCAGCAGCCAGTGGAAGCCGGCCGTGGCGCAGACCTCGGCGCTGTACGGATGCGGCCATCGACAGCCACAGGCCGATCTGCAGCTTGTCGCCGCGCGCGAGCGCGGCCTTGAATGGATTGCGCACGGCTGTCTCCGTCAGGCCAGGCCGCCCTGGCACAGGTACTTGATGTGCATGTAGTCGTCGAGGCCGTGGCGCGAGCCTTCGCGGCCGTAGCCCGATTCCTTGACGCCGCCGAACGGCGCGGCCTCGGCCGCGAGCGCGCCTTCGTTGATGCCGACGATGCCGGTCTCCAGCGCCTCGGCCACGCGCCAGACGCGCGCGATGTCGCTGCGTGTAGAAGTACGCGGCCAGGCCGAACGGCGTGTCGTTGGCCAGCGCGACGACCTCGTCCTCGCTGTCGAAGCGGAACACCGGCACCACCGGGCCGAAGGTCTCCTCGCACGACAGCTCCATCGCCGGCGTCGCGCCGGTCAGCACCGTCGGCGCGTAGTAGTTCGGGCCGTCGGCCACGGCGTCGCGCACGCGGCGGCCGCCGACGACCACCGTCGCGCCCTTGGCCACCGCGTCGTCGACGTGGCGCTCGATCTTCTCGACCGCGCGGGCGTTGATCATCGGGCCGATCTGCGAGTCCGTCGCGGCTCGCCGGGCCGACCTTCAGCGCGCCGACGCGCGCCGCCAGCTTCTCGACGAAGCGGTCGTGCACCGCCGCGTGCACGTAGACGCGGTTCGGGCAGACGCAGGTCTGGCCGCCGTTGCGGAACTTGGCCACCATCAGCCCTTCGACCGCGGCGTCGAGGTCGGCATCGTCGAAGACGATGAACGGCGCGTTGCCGCCCAGTTCGAGCGACAGCTTCTTCAGCGTGTCGGCCGAGGCGCGCGCCAGGTGCTTGCCCACCGGCGTCGAGCCGGTGAAGGTGATCTTGCGCACGCGCGCGTCGGCCAGCCACACGTCGACGACTTCCGGCGTGCGCTCGCGCGAAGCGGTGACGATGTTGATCGTGCCGGCCGGGAAGCCCGCCTCCTCGGCCAGGCGCACCAGCGCCAGCGAGGTCAGCGGCGTGTCCTCGGCGGGCTTGGCCACCACCGTGCAGCCGGCGGCCAGCGCCGGCGCGATCTTGCGCGCGATCATCGCGGCCGGAAAGTTCCACGGCGTGATCGCGGCGACCACGCCCACCGGCTCCTTGACCGCCATCATGCTGCGGCCGCGCACCGGCGCCGGGAATCACGTCGCCGTAGGCGCGGGTCGCCTCCTCGGCGAACCACTCGACGTAGCTCGCGCGCGTACAGCACCTCGCCGCGCGCCTTCGGCCAGCGGCTTGCCCTGCTCGCGCGAGATCAGCGCGCCCGAGGTCTTCCTGGTGCGCGACGATCAGCGTCGTTCCAGCGCTTGAGCAGCTGCGCGCGCTGCTTGGCCGGCGTGGCGCGCCAGGCGGGGAACGCGGCCTGCGCGGCGTCGACCGCGGCGCGCGCGTCGGCCGCGCGCGCTGTCCGGCACGTCGCGTGATGCGGCTGTCGTCGGCCGGGTTCGACGACGCGCAGCAGCGCGCCGTCGGCGGCGTCGCGCCAGCGGCCGGCGATGAAGTTCTGCGAGCGGATGCAGTTCGTCGCGGGTCAGGTGTCAGGTCATGGGCAGCTCCTTCAGCTGACGATGCCCAGGTGCCAGGGCACGAATTCGTGGTCGCCCAGGCCCGAGCAGCTCGCTCTTGGTCGGCTCGCCCGAGGCGGCACGCAGGATCGTGCTCGAAGATGCGCTGGCCCATCTGCTCGCACGTCAGCTCGCCGTCGAGCACGAGGCCGCAGTTGATGTCCATGTCCTCCTCGAGCCGCGTGTACATCGGCGTGTTGCTCGCCAGCTTGATCGTCGGCGCCGGCTTGGAGCCGAACATCGAGCCGCGCCCGGTGGTGAAGCAGATCAGGTTGGCGCCGCTGGCGATCTGGCCGGTCGAGGCCACCGGGTCGTAGCCCGGCGAGTCCATGAACACGAAGCCGGCCTTGTCGATCGGCTCGGCGTATTCGTAGACCGCCTGCAGCGGCGTGGTGCCGCCCTTCATCGCCGAGCCGAGCGACTTCTCGAAGATGTTGGCCAGGCCGCCGGCCTGGTTGCCCGGGCCGACCACGCCGTTGAACTGGCCGTTGTGGCCGCGCGTGTACTCCTCCCACCAGGCCAGGCGGTCGAGCAGCTTCTGGCCGACCTCGGGCGTGACCGCGCGGCGCGTCAGCATGTACTCGACGCCGTGGATCTCCGGCGTCTCCGACAGGATCGCGGTGCCGCCGTGGCGCACCAGGATGTCCATCGCCGCGCCCAGCGCGGGGTTGGCGGTGATGCCGGAGAAGCCGTCGGAGCCGCCGCACTCGAGGCCGATCTTCAGGTGCGCGGCGCTGACCGGCTCGCGCTTGACGTCGTTGGCCGCCGGCAGCATCGCCTCGATCGCGGCGATGCCGGCCGCGATCGTCGCGCGCGTGCCGCCGGTGTCCTGCATCACGCAGCGTGCGCAGCTTGGCGGCCGAGCTCCAGCCCCTGCGACTCGACCAGGCCGGCGACCTGGTTGCGCTCGCAGCCCAGGCCGACGATCAGCACGCCGGCCAGGTTGGGGTGGCGCGCGTAGCCGGCGAGCGTGCGGCGCAGCACGTCGAAGTGCTCGCTCGGCGACGACATGCCGCAGCCGCTGGTCTGCGCGAAGGCGACCACGCCGTCGACGTTGGGGATAGTCCGCCAGCCGCTCGGGCGTGAAGTGCGCGGCGATGTTGCTTGATCACCGTCGCCGAGCAGTTGACCGACGACAGGATGCCGATGAAGTTGCGCGTGCGCCACGCGGCCGTCGGGCGCGCACGATGCCCATGAAGGTCGCGCGCTCGGCCTCGGGCACGTAGTCGACCGGCCGCACGTCCTCGCAGAAGCCCGGGTCGCGGTCGAAGTCGACCAGCTCGAGGTTGTGCGAGTGCACGTGCTCGCCGGCCTCGATGTCGCGCGCGGCCACGCCGATCACGGTGTCGTACTTCTTGCACCGGCTCGCCGGCGGCGATGCGCCGCGCGGCGATCTTGTGGCCGGCCGGCACCTGCGCGCGCATGCGCAGGCCGAACTCGGGCAGCTCCTGGCCGAGCGCGATCGGCTGGCGCGCGACCAGCACGTTGTCGTTGGCGTGCAGGCGGATCAGCGGTGAGGCGGTGACGCGTGGCCATCGCGCATCAACCCTTGCCATCAGCTCCTTGAGCTTCAGCGTCTCGATCAGCTGCGTCTCCTTCTCGTACGTGGCGGCGACGTACTTCTCGTAGTCGGGGCCGTCCAGGTACATCAGCGGCGCGTCGATCTTGTCGCAGGCGGCGGCGAACTCCGGGCTGGCGGCCGCGAGCCTTGAAGGCCTCGCGCAGGCGCTGCGCGATCGGCGGGCTCCAGGCCCTTGGGCGCGCCGATGCCGTTGGGCGCATCGACCACGACGTTGTAGCCCGCTCCTTCAGCGTCGGCACGTCCTTGAAGTCGCTGGTGCGCTGCTCGCCCCAGGTCGCGAGCAGGCGCAGCTTGCCGGCCTTGACGTGCGGCGCCCAGGAGCTGGAGTCGGCCAGCATGTCGACCTGGCCGCCCAGCAGCGTCCTGCAGCGCGGCGCGCCGCCCTTGTACGGGATGTGGTTGAGCTGGATGCCGGCGGCCAGCGCGAACTCTTCCATGCCCACGTGCGTCGCGCCGCCGATGCCGGCGCTGCGCGTAGGTGAGCTTGCCGGGGCTGGCCTTGGCCGCGGCGACGAGTTCCTTCAGCGTCTTCCACGGCGCCTCGGCGCGCACCGCGATGCCGAAGGTCTGGCCCGAGGTGCGGGCGATGTAGGTGAGGTCCTTGCAGCGGGTCGATCTGCACCGTGCCGAGCTGCGAGAAGCGCGTCACCGAGATCGGGATCTGGCCGATGGTGTAGCCGTCGGGCTTGGCGATCGCCATGGCCTTGGCCCGAGCATGCCGGAGGCGCCGGCCTTGTTCTCGACCACGATGGTCTGGCCGAGCTGCTTGGCCGCGACGGTGCACAGCGCGCGCATCGTCACGTCGGCCGTGCCGCCGGCCGGCCACGGGCAGATGAAGGTGATCGGGCGCTCGGGGTAGCCGGCGGCGAAGGCGCGCTGCGTGGTCGCGAGCAGCGAAGTGGCGGCGGCGCCGAGGGTGCCGAGGACGAACTGGCGGCGGTTGGATGCTGCATCTTGTCTCCTGGATGGACGCTTCGTGGAATGCGGCGAATGTCTGGCTGTCGCGATGATTACAATCCAATGAAGTTGAGGACTCTCTTCATAACCATTTTGGAAATGGATCGCGCGATGGCCGATATCGACCGCGTTCTGCGCTCCAACCTCAAGCTGCAGGCACCTGCAGCTGCTGGTCGCGCTCGACGAGTTCCGCCACCTCGGCCGCGCCGCGGAGTTCCTCTCGCGTCACGCAGCCGGCGGTGTCGAAGACGCTCGCCGAGATCGAGCGCATGTTCGACCTCGAGCTGTTCGCGCGCTCGACGCGCGGCACCGAGCCCACCGCCTACGGCGTCACCGTGGTGCGCTTCGCGCGCTCGGTGCTGGCCGACTACGCGCGCACGCTGCGACGAGATCGCCGCGGTGGCCAGCGGCGCCGCCGGGCGTACGCAGCGTCGGCGCGATGGTGGTGGCCATGCCGGTGCTGCTGGCGCGCGCCGTCGACATGCTGAAAGCCGCATTCGGCGCAGACCACCGTCTCGGTCGAGGAGGGCGACCTCACGCGCCTGCTGCCGCGGCTGCGCGTCGGCGAGCTCGACCTGTTCGTCGGCCGCCTCGAGCCGGGCTATGCCTCGCCGGACCTGGAGACCGAGGCGCTGTACGAGGAGCCGATGGCGATCGTCGCGCGCCCCGATCACCCGCTGTTCGACGTGCCGCGCCCGGCCTGGAGCGACCTCGCCAAGCTGGCCTGGATCGTTCCGCCGACGTGGGCGTCGTCGCGCATCAAGCTCAACCAGATGTTCTACAAGCACAAGCTGCATCCGCCGGCCGACATCGTCGAGTCGGCGTCGTTCCTCGTCACGCTGACCTTCATGCGCGAGCGTGGGACGCTCGGCTTTCTCGCCGACACCGTCGCGCGCCACTTCGAGCGCGAGGGGCTGGTGCGGGTGTTGCCGCTGAAGGTGCCGATCGAGCTGCCGCCGGTCGGAGTGATCTCGCTCGCCGGGCGCAAGCGCACGACGAGCAGCGATCGGCTCATCGATTGCCTGCGGCAGGTGGCGCAAGGGCTGCGCCAAGTCAACGGGGCAGCGACGAGCCCCCACAGATCTGCACGTCCTGCCCGGTGATGGCTCCGGCCGAGTCGGACAGCAGGAATGCGACCAGCGCAGCCACTTCGTCGGGGCGGATCAGTCGCCCGAGCGGCGGCAGCTTCGGCTGCGACGTTGCCCGCCCGGGGTCGACCAGCATCGGCGTCTCGGTCGCGGCCGGAGACACGATGTTGACGGTGACTCCTCGCGCCACCACCTCCGAGGCCCAGCTGCGCGCCAGGGCCACGAGCGCGGCCTTGCTTGCCGCGTATTGACTGCGCCCCGGCATGCCGCTGGACACCCGGCTGCCGATCAGCACCATGCGCCCGCGACCGGCCTCGGCCATCCGCGGCAGCAGCGTATTCGCGAGGCGCGTGGCGGCGTCGACGTGCAGGCGCCACATCGTCTCGGCGTCGGCAGGCTGCAGCTCGCCGAGCCTGCCGGCGCGCAGCACGCCGGCGGCGTGAACGACGGCGTCGGGCGTGCCGAGGGTGGCCGCGACGCGATCGACGTCCGCGCCCTGGCTCAGGTCGGCGCGCAGGGTCGAGAACGCCGGATGGTCGATGTCGGTCGCGCCGCGGTTGACGCCGATCACCTGCCAGCCCTCGGCCAGCAGGCGCTCGGCGATCGCGCGGCCGATGCCCGAGCTGCTGCCGGTGACGACGGCGCGTGGTGCTTCACTCTGCACGGATGTTCCCCTCGGTGATGATCTTCTGCGACTTGGCCATGTCCTCCTGCTGGAACTTGACGAAGTCGGCGACCGAGCCGCCGCTGACCAGCACGCCCTGGCTCGTGAGCTTGTCGCGCATGTCGCCCGTCAGCGCCTTGTTGACCTCGGTGTTCAGCTTGGCTCACGACCTCCGGCGGCAGCTTCGCCGGGCCCCACAGGCCATACCAGCTGTAGAACTCGTAGCCCGGGACCGTCTCGCCGACGGCAGGCACGTCGGGCAGGCTCGAGAGGCGGGTCTTCGAGGTCACGCCGATCACGCGCAGCTGGCCGGCCTTCGCGAACGACTGCGACCCCAGCACCGGATCGATGAAGGCATCGATCTGCCCGCCGACCAGGTCCTGGTACGCGGGTGCCGACCCCTTGTACGGCACGATCGTGTACTCGATGCCGGCGGCGCGCCGCAGCAGCTCGGTCGAGAGGTGGCCCGGCCGATCCGGAAGAGCCGATCGCGAAGGTCATCTTGCCGGGGTTGGCCTTGGCATAGGCGACCAGGCTCTTCATGTCGGTGATCGGCAGGTTCTTGTTGATCGCGACTGCGAGCGGCGCCTTGGCGACGAGCGCGACCGGCGCGAAGTCCTTGACGATGTCGTAGGGCGCCGACTTCATCGTCATCGGCGTGGTCGTCGTCGACGAGGGACTGAAGAGCAGCGTGTAGCCGTCGGGCGCGGCGTTCTTCACCGCGATCGCGCCGATCGTCCCCGCGCCGCCCGGCCGGTTGTCGACGATGAAGGTCTGGCCCGTCTGCTGGGCCGAGCTTCTGCGCCAGCTGGCGGCCGATCACGTCGAGCGTGCCGCCCGGCGGGAACGGGATGACGATCGTCACCGGCTTGGCTGGATAGGACTGCGCCCACGCACCCGAAATGCAGGTGGCCAGTGCGGCGGCGGCGGCCGCGCGAAGAAAGTGCTGACGCTTCATTGCTGTCTCCTGATGATTTGCTCGAGAGGTCTATGAACTCTTCTACCCTTGCGTGACCCACTCCGGCATCAGTCGCACATGGCGGATGTGCTGCCGGAAGCACCGTGTAGGCCAGGTGCAGCGCGCCGTCCGCACCTTGCCGGATCGAGGGATACGAATACTCGCGATTGAGCCCGCGCGCCGAGTCGTTGCTCATGCACCAGCCGTCGCCGACCTCGAGGTTGCGCTGCCACGGCCACGTGAGCCCGTCGTCTGCCGACAGCGCGAGCGTCATCGGCGCCCGCGGCGCGCCCCAGAACGCCCGGCGCGCCGGCTGCTGGATCTTTTCTGCCTGGCCGCCCGCGGCCGGCCGGCCTCGTCCTCCAGCTCGTCGTAGAGCGATGCACGCCGCTCGGTCGCATTCGCCGCGCTGCTCGCGTTCGAAGATCATTGCGAGTCGTCCGTCGGCCAGCCGCAGCGCCTGGATCGACGAGTTGTTGTTCGGCAGGACCGTCGGCACCGGCTTGCGCCCACGTGAGGCCGCCGTCGTCGCTGACCGTTCGGTAGATGAAGTCGGCCCAGCGACTGCGGAAGAACCCGAGCAAGCGATTGCTCGCGGCCGGGACGATGCTCATGTGGACGCAGCCGAGGCTGTCCGGCACCGGGATGTGCTGCCACGACTTGCCCTGGTCGGTCGAGCGCATGACGCCGCTTTCGTCCAGGCTGCCGTCCCACTTCTCGCCGGGGAGCGTGCGGCAGTTGAAGATCGGCAGCAGCCAGCTTCCGTCGCTGTGGACGTGGATCGGGTGCCGGACGAAGGTGCCGGCCGGCGCGTCCTTGCAGCGTTTCGGTCGGCCCCCAGGTGCGGCCGTTGTCGTGCGAGACGCGGCGGCGCACGACCGAGGTGTCCTGGTTGCCGGAGACCTGCGCCGTGTGCAGCAGCCACAGCGAGCCGTCGGGCGCCGGGAACAGGATCGGGTTCTGCTCCGAGCGCTCCGGATCGTCGGAGAGCCGGACCGGCGCGGTCCACTGCGTCGAGCCGGGCTCGAGCCGCGACATGTACACCGAGATGTCCGAACGCCCTTCCATCGAGCCGCCGAACCAGACGCAGCCCAGAGTGCCGTCGTGCAGCACCATCAGGTTCGCGGCGTGGGCCTGGACGCAAGGGGACGGCAGGTCGGCGACCTCGCGTGTCGGATCGTCCGGATGGGTGTGCAGCGAGCCGCGCGACGCGCTTGCGGACTCTGTGTTGGCGGTCATCGGATGTCTCCTTCGGGCCGTATCGTCGATACGGCGTGCTGCGAACGGCTGGCGAGCAGGCTGGTGAAGCGCTTATGGCCTGGAGGCCGCGGGGCCTGCGACGAGATGGGCACGCGGCAACGTACGACCTGCGAGGGTGTCGACGACGTTTTGCGCTGTGATCGTCGCCACCTGCAGCGCCGCGTTGCGCGTGACGCCCGCGACGTGCGGCGTGAGGATGACGTTATCGAGCGCGAGCAGCGGGTTGTCGGGCGCGATCGGCTCGACCTCGAAGGTGTCCAGTCCCGCACCGCCGAGATGCCCGCTGCGCAGCGCGTCGACCAGCGCCGCCTCGTCGATGATCGGGCCGCGCGCGGTGTTGACGAGCAGCGCACCCGGCTTCAGCAGCGCCAGCTCGCGGCGCCCGATGAGGCAGCGCGTCTGTTCGGTGAGCGGGCAGTGCAGGCTCAGGATGTCGACGCGCGCGAGCAGCTGGTCCAGATCGGTCTCGAGCTCGAAGCCGTCGGCCTCGCTGCGCGCGCGACCGAACACGATCACTCTCGCGCCGAGCGCAGACGCGAGGCGCGCGGTGCTGCGGCCGATGCTGCCGTAGCCCACGAGCCCGACGACCGATCCGCGAAAGTCGCGCCCCAGCCACGAAGTGCCTTCCCAACCGCCTTGGCGAAGCTTGCGGTCGAGACGGTGGAGGTCGCGCACCAGCGCGAGCATGAGCGCGACCGAGTGTTCGGCCACGGCATCGGCGTTCGCACCCGGCGCTACCGCGACGGTGATGCCGCGACGCGCGGCCTCGTCGAGGTCGACGCTGTCGATGCCGGCGCCGTTCTTGGCGATGATCTTCAGGCCGCGTGCGGCGGCGAGCACGCGCGCCGTGAACGGCTTGGAGCCGCGCAGCACGACGGCGTCCACCGGTCCCGCTGCGAAGCGCTCGATCAGACTCCCCTCGGTGATCGGATCGGTCATGAACTCGATGCGTGCCCCTGCATCGCGCAGGATCTGCTGCGCTTCGGGCACGAGGTGCTGCGCCGTGACGAGAACCGTGTAGCGATCCATCGATGTCTCCGTGGGTCTTGATTGCCAAGAAGTCTAGGCATGCTCTCGATTACCAACAAATGACATTGAGGACTGTTCGTATAACCTGATTGGAATGTGTTTGTGGTGTGCTGGCTCGGAGCCTCTTCGATGGACTGCGCCGCCTCGCATGCAAGGCGCGCGACGTCGATGGGCTACTGCGCCGCCCCGCTCGCCTTCGCGACGTAGCGCGCCAGCGCCTGCATCTGCTCTTCGGACAAGCTGCCCTTGTAGGACGGCATGTTGCCCAGGCCATTGCGCAACGCGTTCACCACGCGGGCGGCATCGGGCCTGAGCTCGTCGAGCACCGGCCCGACGGCACCTTCGCTACCGGCATCCTTCAACGTGTGGCACACGGCGCAGGCCGGCACCGCTTGCGTGAAGAGCTTCTTGCCGACGGCGAGCTGATCCGCCGCATCGGCTGCATGTGCCTGCACGCCTAGCAAGGCCAGCGTCGCGGGCAGCAGTGCAACGAACAGCCGGCGCAGTGCCTGGCGAGGGGTTCGGGTCGAATGCATGCGGTACTTCCTTCGATTCATCAAGCCACGATGAGCTTCACCGCGTGATCGGCCCAGCTCGTGTTGTTGTAGCCGCTGACGTTCTCGATGCGTTGCTCCGGCTGCACGTTGCCGGCGGCATCGGTGGCGCGGCTGGCCAGCGTGTGCGTGCCCGCCGGCAGCTTGGCCTGCAGCGCGAACTGGCGCCACGCGAACTTGCCCAGGTCGGGGCCGATGAAGCGCGCATCGCGCCAGCTCTTGCCGCCGTCGATGGACACTTCGACACGCTTGACCGCGTGCACGCCGCCGAAGGCCACGCCTTGTATCTGCACCGTGCCGGCGCTCAAGTCGCCTTCGTCGGGCGTGGGCGAATTGATCCACGACTTGACGCTCATCTCCAGCACCGAGTCCTGGCTCGGATCGGCCTTGCCTCCCGGGGGCGTGATGCGGTAGCCGTGCGCCATGATCTTGGCGTCGGTCTCGGCGGCCGTGAAGGCCAGCCGCTTGATGTACTTGATGTTGTTGACACCCTGGTAGCCCGGCACGATCAGGCGCAGCGGCCCGCCGTGCGCCAGCGACAGTGGCGCGCCGTTCATCTCCCAGACCAGCAGCGCGTCGTCGAGCGCCTTGATCGGCACCGAGCGCTCGACCACGATGCTCTCGGATCGATGCCCTCGGGCAGCTTCTCGCCGCCCGTGCCGGTGATGTGCAGCATGCCGTCGGCCACGCCGCCGAGCGCCTGCGCCACCGCTTTCAACGGCACGCCGCTCCACATGACGCAGCCCGCGGCGCCCACTGTCCATGGGCTGCCGCTCGGCTTGCTGGGGAAGAAGCCGCGGCCGTCGCCGACACTGCAGCACCGTCGCCACCGTTTCGACGCCGAGGGCCTTCAGCTCGCGCCCGGTCAGGGTGCGGGGGTTCCTCGCCTTCGATCGCGATCTGCCAGGCATCGCGGTCGGACAGGATGGAGGCATCCTGGCGCAGGCAGGTTGTTGCGCACGTACAAACGTTCGGACGGCGTGATGACGCTGATGCCGATGGCGCTTCGCCTGGTTTCCAGCGTGCTGGAACTGTGCACGATCACGCTGTTCGGGTCATTCCAGGCTGCATAGCCGGGCAGGGGTTTCGCCTCGGCTGCGCCGGCGCTGCCGGTCCAGGTCCGGGCCGGCGAGACGGCGCGCCGGCACTGCCCGCCAGCAGATGGCGGCGGCTCGACGGGGCGGCGCAGGTGGCGAGGAGGGTGCTTGTCTTGCGGGTCATCGTTGATTCTTCGGTTGGCGTGAAAAGATCTGGTGGGCCGTCCGGGGCATGGCAGGCGAGCTGCCACCGGCAAGGATCAGTGGTGGGCCTGGATCACTTCGAAAGCAGCGCAAAGCCGAGCACGAGTGCGGCCGCCAGAAGGTCTCGATGATGATCAGCGCAGCGGACGCCATCCGGCGCGGGCGAGCTGAGGAAGGAGGTGTGCATGCCGAGGGCCGCGATGGCCACCACCAGGCAGGCTCGCGATGCGGAGCTGAGGCCGTCCACGACCGCCGGCGGAATGGCGCCCATCGAGCCGATGCCGACCAGGCCCACGAACACCCACAGGAACCGCGGCACGAGCGGCGGCCGCGCCGACCCCTCTGCCTGTCCGCCGCTCTTGCGCCATGCCGCGGCGATGGCGACCACCGCCAGCGCCCGCGTCGCGCGAAACAGCTTGACGACGACAGCGACGTCGCCGGTCTCGGTGCGGGGCATGTAGCCGGCGCCGGCGGCATGCGCCGCGTCATGGATCGTGCCGCCCAGAAACAGCCCCGGAGGGCGGGAGGCATGTGAACGCCCTGGCCAGCAGCGGATACAGCACCATCGCGATGGTCGACATGATCGTGACGGTGACCACCACCATCAACGTGAAGCGTTCGCCTTCCTTGTCGCGCGGCAGGACCGCCGAGATGGCCAGCGCCGCGGAGGCACCGCAGTCGACCGAGCCGCCACAGAGCACGCCCTGGGCGCGCGTAAGCCCGAAGCGGCGCGCAGCAGCAGGCCCAGGGGGATGGTGGTGACCACCCCGGCGCCATCAGCGCCGTGGTCCAGCCGAGCGAGGCGATCTGGGCCACCGTGATCGCACGCCCAGCAGGCCGACGCCCAGGCGCAGCACGGTACGCGCGGCGAATTCGATGCCGGGGCGGTTGCGCGCGCCTCATGGCTGAGGTAGTCGAAAATGCCGCCGCCGAAGAGCAGGGCGTAGAGCAGCTGGGGTCCGCCGTGGAGGCTCGACACGAAGGTCGCGGCCAAGGCGATGAGGAACTCCTGCGGCCCACGCCCGGCAGCCATTTCGCGGTGCGTCCGGTGGTGGTGCGCAAGCGCAGGCCCGCAGCAGTCAGGGTGGTGTTCATGCGTCGCGCTCCATGGCAGGTTTTCTCAGGCTGTTGAGCAGGAGTTAGTAGGGACTTCATGGTGAACGAGAAAGCGCATAATTCCGTGCACCATGGACGGTACTTTCTGATCAGCGGCTGCGTGTGACCCTGCGCCAGCTGGAGGTTTTTTCCGCGACCGCCAGCGAGGGTTCCACCCGAGCGGCGGCGGGCGAGGTGGCCCGCTCCCAGTCGGCCGCCAGCATGGCCCTGGCCCGAGCTGGAAGCCTCCATGCGCGGTTGAGGTTGCTGGAGCCGGGTCAGCCGAAGGCTGGTGCTGAACGAGAACGGCCGGGCCTTCCTGCCGCGCGCGGTCTCGCTGGTGGAGCAGGCCCTGGGAGGCTTGAGCGGCTGTTCGAGGCCGAGCACTCCGCGCCGCTGCGCATCGCGTTCAAGATTCACCATCGGCGAATACCTGTTGCCGAGCCTGATCTCCCAATATAAGCAAGTGCATCCGCGGAATTACAGGTGCGGCTCGACATAGCAGACACCGGCAGGTCCAAGTCCTGCAGTCCGTTGGCGTCGAGCTCAGATGTCGATATCGGCTTCATCGAGGGGCGGGCTCCCCATCCGGAACTCGCGGTGCGCCGTTGGCAGAGCGACAAGCTCGTCGTCGTTGCCGCGCCGGGCCATCCCCTCGGTGGTGCCCAAGTCAGTGCCAGGAGGCTCGCGGAGGCCGATTGGATCCTGCGCGAGCAGGGTTCGGGCACACGCGAAGCAGCAGATCGTTGGCTCACATCGTCGCTGCCCTCGATCCATGTCGGGCTGGAACTGGGCAGCAACGAGGCGGTCAAGCGCGCGGTGCGCTCGGGCTTGGGACTGGGCTCCCTTTCCCGGCTGGCGGTCGCCGAAGCCCTGGAGCAGGGCGCACTCGTCGAGTTGCAAACCCGGCTGCCGGCGATGCACCGTTCCCTGGCCACGGTGGTTCACAAGCCCAAGCGACTGGGCTCGGTGGCGGAGGGCTTCCTGTCCCACTGCTTTGCCAG
>CAWFRK010000005.1:0-56017 GCA_963818175.1 uncultured beta proteobacterium | reverse complement strand
AGCCCGCGCCGAACAGCTTGAAGGGCGCATCGGGCCAGTCCGGATTGATCTGGTTCCCGCGCGTTATCTTGCCCTGAGCGGCCGGCTCCCACATCTTGTTGAGCTCTTCGACCCTGATCTGCTTCAGGAAGGTGTTCTTCGGATTGACCACCACCGTGAGCGCATCGAACGCTACAGGGAGCTCGATATACTCGATGCCCGCCGCCTGCACTCCGCCATCTCCTTCTTGAGGATGGGCCGCGAGGCGTCTGGATGTCGGTTTCGCCGCGGCAGAACTTCTTGAACCCGCCACCCGTGCCAGAGATGCCCACGGTCACCTTGATCGCCTCCTTCTTCGACTTCTGAAACTCTTCAGCTACGCCTTCGGTCATCGGGTACACCGTGCTGGAGCCATCGATCTTGACGACCTGGCTCTGTGCCGTGGCGGTGGGGGCGCTCATCGTCGCGACGACCGCGAGCGTCGCCGCGGCTATGGGAATGTTCGCTCTCATGTTCCTCGCTCCTTCATCGGCAGGAATGCATTGGTCAATCGCCATGCGAGCGGGCACTGCCTGACCCACGGCGGCTGATCGCGCGTCGACATATCCGGAAATCCGGATATGTCGGTCCCACCGTAGGAGCGCCCCGTGACAGAGATATGACAGCATGGCGCCGAACGCCCGTGCCGCGGCGTCCATGGAGTAAGTGGCCGTCAAACCTGTGTCACGACGTCGCGCGGGGAGGCGTGGGCGTCGCTCCAGATCTCATATTGACCACAAAGCTCCCGGTCGACTGGCCGCGCCGGCGGAGGCCGCCTTGGTGATGGTACCGATGATGACGAAACCCGCGAGCACCTCGTTCGCTTGCAGCCTCAAGGCTTCGCGCTGTGCAGCGTCCTGGCAGCGTTCGCCGCTCAGCATGATGGCGCCGAAGCCGAGCAAGTGACACGCCATCAGCATGTTGCCGAGGGCAGCGCCTGCGCTCAGCCACTGCTCGTGGTACGGCACGCGCCGGTGGCGCTCCGGCCGGACATGAACGCCAGCACGACAACAGGGCGTGTGTCGCATGCTCGCGGGCTCGTATGAAATCGTCGGCGCTTCGGCCGGATCGCGGGCACGCTTTTCCGCCTCAAAGAAATCGGGCAACGCTTCCCTGGCGTCGGAGGGGAACTCGATGACCGCCATGGATGCAGCTCGCCATGGTCCGGTGCGCGGAGGCCAGCGTCGATGATGCTGTCGAGAACCTCTCGAGCCGGCCCCGGAGCGCGCAGCCGCTTCGGCGACACCGATCGCCGCGCGAGCAGCGCCGACAAGGCGCCGCTCACCGCCTTCTGCTCGTCGCCCATGTCATGCCTTGGTGCCTGTCGCCGGCACGTTGTCGAACGCGACGCTGTCGATACCATCCGCTTGTACTCGTCGATGCCCAACGCGGCGGATGCTGGCCCAGGTGCCCCTGTAGTAGGGCATGACGTTGCGGTCTGTCCACTCCGTCGTCACGTCACCGGCGATGCCGTTGGGCTGCCCGAAGACCATGAACGTCTTGACCTGACGCCCACGCGCCAGGCCCGTCACGCTCAACAGGCCCAGCAATGCGTTATACGTCCATGGGTAGAGCCAAGGCATGCAACGAAGCAAGATCGACCTTGGCGTATATGGTGGTGGTCTGGGGATTGCGATGGCGAAGGATCTCCCCTATCTCGCTCAGCGAGGCTCCGTTGCCGAGCATTTGAGTGGCCAGCGAGTGGCGAAACACGTGCGCTCCCTTGAAGGGCGATTCGATGAGCGTGGCCCCTCGGTATGCGCGGCGCCTGGCGTCAGGCCGCCCCTTGGGCCGCACAGGGCCTCGCGATCGGCCTCCATCATGGCCGCAAGCACCTGCTTGCCCGCGTGTACGCACAGCCGAAAAACGCGTGCTGCACATCCTGCAGCACGCCTGCCATCGGCAGGGCAGCGGCAGCAAGGGCCGCTCGGCGGTGTATGAATTAGTTGTTTCGTTCCAGCGAGATGGCCTCTCAAACCACGCTGGCCCGTTTCGTTCAGGCCGGCATCGTCCCCACGTCGACGAATGCGGTGCTGTCCGAGATGCACCGCACTTGGAATCGCCCCGAAGCGGCCGAACTGGCGAAGCTGTACGCACTCGTGGCACCGAACTATGCGGCGGTGATGGAGAGCTATCAGAAGGCGCAAGACGTCGCCCGGCAGGCGCGTTGACAGAAGCTTCTGTCTCTTCCCGGGTCAAGGCGGAAGCGCGCGCGCACTCCCTACTTTCCAGATCCGTCAACAGAGTCTTTACGCGGCGGCGCTACCGCCGGCAAGAGTCCTCGCCTATTTTCTGGAGCACTCGGCTCGCGCCGACGGCAGCCGTGGGGAGTTCCATCGACATCGATGGTCCGCACTGCATGGCTCATCACATTTCACTAAGCCAATCTGACCCGGCACCCTTCTTCTATCCCTATCGAATCAGCATGAAATCCACCAAGCAAAACTCCTTGCCATCGCAGCCGCGATGAGCGCATTGGCCTCGCTCAGTTCGCTGTGCCCACTATGCCCAGACAGCCACGGTGGCCAAGGGCAAGGCATCGGTCCAAGCGCGCAGCGGCCGAGGACCACTCCATCCGTCCATTCAAGGCCAGCATTCCGGAAGCAGCCATCGCCGAGCTGCGCCAGCGCATCGCCGCGACACGCTGGCCCGAGCGCGAGACGGTGAACGACCGCTCCCAGGGCGTGCAGCTGGAACGCCTTCCAAGAGCTGGTGCGCTACTGGGGCACCGACTACGACTGGCGCAAGGCGGAAGCCAAACTCAATGCCTACCCGCAATTCGTGACCAAGATCGACGGGCTGGACATCCACTTCATCCACGTCAAGTCGCGCCACCCCAACGCGATGCCGCTGATCATCACGCACGGCTGGCCGGGCTCGGTGTTCGAACTGCTGAAGGTCATCGGCCCGCTGACCGACCCCACCGCCCACGGCGGCCGTGCCGAGGACGCCTTCGACGTCGTGATCCCCTCGATGCCCGGCTACGGCTTTTCCGGCAAGCCCACCGGCACCGGCTGGGGCCCCGAGCGCATGGCCAGCGCCTGGGACGTGCTGATGAAGCGCCTGGGCTACACCCGCTACGTGGCGCAAGGCGGCGACTGGGGCTCGGTCGTGGCCCAGGCCCAGGGCCGCCAGGCTCCCAAGGGCTTGCTGGGCATCCACCTGAACATGCCCGCCACCGTGCCGGCGGACATCGCCCGCGCACTCAAGAGCGGCGAGCCCGCGCCGGCCGGCCTGACGCCCAAGGAGAAGGCCGCCTACGAGGCGATGAACCGGCTGTACACCGGCGGTGGCGGCTATGCCGGGGTGATGGTCACCCGCCCGCAGACGCTGGGCTACAGCCTGTCCGATTCGCCCGTGGGGCAAGCTGCGTGGTTCTACGACAAGTTCGCCGACTGGACCTTCAGCGGCGGCGTGCCCGAGCGTTCGCTGACCAAGGACGAAATGCTCGACGACATCACGCTCTACTGGCTCACCAACAGCGCCACCTCCGCCTCGCAGCTCTACTGGGAGAACAACAACAACAACTTCAACGTCGTGGAGCAGAGGACGCGCGAGATCAAGGTACCAGTGGGCGTGACGGTGTTCCCCGGCGAGATCACCAGGCGCCCAAGAGCTGGGCCCAGCGCGCCTTCCCCAAGCTCACCTACTTCAATGAAGTCGACAAGGGCGGCCACTTCGCGGCCTGGGAAGAACCGCAGCTGTTCGCGGCCGAAGTCCGAGCGGCTTTCAGATCGGTGCGCTGAGCGAGAAGCCCAGCTCCACATCTCGGGGCATGCCTGAAAGCATCAGGCATGCACCTCCGCAATAGGGCGGGTCACCGGACATGCCGCGCAAGCACTCGACGAGCGCGCGACGCTTGGCGGAGACCTTGCCGCCTTCGGGATGCGCGACGAACAGGAACTCGGGCTCGACCTGGCGGCCAATGTCGACGACTGACAGCGCGCCCGAGCGGATGTCCGCGCCGACGATGAAGCTCGGCAGCATGGCAAGACCCAGGGCCTGCGAGCGCTGCATCTCGCATCATGTCGCCGTTGTTGACGCGCAGTGCCGCCGCAGGGCGAACGATGTTGTCACTCTCTTCGCCGAGGAAGCGCCAGTTGGACAGGCCACGGTTCATGTAGTAGATCGCACGGTGCGCATCGAGGTCCTGGGGGCCCTGTGGTCGACGTGACGGGCGAAGTACCCGGGTGACGCGACCAGCACGCGCTGGCTGCGCGCAAGCGTCCAGGCAACCAGCCTCGAAGCGCACGATGGAGGTGTGGTCGAACGCCTGCGAATTGACCCAGCCGCCACGGCTCCAGGGCGAGATCACGTACAGCGGCACGCGCACGCCGGGGCCGTAGATGCGGCCGTCGGGCTGCGGCTGGCCGGTGATCTCAAGGCGCGGAAGCTGGCCGAGGAAGGCCCCGCCGAGGTGGCGAACGCCGCGCGCGCCTTCAACGCGATGCAGGGCCGCATCGCCGGCTACATGGCCGAGCGCGTCGAGATCCTCGCCGCCATCTCCTACGACCTGCAAACCCCCATCACGCGGCTGCGGCTGCGCACCGACCTGATGGACGATGAGGACGAGCGCCGCAAGATCCGGCAGGAGGCCAAACCAGCGCGAGACCGCGGCTGGCGGAGTGGTGGAGCCGGCCCTTCGTCGCGCTCGGCCTGCGCCTCTCGGAGACGGGTGGCAGCCGGGTTTCGCCGCTGCTGCTCGGCGTCGCCACCGGCCTGCTGTGGGCGCCGTGCGCCGGGCCGATCCTCGGCCTGATCCTCACCGGCGCGGCCCTGAATGGCGCCAGCCTCGGCACCTCGCTGCTGCTGCTCGCCTATGCCGCCGGGGCCGTGCACCTCGCTGGCCGCCGCGCTCCTTTTCGGCGGGCGCCTGTTTTCGGTGCTGAAGGGCTCGCTGCGCACCGGCGACGATTGCGCCGCGTGGCGCGGCGCGGCGGTGCTCGCTGGCGTGGGGGCCATCGCACTCGGCCTCGACACCGGCGTGCTCAGTCGGCTCTCGCTCGGCACCACCTCGCCGCTGGAGCAATTGCTCGTCGACCGGCGTCAAGGCCGGCAAGCCGCAGCTGCCACGAGTCGACGCGGGCGCTCGCGCTCGAAGCAGGACGCCGTGCATGCTGCAGGCTGGCGGCAGCAGGCGCAGCCGTTCCCGCGCGCTCGCTGGAAGCGACAGGCGCTTCCTCGCTCGCTCGCCGGCGCGACCGATTGGATCAACTCCGCCCCGCTCACCTCACGAAAGCCTGCGCGGCAAGGTGGTGCTGGTCGACTTCTGGACCTACTCGTGCATCAACTGCCTGCGCACCCTGCCCTACCTGCGCGCCTGGGCCGAGAAGTACAAGGAGCGCCGGCCTGGTCGTGGTCGGCGTGCACACGCCCGAGTTCGCCTTCGAGAAGCGCGTGGCCAACGTGCGTCGAGGCGACGCAGGACCTGCAGCATCGGCTTTCCCGTCGCCGATCGACAACGACTACGCCATCTGGCGCGCCTTCGGCAACCGCTACTGGCCGGCGTTCTACTTCATCGATGCGCAAGGGCGCATCCGCCATCAGCAGTTCGGCGAGGGGCGACTACGAGGAGGCCGAGCGGGTCATCCAGCAGCTGCTCGCCGAGTCCGGCCGGGCTCGCTTCCCGACCGACCTGGTCGCGCCGCAAGGCCCAGGGCATCCAGGCCGCCGCCGGGCGCGACGCCGTGCCTTGTCCGGCGAGACCTACCTCGGCCATGAGCGCGCGCACAACTTCGTCTCGCCGGCGAGGCATCGTGCGCGATCGCGTGCACGCCTACCCGGGCGCGTCTTCGCTGCGCACGAACGAATGGACGCTGAGCGGCGACTGGGTGGTGGAACGCGAGCGCGCCGTGCTGAGCCGAGCCAACGGGCGCATCGCCTATCGCTTCCACGCCCGCGACCTGCACCTGGTGCTCGGCCCCTCGGCCGACGGAAAGCCGGTGCGCTTCAAGGTGCTGCGTGGATGGCAAGCCGCCGCTGGCCGACCACGGCTCCGACATCGATGAACAGGGCAACGGGACGATCGACGCGCAGCGCCTCTACCAGCTGGTTCGCCAGGCGGCGAGCCGCAAGGACCGGCTGTTCGAGATCGAGTTCCTCGACCCCGGCGCGCAAGCCTATGCATTCACCTTCGGCTGAGCTTCGCGAACGCAACACCGTCGATGCAGCCATCCTGCTGAATTCCACACTGGTTCCCCCTAGCGCTTCATCAACGAAGCATTCTTTCCTCAACCCACCTGAAAGATCCTCATGACCACGAAGATTGACAAAGTCCTCTACACCGCAAGCACCTACACCACCGGCGGCCGCGACGGCGCGGGCAAGTCCAGCGATGGCGCGCTTGACGTCAAGCTCAGCTCGCCCGGCTCCGGCAAGCCCGGGACCAACCCCGAGCAACTGTTCGCGGTCGGTTGGTCGGCCTGCTTCATCGGTGCGATGGGAATCGCGGCCCGCAAGCTGAAAGTCACGCTTCCGGCCGGACCACGCCGTCGACGCCGAAGTGGACCTGGGCACTGCGGGCACCGACTATTTCCTGCAAGCCCGGCTCAACGTCAGCCTGCCAGGCCTGGATCGCGAAGTTGCCCAAGCCATCGTCGACACCGCGCACCAGACCTGCCCGTATTCGAAGGCCACGCGCGGCAATATCGACGTCGTGATCCGCCTGGTCTGAGGGCCGAGCGACACGAACCTGGCCTGCCCGAGTGCATCGGGCAGGCCATTCAACTGGAAACACGATCGTGACTCCGAAGACCAGCGACCACATCCTCATCGTCGACGACGACCGGGAGATCCGCGAATTGCTGACCACCTACCTGGTCAAGAACGGCCTGCGCGTCGCCGCGGTGCCCACGGGCCGCCACATGCGGGCGGCGCTGGAGGAGTCCGGCCCGTTCGACCTGATCATCCTCGACCTGATGCTGCCGGGCGAAGATGGACTGGCGCTCTGCCGCGACCTGCGCTCGGGCAAGGACAAGGCGACGCCCATCCTGATGCTGACGGCCCGCAACGATGAAGCCGACCGGATCCTCGGCCTGGAAATGGGCGCCGACGACTACCTGGCCAAGCCTTTTGCCGCCAGGGAACTGCTCGCACGCGTGCGCTCCGTCTTGCGCCGGACACGGATGCTGCCGCCGAACATGCGCTCGACCGAGGGCGCCCCGAAGCTGGCCTTCGGCGAATGGCAGGTCGATACCACCGCGCGCCACCTGTTGGACGAGAGCGGCGTGATGGTCGCCCTCAGTGGTGCAGAGTACCGGCTCCTGCGCGTGTTTCTCGATCATCCGCAGAGGGTGCTGAGCCGCGACCAGTTGCTGAGCCTCACCCAGGGCCGGGAAGCGGAGCTCTTCGAGCGTTCGATCGACCTGCTCGTCAGCCGGCTGCGCCAGCGCCTGCGCGACGATGCGCGCGAGCCTCGCTACATCAAGACGGTGCGCAGCGAAGGCTACGTCTTCTCATCGACCGTCGAAGCACGAGACTGAGGCGCCGCACCCGGCCTCGGCATTCAAGGCCATGGCTGGCGCCGTTTCAGGGGGTACAAGGCGGACGCCGCGGTCTACTTGCGATTGCGCGGCCGGGGCTCGGCTGGCTGGCGCGACGTGATGCACAGGCAGCTCGACCGGGTTGCGGATCTCGTGCGAGATGCCACCCACGAAGAAGAGCAGGGCAAACCAGATCTTCTTCATGTCAAGAGCCCGCGACGGGTTGTTCTGCAAGAAGGGCCTGGATCTTCTTCTCGGTCTCGCCATAGCGTCCCTCGCCGAAGTGCGAGTAGACGATGCGCCCCTGCTTGTCGATCAGGTAGACGGCGGGCCAGTACTGGTTCATGTAGGCCCTCCAGGTCGCGTAGCTGTTGTCCTGCGCGACGGCGTGCTTGATCTGCAGCCGCGTGATGGCGTCCTGGACGTTCCTCGTGGATTTCTCGAAGGCGAACTCCGGCGTGTGCACGCCCACCACGACCAGCCCCTGGTCCTTGTACTTCTCGTGCCAGCCTTTGACGTGAGGCAGGGTGTTGAGGCAGTTGATGCAGGTGTAGGTCCAGAAGTCGACGAGCACCACCTTGCCGCGCAGCTCGTCGAGCTTCAGGGGCGGTGAGTTCAGCCAGTTGTCGATGCCCTGGAATTGCGGTGCCGGCCGTTGCTCGTCGATGGGTGCGGCGCCGTCGGGCGCAGGCGCCGCAAGCGTGAAGGCTGCCGCCGTCGCTGCGATGGCCACGGCAATGAAGAGTGCGTTGGATCGAGTGCTCATGGTGTTGCTCGGTGGGTTGAAGGGGCCTGTCGATTTCGCGTACGGGCGAATTCTGGGTCGAGCACCAGCGCTTTTGCGCGCAACGCGTACGCCTGTGTATCGACACGAGAGATCAACACACTACGTTTCACTGTCGACGTGGTCCGCCCCCAATCGATGCGAGTGCTTCCCGGCATTGCAGCCAAGGCAGGAGGGCGACGGAGTTTTGTATTGCCGTGTGTCCCACGACGCGTGGAGTACAGGACCTTGCGAAAGGCCACTGTCCTTGAAACACCGGAGATACGACCAGGCGCTGAAATACGTTCAGGCGCTTCGCAATGCAAGCGGCTCGATTCAAGAGCTCCTGCGTCGCCGCGGTGCCCCTCCTCTCCTCCACTTGAAAGACCACCATGAAACTGCTTACCCTGTCCTCAGCCCTGTTCCTCGCCGTCGTCGGATCGCAAGCCATGGCTGAACCCGCCAAGACGCGAGCCGAAGTGAAGGCGGAACTCGCCGAAGCCATCCGCACCGGCGACATCGTCGTCGGGGAATCGTCCCTCAAGCTCAACGAGCTCTTTCCGCATCGCTATCCCGCTGCCTCCAAGGAGCAGGGCAAGACCCGCGACCAGGTCAAGGCCGAACTCGCCGAAGCCATCCGCACCGGCGACATCCTCGCGTCCGGCGACTCGGGCCTGAAGCTCAACGAGATTCGTCCTGACCAGTACCCGGCCGTGGCTCAAGGGCCCGGCAAGACGCGTGCGCAAGTCCAGGCCGAACTGCCGAGGCGATACGCACCGGCGATATCCTTGCCAGCTGCGTTCACGCTCAAGCAACGATTTCCCATCGCTATGCAAACCAGGACCGCAGAGCGCGGCGGCTCGAATGAAATCGCCGTGCAATGAAGTGGCAGAACCCGGGCTACTCGGCCCTATGCCGCGATTCCCGGGCTCCCGCATGGCAGCAATGCGCCCTGTGGCGCGGCCGCGTCACGCCACCACGCTTGCACCGATTCCATCCGGGCGGGCTCCACGGGCTCGCCCAGGCGGGGCATCACCAGGCCGTGCGGCGCCTTGGCGAGCAGCACCTCAGCGGGCTCCTGCCACGGGTGCATCGCGAGGTTGAAGGTGCCCCAGTGCACCGGCAGCAGGCGCCCGCTGCCCAGTTGCGACCAGGCTTCCAGCGCGTTGTCCGGGCCGAGATGCACCTGCCCCCAAGACTGATGAAAGGCGCCGACCTCGATCATCACCAGGTCGAACGGCCCGAGTCGCTGGCCGATCTCTCCGAAGGCGGGCGAGAGCCCGGTGTCGCCGCTGAAGAACACCGCATGCCGCTCGCCACGCAGCGCGAACGATGACCACAGCGTCGCGTTGCGATCGCGCAGGCCTCGTCCGGAGAAGTGGTGCGCCGGCGCGGCCGTGACCTTCACGCCGCCAGGCAGCATCGTGTGCTCCCACCAGTCGAGTTCGGTGATGCGTTCGGGCGGCACGCCCCAGGCTTCCAGGTGCAAGCCAACACCCAGCGAAGTGATGAAGGGCACCTGCATTGCTGCCAGCGCCATGATGCTCGCGTGGTCGAGGTGGTCGTAGTGGTCGTGCGAGATGAGCACCGCGTCGAGCGGCGGCAGGGCCGCGATGTCCACCGGCACCGGCTGGAAGCGCTCGGGGCCGGCGAAAGAGAACGGCGAGGCCCGCCTTCCCCATACCGGGTCGGTCAGCACGCGCACTCCGTCGATCTCGAGCAGCACGGTCGAATGTCCGAGCCAGGTGGCTCGCAAGCCGGTGTCGACCGGCCGCGCCCACGCATCGCGCGGATCGACCATGGGCAGCGGCTGTGTCGGCCTGCGCTGGCTGGCGTGCATCCAGTAGTCCAGCACGTTGGCCAGCGTCGTCCCGCCCCCAGGCACACCTCGTGCGCTGGAAGGATAGGTGTTAACGAAACGGCCTCCGGCAAATTGCGCGGAGGCCTGCATGCGCTCGAGTCTCAGCCCGTCGGCAACGGGACGGGAAAACAAGCTCATCTGCTTACGACGCGGACGTCCACGACCTTGCCGCGCTTGCGGGCGATCTGCTGGACGCGCTCGGCGAATTGCGGCGAGGAGCGAAGCTCCTCGTACTTCGCCTGGGCAGCGAGGTAGCGAGGATCGAAGTTGTTGTACTTGCCTTCGCCGAACCGTCTCGAATTCGGCCAGGCCGGACTTGCGCCAGATCTCCAGGTCCGCCAGCACTTCGGCACGGCTCTTGGTCGACACCGCATTCGGCACCTTGTAGCTGGCTTCGCCGTAGGCGATCTGGCCGGCGGCCTGGGCTTGCGCGAGCTCGGCCTTCACTTGCGCGCGGCTCACGCTGGAGGCGCTGGGCTGGGGATATTCGTAGTGCGCCTCGCCGTTGAACTGGTCATTGGCGAAGGCGCCGGCGGCAGAAATCGCAAGGATGCCGGCAATCAGGGTTTTGGCTTTCATGGCATGGACTCCAGATCAAGTTGAGGATTGGTTCTTCGATGAGAGCGTCATCGACAACTCAAATTTAGGCGTGGAGGCCGCCCGGAAAAATGGCCAAGTGACCAACAGACCATTGCAGTTTCGGCAGCGGTCGGTGCATTGCCGGGCCATTGTTCGACTTTCCCGAAAAGCAGTTCCGCCCTTCGCCCTCTTCTGCAAACGTGGCCCGGCGCTCACAGTTGATGCCACGGCGACCACCACGACGGCTCGCTGGATCAGCCCACCCATCATCACGCGCCGCAGTAGCACGAAGCACGCGGCACCCACCGGAGAGAAATCATGAAGCGTCTATCAGGCAAGGTCGCCATCATCACCGGCGCCAGTTCGGGCATAGGTCGCGCCAGCGCGCTGCTGTTTGCCGCCGAGGGAGCAAAGGTCGTCGTCGGCGCACGGCGCCAGCAGGAGCTGGATCAACTGGTCGCGCAGATCCGCGCGGCGGACGGCGAAGCGGTCGCCCTGGCTGGCGACGTGCGCTCGGAAGACTATGCAAAGGCCTTGGTGGCCCTCGCGGTCAAGCAATACGGCCGCCTTGACGTGGCCTTCAACAACGCCGGCACCGCAGGCGAAGGCGGTCCCAGCACCGGTGTGTCAGAGGCCGGCTGGAACGACAGCCTGGCGGTCAACCTGACCGGGGCCTTCCTGGGCGCCAAGCACCAGATTGCGCAGATGCTCGAGAACGGTGGCGGCTCGGTGATCTTCACCTCGACCTTCGTCGGTCATACCGTGGGCTTTCCCGGCATGGCCGCCTATGCCGCCAGCAAGGCGGGACTGATCGGCCTGACCCAGGCCCTGGCCGCCGAGTTCGGGCCGCAGGGCGTGCGCGTCAACGCGGTGCTGCCCGGCGCGGTGGAGACCGAGATGTTCCACGCCGTCAACGACACCGCCGAGGCCCAGGCCTTCGTGACCAACCTGCATGCGCTCAAGCGCGTGGCCAAGCCGGAGGAGCTGGCCCGCTCGGTGCTGTACCTGGCCTCGGACGACTCGTCCTTCGTCACCGGCACCGCCTCGCTGGTCGATGGCGGCGTTTCGATCACCCGCACTTGAACGGGCACATCGCTGGCCGTGGCGCTGGCCAAGTCTGGCTCCGCTCCCTAGGTCTCTCGTACGTTCTGCCCGGTGCGTGCCGACAATTCGTGGACGACAACCCCGTCCAGAGGATCGACGGGGTCGTTCCAAGGCGCTCGCTCGATCATCTGCAGCGCGTCGCGGCCTCCGGCTTCCCACCGGGCGCGGATGCCCCTGCTGCTGAAGTCGATGTCCTTGAAGAAATCCTCGCTGGCAAGCGAGGGGGCCAGGAGGCGGCAGATGTGCATCGTCGTGCCGCATCCGTAGGCCGCCAGCTGGCGGCAGCCGGCACTGTTTCTCCGCGATGCGGGCAATTGCTCCGCAAGCTGGCGGATGACGTGGCGGAGCTGGTGAAGTTGCTTCTGCCGGGCGATGTGCGTGTCGTCGCGGCTGGCGTACTGGACATCCTTCTGCCGGCCCATCACCTCCCAGATCGAATTCGGCTCCTTGCCGCTCGCTTGCCAGACATTGACCGCAAAGATGACCGAACTGCGCCGAGGCTCGTCGTCGAAGATCGCTTCGATCGGCGTGTTGGAGTAGACGCCCCCGTCCCAGTAGGGCTCGCCGTCGATGCGCACCGCGGGGAACGCGGGCGGCAGCGCCGCGGAGGCCATCACGTGATCGATCTGAAGCGGGATGTCGCGACTGTCGAAGTACTTCAGCGCGCCACTGCGCACGGCGACGGCACCCACCGTCAAGCGCATGTTCGCCTGGGCGAAGACCTTCATGTCTATCAGCGACTCGAGCGATCGTTTCAATGGCTCGGTGGAATAGTAGGACGCCCCATCGAGCCCGAAGTTGAGAAGCGGTGCGGCCCAGGCCGCCGGGCGAGGACGAAAGAACGAGGGAAGGCCCTGGAGCACGGTGGCCCAATTGCCACCCACCGATGCGTTGCCCAGCCCTTCCCAGAACTCGCGAAGCTTCGGCACACGTTCGCTCGGCGTGTTTCCGGCGATCAGCGCTCCGTTGACCGCGCCGATCGATGTGCCGATCACCCAGTCCGGCTCGATGCCTGCGTTCGAGATCGCCTCGTAGACACCGGCCTGGTAGGCGCCAAGGGCGCCACCGCCCTGGAGGACGAGCACGACCCGTCCGGGAAGCGTGTGTCGTCCTGTCTTCATGTTCTGCGCGCCGCGGCCAATTGCTGGTGAATCATCGCCACGACTGCCGCGCCCTCGCCGATCGCGCCACCCACGCGCTTGACCGAACCCGAGCGCACATCGCCGACCGCGAACACTCCTGGCACGCTCGATTCGAGCGGCGCTCGCAGTGGCCCGTCGGCCTGCCCAGCTACGGCCTGTCCGGTCAGCACGAAGCCGTTCGGGTCGACCGCCACGCCGCAACCCTCGAGCCAGTCGGTTTCCGGCTCCGCCCCGACGAACAGGAACACGTTGCGCAGGTCGTGCTGGCTCTCGACACCCTTGCGGTGGTCGCGCCAGCGACACCGAGGCCAGGCCGCCCGGCAACTCGCCGTGCAGCTGCGTCAGTTCGGTGTGGGGCAGCAACTCGATGTTGTGCGTGGCGGCGATGCGATCGATCAGGTAGCGCGACATGCTGGCGGCCAGGCCCGGGCCGCGCACCAGCATGAAGACCCTGGCGGCGTGCTGCGCCAGGAACACCGCCGCCTGGCCGGCCGAATTGCCGCCGCCGATCAGGGCCACTTCGGTTTGGGCGCACATCCTGGCTTCGAGCGCCGAGGCCCAGTACCACACGCCGCGCCCCTCGAATTCGCCGAGACGCGGCACCGCGGGCCGGCGATAGCGCGCACCGGTGGCGATCACGACGGTGCGCGAGCGCAGCCGCCGCCCATCGGCGAGATGGATGGACAACTCGCCGTCCGTCTCGGCGCAGCTGCAATCCAGGCCATCGGCCTGCACCGGAATCAGCATCTCTGCGCCGAACTTCTGCGCCTGCACATAGGCCCGGCCCGCGAGCGCCTGGCCCGAGATGCCGGTCGGAAAGCCGAGGTAGTTCTCGATGCGCGCGCTGGCTCCGGCCTGGCCACCGGGTGACCTGCAGTCCAGCACGATGACATGCAGGCCCTCCGAGGCGGCGTAGACGGCGGTCGCCAGGCCGGCAGGGCCAGCGCCAACCACCGCGACATCGAAAAGCTCGTCATGCTCGCCTGTGTCGACCATGCCGAGGCAACGCGCCAGCGTGCCTTCACTCGGGTTGAGCAGCACCGAGCCATCGGGACAGACGGCCAGCACCTCGTCCGCGGCCGCGCCGTACTGCTCGAGCAGGGCAGCGGCGTCCTTGTCCTCGGAGGCATTGACGACATGGTGCGGCTGGCCGTTGCGGCGCAGGAAGTTCCGCAGCCGCAGCACGTCGGCGGAGTGCGGCTCGCCGATCAGCACCGCGCCGCTCGCGCCCGACTCGATGAGGGCGACCCGGCGCAGGATCAAGGCACGCACGATGCGCTCGCCGAGGTCGGCCTCGGCGACGATCAGGGCGCGCAATTGCCCCGGCGGCACCAGCAGGGTCTCCACATCTTCCTCGGCGTAGCCGTCGACCAGCGCGCGCCGGCCGGAGAGCGTGCCGACCTCGGCGAGGAACTGCCCCCGCCCCTGGCGCTTGATGGGCACGACCCGGCCCATGCCGTCGCGCTGGCTGATCGCCACGGTTCCCTTGAGCACGACGTGCATCCCGGGACGGTGTTCGCCCGCGGCGAACAGGCAGCTGCCGCGCGGATAGCCGACAAAGCTGCCGAAGCGGCTGATGCGCTCGATCTCCGCCTCGCTCAGCGTGGGGAACATCTGGTGCTGACGGCTCGCTACTGTGCTGGGTGCATCGTCCGCCATGGTGAACTCCTGCTCGACCGCCGTTCGTGCATTAGACGCCGAAGCGCCGAAGGCAAGCTCCTCGTCGAACGACTCAGGGCGTCCCGGCATGCGCCGTGGCGCTCAGCGCTGATCGGCCACCGAGGTCTTCTGCGCCATCGACCGGATCAGCCCGTCGATGCCCGACTGGTTGACGATGGGGACGAACTGCCCGCGATAGGTCGGGACCAGCCAGATGTCCGCGACGCTCACGTCCGTGACCTTCCAGCCGTCGTCGCGCAGCTCCATGCGATAGCTGATCGCCACGGGGTCCCGCGCACCCGGAGCCTCCACTTCGGAGCGCACCTCGGCCATCTTGTCGCCGGTCGAGCGCGTGGACCTGATCCTGAAGCTCGCGCCCTTGGCCTGGGAGAAGGCGCCGGCATAGGTGCGGATCAGGAGCGCCTCGAAGCCCGCCATGAGCTGCTCCCTCTGCGCTTCGCTGGCTTCGCGCCACTTGGGCCCGACGGACCTGGCTGTCATGGCGCGAAAGTCGAGGTGAGGCAGGACGCTGGATGTGATCAGGGCCTTGAGCGCGCCTACGTCGGCCTGCCCCGCGTCCGTGGTCTTGGACGCTTCCGCAAGGACCTGCTGGGTCATCGTCGCGACCACCGAGTCCGGGGACTCGGCGGCCTGGATGGGGGCGGCGCTCAAGGCGAATGCCAGGGCGAAGATGGCAAGAAATGCTCTCATGGGTCGACCCTTCAAAACCGGCCCCACTCTAGACAGCGATGCGCCCGAGAAAAAGCAAGCGGGCTGCAACGGGCTGTTGTGCGACCGGGAACAATCCAAGGGTCGCCGCCGACCCCTGGAACGCCACGGCGCGGCTTCGCAACAGCTTGCCGCCGAGCGCCTGTTGGCACGACTGCCATGTGGGCAGGCGAGAGGTATGTCCTTGGAGGGAGTCACCAGCTCGGACGGAGGTCCAACGATTTCAAGGGCCGCTGATGGCTTGTCCTGAAACGAGGGAACTATGTCATTCATGCCGCAGCGCCGTCCCCTATCTTTCGAGATGTCCATCCGCTGCTGCAGACGTGTTCTTGAACCGCGGAACGGCATTCATCCAAGTTCCACCCCTCGGGGTCCACGACATTGAAGGAAGTCAAACATGAGCACTGCTGAGCTGACCAAGGGCACGGCCCTGGTGACCGGAGCCTCGAGCGGCATCGGCGCCGTCTATGCGCGCCGGCTGGCCGAGCGGGGCCACGACCTCGTGCTGGTTGCGCGCGACGTCGCCAAGCTCACCGCCCTCGCAGACCGGATCCGCGCGACCGCACGCGTGCGCGTGGAACTGCTGCCGGCGGACCTGACGGCGAAGGCGGACCTGCTGCGCGTCGAGCAGCGCCTGCGTTCCGACGAAGGCATCAACCTGCTGGTGAACAACGCCGGCGTGGGCGCGACCGCCGCGCTCGTCGACTCCAACGTCGACAGCCTCGACCAGATGATCCAGCTGAACGTGACCGCGCTCACTCGGCTCACGCGGGCGGTCGCCCCGGGCATGGTCGCACGTGGCCGCGGCGCCATCGTCAACATCGCGTCGATCGTGGCGCTGGCGCCGGAGTTGCTGAACGGCACGTACGGCGGCAGCAAGGCCTTCGTCCTGGCCTTCACGCAGTCGCTGCATCACGAGCTCGGCCCCAAGGGCATCCAGGTGCAGGCCGTGCTGCCAGGCGCCACCAGCACCGACTTCTGGAGCACCGCGGGCATGCCCGTGAGCCATCTGCCGAGCGAGATCGTGATGAACGTCGAGGAGATGGTCGACGCGGCCTTCGTCGGCTTCGACCGCAAGGAGCTGGTGACGATCCCGTCGCTGCCGGACGCTGCCGATTGGGACCGCTTCGACGCGGCACGCAAGGCGCTCGGCCCCAACCTGTCGCACGCCACCGCGGCAGCACGCTACGCGGCCTGAGCTTCGCGCGCCAGTCCGTCTCGCCTCAACTTCTCCTCGACAGGATTCACATGAGCAGTCTTCTCAAGAACGCCATGGCCATTGCTGCCATCGGGCTCGCCACCGCCGCGTCAGGCGCGGTGCCCTCCGCGTCCGCGCCCGCGACGCCCACCACCGTCGTGCTGGTGCACGGCGCCTTTGCGGACGGCTCCGCGTGGAACCGGGTGGTGCCCCTTCTGCAAGCCAGGGGCCTGAAGGTCGTGTCCGTCCAGAACCCGCTGACCTCGCTGGCCGACGACGTGGCCGCGACCCGCCGCGCGCTCGATGCGCAGACCGGACCGGTGGTCCTGGTCGGCCACTCCTGGGGCGGCGTCGTCATCTCCGAAGCGGGCCAGCACGAACGCGTCAAGTCGCTGGTCTACGTCTCCGCCTTCGCCCCCTCCGAAGGTCAATCCGTGGCCGACCTGTCCAAGGACTACGCGACCCCGGAGGGCTTCAAGCACCTCGTGGCCGACAAGGAAGGCTTCCTTACGCTGACGCCGGAAGATGTCGCGAAGCACTTCGCCCAGGACCTGCCGCGCCGCGGAGACCAGCTGATGGCGGTCACGCAAGGGCCGGTGCGCGGCGCCAACTTCGAGGAAAGGACGACCACGGCGGCATGGAAGACGCGGCCGTCGTGGTACGTCCTGAGCCGGCAGGACCACATGATCCAGCCCGCCCTGCAGGAAGCCATGGCGAAGACCATCGGCGCGAAGCTCGTGAGCCTGCCCACCAGCCACGTGCCTCAGCAGTCGCGGCCGAAGGAGGTTGCCGACGCCATCGCCGCTGCCGCGTCGCGCTGAGTACGCTGCTGCTGGAGAACCGTCCTTCAGCGATCCGCCAAGCGGATCAGCGATCACCCGAGCTGCCGTGCGCCTTCTCGACGGGCCCGCTGCACATCAGCGCGCGGTCCTCGAAGGCTTCGCGCAAGCTCGGCAACGCGAAGTCGACGAACGCCCGCACCTTCGGAACGGAAAGGCGCCCGTGCGGTGACACCAGATGCACCGGCAGGGGCGGATGTTCGTGGTCTGCGAGGATGATCTCCAGCGTGCCGTCGGCCACCGCATCGGCGAGGTGGTACGAGAACATGCGCACGATGCCGCGCCCTTGCACGGCGGATTCGACAGCGGCGCGAATGCTGTTGACGATGAAGCGCGGCGTGAACTGCACCGTTCGCGCGATCGTCGACCCGTCGATCGGCGGAAAGCTCCACGAGTCGATGCCGAAGTGCGTCATCGCGATGACCTGGTGCTCGGCGAGGTCGGCGGGTTGGGCGATGCGCTCGTGCCTCGCGAGGTAGCGCGGCGACGCGGCGACGACACGCCTGACTTCGCCGACGCGCAGCGCGACGAGCGAGGAATCCGGGAGGTGAGCGATGCGCAGCGCGACGTCGATGCCTTCGTCGATCAGGTTGGCGGGCCGGTCGAGCATGTCCAGCCGCACGGACACGGCGGCGAACTTGTCCATGAACGCGTCGAGCACCGGGCGCAGGAGCTGCTCGCCCGCGGCGACCGGTGCCGTGACGGTGAGCATGCCGCGCGGCGCCGATCGCTCGCCGGCGGCAACCATGTCGGCTTCCTCGAGGTCGGTGAGGATGCGGCGGCATGCGATGGCGTAGCGCTCGCCGGCCTCGCTCAGCTTGATCGACCTCGTCGTGCGATGCAGCAGTTCCGTGCCGACGTGCGCCTCGAGGAAGGCGATGGCGCGGCTGATCGCTGCCGGCGACTTGCCGAGCTTGCGACCCGCGCCGGCCAGGCTGCCTTCGTTGAGCGCCGCCACGAACACCTTCATCGCATCGATCCGATCCACCGCTCTTCCCGAGGTGAAAGACTGAATGCCTGAGCATAGGCATTCATTTGCGATTCGCAGCAATATCATCAGTTCCTGGTGCAACCGGGAGCTGGGATCATGGATCGAATCGCAGCGATGAACGCCTTCGTCCGGGTGGTCGAGGCGGGTACCTTCACCAAGGCGGCCGAGACGCTCAATGTGCCCAACGCCTCGGTGACCCGGTTGATCCAGGAGCTGGAGCACAGGCTGAAGGTACGCCTGCTCCACCGAACCACGCGCTCGGTGACCGTCACCCCCGAGGGAGCAACGTTCTACGAACGCGTGGTCAGGCTGCTGGCGGACCTGGCCGACATCGAGTCGTCGGCGGGCGAATCGCTGGCCAAGCCCTCGGGGCGGGTCCGGGTGGAGACCCCAGTGGCCATCGCTTCGCTGGTCATCGTGCCCGCGCTAGCCGCGTTCTATCGCGATTTCCCGGAGGTGGAGGTCGATCTCGGCTCGGGCAACCGGCGAGCAGACCTGGTCGCCGAGGGAATCGATTGCGCCATCCGTGTAGGCGAGATCACCGAGCAGATGGTCGTCGCGCGACGCATCGGCGAGTTTCACTTCACCACTTGCGCCACGCCGGAATTCCTGGCGGCGCACGGTGCACCTGCCACGCCGGAAGAGCTTCGCGAGCGTCCGACGATCGGCATGACATCGGCGCGCACCGGCCGGCCGCTGCCGTTCCGCTTCGGGAACGCCTCGGGGGAGGTGGATCTCGCGCTCTCGCACAGGCTCGTGGTCAATGACACCAACTCCTACCTTGCGGCCGGGCTCGCAGGCCTTGGAATCGTCCAGGCACCTGCGTATGCGGTGAATGCCGCGGTCCAGGGCGGCCAACTGGTGTCGTTGCTGCAGGAGTGGCACACACCGGCCACCCCGGTCCATGTCATCTATCCGCCCAACAGGTACCTGAGTGCCAAGGTCCGGGTGTTCATCGACTGGACCATTGCGCTGTTCGAGGGGCACGAATACCTCAGGCGGCGGTGAGGCATCGGGGCTTCTCTTTTGCTTCTCTGCGAGGCTTGCTCACTGCGTGAGAGCCCGCCGGGGCCGCCCGGCGGCGGCTGGCTCTCACGCAGTGAACAAACCTCGCAGAGACGCAAAAACTACCGACTCTCACGCAGTGAGCAAGCCTCGCAGAGAAGCAACAACAAGAACTCAGCGTCCTGAACCTTCCCACCCTCCCCCAAGCGCAAGAAAGAGGTTGACCTGGTCGGCGGCCAACTTGCTATCCGCCAAGGCCAGCGATTGCTCGACGTTGATCAGCGTGCGCGTCGCATCGAGCACCGGCAGGTACCCTGAGCGTCCCAGCGTGAACAGTTGCTCGCTGTCGCGCGCCGCTTGCGCAGCCTGCTGGCGAGCCTTCTCGAGGATCGCCCTGCGCTCCAGGTCTCGAGCGTAGGTCTCCAGTGCGCTTTCCGTCTCCTTCAGCGCATTGAGGACCGCACCATCGAACCTCGCGATGGCGATCTGCTGTTCGGCCTCCGCGCCGTGGATGCGTGCATGTATCCGGCTGCGATCCGGAAACTGCCACGTGATCAGGGGGCCGAGCGAGAACTTGAAGGTGTCGGCGTCCAGGAAGTTCTTGGCCAGACCCACCGAGCCGATCGACGCGCCCAGGAAGACCTTCGGGTACAGGTCCCCTTCGGCCACCCCGATCCGCGCAGCCGCGGACTGCACCTCGAACTCCGCCCGCCGCACATCGGGTCGCCGCCGCAGGAGCTCGGCGCCGTCGCCAACCGGAATGGCCTGCGCCAGCTTCGGTTCCTGCTCGCACGCCTCGACGGCCCGAGGGAATTCCTGCGGGACATGGCCGGTCAGGACCGCCAGCCTGTAAAGCGCCACGCGGCGCTGCGCTTGCAGGGACGGAAGGCTCGCGCGAACCTGCTCCTCCTGCGCCATGGAGCGCGTGACGTCGAGCGAGCTGCCTCGTCCCGCCCGGTCCAGCGACTGGACCAGCTCGGTGCTCCTGGCCTGCAAGTCGACGGAGCGCCGGGCCACGTCCATCTCTCGCCGAACCGAGCACACTTCCAGGAAGGCGCGCGTCGTCTCCGCAACGATGCTCACTCGCACCGCATCATGCGCGGCACGTGCGGAGCCGACGTCGGCACGCGCCGCCTCGATGGCACGCGAGACCTGCCCGAACAAGTCGAGCTGGTACGAAACCCCCAGGGCAAGGCTATACACCGCATTGTTCGACAGCGGCTTGCCCGGCCTGAGTTCATCCTCGGCGGAACGGCGAGCGTACGCCGGCGCTGCCTGGATGGTCGTCAGCGGGCCGGCAGCGGCATCGGCATGTTCCAGGCCTGCCTGGGCTCGGGCCAGGTTCGCGGCGGCAGCGCGCAGGTCGGTGTTGGCGCCGAGTGCATCCAATATCAGGCCGTCGAGAACCGGGCTCTGGTAGAGCCGCCACCACTGGCCCGGTACCGGATCGCGAACGAATGCCGCCTCCGCCGCGCCCAGGAAAGGCCCGTTGGCGGCCCGACTGTTCGCCACCGAGTCGGCACCGCGGAGAGCCTGCGGCCCGACTGTCGTGCAGGCGGCCAGCAGCGCCATCAAGAGAGTGAGCATCAAGCGCCACATCACTGTTCCCCTCGTGCAAGCAGCCCAGGCTTCGATCCCTCGACGACGTCGACGGTCACGGTGCGTCCCATGATGAGGCGCGTATCGGCGGGCACGGCGTCGAGCGCGACCCGCACCGGAATCCGCTGGGCCAGGCGAACCCAGTTGAAGGTCGGGTTGACGTTCGCAAGCAGGTTCGAGCTGCCCTGCCGCTCGCGATCCTCGATGCCGGCGGCGATGCTTTCGACATGGCCCTTCAAGCTGCCGCTCTCGCCCATCAAGCGCACCCGCACGGGGTCACCGACCCGGATGCGGGGAATCTTGGTCTCCTCGAAGTAGCCGACGATGTGCAGCGATTGCCTGTCGATGACCGCGAGCACGGGGCGACCCACGGTGGCATAGCTGCCGGGCCGCAGGTCGAGGTTGGTCACCCATCCGTCCCTTGAAGCCTTCACTTCGGTCCGGGCCAGGTTCAGCCGCGCCGTTTCGAGCGCACTCGTGGCTTGCACCACCGCGGCGTTGAGCTGCTCCAGCCTGGAGACTCCCTGCTCACGCTGCTCTGTCGAGACGATGTTGCCCAGCGTGTCGTTGCGCCGGTTCTCCCGCGTGGTTTGCGCGACCTGCGCGCGCAGGCCTCGGAGGGCTCCCTCGGCCTGGGCCACTGCCAGCCTGTAGCGCGCGCGGTCGATCGTGAACAGGACGTCCCCGCGGTGGACCTCCTGGTTGTCGTGCACCCGCACCTCGTCGACGAGCCCTGCCACATCGGGCGCCACCTGGACGATGTCTGCGCGTACCCGGCCGTCTCGCGTCCATGGTGACTCGCGGTAGTGGTGCCACAGGTAGCTGCCCGCGACAGCCGCGGCGGCCACCAGCGCCAGCGTTGCACCGATGCGTCCGAACTTCTTGAGATCCATCTTGAGATCCATCTTCATGGCGCTTCATCCAAGCAATACGTCGAGGACAGGCTCCAGTGCGACGAGGGCCCGGCCCAGGCCCGCCCACAGGAGGAAGAACAAGGAAACATCGACGAGCGCCGGGTGCCACGTCAGCTCGTAGGCACCCACCCTCGACAGCAGCTTGCGAAGCGGATGCATCGCAAGCGCGGCTACCAGGGCCATGGCCAGGCCAGCATTGACGAAGAGGCCGAAGAGATTGATGTCCGAGATCATGATTCATCCACGCGGGTACCTGACCTCACTCTAGGCAAGGGAGGCCGTCGGATAAACACAGTCTCGACCAATGAGGCTTTGTCGATTCACCAAAAATGGTGGACGCAGCCTCGACGGATGCAACTCAGCCGACCGGGTGAGTGCACTCCGCCAGCGACAAGGCCAGGCGCAGCCGTTCCATGCCGGCGTCCTTGATGGCCAGTCCTTCGAGCGTCTTCAAGGTGGATTCGAAATAGGCCCGGCTGGTGCCGAGCGCGCCCCTGCCCGTGCGAACGAGCCGCACGATCTGGTCGAGCGGAAGCGCGCCGATGTAGCGATCGTGATTGCGATTCGCAATGAAGGTGAGTGCGCGCAGCCTGCCGCCGTTGACGACCACCGTGACCCATCTCGCATCGTAGGTCCCGGCCATCATTTCGCGCCTCCAGAGAAGGCGCAGCTCTGCAGCCGCGTTCGTGGCAGCGATTCGATAGAGCCGCCCGGTGCAGGCTCCGCCTCGATCGAGCGCCAGCATGACGCCGGGCTCCTGCGGCGATCCCCTTCCCAGCAGCAGCCGCAAGCAGAACCTGCGATGCCAGCCCTGGAGGCGCGCAGTCATGACCTGCGTGTACTCGAGCGCAGGGTTCCACATCAGGGATCCGTAGCCGAAGACGTACACATCCTGCCCGCAGTCGTGCGAGCACAGCATGCTGGCGAGGGACTCCTCCAGTTCCTCGTCGCTGCGAAGCCTGACGCCGGCAGGTGGATTGGCTCTCCATTCGTTCAGCAGAGTGCCTTCCCGCAAGCGCTTTCGCGTCGACTCGTTCTCGTCCTCGAGTGCTTTCAGACAGGGGTCCATACGATCATGGCGACGCTGGCATCGGTCGCGGCTTTCTTCGAAGCACTCTAGGCCGCGGCCGCATCGACACATAGGGCACGCCTTGAAAGAGAGCTTTGATCGAACAGCAAAGATGGGGCCGTGCGGTCGTGTGGTCGCGTGTCATCGCGGCGCAGTGGTGCGCCGACTGATGTGGATTCTGAAACTGTCTATTGGGGCCCCGGTCATTTTTCCGGGCAGCCTGAATACCTACATTCAAGCCTTGTCGATCTCATTGCATCACCCACAGGAAGACAGCATGAACACGTTCCAGACCGCACTCACTGCCGCCGCGATCGCACTGTCCGCACCCGCGATGGCACAACAGCAGGCAAGCGAACATCGCTTGAACGAGCACCCTGCCGTCGCCGTCAAGCGGCTATCGGAGCAACAGGGATACGACTACGCGTCGAAGTTCTATCCGCACCCGGCGTGGCTGTACCTCCATTCCGCATCGCCGGACGAGATGATGGCCGCCGCCGCCAAGCGCCAGACGGCACAAGCCGGGCCTGTCGCAGACCAGGGGAACTGACATGAAAGACTCCATTCATTCGCACGACGACACCGGCATGTCCACTCCCGTTGCACATTCCAAGGCTTGTGACGAAGTTCCATCGGCCTCCGACGCTGGCCTTGCGGCATGGCTTGGCCGCAGCCCTCCTGGCGGTATTGGGCGTTGGCACGGCGAGCGAAGTCGAGGACCCGAGCAAGCAAGCCAGGCCGCCGTACACCTTGGGTGAATAGGCCTTGCGCGCGGAGCCGGCGGCGAGAGCCCCTCAGACCTCCCAGTACGGTGGCTCTCCGAAAGCGGCTTTGAGGCAGTCGGTGAAGGCACGCAGCTTGATCGACGCGCGTCGCCCCTCGGGATGGGCCACGTAGATGGACTCGGGCGCGGCCGGCCGACCGACGTCGATCACGCGCAGTGCGCCGGAGCGCAGCGCGTCGCCGACGATGAAGCTGGGCAACAGCGCGATGCCCAGGCCGGCGATGACGGCGTCTCGCATCATGTCGCCGTTGTTCACCCTCAAGGCTGCCGCCGGCCGGGCGACGCCGCCCTGGAAGTGCCAGTCGGCCACGCCGCGGTTGATGTAGAAGATCGCGCGGTGCGCAGCCAGGTCATCGGCGTTCGTGGGAGTGCCGTGGCGCGCGAGATAGGCCGGAGAGGCCACCAGCAGCCTCTGGCTCTTGGCCAGTTCCCAGGCCACCAGGCGCGAGTCCTCCAGGACCCCATGTCGCACCACCGCGTCGTAGCCTTCCGCCGCCGCATCCACCCGGCGGTCGTCGAGTTCGAGCGTGAGTGCGATGCGCGGGTGCCGGGCGAGGAAGGGGAACAGTGCCGGGCCCAGATGCATGCGCCCGAACGTGACCGGCGCCGAAATCCGCATCGGCCCCGTGAGCTGTCCTCGACGTTCGGCCATCTCGGCGGTGGCCTCTTCGACCTCGCGAACGATGCGCCTGGCTTTCTGCAGGAAGATGGCACCGTCCTCGGTCAGGCTCAGCTTGCGGGTGGTGCGATGCAGCAGGCTCGCCCCCAAGGCACGCTCGATCTCGGCCAGGCGTTCACTGACCACGGATGTCGACAGCTGCAGGCGCCGTGCCGCCGCGCTGATCGAGCCTGCTTCCACGACGGCGACGAAGCTGGCAATGCCATCGAGCTTGAGCATGTCTGGCTCCGGGGGGAACACGAGTGTGACTTCACTCTAACCCCCGTTCCAGCCTGCCACGCGCGCGCCCGCTACCAGACCAGGATCGCAGCCAGTACCACCAGCGCGGCAGCGCCGAGCAGCCAGACGAGGCCTGGTACCCGCCTGGATGATGACGGTGCGATCGTCTCCAATGCTGCCTTGTTCTCGCCCTGCGCTTCCACCGGCTGCAGGCGCGCGACGAAGGCGGTGAAGAAATCTTCCGTGATCTTGGCGGCCGCCGCATCGATGAGTCGCGAGCCGACCTGCGCCATCTTTCCGCCCACCTGCGCGCGAGCCTTGTAGCTCAGGCGCGTCTGCGTGCCCTCTTCCGCCAGGCTCACATCGGCCTCGCCCTTGCCGAAGCCTGCCACGCCGCCCTGCCCGTCGAACGCGATGGAATAGCCATGCGGTGCCTTCACATCGCGCATCTTCAGCGTGCCCTTGAAGCGTGCGCTGACCGGCCCGACCTTCACGGCCATCACCGCCGCCAGTGCGTCGGCTTCGATACGCTCCAGCGATTCGCAACCGGCAATGCAGGCCTTGAGGACCGCCGGATCGTTCAGCGCACCCCATGTGGTTGCCAAGGGCGCAGGGATGAGTCGTTCTCCAGTCAATTCCATGGTGATGTCCTACTCGGTGATTTCTTGCAGCACAGCCAGGAGCTGTGCATCGAGCCGTCTGGCCACGCTGTCGATCGCCTGGTCGCCCAGGGGTGCGAACAGAGTCGAGGGCCTGTCGTACTCGATGATCGCGGTGCCGTCAGGGCCTTCGTAGAGCAGGACCCGGATCGGCGCATAGAGGGCCGCGGCGAGCTGATGCTGCGTCATTTCGGTGGCGGTCAAGACGTTTCCGATGCCGTACTGCATCGCATTGCGCGGCCCGCCGCGCAGGGACAGCGCCACGCCGGGGTTCAGGGACTGCAGGATCGTCAGGCCTGTCGGGGCCGCCAGCTTCTCCAGCTCCGCCCGTGCGCTTTCGGCATCGCCGCTGCGAATCAACGCGGCGATGCGGTCGTCGTAGCGACGCAGCTTCGCCTCGAGCGCGGCCTTGACCTCGGCAAAAGTGCGCTTCGAGCTGATCCGGACATGCTCGATCGAGATGCGCTGGCTGCTGACCCGATTTTCGGGGCTGGACGGTGCCTGCACGCCTTGCGCGCTCGCTTGCAAGGCCACGCCCAGGCCGACCAGGCGAGCAGTATCGTGCACGAGTTGCACGACGTCATCAGCTCATCGTCCAGCTCCGATCGTTTCCATCGCGACAGGCTCCGACGCCGTGGGCTTGGCCCGCGCGGGCCGTGTCCTTGCAGACCAGTGCGACGGCGGCGATCAGCGCAGGAATGGCCAGCACGCCCAGGATCGTCGAGGTCTGCAGGCCGATCTGCAACAGCATGCCGCCGAGGACCGCACCGAGGATTCCACCGAGCCGGCCGATCCCGAGCATCCATGCGACGCCGGATGCGCGAGCCTGCGTCGGGTAGTAGCCTGCCGCGAGTGCGGGCATCGACACCAGCGCGGCGCCGGTGAAGAGTCCGGAGGCGAAGGTCAACACGGACAAGTGCACGGCATTGCCCAGCACCTGGGCCAGCGCCCAGATCAGGATGCTGGCGAAGAAGAAGGCGCCCGCGATGACGCGACGGGGGTTCAGCCGGTCCATCAGCCAACCGCAGCCGATGGCCCCGAGCGTGCCGCCGAGAGGAAACAGCGCGGCCACCAGCGAGGCGTTGCGCAGCGAGATGCCCGAGTCGCGGATCAGCGTCGGCATCCAGCTCGTGATCAGGTAGAGCACCAGCACCCCCATGAAGTAGGCCAGCCAGAGCGTCAGCGTGCCGGCACGAAAGCCCCGCGAAAGGATCAGGGCCACCGGAGACTGCGGCACCCAGGGCTTGCTTCTTGTCCTCCAGCGCGAATTGCACCGCGTCAATCCCGGCGACACCGGTGAGGCGGCGCAACGCCGCCTTCACCTGCTCGAGCGGCCGCCGGCGGATCACCATGAACCGGATCGACTCCGGCAATGCGACGACCGACACCAGTGCGAGCAGCAAGGGGACCACGCCACCGACGGCGAACACGCTGCGCCATCCGAAGGCAGGAATGATGGCTGCGGCCACGAACCCCCCGGCCGCGGCGCCGAGCGTGAAGCCGCAAAACATGCCGTTGAGCAGCAACGCACGCCGACGCGTCGGCACGCATTCGGAGAGCAGCGTCGTGGCGTTGGGCGTGGCCGCGCCGAGACCCAGGCCGGTGATGAAGCGCAGGATCGTCAGCATGGTCAGCGACGAGGCATACACGGTGGCCAGGCTGAAGATGCCGAACAGGGCCACAGAGGCCACCAGCACCGGCTTGCGCCCGATCCTGTCGGCGATCGGACCGGACATCAGTGCGCCGAGCGCCAGGCCCACCAGCGAGGCGCTCAGCGCGGGGCCGAACGCGTGCTTCGGGACGCCCCATTCGCTCGTGAGCGAAGGCACGACGAAGCCGATTGCGGCCGTGTCGAAGCCGTCGGCCACCATGATCAGGAAGCACAGGACGAAGACCACCGCCTGGTATCCGCTGAAGCGGTGGCCGTCGATGAATTCCTGCACGTCCAGCGTGGCGGACGGGGCCTTGGGTTGTGAGCTCATGCGGGGTTCCCCTGGGGGTTGAAGGATGAAGTTGCATCGGCGAGCGCCCGGCGCAACATGGTGCGGGCCAGTTGCAGCCGGTACTCGGCATCGGCGAAGCGGTCTTCGAGCGGCGTGACGCCGTCGAAGGCGAGGTCGAGCAGTTGCTCGGTGCGATCGGCCTGGCCGGCGTAACCAACGAGCGCGCCTTCTGCGCGCGTCGCGCGGAAGGCGTGGTCGGCGAAGCCCGTCGCCGCGATGCGTCCGCGGACGCAGTTGCCCCGCTCGAACTCGAGCACCACCGCGATGCCCACGACGGCATAGCCCGAGGCGGGATGACGGAACTTGCGATACGCGGTGCCTGTGCCTGCGACCGACCGGGACGCGCACCGCCACGATCAGCTCGTCGGGCAGCAAGGCCGTCTCGAACAAGCCCTTGAAGAAGTCGGCCGCCGCGACCTGGCGCGAGCCTCGGGGGCCGCTCAACTCGAGGACCGCGTCTTGCGCCAGCATCGCCGCCGGCCAGTCCGCCGACGGATCCGCATGCGCGAGCGAGCCGCCGATCGTGCCGCGGTTGCGCACCGTGGCGTCGGCGATCTGGTGTGCGACCTGCGGCATCAGCGGCAAGGCCGCCGCGACGCTCCGCGTGATGCTCCAGCGCGGCGTGGGTGGTCGCGGCGCCGATGCGCGACCTGGTCCGGCGCCGACCGTCACGCCCTGCAGCTCGCTCAGCTCGTTGATGTCGATCACCAACTGCGGCGCGGCGAGCCTCAGCTTCATCATCGGCAGCAGTGAATGGCCACCGGCCATCAGCTTGGCGGCGTCGGCGTGCCGGGACAAGGCGGCCAGGGCCTCGGGCAGGCTGTTGGGCCGAAGGTAGTCGAAAGTGCTCGGGATCATGGCTTCAGCTCCTTGGTCCGCGGTTTGCCTGGGCTGCACGGATGGCGCGCCAGACCTTCGGCGGCGTCAGCGGCATGTCGATGTGGGTCACGCCGAAGCTCGACAGCGCATCGCAGACCGCGCTGACGATCACCGGCGGCGCGGCCACGCAGCCCGCCTCGCCGATGCCCTTGACGCCGAGCGGGTTGGTCGGCGAGGGCGTGACCTGGAAGCCCGTGCGCATGCGCGGGATCTGGTCGCTCTTGGGCAGCGCATAGTCGAGCAGCGATCCGGCCAGCAATTGCCCGTGCTCGTCGTAGTCCACGCCTTCGTACAGGGCTTGCCCGATGCCTTGCGCGATGCCGCCGTGCATCTGGCCATGGCACAGCATCGGGTTGATCAGCACGCCGACGTCATCGATCGCGACGTAGTCGAGGATCTGCACTTCGCCCGTGTCGATGTCCACCTCCACCACCGCGGCGTGGCTGCCGTGCGGTGCCCCCATTGCACGAGGCTCGTAGAACACGATCTCGTCGAGCCCCGCCTCCATGCCGGGCGGCAGCTTGTTGGCCACGTGGGCCATGCGCGCGACCTTGGCGAAATCGACGCGCCGATCGGGCTGCTCGCTCACGAAGAAGACGCCCGACGCGTAGCCCACGGCCTCCGCGGGTGCCTCGAGCATCGCGGCGGCGATCAGCGTTGCCTTGGCCATCACCTTCTTCGCAACGGTGTAGGCCGCCGATCCACCCACCGGCATCGACCGGGAGTTGAAGGTGCCATGCCCTGCCGGGACTCGATCGGTGTCGCCCTGGACCACGTCGATATGGTCCATCGGCAGCTGCATCGCATCGCCGACGATCTGCGCGAAGCTGGTGGCGTGGCCATGCCCCTGCGGCATCGAGCCGGAGAACAGCGTCACCCTGCCGTCCGAGTGCACGCGGACCTGGGCACTCTCCCAGCCCCCGCGGTCGAAGCCGCGCGCGGTGAGGGTCTTCGAGCTGCCCATGCCGACCAGCTCCATGTAGCAGGTGACGGCGATGCCGACATGGCGGCCCTGCGCGCGCAGCTGGGCCTGGCGCTCGCGCCACTGCTCGTAGCCGATCTCCTTCACCACGGCCTCGAGGCAGCCCTCGTAGTTGCCGCTGTCCCAGCGCAGCACCGGGTGGCCGTAGGGCGTGTACGGGAACTGGTGCGCGCGGATCAGGTTGATGCGGCGCAGCTCGACCGGGTCGATGCCGAGCTCGCGCGCCACCGCGTCCATGGTCCGCTCGATGATGTACGAGGCTTCCGGGCGCCCCGCGCCGCGGTAGGCGTCCACCGGCGTGGTGTTGGTCGTGACCAGCCGCACCTCGGCATCCATCGCCGGGATGTCGTAGTTGCCGCAGATATAGGTGGCCGTGTTGATCGTCGGGATGCCGGTGCCCATGTTGGACAGGTAGGCGCCCAGGTTCGCGATCGAGCGCAGCTTGATGCCGAGCACGCGGCCGTCGCTCTTCACTGCCGCCTCGACGTACTCGACATGCGCACGGCCGTGGGTGGTCGCCATGTGCGCTTCGCTGCGCGTCTCGGTCCAGCTCACCGGCCGCTCGAAGTGCCGGGCCGCGAAGGCCACCATGATCTCTTCGGTATAGAAGTGCATCTTCGAGCCGAAGCCGCCGCCGATGTCGGGCGCGACGAGGTGGATGAGGTTCTCGGGCCAGCGCAGGGTCTCCGCGAGCCAGCGCCTGGACATGTGCGGCACCTGCGAGGGAGGTAGATGGTCAGCCGCTCTTCGGTGGCGTCGTAGGAGGCGCGCACCGCGCGCGGCTCGATCGCGCTCGGGATCAGCCGCTGGTTGACCAGCCTCAGGCTCACCAGCCTGTCGGCCGAGGCCGCCGCGGCGGCGTAGTCGCCTCCCCCTGCCTTGTAGGTGCCGATCAGGTTGCCCGGCACCTTGGCGTGCAGCTGCGGCGCATCCGGCTGCAGCGCGGCCTCTTCATCGACCACGGCAGGCAGCACGTCGTAGTCGACCAGGATGGCCTCGAGCGCGTCGGCGGCCTGCTCGCGCGTATTCGCCACGACGAAGGCCACTGCCTCGCCGACGTGGCGCACGCGTTCGGCAGCCAGCGCAGGATGCTCCGGCACGATCGAATCGCCCACCACCCAGTTGGGCCGGATGTCGCCCACCTTGCCCTCGATGTCGGCGTAGGTGAGCACGCCGATGACGCCATCCATCGCAAGCGCGGCGGAGGTGTCGATCGACTTGATCTGCGCATGGCCGTAGGGCGAGCGCAGCACGGCCGCATGGGCGAGCCGCGCGATGGGCACGTCGTCGGTGTAGCGGCCGCGACCGGTCAGGAAGCGCGGATCCTCGCGCCGCCGTACCGATTGGCCGATGAGCGCGGCATGCACCGGGTGTTCGCTCTTGCTCATTGGGTACCTCCGCCAGGGTGGCCGCCGCAGGTGCCACGTTGTCCTTTGCACGCCTGGCCGCCAGCAGCACGGCGTCGACGATGTTCTGGTAGCCGGTGCAGCGGCACAGGTTGCTGTGCAGCACGTCGCGCACCTGTTCCTCGCTCGGGTCGGGCACGCGGTCGAGCAGCGCCTGTGCGGCGAACACCATGCCCGGGGTGCAGAAGCCGCACTGCAGCGCATGCGTGTCGCTGAACGCCTGTTGCAGCGGAGTCAGCCGGTCGGGCCGGCCGAGCCCTTCGATCGTGGTGATGCGGTGGCCCTGCGCCTGCACCGCCAGCACGGTGCAGGACTTGACGGTCTTGCCGTCCATCCGCACCGTGCAGGCGCCGCACTGGGAGGTGTCGCAGCCGACATGGGTGCCGGTCATGCCGGCCTGCTCGCGCAGGAAGTGCACGAGCAGCGTGCGGGGCTCGATGTCCGCGCTGACGCTCGTCTCGTTGACGGTCGTGGTGATGCGTAGGGGTGTCATGACGGTTCCTTTGCGTTCCTCGAGACGATCTGCGCCTTGCACTCGCCGAAGCCGATCGGCCTGAAGCCATCGCGCTCGCACGTTCCGCGCAGCCACACGGTGTCGCCGTCGTGCAGGAAGCTCGCGTCTCCCCAGAGGGCAGGCGCAGCGGCTCGCGCCCGCCCACGGTGAGTTCCAGCAGGCAGCCGCTGTCCGCGCGATCAGGGCCGGACACGGTGCCGCTGGACAACAGGTCGCCGGTGCGCAGGTTGCAGCCGTTGCTGGCGTGGTGGGTGAGCATCTGGAACAAGGTCCAGTACTGGTCGTGGAAGCGGGGCTGCGAGATGACTGCCGGTGCTATTGCCCCGTGTTGCATCCTTTGCGTCTGCAGCATCACCTGCAGCGAGATCGCGATGCCGCCGGTGGCGGCGTGCCTGGGCGAGCCCAGGCTCGGCGACAGCGGCGGCTCGTCTTCGGACCTGCCGAGCGCAGGCACGCGAAACGGTGCCAGCGCCTCGAGCGTCACGACCCACGGCGACACGGTCGTCATGAAGCTCTTGGCGAGAAAGGGCCCGAGCGGCTGCGCTTCCCAGCGCTGGATGTCGCGCGCCGACCAGTCGTTGACGAGAGACAGGCCGAACATGTGTCGCTCGGCTTCGTCGAGCGCGATCGTCTCGCCGAGGGCGTTACCCACGCCGACGTAGCAGCCGACCTCGAGTTCGAAATCAAGCTTGTCGGTGGGCAGGTAGCGGTTGTCGCCGCTCGCGCCCCTGGCCTGGCCGTGCGGCCGCACGCAGGGCACGCCGCTTTCGACCACCGACGAGGCGCGGCCGTGATATGCGATCGGCAGGTGGCGGAAGTTCGGCAGCACCGGCATGTCCGGCCGTGACAGCTCGCCGGTGCGCCGCGCGTGGTGGATCGAGGTGAAGAAGTCCGTGAAATCGCCGATGCGGGCCGGCAGCTTCATCTGCGCCGACTCCATCGGCACCAGGCAGGCGGCCGCCTTCTCCTGTCGGGTGCTGCCTGCCTCCAGCAGCTCGAACACGGCCTGGCGCAGCAGGCGGCGCTGCACAGGTCCGCCGGCCATCAGCGCGTTGAGGCTGTCGCTGCGCAGGGCAGGCTCAAGTTCGCGCAGCTCGGGCAGCAGGCCCCGGACCAGCGCGGCGCCGAGGTCGAGGATCTGGTCACCGATGGCGACACCGATCCTGGCGTTTCCGGAGCCGTTGGCCTGGAACACCCCGAGCGGCAGGTTCTGGACGGGGAAGTCGCTTCGCTGCGCGTTGGCGCTGGCGACCCAGCTGCCGGCTGCCGCATCGTGCGTGTGGTCGATCTCGAGCATGGGACCTCCGGCCTATTCGATGGACAGATTGCGGTCCTTCACGATCTTCTTCCAGCGCGCCACGTCGGCTTGCACGGTGATCGCAAAGTTGGCGGGCGTGTCTGCGTGCGCTTGCGCGCCCAGCTCGCTCAGTGTCTGGGCGACATCGGGCATCGCCACGACCTTCCCGATCTCTTCGGCCATGCGCTGCACGATCTGCGCGGGCACCTTCCTGCCTGCGAGCAGTCCCCACCAGCCGGGCTTGCCCAGTTCGGCGAAGCCCAGCTCGCCAAAGGTCGGCAGGTCGGGATAGGCCTTCCAGCGCTGCGTCCCCGTGATGGCCAGGGCGCGGATCTTGCCGCTCTCGGCCAGGGGCCTGGCGGCGATGGCGTCGACGAACAGCGCCTGCACGTGCCCGCCCATCAAGTCGCTCAACGCAGGGGCCGAGCCCTTGTAGGCGATGTGCAGCATGTCGATCTGCGCCGACAGGTTGAGGATCTCGCCGTAGAGGTGCGAGGTGGTGCCGACGCCGAACGAGCCGAAGGCCACCTTGCCGGGGTTCTGGCGGACCTTGGCGACGAACTCCGGCAAGGTCTTCGCCTGCGAGTCGGGCGAGACCGCCAGCACCACCGAGGAATTGGCGATCGGCGAGACCGGAATGAAGTCGGCCACGACGTCGTACGGCAGGTTCTTGTAGGCCGCCTGGACGCCGTGCGAAGAGTTGTTGAACAGGAAGGTGTAGCCGTCGGGCGGTTCGCGAAGGACTGCTTCGTACGCGATGATCGACTTTCCGCCGGGGCGGTTGTCGACGATCACCGTTTGCTTGAGGGCGTCTTGCAGCTTGCGAGCGAGCAGGCGCGCGGCGGTGTCGGTGCCGCCGCCGGCCGCGTAGGGCACGACGATCCTGATGGGCTTGCTCGGCCAAGCCCTGTCGGCCGGGGACTGGGCCATGACTTGGGGAGCGCTTGCAGCGAGGAGCAGGGTCGTGAGGATGCTGCGCCGCATCGGGCGAAAGGTTTGTTTCATGCTATCTCTTGATGGTTCGTTGATTGCTTTCTCTGCGAGGGGTGCTCACTGCGTGAGAGCCCGCCGGGGCGCGCCCGGCGGCGGGTCACTTTCTTGCTGGCACAAGAAAGTAACCAAAGAATGCCTTTCAATACAACGCACATTTGGGCTTGGTCCGCCGACTCATCACACGGTTTCAACCAGCCGTTGGCCGCCTCGAAATGGCAGCGCTTGAGAGTGCGCTCTGGCAAGCCGTGCCTTCGGGGTCCGGCACTCAACCAGCGCTTCAGAACGCATCAGCGTCGCGCGCCTGCTCGGTCGAGCTTGACCGAGGACCGCGACCCGGGGGCCGGTTCTCCGCTGTTCGTTGATATCGGAGCAAAACAGCCAGCAACGATCCAACTCGACTGAGCCCCGCGAGAGGCTGAGGTGCCCGGAAGCGCTGGTTGAGTGCCGGACCCCGAAGGCACGGCTTGCCAGAGCGCACTCTCAAGCGCTGCCATTTCGGGGCGGCCAACGGCTGGTCGAAACTGTGTGATGAGGTGGCGGACCAAGCCCAAATGTGCGTTGCATTTAAAAGGCATTCTTTGGTTACTTTCTTGGGCCAGCAAGAAAGTGACCGCCGCCGGGCGGCTCCCGGCGGGCTGCCCCGCCGGGCCAGCAAGCCTCGCAGAGAAAGCAAAGAAATTCATGACCCTAAGCCGGAACCCGCTGATCCTGCGCACTCGCAGAAACAGGTGCCGCCTTCGCAACAGCCACCACGGGACTGGGACTCTGATGCTCGATGAGCATCCCAACCTCGATGGACCGCTCGATCTCCTGCCGACTCAAACCCAACTCGGCAAAGACCTCCACGTTGTGCTCACCCCGCAATGCCGGCAGCCCAGGCGGCTCGAGCACGTCGTCGGAGAACCGCCACGGCCGCCCCTGCAACCGGTAGGTGCCCCCACGACGGTCCGGTACGTCGTGCACCGCCCCCCAGTACTCGGCCCATTCGGTCCCGGCGAGGTCTTGAAGCGTCCGCACCTGGCCGATCGCGATCTTGGCTTCGTCGAGCTGCGCGTCGAGGGCCTCCATGTTGCGGAAGGTGAGGATCCAGGTCTGCACCAGCTCACGCAGTGCCTCGAAGTTCTGCAAGCGCAGTTCGGCCGTCTCGAAGCGCGGGTCGCGCGCGAGGTCGGCGCGTCGCATGGCGCGCAGGTAGTTCGGGAACGTGAGGCTGCCCACCAGGCTTTGCGCCGCGACGAACTGCTCGCCCGCGGGACCGCGGAAGAACGGGCCGTCGGTGGCGCCAAGCACGGCCGGCTCGGCGCCGGTGTCGATGCCGGCCATGTCGACATGCGCCCGCTCGTTGACCGCCATCATCACCGCCGCCATCGCGACATCGATGTACTGCCCTCGTCCAGTCGTCTCGCGGCGCTTCAGCGCTGCCAGCACGGCGATGGAGGCCTGCAGCCCGGCGTACACGTCGGCATGCGAGAGAGGGTCGGTCTTCGGCGCGCTCAAGGCACCACCGAAGTGGCGCAAGGTGTTGTGCGTGAAGCCGGTCTCGGCCTGCACCGTGGGCGCATAGGCCATGCGCGAGGCCCAGGGACCGCCCTGGCCGTATCCGGTGATCGAGACATAGACGAGCCGGGGATTGCGCTTCGATAGCGTCTCGTAGTCCAGGCCGAAGAACTTCAGCGTGCCGGCGCGAAAGTTCTCCACCACCACGTCGGCGGTGTCGCACAGCTTGAGCACCAGCTCGCGGGCGCCGGCAACGTTCAGGTCGATGCTCACATTGCGCTTGCCGGCGTTCTGCTGGGCGTAGTAGCCCGACATGCCATCGTTGAAAGGGAACGCGAAGCGCGACACGTCGGGGCGCGGCGGCTCGATCTTGATGACTTCGGCACCGAGGTCCGCCAGCGTGCGCGCGCACAGCGGGCCGGCCAGCACGCGGGAGAAGTCGACGACCTTCAGTCCTTGCAAGGGTCCGGACATGATCAGCGCCCCTCGAACTGGGCCAGGCCGGGGCCGTTGGCGCGGAAGGACGCCAGGCCCGCCTTGAGGTCCTGCGAGGCCCAGATGGGCTTCTGCAGCTCGGCCATGGCCGCGTCGGCGGCTTCCACGCCCTCGTTCGCGGCGATCGCCACGAGCTGCTTGGTCACGCCATGCGCCACCGTGGGCCCGTTGGCGAGCTCCTGCGCGATGGCAAGGGACGCCTCGTCGAGCTGCTCGTCGGGCACCACCAGGTTGATCAGGCCCCAGCGCTCGAGCGTTGCCGCGTCGTAGCGACGGCCGAGCATGGACATCTCCTTGGCGCGCGCCACGCCGGCGCGCTGCACCTGGCGCTGGATGCCGCCCATCAGCGGATGCAGGCCGAGCGCGACTTCGACCGAGCCGATCTTGGCCGACGCCGCCGCGACGACGTAGTCGCTGGCCAGCGCCAGCTCGAAGCCGCCGCCAAGGCACACGCCATGCACGCTCGCCACGATCGGGATCGGCAGCGTCTCGAAGCCGCGCAGCGTCTCCAGCGGGCTCATCACGGCCTGGCCCTCGGCATCGATGCGGGCAGTGAACAGCGCGACATCGGCACCCGCCGAGAAGTGCCGCAGCGCGCTGCGCAGCACGATCGCGCGACTGCCCTGCTCGACCGCCTCTCGCATCGCCGCCAGCAGCGGCCGGTTCAGGTTCGGCCCGACGAGGTTGTACGGCCGATAGTTCATCGAGAGCACGCTCACGAGTCCGTGGCGCTCTTTGAGGATGATGTCTTCGCTCATGGGGACTAGCCTTTCGTGTGACGCCGGTTCAGGCACTTCGGTTGAATCGATGCATTCATGTTAGCAGTGATAACATAGAATTCCAGAAAGGGGAAATACCTATGTCGCAAGGTCCGATCAGCACCTAACGCCTGGATATCCGGCTTTGTATGATTCCGCCCACTGCAAGCGACGAGCGCCATGCCCAAACAGACTGCTTCACTGTCCACCGAGACCCCCACCTACCACCACGGCGATCTGCGCAATGCATTGATCGCGGAGGGTCGACGCATGCTCGAGGAGATGGGAACGCAGGAGCTGAGCCTGCGTCATGTGGCGCGTTCGGTCGGCGTTTCGATTGCCGCGCCCTCGCGCCATTTCGATGGCAAGGAGGGGCTGCTGGCGGCCATCGCCGCGGATGGCTTCAGGGAGCTTGCTGCCGACCGCCGCAAGATCGCGGAGTCGACCAAGGACCCGCTGCTCAAGGTCCATCGGATGATGGCGAGCTACGTGGGCTTCGCCCAGCGCGAGAAGGGCCTGTTCAACCTGATGGTGGGGCCGCGCATCCTGGGCAAGGACGCCTACGAGGAACTGACGGCTGCGACCTCATCCTCGTTTGACCTGTTCGCAAGCGCCGTGTGCGACTACGCGCTCGCCAACAAGTGGTCGCGCGAAGACCTCGATCTCGTGGTTCATGCGGCCTGGTCGGTCGAGCACGGCCTTGCGACGCTGATCCTGGGCAGCCGCGTGCCGCGTCCGGACCGCGTGGTCGACCTGCAGCAGATGATCGATTTCTCGATCTCGCTTCTGCTGAGCGGCGTGGCGGCCGGACCCACGCATCTCTCGCGCATCGAGCGGCATGCCACTCGCAGCCGTTGAGGGTGTCCGGCACTCGCTCGGTGTTACCCCAGCCAGTCGTCCAGGACCTCGTCCTGGTGCTGCCCCAGCGTTGGCGGCGCGCGTCGGTACTCCACGGGTGTGCGCGACAGGCGTATCGGGCAGGCGACCGTCGCGACATGGCCCGCCACGGGATGCGGCAGCTCCACGCGCAAGCCGCGCGCGAGCACCTGCGGATCGGCGAACACTTCGTCGAGCCGGTTGATCGGCCCGCAAGGCACCCCCGCCTGCTCCAGCAGCGCGATCCATTCGTGCGTGGTGCGCTGGCGCGACACGGAGCGGATCAGCGCGATCAGCGCTTCGCGGTTGGCGACGCGCGACGCATTGGTCGCGAAGCGCGCATCCGTCGCCCACCCGGGGTGGCCGGCCGCGGCGCAGAAGCGGCCGAACTGCCCGTCGTTGCCGACGGCCAGGATCATGTCGCCGTCGGCCGTGGGAAAGTCCTGGTACGGCACGATGGTCGGGTGCGCGTTGCCCAGCCGCGCAGGCACCACACCGCCCGTCAGATAGTTGGACGCCTGGTTGGCCATGCAGGCCACCAGCACGTCCAGAAGCGCCACGTCGATGTGCTGGCCGCGCCCCGAGCGCTCGCGTTCCGCCAGCGCGGCCTGGATGGCCACCGTGGCGTACATGCCGGTGAGGACGTCGACCAGCGCAACGCCGACCTTCTGCGGTCCTGCGCCCTCCTCCCCGTCCATGCGACCGGTCACGCTCATGAGTCCGCCCATGCCCTGGATCAGGAAGTCGTAGCCCGGGCGGGCAGCGTAGGGGCCGTCCTGCCCGAAGCCGGTGATCGAGCAGTACACGAGACCGGGGTTGACGCGCTCGAGGCTGGGCCAGTCGAGGCCGTACTGCGTGAGCCCGTCGACCTTGAAGTTTTCGATCAGCACGTCGGCCTTCGAAGCCAGCTGCGCGACCAGGGCCGCACCCTCGGGTGAGGCGAGGTCCGCGACCAGCGAGCGCTTGTTGCGGTTCGCGCATTGAAAGTACGAGGTCTCGGCCGTTTCAACACCTTCGGCATCGCGCACGTACGGAGGCCCCCAGGCGCGCGTGTCGTCGCCGCTGCCCATGCGCTCGACCTTGACGACGTCGGCGCCGAGGTCGGCCAGCAACTGGCCGGCCCAGGGGCCCGCCAGCACGCGCGAGATGTCCAGCACCTTGAGGCCTGCCAGGGGGCCCTTGCGCGGCGTGTCCATCAGAATGCCGCGATGCCGGTGATGGCGCGTCCGAGGATCAGCGCATGCACATCGTGCGTGCCTTCGTAGGTGTTGACCACCTCCAGGTTCACCAGGTGCCGCGCCACGCCGAACTCGTCGCTGATGCCGTTGCCGCCGAGCATGTCGCGCGCCACCCGGGCGATGTCGAGGCTCTTGCCGCAGGAGTTGCGCTTCATGATCGAGGTGATCTCCACCGAGGCCGTGCCCTCGTCCTTCATGCGCCCCAGCCGCAGGCAGCCCTGCAGCCCGAGCGTGATCTCGGTCTGCATGTCGGCCAGCTTCTTCTGGACCAGCTGGTTGGCCGCCAGCGGCTTGCCGAACTGCTTGCGGTCGAGCACGTATTGGCGGGCGCGGAACCAGCAGTCCTCGGCCGCACCCAGGGCGCCCCAGGCGATGCCGTAGCGCGCCGAGTTCAGGCAGGTGAACGGACCCTTCAGGCCACGCACCTCGGGGAAGGCGTTCTCTTCCGGGCAGAACACCTCGTCGAGCACGATCTCGCCGGTGATGCTCGCGCGCAGCCCCACCTTGCCGTGGATCGCCGGGGCGCTCAGGCCCTTGGCGCCCTTTTCCAGCACGAAGCCGCGGATCGCGCCTTCGTCGTCCTTGGCCCACACCACGAACACGTCGGCGATCGGGCTGTTGGTGATCCACATCTTGGCGCCGCTCAAGCTATAGCCGCCGGGCACCTTCTTCGCACGCGTGACCATGCTGCCGGGGTCGGAGCCGTGGTCGGGCTCGGTCAGGCCGAAGCAGCCGATCCACTCGCCCGAGGCGAGCTTGGGCAGGTACTTCTGCCTGGTCGCTTCGTTGCCGAATTCGTTGATCGGCACCATCACCAGCGAGGACTGCACGCTCATCATCGAGCGGTAGCCCGAGTCGACACGCTCGACCTCGCGGGCGACGAGCCCGTAGCTGACGTAGTTGAGCCCGGCCCCGCCGTACTGCTCGGGGATGGTCACGCCCAGCAGGCCCAGCTCGCCCATCTCGCGAAAGATGGCCGGGTCGGTCTTCTCGTTGCGGAAGGCCTCGAGCACGCGCGGGGCGAGGCGCTGCTGGCAATAGGCCGCGGCGGCGTCGCGCACGGCGCGTTCGTCGGCGCTGAGCTGCTGGTCGAGCAGCAGCGGGTCTTCCCAGTGGAAGCTGCTCTTGGAATGCGATTGCGTCATCTCGGTCTCCTGTTTCAGTAAGACAATCTAGGTCCGTACCAAAGGAACGGCAAACGATTTGTTTGCACTCATTGGTTCCAGAAACGCACTTCGAGAGGCCAGCTGATGCGGCGCAAGATTCCCTCGACCGGTTCACTGGCGGCCTTCGAAGCGGCTGCCCGCCATCGCAGCTTCACCCTCGCGGCAGAAGAGCTCGCGGTCACGCAAAGCGCGGTGTGCCGCCAGATCGCGGGACTGGAGTCCTTCCTCGGCGTGAAGCTGTTTCGTCGCTCGCGGCGCGGCGTCATGCTCACCGGCGCCGGAATGAACTACAGCCGGGCCGTGAAAGCCAGGCTCGACGAAGTGGAACGCGACACGCTCGAGCTGATGTCCCGCGGCGGTGCAGGGGGCTCCCTCGAGCTCGGCGTCGTTCCCACCTTCGCCACGCGCTGGCTGATTCCTCGCCTGCCGGAATTCCACGGGCTTTGCCCGGACATCACGCTCAACCTGCACGTGCGCACGCGGCCGTTTCTCTTCGAGGAGAGCGGGCTCGATGCGGCCATCCACGCCGGCGCGCAAGCCTGGCCGGGCACGCTGGCCGATGCGCTGATCGGCGAGGGCATGGTCGCGGTCGGCGTGCCAACGCTCCTCGGCAAGCGGAAGTGGCTGCAGCCCGGGGACCTGGCCCGGCTGACGCTGTTGCAGGCGAGCACGCGGCCGTACGCCTGGCGGGACTGGTTCGCGTCACAGGGGCTCACGGTCCCCAACGACCTGGCGGGTCCGCGCCTCGAGCTGTTCTCGATGGCCATCGAGGCGGCCCGGCATGGCCTGGGTGCCGCGCTGGTTCCGCGCATGCTCGTGGAGCCCGAGCTCCTGGCCGGAAGCTTGCGCATGCTGGTTCCCCATGAGTTCGACAGCGGCCAGACCTATCGCCTGATATTTCCCGAGCACATGGAAGGCGATGAGACGCTGAGTCGCCTGCGCACGTGGCTGCGCGAGACGATCGGCAAGTCGACGAGTCGCTAGCGCCATGGGAGGCGCATACTTGCCGCGTCACTCCAACAAGGGGGAGTCATGAAGAAGCCCCGCACCCAACAGGAGGAACTCGCACGCGTCGCCCGGGCGTTGCGAACCTTGAGCGGCAGCAACCGCGCACTGCTTCGGGCCGAGGAGGAGGCATCGCTGCTGCGCGAGATCTGTCGCGTCGTGGTCGAGGAGGCCGGCTACTACTCGGCGCGGGTGATGCGTGCCGAGCACGACGCACGCAAGTCGATCACCCCATTGGCGCTGGCCGGCAATGACACCGCGCCGCCTGACTCGCAACGCCTGACCTGGGCCGATGACGAGCATGGGCGCAGCGCCACCGGCATCGCCATCCGTACCGGCGAGCCCTGCGTCATCAGCGACACTTCGGCGGATTCGTATCCTCAGGCTTGGCGTGAGCTGGCCCGCGAGCGCGGCGTCGGTTCGGTGCTCTCGTTGCCACTGCGACTCGAGGGTGAAATATTCGGCGCGCTGACCATCACCGCGCCGGAGACCGATGCGTTCGAAGAGCAGGAGATGCAGGTTCTCACCGAAGCCGCGGAGGACCTCGCATTCGGCCTGCAGGCCTTGCGCACCCGACAGGAAATCCTTCGCTTGAATCGCGCCTTGCAGACCCGGGCAGCGGTCAACCGTGCGCTGATCGGCGCGACCGACGAGCCTTCGCTGCTCGACGAGATCTGCCGCATCGCCGTGCGGGACTGCGCTTACCGGCTGGCGTGGGTCGGCTATACCGAGAACGATGACGCCCGAACCACTCGACCGATGGCACATGCAGGCTTCGACGAGGGCTTCACCGCCTTGCCCCGAAGCTGGGGTACAGCGCCGTTCGGCCGCCGCGTCGCCGCCGCGATGGAAGCCGGCCAGCCCCTTGTGCTCCGCGACGCTGTCAACGATCCCGAGTACCCGCTTCGCGAAGAAGCCCGCCTGCGCGGATACGCCTCGATCATCGCGCTGCCCCTGCGCATCGAGGGCGAGCTCGCCGGCTCCTTGCGCATCGCCGCCGCGGAGGCTGATGCATTCGACGACAAGGAGGTCGACCTGCTGATGGCGACGGCCGCCGACCTCGGCTATGGCCTCGGCGCCTTGCGAGCCCGCGCCAGGGCCGCGGCGGCAGAGGAGACCATCCACCGCATGACGAATTTCGACGCGGTCACCGGCCTGCCGAACCGTGTGCGCTTGCGCGCCCTGCTCAACGAGGCCATCGCCGCTGGAAAGGACGACAGGCGCCCGCTCGCGCTGCTGCGCATCGACATGGAGCGCTTCCGCGACATCAACGAAACGATCGGCGACCACGAGGTCGACGCGCTGCTGCGCGAGGTCGCGGGGCGGCTCGAGCGCGCCGTGGGTGAAGGAGGCCTGCTGGCTCGCACGGGCGAGAGCGAGTTCGCGGTGGTCCTGCTCACTGGCGGCGCCGAACACGCGATACAGCTTGCCCACAAGATCCTCACCCTGCTCGGCGAGCCGATCGAGCTGGCGGGCCTGCTGCTCGACGCGCGCTCGAGCATCGGCATCAGCCTCATCCCCGGCCACGGCACCGAGGCCGACGCCTTGATGCGACGCGCGAGCATCGCCCTCGATCACGCGCGCCGATCGGGCTCTGGCTATGCGTTGTTCACGGGCGGCCTCGACCTGGAGTGCGCACAGCGCGTGTCGCTGATGGGCGATCTGCGTCGCGCGATCGATCGCAACGAATTGCAGCTCTATTGCCAGCCGAAGCTCCAGATGAGCTCCGGGCGCCTGTGCGGCGCGGAGGCGCTGGTGCGTTGGGAGCATCCGCGCCTGGGGCTGGTCAGCCCCGGCGGATTCATCAAGCTGGCCGAGAGCACCGGGCTCATCACGCCGCTCACGTACTGGGTGCTCGACGCCGCACTGCGACAGAGCTACGCGTGGCATCAACTGGGGTTTTCGCAGCCGCTGTCGGTCAATCTCTCGGCTTACGACCTGCGCGAGCCCAGGCTGATCGAGCACGTCAACGGATCGCTCGCCACCTGGGGCGCGCAGCCCGGCTGGATCGAGTTCGAGCTGACCGAAAGCGCGTTGATGGCAGACCCGGTCGGGGCGCTGGAAACTCTCACGCGGCTCAAGCGCCTCGACGTCAAGCTGACGATCGACGATTTCGGGACCGGCTATTCATCCTTGTCGTACCTGCAAAGATTGCCGGTAGACGCGATCAAGATCGATCAGTCGTTCGTCGTCGACATGGTCACCAACAAGGATTCGGCGACCATCGTCCGCTCGACCATCGAGCTCGCGCACAACCTCGATCTCACCGTGGTAGCCGAAGGCGTCGAGGACCAGCGCACCTTCGACAGCCTGGCCGCACTCGGCTGCGACGTGGCGCAGGGCTATTGCATCAGCAAGCCGATACCGGTGGATCAATTCCGCGAATGGGAAGCCCGGCCGCAGCAGCACTGAGGCGGAGGCGAAGATGCGTTGCGCGAATGGCGCCGGGGCGTCACCAATCTGTCACGCGTGCGCCCTAAGCTGCGGGGCCGGTCAGGCCCCAAACGAAGCCAAGCCCGTCGCTCCCGTCATCATGCCCATCGAAATCGAACGAAAGTTCCTCGTCTACCCAAGGCTGCTGGAGTTCAGCCAGTTCGTTCCGCAAGCCATCGAGCAGGGTTACCTGCAGGACGACAACGGCTTCACCACCCGTGTACGCATCGTCGATGGCGAGCATGCTTTCCTGACGCTCAAGGGACGCCGCTTTGGCAAGCACAGCTGTCCTGAGTTCGAGTACCCCATTCCCCTGTCCGACGCTCGCGAACTGCTTGGCCGATGCGCGTCGCGCATCATTCGCAAGGACCGATACGAGGTGCTCGAAGACCGGCACCTCTGGCAGGTCGACGTCTTCAAGGACTCCCTCGCGGGGCTGCACACCGCCGAGGTGGAACTCAGCCACGACGACGAGGATTTCACCCGGCCGACCTGGCTGGCCCAGGAAATCACCGCATACCGGCAATTCAGGAACAAGGCGCTGGCCATCAATCAATCGATCCCGGCACTGACGTTCGAGCTCCTGGGCGATTGGCGGACGGTGGTCGAAGCAAGGATCCCGCGCAAGGCCCTCAAGAAAGCGGCCAGGAAAGCTCAGCAGCCACGCTGACGCGCGCGACCTCGCCACGCCCGGCGTGCGGACTTAAGCTCGGACCACACCACCCACCCGAAGGGGCAAGACATGAAGGAGTCGCAAAGCCATGAGGAACTGATGCGCCGCATCCGCGCCGAGCTGCAGGACGGCTACGACGAAGAGATCGAGCTGGAGATCGAGGATCGCCGGATCGACGAGATGCATCGCGAGCCGTCCGAGGTCGAACGCTCGGCCCGGCTGAACTACTTCAAGAACCTTTTCCGGCTGCAGACCGACCTGGTCAAGCTGCAGGACTGGATCGCCACGACCGGCCAGAAGGTCGTGATCTTGTTCGAGGGGCGGGACTCGGCCGGCAAGGGCGGCGTGATCAAGCGCATCACGCAGCGCCTCAATCCGCGCGTGTGCCGCACCGTGGCGCTGCCCGCGCCGACCGACCGGGAGCGCACGCAGTGGTACTTCCAGCGCTACGCCCCGCACCTGCCTGCGGCCGGCGAGATGGTGCTGTTCGATCGCAGCTGGTACAACCGCGCGGGCGTCGAGCGGGTGATGGGCTTCTGCACCGAGGACGACGTCGAGGAGTTCTTCCGTTCGGTGCCCGAGTTCGAGCGCATGCTGGCGCGCTCGGGCATCAAGCTGATCAAGTACTGGTTCTCGATCACCGACGAAGAGCAGAACCTGCGCTTCCTCAGCCGCATCCACGACCCGCTCAAGCAGTGGAAGCTGAGCCCGATGGACCTGGAGTCGCGCCGCCGCTGGGAGGACTACACCAAGGCCAAGGAAGACATGCTCGAGCGCACGCACATCCCGGAGGCGCCCTGGTGGATCGTGCAGGCGGTGGACAAGAAGCGGGCGCGGCTCAACTGCATCCAGCATCTCCTCGGCCAGTTCGAATTCGAGGAGATCCAGCGCCCGGAAATCGTCCTTCCTGAGCGCGAGCGTCACGAGGAGTATTTCCGCCGGCCGGTTCCCCAGTCCATGGTCGTGCCGGAGGTGTATTAGGCCTTCCATGACGAACACACATGCTCGCAGCGCTGCGAACCTGGATGAGCATGTCCTGCCTACTGCGACGGCCCTGCGCGGATCGCGGCGACGAAGCGTTGCAGGTCGCCCGGATCGACATCGGAAACGGCCGCGAAGCGCAGGTCGTCCTCGGCCCACGTGATGATGGCATAGCCCCGGCGGGTCAATGCCGAAGGCGAGACGGCCCGCGTGCCGGGGCCGCGCCAGACGAACAGCTCGATGGCGTGATTGCGGATCCGATACGCGACGACGGCCGCCGGTGTCGACCCGAGCCGATCCAGGCGGCCACCCACCAGCCGGAAGCCCGCTGCGTCGAGATCGCGCACCGGGGGCGCGAAGTCGACCCTGCCGGCGAACCACGGCTTGATGGCATGCCGATCGGCGGAGGAGATCTGCGGCTCGGCCCCAGCCTCGGCAAGCCAGGCGGCATGGCGTTCCGCGACCGCGTCACGCATGTCCGGCTCCAGCGGCGGGCTGGCCGTCCAGATGCCGAGACCGAAGGCGATGGCCGCGGGCACGGCCACCATCGCCGCGGCCTGCCACCAGCCGAGGATCAGGCGCCGCTTCTTCGCGGTCTTGGGCACGGCAGTGTCCAGGCGCTCCAGGATGGCTTCGCGCATCCCCGCGGGGGCGCGATGTACGGGCAGCCCACGCAGGGCATCGCGCAGTGCGAGCCGCTCGGCCAGCCGACGCGCGCAGGCGGGACAGGACTGCAGGTGCTGCGCCAGTTGCGCGCTCGTGCCGCCATCGAGCTCGCCGTCGATGTGCGCATCCAGCAGCTTGCGGGCGTGCTCGCAATGCATCAGGCGCTCCTTTCCTGCCCTTGGCGCACGCGCCGGGCGAGCAGCTCGCGGGCACGCGCGAGGCGCGACATCACCGTGCCCACCGGCACGCCGACCACCTCGCCGATCTCGCGATACGACAGCTCGGCAAATTCGCGCAGGACCAGCACCTCGCGATGCTCCGCGCTCAGGGTCGAAAGGCACTGATGCAGCCAGGAGGCGTCGGATGCGCGGGAGGCCAGCGTCTCCGGCGTCTCGCTCCAGGCCTGGATAGTGTCCGCGCCCTCCCCCGCCGCGTGCTCGTCATCGAAGGCCTCGTGCCCGTGGCGCTGGCGCTGGCCGATCTCGTCCATGCAGAGGTTGCGCACGATCGCCAGGAACCAGGCCTTCGGGCTTTCGCTGCGCATGCCGTCGAAGTACCGCCAGGCGCGCAGGCTCGCCTCCTGCGTGGCGTCGGCGGCCGCGTGGTCGTCGCGCAGCAGCCACCGCGCCAGCGCGTAGGCCGCATCGAGCCAGACGAGCACCATGGACTCGAATCGTTGACGGCGGTCGATCTCGCTCACGGCGTGGCTTCGGATGGCGCTGGGGAATCTGTCTATGCAAGACCGCGATGGCGAGCGACTTATTCCTTCATCGATGGAATAGCCGCCCGACTCCGCCGGTATTGCAGCACATCGCCTCACTTCAACGGGAGCCGGGCATGGCACAAGACGATTTCGATCGGCGGGACTTCCTGCGGCTGGCAGGCCTGGGCGGCGTGGTGCTGGCCTCTGCACTGCCGGGTTGCGCCAGCCGGCCGGCGCAGCAGGACTTCTCCTTCGTCCAGCTGTCGGACATCCATTGGGGCTACGCCAATCCGAAGGTCAACCCGCAGCCGCGTGAGTCGCTGGCCAAGGCCATCGCCGCGGTCAATGCGCTGGAGCAGCGGCCGGACTTCGTCGTCTTCACGGGCGACCTGACGCAGACCACCGACGACGCGCAGCTGCGCCGCGCACGCCTGCGCGAGGTGAAGGAGCTGGCCTCGGGCCTGAAGGTGCCGCAGGTGCGCTTCTTCGCCGGCGAGCACGACGCCGCGCTCGATCGCGGCGAGGCCTACCTGGAAGTCTTCGGCGGCGAGCTGCACTACAGCTTCGACCACAAGGGCGTGCACTTCATCGTGCTCGACAACACCTCGCAGCCTGCCCCCGTGCTCGGACAGCCGCAGATCGACTGGCTCGCCAAGGACCTGGGCGGCCGGCCGGCCGATGCGCCGATCGTCGTGCTGACGCACCGGCCGCTCTTCGCGCTGCATCCGCAATGGGACTGGGCGACTCGCGACGGCCAGGCCGCCATCGACCTGCTGATGCCCTACCGGAACGTGGTCGTGTTCTACGGGCATGTGCACCACGAGAACCACCAGATGACCGGCCACATCGCGCACCACGCCGCGATGTCGGTGATGTTCCCGCTATCGCCGGTGGGCACCATGCCGCAGAAGACCCAGCTGCCGTGGGACGATGCCACCCCGTTCGGCAAGCTGGGCTGGCGCAGCGTGAGCACCGGTGGCGGGAGCGCAAGGCCCAGGGAGATGCCGCTGTCGCGGGCTTGAGCGATGCGGCGCCGCAGCATTGCCGGGCTGCTGCTCTGCGGGTTCGCGTGGGGATGCTTCCGTAAGCTCGCGGCGCGGGAGCACCACGGCGTGTCGCGCTGGAGCTGAAGCGCTTCGAGTTCACTCCGGCCCGGCTGGACGGATGCGTGGGAGAGACCTTGATCGTCGAGCTGACCAGCCGCGACTTCGTCCATGGGTTTTCGATCCCCGACCTCGGCGTGCGCATCGATGCGGCGCCGGGCCGATCAACCGAACTCAGGCTCGAACTGCATCGGGCCGGCAGCTTCACCTTCCTGTGCGACAACTTCTGCGGCGATGGCCACGACAGGATGACCGGGCTGCTGCTCGTGCAGGGGGCATGCCGCTGAGGGCGGAAGCGCTACCTGGTCTCGACGTCGGCCCACTACGCCAGCCGCCTGTCGGAGGATTCCATGCGCAGCCTCGTCCTGCAGGGCGGCCCGATGACCGAGGAAGAGTGCCGCGCATTCATGTCGCTACCCCATGCCGCGGCGGCGCTTCAGCTGCGATGCTGGGACGACTTGGCCAAGGACCCGCTGCAGCCGAACCAGCGCCTCGAGCGTTTCCTGCCCGCGCTCAATAGCTGTGACCGATCACGCGGGGCGAGGCGCGAGCGTCGCCACCTCGCGAGCAACACCTAACTAGGGGCGACATGCGCAAGCGCTGACGGCTAAAGTGCCACAGTGGCCTGGGCCTCGCGCAACAGGCCAACAGGGCGAAAAAGGGGCAGGTCATGCCTGCCCCCCTTGTCAGCCCCGAAAGCGCTGAAGCGGCGCAAGCCTTCTTGCTCGGCTTGTCGCCCTGCATCTCCCGCATGTCGTCGTCGGTGAAGTGGAAGTAGTGTTTCTCGATCATCGCGACCGACGTGCCGGCCATCTTCGCGATCGCGGTATAGCCTTTCTTCACGAGGTTGGTGATGCACGAGTGCCGCAGCCAGTAGAGAGTCATATCCTGCGGCAGGTCGGGGCACGCATAGCAGCGGGCGCGGCTCAGCACGAAATCGGGCAGACCTTTCTTAACGGCCCATGTCTGCGGGAGACTGCAGACCACTCCGGGTGATGTCGAACAGCTCCGAACTTGCAAGGTAACTGGCCCCCTTGCCAGCGACGACGAGCAGGCGGCCGTCAGGCAGGAGCGTCGCAGTGTGAGCGCTGCGGCTGTTTGCCATGGAGGACGCAGCCAGCCATTGCCTGCTGGCGGGGTCGAAGATCTCCACCGACGACAGGGATTGAGGGTGATGCCAGTACCACCTGCTACGACCACCTGGCCGTTCGGCATGACGGTAGCAGTATGTGAGTCACGACGAATCTTCATGGGCGGCATTGGTTGCCAGCTCATGGTCTGCGGATTGAACAACTCGACCTGATCGGTTGGGAGTCCGGAAGCGCCGGAGCCGCCGCCTGCAACCAGGACGGAGCCATCGGCGAGCAATGACGCCGTGTGGAATGAACGATTGGCTCATGTCTGGGAGTGCCGTCCAGGTATCTGCCGTGGGGTCATACACCTCCGCAGAGGCCAATTTCCCAAGGCTGCTCTCCCCTCCTGCGACAAGAACACGGCCGTCCGCAAGAAGGGTGGCCGTGTGGCGGCCCTGGTTGTGTTCAGGGAAGCAACCTGCGTCCAAGTCCCTGTGACGGGGTCGTAGGCCTCGGCTACGGCACTAGGGTTGCCGCTCGCATCGAAGCCCCCTACAACCAGGACCCGACCATCCTGGAGGAGGGTTGCTGTGTGACTCTGGGGGGCGACTAGCGTGGGAGCCGCTGCGCTCCAGTCTGTGTCAAAGATTTCGACCGAGTCCAGCGCACTGCCGCTGGCTCCTGCGCCACCCACGACAAGAACACGGCCATCCTGGAGCGTAGTAGACGTGTGCAAGAAACGCGATGCTGCCATCGACTGGGCAGTGAGCCAGGTTCCTGCCAGGGTGCGGCTTTCCACAGAGTTGATTACACGGGACGAATTGAAGCCGCCTGCCACCAGCACTGTGCCGTTAGGACGCAGCGATGCTGTATGTGCACGCGGGGATTATTCAGACTACCGGAAGGCGTCCACCTTCCAGCAGTCGTCACAGTCAGGGTCAGGGTGGTCTGGGCTTGACCTGCCGAGTTGGACGCCGTCACCGTGAACAGGGTTGCGGCCTGCGGAGTAGTCGGCGCACCAGTGATAGCACCGGTCACGATATCAAGGTCGAGACCGTCAGGCAGAGCAGGGCTGATCGCGAACAGTGTGGGCGCCCCACCCGACAGCGTCGGCACATTCGGCACGATGGGCTGACCCACTACGTACACAGCATCGTCATAGGACACCGACGAGGGAGGCACCAATGCGGGGGGAGGCTCTACCACAGGTGGTGGATCTACCACCGGCGGAGGATTTACCACGGGCGGAGGCACCACCACTAGCTGCACCGCAATGGAGATAATCGTTTGGACATTACCGGCAGAATTGGCACCGGTTACGGTGTACTGCGTAGCCGGCTGGGCGGTCACTGGTGTCCCACTGATGACACCCGTCTGCGGGTCCAGCGAGAGGCCCGATGCGAGGCCCGGATTGACGGTGAACTGTGTAATCTCGCCACCCGTAGCAATAGGCACGTTCGGGAGAATCGCCACACCTGCCGCGTAGATTGCGGACTGGAGGGAGTACCTCAAACTATCCGGGGCGATTACGTGGTCGATCACCTCGATCTGGACACGGCCGATTGCCGAGCCCCTGGCATTCGTGGCCTTCACTGTGTAGATCGTCGCGACCGAAGTGGAAGCCGGTGTTCCGCTAATGATGCCCGTCCGGGGATCGATGCTGAGGCCAGGTGGGAGGGCGGGCTCAATGGAGTATGAATCCACCCTTCCGCCACGGATGCTGGGTGTGTTGGGAATGATGGGCACGCCTACCGCATACACCACAGCGCCATTGGAATAGTCGAGTGCAAAAGGTCGAATGAATGCACCTTCATGAGGTGGATCGGAGTCGCCGCAGCCAGTGAGCAGAGCGATGAACAGGGCCGCAATGAGCAGAAAGAAACACCCGATTTGGGTTGGGATGCGCGAGGTGTTCATTGTCGGTATCGTCCCATCCGCTGATCCGTGCCAAGGATAGTCGGTCCGCTTCGTGCTGCACCACCGTTCAGTCCCCTATCACCGCACCTGTGGTTTGCTGACCCTTCTTGAGGGCTCGATGAGCAGATCGCGGACATACGTGGGGAGGTCGCCATGGCCGTCTCGCGCCGCTCGTTGAGCTTGACCGAGGACAGCGACCCGGGGTCCGGCTCTCGGTTGTTCTTGGGAGCAACACAGCCAGCAACTCGACCGAGTCACGCGAGAGGCTGACGTGCCCGGAAACGCTGGTTGAGTGCCGGACCCCGAAGGCTCGGCTTGCCAGAGCGCACTCTCAAGCGCTGCCATTTCGGGGCGGCCAACGTTTGGTTGAAGCCGTGTGATGAGTCGGTGGACCAAGCGAGCGGCCGAGCACGTCGCTCGGCTGGTGAGCGTACTGCCAGACCCTCTGCACCGACAGTTCGGCGGCCGTGCTTGCGGACGAGTGAAGCAGCGCAAGGCTTGCGGTGCCGATGGCAAGGGCTCGGGCAAGACCTCGCAGGGCAGGAGTGGTGGTGGAAGGCATGCGTCGGTACCGTTCGTTGGTGGCCGACAAGCCTCCCGCCGTTTCGTGACAGTTTCTTGAACGGACCGAACCTCCGCCTGCTCAGCTCTTCGCCGGCTTCTTCGGCGCTCTCCTCGCGGCCTCCAGGGCCGACGCCTTCGCGGCGTGCTTCTCGGCGCGCGAAGGCCTGTTGGCCTTGCCAGCCTTGGCAGCCTTGGCCTCCTTGGGTGCCTTCGTTGCCTTGGGCTTCTCCTTGGCCTGCGGGTGGTGCGTCCTCACCAGCTTTTCAACGGCGGTCGCCCTCGGCTGCTGCGCTCGCGCCTCGCGCTTCGCCCGCTCCTCCTTGAGCAGGCGGCGCTCTTCGACGAGCGCCTGTTCGGCTTCGGACGGCTCATGGTCCGCCCCCAGCGAGTCGATGCGGTCGATCATCGCCTGGTGAAGCATTGCGCCGTTCCTTGCGATGCGCTGGGTCAGCGATGAGATGCGAATGGGCATGTCCGATCCTCACGGTTGGTGTCAGGCCAATGTACGCCCGCCAAGAAGCGCACACAAGCGATCCAGGTCGACGTTGCCGCCGCTGATGATGACCCCCACGCGTTGTCCTCTCAAGGAGTCGCGATGCCGCCTGGCACCGGCGAAGCCGAGGCCTGGCCGAGCCGATCACGCAGGTGCTGCGGCGCGCAGGCCGCGAGCAGTAGAGCGTTGCTGCGCCTGAACGCCCTGTGGAACGGCTGGAGCCCGGCGCGCAGGCAAGCTGGCGCGGCCTGGTCGCGACATGATGCGGTCGATGGAATCGATCCGACCGCAGCATCACGGCTGAACATCGGTTCGCTTCATCAACCTGGATGCAAGCAGACACTGGCCGATGATCGCTCGCGACCCGTTGTGAGCAGCACTGGTGTGATCCAATGGACTGCGAACACCGATTCCTGTCTGCTTCTTCACCATGGCAGCGACGCGATCGTTGCGCGCCCCAACGGCTGAAACTTACACTGCCCACGCCACCATCGGCACCGTGCGCGCAACCATGGACGCATCCGAAGCCCTGGCGCTCAAGTCCCTGCTCGAGAAGCAACCCGTCGCCGCGCTCGCAACGCTTCACAAGGGTGGCCCAGCCGTCTCCATGGTTCCATTTGCCGTGCTTCCGGGAGGTACCGGCTTCGTCATTCACGTCAGCCGCCTGGCAACCCACACGAACGACATGCTGGTCAGTCCGGCAGTCGCGCTTCTGGTCACGGCCTCACCCGAAGACGAACAAACGCCTCTTGCCCTACCGCGCGCGAGCATTCAAGGTGTTGTGCGCCAATGCGAGCCGGACTCATCGGAGTATCAGGAAGCTCGCGCCACGTACCTGGCCAAGCTGCCTGACGCGGAGGAGTTGTTCACCTTCTCGGACTTCTCGCTCTTCATCGTTGAGCCCACCGCATTGCGGTACGTTGCAGGGTTCGGGCGGGCAATGTCACTCACGACTGAGCAATTTCAGGCCGCGATGGGCAAGGCTGCATGAAAGCGCTGCGCAGGTCTTCGCTCGCCTTGAGTCCGCGCGATTGCCAGATTGAAGGCGGAAGGGTCAATTGGAACTGATCTTCAGCTGGAGCTTCTTCATGATTGCCTGGTTGTGTGCCGAGGTCGCGGCCAATGTTTGGCGAAGCTGATCCAACGAGGCCTCCTGCGGAAAGTCCAGGCCTTGCGCAGTCAGCGCCTCGCGGAATTTGGCTGTGCGTACAACTTTTTCCAGTTCGCTGTGGATTCGATCGATGATCGGCTTGGGCGTACCACTCAACACGAAGACGCCGACGCTTGCATGAGGAAGGACAAAATCTGGCATGCCCAATTCACCGAAGGTCGGTACATTGGGAAGATGTTGGGATCGCGTCGACGAAGCTACTGCAAGTCCCTTTAGCTTGCCGCTCTTGATGAACGGGACGACGTTACTCACGACTTCAAAGGTCATCTGAACTTGGTTTCCCAGCAGATCTGTCATTGCAGGCCCTGAACCCTTGTACGGAACGATCAGCATGTCAGTACCGCTCTTTTGCTTGAGCATTTCGCCGAGGAGATGGGAACGTGTGCCGACGCTGAGATTCGCTACGCCGACCGATCGGGGATTGCGCTTGGCGTAGTCCAATACTTCATTGACATTGCTTGGTGGAAAACTTGCGCTGGCCACCAGCACGTGGATCATGCTGCTGGCTTCTGCGACATAGGTGAACGTCTTGAGTACGTCGTATGGCTTCTTCACCGTCAGGGGTATGTCGGACATGATGCTCGACGGCCCCACCATCCAGGTGTAGCCATCGGCGGGGGCAGCCATCACGGCCTGCTCAGCCAGCGCGGCCGCACCGCCTGGCTTGTTGTCCACCACCACGGTCTGACCCAGGTTCGTCCGCAGTTGTTCGGCGAGCAATCGAGCCACCATGTCGGAAATGCCGGCCGGCGGCGCAGCCACGACGAGCCGGATGGGCTTGTCGGGCCATTGCTGTGCCAGGGCAGGCGTGACGCCCGCGAGCCAGGACAGTGCAATGATCGCGAGAAGTCGAAGTCTCAATTGACTTGGAACCATGTAGTTCACCTTGAAGAGTGGAGTATTCAAATGACGAAAATGGAGGAGCCTGTGGTCTTTCGAGCCTCCAGGTCCTGATGTGCCTGCACGGCGTCCTGCAAGGCATACCGCTGATTGATCTCGGGGCGATTCACACAGCGTGTGATGTCAATTCCCCCAGAGGCTTCAGGTCGGCTTGCGCAGGAATCCCTGGTTGCCGCCGTTACGATTGGGCGCGAAGCCATTGGCCTGAAGCGTCTCTTCCGCCGTGTCGTAGAAGACCCCAATCTTCATGATCTCGCGCGCCTGTTGCGCTGTCGCGATGGGGCGGCCAAATTCGGTTGAGATACGCACCAACTGCTTGATCTGCTCGACGGAGCTCATCTTGCCCGTGCGGGTCTGATTCCAGAGCACGTCCTCGATGCCGCACCGTACATGCAGGCCCAAGGCAATGCCGATCATGTTCACGGGCAGCACATTGAGCACCGAGCTCTCCACCGTGATCACCGCGCCGTCGGGCGCAGCACGCAGGAAGTTGGCCAGGTTGTAGATGTTCGCCTGATCCATGCCGCCGCTGATAGCGACCCAGTTCATCACCAGTGGGCCCTTGTAGACGCCGCGGCGAATCATCCGCTCGATCGTCTCGAAGCTGTTGATGTTGTAGCACTGGAACTCACTTTGAATACCGGCGGCTGTCAGGCGTCGGATGTGCTCCTCGGCCCAGCTGGGATTCGAGGGCACGATCATGTCCTTGTAGGTGGCATAGAGGTGCGGGAATCCCCGCGAAACTCCCTTGAAGTCATCTATGCCGGCATGCTCCGTCACATTCATCTGCGTAGTGTTGACGGTGACAGTCACCTGGTCGGGCTTCGGGGTGAGTTCGGCCAGCATATGCCGCGTGTCGTCGGAGAGCCATTTGGCCGCAGAGCCATCGTCCTCGGGCGCAAAGCTGATTGAGCCGCCCACCTGGATGACCATTTCCGGCACGCGGGCGCGCACCCCGGCGATCAGCTCATTGAACATGGACAGGCGCTTGCTGCCCTTGCCATCGGGTTCGCGCACATGCAGATGCAGCACGGTGGCACCGGCTTCGTAGCAATCCACCGCCTTCTGGATCTGCTCCTCCATCGTGACAGGGATATCTTCCGGGAAGTCTGAGGGAATCCAGCCCGGCGCATAGGGAGCGGCTGTAATGATCAGGGGCTGCTGGTTCTCGGGATACAGGTGGCCGTCAAGGAAGTTCATGGTGATGGGTCTCCACGTTGAAATGTGAGTACTGAGAATGTCGAACTAGATGAAAGGACTTCAGGATTGACCTGTAGCGTGGAGTGAATCATCTGGCTTTGCGCAACTGGCCGCTTGACATTGCACGCCTTGCACTTTGCTGTTCATGACATGGCCCGGCCTTCCCCCTCGGTACCGCCTTACAAAGAAAAGCCAGAGAAGTCCGCGGTGATTGACAGACGTGGCAACGAGCGGGCGCGGCAGAGGGTGCCCACCCGTCGCCTCTGCCCAAGCAAGGTGCGATCGCGCTCGCGCGCTACTCGGGCTGCCCGGCGGCGCGGGCGGCCCGACTCTCCTTGGCGCTGCAACCGAATTGCGCGTGGTACCAGCGCGAGAAGGCGCTCGGCACGGAAAAGCCGAGCAGCATCGCCACCTCGGTCAACGGACGATCGCTCTCGATGACATGACGCGCGGCGAGTTCCTTGCGGATCTCGTTAACCATCGATGAGAAGCTCTGCCCCTGTTTCGCCAGCCCACGCTGGACCGTGCGGCACGCCACGCCCAGGTGCTCGGCCACCTGTTCGATGCTGCAGCGCCCACTGGGCAGCAGCAGCAGGATCGTGCGCTGCACGTCCTCGAGCATGGTTGCCCCCTGCGGCTTGGCCGACGCGTCCAGCAACTGCTGCGCGTAGTGCGCCATCGCCGGATCGGCAGACGGGTTGCGGGCATCGAGATCGGTCTTGGCGCAGACGATGCAGTTGAATTCGGAGTCGAACTCGACGCAACGGCCAAACAAGCGCTGATGCACGCTGACATCGCGCGGCGCCGGGTGCGCGAAGCACACGCGTCGTGGCTGCCAGCCGGGCCCGAGAAACTGACGCATCAACCGCAGCATCACGCCGAGCGCCAGCTCAATTCTTTGGCGCGTGGGCTGCTGCGCGTTGCCAGCCCTTACCTCCTCACGGAGAACGACCACTCCAGCGCGCTCCTCGATCGTCAGCGACAGTGAGCCATTGAGCTGCATTTGGTAGCGCATCAGCACGTCAAGTGAGTCGCGCAACGTTGTCTGGTCGCGGATCAGCATTCCCACCGCACCAAGGTTGGACAGCAGTCGTGACTCCGCCATGCACAGACCGAAACTCTCGTTGCCCGACAGGATTGCGGACGCCTGAAGCAGTTGCCCGAGGCGCTCGACCGGGATCATGAGGTCTGGCTCGCGCAGTATGTTTGGGCTGAGCCCCGCATCAAGAAGCATCCGAGCGGGGTCCAGGCCACCGGCACGGGCGACCTCGCTGTAGTTGGTAAGGCTCGCGGCGCGGACCAGTAACGACATCGGAGAACTGGGTAGAACCTTGGCACCGAAGGATAAGTGCTTGTCATGTACTGTCAAGCGCGGGAATGCCGGCGCAGCCACACTCTGAATCCTCAACGGCCCATTCGACACCAGGAGACAAGCCCCATGACTGAAGACCTCAAAGCGGCACCCGCAGTGGTCCGCGCGACCTCTCTCGGCAACTCGATCCACGTCGAGCAACTCACTTGCACGATCGGCGCCGAACTGAGCAACGTCAACCTAGGCGCGGCGTCAGAGGACAGCCAATTGATGGCAGAGATCCGTGCGCTGCTCCTGAAACATCGCGTGCTGTTTTTTCGCGACCAGGACATCACGCGCGCCCAGCACGTGGCTTTTGCGCGTTACTTCGGCGAACTGGAGGACCATCCAGTGGTGGGCAGTGATCCCGACCACCCAGGGTTGGTTC
>CAWFRK010000004.1:0-50498 GCA_963818175.1 uncultured beta proteobacterium | reverse complement strand
AGGGAACGCGACATGCTGGTAAAGCAGATATGGACCGCCAACAACTGGCGCAACTTCAACTATCTGATCGCCTGCAGCGAGACCGGCGAGGCGCTGGCCATCGATCCGCTGGACCACCAGAAGTGCCTCTCAGGCCGCCAAGGACGAGGGGTGGACCATCACCCCAGTCCTCAACACGCACGAGCATGGCGACCATATCGGCGGCAACGACACAGTTGGTCGAGGCAAGACCGGCGCGAAGATCCTTGCGCACGCGAATGCGAAGGACAAGATCGCCGGCATGACGCGCGGGCTCGGCGCCGGCGACGTAGTCAAGGTCGGCAGGACGGTCGAGCTGGAAGTGCTGGATACGCCGGGGCACACGATGTGCCACGTCTGCCTGCGCTCGCACACTGACCAGCCGGCGCTGTTCTGCGGCGACACGCTGTTCGACGCGGGCGCCGGCAACTGCCACAACGGCGGCCATCCGGAAGCCTTGTATGAAACCTTCTCGAAGCAGCTTTTCCGTTGCCCGAAGACACCCTGGTCTACCCGGGGCCCGCTACATCGAGAACAACCTGCGCTTCACTTTGAACCGTGAGCCGGACAATGGGCGCGCGCAGCAGATGCTCGAGCACCTGAGTGGGCAGGATCCGAACCACGCGTACGTGTCGACGCTGGCGGCCGAGCGCGAGTTCAACACTTTCCTGCGGCTGAAGAGCCCGACCCTTGTCGCGGCGCTGCGCGAAGCCTTCCCCGACCTGCCCGAAGCGCCCGACGAGCGGACCGTGTTTCTCAAGCTGCGGGAGTTGCGCAACCGCTGGTGAGGGCCAAGGTGCGAGGGCCTGTTATCGAGCAGGCGGGTAAACATCCGACAGGTCGCGGAACTGGATCGCCAGGGCCGGTGACGGAAAACGACCCGACACACACGTTTCCGTGGCGAGTCGCAAGTTGCCGGAGACTGGCCTAGGTTCAATCAGCGGATCGAGACTCGTCCGCGGGCACCCTCTTGATCCGCATGTGCAACGAACCTCGAAGGAGGCTGACATGCGTCGACGTGCTCTTGTCGCGACTCCACTCTCGATTCTCCTGGCGGGCGGCATGGCGTGGGCCGGTCCCTTCACGGTGGACCCGCTGGTGCTGATCTCCGGCCCGACCCCCTTCACCGGGTGCACGGCGGACGCCACGCCGCCGGCGCCCGGCAGGGTCAATTTCCCCAACAGCGTGGTCGAGCCCTGGGTGGAGATCAGTCCGCTCAGCTCGGCCATCATGATCGCCGGCTACCAGCAGGATCGCTGGTCCGACGGAGGCGCCCGGGGCAACGTGGCCGCCGTGACTCACGACGGCGGCGTGACCTGGTCCCAGGTGGTGATCCCGGGGATCACGCTGTGCTCGGGCGGCACCGTGGCCAACGGTGGCGACTACCAGCGCGCCACCGACCCCTGGGTGACGTTCTCCCCGAACGGGGATGCCTACTTCTTCAGCCTCTCGCTGGATATCACCACGCCGCCCGGGCGCGCAGGCGGCTATGGCAAGAACGCGATGTTCGTCAGCAAGTCCATCGACGGCGGGAAGACCTGGCTCCCCCCGGTCAAGGTGGGCGCAGACGTGAACCCGCGTTTCCTCAACGACAAGAACACGATCACCGCCGATCCCGGCGATTCGAATTTCGTCTACGCGGTGTGGGACCGCCTGCACTTACCGATGGCGCCGTGATCAACCCCGAGAACGTGCTCGGCCTGGGCTTCAAGGGGCCGGCCGTGCTCGCCCGCACCACGGACGGCGGCCAGACCTGGGAGCCGGCCCGGATTCTACGATCCGGGCGGCAACAACCAGACCATCGGCAATCAGATCGTGGTGCTGCCTGACGGCACGCTCGTGAATGTGTTCAACGAGATCCTGAATTTCAAGAACAGCGACAAAGGGGCGAAGTTCGAGTTCAATCTCTCGCTGATTCGCTCGACCGACAAGGGTGCCACCTGGACCCGCGGCCAGCCGATTCGGGCGGCCAAGATGCAGACCCTGGCGTTGTTCCGGACCTTCGGGATCGTCGATCCCGACACGCCGGCAGACGGTGTGCGCACTCAAGACCTGATCCCGCAGATCACCGTCGACCGCAGCGTGGGGAGCCCCGGCCACGGAAATCTCTACGCGGTCTGGCAGGACGCGCGATTCAGCGGATTCAGCCATGACGAGATCGCCTTCTCGCGCTCCACGGACGGCGGCTTCACCTGGTCGCCCCGATCAAGATCAACAAGACGCCGACCAACATTGCGGCAGGCAACCGGCAGGCCTTCACGCCGACGGTTCGCACCTCCGCGGACGGCACGATCGGCGTGACCTACTACGACTTCCGCAACAACACGCCCGACACGGCCACCTTGCCGACCGACTACTTCATCGTGCACTGCCATCCCTCGGTGACGGTGTCATGCACGGACCCGGCGCACTGGACCAGCGAAACGCAGATCACCACCGCGTCATTCGACATGCGGACGGCACCCGTGGCGCGAGGCTTCTTCCTCGGCGACTACATGGGGCTGGCCGTCGATGGCAATGAATTCAAGCCTGTGTTCATCCGCTCGGGGCCCGCGACAGGAACGAGCGAGGCGCTCGCGACCGGTGTCGGGCCGCCGCCGTAGCCTGCATCCGGCATGAACCGCCTCATGCGGTATCGCGCGCGATGTGAGAGGACAGGCGGGGGCGACCCCGCCTGTTGCCAGATTCACGGCCGCGAGTCCGCCCTAATGCAAGCAGTCCGACAGCAATTGCTTGACTGCCCTGGCCTCGACCTCGGTGGCAAATCGCGGGGCCAGTGCTGCGCACTGTTCGGTGAGGCGGAAAGCAAGGCTTGCGTCGCTCGCAAAGCGCTGCATCAGCTCGGCCAGGGCGGCGTCGTTCCCGACCGGGAAGCAGCCTTGGTAGTCGTCACCCAGCAAGCCCAGGTTGCCGTCGATGTCGCTGGCGAGCACTGGGACGCCGGAGCAGATCGCCTCGACCAGCACGTTGGCGCCGCCTTCGATCCGGCTCGTGTGCACCAGTGCGTGGGCTGCGGCAATGGCCTGCCGGGCCTCGTCGTGGCCAAGTGCTCCGACCCATCGATACTGCTCGCACGCGCGCATGGCCTGCAAGGCCGCGGCGCCCAGGCTTGGGTCGAGCCCTGCACCGACGTGAGTCACGCGAATCCGGGCGGACGCGGGCAGGCGCTGCGCCGCACGCATGAGCGTGAGTGGATCCTTTTCCGTCCGCAGGTGCCCCACCGCAAGGAAGGACACGAGGTCCGTCGCTGGTGCAAGCCGGCGCATCGTTGGCGCGGACTGCAGGATGACGCGTGCCTTTGCGCGCGCAGCATCGTCCAGTTGCGAGAGCGCCTTGGCCTGGAGGCACACGAGGTGACTCGCCAGCGAGAGGGACCTCCGCGCGTTCGCATCGGTGCCGATGTCGCGATAGACGTCGGTGCCGGTGAGCACGAGCACGATGGGGCGGCGAGCGTGGGCAGCGCGAAAGCGTGCGATCGAGTCGGCCGAACGGCGCGCGTGCAAGGCGATCAACACGTCGGCATCCTCTTGCAGCCAGCCTTGCTGCACCTCGACGTGCGCGGCAGGCGCCAGGAAGGCTTGCCAGCGCGCAGCGGTGTGCCAATTGCCGTTGTTGTCCGCGGGCCGCGCCGGCGAAACGATGCAAACTCGAGGCTTGTTCATTTCAAGCATCCTGGCACGGACTCCCATGGTTGGCGCTCGCACGCTCAGCGGCAACGATCTGGTCGAGGCGCTGCGCGACAGCAGGGCGGTCATGCTGTCGCGAATCGAGGACCTCGATGATCGCCAATGGTTGCCGCCACGGCAAGCTGGCGTGAATCCGGTTGCGTGGGAAGCCGCGCATGTCGCCTGGTTCGCCGAGTTCTGGATCCTGCGCGGACCGCATCGCATCGAGGCCAGCGGTCCTGTCCAGGCGGCGCGGCCCGCACGCTGGACCGGCCCGGATCAGCACTTCGATTCCTCGCAGCTCCCTCATGCCGCCCGTTGGGCGATCGAGCTACCCTCGCGCGAGCGACTCAAGGCCATGCTGCGCGATCAGCTCGATGCATGCCTCGCAGCGATGCCCACGGATGGCGACGATAGCTCGCTGTACTTTCACCGCTTGGCGCTTTTCCACGAGGACATGCATGCCGAGGCATTCGCCTGGATGCGAGCGACGATGGGCTACGCCGCGCCGATGGCGTCTGCGCTGCCTCGGGTTCAAGGGGGTGGCGCATTGGCGATGCCGAGCGAGGAAGTGCGCGTAGGGTGGCCTGCAGGGCAAGCTGGATTCGCCTTCGACAACGAGTCTCCGTCGCAGGACGTCCGAGTGCCGGCGTTCGAGATCGATGCGGCGCCTGTCACGGCCGGGCAGTTCGCACGGTTCGTGGAGGCCGGCGGCTACGAGGATCCCTCTTTCTGGCCAGGGGCCGCAGGTGCCTGGCGCGCGCAGTCGGGACTGCCGCACCCTCAGCGCTGGCGTCGCAAGAGGAGTCGCTCGGGGCATGCAGACTGGGAGCTGCGCTGGTTCGATGCCTGGCTCGACCTCGATGAGAGCCGGCCTGTGATCCATGTGAATGCCTGGGAGGCCGAGGCCTATTGCCGATGGGCGCGTCGACGACTGCCCACGCATGCCGAGTGGGAGCGCAGCGCGCTTGCTGCCGGGCCATCCGGACGCTTTCATTGGGGCCACAGTGTCTGGGAATGGACGGCCGACGCGTTCCTGCCCTATGAAGGCTTTCGGCCCGGTCCCTACAAGGACTACTCCGCCCCATGGTTCGGTGATCACCGTGAACTCAGGGGCGGTGCGTTCGCCACGCATGAGCGCATGCACGATCCGCGCTACAGGAACTTCTTCGAACCGCATCGCACCGACGTCTTCGCGGGCTTGCGCACGGCGTGCGATGCGTAGGGCTGCTCCACCGCGGTGGCGCTTCAATCCACGGTGATCTTCGCGTCGGAAGCAAGCTTGCGCCACTTCTCGACTTCCGCCACCGTGTGCTTGCCGAACGCATCGGGTCCGTATTGGGCTTCAGGGCAGCAGGCGGATGCCCTGGTCGGCCATCTTCTGGGTCCAGCCCTTGTCCTGCATGGCCTTCAGGTAGGCCTGGTGCATCTTGCCGACGATGTCCTTGGGCGTGCCCTTGGGCGCGTACAGCCCATACCAGGTGGACGCTTCGAAGCCGGGCAGCGTCTTCTCGGCCAGCGGCGGCACGTTGGGGAACTGCGCGACGGTCTGCGTGGAGGTCAGCGCCAGCGCATTGAGTCGGCCGCCTTGAACCTGCGGCAGCGCCGTGTTGGTCTGGTCGAACATGGCATCGACCTGGCCGGCGATGAGGTCGTTCATGGCCGGCGCCGCGCCCTTGTACGGGACCGACAGCACATCGATGCCCGCCTTGTTCTCGAACAGCGCCGCGATCAGGTGCGAGGTGGAGCCTGCGCCGGCGTTGCCGAAGTTCAGCTTGCCGGGGTTCTTCTTCGCGAAGGCGATCAGCTCCGCGGCCGTCTTGTACGGCGACGACTTGGGCACCAGCAGCACCATCGGGGTGTCCGGAAAGCGGAAGACCGCTTCGAAGTCCTTGACCGGGTCGTAGGTGAGCTTCTTGTAGATGGACGGCGCCGCGCCCATGTAGCCGAGGTGGCCGACCAGGAAGGTGTAGCCGTCGGGTTGCGCCTTGGCCGCCTTGCCGGCACCGATGGTGCCGCCTGCGCCGCCCGCGTTCTCGATGATGATCTGCTGGCCGATCTCCTTGGAGACATGCGCGGCGATGTCGCGCGCCATGCCGTCGGTGGGCCCGCCCGCGGCGAACGGCACGATCCAGGTGATGGTCTTGGTGGGCCAGGCCTGCGCCTGCGCGCCGGCAACGGAAGCAAGAAGGGCCAGGGCGGCCGCAGCCGTCTTCAGAACATTCATGGGTATCTCCTTCGGTGGAATGGCGGGGCGATGCAGAGAATCAGCGCAGGTCGGCGCGAGCCGAGTGCTCGAGCGCGCGGTCGACCATTTGCGGCGCGAGGCCGAGGTAGTTGGCGGGATCGGTCAGCCGCTCGATGGCGGCGCGATCGAAGTGACGCGTGACTTCAGGCAGCGCGGCCAAGGCATCGGCCAGCGTGCCGCCCTTGTCGTTCACCGTGCGGCATGCGTCGTAGACGATGTCGTGCGCCTGCTGGCGGCCGGTGGCCGGGGCGAGCCCCATCATCACCGCCTCGGCCACGATCAGGCCCCGGCTGATGCCGAGGTTGTGGCGCATGCGGGCCTCGTCGACGATCAGCCCGCCGAGCGCGAACTTCGCCTGGTGCAGGGCACCGGCCGTGAGGATGAAGCTCTCGGGCAACGCGACCCACTCGGCGTGCCACGGACCGGTGGCGCGCTCGAAGTCCTGGATCATCGCGTCGACCATCAGCCCGGCGTGCTGGCGCACCGCCTTGGCCGCGGCCAGCATCAGCTCGCTCGAGATGGGATTGCGCTTCTGCGGCATGGTGCTGCTCGCGCCGCGTCCCTTCACGAAGGGCTCGTAGACCTCGGCGAACTCGGTGGACGCCATGATCATGATGTCGATCGCGATCTTGCCCAGCGATCCGGTGACCAGCGCGAGCAGGTTCACCGCTTCGGCGAAGCCGTCGCGTGCAACGTGCCAGGTGGTGGTCGGCACGCCGAGCTGGAGTTCCTCGGCCAGCGCCTGCTGCACCTCGAAGCCCTTGTCACCGAGCGAGGCGAGCGTGCCGGCAGCGCCGGCGAACTCGACCACCAGCACGCGTTTGCGCAGCTCGGCCAGGCGCTCCTGGTGGCGGTCGAACATGGCCAGCCAGATCGCGGCCTTGTAGCCGAAGGTCACGGGCAGGGCCTGCTGCAGGTGGGTGCGGCCGGCCATCGGGGTGTCGCGGTGCTTCTTCGCGAGACCGGCGAGGATCGTGCGCAGCTCTCGTATGTCGGCCTCGACCAGCTCCAGTGCGGCACGGACCTGCAGCGCATTCGCCGTGTCCATGATGTCTTGCGTCGTGGCGCCCCAATGCACGTAGCGCCCGGCGTCGCCGCACATCGCGACGAGCTGATGCACGAGGGGCAGGATCGGGTACCCCACGATGTCCGTCTCGTGACGCATGTGATCGAAATCGATCCGCTCGATTTGCGATTCGCGTGCGATCACCTCCGCCGCTTCCGGCGGGATCACGCCGCAGCGAGCTTCGGCGCGCGCAAGCGCCACCTCGACTTCGATGTAGCGTTGGATCAGCGAGTGGTCGGAGAACACCTCGCGCATGCGGGGCGTGCCGAACGCATCGCGGAACAGAATGGAATCGACGACGGTGCTGGCAGAGGAGGGTGTAGGCGACATGTGGGCTCTCGAATATGTTGACAAAAAACGAACATATCGTTATGTTCGAACATATTTAATCTAGTATGTTCGAACATATCCACCATAAGGGATAACCCTGAAAGCCCTTCAGCGCCCGGGAGATCCACCAATGAGTTCGCTTCGACACATCGATCTGGCACGTGAGATTGCGGAAGGCATCGCGACCGGTCGCTTCCCGGTGGGATCGGTCCTTCCGACCGAGTTCGAGCTTTGCGACCAGTACAAGGCGAGCCGCTACACGGTTCGAATGGCGCTCGGCGAGCTGCAGGAGCTGGGTCTGATCTCGCGCAAGAAGAACGTCGGCACGCGGGTCGAGGCGGCTCGGCCGACCGCGGGCTTCGTCCAGTCGCTGTCCTCGGTCGATGACCTGGCGCAGTTCGGCGCGACCCATGTTCGCGTCGTGCGCAGCATCGAAGAGGTGGTTGTCGACCTGGCGCTGGCGAAGGAGCTCGGGTGCCCCGGAGGCACGCGCTGGATGCGCGTCTCCAGCTTGCGCATGGATGGCGACAAGCGCAAGCGGCCCGTCGGGTGGACCGATGTCTACTTCGACGCGTCGTACAAGGACATTGCCGACATGGTGCGCCAGTCGCCCGATACCTTGATCAGTTCGCTGATCGAAACGCGATACGGACGCCGCATCGCCCGCATTCGCCAGGACATCGACGCGACGCCGGTGCCCAAGGCGCTTGCCGAGGAGCTCAAGGCCGAAGCCGGCTCACCGGCCTTGAAGATCGTTCGCCGCTATCTCGACTCGGCGAACGAAGCCTTCGAGATTTCCGTGAGCGTGCATCCGGCCGGTCGCTTCACGTTCTCCACGGAATTGAGCCGTTCACGCGAGTGACCCCGTCGACTTGTTGATGCAGACTCAAAGCCATAGGCTGGTCCGAGGAGCGGCTACTCCTCGAACACGTCGGTGCCGAACACCTCGTAGTGCAAGCGTGCCTCGTCGATCCCCATTTCCTTGAGTGCCTCGACCTGCTTGCGCATGAAGGGAAGGGGACCACAGATGTAGTAATCGGCGTCCGGCTTGAGCACCGCTTGCGAGATGCGGCCCAGGTCGACCATTCCCACGTAGTCATGGTCGTATCCTGGCACGTCCGTCTCGAGGGGAGCGTCATAGAACACGATGCTCGTGAGTCGCCGGTTGGTGTCGGCAGCCCCCCTCAGCCGATCCTTCATCGCATGCACGCTGCTGTTGCGCGCGCCGTGCACGAAGACCACCTCCCGATCGGTGTTCTTCAATACCGCCTTGAGCATGCTGACCAGCGGTGTCAAGCCCACGCCGCCGCTGATGAGAACGACTGGCGTGGTGGCCTCCATGTCGATGTGGAAGTCCCCGAAGGGAGGGGCGAGCCTGACGACGTCGCCCGTGTTCACGAGGTCATGCAGCAAGTTCGAAACGTAGCCTGCCGAGTGATCGGTGTCTCCGCTTTCGCGCTTCACGGAGATGCGGTACCACTTGCCGTGCGGAGCGTCCGACAGGCTGTACTGGCGCACCTGCTGAAGGCCGAGGCGGGGAACGTCGACCACCACGCTGATGTACTGGCCGGGCTTGAAGTCGGCGACCGGCTGGCCATCTTCGGGCTCCAGGAAGAACGAGGTGATGACCTCGCTCTCCGGTCGCTTGTGGCTGACCACGAAGTTGCGCCAGCCGCGCCACCCGCCCGGCCGTGATGCGGCCTCCTCGTAAAGCCGTGCTTCGGCCTGGATCATGATGTCGGCGAGTTGCTGGTAAGCCTCGGCCCACGCGTCGATGATGTCCGTGGTCGCCGCCTCGCCGAGCACCTCCTTGATGGCGGCCAGCAGGTGCTGCCCCACCACGCCGTACTGCTCCGGCTGCACGTTCAGGCTTGCGTGCTTGTGCGTGATCCGGGCCACCGCCGGACCCAGCACTTGCAGGTTGTCGATATTGGTCGCGTAGGCCAGCACCGCGCTGGCGAGTGCGCGCTGCTGCTCGCCGCGCTCCTGGTGGCGCATGTTGAACAGGTTCTTCAGCTCCGGATGCGCCTGGAACAGGCGCTCATAGAAGCGCTGGATGATCGCGTAGCCGTGCACGGCCAGGACCGGGGCAGTGGCCTTGACGGTGGAGAGGGTCGTGGGCTTGAGCATCTGTGGCCTCCATTGTGCTGTTCGAGACAAGTGCTCCAAGAATAGAAATCCTGTGGGAGCGAGTCCATCAAAGGCACCGCTCGAAGAGCAGGTACGACGGCTTGATGGCAATGGCCTGCTTGCAAGGCGCCAATCGCGCTCAAGCGGCTGGCATCAGCACTCTGCCGGCGGAGCTCTCGAAGCGGGTGGCAAGCACCATCATGGAAGCCTGGCCAACCCGCACAGCGATCAGAATCGGCTTGATGCCGGTTCGGCCACAAGGGGGCAAGGATGCACACACGACTTACGCAAATGCTCGGTATCGAGCATCCGATCATTTCCGCCCCGATGGGGCGTGTGGCGGGCGGCAGGCTTGCGGCCGCCGTGAGCAGGGCAGGCGGGCTGGGGCTCATCGGTGGGGGCTATGGCGATGCCGAATGGCTGGAGCGCGAATTCGCCGCTGCCGAAGACTCGCGAATCGGCTGTGGATTCATCACCTGGTCGCTGGCCACCCAGCCGCATCTGCTCGACCTCGTGCTCGCCCATGCGCCTGCCGCCGTCGTACTGTCATTCGGCGAACTGGAGCCGTTTGCCGAGCGGATCAAGGCGGCTGGTGCGAAGCTGATCTGCCAAGTGCAGACGCTCGCACTGGCGCGCGAGGCGGTCGCTGCCGGAGCCGACGTGGTCGTGGCACAGGGCGCAGAAGCGGGTGGCCATGGGTTCGAGCGGGCGACCTTCACGCTGGTACCGGAGATCGCCGACTATCTTGCGCATGCAGCGCCGGACACGCTGCTCGTCGCAGCCGGCGGCATTGCCGACGGGCGTGGGCTGGCGGCGGCCTTGATGCTCGGTGCCGATGGCGTGCTTGTCGGCTCGCGCTTCCTGGCGAGCACGGAAGTGCTGGTGCCGCCGACTTTCAGGCGGCGGTTGCCGCCGCCGACGGCGATTCGACCATCCGCACCCGCGTCGTCGACATCGCGCGCCGGTACTACTGGCCGAAACCGTTCACTGCGCGGGTGATCAAGACCCGCTTCGTCATGGACTGGCACGGCCGGGAGGCTGCGCTCGCGGAGCCTGCCACCCTGGAGCGCGAAGAGGCGCGCTATTGGCAAGCGTTCCACGCCGGTGACGTCGACAACACCGGCCTGCTGGCCGGAGAGGCAGTCGGTCTTATCCACGATATTGCGCCAGCTGGCGCGATCGTCACTCGAATGGTGCGCGAGGCGGAGCGTCTGCTGGCACGCGCAACGGGGGAGGCTGGCCCGACTTGATGTTCTTGGGTTCAGAAAACCTCGTAGCCCGGCGCGAGCAGGTGCGCCGGATCGAATTAGCCGGAACGACCAGCCGGCGGGCGTTGCGACCACCGCGCCTTGCACGGCGTCGAAGCGCTCGTCGGCGGCCAGCAGGCGCTGGTCCTTCAGCAGCGTGCCGAGCTCCGCATAGGCGAGCGCAGGAAGCGGCGCACGCGCGTGGGCCGCCGGTACGAGCCTCAGCGTCGCGCGGGTGACAACGCCCACCTGCCCGAGCGCCGGCGCGTGCTCGCATCCGAACAATTGGCGCGTTGCGTTCAGGCGAGCAGCTCGGCTCGCCCTGGCCTCGTGACGACCTGCATCTCGATGACTGTCGTCGGTCACCGACCCGAAGCGCGACACCGGCCCGCCGATCCCACCGACGGCCAGCGTGCCGCCGACCGACAGCCCGAGGTAGACCGGCAGCGCCGGCGGCGCGAGCTGCTGCGGCCAGGTGGCGGCGAGCACCTCGTTCCAGCTTGCACCGGCATCGATGACGACCCGATCGCCTTCGATGCCATGCACGTCCGCGACGACATGCCCGCACGACACCCTCTTCCACCAGGGCGGAGACTTTTCCGTCAGATCGGCAGATTCGCGCTGCAGCGTCTGGTCGATCTCGACGGCGCGCGATCCGAGGCGCGCCATCGGCTTGCCCGATGGCGCCAGGCGACGAGCTGCCTCAATCGAGCTTGATGCCATTGGTCTTGATGACCTTGCCCCAGCGCTCGCGCTCGCTGCGGGCGTAGTCGCTCATCTGCTGCGGCGTGCCGGGCAGCGCCTCGAGGGCGAGGGTCTGGAAGCGTGCCTTGACGCTGGTCGAGCCCAAGGCCTCGACCAGCGCCTTGTTGAGCTTGGTCACCACTTCGGGCGGCGTCGCAGCGGGCACCGCCAGCCCCTGCCAGGCATAGGCCTCGAAGCCGGACAAGCCCTGTTCGGCCAGCGTGGGGATCTCGGGCATGGTCTTCAAGCGCGCGGCGCTTGCGACGCCGATCGCGCGCAGCTTGCCCGAGACGATGTGCTGCTGAACGCTGGCGCTGTCCATCAGCCCGAAGGGCACCTGGCCGCCGATCAGGTCTTGCACCGCCGGCGCAGCGCCACGGTAGGGCACGTGCTGGAACTTCAGGCCGGTGCGCTCGCGCAGCAGCTCGGTGGCCAGGTGGTGCGGGCTCCCTGCGCCGGCGGATGCGTAGGTCACGCCGTCGGGGCTGGCCTTGGCCCAGGCGACGAACTCCTGGAAGTTCTTCACCGGCAGCTTGGGGTCGACCACCAGGATCAGCGGAAAGCGCGCCAGCATGCCGACGGGCTTGAAGTCCTTCTCGGGGTCGTAAGGCAGCTTGGCGAACAACGACGGGTTGGCCGCCAGCGTCGCGAAGTCGGCCGTGAGCATCACGTTGCCGACATCCTTCGACTTGGCGACATAGTCGGCCGCGATGTTGGTGGCCGCGCCCGGCTTGTTGTTGACGATGATCGTGCGGCCCAGCGACTTGCCCATCGATTCGGCGACGCTGCGAGCCACGGCGTCCGACCCGCCACCGGCCGCGTAGCCGATCACCCATTCGATGGGCTTGCCGTCCTGCGCCGGGGCCAGGTTCGGCAATGCGGCAGCGGCCAGGGCGAGCGCGAGCAGCGTGCGACGGCGGGAATCTTGCAATCGGGTCATGGGGGTCTCCGTTGTGTGTGGTTCAAGCGTGCGAAACGTCTGCCCGCGCAGCCTCGAAGGCTTCGCGCAGCACCGCGAGCGATCCGATGTGGTTGGCGAGCAGCAGCACCAGGCGTGCGTTGAGCGCGTGGCTCTGATCGGTGGTCAATTCCTTGTGGGCGTCGATCAGCGCCTCGTAGAAATCGTCGGGCGCGTCGAGGTTCGGTGTGGTGACGAGTGGCATGGCGTGGCTTTCGGGTCAGGCGAGGGCGAGGGCGCGGCGCAGTGCGGCGTCCACCGCATCGAGCGTGGGCTGGCGCCAGCGCGCGCAGACGTGCTGGTCGGGGCGCAGCAGCACGGCGCCACCGGGTCGCAGGTCGTAGCGCTGGGCGACGAGGCCTTGCTGGTCCTGCACATCCGTGCTGGCGTCGTTGCCGGTCAGTCCGACGACGATCAGCTCGATCGGCGCCAGCTTGCCGAGCGCCTCGCGCCACGAGGCAAGCTGCGCTGCGCTTCGGTCACCGGCCGCGACCAGCAAGGTGAAGCCGGGGCCGAGGCGACGCAGCAGCCAGCCGTCGCGGCCGCCGCGGTCGAGCACCGGCGCATCAAGAGCGGGTGCGCCGGGCACCATGCGCCCCTGGAAGTCGTCGCTGTCCGGCGTGTTCAGAGGCGAGCCGTGCAAGGTGGCGGGCACCGACAGGCGGCCGCTGTTGACCAGGGTGCGCGCGAAGGCATGCCGGCGCGATAGTGCCAGCACCGCGTCGCGGAACAGGCGGCTGACCTCGCTCTTGGGCGTGATGAAGTCGGTGGCGCGGGTGGAGTTGAGGATGTTCTCGTCGGCAGCGTATTCGCGCTCGGTGGCGTAGCTGTCGAGCAGCGCGTCGCCGGCGCGGCCGCGCAGCACCAGGTCGAGCTTCCAGGCCAGGTTCTCCGCATCCTGCACGCCGGAGTTGGCACCGCGCGCGCCGAAGGGCGAGACGCCATGCGCAGAGTCGCCGGCGAACAGCACGCGACCATGGCGGAAGCCGTCCATGCGCAGGCAGGAGAAGGTGTAGACGCTGGCCCATTCGAGCTCGAAAGGCACTTCCTTGCCCAGCGCCTGGCGCATCATCGCGTCGACGCGCGGCTTGATGCGCTCGAGCTTCTTCTCCTCTTCGGGATCGGCGTCCCAGCCGAGCTGGAAGTCGATGCGCCACACGCCATCGGGCTGCATGTGCAGCAGCACGCTCTGGTTCCGATGGAAGGGCGGGTCGAACCAGAACCAGCGCTCGGCCGGAAACTTTGCTTGCATCCGCACGTCGGCGATCAGGAACCGATCGCGGAAGGTCCGGCCCTTGCTTTCCTGCCCGAGCAACACACGCAGCGGCGAGCGCGAGCCATCGCAGGCAGCCACGTAGTCGGCGGCCAGCGTGTAGCGGCCCTCGGGTGTGTCGATGCCCAGCAGCACCCCGTCGCTGGTCTGCTCGACGGCAGCCACGGTGTTCTTCCAGCGGATCTCGAGGTTGGGCAACTCGGCCGCGCGGACCGCGAGGTAGGCCTCGGCGTAGTACTGCTGCAGGTTGATGAAAGCGGGCCGCTCGTGGCCCGGCTCGGGCAGCAAGTTGAAGGTATAGAGCGGCTCGGTGTCGAAGAAGACCTTGCCGACATTCCACTCCACGCCCTTGGCGCACATCGCGTCGCCCACGCCGAGGCGATCCCAGATCTCCAGCGTGCGCTTGGCAAAGCAGATCGCCCGCGAGCCGGTGGACAGGCGATGGTCGTTGTCCAGCAGCAGCACGCGCTGGCCGCGCTGCGCGAGGTCGATCGCGAGGCTCAGGCCCACCGGGCCGGCACCCACCACCACGACCGGGTGGCGCGCCGGCGAGCCGGCATCCTGGTCGGGCGAGCGGCGATAGGCGAACTCGTGGCCCTGGATGGCCTGGCCGTCGCTGGAAAGGCTCAGGCGCGGTGAGGTGCTGCTGTTCATCTCGGCTTGTCTCCTGGTTTGTCGCGGCTGCGGTATCAGCCCTCGAGCGTTTCCCACATGATCGCGGTCGCGCTCGGCGGTCCAGATGCGCGGGTCGGGGAACTGCGTGGCCTCGTCGTACGCGCGGGTCACGTCGAAGGGCATGCAGTGGTCGAAGATCACCCAGCTGCCGTACTTCGGCTTGAGCTGCTCGAAGGTGTCGCGGTAGACGGCCTTCAGGTCCTTGCCCGCGGCAGCACCGGCCTTCACGCTGGCGTACAGCTCGCTGACGAAGGCCTTGGTCGCGTCCAGGCCCTGCTGCACCTGCTCCGCGCCCTTGAGCGCGGGGCCACGGCCGGCACCAGCGCCAGGGCTCAAGGCGGCGATGTTGTCGAGCGTCTTCGGCCAGTCCTGGAAGTAGGCGTCGCCGGCGTAGGGCGTGGCATCGAACTCCACCAGGTCGCCCGACAGCAGCGTGCGCTCGCCCGGCAGCCAGACGACGGTGTCGCCCTTGGTGTGGCCGCGGCCGAGCTGCAGCAGCTGCACCTCGAGCTTGCCCAGCCACAGGGTCATCTTGCCGGTGAAGGTCATGGTCGGCCAGGTGAGGCCGGCAGGCACCGTCTCGACGTTCTGGAACAGGCGCGGGAAGCGGCCGATCTCGCTGGCCTTGTCGGCCTCGCCGCGCTCGACGATCAGGTCGTAGGTGTCCTGGCTGGCCAGGATCTGCTGCGGCTGGTAGGCGCTGGCGCCGAGCACGCGCACCGCGTGGTAGTGCGTGAGCACGACGTACTTGATCGGCTTGTCGGTGATCTCGCGGATGCGGCGGATCACGTCGGCGGCCATCGCCGGGGTGGCCTGGGTGTCCGCCACCAGCACGGCGTCGTCGCCGATCACGATGCCGGTGTTGGGTCGCCCTCGGCGGTGTAGGCCCAGGCGTGCTCGGAGAGCTGGGTGAAGCTGACCTGCTTTTCTTCCAGGTCGGCGTGGGAGGCGAACTTCTTGGTCATGGGGTTCCTGGGAGCGGGCGGACACGTTTGTTAATAACGAACGCATTTGTAGAATAGGCGATGAATTCGCGATTGGCAAGTCGATTTGTTTTAGGCAAACTATCGTCGGACAACGAGGAGCCACCATGTGCCCGGCAGAAAACGATCAAGACGAGAAGGGCCAGCGCGCCGTCCAGTCCATCGAGGTGGGCGGCCGGCTGCTGCTGGCGCTGGGCGCGAGCCCCGGGCCGATGAACCTGAAGGACCTGGCCGCGCAGGCCGGCCTGTCGGCATCGCGGGCCCATCCGTACCTGGTGAGCTTCTGCAAGCTGCGCTTGATCGAGCAGGACGCGGGCACGGGGAGGTACGCCTTGGGGCCCGCCGCGCTGCAAGTGGGTCTCGCGTGCCTGTACCAGCTGGACCCCGTTCGCGTCGCCATGCCGGTTGCGGAGGAACTGGCCGCTGCCACCGGTCATGCCGTCGCGCTCGCGGTGTGGGGCAATTTCGGGCCGACCGTCATTCGGATGATCGAGGCACGGCAGCCGCTGCACGTCGCCATGCGCGCCGGGACGGTGATGTCCATCCTCGGGACCGCCACCGGCCGCGCCTTCGCCGCCGTGATGCCGCCGGAGCGACTGGAACAGGCGATGGCGGGACCGCTAGGCGAAGCGGGCTTGCCGAAACAGCCGCTGCTTCGCAAGCACGCCAAGGAACTGCGCGAGATCGTCGCGGAAGTGCAGCGGCACGGCGTGGCCCGCGCCGTGGGAAAGCCGATCCCCGGGGTGAACGCGTTCAGCGCGGCCGCCCTTGACCACGAGGGGGCACCGGCGATCGTCGTGACGGCACTCGGTCACCAGGACCGCTTCCCGCCCGATTGGGGTTCGGAGGTCGCGCAGGCAGTCCGGCGAGCCGCTGCGGAAATCTCCGATCGTCTCGGATACCGGGCGCCCCGGGCATTGCGCTCGCCTGTGGTGGGCGAGCCGACGCAGGCGTAGATCTTCATCCCCTATGTCTTCAGGATTCCGCGGATCTTCTCGATGTTGCGCAGGGTGCTCTCCAGGTGCTCGCGCATGGCCTTGGACGCGTCTTCGTTGCGCCCGCGCTCGAGCAGCTCGAGCAGTTCGCAGGTGCTGCAGGCAGTGCTGCCTGTAGCGCTTGCGGTCCTGCATCGAGCGATACGAGAGAAGCCGCCGCACGCGGTTGACGCGGCGGATCGTGTCGATGAAGAAGGGATTGCCGCTGGCCTCGACGAGCGCTTCGTGGAAGCGCACGCCGCGGTCGTGCAGCTGCTCGGCGGTGTCGGTCTCGATGCCGCCATCGAGCAGGTGCTGCTCCGCCGCACGGCAGCGCGCGATGACGCTTCGCTCCAGGCGATAGCCGGGCTCGAGCAGTGCGGCAGGCTCCAGCGCGAGCCGCATGCGATAGGACTGCAGCAGGCTGTCCGGCGTGGTGAGCATGGGCGAGAAGACCCAGCCGTAGCCCGGCTTCTTCTCCGCCCAGCCTTCGCTCGCGACGCGCGAGAGCACCGCGTCCAACTGCGCCGGGGACAGCTCGTAGCGCTTCTTGAGCAAGGCTTCGGAGAACTCGTCGGGCAGCAGGCCGCGCAGGCGATCGTCGGCGATGCGGTAGTAGGTCTTCGTGATCTCGTCCGGCTCGCCCAGGCGGAGCTTCCCCGCGACGAGATGAGCCGGCGCCTCGAGCGGCTTGGCCAGGAAGTAGCCGCGGTTCGGCTGGCGGCGCAGCACGCCCTTCTCGTGCAGCACCGCGAGCGCCTCGTTGACCGGCGAGCGCGAGACGCGCAGGCGGTCCGCCAGCATCTGCGCGGGCAGGTGGCTGCCCACCGGCAGCGCTTCGGCCTGGATCAACTCGATGATGCGGGCCGCTATGGACTGTTCGAGCCTCATGGCGAAGTGTTCTGCAAGCCCCCGGAAGTCGCAGCCATCGTCCTGCGCAAGATCGCCGGGATCACCCCGCCGCACTGGAGCAGCTCGACCTCGAACTGCGTCTCGACGGCCGCCCTGCAGCGCACCGGTTGCGTCGTGCCGTCCGCCCGCAGGAGGCTCACTTCCACCTCGCAGCGCGGCGTGATCAGCTCGGACGGCGCCTCGACGGCGAGGCGATCCCCGGGCTGCAATTTCAGCTTGCGCGGGTGCATCTCCGCGGGCAAGCGAAGCGGCAGGATGCCCATGCCGATGAGGTTGGAGCGGTGGATGCGCTCGAAGCTCGCGGCGAGCACCGCACGGACGCCCAGCAGGCGCTGCCCCTTGGCCGCCCAGTCGCGCGAGGAGCCCGTGCCGTAGCGCTCGCCCGCGACCAGGACCACGGCCTCACCTTCGTCGCGATAGCGCTGCGCCACCTCCCAGATCGGCAGCACGTCGCCGCTCGGCGCATGCACCGTGTGCGCGACCGGCACGCCCGGGCACAGCAGGTTGACGAGCGACTTGCTGTGGAAGGCGGCCCGCAGCATCACCTCCCAGTTGCCCCGGCGGGACGCGAAGACGTTCAGGTCGTTGCGGTCGTCGCCGCGTTCGACGAGGAAGTCGGCGACGAGGCTGTCGCGCGGGATCGCACTCGCCGGCGAGATGTGGTCCGTCGTGATGTCGTCGTCCAGCACCAGCAAGGGGTGGGCGCTGTAGCGGCCGAGCATCGAGCCGGCCTCGACCGAGGCGAAGGGCGGGCGCCGAAGAATGGTCGAGGCGGGGTTCCAGGGAAAGCGGTCGCCTTGCGGCGCGGCAAGCGCATGCCATTCGGGGTTGCGCTCCGCGATCTCGAAGTCGCGGCGGAAGTCCGCGGCGTCCAGCCCCTGGGCCAGGTGGGCCTCGATCTCCTCGTCCGTGGGCCAGAGGTCACGGAGCATCACCGGCGAGCCGTCCGCCGTGGTTTGCACCGGCTCGTCGCGCAGGTTGCGGCTCGCGTCGCCCGCCAGTGCGAAGGCGATCACCAGAGGCGGGGACATGATGAAGCCGAGGTCGAGGTCGGGGTGCACGCGTCCCGCGAAGTTGCGGTTGCCCGAGAGCACCGCCACGGGATGCACGGTGCCCGCGGCCGCGGCTTGGCGGATCGCGTCCGGCAGGGGGCCCGAGTTGCCGATGCAGGTGGTGCAGCCGTAGCCCACGATGTCGAACCCGATCGCGGCGAGGTCCTCGCCCAGGCCCGCGCGGCGCAGGTAGGAGGCGGCGGCGGGTGACCCGGGTGCGAGCGAAGTCTTGACCCATGCCGGGACCTTGAGCCCGCGGGCGCGCGCCTTGCGCGCCAGCAGCCCGGCGGCGATGAGCAGGCGCGGATCCGAGGTGTTGGTGCAGCTCGTGATCGCCGCGATGGCCACCGCGTGCGGGGGCAGGGCGGGGTCGGGGTGCGCGGGCTCGAAGGCGAGCCTGGCCAGGGTCTCTCCGCTCTGCCAATAGGCCAGCAGGTCCTGCGGTCGGCGAGGGCCGGCGATGTGCAGGCCGACCGTGGCGAGATCGAGCTCGACGATACGCGTGTAGCGTGCCTGCGCCTGGGGGTCGAACCACAGGCCGGTGCGGCGGAGGTAGGCCTCGACGAACTGCAGGTGCCGCTCGTCGCGCCCCGTCTGGCGCAGGTAGTCGAGCGTCCGATGGTCCACCGGGAAGTAGCCTGTCGTGGCGCCGTACTCGGGTGCCATGTTGGCGACCACGGATCGATCGCCCGCGGAGAGGCTTGCCACGCCGGGGCCGAAGAACTCCACGAACTCGCCCGCCACGCCGATCGCGCGCAGCCGTTGCGTGACGGTGAGCGCCAGGTCGGTGGCCGTCACGCCGGGGCCGAGCTTGCCGGTCAGGCAAAAGCCGATCACATCGGGGATGCGCAGCACGGTCGGCATGCCGAACATCACCGTCTGTGCCTCGAGGCCGCCGACACCCCAGCCGAGCACGCCGATGCCGTTGACCATCGGCGTATGGCTGTCGGTGCCGATCATCACGTCGGGCACGGCCCATCGCTGCCCGTCCCGATGCTCGGTCGTCACCACCGTGGCGAGCTGCTCCAGGTTGATGGTGTGCATGATCCCGGTGCCCGGGGGGTGGATGTGCACGCCCGCCAGCGAGCCGGAGGCCCAGCGAAGGAAGCGATAGCGCTCGGCGTTGCGCCGCAACTCGTGCCGCAGGTTGACCGGCGCCGCATCGGCTCGCGCATAGGCCTCCACGGCGAGCGAATGGTCGACCGAGACGTCCACCGGCAGCGTCGGGTTCAAGGCCGCCGGATCGAAGCCATGCTCGGCCAGCGCATCACGCATCGCCGCGATGTCCACCAGCGCGGGCGTGCTCGTGGTGTCGTGCATCAGCACGCGGCCGGGATGGAAGGCGATCTCGGCCTCGCTGGTTCCGGTCGACGTCCACGCGAGGATCGCCGCCACCGCATCGTCCCGCTCCGCACCGCGCTGGCAGCGCAGCACGTTCTCGAGCAGGATTCGCAGCACCACCGGCAGCCTGCCCAGGCGCTCGCCAAGAAGTCGCGGCAGATCGACAAACGAGAGAGACTCGCCGTGTACGTCGATCTGGCCGGTGGACATCTGGAAGGTCTGGTAGGTGTTTTCCATGATCGTCATTTTGCATTTTGTCTACATAAAATGCAATCGTGTAAACCCTCATGTGCCACCGGGGGACGCTTGGGCATGCTGGGCACCTTCCGCCGAATCGCCGACCTGCGAATTCGCCACGATCACATCCGACAACTGAACCGCACACAAGGAGACACCATGAACATGCTTCGACGCCTTTGCCTCACGGCCCTCGCTTCGGCGGCCGTCGCATCCCTTGCCTTGCCGGCAGCCGCACAAGCACCGCTCGAGCTCAAGATCACGGCCCCGGCCGCGCCCGGTGGCGGCTGGGACGGAGCCTCGCGCTCGCTGCAGCAGGTGATGACGGCCACCGGCGCCGCGAAGAACGTCCAGGTCGTCAACATCCCTGGCGCGGGCGGCACCGTCGGGCTGGCCCAGTTCGTCAACAACGCCAAGGGTGACGGCAACCAGCTGATGGTCATGGGGATCACGATGGTGGGCGCCGTGCTGACCAACAAGGCTCCCGTCGGCCTGGACGCCGTCACGCCCATCGCGCGCATGACCGGCGACCCGCTCGTGATCGTCGTGCCGGCGAACTCGCCCCACAAGACGCTCAAGGACCTTGCCGCGGCGCTCAAGGCCGACACCTCCAAGGTGGTGTGGGCGGGCGGCTCCGCCGGCGGGGCCGACCACATCCTCGCGGGCCTCGTCACCAAGGCCGCGGGCGGCGACGCGAGCAAGCTGAACTACGTGCCGTTCTCCGGCGGCGGCGAGGCGCTCGCCGAGATGCTGGGTGGCCGCGTGACGGCCGGCGTCTCGGGCTACAACGAGTTCGAGAGCCAGATCAAGGCCGGCAAGCTGCGGGCGCTGGCGGTATCGACCGGGCAGCGCATCGCGGGCGCCGACGTGCCCACGGTGAAGGAGCAGGGGCTCGATGTCGAGGTCACCAACTGGCGCGGCATCGTCGCGGGGCCTGGGCCTGTCCGCCGCGCAGAAGACGGCGCTCAGCACGGCCGTCACCAAGGCCTTGAAGTCCCCCGAGTGGACCAAGGTTCGACAGGCGCGCGGCTGGGACGACGCCTACCTCGACGCGGACCAGTTCGCCGCCTTCCTGAAGGCCGACCAGGCGCGCGTCAAGGACGTGCTCACCACCATCGGGCTGGTCAAGTGAGCGCGCCCGGCGCGCCACGCTGGCGCACGCAGCTTGGCATTGGCGCGGGGCTGCTCGCCATCGCGCTCATCGTCTGGTTCGATGCCCGCAATCTCCCGGCAGGGCCCGTGGTGGGCGTCGGGCCATCGGCCGCCATGAGGCTCGTGTCGATCTTTGTCGCCATCCTGGGCATTGCGCACGGCATCAACGCGCTGCGCGAACGCGCGCGCCTCGCTGCGACCGGCGAGTCCGAGCCCGCGCCCGACCGGGGCAACCACGCGTCGCTGGCATGGGTGCTGGGCGCCTTGCTGGGCCTGATCGTCATCCTGCAGCTGGGCGGCGGCTTCACTGCCGGCTCGACCTGGCTGTTCGCCGGCACGGCGAGGGGCTTCGGGCAAAAGCTCTCGGCCAAGTCCATCGGCATCGGGCTTCGTGCTGTCGGCGCTGGTCTACGTGTTCTTCACCCGGGCACTTTCGCTCGCGCTTCCCGCCGGGCCGCTCGAGCGACTGTTCAGCTGAGAGGTGTGACACCTTCTGACACAAGGCAGCAAGCATGGAAACCCTCATCGCGCTGAGCCAAGGGCTCCTCGTCGCCATCCAGCCCGGCAACCTGCTGTTCGCCGGCATCGGCGTGCTGCTGGGCACGCTGGTCGGCATCCTTCCCGGCATCAGCCCTTCGCTGACGGTGGCGCTGCTGCTGCCTGTCACGTTCAAGCTCGATCCCACCGGGTCGATCATCATGTTCGCCGGCATCTACTTCGGCGGCATGTACGGCAGCTCGACCACCGCGATCCTGCTGAACACGCCGGGTGAAGCCGCCTCGATCGCCACCGCGATCGAAGGACACAAGATGGCCCGCGCGGGGCGGGGCGGTCCCGCGCTCGCAACTGCGGCGATCGGCTCCTTCGTGGCCGGCACCTTCGCGACGATCGGTCTCGCGGCGCTGGCGCCGTGGCTGGTCGAGCTTGCGGTGAAGTTCGGGCCCTGGGACTACTTCGCATTGATGGTGCTGGCCTTCGTGACGGTGTCGGCCACCTTCGGCGACTCGGTGCTGCGCGGCTTGACGAGCCTCGCGCTCGGCCTCGTGCTGGGGCTGGTCGGCATCGACAAGCTCACCGGCCAGGCCCGCCTGGCCTTCGGCGTGCCGACGATGCTGGACGGCATTTCGATCACGACCCTTGCGGTGGGCCTGTTCGCGATGGGCGAGACGCTCTACGTCGCCTCGCGCTTCAGGGGCGTGGCGGAAACCATGGAGGCGGTGCGCGGGTCGCTGTGGATGACGCTCGATGACTGGCGGCGCTCCTGGAAGCCGTGGCTGCGCGGCATCGGCCTGGGCTTTCCGATCGGCGCGCTGCCGGCCGGCGGCGCCGAGGTGCCGACCCTGCTGTCCTACACCCTCGAGCGCAAGCTCGCCCGCGAGCCGAACCAGTTCGGCCAAGGGGCCATCGAAGGCGTTGCGGGACCCGAAGCCGCGAACAACGCGGCGGCCACCGGGACGCTCGTGCCGCTGCTGGCGCTCGGCCTGCCGACCTCGGCCACGGCGGCGATGCTGCTGGCGGGCTTCCAGCAATACGGCCTCGTGCCCGGCCCCTTGCTCTTCGTCACCAACACCGACCTGGTGTGGGGCCTGATCGCGAGCTTCTTCATCGGCAACCTGATGCTGCTCGTGCTCAACCTGCCGCTGGTGGGCCTGTGGGTCAAGCTGCTCAAGGTGCCGCAGCCCTGGCTCTATGCCGGCATCCTCGTGTTCGCGGCGATGGGCACGCTCGCGGCCAACCCGTCGACGGTGGAACTCGCGCCTGCTCGTGGCCTTCGGCGTCTGCGGCTACCTGATGCGATGCTGGGACTACCCCGTCGCCCCGATGATCGTCGGACTCATCCTCGGCCCCATGGCGGAGAGCCAGTTCCGGCGGGCGCTGCAGATCAGCCTCGGCGACGGCCTGGTGTTCTTCAAGCACCCGAGCTCGGCAATCTTGCTGATACTGGCCTTGTGTGCGCTCGTGGCGCCGCTGGTGTTCAAGGGCCTGAGGCGGTTCAAGGGTGATGACGCCTGAAATCCCGGCGCCGATCTCGGTGCGCTCATGGCCATTCACTCCATTCGAAGGACGGCCTTGATCGTCGTGCCCCGTTCCGTCTCCTTCACCGCACGGTTGATATCCTCGAACGGATACCGAGTGACGATGCGTTCGACCGGGAAGCGGCCCTGGCGGTGCAGCTCGATCAGCCTGGGTATGAACACCGACGGCACGCTGTCACCTTCGATGATGCCTTTCACGGTCCTGCCAAAGAGGATCGACTGCATGTCGAACACGGCTTCAGTACCACCGGGGGGCAGGCCGAGCACGCCACAAACGCCTCGCACATGAAGGCACTCCACGGCCTGGCGAAGCACGGCGGGTAGTGCCGTGGTCTCCAACGAATAGTCCACGCCGACACCGTTCGTGGTGGACCGGATGAAATCGACTGCGTCCTGGCTGCGAGGATCGAGTGTCGCAGTCGCACCCAGTTCACGCGCCAATTGCAGACGTTCCGGATTGAGGTCGATCGCAATGATGTGCGCGCAGCCTGCCAGGCGTGCCGCCATGACGGCAGCAAGCCCCACCGAGCCGGTGCCGAACACCGCGATGGAGCTTCCGGCACGTGGATTGAATGCATTGAGGACCGCGCCTGCTCCTGTCTGGATGCCACAGCCGAAAGGTCCGTAGAGGGCCAGCTCGTCTTCGTCGAGGTCGTCCGCCGCCTTCACGATGTTGCGCTCGGTGCAAAGGGCATGCGTCGCGAACGACGATTGCTGGAAGAAGTTCGCGCTGATCTCCTCGCTGTGATACTTGACCGACGCCGAACCGTCCAGCCGGCGTCCGCTGAAATTGTTCGGGAGCAGATGGTTGCAGTACGCGGGGCTGCCTTCGCTGCAACTCGAGCAGTGGCCGCACGAGTGATACGACATCACCACGCGGTCCCCGCTTCGTACCGACCGGACCGCGCTGCCGACACGTTCAACGATTCCTGCGCCCTCGTGCCCAAGCACCGCAGGCAAGGGAACGGGCACGTACTGGTCGCGAATCACGAGGTCGGTGTGGCACACGCCCGAGCCCACCAGTCGCACCTGGATCTCGTCGGGCCGGGGATCGTCCAGGTGCACCGTTTCGATTGAAAACTCGCCGCCCTTCTCGTGGACGATGGCCGCCTTGATTTCCATGGGTGTCTCCGTTGGTGGTGAAAGAAGTCGGAAAAGAGCTCGGCGCGATCAATCGCCGGCCTTGTCGAGTTCGCGCAGCTTGCGGCGAAGGATCTTCCCGCTGCTGGTCTTGGGCAGGTCCGCAACGAGCTGGAATGCGCGCGGGACCTTGTAGGCGGCCAGGCGCTCGCGGCAATGCCGCTCCAACTCGCCAAGGTCCACCGTGCCGGGCTGCCTGGGCACGACGTAGGCCTTGGCAAGCTCGCCCTTGATGTCGTCCGGGATGCTGCCGACGGCGACCATGGCGACGCCAGGGTGCTCGGCGATGACCCGCTCGAGCTCGGCGGGATAGATGTTGAAGCCGCCCGTGATGATCATGTCCTTGAGGCGGTCGACGATGAAGATGTGGCCCTCCGCGTCCATGCGCGCCAGGTCGCCGCTGCGCAGCCAGCCGTCCGCGTCCAGCGCTGCGCGGTGGCGTCGGGGCGGTTCAGGTAGCCCTGCATCGTGATCGGGCCGCGAATCTGCAGCTCGCCGATCTCTCCCTTTGCGAGCACGCGATCCGATCCATCGCTTGCAGCGATGCGTGCCTCGACGTGCGGCAGCGCGACGCCGATCGACCCGAGCTTGCGCGGTCCGTGGATGCTGTGCGTCGTGCCGAGCCCGCCCAGCTCCGTCATGCCCCACAGCTCGATGAGGGGGCAGCCGAACGCCTCCTCGACCTCGCGCATCTTGGCCTCGGGCATGGTCTGCCCTCCCACCGTGCAGCGCGTCAGGCTCGACAGCTCGAAATCGCGCAGCCGCGGGAAGTTCAGCAGGACCATGTACATCGTCGGCACGCCTTCGAACATCGTGGCGCGATGGCGTTCGATGCTCGCGAGCACGCGCTCGGCGTCGAAGGCCTTGTGCAGCACCAGCGTCATGCCGTAGGCCACCGCGGCGTTCATGATCACGTTGCCGTACACGTGCGAGCAGGGCAGGGCACTGACCACCGTGTCGGACGAGTTGCGCGCGTGCATGGTCGCCGTCATCGCCGTGTTCATGAGGATGGAGCGATGCGCCAGGACCGCGCCCTTCGGATGGCCGGTGGTTCCCGACGTGTAGCCGACGGTGCAGACGTGTGAAGGCTCGATGCCGGGCACGGGGTACTCGCCCGCTCCGCCTTCGAGGAGGCTGTCGAAATCGAGCGCTCCATCAGGCGCCGGGCCGCCGTAGGCGATGAGATTGCGCAAGCGAGTGCGCGAACGAACCGGCCCAAGCCCGGCGATCCTGTCGGCGGAGCCGAAGATCGCCACCGCGCCGCAATCCTCCATCGCAAACGCCGCCTCGTCCGGTGTCAGCATCAGGTTCAGCGGATTGACGACGGCGCCGATCTTCATGATGGCGTAGTAGGCGACGATCCATTCCGGGCAGTTCGGCGAGTAGAGCGCGACCACCTCTCCCGCAGCGACGCCGAGCCGCTGCAGGTGCCAGGCGACTGCGGACGAGGCCTGGTCCAGTTCGCGAAAGGACCAATTTCGATCCTCGAAAACCAGCGCGGTCTTGTCGCCGAAGCGCTGCGCGGCACTGCGAACCAATGCACCGATGGAAGTTTCCATGTCCGACCCCCACGCCGGCCTATCCGGCGAATTTCCTGAACTCAGTCCAAAGCCTTGCGCATCACGGTCTGCATGTTGGTGTACTCGGCCAGGCCATGCAGCGAGTTCTCGATGCCCACGCCGGATTGCTTGTGGCCGCCGAAGGCAATGTGCGGCGAGAAGGCGTGGACGTGATTGACCCACACCGTACCGGCCTCGATGCGCCGCGCGATGGCTTCCGCCTGCTGCAGGTCGCGACCCCACACGGAGGCTGCGAGGCCGTACGAGGTCCGGTTGGCGCGCGCGATCACCTCATCGACGTCGCGGTACTTCAGCAGCGGCAGCACGGGGCCGAACGCTTCCTCGACCACGCAGCGCGAGTCCTCGGGCGGGTTGTCGATCAGCGTGACGGGAACGAAGTAGCCAGGGCCTTGCTCGGGCTCGCCGCCGAGCAGGAAGTTCATGCCTTGGTCCTTGCAGTCCTGCAGCAGGTCGCTGACCTTGTCGAACTGCATCTTGTTTTGCAGCGGCCCCAGTTCCACGTCTGCATCCAGGCCATTGCCCATCCTGACCGACCGGGCATAGGTCACCAGCTCGCGCGCCACGTCGTCGTAGACGTCCTCGTGTACGTACAGGCGCTTGCAGGCCACGCAGAACTGGGCGCTGTTGGCGAACGAGGCCCAGAACAGGTCCTTGGCGACCTGCCTGGCATCCACATCCGGCAGCACGATGGCCGGGTCATTTCCGCCCAGCTCCAGCGTCAGGCGCTTCAGGTTCGTGGCGGAGCTGCGCATCACGTTCTTGCCGGTCGCGGTGGAGCCGGTGAAGGAGATCTTCCCGATGTCCGGATGCTCGGTCATCCATTGCCCGAGCTCGTTCCCGCCAGACACGATGTTGAGCACGCCCGGGGGGAGCACGGCTTGGGCCAGTTCGCCGAACCACAGCGTGCACAGGGGCGTGTAAGGCGAGGGCTTGAGCACGACCGTGTTCCCGGCGACCAGCGCAGGCGCGACCTTCCATACGGCCAGCAGCAAGGGAAAGTTCCACGGCGTGATGGCGCCGATCACGCCGATGGGGGTGTAGCGCGTGACGACCTGGTCGGCACCCTTTTGCTCGACCACGTCTTCGGCCAGCGACTGCTTCGCGATCTCGCGGCACCAGTGGATCGAGCCACCGATCTCCCACTGCGCGGCCGCACGCCCCTTGCCTTGCTCGGTGATCAGGAGCTCGATGAACGCTTCCTGGTGCGCTTCGATCAGGTCGCCGAGCTTGGCGACCATCAGCTGCCGCTCGGCCGTCGCGCTGTCGCGCCAGGCGGGGAAGGCGAGCTTGGCGGCCGCGACCGCTTCGTCGAGTTGCTCACGCGTCGCGAGCGGGTATCGGCAGATGGCTTCCTCGGTGGCCGGATTGATCGCCGACGCGGTGGCCTCGGACAGGACGCGCTTGCCATTGATGGTCATGGCGTAGGGAATGTTGTGCATCTCAAGCTTCCTCGTGTGTCCGGTGGGCGGTCCTTGCCGCGAGTTGGCCGAGCGCCAGCCGCACACTGGCGCTGGACTGCAGGGGAACCGAGAACGTGCGGAATCCCACCTCGTACAGGTCGTGGACCAGCGACATCGCGGCGCCTTCACCGCAGTCGACACCCAGCTTCAAGCCCGGGCTCGACCTTGCCGCGGCCATCAGGCGGCCAAGCGTTTCCCTGAGGTGCGTGCCGAGGCTCGTCCTCGGGTTGTGCGCCAGGTGACCGTCGGCCACGTAGCTCTCGAACACGTCGTCTCCGAAAGAGAGCGCGCTGGGGTAGCCGTACCAGGTCCGGATGAGTTCCCGGATGTCGACCCACAGGACCGGGCTCGCGGCCGCCATGCCGGCTGCTTCGGCCAGGCCGGCGGGACTCTGCAGCACCGCCCCCGCGCGCGGAAGGCCCAGCTCGCCGGCATCCTTCCTGAAGGCCTGCAGTTCCTCGACGCCGGTGATCGCCGCAATCAGCGGAGTGACCTGGTTGTGCCCGGTCTCCTTCGCCGCATCGGCAATGCCGCGCAGCAAGGGCCGGTACAAGCTTCGGAATCCGAGCGGCAGGAACAGCCGCGGCGCGAGCGAGGCCCAGGTGCTGATCATCCGTTGTGCACGCGGCGAGCCCAGGTAGGGCAGCCGAAGGTCGACGGGCACCCCGGGGCAATGGAGCAGCAGCTGCCGGCAGGCCACGTAGCTCAGCCTTGACAGGCGATCTTGCGTCTCTGCGCGGTCCGGCTGGTGGCTGAGTTCGTTGATCGCGTCGATCAGTTCGTCCAGCGTCCCGGCCGCGATCAGCAGGTCGGTCAAGGGGATGACGCCCAGCCCGCCGGGCTTGCGATGCACCGCCGCACGCGCGTCGGCACCGCTGATCCCGGCAATCCAGAACCGCGCCTTCGACTTTTCGTCGGCCCAACCCAGCAGCTCGTCGATGTGCCCCGCCGCATGCGAGGTGGATTCGAGCGGCAGCACACCGCCGTAGACCCGCCCGGTGCCGCCGTCGACCGACAGCGGAGCGCCTTCCTCGAACTGCTGGCCGCCGACGCTGAAGCGTCGCTCCTCAGGCTCGATCAGCAAGGACTCGCATCCCACCACGCAGGGAACATCCAAGGCTCGCGACACGACCGCCGCATGGCTGAGCGCGCCACCACGGGCCGTCACGATGGCCTGCGAGGCCAGCATGCCGCGGATGTCCTGCGGACTTGTCGTCGGGCGCAGCAGGATCACCCGCTCTCCGGTGGCGGCAGCCGCCACCGCCCGATCCGCGTCGAGCATGGCAATGCCATAGGAATGCCCAGGCGAGGCGCCGATCCCGCTCGTCAATGCGCGGGCCGACTGCAGCGCGGCAGGCTCGAAAGCCGGACGCAGCAAGCGCTTCAATTGCTCGCCCGAGACCTTCTGCAGCGCATCGGCCGGCGTGACGATGCCCTGGTGGACCAGTTCGGTGGCAATGCGCACGGCGGCAGGGGCAGTGCGCTTCGCGGGGCGCACCTGGAGGAAGAACAGCTGCGAGCCTTCGACGGTGAACTCGATGTCGACCGCATCGCGATACATGCGCTCCAGGTGTTCGCCGTGTTCCATCAACTCCTTGCGGTGCTGCTCGCTCAAGGACCCGGGCTCGGCCAGCGACGCAGGTGTCGCCGAGCCGGAAACCAGATCCTCGCCCTGGCGGCCAAGGAGGAATTCGCCGTAGAGCTTGTGCTCACCGGTATTCGGGTCGCGCGTGAACGCCACGCCCGAGCCCGAGCGCGCATCCAGGTTGCCGAACACCATGGCCTGGATCGTCACCGCGGTGCCCAGGTCGTCGGCGATCTTGTGGTGCGCGCGATAGGCGCGCGCACGGCGGCTGTCCCAGGACTCGAACACCGCGGCGATCGCGCGCTGCAGTTGCCAGTGCGGATCGACCTGGACGTCCGCCACGCCTTGCTCGGCGAGCACGCGAATCACTGCTGATTCGAGCGCGGCAAACGTGCCTTGGGAAGGGTCGACCTTCGCCGCCTGCAGCATCTCGGCCAGGCCGTGTTCCATGGCATGGGCATCCACGCCCAGCACGATCTCGCCGAACATCCGCCAGAAGCGGATCCAGGTATCGACCGCGAATTCGGCAGTGCCGGTCTGGCGCGCCATGGCGAGCGCGCCGTCCGCCGTGATGCCCAGGTTGAGCACCGTGTCCATCATGCCGGGCATGCTGACCTGGGCGCCCGAACGCACCGACACCAGCAGCGGCATGTCGCCGCGCGCTCCGAAGCGCCGGCCGGTAGCGGCCTCCAGGCGCTCGAGCGCCTCGGTGGCCTGCGTCACGATCGCTTGCGGCAAGGAGCCTTCGGCACGAAACGCACGGTAGCCGTCGGTGCCGATGACGAAGGCCGGAGGCACCGGGATGCCGGCTGCGGCCATTCTTGCCAGCCCGGTGGCCTTGCCACCGAACCGGGCGGTGTCCTCGGGGTCTATCCGATCGACAGGGTGGACGTAGGTTTGCATGATGGCGGCGGGCGGTGAATCTGCGAATTGCTCGAGTCTCATGTCGTGTCCCTTGGGCGGCCGAGCACGGCGAGGATGTCCTCGTGGAACTCGAACCAGATGTTGTGCACCGAGTCGATCGTGGGCTTGCATACGAACTCTCGCTGGCCCTGAGTCGACCCGATCCATGCTTCGCTCGAAGCGCCTCACGTAAGCGTCATAGCGCGCAATCTTCGGAGCGAGCTGGCCGATGTCGGTGGCCAGCTTCTCTGCCGCCTGCAACAGGCGGCGCTCGATCCGCTCGTCGCCTTCGGTCTGCTGCCACTCGGTCACGAGACCGATGAAGCGCGTGTTGAGCGTCTCGAAGTGCTCGTACCACTGCACCACCGCTGGGTCGGTGCGGACGCCGGCGTAGGTCTCGCGGTAATACGCCAGCACTCGCTCGGTGCCATCGGCCAGGAGCATGGCCCCCTCGGGCATGCTGATGACCCAGCCCTCGGCGGCCGCGGCCGCAAGGCGCTCCCCGACGCTGTCGAGAGGCAGCCCCGTGGCGTCCGCGATGCCGCGGGCATCGACCATCTTCTTGAGATAGATGGCATTGAGGATGATGAAGTCGGAATCGGACAGCATGTCTCAACCCCAGAAATACTTCGACCTGCGGCGGTCGGCGTTCCCGCCGAAGGGCAGGTAGCCCTCGCCGGAGAAGATCTTTTGCGGCACCGTGGATTGCGCGAAGCCGCGCTTGGTGATCTCGTAGTAGTAGTTCGACACGCGCTGGTCGATCTCCCAGAACTGGTAGTCGGTGCAGGCCTTCTCGTAGGTGCCGGCCAGGCGCAGATGCGGCAGGATCATGTCGATGTAATAGACGTACATGCCGTTGGTGATCAGCTGGCGGCGAGACATGCTCGACGCTTCGAGTACAGCTTGAAGGTCGCCTGCTGGATGCCGGTGAGCCGCGGCTCGAGATCCTTGATGTTGACCTGGTAGATCTCGGACATCGGCGTGTTCCACTTCTCGCGCACGAACACCGCGCCGGCCTTGATGTAGGGGATGTAGTTCTTCGGGCGGGTGAAGGTGGTCGAGATGTCGTTGACGCGGATCTCGTCGAGACCCCATCGCCTTCGGGATCGATCTCGAGCACGAGCGTGTAGCAGTGCGGCACGTTCTCGTGATCGCACACGTCGCTCCAGTCGAACGCCTCCTCGTTGGTGAACAGGTCGCGGATGATCAGGATGTTGCCGTTCGGCAGCGGGTAGGGACCGGTGTCGCCGAGGCCCAGCCGGCAGTCGTAGTGATCCAGGAATGCCAGCAGCTCGGCCGCGGCGTTGAACTTGATCAACATGTCGTGTGCCGGGCTGCCCGCTTCGAGCCGCTCCATCTGGGAAGTCAGGCGCTGGACGATCGGCTTCTCGTGGATCTGGCACCGGTAGGCGTCCTGCGAATTGAGGATCCAGCCGTCCTGGCGCTTGCCCCACTGGACGCGCTGCATGAACTTGAGGATCTCGTTGCTTTCCTCGATGTAGTCGTTCGGCTGGATGGCTTCGAGCGCCAGCAAGCCGCAACGCCCCATGCCGAAGCCGACCGCGCCGATGCACCAGTCGTGCACGCAATTGATCTTGGTGCCGATCTCGGTGCGCGCCGTGGCGCCGATGTCCACGACGCCCTCGTCGCCGATCTCGTCGGTCGTCATGCGCAGGATCTCCGGCCAGCGGTAGAACTCGTGCATGAAGGCCAGGATCTCGTACTCCTGCCGCGGGATCATTCCGGAGACCCCTTCGGTCGCCCGCATGACCAGGACGTCCCAGATGTTCCACGCGAGGTAGTTGTTGAGGTCGTTCAGCTCGTCGATGCTGAACTCGGGCTTCAGCACGTCCTGCTGGTCACCCGCTCGAGCACCTTGCTCTTGGCGCGCGCCTTCATCATGCGGTCGCCGAGGATCCCGTCGGGAACCGGCGGTCCATGCCCTTGAAGTTGCCGACGTAGGTCAGGTCCTGGAACCGCAGCCCGTCGTCATCGGGCTCGTAGCGTTTGATGGTAGTCGTCATTGTCGATGTCTCCGTGCCGTTGAGCCACCAGCAGCGACCTGGCCGAATTCGCCGCCCTCGCAGCTGAGCTGCACCTTCTTGCCATCGAGCGCCTTGATCATGGTCTCGAAGTGCGCCTTGTTGTCGGCGCCGGTCACGTAGCGCGAGTCGCTGTCGGTGAGGTAGGTCGTCATCACGCAGGGAATCTGGAACTCGCGCGAGAGGATCCCGAGATGCGATTCGGGTGCGCCGGAGAGCGTGATGACACCGATCGCGCCCATGCTCAAGGCGGGAGACGAGAAAGGTGGTGGTCCCGCCCTGGGCGAGCACGATGTGCTCCTTGAGCTTGCCGCTCTGATCAAGGCGATCACCGACTTGGGATCAGGCAGGTACTTCACCGTTCCTTCGGCTTCTTGTTGGTCTCGAAGCTGTTGAACCCTTCAGCAATGGCTTTCATTTGCGTGTCTCCTGGCTTGGATGGGTACTGGGGGAAATGCAATTCGCGGGGTCGTGGGGCATGGGGGGCGCTGGCTTCTCGGGCCCGAGCCAGGCCACGAGTTCCTGCGGCCAGAGCGCGACACGCTCGGCGCCGGCTTCCAGCAGCGGTCTTCCGTGTGCATGCCCCAGGCCACGCCGATGGCGCGGACGCCGACCTGGCGTGCCTCGACAACGTCACCCATGGTGTCGGTCACCAGCACCACCTCGGCACAGGTCGAGCCTCGCCTTCGTCCGAGGAAACGCGTCATCGCATCGGCCTTGCGAGGCTCGACATCTCCCGAGAACACGTGCGAGAAGCAGGTCGCGATGCCCGGCTCTCCACCAGGATCCGCCGGATCGGCTCCATGCCATTGGTCGAGATGACGGCCAGGGTGCATTTCGGCGCGAGCGCTCGACCACATCGACCATGCCCGGAATGAGCGGCGGTCGATAGCGGGTCCGCAGAAGCTCCATGAAATGCGACTTCACCTCCGCAGCGCGCTGCGGGTCGGGGCATAGCAACCCCGAGCGATTCGAAGAAGTTGCGCTCGAAGATCCGGAAGAAGTCCTCGCGGGAGTCGATGCCCAGGCCGAAGGCGAGGTTCGTTTCTGGAACAGCTCCCACGACGATTCCGAGCGCGTTCGACGAGCGTGCCGTCCAAGTCGAAATGATGGCGCCGGTCATGGTCGTTGCGGGCTCCACGGTCACGGGGGCGCGATGCCGCGGCGGGTCTTCGCGTCGGCGTTGAGCGCATTGAGCTGCGGCAGTTCGAAGAAGTCCTGCATTTCCCCATGGCCGACTGCGTCCGCCCATCGTCCACTCGCACAGCGAGTTGAACGAAACCATGTTCGGCCAGCACTGCCACGGGATAGGTGGTCAGCGCCCGCCGTCGACTTCGAGCTTGATCCCCGCTGTCGGTCAGCTCGAGTAGGACCTGCTCGGGATATCGCTCCTGCGGCCCTTCCACGGCCCTCGTCCCGGCCTTGAGTCCGCGCACCTTGCCGTGATCGAGCACGTAGCCGTGGGCCAGCCTCAGCTCGTTTCCGTTGCTCGCCGGGTCGAAGCCGAAGATTCCGTGGACGGCGAGGTCCCGGAGAAGTGGGCGTGCAGCCAGCTCATGTTGGGCTTTCCCCGCTCCGGTCGCGGTCCCCAGCTGTGGTCCATCGTCGAGACGCAATCGATCGGCACCTCGCGGCCGCGGACGAGACCCGTCCCGTGAACGTGCCGGTCTGGTCGAAGTGGCCGTTGTAGGCGCGTGCCCCAGGCGAACTTGCCGGCCGACCGTCGCGAGCCGCACATCGGGTCCATCGCAGGGTCGTGGATGTCGAAGGCGGGCATCAGGGCCTGGTAGCGCACGTCGATCTGCGTGCCCTGTCCATCGTCGTAGGCGATGTGCCAGACGCGGTTGGGCTCGAGGCAGCGGATATGCAGGCTGTTCGAGGAGCTTGAATCCAGTAGGCTGCGCGGCTCCGGGAATCGGCATCGCGGCCCGCATGTCGCAGAAGTCGGCCTCCCAGGGTGTCACCGCGCGCTGCGAGTTCATGCAGACGTGGAGCTGACCGCCGCCCAGGTTGGGGCGAAACAACGCATAGACGCCGACGTTCAGTCGCTCCTCGGCGTTGTAGAAGCCGAAGAAGTTCGTCTCTGCCCAGGTCGGGTCGTGATTCGGTCTCGTGGAATTCGGCGTCGCGGTCTTCAATCACCACATGTCTCCTGCTTGGTAGGCGGGGCGAACTCGGCGCCCATGGAGATCAATTTAGGTATCCGCGACCCGGATCGCCATGGCCAGACTGGACAAAAGCGGGTCGCTGAACTGGCCGGTATGGCTAGTGACCGGAAGGTGGCCGGCAACTAACTTTGAACCATCCCGCCAGGCATTGAAATCAAGGTGCAGCCATGAGCATCCCGGAAACCAATCCCACGCGCGACGCGTTGCGGTCTCTCTGGATCATTCGTAACACCTGGGACCCCAGGATGCGTGGAATCGTCCGCAGCCTTCTCCGTGTCAACGTCGAAAGGCTGCGCAACAGCAGGCGGTGACTGCGGTGATTCCCCCTGGTCCAGGGGCAGTGGGGTGCCCACAATGGTGGACTTCGCCGAAGTGAACCCGCGTGGCCGACAGCACCTCCTTGCGCATGGCATTGGCGCGCGCCCTCGATCCGCTGATTGCTGCGGCAATGCGCGGTCACTACGAACTCTTGCTCGCCGAAGCCGAGCGCAGCGTGACCCGCTTGCTACCCGGCACAAGAGTCCGCGTGCTGATGCGTGTCGGGGGCAGCTGGCGCGAATGGTCTGCGCTGGACGGCGCGCCCGACAGCCCCGACCTGTCCGTGCCCGAGGATCTCAACGAGTGGGAACAATCCCGGCGATTGGCCAACCGCACCTTCGTGCCCATCGCGGTCGGTGCGGTGTGCATGTTGATCGAGGGCCCGCCGGTGGAAATCGAAGAGGAACTCGAAGTCTTTCGGCGCTGCTTCTCGCTGGCGCTGCAGACTTGCGAGCGCCAGCGCGTCGCCTCACAGAACCTGGATGAAGTCCAGGCCTTGCAGCGCGTCGCGACACGAATACTCAAGAGCCACGACCTGAGCGAGATCCTGCTGCACATCACGCAAGAGGCGAAGCGCCTCCTGTCGGCCGACATCTGCGGCGTGCTGCTGCGAGAGGGCGACCAGATCGTCATGCGGCGCTGCGTGGGCAATCATTCCCCCGATACCGCGGCGCTGCGGATGGGGCCCGGACGGGCCTCGCGGGCCGCGTGCTCGAGAAACGCGAGCCATCGTCCGTCGAGGACTACATGGAGAGCAACCTCATCAGCCGGGACTTCTTCCACCTGGCAGAGGCCGAGATGGTGCGCTCGGCGCTTGCTGCGCCGCTGCTCGGCCACGACGCGGTGATCGGCGTGCTGGAGGTCTGGCGCCGAAGGCCGTCGACCTTCTCGGCGCAGGACACGATACGCCTCGTTGCGCTGGCCAACCTGACGTCCATCGCCATCGAGAATGCCGAGCTCTATGCCTCGCAAGCGAGGATGGTCGACGAGCTCAACAGTGCGAACGATGCGCTGAGCCAGCGCTACGACACTGTCAGGATGCTGTCGGGGCTCACGCAGAACCTGATGCAGACGCTGCTTCGAGGGGGAGGATTGACTGCCATCGTTGAAAGCGCGAGCGAATTCCTGCAGGCCAGTGTCGGCGTCGTGGACCGGGATTTCCAGCCGCTGGCCTGGAGCGCCATCGTCGATGGCACTGAAATTCCGCCGGACCTTTCGAAGCGATTGCCACAGGCCTCGGCAAGGACCGGGCGGTTGTCGCCTGACGGTGTGACGGTCGAGGCGGGGAACGATCGCTGGCGAGCGCAGCCGCTCGTGGTCGAGGGCGACGCAGTGGGATGGGTGCTCGGGCGGGTGGCCTCGCGGGGGACGGACATCACGGAGCTGACCCTGGCGCAGGTGGCCATGATCGCTGCGCTGGACCGCCTGGAGAAACGGGCTGCGAGCCGTGCTCGCTCCGAGACGGTTGATGCCATCGTCTGGGACTTGCTGCAGTCGGAGGAGGGTGCGCGCACTGCGGCGATGGACCGCGCAGCTGATATCAAGCTGGACCTGGACGGGGAGTTGCGCCTGTTCATTTGCGAGATAGGTCCTGCGGGGAATGGAAGCCCGGATCGCGCGCTGTCGGCGGCGCGGGGCCAGATCGCACAAACCATTGCCAGCGTGAAGCCCGGCGGCATTCGCGCGGTCGCGCTCCTCGGCGTGTCGCTGGCCATCGTGTGCTCCGACCTCCCGCTTGACGACGCCGAGCGGCTGGCGCAACGCCTTGCGCAACGACTCGAGGAGAAACTTGCGGGCCGACTGGTGGTCATCGGTGGCAGCAGCCGCTGCAGTCATGCGCGTGCCTTGCCACTCGCCTATCGAGAGGCGCTGATCGCCCTCGACGTGGCGCGTCAGTTCCATCGAACCGGTGCAGTGGTCTACGACCGCGCCGGCGTGGTCGGCATGCTGCTAGGCCTGCGGCACGAGGCCGGGATGAGGCGCTTCCTGGAACTGAACCTCGGAAAGCTCCTGGATGAGGAGGAAAGCAGCGCGATCAACTCCTGCTCACGATGCGCGTGTTCTTCGACGTCAACTGCTCGCATGAGGCGGCTGCGCAGCGGCTGGGAGTCCACCGCAAGACGATCGCCTACCGGCTGGCCAAGGTTTCCGAGCTGACGGGTCTCGACCTGTCCACACATGACGATCGATTGGTTGCAGACCTGTCCTTGTATGTGTATCGGCTGCTGTCCGGCTCTGGTGCTGATTGACGGGAGTATCTAGTCCTGGTGGATATCGCGTCCTTCGTCTCCCGCAGGAACATCATCCCGATCACGAGCGTCATCGAGCGCCACGACGATCGGATACCACAGGCCGTCGTAGATGTCGCCCGTGGCCGCCACCATCGCGGTGGCCAGCAGCGGCAGCATGCCGCCGAACCAGCCGTTGCCGATGTGATACGGCAGCGACATCGACGTGTAGCGGATGCGCGTCGGGAACAGCTCCACCAGGAAGGCCGCGATCGGCCCGTACACCATGGTGACGTAGAGCACCATGACGAACAGGACCAGGATCGTCATCGGATAGTTGACCTTGCTCTTGTCGGCCGGCCCGGGATAGCCGGTCGCCTTCAGCGCCGCCTGGGCCTTCTTCTCGTCCCACGCGCCCTTGAGTTCCTGGTTGCCGATCTTCACCACCAGCGTCTCGCCCGGCGCCGCCGGCATCGACTTGAACGACAGGCCCTGCTTGGTCAGGAAGTCCTTCGCCTTGTCGCAGTCGGTGAACTTGCTCCACGGGCCGACGAACATGTGGAAGCTGCAGGTCGCGGGATCGGCCGCGACGCTGATCGGCGTCTTGCGCCGCGTACGCCTCGAGCGCCGGGTTCACGTAGTGCGTGAGCGCGCCGAAGAGCGGGAAGTAGGTCAGCGCGGCGATCAGGCAGCCGGCCAGGATGATCTTCAGCCGCCCGATCCGGTCGGACAGCCAGCCGAAGAAGATGAAGAACGGCGTGCCGAGCAGCAGCGATGCGCCGATCAGGATGTACGCCGTCAGGAAGTCGAGCTTCAGCGTGATGATGAGGAAGAACAGCGCGTAGAACTGGCCCGTGTACCAGACGACGCCCTGGCCGGCCGTCGCGCCGAGCAGCGCCAGCAGCACGTTCTTGTTGTTCGGGTACCTGCAGGAAGCTGTCGGTCAGCGGCGCCTTGGAGCCCTTGCCCTCCGCCTTCATCTTGCGGAACACCGGCGACTCGTTCAGCTTGAGCCGGATGTAGATCGAGAAGATCGAGCAGGACGAGCGAGACGAGGAACGGGAAGCCGCCAGCCCCACTCGGCGAAGTCCTTGGCGTCCATCAGCACGCGTGCGCCGCCGATGACCAGGAGCGACAGGAAGAAGCCGAGCGTCGCGGTGGTCTGGATCCAGCTCGTGTCGTAGCCGCGCCGGTGGTTCGGCGCGTGCTCGGCCACGTAGGTCGCGGCGCCGCCGTACTCGCCGCCGAGCGCCAGGCCCTGCAGCAGGCGCAGCATCACGAGCAGGACCGGCGCGGCCCAGCCGATCGTCTCGTAGGTCGGCAGCAGGCCGACCGCGAAGGTCGCGGTGCCCATCACCACGATGGTGACCAGGAAGGTGTACTTGCGGCCGACGAGATCGCCGATGCGCCCGAAGACCAGGGCGCCGAAGGCCGCACCAGGAAGCCGGCGGCATAGGTGGCGAAGGCCGACAGCAGCGCCGCGGTCTCGTTGCCCTTGGGGAAGAACAGCGCCGCGAAGAACGGCGCCAGCGTCGCGTAGAGGTAGAAGTCGTACCACTCGAAGACCGTGCCGAGCGACGAAGCGAAGATGACCCGCTTTTCCTCGGGACGGAAATCCGCAGCGACCTTGCTGCCAACCAGGCTCTCCGGGCGTGCCGACATGGTGGAACTCCTGCGGGTTGGTGTCCGGTGCCGTGCGACGCGCTTCGAGCAGCAGCGCCGCCGGATGCATGGCCGCACCGTATCAACGAGCCGGTAAACGCGCCGTAAAGAAATGGCGTCTGCTGGAAAACACCGGAGCCCAGGCTCCTGGCGAGGCCGGCGGCGGGCACTTCGTCGCGATCCACCAGCAGGCGATAGCCGACGCCGGTGTCCGTCAGCAGGTACACCGGCCGCGCCGGCTCGCGCCTCGAGCTTCTGGCGCAGTTGCCGGATGTAGATGCGCAGGTAGTGGCCCTGCTCGGCGTGGCCCGGCCCCCACACCTCGCGCAGCAATTGCTGCGAGCGTCACGACGCGCCCCGCGTGTCGCGACCAGCACTTCGAGCAGCCGCCACTGGGTGGCCGTGAGATGGACCACCTCGCCGTCGCGCGTGCACCAGCCGCGCGCCGAGGTCGATGCGCACGAGGCCTGCAGCGCAGCGTCGGAATCGCCGGCGAGGGTGGTCTGCGCCGCGTGGCGCAGCGCGACGCGCATCCGCGCATGCAGCTCCGCCACGCCGAAGGGCTTGGTCAGGTAGTCGTCCGCGCCCGCGTCGAGGGCCTCGACCTTCTGCCGCTCCTGCGAGCGCGCCGACAGCACGATGATCGGGCCGCTGCGTCCAGCCGCGCAGTTGCGCGGATCGACGTCGACACCGTCGCGATCGGGCAGCCCGAGGTCGATCAGGAACACGTCGATCGGCCGATTGCCGGCGAGCGTTTCGCCCTCGCGGGCGGTGGCGGCTTCGTAGACCGCGTAGCCTTCGGCCTCCAGCGTGGTCGACAGCAGGCGGCGGATCGGTTCCTCGTCTTCCACCACGAGGACACGTGGAGCGGCGCTCTCGTGCCGGCATCAGGCTGGCCTCGTCGAGCGATGGGCCGGCGGCGGCCGCCTGCGGCAAGGTGAGCGTGAAGCGCGCGCCGCCATCGTTGCGCGCCGAGATCGTGCCGCCGTGCAGGCGCGCCACCGCGGCGCAGATGGCCAGGCCCAGCCCGGTGCCCGTGCCGGCAGGGCTCGCCGCGCGCCCGCACGAACTTCTTGAAGACGCTCGTCTTCCTGGCCCGGCGGCAAGCCCGGCCCGTCGTCGGCGACGATCAGCCGCCACGAACTGCCGCCGCGAGTCTCGATACGGATCTCGATCGCTGCCGTCAGCTGGTGCATGGCGCAGCGCGTTGTCCAGCAGATTGACCAGCAGCCTGGCCGACGAGGCGCGGGTCGCACCACACGACCGCCTCGGGCGGCACCACGACATCGCACGGTGCGCAGCCGCAGGCGAGGCCCAGCGCCTCGCGCGCTTCCTCGATCAGCTCGTCGGCCGGGCACCACTCGCAGCTCGCCTGCACCGCGCCTTCTTCCATGCGCGTCAGCTCCAGCAGGTCGCTCATCGATGCGTGCATGCGGCGCGCCTCGTCCAGCATGCCCTGCAGCAGGCCCGTGCGGCGCGTGGCGTCGAGCGCCTCGTCCTGTTCCAGCAGGCTGCTGGCCGAGCCGATGATGGTGGTCAGCGGTGTGCGGAAGTCGTGCGAGATGCCTGACAGCAGCGTGTTGCGCAGGCGCTCCGTCTCGGCGTCGACCGCGGCCCTGGCGCTGCGGCGGGCGAACAGCGAGCGCTCGCAGCGCCAGCGCCGCCTGGTTGGCGAATGCGTCGCAGCAGTCGACGGTCTTCGGGCGTGCTGAAACGCTGCGGAGGCAGCCGCACGGCCAATACGCCCAAGGGTCCGCCAGCGCCTTGCAGTGGCAAGCACAGAAGGTGCTCGAGCGCGGTCGGCGCGTCGGTGCTTTCGGTACCCTGGCCCGAGTCGAAAGCCTGCTGCGCATGATCCATCTCGACTTGCGTTGAGGGTGCCGCGGCGCTGGAGTCCGGCGCGCGCAAGAAGCCGGCGGGATCGGTCAGCCGCCCCTGGTCATCGGGCAGCAGCAGCGCGACCTGTGCCCCGAACATCGACCGTATCGCGGCGGCCAGCCCGTCCCTGATGTCCGGCCCGGACTGCGCCGAGACCAGGTGGCCGGCCAGTTCGTTGAGCGCCTGGGCCCGGCGGGCGCGAGCGTCTGCGACTCGCGTCTGCTGGCGGGCGTGGTCCGCCAGCCGGCTCATCAGGATGCCGACCACCAGCATGACGAGGAAGGTGAAGTAGTACTGAGCTCGGTCGGGATGATCGACCAACGCGGCTCGATGGCCAGCAGGCTGAAGACCAGGATGCTCGACAAGACGGCCAGCACGGCTGCGGACTGGCCCAGCCGCAGCGCCACGTAGACGACGCCCGCCAGGTACACCGTCGCCACGCTGGCCGGCTCGAGGTAGGGCAGCATCGTTTCCGAGATCAGCGTGCACAAGCCGACCACCGCCAGTGCGCGCAGCCAGCGATGTCGTGGCGTCTCGATCGATGCGTGCAGGCCGGCGGACGGGGACGCCGCTGGCGTGGCGTCGGGGAAGTGGATGACATCGACGACCACGCCCGGCAAGCGCACGTTGAGGGCATCGGCCAGGCTGCCGAGCCAGGGGCGTTGCAGTCCGTCCAGCCAGCCGTCCGGCGCATGGCCGCCGATCAGGACCATCGAGGCACGCTCGCTGCGCACTCGATCGACGACGGCGTTGATCACGCTGTCCGCACTGACGCTGGCGGTCCTTGCCCCCAGGCTTTCCGCCAGCCGCAGCGCCTGCAAGGCATGCCGGGGGCCGGCGGGCACCTGGCCCGGCGCACCCGGCGTCTCGACGCATATCGCGGTCCACGGGATTGCGCTGGCTGCCACGAGTTCGGCCGCATGGCGCACCAGCGCCTCGGCCTGGGGGTTGTTGCCGACCCAGACCACGAGGTGTCGGTTGCTCGGCGGCGCCTTGTCCACGGCCTGGGACTCGGTGCGCGGATCGGGGCTGGAAACTGACATGGGAGGACGCGCGAGTCCAGGCTGACTCGATTGTTCCACCGGATCGGTGCGCGACATGGGCTCGATTTCGGAGGTCATGGAGCAATGTCTTCCGTGCAGCGTGCCAGACCCATTAGAGCGGGCGGGGCGTAAAAACGGCGTATCGGTTGCGGGTCCGTCCGAGCCATCTTTACGCGTTGTCCATGAAACCGCTCTTCCAGGGCCGGATGAAGCCGCGCACGCAGGTTGCCGAGCGCTGGTCAAGACGGGGCGTCGATCACCCGTGCTATCCCGTCACGAAAGGCTCCCGCGGCCGCTGTCGCGTCAGGAGCGCTGTCGAGCTGCGCCCGAAAACCGCGATCGGAGAAGAGGCGGGCGACCAGCGCAAGCAATTGGAGATGGTCGTCTTTCGCGCCGTCCGCCGGCACCATGATGACCAGCAGGTCGGAGACCGGCTCGCCGTCCGGCGCATCGAAGGCAATGGCGGACTTCGTGCGCATGAACAGCGTCAGGGGGCGCGTGATGCCGCTGATGCGGGCGTGCGGGATGGCGAATCGCTTGCCGAGTGCGGTCGAACCGGACTGTTCACGCCGCCACAGCGCGCGAAGGATGGGCGCCGGGTCGAGCCCGTGCAAGCTTCCGATCGCCGCCGCCACCACTTCGAACGCGTGCGGTCTGTCCCGCACATCGACGTCGAGCAAGATGTCCTGTGGTTGCAGCCAGGTCGCGATCCGCGAGATGTCACTTGCCATGGAGCGGTCTCCTTGCCGATCGGCGCTACGGGACCCAGCCGGGCAGCTCCGATGCCTGCCTGATCCAGCTCGCGAGGAGGTCCTCGTCGAGCGGGTCGTCCTCATGGATGTCGAGATGGCGCGTGTCCTTGTCCTTGGACTCGCCGGGGGGGAGTGGACGCAGCGACGTGCCGCGGAAGAAAGTCACCTTGACGTACTTCGTGAAGCAATGGAAGCCGAGGAACCAGCCCTGGCCCTCGATGCCATAGAAGGGCGAATTCCATCTCACGGCCTTGCGCACCTTGGGCACGGTGCGCACGATGAGCGCGTCGAGGCGGCGCCCGACATCGCTTTTCCAACCCGGCATGGCGGCGATGTAGGCCTGCACGGGGGCGTCGCCGTCGGCCTTTGCAATCTGGGGGTTGCCGCCCGCGAGGAGGACCGGCTTCGCGGCCACCAAGGAATCCTTGCCTGCGCTTGCGGTGGATCGCTCGCCCTTGCCGGGCTGCCCCGCGGGCTTGGCCGCCCGTCCTTGCTTCGGGGGATGGTCCCGGTTGTAGGCGACGGCCTCCCGGATCAGCTCCTTGAAGGAGGGGCCGTCGAGTTCATCCTGGGCTCCGAGGTCGATCGCTCGACGGACGTTCCCCGTCAAGCTCGCGTTGAACAGATGGTGGGGGTCCGCGAGCAAGGCGCCCTTGGCGAAGGTCAGCTTGACGGCCTGCTTGTAGATCTCACCTGTACAAACGATTCCGTCGTGCGACCAAACGGGTGTTTCCCATTTCCATTCTTCGACGATGGCCGGGTCGGCCTCGTGAATGAGCCTTCGGACCAGGGCGAGCTTCTCGCCGCGCCAGTCTTGCAGCTCCCGGATCCGGGTCGTGATGAGTTCGGAAGCGGCGATGGGCAACATATTGCACGCACGATATCACCCAGCCCACCGAAGGTTTGCGAATTCACGACCCTCGCCGTTCGTAGCGCCACCATCGGGTCCGCTACGACTGGGACACGACCTGTCTTGGCCGTGGCGGCGGTCGCAGCTTCAATGTAGTCGCATCAACCCGGTCGACTCTGGAGCTGAACATGACCACGCTGAACACCGCCCTCACGGACCGGACTTCCATCGCAGAACTGGCCGGGTGGCTGTCCTCTCTCGAGCCGCCCGACGCGGCGGCCCAGGATGTCCTCGCTGCTGCCGTCGACACGCTGCTCGAAGCCGCGCCACCCGGCGCAGGCGCCGCCACGCTGTCGCAGATGGCATCGCTGCGGCGCGCACCGGCCGCCGCCTTGCAGCGCCCCGCCGCGAGCGGTGGGGCCGACGACACCGAGGCCGTCACGGCCTCCTTCGAACAGCAGTTCGCCGCACTGGCCGCGGACCCGGCCGAGTTCGACGCCTTCATGCAGGAGGTCTACGGCGACGACTACGACAAGGCACTGGCCGAGCAGTACCGGCAGCAGGCGCTCGCGGGCGACTTCTCGTGGATGCCCGAGGTGCAGTTCGTCGATGCCGAGGTTCTCGGCGGTGCCAATGGCGCCTACAACGCCGACGAGGGCGTGGTCTACATCAATGCCGACCTGGCGGCCTCCGACCCCGACGCCGCGGCGCAGACCTTCGTCGAAGAGGCAGGCCACCATCTCGACAGCATGCTCAACACCGTCGACACCCAGGGTGACGAGGGCGAGATGTTCCGCCGCCTGCTCGGCGGCGAGACGCTGAGCGCAAGCGAGTCGGCCGCGATCCGCGCCGAGGACGACACCGGCACCATCGTCGTCGACGGGAAGACGGTGGCGGTCGAGTTCTGGAACCCGTTCGAGGCGGTGGGCGACGCGGTGCAGTCCGTCGGCGAGGCGATCGGCGACGCCGCGGGTGCCGTATGGGACGGCGTCACGGACGTCGCCGAGGGCGTGGCCGATGCGGCGGTGGACGTGGCCGAGGGCGTGTGGGGCGGCGTCAAGGAAGTGGCCGACGGCGTGGCCGATTCGGTCGTCGACGTCGCCCTCGGCGTGCGCGACATGACCGCCGGCTTCGTGGTCAACCTCGCGGAGGGCCGGGTGGGCGAGGCCTTCGCTTCGGTGGTGCGCGGCTTCGATCGGGCGGTGTTCCAGTCGGTCGAGCGTTTCTGGGTCGGTGGCCTGTACGGAGCGCAATCCGTCGTCAACGGCGTCACCGACGCGCTCGGTCCGCTGGGCAAGCCGATCCGCGAACTCACCGACCGCGCCTTCGACGTCGGCTTCACGATGTTCGACACCGCGTTCACGGTGTTCCGCGAAGGCGCGCGCATCATTCCGGACATGGCCACCGGCCTGGTGGGCGACTTCGAGCATGCCGTCGAGCTGGCCTCCGCCGGGCGCTGGGGCGATGCCTTCGGGCAGCTTGCCAAGTCCGGCCTGAACTTCGCGACCGCCCCGCTCGCCTCGGTGTTCGACATGGGCCTGGTGGGACTGCAGGGCTTTGCGAGCGTGGCGCAGACCTCGCTCTTCCTCGAGCCGCCGGGCCGCCGGCTGACCGACGAGGAGATCGACTACCTGAGGGACATCTACGGCTCATCGCTCGACTACGACATGATCCGCGTGAAGCCCGGCGGGGCGCTGAACGACGCGATGGCCGCGCACGTCATCGGCAACACGCTGTACGTGCCGAGCTCGCTGCTGAACCCGGACGGCAGCTTCAACTCCAGAGGCTGGACCGAGTTCCTGGCGCACGAAGTCGGCCATATCTGGCACAACCAGAACGGCGGCAGCGACTACATCCACCGCGCGCTGGGCGCGCAGCTCGGCGCCTCGATCGCTGGCTCGAGCTGGAAGGCCTACTACTGGCAGGACGAGCTTGCCCGCGGCAAGACCTTCGAGACCATGAATCCGGAGGCGCAGGCCGAGCTGATCAACGACATCGCATTGGCCTTGGCCGACGATGTCATTGACAGCAACGATGCGGCGTTTCTGACCGGCCGCAACTACACCGAGGCCGAGGTGGAGTTCATGGAGGACGTCGCGCGCAGGCTGGGCTGGGGAACGGGGGCGGGTTGAGCAGATGCATGCGTGACTGCGTGATCCCCTGAATGCGGGATCACCGTGCGGTAACCGCGTGGCGCTGCGTCGCGAACTACTGGATGTGTGGAATCAGGACGCGACGACGGCTCCGAGCTCCACGTCAACCTGGCTGAGATGGAGGCTTTCATGAGCACGTTTCGATCGACCACGCATGCTGCTGCCCCGCTGCTGCTCGCAGCCCTTGCGCTGCTTGCCGGCTGCGGAGGTGGCGGCGACAACACGGCGACGGACAAGAACGCGTCGCTTCAAGGGGCGGAGTCCGGCAGCAACGCCGCGGCGGCATCCGAGAGTGCGCAGGCCGTCGAGGCTGCGCGAGTCTTGTCGGCCGACCCGTTCATGCAGTCGGCCACGACGCCGCCGCCCGACGCCGGCGCGCTTCCCGCTCTCGCACAGACCAAGGCCGATGAACCGCCGTACGCCGCCCCGGTGCAGACGCTGGACGAGGCGATCAAGACCGGCCGCATCAGCAAGGAGACCATGGAGGCTGCTCGCAGGGACGGCAGCGCGCGCGTGATCGTGCGCTTGAAGTTGCCCAAGCCCTTCAAGCCCGAGGGCACGCTCACCAACACCGAACTGGAGCAGCAGCGGCAGGCCATCGGCGGCGCGCAGACGGCGGTGCTCGACAAGATCGCGGGACAGAAGCCCTCCGCCGTCCGGCGCTTCCGGACCATTGCGTCGATGGCCATGGAGGCCGACGAGCGGACGCTGGGGGCATTGGTGGCGCTCCCCGAGGTCGCTCGCATCAACGTCGACCGACTCGACCCGCCGCACTTGCTCAACAGCACCCGGGTCATCGGCTCGAACAACGTTGCGGTTGCGCTGGGCAGCGCCGGCGCGGGCACGGCGGTGGCCATTCTCGACACCGGCGTGGACAAGAACCATCCGTTCCTGACCGGCAGGGTCGTGTCCGAGGCCTGCTTCTCCGGGCCGAACCTCTACGCATCCAACCTCTGCCCGGGCGGGTCCTCCGGCGCGTATGTCGGGGCCGGCGTGCCTTGCGTGATCAACCAGTGCGACCACGGCACGCACGTGGCCGGCATTGCCGCAGGCAATCGCGGCAGCGTCGGCATCTTCGACGGCGTGGCCCGCAATGCGAACATCATTGCCATCCAGATGGCCTCGTACTTCTCGGGGAGCGCCTGCACGAACTTCGGGCTGGCGTCGCCATGCCCCCTGTTCCCCTGGTCCAACCAGATCGAGGCGCTCGAACACGTCCTGTCGCTGCGCAACACGTTCCGCATCGCGGCGGTCAACATGAGCCTGGGCGGCGGCTTCTACACCAGCCGGCAGACGTGCGATGACGACTTCCCGGATCACAAGGACATCATCGACAACCTGCGATCGTTCCAGATCGCCACGGTCGCCTCGGCGGGCAATGCAGCCCAGGTCACCCTTCCCGGTGGCGCGACCACGTTCCGCTCCGGCGTGGGTGCACCTGCCTGCATCTCCAGCGCGGTCAGCGTGGGAGCGACAACCAACGCGGACGCGGTGGTGGGCTTCTCGCAGTCGGCATCGTTCCTCGACCTGCTGGCGCCCGGCAACGGCATCACCTCCTCGGTCACGGGCGGAGGCTTCGGCCCCAAGTCGGGCACGTCGATGGCAGCGCCGCACGTGACCGGTGCCTTCGCCGTGCTGCGCGCCCTGAACCCGGCGCTCGGGGTGCCGGACATCCTGAATACGCTGACTGCCACCGGCCTGCCGGTGACCGACAACCGTTCCGGCACGCCGGTTTCGACGCCGCGCCTGAGGCTCGATTCGGCCGTCGAGGCGCAGACCGGAGGGCCGCTGCGGCCAACCCGCCTGCGCGTGCTGAGCGTGACCGGCTCCAGCATCCAGGTGGCATGGGACGACAACTCGCGCGGCGAGGTGCAGTTCCGGATCCGCGCCGTACCGGTGGTCTCCGGTCCGCCGGTGGGTGTCGGCACGGCGCCGCAGAACGCGACCATCGGCACGGCTGTCAACCTGGCGCCCAACCAGGAGTACAGGCTGACCGTGCTGGCGTGCGATGGCGGCAACGCCTTCGCTCGTTGCTCGACTTCCGACGAGGTGCTTCAACGGACACTGAACACCGTGCCATCGACGCCTGCCAACCTGCGCGCCGGTTCTGTGACCGTCGAGCGGCCTGACGCTCACCTGGGACGCCAGCTCGCCCAACCCGATCACGCGATTCGAGTTCAGCGGCGCCAATTCGGCCCAGTGCCCGGCGCTGAGCCTTGCCAACGGCGTGACCAGCGGGACGTTCAACCGCAGTTGCACCGGGCTGTCCGCGAGCACCACGTACCAGCTGCGGGTGCGGGCGTGCAACGGTCCCGCCCCGTGGCACTGCTCCGGCTGGTCGAACACGGTCTCGGTGACCACGCTCGCCCTGGGCACGCCGCCGAGTGCGCCGACGAATCTGCGCACCTGCCCCACGACCGGCATCGTCCCGATCTTCTGCGTGGGCCCGGTCACGCTCCTGTGGAACGACAACTCGTCCAACGAGACGCGGTTCGATTTCGAGTGGGCAGCGTCGACGGGGGCCTACAGCGGCCCGCCCGCCTCGTGGCCGGCCTCGGCCTGGACCCGGGTATCGCTTTCGGCGAACAGCAGCCGGTACACGCCGCCCTCCAGCCTCGCTTCGGGCGTGCTCTATCACTTCCGGGTGCGGGCGTGCGATCAGGACGTCTGCTCGGGCTATTCCAACTACGAGTCGTGGACGGCACCGTGAACGACTGCCGTGTCGCGACGCTGCGCCCGAATCGATCCCATCGACCGCATCATGCCCCGACCAGGCCGCGCCAGCTTGCCTGCGCGGTCTGGGGCACGCGGCCGGCCATCGCGACCGACGCTCGCGAGGCCAGCATGCACTCGAACGCTTCGCGCACGGCCTGCGGCGTGACGGCGCGCACACGCTCCATCACCTCGACGCGCGAGCGCACGCGCCCGAGCGCGAACACATCCTGCACCGCCTCCTCGATCCGGCGGAACGGCCGCTCCTCCACCTCGAGCCGGCGCACGGCGATCTGGTTGCGGGCTCGCTCGAGGTGGAGCGGGTCGATGGAGTCGGCATGGGCGCGCAGCAGCCGCGTCACTTCGGTGGCGAACTCCTGCACCTTTGCCGGCGCCAGCGATGCTTCGATGACGAACTGCCCGGCGATGTCCCTGAGGTCGGCCGAGCAGGCGGCGTAGTAGACCAGGCCTCGCCGCTCGCGGATCTCGTCCATCAGCGGCGAGCTCATGCCCTCGCCAAGCAGCGTGGCGGCGACCACGCTGGCGTGGCAGGCCTCGTCGGTCAACGGGGGCGTGGCAAAGCCGAGCACCACATGCGACTGGCTCACGCCCGCCATGCGCCTGGCCCCGAAGCCACCATGCCAGGCCGGCGGCGGCACCACGTGTTCACTGCCGCGCGGCATGTCGCCGAACGCGGCCTGCACCTCGCGCACGAACGCGCCGGCGTCCACGTTGCCGGCCACGCCGACGATCACGTTGGCGCCGGTGTACTGCCGGCGCACGTAGGCCAGGAGCTCGTCGCGCGTCAGGCGCTCGATGTTGCGGCGCGTGCCGATCACCGGCTGCGCGAGCGCATGGGTGCCATAGCTCAGCCGGTCGAACAGCCGGTAGGCGGCCGAGAAGGCGTCGTCGTCTTCCTCGATGTACTCCTGCAGCAGCACCTCGCGCTCGCGCTCCAGCTCGGACTCGGGGAAGGTGCCGTGCTGCACGATGTCGGCCAGCATCTGCACGAAGCGCCCCGCGTGCTGCGCCAGGCCACGCAGGTGGTAGGCCGTGTGGTCCTTGTCGGTATGGGCGTTGGCCTCGGCGCCCAGGCGCTCGGCGTCGAGATTGATCTGCTGGCAGCTGCGGCTCTCGGTGCCCTTGAAGGCCATGTGCTCGGCCAGGTGGCTGATGCCGTTGCAGGAGCGGCTCTCGTGCTGGCTGCCGGTGCGCACGAACACGCTGACGCTGGCGCTTTCGAGGTGGGGCATCGCGATGGTGACGACGCGCACGCCGTTGGGCAGGGTGGCGAGCGAGGTATCGGCGTCGCGCCCGGGGGCAGGGAGTTGCGTGGGAGATGGCATGCGGCGATTGTCGGCTGGCACAGGCCGGATGGTGAACCTTCAATGACCGCGACCCGGCACGGACGTGGGGTTGCTTCAGGCAGCTGAAGGCAGCGATCCTGTGCAGCGTCGACGCTTGCTGCTGGAGCGCAAACACCGCGTCGCGTGAGCAGCTTCAGTCAGCCGTCGGCGAAGTTTCGATCAACCCGGCGCGTCGCATTCACGACGCGAATGCCGCGATGCCCGTGATCGCCCGGCCGAGGATCAGCGCCTGCACGTCGTGCGTGCCCTCGTAGGTGTTCACAACCTCCAGGTTGACCAGGTGGCGCGCGACGCCGAACTCGTCGGAGATGCCGTTGCCGCCCATCATGTCGCGCGCCAAGCCGCGGATCGCGCTCTCGCGCCCTTCGCCCAGATGACGAACACGTCCGCGATTGGCGAGTTGCTGATCCACATCTTGTTGCCCGTGAGGCCGAGCCGCCGGCACCTTGCGGGCGCGCGTCACCATGCTTCCGGGGTCGGAGCCGTGATCGGGCTCGGTCAGCCGAAGCAGCCGATCCATTCGCCGGTCGCCAGCTTGGGCGGTACTTCGCTTCGTCGCCCGTTACCGAACTCGAAGATCGGCACCATGACCAGCGAGGACTGCACGCTCATCATCGAGCGGTAGCCCGAGTCGACGCGCTCGACCTCGCGCGCGATCAGGCCGTAGCTGACGTAGTGGAGACCCGGGCCTCCGTACTGCTCGGGAATGGTTGGGCCGAGCAGGCCCAACTCGCCCATCTCGCGAAAGATCGCGGGGTCTGTGGTGTGGTTGCGGAACGCCTGGATCACGCGCGGCGCGAGCCGCTCCTGGCAATAGGCACTGGCGGCGTCGCGCACCATGCGCTCGTCGTGGTGCGGTGAGAAAGTCATGCCAGTCTCCTGTCAAGTGGTTGTGGAAGTGCCGACGGCGCGCCCCCGAGCGGGAGCCGCGGATCCGGCTTCGCCGGTCCGCTGGCGGGCCCCCTGGAGGGGGTGGCGCGAAGCGCCTACGGGGGTGGTTCATCTCAATACGGCACGTCACCGATGATTGCCGCACGCTCCATCTTGCGGTGGCACGGCGGGTAGTCCATCACTGCGTAATGCTGAGTGGACCGGTTGTCCCAGAACGCAACGCTGTGCTTCTTCCAACGAAAACGCACTTGGTATTCGGGGATGTTGGCCTGGCTGGTAAGGTAGTTCAGCAGAAGACTGGCGGCCGGCGCCTTGTCCTGGCCGAAGCGCACGTTGGCCGGCGTGTTGTAGTTGGTGAAGTGCGTCGAGAAGCTGCCATTGACGTACAGCACCTTCTCGCCGGTTTCGGGATGGGTGCGCACCACCGGGTGCTCGGCGTCGGGGAACTCCGCCTTCAGCGCATGGCGCTTTTCGATCGGCATCACCGCGCCGAAGCTCGACTCGATGCTGTGGCGCGCGCGCAGTGGGGCGATCTTCGCCTTGATGTCGTCGGGCAGCTGCCGATAGGCCTCCACCATGTTGACCCACATCGTGTCGCCGCCCACGGGCGGGCATTCGACGCAGTGCAGCACGCAGCCAAGCGGCGGCTTCTCGCGCCAGGTGGCATCGGTGTGCCAGGAATTCTCGTTGCGTTCGGGTGGGCTCTCGGGGGTCTTGTAGATCTG
>CAWFRK010000003.1:0-139551 GCA_963818175.1 uncultured beta proteobacterium | reverse complement strand
ACGGCCACAAATCTTGATGGCGTTGGCCGCTGATTTGATCAAGCAGCGCGGTGGGCCGCAGAAGGTCTCCCTCAGGGACCTTGAACAAACGGCCCCTGTGGGAGAGTCTCTTTTTCGACCAAGAAGAAGAGACCGTTCCAGTGTGCCATGCCCTTCTGGAGGACCCGAAGTTCTTCGCGCTGCTGCTGCGCATCGATCATGAGCTGGCGGCGCAAGCGCGCACCGAGGGTTGTCGTTGCGGGGGCGCGTTGCACCGAGCCGACTATCCGCGCAAGCCTCGAGGTTGCGCTGCCGAGGTACGGCCCGAGTGCTCGTCGCGTCTGAGCTTTTGCTGCGCTGAGTGCCGCAAGCGTTCGACGTCGATGTCGGTGCGCTTCCTTGGCCGGCGGGTGTACCTCGCGCTGGCGGTGGTGTTGGTGTCGGCCCGGCGAGCCGGGCCGACACCAACGGCGGCGCGGCTGGGCATGGAGTTGGGCGTTGCGCGTCGCACGCTGCAACGCTGGCGAGCCTGGTGGCGCGAGCAGTTCCCGCTGACGCCGCTGTGGCGCTCGGCCTGCGCGCGGTTCATGCCGCCGGTGCCCGCCGAGCAGCTGCCCGGCGAGTTGCTCGAGCGCTTTACGGCTCCGGTGCATGAGGCGCTGATGCGACTGCTGGTCTGGCTCAGTCCGGTGACGGTTCGCGACGCCCAGCCCGCTGCGCTCGAGTTGCACGAGGGGCGCTGATCACCCGCAGAAGATGCCCGTAGCCGCCGCACGCGAGGCTCAATAGCCTTGCCTCCAGCCGAGTTGCACCGCCGGTGTGGCCGCCTCTGGAGCCTTGCATGAAGACGATTGCCGATCCCCCCCAACGTGATCGATGGGCGCGCCTGCGCTTCTCGATCATCGGCCCCTTGTTGGCCGCACCTCCCGAACCGGGGCAGTTGAACCGCGCGCTCGCGGCGTTGGCGGCCAAGACCTGGCGCCACCCCGTCACGGGCCTGGACGTGCGCTTCGGCGCCTCGACCCTGGAGCGCTGGTACTACACGGCGCGGCGTGCGGCGGACCCGGTGGCCGCGCTCAAGGACCGCCTGCGCGCCAACGAGGGCTGCTTCCCCAGCCTGAGCGCAGTGGCCGTCGCCACGCTGAGCGCGCAGTACCGCGAGCATCCGGGATGGACGGCTCAACTGCACCTGGACAATCTGCGCGTGGCGTGCAAGGCGAACGACTCGCCGGTGGCTTCGTACGCCACGGTGCGGCGCTATCTGCGCGCCCAAGGGATGCATCGCCAGGCCCGCCCCAAGCGAGCCACCGAGGGCGCCGTCGCGGCGCGCGATCGGCTGGAGCAACTGGAGGTGCGCAGCTTCGAGGTCGAACACGTCGCAGCGCTGTGGCACCTGGACTTCCACCACGCCTCGCGCAAGGTGCTCACCCGCGCCGGCGCCTGGGTCAAGCCGATGTTGCTCGGCGTCATCGATGACCGCTCGCGCCTGGTGTGCCACCTGCAGTGGTATCTCGACGAGAGCGCGCAGAGCCTGGTGCACGGGCTGTCGCAGGCGTTCATGAAGCGCGGCCTGCCGCGCGCGCTGATGACCGACAACGGCGCGGCCATGCTCAGCGAAGAGGTCTCCACCGGCTTGGCTGCGCTGGGGGTCGTGCACCAGACGACGCTGCCGTACAGCCCATACCAAAACGCCAAGCAGGAATCCTTCTGGGGCCGCGTGGAGGGCCGGCTGATGGCCATGCTCGAGGGCGAGCAGGCCCTGACGCTGGAACTGCTCAACGAGGCGACCCAGGCCTGGGTCGAGCAGGAGTACCACCGCACGGTGCATACCGAGATCAAGGCCACCCCGCTGGCGCGCTACCTGGCCGGCCCCTCGGTGGCGCGCCAGTGCCCCGACTCGGCCGTGCTGCGCGATGCGTTCCGCATCGAAGTCCCGCGCCGCGCACGCCGTGCCGACGGCACGCTCAGCCTGGGTGGCGCTCGCTTCGAGATCCCCGCGCGCTGCGTCATTTGAGCGTGGTGCACCTGCGCTATGCCCGCTGGGACTTCAGCAGCGTCGATCTCGTCGATGCGCGCAGCGGCGCCATCCTGTGCCCGATCAAGCCGCTGGACAAGTCCGCCAACGCCGATGGCGAGCGCCGCCGCTGACTCCCGTGGCCACAGACCTCTCGCCGCTGCCCTCGACGGGAATGGCGCCGCTGCTGCGCGAGTTGCTCGCTGAGTACGCCGCCACCGGCATGCCGCCGGCGTACCTGCCTCACCGACCTACCACCACGCCAACCGATCCAGACCAATGAACCAAAAACTGCTCGCCCTGTACGGGCTGAAGTGGAACCCCTTCGCGCCGGAGCTGCCCACCGAGGCGATCTACGTGCCGCCCAAGCTCGAGAACTTCTGCTGGCGCATCGAGCACGCGCAGATCCGCGAGGGCGGCTTCGCCATGATCCACGGCGACCCGGGCACGGGCAAGAGCGTGGCGCTGCGCCTGCTGGCCGATCGCCTGTCCAGGCTGCCCGATGTGACCGTGGGCGCGATCAACCATCCGCAGAGCAACCTGGCCGACCTCTACCGCGAGATGGGCGACATCTTCGCCGTGCCGCTGCGCCCGCACAACCGCTGGGGCGGCTTCAAGGCCTTGCGCGAACGCTGGCTGGCGCACCTGGAACGACGCGTCGCCGACCGGTGCTGCTGGTCGACGAGGCGCAGGAGATGAGCCCGGCCGCGCTGTGCGAGCTGCGCCTGCTGGCCAGCGCGCGCTTCGACTCGCAGCCGCTGTTGTGCGTGGTGCTCGCCGGGGACGCTCGGCTGATCGAGAAGCTGCGCCGCGAGGAGCTGATCCCGCTGGGCAGCCGCATTCGCACTCGGCTGGCCACCGAGCACGCCAGCCGCGAGGAGCTCATCGCGGGCCTGGGGCACCTGTTGGCCGGCGCCGGCAATGCCAGCCTGATGACCCCGCAGTTGCGCCACACGCTGTGCGATCACGCCGCCGGCAACTACCGCATCCTCACCACGATGGCCGCCGAGCTGCTGGCCGCCGCCGCGCAGCGCGACTTGCCGCAACTCGACGAGAAGCTCTACCTCGAAGTCTTCGCCCAGCCCGAGGCCTCGACGCCTCGCCGGGCGGCCACACGCCGCTGAGCATCGGCTCGCATCGCCATGACGACCAACCACCACGATCACGCCACGGCCGACATCGCGCTGCCGCAGCTCAGCGACGATGCCGTCGTCCAGATCCACGACTTCATCCATCACTTCCTCGATCTGTTCGAGGCCCGCTACGGCGATCAGATCCATCGCTACTACGCCGATCGCTCGGCGCACAACATGATCCAGCCCAACATGCCGCCCACCATCGAGGACCCGCCGTTCTGACACCATCTCCATGACGAAACGCCGCCAGCCTCACAGCTGGCGGCGTTCGTGTTCATGCTCTCGATGGCCATCAACGATCTGACCAAGACCGGCGTTGGTCGACGACCCACCACCGATATTCACCCTCCGTGATGACCCCGCCGACCATCACCAAACTCGACCATCGGCCCATCGAATTGGCTGATCACACTCACCAATCCACGTAGGCAGTGGAGTCGGTCTTTTCCCAGAATTCGCGCTCCTCTTGTTTGGACTGGAACTTGGGGATCGGCGCGAGCGCCTGCCTAGCCTGGATTTCCACGCACCACTATTTGGGTAACGCGGCTCGATCGGGGCACTCCCGCCTTCTGCTCGTGTCGCCAGGGTAGCCAACGCTGCCGCCGTTAACGATCGGTGCGCCTACCCCCACAGATCGACGGCCCCATGCGGGGCCGTCGGCGCTTCTGCTTCTTCGCAACCGCTCCAGGCCGATCGCTCGCCGAGCCGCATGCAGCCTGGGCTTTGGCTCATCCAGGCCCGGTTTCGATGCGATTTCCGTTGACCTGACATGGACCTATGTACGACAATGCATGCATGGGTTTAGGTGTACCTAAAGACATAACAGACATCCGACGATTCTTCGCCGAACCCTCCCATCCCCGCCAGCGCCAGTACGAGGCCCTGCGCGCCTTCTTCGTCGAAGGCCGCCCCTCTCACGAGGTCGCCCGCGCCTTCGGCTACACCCCAGGCTCCTTCCGCGTGCTGTGCCACCAGTTCCGGCGCGACCCCGATCCGCAGTTCTTCTCCACGCCCAGTCATGGGCCTCGCACCCAGCCGCACAAATCCAAGGCGCACGACTTGGTGATGGCGCTGCGCAAGCAGAACCATTCGGTCTACGAGATCAGCCAAGCGCTCAAGGAGCACGGCACGCCCTTGAGTCCCACCGCGGTGCGCGAGGTGCTGCGCGAGGAGGGCTTCGCACCGCTGCCCAGGCGCGGCGATGACGAGCGGCTCGAACAACTCGGCCCCATCGCCGAGGCGGTCGCCGACGTGCGCGAGTTCGCGCTACAGCCCGCAACGCGGTTCACCACCCGCTGTGGGGGTCTGTTCCTCTTCCTGCCCGATCTGGTGCGCCTGCAACTCGAGCAGATCGCCTCGCGCGCCAAGCTGCCCGGCTCCAAGATGATCCCCTCGTCTCATGCCCTGCGCTGCGCTCTGGCGCTCAAGCTCTGGTCCATCGAACGCAAGAGCCATGTCATGGCCTTCGTCACCGATCCGGGCCTGGCCCTGTTCTGCGGCCTGAACGTCGTCCCCAAGAAGAGCTTCCTGTGCGAGTACTCCTCGCGCGTCGAACGCGAACGCACCGTCTCGCTGCTGGGCGCTTGGCATCGCGCCGTCACCGAAGAGCATCTGTTCGATGCGCGATCGTTCAACCTGGACTTCCACTCGGTGCCGTACTACGGTGACGATCCCCAGGTGCAGCGCCACTTCGTCTCCGCCCGCAGTCGCGCGCAACCCAGCGTGCTGGCCTTCCTCGCGCAGGACGCCACCGGTCGTGCCTTCTGCTACTCCAACGCCGATCTGCGCAAGGGCGAGGAGGCCGAAGAGATCTTCCGCTTCATCGAGTTCTGGAAGCGTCAGCACGGTGAGCTTCCCCGCCACCTCGTGTTCGATTCGCGCCTGACCACCTACGCCCACCTGGCGCGGCTGGACCAGATGGGCATCACCTTCATGACGCTGCGTCGCCGTACGGCCGCGCTACTCAAGGAGGTGGACGACCTTCCCGCCTCGGCCTGGCGCCGCATCAGCCTCGATGTGCCCGCGCGCAAGTTCAAGAACCCGCGCGTGTTCGAGCAGTCCATCAGCCTGGCCGGCGCCACCTTGCGCCAGCTCTTTGTCGTCGATCTCGGCCACGAACAGCCGACCATTCTTCTGACCAACGACCCTGACACCTCTCACGCCAAGCTGCTCACCCGCTACGCCCAGCGCATGTTGATCGAGAACGCCTTGTCCGATGCCGTGCGCTTCTTCCACATGGACGCGCTGTCCTCGGCAGTCGGGCATGAAAGTGGACTTCGACATGACCCTGCTGGTCATCGCCAGCGGCCTGTACCGCTTGCTCGCGCGTCGCATGCGCGGCTATGCCGATGCCCAGGCTCGCCACATCTTCCGTGACCTCATCGACACGCCCGCCGACGTCTCAGTCACCGACTCCGAGGTCCAGGTCCACTTCCATCGCCGCGCCCACTTGCCAATCATCCTCGCATCCGGTTTACTCAACACCCCGGTCTCCATCCCCTGGTGGACGGGCTACTCCCTGCGCATGTCGGCCTAGCCTGTGCGGCTCAAGCGGACCCGTGTTAGCCCAACTACCTCGCGTGGAAATCCAGGCTAGGCATCCGCTTGGTCATACATCACCCTTTCCTTCCGGTGCATGTCGCGTGCAGAAATGACGCGCAGTGCCTTGCCACCCTGACCCAGGGTGAAGGTTACGTGCAAGGCTCGTGCGTTGGTGCACACAAGGTCAATTCGCGGCCTGGGGTCGCAGGAAATCCTCGAAGGTAAGGTGCACAGGCTTGGTCTCGCACTGGAACGGCAGGGGCTCGGGTGGCGCATCGCAAATCGCGAAGAACTCCTTGCCCAAGGGGTGCTTGAACTCACGCAGGCGTTGGGCCACGTAGATGGCCTTGTCCGGTCTCGCCGCGCTCGGCCAGGGCCTTGGCATAGGCAATCATCAGGCGGGCATCGATGAGGTTGTGCAGGGGACGTTCGAAGGCGTCGAACACCTCGGAGGGGTGCGCGGCTGTGGTGACGGCGGCGTAGTCGGCGTGGTGGCCGAACAGGTGGCTCTGCTGGCCGCGTTGGATTCGTTCGTGCAGTGGTCGTTGGCCGGCGGCGCCGTAGGGGGAGAAGATCTGGACGATGCGCTGGTAGTCCCAGATGGCGTAGAGGGAGCCTAGGACCATCACGGCGCCGACCACCTTGAACACCAAGGGCGAGATTGCTAGAGCCCGGACGGCGGCGCCTCCAGCTGCACGTTTCTCCGGCCAGCCGATTCTCAGGTAGACGCCAAGCGCGAAGGCTGTGGGAAAGAGGAAGTAGGGGTACCACAGCGGGTACTCGAGCAGACTGTGCCAAAGCACGAGCATCACCATCATCAGCGAGCAATGCGCGGTCAGTGCGCGATCGGGGTCTGCATCTCTCAAGCCGCCACGCGCTCGCCAAAGCGCCCACATGAGCACCGCGAGGATCGCCAGCGTCGCGGGAATGCCCAGTTCCACGGCAAGCTGGAGCACGAGGTTGTGCGTGTGGTCGAAGAACGCGATTGGGCGATCGGGGAACTCGGTGAGGGTCCAGGCGAAGTTGAATTCGCCCCAGCCTACGCCGGTCCAGGGATGCGCGGCGATGAGGGCAAGAGTGTTCGACCAGATCTTGAAGCGCGAGCTGCTGATGTCGCCGTTGGTTTCGAGGCGGGCTTCACCGAAGTAGGTGGTACCGCCCAAGTGGCCCCAGGCCCAGAGCAGCAGCCACCACGCGATGAAGATCGGTACCGCCGAGACCAGCAACCGCCGCACTTCCGGCCGCATCCCCCGATCGATGGCCGCCCATGCGCTCACGAAAACGACACCGAGCATGCCAGTGCGTGAGCCGCTGAGGGCTACCCCGAGCAGCAAAACAGACTGAATTGCCCATGCCCACCGCCACGCGGCGGCGTGTGAAGCGGTACGGGTAGCGGCGAGAACGGGGAGGCAACAGACGCCCAGAAGCAGCAGGGTGGCAAGCTGGTTGGGCTGCCGCAGGTTGCCGAAGGCGCGACCGGGGGTGGTGGGTTTGGCAATGAAAGTGCCGTCGGCCAGGGCGGGGGTGAAGTATTGGACCCAGGCGAGGGCCGTGTTGATGAGACTGGCCAGGAGCAAGGCTCCGAAGACGGCCATGATCAGTGCCTGGCGGTCGATTGCGCTGGCTGCGATCGGCGGGCCAGAGCGCCAGCACCGCACCCCAGCCAAGAACGCCAGCGGCCATGTTGTAGAACGCGGCTGTTGGAGTCTGCGAGAAGCCTACACAGTAGCCGAGAGCGAGGAGAACGACCGTCCAGGCGATCAAGGCTTGGGAGCGGAAGGCGCTCGGTGCGGTCTGCGGTGTTGAAGGCACGTCAGGGGAAGCGTCAGATCAGGTCCGGCCTATTCTTTGCAGCCACGCTCGTGCAAGCTCGAGCAAGCCTTCGGCCTGCGCGAGGCACTCGGCAAGGGCACTCTCGGGGATGAGATCGCCGGAGTATTCGGTCAGGTGCCGCTGCTTTCGCAGCATGTCCAGACGCCGCACGATTGCCGCGTCGACTCCCAGGGTAAGTGGCAAGGCTTGGATCGCGGTCTGGTGGTGGCCGGGCTTGCTGGTGAGGGTGCGATATCCATGTGCGAGCAATCCCACATCAGCCAACATGCGTGCGGCCGTGTAGGCACTCGTGAAACGGGTTTCGACACTCACTGCCTCCACCTTGGCATCGGCAATGTGACGTCGGGCGCCAAGCAGCAGGCGCTGCACCGCCTCCCGCGCAGGCTCGATCTCTTCAAGACTGAGCCCGACCAAGTTCCGCAAGCTCATGTTCGGTTCCGATCAGGAAGATTTTCGGCTTGGCCAAGACCTCGGTCACGAAGGCATCGCGCGATGCCACGCGGGCTTGCCACTCTTCGCGCGAAAACACCTTTGGGTTGATTTCTCGCGCCAGCTCGGCCTGCGCGGGGTACAAGAGATCGACGACCGTTCCAAAGTCCACCGTGCCGATGATCATGACGTCGGCATCGCTTCCGGTTGTTTCGGAGCCGCGGGCCATGGAGCCGAACACGAAGGCGCTGTCGATCTGAGACGCGACGGGTGCAAGTGCGTCACCGAGCACGTCGGCAAGGCCCACCGTCTTGCGCAGGATGCCTGCCAGTTCAGGGTAGACCTGATGCGATTGATTGGCGCTGTAGTGCAGCTGATTGCCGACCTTCTCGCGCTCCAGCAGGCCGGCGGCATGAAGCCTCGCCAACTCCTTGTTCAAGGTGCCGGCGGCGGTGCCGGTCAGGCGAGCGATTTCGCGGACGTGGAGGCGGCGTTGGGGGTGGAGCAGCAGCAATGAAAGTACCCGGCGTCGATAGCTCGCTGGGAAGAGGAGGTCCGAAACGGAGGGTGAAGCTTTCACGGCTGCGATTGTAGCCATTGAGGCAACATCGTGATCGCTTGGCGCCTGCATCGGTCATGGAATCCCCAGACTGGTGCCAGCCAGCCTTCTCCATATGTTGCCCCAACGTCCGACGCCGGGTTTTCCAGTGCCAACCCGCCATATACCAACGGAGCATTTAGATTCCGTCGAAGAATGGCCGATGTGGGCCGCGCACCCTGACGCGCACAAAAAAGCCGCCCGAAGGCGGCTTATTACTAGGAGCCTGTCGGACTTTCGCTTCACAAGAGCCCATTGCTTAATTCCGCAGCACTTTTCGCGCGCTACAGGGCGATAAGAATGGTGCGAGCACCGTTCAGGATCAACTTATCGCCTTGTAGTGCGGCGCCGATGCTCAAGTCCGACAGACTCCTAGACGAAATCGCTTAGCGGCATTCTCCCGGGGCGTACTTAGCAGGCAGAGTACCCATCGTTACAACAGTAAGTCCACGATTAGTGGCAGTCGTAGCGGTGGTCGTCGAGCAGCCCCAGTCCACAGAGCCCGATGCCCCCGCAGCAAGCGCAAGATTGTTGACATTAGGCGTGAACACAATCGTCATGCCTTGCGCGTCGGTTGGCAGGCCAGTACTCGGACCACCCAAAGTAATCGTGATCTCGCCGTTCGCGCCGTTGATCGCTTGGTTGGCTATGTACTTAGTTGTCAGTTCCGCAGGAAGCTTCGCGTTGAACGTTGTCGCGGCTGCAGTCACGCCAGCCAAGCTGTCCGTTTGGAACGCTTCACTGACAAGAGCCTTCGGGGAAGTCGCTTGAATAACCGCTTCACTTACTTTGGCGCGAACCGTGTAGTCCTGATAAGCCGGCAGCGCGACGGCTGCCAAAATCCCGATGATCGCCACGACGATCATCAATTCGATCAGCGTGAAGCCCTTTTGGGCCGCGCGCTTCATCCTTTGCATTTGCTTCATGGATCTCTCCTTCCGGATGAATTGGGAGAGACGATGACGCAGACCCTATGCCACCCTCACCCAAACGGGTGAGACAAGAAAGGACGCTTGAAGCCGATATACGCCAAAAGTCAAGACGGTTCACGTCATCTTGATGCGTCACAGTTGACGAAAACTGTCAATTTGACTCGGCTGACCCTAGACCTCGAACACTTGTCCGGCCTCCAGGTGCACGATTCGATGAGCCGAATCCAGCGCCTGGATCTCGGCGACGATCCGTTCCATTTCTCCCGGCTTGGCATGCGTCAAGTACACCGGCACCTCCGGCGGCGAGTGAACGAGTTCCTGTGCCAGCGTGCTGGGAGACAAGTGCTTGCTGATCCGCGCCAGCCGCCCTTCGCCATCACTGAAGGCCGTTTCAATGACCAGCATCTTGACGTTGCGCTGCGCCAATAGCGGCCACAGCGCCGGGTTGGGCCCGGTATCGCCGGTGAAGACCCACCACCCTTCATTGCCCTCCACCGCATACCCCACCGCAGGCACGGTGTGCGCAGCCGGCAGCACCTCGATGGTCTTTCCGCCCAAAGTGAGCCTGTTGACCCAGTTCGAGCGCTTCGAAGCGCAGCGCCGGTCGCTCGGGCGACGGAAGCCGGCTGAAATCCGGCCAGATCACGTCGTTGAGAACATGCTGGCGAATCGCCTCGATGGTCTCGGGAAGTGCATGCACGACGATAGGCGCGCGACGACGGGCCATCACGCTATCGGCCAACAACGGAATCGAAACGATGTGATCCAGGTGCGAATGGCTGACCACGATGTGATCGATGCGCGCCAGCTCGTCGAGCGTCAGGTCCCCCACTCCCGTCCCGGCATCGACGAGCAAGTCGTCATCGAGCAGGAAGGCCGTGGTCTTGCAGCCGGCGGCTATGGCCCCGGAGCAGCCGAGGACCCTGACTTTCATTTGGCGCGCGCTTTCTGGGATGGACGCTACTTGGATTCAAAGGCGAATGCCCTGTCCCACGTCGGCTCCCATGGAGCTTGCGAAGATGAGCCACGCGGCAGAGAAACAGACACTTTACTGCCGCTCTGCCGGCCGAATCCGTGACGGATTTAACGGTTGTGCGTCGGCGTGATCAAGACTGCATGAACTGCATCTGCGTGCCGGCCAGCTCGATCACGTCACCATTCTTGAGGTGAATGGGGTCGTTGCCCACCGGCGAGCCGTTCACCGTGGGCTTCATCGCCCCTTCGACATGGGCGAATACATAACCACCCGGGCGCTTGGTAATCGAGGCCACCTGCACACCCGGCTTGCCCACCGTCGTCACGACCTTGCTCAGGCTGACCTCGCGCCCCGCAGCCGCGCCATTGAGCACCTTGATCGACGCCGGAGCCACCGTGCTTGCCCCCAACCCGCCGAAGCCGGAAGGCGAGCCCACCTGCCAGCGGCGAAGCCACCCCGCCCAGGCCCGTGGAGGGAGCCGGCGCCGCGCCAGGCAGCGCGCCCGGCTTCATGACCAATGTCTTCTCGTAGTCCGGCGCCTCTTCGGTCAGGTACTTGATCTTGTACTTCCCGATCTCCACCGTGTCGTTGTGCGAAAGGAGCTGCTTCTTGATCGCCTTGCCGTTGATATAGGTGCCGTTGGTGCTGTTCAGGTCTTCGATGAAGACATCCGCACCCACCATCTGCAGCACGGCATGCTCGCCGCTGACGGCGAGGTTATCGATCACGATGTCGTTGTATGGTCGGCGGCCCAGGGTGGTCTTGTCCTTGGTGAGCTGGACTTCCTTGATCACCACTCCATCGAGCGAAACTACGAGTTTCCCCATGCTAGACCCCTGTGTCATGTCTCTTTGTGCAGCTCATCTGGGCATCATCGCTTGAATGGCCACCAAGAGCGGCTTGTTGTAGTTGCGGTCCCCTGGGCACGCACCAAAACCACGGCGATATTATCCCGTCCGCCCGCTCCATTGGCCGCGGCAATAAGGCCGGTGCCAGCTTCCTGCAAGTCGTTGGTGCCTTGCAACACCTCGGCGATCTGCTCGTCCGAGATCATGTCGGTAAGGCCGTCTGAGCAAAGCAAGACGACGTCCCCCGGCTGCAGGTCATGCGTATGCGTTTCCAGCAACACGGTGTCCTCCACGCCGACGGCGCGGGTGACAAGGTTCTTGTTCGACGAAAACGCCGCCTGCTCGGGCGTGATCAGGCCGGCGTCGATCTGCTCCTGCAGCAGTGAATGATCCTTGGTGACCTGCGCGACCTTGCCGGCACGAAACCGGTAAGCGCGCGAATCGCCGATGTGGCCGATAAGCAGGCGCCCCTCCCGCATCACCGCCATGACGAGCGTCGTGCCCATGCCGGCGAACTGCGGGTTCGAATTCGCCGCGTTGAAGATCGCCCGGTTGGCGTTGTCCACGCAGATGTCCATCGCGCGGCGCACATCGGTATCGCTGGCGTTGCCCGAGGCCTCGGTCATCCAGCGCCCGAGTTCCGCCTTGATGAACTCGGTCGCCATGCCGCTGGCGATCTCGCCGGCGTTGTATCCGCCCATGCCATCGGCCAGCACGACGAGCGCCGCCTTCTCGTCCACGGCCACCGAGTCCTCGTTGTTGTCGCGCGCGCGGCCGGGGTCGGTCAGGCTGAAGTACTCGAACGACATGGAGGGGGAGTGCAAGGCCAGGACCTATGGGTTGTTATCGGATGCGGGCCCGCCGGCGGCATCGGGCCCCGGTTCGTGTGGATTGTGCCGCGCTTTGTTTGAGCCCAAGGCGCTCGACCCCCCGCCCTGGGGGTCGGTCTCCAACGTGGACTCCACGGTCGACTGCGGCTGCAGGCAGGCCGCCACTTTCAGGAGATCGGCAGCAAGTTCCTGGCCATCCGCATAACGGATCTCGGGACGCTTTTCCATGGCGAGCAGCACCACGTTGGCCAGTTCCTCCGGCATCTCGGGACGCAGGCTGCGGATGTCGGGCGTGGGTTCGTTGGCAATCTTGTACATCAGCTCGTCCACCGAGTCGGCGCGGAAAGGCAGGTGGCCGGTAAGCAGCTGGAACAGCGTGACCCCGAGCGAATAGAGGTCGCTGCGCCCGTCGAGCCTGCCGCCCGCCATCTGCTCGGGCGACATGAAGGAGGGCGAGCCGAACACCATGCCTGACCTGGTCCGGGACGAGCCGGCGATGCGCGCGAGGCCGAAGTCGGTCACCTTCACGGAGTCGTTCACCGGGTCGTACATGATGTTGGCGGGCTTGATGTCGCGGTGCACAACACCTTGCTGGTGCGCATAGGACAGCGCCTGCGCAACTCGCACGGCGATGGAAAGCACCCGGCCCGTCGGCAGCAGGGTGTTCGGGCTGGCATAGAGCGAGAGATCGCGCCCCTTGAGCAGTTCCATCGCGATATAGGCAAGCCCTTGCTCCTCGCCGACGTCGAGGATGCTCACGATGTGGGGATGCTGCAATCGCCCGGCGGTCTCGGCCTCCTGGAAGAAGCGCTCGCGTGCGTCGTCGAGCTCGGCGCCTTCGAACTCCCGGTTCAAGGCCATGGTCTTGACGGCGACCATGCAGCCGGTCGTCGGGTCGCTCGCGAGATAGACCACGCCCATGGCGCCCTTGCCCAATTCGCCTTCGAGTCGATATCGACCCAGCATGGGCACCGCCGCGAACGAGGCGGTCCGCCAGATTCCCTCGGTGCGCTTGACCATCCCTGCCGGCCCGGTGATGTGTCCGGGGACGTTAGCAGAGCACCCCGAACGAGACAAGGCCGGGCGCCCTCGCGGTGCGCCCGGCCTTGTCGTGTGGACCGTCTTGGGCAGGAAGCGAGCTCAGGCCTTGGCCGCCTCCTCGGGCTGGGTCTTTCGCCGGGCCATCAGCTTGCCCAGCGCATAGACGATCAGGGCCCCGACGATGCCCCAGGTGTACTTCATGAGATCGGTCTGCGGGATGCCGGGCAGGTGCGTGACCACCGCCGGGTCGGTGAGCGCCATCGTGCCGGCGATCCAGCCCAGCAGCATGCCGCCCAGCGTGATGATGACGGGGAAGCGGTCCATCAGCTTGATCACCATCTGGCTGCCCCAGACGATGATCGGGAATGCTGACGACCAGGCCGAAGATCACCAGCAGCAGCTGGTGCTCGGCAGCGCGCGCCCTGGGCGGCGCCGGCGATCGCGATGACGTTGTCCACGCTCATCACGAAGTCGGCCACGATGATGGTCTTCACCGCCGACCAGAGCTTGTCGCTGGCCTGGATGTTGGCGTGCCCCTCTTCCTCCTCGGGCGCCAGCAGCTTCACGCCGATCCACAGCAGCAGCGGCCGCGCCGACGAGCTTGAGGTACGGCAATGCCAGCAGCTGCAGCGCAAAGAAGATCAGGATGACGCGCAGCACGATGGCGCCGAGCGGTGCCCTAAATGATGCCCATCTTGCGCTGCGCTGGCGGCAGCTTGCGGCAGGCCAGGGCGATCACGACCGCGTTGTCGCCGCCGAGCAGGATGTCGATCATGATGATCTGGCCGACGGCGAGCCAGAAGTCGTGCGTCATGAATTGCTCCATGTCGGGGTCCTTCGTGTATGGGCTCGGGGGAACCGGAAAGTGTAGGGGGTGTGGGCGAGCGGCTCTTGCGAGGAATTACTTACGGCCGATCCGGCCTCAGAACACGAAAGGCCGCGCTTGCGGCCTTTCGCTTCGCTGCGAGCGTGCGCTTACAGCAGCTTCTTCAGCAGCTTGCCCATCTCGGACGGGTTGCGCGTGACCGTGAAGCCGCACTCTTCCATGATCGCGAGCTTGGCGTCCGCCGTGTCGGCGCCGCCGGAGATCAGCGCGCCGGCGTGGCCCATGCGCTTGCCGGGAGGCGCGGTGACGCCGGCGATGAAGCCGACGATCGGCTTCTTCATGTTGTCCTTGCACCAGCGCGCGGCGTCGGCCTCGTCGGGGCCGCCGATCTCGCCGATCATGATCACGGCGTCGGTGTCCGGATCGTCGTTGAACGCCTGCATCACGTCGATGTGCTTCAGGCCGTTGATCGGGTCGCCGCCGATGCCGACCGCGCTGCGACTGGCCCAGGCCGATCTCGGTGAGCTGCGCCACCGCTTCATAGGTCAGCGTGCCGGAGCGCGAGACCACGCCGATGCGGCCCTTGCGGTGGATGTGGCCGGGCATGATGCCGATCTTGATCTCGTCGGGCGTGATCAGGCCGGGGCAGTTGGGGCCGAGCAGCAGCGTCTTCTTGCCGCCCTTGGCTTCCTTGGCCTTCATCTTGTTGCGCACTTCGAGCATGTCGCGCACCGGGATGCCTTCGGTGATGCAGATGGCCAGGTCGAGGTCGGCCTCGACCGCTTCCCAGATGGCCGCGGCGGCGCCGGCCGGCGGCACGTAGATCACCGAGACGGTGGCGCCGGTCTGCCTTGGCGGCTTCCTTCACCGATGCCGTAGATCGGGATGCCTTCGAAGATCTTCTCGCCGGCCTTCTTCGGGTTCACGCCGGCGACGAAGCAGTTCTTGCCGTTGGCGTATTCGCTGGCACTTCTCGGTGTGGAACTGGCCGGTCTTGCCCGTGATGCCCTGGGTGATGACCTTGGTGTCCTTGTTGATGTAGATCGACATGTTCATGTTTCCTTCAGGGCATTACTTGACGGCGGCGACGACCTTCTGCGCCGCTTCGGCCATGGTGTCGGCGCTGATGATCGGCAGGCCCGATTCGGCCAGCATCTTCTTGCCCAGGTCTTCGTTGGTGCCCTTCATGCGCACCACCAGCGGCACCTTCAGGTTCACCGCCTTGCAGGCGGTGATGACGCCGGTCGGCGATGGTGTCGCACTTCATGATGCCGCCGAAGATGTTGACCAGGATGGCCTTGACCTTCGTGTTCTTCAGCATGATCTTGAAGGCCTCGGTCACCTTCTCGGCGGTGGCGCCGCCGCCCACGTCGAGGAAGTTGGCCGGCTCGCCGCCGAACAGCTTGATGGTGTCCATGGTCGCCATCGCCAGGCCGGCGCCGTTGACCAGGCAGCCGATGTTGCCGTCGAGCTGGATGTAGGCCAGGTCGAACTTGCTGGCCTCGATCTCGGCCGGGTCTTCTTCGTCGAGGTCGCGGTAGGCCACGATCTCGGGGTGGCGGAACAGCGCGTTGGAGTCGAAGTTGAACTTGGCGTCCAGGGCCTTGATGTTGCCGTTGCCTTCGAGGTTCAGCGGGTTGATCTCGACCAGCGAGGCGTCGGTGTCCATGTAGCACTTGTAGAGCTTCTTGAACACGTCGACGGCCTGCGCCGTGCGAGCCGGCGGGAACGCCGATGCCGTCGGCGAGTCTCCTTGCCCTGCGCGTCGGTCAGGCCGACGAGCGGGTCGACGAACACCTTGATGATCTTCTCGGGCGTGGCGTGCGCCACTTCCTCGATGTCCATGCCGCCTTCGCTGGAGGCCATGAAGGCCACCTTCTGCGTGCGCGCGGTCGGTCACGGCGGAGACGTAGTACTCCTTCTTGATGTCGGCGCCGTCCTCGATCAGCAGGCGGCGCACCTTCTGGCCTTCGGGGCCGGTCTGGTGGGTCTTGAGCTGCATGCCCAGGATCTCGCCGGCCAGCTTCTTGACGTCGTCGACCGAGCGTGGCGAGCTTGACGCCGCCGCCCTTGCCGCGGCCGCCGGCGTGGATCTGCGCCTTCACCACCCACACCGGGCCGCCGAGCTTCTGGGCGGCCTCGACGGCTTCCTGCACGGTGAAGGCCGGGATGCCGCGCGGCACGGGCACGCCGAAGTTGCGCAAGATTTCCTTGCCTTGGTACTCGTGGATCTTCATGGTGCGACTCTCTACGAAAGTTCTAGCTGCTGGGGTGGGGTGGGAAGTGATGACTGCTGGCGACGTCGATGTTGCGGCGATGCTTGAGCTGGCGCTCGGAAGGGGCCGGTGGATTCAACATTTCAGCGGGGGAATGTCAAGCGCCGATGGCGCAGATTCGAGGCGAGCGCGCCACTTTAGCATGGTGCGTTGCACCAGAGCGTCATGGAGTCGGATCAGTCGTCGTCGCTGCCCGTAGACCACGCGCCGGACCACCTCGGCAGAGAAGCCTCGCGAGGCCAGGAAGCGCATCTGCCGGGCGCGCTCGGCGGCATCGGCGGGCGCCTGGTCGAACTTTCTCTGCCAGACCGCCAGCGCGCGCTGGAGCTCGGAGGCCCGCAAGCTCGCCAGGGCCTCGCTCAGCGTGTCCTGATCGAGCCCATGCCCTTGCAATTCCTGGCGCATGCGCGCAGTGCCGAAGCGCGCCGCCTTGCGATGGACGAGGGATTCGACGAAACGGGCCTGGGACATGAGGCCCTTGGCTTCGAGCTCGTCGAGCACCCGGGCGACCTGCCCGGGCTCTTCTTCATGCGCGGCGAGCTTGCGCTCGAGCTCGGGCCGCGAGTGCTCCCGGGCCGCCAGGTACTGCAGCGCGCGGCCCTTGAGCGACAGCTTGCCGAAGCCCACGTCTCCTTACTCGGTCGACGACTCCTTGGCTTCCTTCGAATCGCGTGCCTTGGACTTGGCCTTGCCGTTGGGCGTCTGCCCATCGACAGCCGCACTGGCAGCCGGCCCGCCAGCCAGCAGCGGAACGCCGAGGGCCTCGCGCACCTTGTTCTCGATCTCGAGGGCGAGGGCGGGGTTCTCGCGCAGGAACTCGCGGGCGTTGTCCTTGCCCTGGCCGATCTTCTCGCCGTTGTAGGCGTACCAGGCGCCGGACTTCTCGATGATGCGGGCGTTCACGCCCATGTCGATGATCTCGCCTTCGCGGCTGATGCCTTCACCGTAAAGAATGTCGAACTCGGCGGTCTTGAAGGGAGGCGCGACCTTGTTCTTGACGACCTTGACCTTGGTTTCGCTGCCGATGACCTCTTCGCCCTTCTTGATCGAGCCGATGCGGCGGATGTCCAGGCGCACCGAGGCGTAGAACTTGAGCGCATTGCCGCCGGTGGTGGTCTCGGGCGAGCCGAACATCACGCCGATCTTCATGCGGATCTGGTTGATGAAGATCACCATGGTGTTGGTCTTCTTGATGGTGGCGGTGAGCTTGCGCAGCGCCTGGCTCATCAGGCGGGCCTGCAGGCCGGGGAGCTAGTCGCCCATCTCGCCTTCGATTTCGGCCTTGGGGGTGAGCGCGGCCACCGAGTCGATGACGATCAGGTCGACCGAGCCGGAGCGCACCAGCGCATCGACGATCTCGAGCGCCTGCTCGCCGGTGTCGGGCTGGGAGATCAGCAGGTCTTGCAGGTTGACGCCGAGCTTCTGGGCGTACTGCGCGTCGAGCGCGTGCTCGGCGTCGATGAAGGCGCACACGCCGGCCAGCTTCTGCATCTGGGCGATGACCTGCAGGGTGAGCGTGGTCTTGCCGGAAGATTCCGGGCCGTAGATCTCGACCACGCGGCCGCGCGGCAGGCCGCCGACGCCGAGGGCGATGTCCAGCCCCAGCGAGCCGGTGGAGACCACCTGGATGTCCTCGATCGCCTCGCCATCGCCCAGGCGCATGATCGAGCCCTTGCCGAACTGCTTTTCGATCTGGGCCAGCGCGGCCTGCAGGGCCTTGGCCTTTTCGCTGCTCAATGCCGAGGCGTTGCCTTTGGTGGGTGCATCCATGCGTGTCTCCGGGTAAGTATTCGGCGAGCTTATCGCAAAAGCTGGATGTTTGTACAGTAGTCTGAACCGGGTGGAACAGTGCACTCCTACAATCATTCAAACAGCATGGGGCACGCGGCGCTGCCAAACCATCGCAAGGAGACAGACATGCGCATCCTGATCGCGGAAGACGACCAAGTGCTGGCCGATGGCCTGCTGCGCTCGCTGCGCAACTCGGGCTATGCGGTCGACCAGGTCGGCTCGGGCAGCGAGGCCGACGCGGCGCTTTCATCCCACGAGTTCGACCTGATCATCCTCGACCTGGGCCTGCCCAGGCTGCACGGCCTGGAGGTGCTCAAGCGGCTGCGCGGACGCGGCACCGCCACGCCGGTGCTGATCCTCACCGCCGCCGACAGCATCGAGGAGCGCGTCAAGGGCCTGGACCTCGGCGCCGACGACTACATGGCCAAGCCCTTCTCGCTGCAGGAACTCGAGGCGCGCGTGCGGGCGCTGACGCGCCGCGGCCTGGGGGCGGCATCGAGCGTGATCAAGCACGGTCCGCTCACCTTCGACCAGACCGGCAGGGTGGCCTACATCAACGACCAGATGATCGAGCTCTCGGCGCGCGAGCTGAGCCTGCTCGAAGTGCTGCTGCAGCGCGCCGGCCGGCTGGTCAGCAAGGACCAGCTCGTCGAGCGCCTGTGCGAATGGGGCGAAGAGGTGAGCAACAACGCGATCGAGGTCTACATCCACCGCCTGCGCAAGAAGATCGAGCAGGGCCCGATCCGCATCGCCACCGTGCGCGGGCTGGGCTATTGCCTGGAAAAGATCCCCAATTGAGCATCTTCGGGCCACGCTCGACGAGCCGCGAGCAGCGTTCGCTGTTCGGCGAGATCCTCGACTGGATGCTCGCGCCGCTGCTGCTGCTGTGGCCGATGAGCGTGGCGCTCACCTGGCTGGTGGCCCAGAACATCGCCAATGCCCCTTCGACCGCGCGCTCAACGAATCGGCGCGCACGCTGGCGCACCAGGTGGAGATCACGCCTGAGCCGGTGCGCTTCGAGCTGCCGGCCACGGTCGCGGGGTTCCTCAAGGCCGACAACGCCGACGACATCTACTACCAGGTGGTCGGCACGCGCGGCCAGTTCGTCAGCGGCGACAGCGACCTGCCCGTGCCGCCGGAAGACGAGTCGCGCGAACCGGGTGTCGTGAAGCTGCGCGACGACGAGATCCACAACGAGGCCATCCGCGTCGCGTACATGTGGGTGCCGGTGAGCGGCGGCGCCGACAACGAGCTCGCCCTGGTGCAAGTGGCCGAGACGCTGAACAAGCGCTCGCACCTCGCCACCGAGATCATCAAGGGCGTGATCCTGCCGCAGTTCGTCATCCTGCCGCTGGCGGTGCTGCTGGTGTGGCTGGCGCTGGCGCGCGGCCTGGCGCCGCTTACCGAGCTGCAGGACCGCATACGCAGGCGCCGCAGCGACGACCTGAGCGCCATCGACGAGGGCGAGGCACCCGAGGAAGTGGCGCCGCTGGTGCGCTCGATCAACGGCCTGCTCGACCGGCTCGACCAGTCGATCACGACCCAGAAGCACTTCCTGGCCGATGCGGCGCACCAGCTCAAGACGCCGCTCGCCGGCCTGCGCATGCAGGCCGACCTGGCGCAGCGCGAGATCGACGCCGGCCAGCGCGATCCGCAGGAGCTGAAGCACTCGCTCAAGCAGATCGCCCGCTCCAGCCAGCGCGCGGCACACCTCGTCAACCAGCTGCTCGCGCTCGCGCGTGCGGAGAACCAGGGCCAGACCCAGCGCATCCACGACTTGTCGCTGGCGCGGCTCGCCACCGAGGTGGTGCAGGACTTCGTGCCGCGCGCGATGGAAAAGCAGATCGACCTCGGCTACGAAGGCCCGCAAGCCGCCGCCAGCAACGGCCACGACGCCCGAGCGCTGGTGCGCGGCAACGGGCTGCTGCTGAAGGAGCTGATCCGCAACCTGGTGGACAACGCCTTGCTCTACACGCCCTCGGCGCGGCACGGTCACCGTGCGCGTGATGCACGACCCCTTCGGCCAGGTGGCGGTGCTGCAGGTGGAGGATTCCGGCCCGGGCATTCCGGAGGCGGAGCGCGAGATGGTGTTCCAGCCCTTCTATCGCGCGCTGGGCACCGGCGTCGATGGCAGCGGGCTGGGCCTGGCGATCGTGCGCGAGATCGCGCAGCAGCACGATGCGACGGTGGCGATCGAGGATGCGCGGGATGGGCCTGCCAGCGCATTTCCGCTGAAGCGGGGCGAGGGACGCGGGTCACCGTGCGCTTCAGCATTCCGGCGGACTTGCAGGAGGCCAAGGAGCAGGCTCAGCGGCCGTCCAGGAAGCGCAGGCCTGAGGATGCAGCGCTTCTCCGGCCCCATCACCCAATCCGGCACCGCCGTCACCGACCTGCGGAAACACCGTGATGATCGCGATGCACACCACCAGGCACACGAAGAACGGAACCGCCGCCCGCGCGATCAGGTTGCTGTCCTTGCCCGTCATGTTCTGCAGCACGAAGAGGTTGAAGCCCACCGGCGGCGTCACCTCCGCAATCTCCACCAGCAGCACGATGAAGATGCCGAACCACACCAGGTCGAAGCCGGCCTTCTGGATCATCGGCAGCACCACCGCGCTGGTCAGCACGATCATCGAGATGCCGTCCAGCGCCGTCCCCAGCACCAGGTAGATGACGACGAGCGCGGCGATCAGCGCGTACGGGCTCAGGTGCAGCGAATCGACCCATATCGCCAGCTCGCGCGGGATGCCGGTGAAGGCCATCGTCTTGGTGAGGAAGGCCGCGCCCGCCAGGATGAACATGATCATGCAGCTCACGCGCGTGGCGCCCATGAGTCCATCCCAGAAGTTGCGCCAGGTGAGCGAGCGGCTCGCGGCCGCGATCGCGAGCGAGCCCAGCACGCCATAGGCGGCGCATTCGGTGGCCGTGGCCCAGCCGGCGATCAGCACCCAGACGATGAAGACGATCAGCAGTCCGCAGGGAATCAGCTGGCCCGACTTGCGCAGCTTCTCGGAGAAGCTCATCGGCGGATCGGGCGGCGGCACCTGGTCGGGATGGCGCACGCTCCACCAGGCGATGTAGCCGGAGAACAGCAGCATCAGCAGCAGCCCGGGCAGGAAGCCGGCGAGGAACACGCGGATGATCGAAGCATCGGCCGCCACGGCATAGACCACCATCGTGATCGAGGGCGGAATCAGGATGCCCAGCGTGCCTGCGGTGGCGAGCGACCCGATGGCCAGCTGCTCGTTGTAGCCGCGCCGCTTGAGCTCGGGCAGCGCCACCTTGGCGATCGTCGCGCAGGTGGCGGCCGACGAGCCGGAGACCGAGCCGAACACGCCGCAGCCGAGGATGGTGGTGTGCATCAGCCGCCCCGGCACCTTGCCGAGCCAGGGCGACAGGCCCTCGAACATCTGCTCGCTCAGGCGGGTGCGAAACAGGATCTCGCCCATCCAGATGAAGAGCGGCAGGGCCGCCAGCTCCCACGAGGCGCTGCTCTCCCAGAAGGCCGAGAACAGGTTCTTGCCGGGCAGCGTGTTGGTGAAGAAGGCCTGGCCGACCCAGCCGACGATGGCCAGCGTCATCGCGATCCATACGCCGCCGGCCAGCAGCACCAGCATGATCAACAGCAGCACGCCGCCCACGATCACCATGTCCATCGCTGTGTCCTGCTGGATCTTAGAAGGTCGTGAAGGAACCGTCGCGACGCAGCAGGTTCATTCAGCACCTTCTCAAGGTCGGCGGAATAGTCGCCCTGCGCGTGTCGTTCCTCGACACGCCTGACGTACGTCGGCGTCTCGCCGCGCAGCACGAGCTGAAGCTCGTCGAGCACCGCGAGCTCGAAGAGCAGCGCGCCGACCACGAAGCTGGTCTGCGGAATCCACAAGGGCAGGGCGACCATCCCTGTGGCCATGTCCTGGAACTGCCAGCTCTCGTAGGCGAAGCGTGCCGCCCACCAGGCCAGGTAGCCGACCGCCAGCGCGGCAATCGGCCAGCGACACGCCTTCGAGCGCCCGGCGCGCAGGCGGCGAGAGCTTCTCCAGCAGCAGCGTCACGCGCACGAAGTCGCCGTTCTTGAAGGCATGCGCCATCGCCAGGAAGGCCGCGGCGGCGCAGAACCAGGACACCACGTCGTTGACGCCGCCGACACGCCATTCGAGCCAGCGGCCGACCGAGGCGCCGATCATCAGCAGGAAGATGCCCAGCACGAACAGCGCCGGCCAGGTAGCCGGCGCCGTCGAACAGGGCATCGAGCAGGCGCCTCGCCGCATGCCTTCGAGCACCCGCCGGCGCAAGGACCGGCGGCTCACTTGCGGAATGCATCGACGATGGCCTGTCCGTCGGGCCCGGCCTTGGCCAGCCACTCCTGCAGCATCGTGTCGCCGACCTTCTTCATGTCGGCCTTGAGCTGGGCCGGAGGCTCGAGGATGTTCATGCCGTTCTTCTTCAGCAGCTCGAGGTATTCCTTGTCCTTCGCCTCGGAGGTCTTCCAGCCGCGCTCCTCGGCTGCCGCGGCGGCCTTGAGCACCGCCTCCTGCGTGGGCTTGTCGAGCGCGTCGAAGGATTGCCTGTTGACCAGCACCGCGTTCTTCGGCAGCCAGGCCTGGGCGTTGTAGTAGTACTTGATGTGCTCGTAGGTCTTGCTGTCGTAGCCCGTCGCGCCCGAAGTCATGAAGGACTCGACCATGCCCGTGGCCATGGCCTGCGAGAGCTCGGCGGCCTGCACCGTGACCGGCTGCGCGCCGACCAGCTCGGCGATGCGCGCGGTGGCCGGGCTGTAGGCACGCCACTTCATGCCCTTGAGGTCGGCCGCGCTGTTGATCGGCTTCTTGACGTAGATGCCCTGCGGCGGCCACGGCACCGAGAACAGCACCATCAGGCCCTGCTCGGCCAGCCGCTTCTGCATCACCGGCTTCTGCGCGGCGTAGAGCTTCTTGGCCTCGGCGTAGCTGTCGGCCAGGAAGGGCAGGCCGTCCGTGCCAAAGGGCTGCCATTCGTTCTGGTAGTTGGCCAGCAGGATCTCGCCGGCCTGCGCCTGGTTGCCCTGCACGGCGCGCTTGATCTCCGGCGCCTTGAAGAGCGAGGCATTCGGCGTGCACGGTGATCACGAGCTTGCCGCCCGAGGCCTCGCTCGCACTTCCTTGGCGAACTGTGCGATGTTCTCGGTGTGGAAGTTGGTCGCCGGGTAGGCCGTCGGCAGATCCCACTTGGTCTGTGCGATCGCGCCTCCAGCGAGGCTCATGGCCATCGCGGCGGCAACGGCAAGGGAAATCCTGGACCTCATGCGCATCTCCATCGAGGGTGAGAGTGACGCGAGAATAAGCTTGAGACCGTCGCGCGGGGATGAGGGCTTTCCTGCGCTGTCATGGAAGGACACCATCGATGAATCCCGTCTCCCCGCTGGCAGTTCTGGATCGATCGCGGCGGCACCTTCACCGACATCGTGGCGCGCCGTCCCGACGGCAGCCTTGCGACCGCCAAGCTGCTCTCCGACAACCCCGAGCACTATCGCGACGCCGCCGTCGCGGGCATCCGCCGCCTGCTCGGCCTGGTCGACGGCGAGCTGGTCACGCCCGCGCAGGTGGAGTGCGTGAAGATGGGCACCACGGTGGCGACCAATGCCCTGCTCGAGCGCAAGGGCGACCGCACCGTGCTGGTGACCACGCGCGGCTTTCGCGACGCACTTGCGCATCGCCTACCAGAACCGGCCGCGCCTGTTCGATCGGCATATCGTGCTGCCGGAGCTCCTCTACGAGCGCGTGATCGAGGCCGACGAGCGCATGAGCGCGCAGGGCGAGGAACTCGAGCCGCTCTCGGGCGCAGCGCTGCGCGTCGCGCTCCAGGAGGCCTGGGACGACGGCATCCGCGCCTGCGCCATCGTCTTCATGCACGGCTATCGCTACACGCAGCATGAGCGCGAGGCAGCCGGCATCGCGCGCGAACTCGGCTTCACGCAGGTCTCGGTGTCGCACGAGGTGAGCCCGCTGATGAAGTTCGTCTCGCGCGGCGACACCACCGTGGTCGATGCCTATCTCTCGCCCATCCTGCGGCGCTATGTCGAGCAGGTGGCGCGCGAGATGCCGGGCGTGCCGCTCTATTTCATGCAGTCATCCGGCGGGCTCGCGCAGGCCGACCACTTCCAGGGCAAGGACGCGATCCTGTCGGGCCCGGCAGGCGGCATCGTGGGCATGGTGCGCACCGCCGAGATCGGCGGCTTCGACCGCGTGATCGGCTTCGACATGGGCGGCACGTCCACCGACGTGTCGCACTTCGCAGGCGAATTCGAGCGCGCCTTCGAGACCCAGGTGGCCGGCGTGCGCATGCGCGCGCCGATGATGAGCATCCACACCGTGGCGGCCGGCGGCGGCTCCATCCTCGGCTTCGACGGCGCACGCTTTCGCGCCGGGCCGCACAGTGCCGGCGCCAACCCGGGCCCGGCCTGCTACCGGCGCGGCGGACCGCTGGCGGTGACCGACGCCAACGTGATGCTGGGCAAGATCCAGCCGCAGCACTTTCCGCGCGTGTTCGGCCCGCGCGCCGACGAGCCGCTCGATCGCGAGATCGTCGCGATGAAGTTCCGCGCGCTCGCGGCCGAGATCGAGCGCGCCAGTGGTGCGAAGCGCACGCCGGAGGAAGTGGCCGAGGGCTTCATCGACATCGCCGTGGGCAGCATGGCCAACGCGATCAAGAAGATCTCGGTGGCGCGCGGCTACGACGTGACCCGCTACACGCTGCAGTGCTTCGGCGGCGCCGGCGGCCAGCACGCCTGCCTGGTGGCCGATGCATTGGGCATGAAGCGCGTGTTCGTGCATCCGCTGGCGGGCGTGCTCTCGGCCTACGGCATGGGCCTCGCGGACCAGAGCGTGATGCGCGAGGCAGCCATCGAACTGCCGCTCGCCGACGCGGCGATGCCGGCCGTGCTCGAACGCATCGAGTCCCTGGAGCGGGAGGCGACGGACGAGATCCACGCCCAGGGCGTGCATGGCGGCGAGTTGCGCAGCGTGCGGCGCGCGCACCTGCGCTACGCAGGCACGGACTCGGCCTTGATGGTGCCCTTCGGCAGTCTCGACGAGTTGCGCGCCGGCTTCGAGTCCGCCTACCGGCAGCGCTTCGCCTTCCTGATGCGCGAGCGCGGCGTGGTCATCGAGGCCGTGTCGGTCGAGGCGATCGGCGCGGGCGATGCGCCGATCGAGCCTCGCAGCGATGCCGACACCGAGGGTGCGGCCCCGGTGGCGCAGGAAGTCCAGTTGTTCAGCGGCGGCCGCTGGTGGCCAGCGAGCCTCGTCGTTCGCGAGGAGGCGCGAGCCCGGCCACACGATCAATGGCCCGGCCATCATCGCCGAGCAGAACGCCACCACCGTGGTCGAACCCGGCTGGCAGGCGCGAGTCACCGCGCACGGCCACCTGGTGCTGGAGCGCATCGAGCCGCGCGTGTTGCGCCGGGCCGTAGGCACCACGGTGGATCCGGTGATGCTCGAGGTCTTCAACAACCTCTTCATGAACATCGCCGAGCAGATGGGCCTGCAACTGCAGAACACCGCCTACTCGGTCAACATCAAGGAGCGGCTCGACTTCTCCTGCGCGCTCTTCGATGCCGAGGGCAACCTGATCGCCAATGCGCCGCACATGCCGGTGCACCTGGGCTCGATGAGCGAGTCGATCAAGACGGTGATCGCGCGCAACCCCGGCATGAAGCCGGGCGATGTCTACGTCCTCAACGACCCGTATCACGGCGGCACGCACCTGCCGGACGTCACCGTGGTCACGCCGGCGTTCGACGAGGCCGGCGGGAAGGTCCTGTTCTACGTCGGCTCGCGCGGGCACCATGCCGACATCGGCGGCACCACGCCCGGCTCGATGCCGCCCTTCTCGACGCGGGTCGAGGAGGAGGGCGTGCAGATCGACAACGTGAAGCTGGTCGAGCAAGGGCGGCTGCGCGAGGCCGAGATCCTGGCGCTGCTCTCGAGCGGCGAATATCCCTCGCGCAACCCGCAGCAGAACCTCGCCGATCTGAAGGCCCAGGTTGCCGCCAACGAGAAGGGCGTGCAGGAGCTGCGCAAGATGGTGGCGCAGTTCGGGCTCGAGGTGGTGCAGGCCTACATGCGGCATGTGCAGGACAACGCCGAGGAGTCGGTGCGCCGCGTCATCACCGCGCTCAAGGACGGGCACTTCACGCTGCCGCTGGACAACGGCGCGCGCATCACGGTGGCGATCCGCGTCGATCGCGCCGGGCGCAGCGCGGTGATCGATTTCACCGGCACCTCGGCCCAGCTCGCCAACAACTTCAATGCGCCCAAGGCGGTGTGCATGGCGGCGGTGCTCTATGTCTTTCGCACGCTGGTCGATGACGACATCCCGCTCAACGCCGGCTGCCTGAAGCCGCTGGAGGTGATCGTGCCCGAAGGCTCGATGCTCAACCCGCGGCCGCCCGCCTCGGTGGTGGCGGGCAACGTGGAGACGTCCACCTGCATCACCAATGCGCTGTTCGGCGCGCTGGGCGTGATGGCGGCGAGCCAGTGCACGATGAACAACTTCACCTTCGGCAACGAGCGGCACCAGTACTACGAGACCATCTCCGGCGGCTCCGGCGCCGGGGCGACATCGACGAGCAGGGACGCGTGACCGGCGGCTTCGACGGCACCTCCGTCGTGCAGACGCACATGACCAACTCCCGCCTGACCGACCCCGAGGTGCTGGAATTCCGCTTCCCCGTGCGGCTCGACAGCTACGAGATCCGCCACGGCTCCGGTGGGTCGGGGCGCTGGCATGGCGGAGACGGCGGGGTGCGGCGGGTGCGCTTCCTCGAGCCGATGACGGCGTCCATCCTCTCGAACGGCCGCAGCGTGCCGGCCTTCGGCCTCGCGGGCGGGCAGCCGGGGGCCGTGGGCATCAACCGCGTCGAGCGCGCCGACGGCTCGGTGGAGGTGCTCGCGCACATCGGCAGCACGGAGATGGAGGCGGGCGATGTGTTCGTGATCGAGACGCCGGGCGGCGGTGGCTACGGGAACGTGGTGTCCGAGACCGATGGCGAGGACGATCTTCCGATATGAACTCGAAGCATCCTGCTGGCCGGCTTCGAGCCTTTCGATGGCGATGTCGTCAACGCTTCGATCGAGGTGGCGCGACGTCTCGATGGCTCGATCGTCGATGGCAGCGCAAGAGTCCACGCACTCGAATTGCCGTGCGTGTTCGGTCGCTCGGTCGAACTGCTGACGCAGGCCGTCGATCGCCTCGAGCCCCAACTGGTGATCGTGCTTGGACAGGCGAACCGCCGCACCGCCGTCAGTGTCGAGCGGGTGGCGATCAACCTCGACGATGCGCGCATCCCCGACAACGCCGGCGCCCGTCCGATCGACCGGCCGGTGGTCGAAGGCGGCCCCGCCGCCTATTTCGCCACGCTGCCCATCAAGGCCATCGTGGCCGAGATGCGCGACGCGGGCATTGCCGCCGAGTTGTCGGCAACCGCCGGCAGCTTCGTGTGCAACCACGTCTTCTACGGATTGATGCACCACCTCGCCAGCAGCCGGGCCGGCCGTTCGCGGCGGCTTCATTCACTTGCCCTTGTTGCCGCGCAGACAGCCGCCGTGCCCATGCCGGTGAGGCAGGCATGGCGCTCGACACCATGGTGCAGGCCGTCCGGATCGCGCTGCACCGCGTTGCGGGAGCATATCGACCGAGCGATCGCGGGGAGCGCGATTGACTGGGGGGGGGGAGGGGATCAATCCAGCGTCCGCCGAAACCGGCGCAGCCCCACCGCCATCACCACCGCCGTGAACACCAGCAGCGGCCACACCTGCGGCCAGATCTCCACCAGCCCGTTGCCCTTGAGCATCACGCCGCGCACGATGCGCACGAAATGCGTGAGCGGGAGCACTTCACCGATGGCCTGGGCCCAGCCCGGCATGCCGCGAAACGGGAACATGAAGCCCGACAGCAGCAGCGATGGAAGAAAGAAGAAGAAGGTCATCTGCATCGCCTGGGTCTGGTTGCGCGCCAGGCTCGAGATGGTGATGCCGACCATGAGGTTGGCGGCGATGAACGCGAGCGTGCCGACCAGCAGCACCCACAGGCCGCCGACGAAGGGCACGCCGAAGATCCAGCGCGCCGCCGCCAGGATCACCGTCACCTGCACATAGCCGATCACGATGTAGGGCGCGATCTTGCCCACCATCACCTCGACCGGCTGCACCGGCGTCGCGAGCAGGTTCTCCATCGTGCCGCGCTCGACCTCGCGCGTCACGCCCAGCGCCGTCATCATGATCATGGTCATCGTGAGGATCACGCCCATCAGGCCCGGCACGATGTTGTATTGCGTCAGGCCCTCGGGGTTGTAGCGGCGCTGGATCACCAGCTCGAAGGGCGAGGCGCCCGGCTGCAACGAGGCGAGCGGGCCCTTGAGGTCGTGCTGCAAGGCCGTCGTCACCAGTTGCTGCAGCGCGGCGATCGCGTTGCCGGTGGCTGCCGGGTCGGTGGCATCGGCCTCGACCAGCAGCTGCGGGCGCGTGCCGCGCTGCAGGTCGCGGGCGAAGCCGGACGGCAGCGTGAGCGCGAACTGCGCCTCGCCCATCGCGAGCGCCTCGTCGGCCACGCGGGCATCGTCGGTCGAGAGCACCATGCGGAAGTACGCCGAGTTCTCCATCGCCCGCACCAGGCTGCGCGTGAACACGGTGTGCTCCTGCGCCACCACCACGGTGGGCAGGTTCTTGGGATCCGAATTGATCGCGAAGCCGAACAGCGTGAGCTGGATGATCGGGATGCCGATCATCATCGCGAAGGTCAGGCGGTCGCGGCGGAGCTGGATGAACTCCTTGAGCATCACGGCGACGAGGCGGGCCCAGCTGAACCGACTCATGCCTGGGCCGCCTTGGCTGGCCTGGCTGCGGCCTTGAACTGGTCTTCGGCATTGCGCATCAGGAAGATGAACACATCCTCGAGCGTCGCCGGCAGGCGTTGCCACTCGCCGATGTGCCTGAACTTCGCCACCGCGGCATCGAGCGCCGCCGCGTCGCGGCCGCTCACGTGCAGCGCGTTGCCGAAGCGCGTGACCAGCTCGACCCCGGGGGTGGCCTCGAGTTGATCGGCAGCCTCGGCGGCCCGCGGCCCGTGCACATCCCACGTGGCCAGGCCCGTCGCGCGCACCAGCTCGTCCGGCGTGCCGCTGGCCAAGAGGCGCCCGTAGGCGATGTAGGCGAGCCGATGGCAGCGCTCGGCTTCGTCCATGTAGTGGGTCGACACGAGCACCGTGATGCCGCCGGCAGCGAGCTTGTGGATCTCTTCCCAGAAGGAGCGGCGGGCCTGCGGATCGACCCCGGCAGTGGGTTCGTCGAGCAGCAGCAGCCGCGGCTCGTGCAGCAGGCAGGCGGCCAGCGCGACGCGCTGCTTCCAGCCGCCGGAGAGGCTGCCCGCGAGTTGCGCCTGGCGCCCGGCCAGCCCCAGCCGCTCGATGGCCTCGTCGACCCGCTGCTTGCGCCGGTCCATGCCGTAGACGCGGGCGATGAAGTCGAGGTTCTCGCGGATCGACAGGTCTTCGTAGAGGCCGAAGCGCTGCGTCATGTAGCCGACCTGCCGCTTGACGAGGCCGGACTCCTTGACGATGTCGTGCCCGAGCGTGCGGCCTCCGCCTTCGTCGGGCGTGAGCAGGCCGCAGAGCATGCGGATCGAGGTGGTCTTGCCGCTGCCGTTGGGGCCGAGGAAGCCGAAGATCTCGCCGCGGCGCACCGTCATGTCGAGGTGGTCCACCACCGTCCGGTCGCCGTAGCGCTTGGTCAGGCCATGGACGTCGATGACCGCCTCGGGCTCGGAGAGGATGGCCGCTCATCGAGGTGTCGCCTCGCGTCTCACGTCCACCGGCAGGCCGACGTGCAGCCCGGGCGCCCCCTCGACCTCGGGCACGGCCTCGACCATGAAGACCAGCCGCGCGCGCTGCTCCCGGCTGTAGATCACCGGCGGGGTGAACTCCGCCTGCGGCGCGATGAAGCGCACCCTCGCCTTGATCGGCGCAGGGCAAGCATCGCAGAAGATCGAGACCGGATCGCCGAGCTTGAGCTGCGACAGCACGGGCTCGGGCACGAAGAAGCGCACCTTGAGCGCGGCGGGCGGGAGCAGCGAGACCACCGGGCTGCCGGCCACGACCCATTCGCCGACGCGATAGAGCGTGTCGTCGACCACCGCAGAAGCAGGCGACTTGACCGCCTGGTCCGCCAGCCGTGCCTGCACCTGCCGCGCCTGAGAGCGGGCGGCCTCCAGCGCCGCGACCGCCGCCTTGCGGGCCTCTTCGCGGCCGCCCAGGCGCGCCACCCGTTGTTGTGCCTGCAGTTCGCGGACCCGGGCGGCGTTCTGGTCGCGCTGGGCTCGCAGCGAGTCGAGCCGCGAGCCGCTGATGAAGCCCTGCGCGGCGAGGTCCTGTTCGCGCTTCAACTGCTGCTCGCTGTCCAGCAGCGCGGCACGCGCCTGGGCGAGCTGGGCGGCGATGACCGCCAGCTCATCGGGCCGGCTGCCGGTGGAGAGGTCCCGCACCTCGGCTTCCTGCTGCGCGACGCGTGCCTGGGCCTCGGCCAGCATCGCGGTGTCCTCGGGGGCCTCGACGCGAAAGACCGGCGTACCCGGCTGCACCTGCTGGCCGCGGTCCACCGCCAGTTCGACCAGACGGCCGGCGGCGGGCGGCGCCAGGCGCACCAGGTCGGCTTCCACCACACCGGGCCAGGCGACGTCGCTTGACGAGCGAGAGCATCCTCCCGAGCCGAACGCCGCGAGCAGCGCCACGCCGGTCCACAGGTTCAGCCCGAGCCCTCTCGACGCAAGCTTCATCGGCACCTCCTCCCCCGAGTGTGCCGACACGCTACCTCAAGCGGGCGCCAAATCAAGCCTGGAAGCGGGCGAGCAGCCTTTGCAAGCCTTGCGGATCGTCGCGCTGCAGCTTGAGCAGCAGCTCGGCCGCGGACTCGGCGAGCTCCTCGCGGTGTTCGCTCTTCACCTTGTCGATCTCGGCGCACAAGGCCTTGAGCCGACGGTAGCGCTCGGCAGCTTCGGCATCGGGCCAGGTGGCCTGGTCGGCCAGGTCGAGCAGCACCTCCATCACCAAGCCGAGCTGGCGGCCGTAGGAGGCGGTTTCGAAGATCTTCTTCTCGATGGCGCCCTTCCCGGCCTTGGGCGGGATGGCGCCGAAGAACCAGCGGGTGTCGGGCGAGATGTCCTGCGCCACGTCACCGCTGAAGGGCCACTGGAAATTGGGAGCCCACAGCCAGAGCCAAGGGAGCATGTCGGTCCTCCTCTCGCGTCGAGGAGGGCATTGTGCTCCCCTGTCTGAAAGGCCCGGTTACCAGACGCCCTGGGCGATCATCGCGTCGGCCACCTTGACGAAGCCGGCGACGTTGGCGCCCTTGACATAATTGACCTGGCCGCCTTCGCTCGCCATGGCGCACGCAGTTGGCGTGGATGTCGTCCATGATGATCCGCAGGCGGGCATCGACCTCCTTGCGCTCCCAGGGCAGGCGCTCGGCGTTCTGCGTCATCTCCAGGCCCGAAGTGGCTACCCCACCCGCGTTCGACGCCTTGCCCGGCGCATACAGCGCCTTCGCCGCATGGAAGACCTCGATGGCCTCCAGCGTGGACGGCATGTTCGCCCCTTCGGCGACGCACTTGACGCCGTTCTTCACCAGCCTCTTCGCGTCTTCGCCGTCGAGCTCGTTCTGCGTCGCGCAAGGCAGCGCCACATCCACCGCCACGGCCCAGGGACGCATGCCGCGCTCGAAGTGAAGGCCGAGCTCGCGGGCGTAGTCCTCGACGCGGCCAGCTTGCTCGGCGTGAAGCCGCCTCGTCGATCACGTGCCGCCCGGTCGGACAGGCCCTTGTCGCGCAGGCTGGCCTTGTTCGATAGCTTCGCTCATCGTTGCCCGCGCCGTGACAGCCGACCCGCGCAGGCCCTCGAAGTCCATGCCGCCGCGCTCGAGCACGTTCTCGACGAAGTACACCAGGCCGTAGCCGAGTGGCGATACAGCTCGCTCATCAGCGCCTGGCAGAAGCGCATCACCTCGCCGCGGCTGCGGCCCTTCGGATCGAAGTCGCTGCCGCCCTTGCCGCCGCCATGGCAGCGTCGTCAGCGCGTTCTTGAAGGTCTGCTCGAAGTGCCAGGATCGACACGGTTGACAGGTGGAAGCGCATGCCGCCTTGCAGCCGATGGCTGGTGCGGATCACGCGGAGTTTCTCACTTGCACCTCAGCGCGAACTGGACACGCCTGCTTAAGCATCGCTCTCATGACTCTATTCACGGGACTTGTTCCCGCCCCTACCGTGTCGGGGGTCGTCTGACAAGACGGCACCGAGCGGACCCGTAGACTGCGGGTTTTCCCCTAGAGGAGAGATCGGTATGACGGCTTCGTCCGCGAAACCTGTGATTCGCAAGCTGGACCTCGCGCTTCAGGGCGGTGGCTCGCATGGAGCCTTCACCTGGGGCGTGCTCGACCGCCTGCTCGAGGAGGAGGACATCGAGTTCAGCGGCATCTCCGGCACCAGCGCGGGCGCGGTCAATTCCGCCGTGCTGGTCACCGGCCTCGTGCACGGCGGCCGCGAGGGCGCGCGCAAGGCCCTGCACGACTTCTGGCGCGACGTGAGCGTGAGCGGGCTGATCTTCTCGCCGTTCTCGCTCACCCAGGCCAGCGCCGGGGCCAATGGGCACGTCAACTTCGACCAGTTGCCCAGCTACCAATGGCTGAACGCCTTCTGGCGCACCTTCAGCCCCTACGAGTTCAACCCGCTCAACCTGAACCCGCTGCGCGACGTGGTGCTCCGGCACGTGGACATCGACGCGCTGCACCGCTGCCACGAGAAGCGGCCGGGCCTGCGACTGTTCATCGCCGCAACCTCGGTCCACACCGGACAGGCGCGCCTGTTCACCGGCAAGGACGTCTCGATCGAGGCGCTGCTGGCCTCGGCCTGCCTGCCCTTCATCTTCCAGGCGGTGGAGATCGACGGCGAGCCGTACTGGGACGGCGGCTATTCGGGCAACCCGGCGATCTTTCCGCTGATCTACCACTCGGAGGCGCTGGACATCATGCTGGTGAAGATCAATCCGCTGATGCGCGAGGGCACGCCGACCCGCAGCGTGGACATCATCGACCGCCTGAGCGAGATCACCTTCAACACCAGCCTGCTCGCCGAGATGCGCGCCATCGCCTTCGTGTCGCGCCTGTTGCGCGAGCAGCGGCTCGATGCGGGTCGCTACAAGGACTTGCGCATGCACATGATTGCCGACGACGAAGGGCTCGCGCCTTTCAACGCGTCGAGCAAGTTCAACACCGACTGGGGCTTCCTGCAGCAGCTCTCCGGCCTGGGGCGCGAGGCCGCTGATCGATGGCTGAAGCAGCACAAGGCCGCGATCGGCCAGCGCGCAACGCTCGACATGGAACGCGAGTTCCTGCGCAAGCCCTGGGGAAATGCGAGCCGGCGGCCTGCGCATGCGGGGGCTGGTCCTGCAGTCGAGTTGCCGGCCGACCTCACTGACACGGCGACTGCGACACATGCCGCACGGCAAGCCCGCGGCCAAGCCCGAGCCCTCCCCGAGCCGGCTCGCGAGCCCGCGCACGCCAGGAAGGCCGTGTCACCGGCACCCGCCACGCAAGCCGCCGTGCAGCGCCAGCCGCGAACGAAGCGGCTCTGGAAGAGCCTGCGCCGGCTGTGGGGCGCCAGCTAGGGGCTGTCCTCTTGCCTCTTCAGGACACCATCAGCCTGCGGCTCCTCGCAATCGACATCAGGATCCCCAGCCCCATCCCCAGCGTGACCAGCGCCGTGCCGCCGTAGCTGATGAACGGCAGCGGCACGCCCACCACGGGCAGGATGCCGCTCACCATCCCCATGTTGACCATCGCATAGGTGAAGAACATCAGCGTCACCGCCCCGGCCAGCACCCGCGAGAACAGCGTCGGCGCGTCGCTTGCGATCAGCAGCCCGCGGAAGATCAGGAAGATGAAGCCGCAGATCAGGCCGATCGTGCCCACCAGGCCGAACTCTTCCGAGTAGGCCGCGAAGATGAAGTCGGTGGTCCGCTCGGGGATGAACTCCAGGTGGGTCTGCGTGCCCTTCATGAAGCCCTTGCCGAACACGCCACCCGAGCCGATCGCGATCATGCCCTGGATGATGTGGAAGCCCTTGCCGAGCGGGTCCTTCGACGGGTCGAGCAGGGTGCAGACGCGGCCCTTCTGGTAGTCGTGCAGCACCACCCAGTCCACCCCGGGCACGCAGATGTAGGGCTCGGCAATGATGATCGCGGTGATGCCGATGGCCCCGGCCAGCAGCACCGGCATGATCAGCCGCCACGACAGCCCGGCGAAGAAGATCACGAACAGCCCCGAGGCCATCACCAGCAGGGCGGTGCCCAGGTCGGGCTGCAGCACGATCAGGCCCACCGGCACCACCAGCAGCGCGCCGGCCACGAGGAAATCGAAGGTCCGCAGCTGCCCCTCGCGCTTCTGGAACCACCACGCCAGCATCAGCGGCATCGCGATCTTCATCAGCTCGCTGGGCTGGATCACGGTGACGCCCACGTTGAGCCAGCGCGTCGCGCCCTTGCGGGTGACGCCCATGAACTCCACGCCCAGCAGCAAGGCCACGCCGATCACGTACAGCGGCACCGCCATCGACTGCAGCCGCTGCGGCGAGATCTGCGCCACGATGAACAGCACGCCGAAGGCCAGCAGCATGTTGCGGGCCTGGTCCACGAAACGCGTGCCGTGGTCGAAGCCGGCCGAATACATGATGGTGAGGCCGGCGCCGCACAGCAGCAGCACGGCCAGCGCCAGCCAGCCGTCGAAGCCCAGGAACATGGGCAGCATGCGCCGCACGGGCGAGGGTCGGTCGAAAGCGATGTTCATCGGCCTGGGGAATTCGAGTCAACTTGGGTCATGTGCGGACCGCGCTCCGGGGCCGACGCTGGCGGAGCAGCCTCGACGGTGGTGCGCTTCGGCGCGGCCGGCGGCGCGGCTCGACCGGAGGCCTGGGCGCCGGCGGCGGCTGCGCTCCCGCCGGAGGCGTCGTCCCCGCGGGCGGCTTGGCCACACCCGGCGGCTTGGGCGGTGCAGCCGCAGCCTTCGCCGGCGGCTTGCCGGGCACTGCGCCGCTTCGGGCGCCGAAGCGGCCGGACCCAAGGCGCTGCTGCCGAGGCGGCCGGCGCGAGCGCGGGCGCGCCGAGCGACACCGGCACCACCTGCGCCCCGCCGGTGGAGGGCACCGCCGCCACCTGGGCCGGCAGCGGCACGTCGGCGGCAAGTCGCGGCGCGCCGATGGGCGCCGCGGCCTCGCCGCGCTGGACCGCGACGATGTCTTCCTCGCTCGGATAGTTGCCCATCAGCCAGTAGTCGAGCACGCGGCGCGTGATCGGCGCGGCCGACTGCGCGCCGAAGCCGGCGTTCTCGACGAGCGCCGCGACCGCGATGCGCGGGTTGTCGAGCGGCGCGAAGGCGATGTAGAGCGCGTGGTCGCGCAGGTACTCGTCCATCTTGGAGGCGTTGTATTTCTCGTTCTGCCGGATGCCCACGGCCTGCGCCGTGCCGGTCTTGCCGCCGCTCTTGTAGCCGGCACCCAGGAAGGTGCGGGTGGACGTGCCTTCCTGCGTGACGCCGTACATCGCGCCGAGCACGATCTTCACGTGTTCCGGCTTGAAGGGGATCGGCGCGACTCGGCTCGACCCCGACCGGGCGCACCTGGCGCGTGACGACGTCGCGGATCTCGCGCACCAGGTGCGGCTTGTGGCGCTGCCCGCCCGCCGAGAGGGTGGCCACCGCCGTGCCCATCTGCAGCATCGTGAAGGTGTTGTAGCCCTGGCCGATGCCCAGCGAGATGGTCTCGCCGGCATACCACTTCTGCAGCTCGGGCCGCTTGTAGGCCTTGCGCTTCCATTGCGGTGGAAGGCAGCACGCCGCGCACTTCGCCCTGGATGTCGATGCCGGTGATCTGGCCGAAGCCGAAGGGCGCCATCTGGTCGTGCATCAGGTCGACGCCCAGGTCGTTGGCCAGCGAGTAGTAGTAGACGTTGCTCGACTTCACGATGGAGCGGTACATGTCCACCATGCCCAGCCCGCCGTCGCCGTGGCTGCGGAAGCGGTGGTTGCCGAACATGAACACGCCGTTGTCGGCGACGGTCTGGTTCGGCCCGCGCTTGCCGGTGTTGAGCGCGGCCATCGCCATGAAGGGCTTGTAGGTGGAGCCGGGCGGGTAGGTGCCACGCAAGGCACGGTTGAGCAGCGGCTTGTCGATCGACTCGTTGAGCATCTTCCAGCTCTCGACGTCGATGCCGTCGACGAACAGGTTGGGGTCGAAGGTCGGCTTGCTCACGAAGGCCAGCAGTTCGCCGCTCTGCGGGTCGATGGCCACCAGGGCGCCGCGCCGGTTGCCGTAGAGCTGCTCGACCAGCGCCTGCAGCTTGATGTCGATCGACAGCACCACGGTATTGCCCGGCGTGGCGGGGCTCGAGCGCAGGCGGCGCACGGCACGCCCGCCGGCGCTGGTCTCGACCTCCTCGAAGCCGGTGATGCCGTGCAGCTCCTTCTCGTAGCTCTGCTCGACGCCCAGCTTGCCGATGTATTCGGTGCCGCGGTAGTTGGCCGCGTCATCGGAATCGTCGATCTTTTCCTTCTCGGCCTGGTTGATGCGGCCGATGTAGCCGATCGCGTGGCTGGCCACGTCGCCGAGCGGGTAGTTGCGGAACAGCCTTGCCTTCACGTCCACGCCGGAGAAGCGGTAGCGCTGCGCCGCAAAGCGCGCCACCTCGTCGTCGGAGAGCCGCGTGCGCACCGGCAGCGACTCGAAGCTCTTGGAATCCTCGAGCAGGCGCTTGAAGCGGCGGCGGTCATGCGGGTTGATCTCCACCACCTTGGACAGCTCGTCGATGGTGGCGTCGAGGTCGTCGATCTTCGAGGGCGTGAGCTCGAGCGTGTAGGCCGAGTAGTTGTTGGCCAGCACCACGCCGTTGCGGTCGAGGATGAGGCCCCGGTTGGGCGTGATGGGCGCCACCGCGATGCGGTTGTTCTCGGCCCGGGTGGAAAGCTCGTCGTGCTTGTACACCTGCAGGAAGACCAGGCGCGCGGCCAGCAGGCCGAAGCCGAGCAGCACCATGCCCGCGGCAAACAGCAGCCTCGCGCGAAAGCGCGAGAGCTCGGCCTCGATGTTCTTGAGCTCGGTCATTTCGGATAGGCAGCCTTAGCAGCCAGCCTCGCGGGAGCGCGTCCCACCTGGAGGGAGGCCGAGCGCTGCGGGGGTGGTACATTCACAGGGGTCGATTCTCGTCGGGATCGGGAGGCCGGCGCTGCGGCGCAAGCAGCACCCATGTGGCTATAGGCCACAGCAGGGCCTCGAACAAGGGCGCCAGCAGCACCTCCCAGCCGGGAAACACCCCGCCGGCAAGCAGCCGGATCATCACCGAGACGGCATGCGAGGCGAAGAAGAGCGGCAGGATCTGCACCGCCTGCGACAGCACCGGGAACCACAGCAGGCGCCGGTGGATGGTGATCGCGAAATAGCTGAGCAGCGTGTAGGCCAGCGCGTGCTGGCCCAGCAGCGCGCCGTCGTGCACATCCATCACCAGGCCGAAGACGAAGGCCGCGCCCACCCCGACCCGACGCGGCTGGTACACGTTCCAGAACACCAGCACCAGCGCCAGCAGGTCGGGCATGGCGGTGGTGCGGCCGATCGGCACGAGGTTGATCGCCAGCGCCGCGAGCAGCGACACCCACATGAAGCCCGGGTTGACGGGCAGGAGCAGTTGGTCGGACCCGCGCGGCATCATTTGCGGACTCCCTTGCGCGTGGCTGGCGTTGACGCGGGTGGCGGCGGCTCGGGGGCAGGGCGCACCGGCATCTGCTCGCCCACGGGCTTGACCACCAGCACATGGCGCACGCTGTTGGCCGAGCTGACCGCGGACAGCGTGATCTTGGCGAAGGCCGTGTCGGCCAGGCGATCGACCTTCAGCACCTTGGCCACCGGCAGCCCCGGCGGGTAGACGCCATCGACGCCCGAGGTGCTGAGCAGGTCGCCCGCCTGCACATCGGCATTGGTGCCCATGAAGCGCAGCTCGAGGCCGCCGGCCGCCGGGTCGCCGTAGGCCACGCCGCGCACCAGCGTGCGGGTGTTGAGCACCGGGATGACGAAATCCTTGTCGAGCAGCAGCGTCACCTCGGAGGTCAGCGGGTAGACGCGCGTGACCTGGCCGAGCACCCCGTTCGCGTCGATCACGGGCGAGCCGCGCTCCACGCCGTGCGTGCTGCCGAGGTCGATCACGACCTTGCGGGTATAGGGATCGGGAGCGTCGTACAGCACCTCGGCCGCCTCGGTCTTGGCGGGCAGCGCCGGGCGCAGGGCGAGCAGGCCGCGCAGGCGCGCGTTCTCGGCTTCGATCAGCTCCAGGCCGCCCGAGGCGCACGGCCTGCTCGGCAGAGCTTGCGATCGGCCTCGTCTTCCTTGGCGCGGGCGGCGGCAAGGCCCTGCATGTAGTCGCCCGATGCTCGCACGGCCAGCACCGGGAACAGCAAGGCCCTTTGCACCGGGTTGAGCACCGTGGCGATCACGGCGCGCAAGGGCTCGGTAAAGCCGAAGCGCGTGTCGGCCACCATCATGAAGAACGCCAGCGCCGAGAAGAAGACCAACCGGGTGAAGGCCGACGGACCTTGGCGGAAGAAAGGCGGCGGCGTGCGATCAAGAGTGCCAAGCGGCATGGACGGGCGGGTCAGTGTCGAGGGCCATTCAACAAGCAGTGAAGCCGGTCACGCGCAATACGGACCGGCTTCAGCTGAACGCCGGGCTGCTCCCAAGTCTCCTTCGGGGGCACCCAATTGCACGAGTGCTTATTCTGACGTGAAGATGGCGCCCAGGCGCTCCATGCGCTCCAGCGCCATGCCGCAACCGCGCACAACGCACGTCAGCGGGTCTTCGGCGGCCAGCACCGGCAGGCCGGTTTCCTCGGCCAGCAGGCGGTCGAGGTCGCGCAGCAGCGCGCCGCCGCCGGTGAGCATCATGCCGCGCTCGGCGATGTCGGCGCCGAGCTCGGGCGGGGTCTGCTCCAGCGCGTTCTTGACCGACGAGACGATCTGGTTGAGCGGGTCGGTGAGTGCCTCGAGGATCTCGTTGGACGAGATCGTGAAGCTGCGCGGCACGCCTTCGGAGAGGTTGCGGCCCTTGACCTCCATCTCCTTGACTTCGGAGCCTGGGAAGGCCGAGCCGATTTCCTTCTTGATGGATTCGGCCGTAGGCTCGCCGATCAGCATGCCGTAATTGCGGCGGATGTAGTTGATGATCGACTCATCGAACTTGTCGCCGCCCACCCGCACGCTGCCCTTGTAGACCATGCCGCCGAGCGAGATGACGCCGACTTCGGTGGTGCCGCCGCCGATGTCGACCACCATGGAGCCGGAAGCCTCGCTCACCGGCAGGCCCGCGCCGATCGCGGCAGCCATCGGCTCTTCGATCAGGTAGACCTCGGAGGCGCCTGCGCCGAGCGCCGACTCGCGGATGGCGCGACGCTCGACCTGGGTGGAGCCGCAGGGCACGCAGATGATGATCCGGGGGCTGGGCTTGAGCACCGAGCGCGGGTGGACCATCTTGATGAACTGCTTGAGCATCTGCTCGGTGACGGTGAAGTCGGCGATCACGCCGTCCTTCATGGGGCGGATCGCCTCGATGTTGCCGGGCACCTTGCCGAGCATCGCCTTGGCCTCGCGCGCCGACGGCCTGGATGGTCTTCTTGCCGTTGGGACCGCCTTCGTGGCGGATCGCCACGACCGAGGGCTCGTCGAGCACGATGCCCTTGCCGCGAACGTAGATGAGGGTATTGGCAGTACCGAGATCGATGGCGAGATCCGTCGAGAAATGACGACGAAAGAATTCGAACATGTTGCCTTTTCGGGGCTTGCGCAGGCTGTGAGCAACTGGCTCGCCGGCCTGCCAAGCGATCAATGGGGTTTGTTTTTCCTGGGCCGCTCGGGGGCACGCTGGAGAATGCCCTTTTGCGCACTATTCGGCACGAACCGGCTGGTATGGCGCTTGGCGGGCCCGCGTCCCGCTTGTGGTCTGCGCCCCGGCCGGCTGTGGATAACGCGCGATAATACCGCACGCACCCGCACCCTTCGCTGCGGGAACCCCCCAGTTACCAGCACTTTTACATGGCCCTGACACCTGCCGATGTCAGCCGCATCGCTCATTTGGCTCGCCTGGAACTCAGTGATGCCGAGCACGCCGCGATGCTGCAACAGCTCAACGAATTCTTCGCCATCGTCGAACAGATGCGCGCGGTGGACACCACCGGTGTCGATCCTCTCTATACCCCCTTGTCGGCCGTGAGCGACGTCACGCTCAGGTTGCGCGAGGATGCCGTGACCGAAGACGCGGACAAGTCCCGGCGCGCGGCAAACCAGCAAAGCGCGCCCGCGCTCGAGGACGGCCTGTTCCTCGTGCCCAAGGTCATCGAGTGAAGGCCGCCACGATGGATCTGCACCACATGACCGTGGCCGAGCTCGGCCGCCAGCTCGAGTCGAAGGCCGTCTCCAGCGTCGAAGCCACGAAGCATCTGCTTGCACGGGTTGCCGCCCATCAACACCTGGGCGCTTTCCTTTCCACCGACGAGACGGTGGCGCTTGCAGCGGCGCACGCTGCCGACGAGCGCCGCGCTCATGGCGAGACCGGCGCCCCTGCTGGGCGTGCCGCTTGCGCACAAGGACATCTTCGTCACCACCGACTTCCCGAGCACGGCCGCTTCGAAGATGCTGGCCGGCTATCGCAGCCCCTTCAACGCCACGGTGGTCGACAAGCTCGGCCAGGCCGGCACCGTGCCGCTGGGCAAGCTCAACTGCGACGAGTTCGCGATGGGCGGCAGCAACGAGAACTCCGCCTTCGGCCCGGCGCGCAACCCGTGGAACACCGATCGCATCACCGGCGGCTCATCGGGCGGATCGGCCGCGGCGGTGGCGGCACGCCTGGTGCCCGCGGCCACCGGCACCGACACCGGCGGCTCGGTGCGCCAGCCCGCGGCGCTGACCGGCATCACCGGCATCAAGCCCACCTACGGCCGCTGCTCGCGCTACGGGATGATCGCCTTTGCTTCGAGTCTCGACCAGGCCGGCCCGCTGGCTCGCAGCGCAGAGGACTGCGCGTTGCTGCTTTCAGCGATGAGCGGCTTCGACGAGCGCGACTCGACCTCCGCCGATCGGCCCGTCGAAGACTACGCCGCCGCCTTGCGCACGCAACGTGCCGGCGCCACCGCGGCACAGCCGCTGAAGGGCCTGCGCATCGGCCTGCCGCGCGAGTTCTTCGGCGAGGGCGTGGAGGGCAGCGTGAGCACCGCCGTGCGTGCCGCCCTGGCCGAGTTCGAGAAGCTCGGCGCGACGCTGGTCGACGTCTCGCTGCCGCGCACCGAGCTGTCCATCCCGGTCTACTACATCATCGCCCCGGCCGAGGCGAGCTCGAACCTGAGCCGCTTCGACGGCGTGCGCTACGGCCATCGCGCGGCGCACTACAAGGACCTGCTCGACATGTACAAGAAGTCGCGCAGCGAAGGCTTCGGCGCCGAGGTGAAGCGCCGCATCATGATCGGCACCTACGTGCTCTCGCACGGCTACTACGACGCCTACTACCTGCAGGCGCAGAAGCTGCGCCGCATGATCGCCGACGACTTCCAGGCCGCCTTCGCGCAGTGCGACGTGATCGCGGGCCCCGTGGCCCCTACCGTGGCGCGCCCCATCGGCAGCCAGACCGATCCGGTGCAGGAATACCTGGCCGACATCTTCACGCTGCCCGCGAGCCTGGCCGGCCTGCCCGGCATGAGCGTGCCTGCGGGCCTCGGAGAAGCTGCGATGCCGGTCGGCCTGCAGCTGATCGGCAACTACTGGAAGGAAGGCGAGCTGCTGCACGCCGCGCATGCCTTCCAGCAGGCCACCGACTTCCACCTCCGCGCACCGGAGGAAGTGAACTACCCTACGCGATTCGCGCATCGAGCGACGACCGCAAGCCGACCAGCTGGGTCGGCACGTCGAGGGTGACGCGTAGCGCAACAGGCCACTCATCATGGAACCATGACAAGCATCCGAGGCTGGGAGGTCGTCATCGGCCTCGAGACGCACGCCCAGCTCTCCACGCAATCGAAGATCTTCTCCGGCTCGAGCACGGCCTTCGGTGCCGAGCCCAACACCCAAGCCAACCCCGTCGACCTGGCGCTGCCGGGCACCCTGCCGGTGATGAACAAGGCGGCGGTCGAGCGCGCCATCCGCTTCGGCCTCGCAGTCGGTGCCAAGGTGGCGCCGCACTCGATCTTCGCGCGCAAGAACTACTTCTACCCCGACCTGCCCAAGGGCTACCAGATCAGCCAGTACGAGATCCCGGTGGTGCAGGGCGGCACTGATTCCGTTCTACGTGGGTGACACGACGCACTCGGTGCGCCTGACGCGCGCCCACCTCGAGGAAGACGCCGGCAAGTCGCTGCACGAGGACTATCACGGCCTCACCGGCATCGACCTCAACCGCGCCGGCACGCCGCTGCTGGAGATCGTCTCCGAGCCCGACATGCGCGCCAGCGTCGAGGCGGTCGAATATGCGCGCGCCCTCCATGCGCTGGTGGTGTGGCTGGGCATCTGCGACGGCAACATGCAGGAAGGCAGCTTCCGCTGCGACGCCAACGTGTCGGTGCGCAAGCCGGGCGATCCCCTCGGCACGCGCCGCGAGATCAAGAACCTGAACAGCTTCCGCTTCCTGCAGCAGGCGATCGACTACGAGATCAACTGGCAGATCGACACGCTCGAAGACGGCGGCACGATCCAGCAGGCCACCGTGCTGTTCAACCCCGACACCGGCGAGACGCGTGCCATGCGCACCAAGGAAGACGCGCACGACTACCGCTACTTCCCCGACCCCGACCTGCCGCCGCTGGTGATCGCGCCCGAGTGGGTGGAGCGGGTGAAAGGCGAGATGCCCGAGCTGCCGCAGGCGATGGCCGAGCGCTTCCAGCGCGAGGACGGCTTGGCGGCCTACGACGCCGAGCATGATGACCCAGAGCCTCGCGACCGCCCGCTACTACGAAGCGGCCAAGCGCGCGGGCGCGCAGCCGAAGCTCGCGGCCAACTGGCTGATGGGCGAGCTCTCGCGCCGGCTCAATGCCGAGGGCAAGGGCATCGACGAAAGCCCCGTGGCCGCCGACACGCTGGCCCGCATGATCGCCCGGATCGCCGACGGCACCATCTCGAACAACGGCGCGAAGCAGGTGTTCGATGCGCTGTGGTCGGGCGAGTCGGCCGAGGTGGACGCGATCATCGAGTCGCGCGGCCTCAGGCAGATGAGCGACACCGGCGCGCTCGAAGCCATCATCGACGAGGTGCTGGCGGCCAATGCCAAGTCGGTCGAGGAATTCCGCGCCGGCAAGGAAAAGGCCTTCAACGCGCTGGTCGGCCAGGCGATGAAGGCCACGAAGGGCAAGGCCAATCCTGCCGTCGTAAACGAGTTGCTGAAGAAGAAACTAGGCGCATGAAGCAACGCCAGCGAGCGGGAGCCGCGGATCCGGCTTCGCCGGGCCGCTGGCGGAGCCCCTGAGAGATGCCGCGTCCAAGCCGACCTGCGTCGGCTTGACAGAACGCCAGCCGACTCTGGCGGCTGGCTCCGCGCGAAGCCCTACGGGGGTGGTTCATTTCAGGCTGGCTTCGCGAGCCCCAGCTTCTCCACCAGCAGCTTCTCCTTCCGATAGGTCTCCTCGGCGAAGCGGGTGTATTGCCTCGGATCCATGTAGAGCAGCTCCTGGTCGTACTTGGCCAGGGCCTCGACATGGTTGGGCATTTCCATCGCCTTCTTGAAGGCGTCGTGCAAGGTCTTCACGCGAGCCGGGTCCATGCCTTTCGGCCCGCCCAGGCCGTAGGGCGAGGCCTGCACGATGTCGAGACCGAGCTCATTGAGCGTGGGCACGTCCGGGAACTTGGCCAGGCGCTTCGGGCCCCAGGTGTTGAGCACGCGCAGCTTGCCCGAGGCCACGTGCGGCGCGAAGCCGGTGGAGTCGGCCGCCGCCATCACGTGGCCGCCCAGGATGGCCTGCATCAGGTCGGCGCTGCCCTTGTAGGGAATGTGGTTGAGCTGGATGCCGGCCTTCTGCGCGATCTCTTCCATCGTCAGGTGCGGGCTGGTGAGCGCGCCGGTCGAGCCGTAGCTGAGCTTGCCCGGATTGGCCTTGGCCCAGGCGACGAAGTCGGCCCAGTTCTTGATCGGCGAATCGGCCGGCACGACGAGGCCGAAGGCATAGCCGGTGATGCACAGCAGGTAGGTGATGTCCTTGACCGGGTCCCAGTTGATCTTGGTCGTGTAGGGCAGGCGGAACACGCCGAGCGGGATCTGCGCCAGCGTGTAGCCGTCGGGCTTGGTGGTCTGCATGGCCTGCGCCGGCAGGGCGCCGCCGGCGCCGGGGCGGTTCTCGACCAGCACCGTCTGCCCGAGCACCTTGGAGGCGTTCTCGGCCAGCACGCGCATGGTGATGTCGGTCGGCCCGCCGGCCGGGAAGCCCACCAGCAGCTTGATGGGCTGGCTCGGGAAGGCCTGCGCGTGCACCCATGGCGCGACACCCAGCGATGCCGCCGATCCACCCAGAAGCTTCAACACCTGACGCCGTTGCATGGCGCACTCCTTTGACTTGCGAGGGCCTCAAGGATGGCAGCGAGTCAAGGAGTCTGGCACCCGGAATTCACCTGAAGACTTGTCGCCTTCGCGTCAGGGGGCTCAAGGCGAATGCTGGCGCAACTGCAGCGAGACCTGCGTCGGCTGGCCACCGCGATTGATCCACGCCCAGCAGTAGTCCTGCTCGCGGGCGGGCACCAGCGCATCTCGTGCTTCGACGACGCCGGTGCGCGAGGACGAGCTCACCACTTCCTTCGTCTTGGGATCGCGGATCCTGAAGTCGAGCGGCGACTGCGCGACGAAGGCCCACACCACGCGCTGACCCGGCTTGAGTCGCGTGCAGACCTCCTGCTCCTCCTTGGCTGCCACGGCAAGGACTGCGCTCCAGCCGCCTTGCGCGTCCCACTTGACTTCCTCTGCAGCCTGGCTCGCCAACGCCGTCACGGCGATCACGGTGCCGATGCCTGCCGCGCTCCATTCCTTCATCGCAGCTCCCCGATGTTGTGGTTGCGGCTCATGCTAGCGCAGCATCGCGCCGCCGGAACATGCCCCAGCCTTCCATCGTCAGCACCAGGTCGTCCTCGCCGCTGGGCCGACGCGCGAACACCTCCCAGTTGGTGCGCACCAGCCCGACATGAGGCTTGCTGTTCATCGGGCGCGCCTCGGCCACGGTGGAGCGCACGTGCAGCACGTCGCCCGGATACACGGGCCTGAGCCACTTGATGTTCTCGAGGCCGGGCGAGCCGAGGCTCGCCGAGTCGAGCAGGTAGCCGTCGCACATCATGCGCATCACCATCGAGCAGGTGTGCCAGCCGCTGGCGGCCAGCCGGCCGAAGAGCGGGTGCGCAGCCGCGGCTTCGTCACTGAGGTGGAAGGGCTGTGGATCGAACTCGCTCGCGAATCGGATCACCTCTTCGCGCGTGACGAGCTTGTTGCCGAACTCGCGCACGGTGCCCGCCGCAAAGTCTTCCCAGTAGTACTTCTTCATGCAAAAGCTTCACAGGTGAAAGAACGCCCGATGTTAAAGGGCGCACTCCTTCACCCGGGAGCGACCAGCCAGTGCACGCTGAAGAGCCGGTCCGGATCGCACCAGACCTGCTCCGGCACGAAGCCCGCCTGCGCGGCCAGTTGCCTGAAGCCTTCGACCGTGTACTTGCAGGAGTTCTCGGTGTGGAGGCTCTCGCCTTCGGCCAGCTCGAAGTGCCGGCCGCACAGTCGCACGCCCTGCATGCGCACGCTCACAAGGTGCATCTCGATGCGCCGGCGCATCGGGTCGTAGAAGGCATAGTGGGCGAAGCGCTCGGGATCGAAGGTCGCGCCCAGCTCGCGATTGGCGCGCACCAGCAGGTTGCGGTTGAAGGCCGCCGTCACGCCCTGCGCATCGTTGTAGGCGGCGTGAAGGATGGCTGGGTCCTTCACCAGGTCGACGCCGATCAGCAGGCCGCCGCCGCGCAGCAACTGCGCCGCCGCGTGCAGGAAGCGCAGCGCCTCCTCGGGCGTGAAGTTGCCGATCGAGGAGCCCGGAAAGAAGCCCACGCGCGGGGCGCTGGCGTGGCCGTTGCCGCGGCGATGCAGAGGCAGCGCGGGCGGCAGGGTGAGCGGGCGCGTGAAGTCGGCGGCGATGGGCTGCACGTCGAGGCCGGGGTAGTCCCTGCGCAGGCCGTCGGCCGCCGCATGGAGGTGCTCCGCCGAGATGTCGATGGGCACGAAGCGGCGCGGCGACTCGAGCGCGTCGAGCAGGATGCGGATCTTGAGCACCGAGCCGGCGCCGAACTCGACCACGTCCGCTTGCGGTCCGATGGCCCCCGCGATGTCGCCCGCATGGCGCGAGAGGATCGCGATCTCGGTTCGGGTGGGGTAGTACTCGGGCAGTTCGCAGATGCGGTCGAACAAGGCGGAGCCGGCCTGGTCGTAGAAGAACTTCGGCGGCACGCTGCGCGGGCGGCGCGCGAGGCCCTGGATCATTTCGCGTGCGAAGTCGCTCTGCGCATCGGGGGTTCCAATCGCTTCAGCGAGCCTGGGGGCTTCGCCGGGATGCCAAAGGTAGGCCAGGGCATCGGGCGTGGCCCTGAGGTTCGACGCTGGTGTGTTTCTCATGCGTCCCTCGCCAATCGCAGCCCGGAGAATTGCCAGCGCGCTCCGGGCGGAAAGAAGTTGCGGTAGCTGGCCCGCAAATGCCCGGCCGGCGTGGCGCAACTGCCTCCGCGCAGGACCACCTGGCCGACCATGAACTTGCCGTTGTATTCGCTCACGGCGCCGGACAGCGGCCGGAAGCCAGGGTAGGGGTCGTAGGAGGAGCGCGTCCATTCCCACACCTCGCCATGCATCTGCTGCAGCCCTTCGGCCTCGGTCGCCGGCACCGGATGGGGATGGCGCTGATCGTGGCGATGGACGACGGGGCCCGGCGCATGCAAGGCCGCCGCGGCCTCCCATTCGAATTCGGTCGGCAGCCGCGCGCCGGCCCACTCGGCATACGCGGCCGCCTCGTAGAAGCTCAGGTGGCACACGGGCTCGGCGGGGTCGAGCGGCTTCGGGCCCATCAAGGTGAACAGCGTGGGCACGTCCGCTTCGAGATCGCTCCAGTACAGCGGCGCTTGCCAGTCCTGCGACTGGACCGCCGCCCATCCGTCGCTCAGCCACAGCTCGGGCCGGCGATAGCCTGCATCGTGAATGAACTCGAGGTATTCGCCACAGGTGACGGGTCGGCTCGCGAGGCGATACGGACGCAGCAGTGCCGAGTGACGGGGCGTCTCGTTGTCGAACGAGAAGCCGCTGCCCTCGTGACCGATGTCCACCACGCCGCCGGGGCAGTCCACCCAGCGCAAGGGCACTTGCGCGCTCGCCCCCCGGGCGAGCTCGGGCCTGCGTCGATGTAGGCAGGCTGCAGCGAATTCAGCGACAGCAGGTGCTTGACATCCGTGAGGACAAGCTCCTGGTGCTGCTGCTCGTGATGCAAGCCCAGCGTGATGAGCGGCGCGGCCTCGGCATAGCTCGCGGCTCCGGCGCATTCGATGAAGGTGGCGAGCGCCTCGTCGACGTGGGCGCGGTAGCGCCGCACCTCCTCGACCGAGGGCCGTGTGAGCATGCCGCGCTGCGGTCGCGGATGGCGCGGGCCCAGCGACTCGTAGTAGGAGTTGAAGAGATAGTGATAGCGCTCATCGAAGACGCGGTAGCCCGCTGCCAGGGGCTTGAGCACCACGGTCTCGAAGAACCAGGTGGTGTGCGCGAGATGCCACTTGGTGGGGCTCGCATCGGGCATGGACTGCACGCACTGGTCTTCCGCCGACAGGGGCCGGGCCAGCTCCAGCGACAAGGCGCGCACGGCTTCGAGGCGATGCCGCAATGCAATGCGATCGTGCCCGCCGGCGGCCCCGTGGATCGAACTCAAGCTGCCCCCTCCGTCCGAAGTCCAGGACATCCTGCGGCCGCGAGCGGTGCAGGGTTATGGCGGTCCAGGGTAGCACCACGATTGGCGCAGTTCAAACCTCGCAGCGTAGGACGACGACCGACAGAGGCCGGTTACGCACCGGCATTCCCGCCGCAGTAGACTGGCCGCGCCCTCGTCGCCGAGCCCTTCCAGGAGCCGCTGACATGATCCTCCTCGTTCTCGGACTCATCGTGTTTCTGGGTGTGCATTCGCTGTCCATCGTGGCCAGGCCATGGCGCGACCGCATCATCGCCCAGCGAGGAGAGCGGTCCTTCAAGGGCCTGTACTCGCTGGCTTCGCTGGTGGGCTTCTTCCTCCTCATCTACGGATACGGACTGGCGCGGCAACAGCCGGTGGTGCTCTACACGCCGCCGGCGGGCCTGCGACATCTCTCATTGGTGGTGATGCTGCCGGTCTTTCCGCTGCTGTTCGCGGCCTACCTGCCTGGGCGACTGCAGCGCGCTGCAAAGCATCCGATGCTCGCGGCCGTCAAGTTCTGGGCGCTGGCCCACCTGCTGGCCAACGGCACGCTGGCCGATGTGCTGCTGTTCGGCAGCTTCCTCATCTGGGCCGTGGCCGATCGCATTGCCGTCAAGCGCCGACCCGCGAAGGTCTACGCGCCAGGGCTCGACCCGGAACGACGTGATCGCGGTGGCAGGTGGCCTCGCGGTCTATGCGCTGTTCGTGCTGTGGGCGCACGCCAGGCTGTTCGGGGTTTCGCCCTTGCCTTGACGACAGGCGGGTTTGAATTTGTTTAACCCGTCGCTCGGGGCTGATGCCCCGGCCCGTCCATTTCACGAAGGAGCCGTCATGTCCTACCTGCCCGGCAAGTTCATCTGGTTCGAGCACGCCTCGAACGACATTCCCAAGGCCCGCGCCTTCTATGAGCCGCTGTTCGGCTGGCACACCGAAACCATGCCCATGGGAGACAAGACCTATCACATGATCCAGAACGGCGGCGTCGGCATCGGCGGCTTTTGCCCGCCGGCGGCCGGCACCCCGGTCGGCTGGGTCAGCTACATGAGCGTGACCGACGTCGATGCGAGCTACGCTGCCGCGCTCGCCGCAGGCGCCAAGCCGCTGGAGCCGCCGACCGACTTCCCGCCGGTAGGCCGCAGCGCCGTCCTTTGCCGACCCGACCGGTGCCGCGACATCAATCTGGAGAAGCAACGAAGGCGATCGTCCCGAGGTGGAGAACCCGCCCTTCAACGAATGGTGCTGGAACGAACTCTGGACGCAGGACGACGCCAAGGCGCTGGCCTTCTATGAAAAGGTGTTCGGCTACAAGCACGAGACGATGCAGTCCGCGAATGGCGAGCCCTACCACGTGCTGCAGAGTGCCGACGGCAAGGGACGCGCCGGCGTGATGAAGATGCCCGACCCCAGCGCGCCGACGCTGTGGTGTCCGTACGTGGCGGTCGAAGACTGCGATGCGACGGTCGAAAAGGCCCAGGGCCTCGGCGCGCAGGTCATGATGCCGCCCACCGACATTCCCAACGTCGGTCGCATCGCGGTGCTGATCGACCCGCTGAAGGCGCCGATTGCGCTGATCAAGCCGGCCCCCATGGGGACTTGAGTGCTCGCCCGGCCAGCGCCGGGCATTGGCCGCGACAATACGGGATTGCCCGCGCATCCCGACTCGGGTGCGCGATGAGAAGCGCGCCTCCACGACAGGCGCGCCAGCAGTCCCCGCCAGCCGGCGGGCAGGAGCGCGGCGTGACTTACAGCGTCAAGGAAATCTTCTACACATTGCAAGGCGAAGGAGCGAATGCCGGCCGGCCGGCAGTCTTTTGCCGCTTTGCCGGATGCAACCTCTGGACCGGGCGCGAGGAAGACCGCTCGCAGGCGGTATGCCAGTTCTGCGATACCGACTTCGTCGGCACCGACGGCACCCTGGGCGGCAAGTTCCCGCGCGCCGGGCAGCTTGCGGAGCGGGTGGCGTCGCAATGGCCCGTCCGGCACGGCCGGGCGCAAGCTGGTGGTGCTCACCGGCGGCGAGCCGCTGCTGCAAGTGGACGCCGAATTGATCGAAGCGCTGCATGCGCAGGGCTTCGAGATCGCCGTCGAGACCAATGGCACCGTCCCCGCGCCGGCCGGCCTCGACTGGATCTGCGTGAGCCCCAAGGCCGGCGCGCCGCTGAAGCAGACGCGCGGACAGGAACTCAAGGTGGTCGTGCCGCAATCCGGCCTCGACCTCGACACGCTGGCCGACCTTCCCTTCGAGCACCACTTCCTGCAACCCATGGACGGACCCCAGGCGAGCGCCAATACCCGATGGGCCATCGAGCGCTGCCTGCAGGACCCGCGCTGGCGCCTCAGCGTGCAGACGCACAAGGTGCTGAACATCCGATAAGCCGACGATGCTGTACGAGCTGACGCAGAACTTCTATTTCGAGGCCGCCCACACGCTGGACCGCAGCATCGAGGCCGAGCCCAGCACGCCGCATCCATGGCCACACCTACCATGCCGAGGTGGCAGTGCGCGGCATGCCGGATGCGCGCGGCATGGTGGTCGACCTCGGTCATCTGCGGCGTGCCATCGAGCCGGTGCGCGACGCGCTCGACCATCACCTGCTCGACAAGGTCCCCGGCCTCTCGCGGCCCACCATCGAGGGCCTGTGCGCCTACATCGCCGAGCGGCTCGCGCCGCAGGTGCCGCAGCTGGCCTGGGTGAAGGTCTGGCGCGAAGCCTCGGGCGACTCGTGCCGGCTCTTCACGATGACCGCGACGCATGGGCCTGAAGAGGACCTTTTCCCTCTCGTTGTCCCGGATGGGGCAGCGGACTAGACTCGGGCGCGACATGCCCGTGCGGCAAGAGGAGTCGACGATGCTGCAGCGGCTGGCCTCCACGGCCCTGGTCGTGTGCCTCTCATGGCTTCTGGCCGCGTGCGCCGGAATGACCCAGCGCGATCCTGTGCAAGTGCAGGTGGTGGGCGTCGAGCCGCTCCAGGGTGAAGGCATGGAATTGCGCTTCGCCGTGAAGCTGCGGGTGCAGAACCCCAATGACACGCCGATCGACTACGACGGCCTCTTCGTCGAGCTCGACGTGCGCGGCAGCAGCTTCGCCACCGGAGTGAGCGATGCCAAGGGCACCGTGCCTCGCTATGGCGAAGAGGTGCTCACCATTCCCGTGTCCGCCTCGGCCTTCAGCGCCGTGCGCCAGGCGCTGAGCTTCTACCAGAGCAGCGACAGGCAGCTCGACTACCTGCTCAAGGGCAAGATCGGCGGGCCCACGTTCAGTGCGGTGCGCTTCGAGCACAAGGGCCAGCTCACGCTGCCCTCGTCGGGCATGTGAGGGACGTCGTGGACAACCAGACCGCGCCACTCGTCAATACCGTCCGGGTCAACGAAAACGGCCCGCTGGAGTTTTGCGCCGTGCTGCTCATCGCCGGCCAGGACGAAGGCACGGCCGCCGCCCTCTGCCGCTGCGGCCAGTCGGCCCGCAAGCCCTTCTGCGATGGCAGCCATGCCACGACGGGCTTCGTCTCCACCGGCGAATTTCCCGACAAGGCGGCACCAGCGCTGCAGCAGCGCGACGGTCCGCTGGTCATACAGCCGAAGACCAACGGATGCCTGCACGTCAAGGGCAACCTGGAGCTGCTCTCCTGCAGCGGCAAGACGATCGATCGCGTGACCGAATGCTGGCTGTGCCGTTGCGGTCATTCGAAGAACAAGCCGTACTGCGACGGCACCCACAAGACCATCGGGTTCCGCAGCGAGGCCTGAGACAGGCCTGCGCTTCAGGCGCTGCCTGCCCCGGGCTTGTCGACTTGCACGAGGTGGACGCGAAGGCGACCGAGGGCATCGTGCAGCTCGTGCATCGTCTTGTCGTCGAGGCAGCCGAATAGCTCGAGGATCCACTCCTCGTGCCGTGAGGCCATGGCTTCGAAACCGCGCCTTCCCTTGGGCGTGAGCCGCACGAGGTAGGCGCGGCGATCGTTCGGATCGGCCTCGCGCGCGACGAGGCCTTCCTTTTCCAGCTCGTCGGTCAGGCCGGTGATGTTCCCGCCTGTCACCATGAGGTAGCGCGACAAGGCCTTCATCTTCAGGCCCTGGCGATGGCGGTAGAGCTGGGCCATGTAGTCGAACCGCGCCAGCGTGGTGCCGAAGCCCGCGCGCAGCCGTCGCCGGATCTCGCCTTCGACCTGCGTGGTGCAGGCCAGCAAGCGCAGCCACAGCTTGAGCGCCGCATGGTCGCTCGAAAGGGCGCGTGCCTCGTGGCCAAGCTCCTGGGCTTCGTGCAGCAGCGCGTGGGAAGGATCGGTCTTCATGAAGGTGCCCCGCTATGCCGGTGCGTCAGCGACGAACCCCGGAATCATGACAGGTGAATAGTTTATCTGTGAATCAGCTGGGCGAATGCTTCCAGCGTGTGCACCGGCACCTGCAGTCGCGGCGCCAGCATGAGCAGGTCACGATCTCCAGTGACGAGGACCTGCGCCTCTCCCGCCAGCACCAGATGCAGGAAGGGCACGTCCAACGGATCGCGGCAGTCGGGCACGGCAGGTGGCGGACTCGGAATGCGGACGGCAAGCGCGTAAGGAAGATAGTCGGCGAGCAATTCTTCTTGTTCGTGGGCCTCGAGGCGGAACTTCGGATAGGCCAGCACGCGAACCAGCTCCGAGGCGGTCGCCGAACTGACCAAGGGAATGAATTCACCCCCTGCCAAGCGCTTCGGATGAGGGCGGCGGAGCCACCGCCGAACACCAGGGCCGAAACCACGACATTGGTATCAAGAACCACCCGCGGCGTGGCCTTCATGCCTTGCGAGCGCGCTTCGGGGTCGTGGCCGCTGCCTTGCCCGGCACCTTGGCACCGGCGTGCGAACGCTTATTTCCTCCATAGGCCGCGGCAGGTTCCGAAACCATCAGGGCCGGGGCACCGAACCGGCCCGCGCCCACGCAACCGCATCGCTCACGTCCTGCTGGGTGACGCCGAGCTCGGCCAGCTTGGCGCGTACCGCATCGCCGCGCTGGATGCGCACAGGCGTGAGAACGATCTGCCCGCCGCGCACCTCGACGTCGAAGTACTCGGTCGGGCCGATGGCTTGCGTCACGCTCTTGGGCAGCGTGAGCTGGTTCTTGGAAGTCAGCTTCGCGAGCATGGCTCTTTACTCCGTGGAAAGGAATCAAGGAAATCTTACTTCATTGCGGCATCGCAATCATCCCGCCCCTGTGGCAAGCTCTTCGCTTCTCGAATTCGCAGACCCGGAGGTCGGCATGCGCAGTGTTCGATGGCTGATCGCCTTGTTGGTGGTGCTGGGGCTGGCCGCGCTGTATTTCGTGGCTGTGCTCAGCTGGAGCTATTCCGCGGGCGAGCGCGCCGGCTGGGTGCAGAAGCTCTCGAAGAAGGGGTGGCTGTGCAAGACCTGGGAGGGCGAGCTCGCGCTGGTGTCGCTGCCCGGAAGCCCGCTGGAGAAGTTTCCCTTCACCGTGCGCGACGAGGCCGTCGCCGACGAACTCAACCGAGCCATGGGCAAGCGCGTTGCCTTGCAATACGAAGAGAAGGTGGGGCTGCCGACCACCTGCTTCGGCGAGACCCGGCACTACGTGGTCGGCTTGCGGGTCCAGGACGAGATTCCGCTGGCGGCGGGAGTCGTCATCCCGGGCCAGCCCGGGGCGAGCGCCCCGGCGTCTGCGCCGGTCCCGGCCAGCCCCAGCGCCTCTCCCGCCTCCGCACCCTGAACCTCTCTGGACACACCATGCCGCAAGACAGCCTCGCCCAGCTCACGCAGCGCCTGCGCGACTTCGCCAGGGCACGCGACTGGGAGCAATTCCACTCGCCCAAGAATCTTGCGATGGCGCTGGCCGGGGAGACCGGCGAACTCGTGGCCGAGTTCCAGTGGCTGACCGAAGCGCAAAGCCATTCTCCGGAGGCCGGAACGGCTTGCGCGCATCAAGGACGAGGCAGCAGATGTGCTGATCTACCTCGCCCGCCTGGCTGATGGGCTGGCTTCGACCTCGTCGAGGCTGCCAACGCCAAGATGGATCGCAACGAGGCGCGCTTCCCCGCTTCCGAGGTCCGAGGCCGCGCCGGCAAGACCTAGCTTCAGCCGGGGACCGCCAGCGCCCGAAGCAACCAGCGGTTGAGGTCCTCGATCTCCTCCACGCACACCGAGTGCTCCATCGGGTATTCATGCCATTCGACCGGATGCGCCAGTGCCAGCAGCGCATCGCGGGTGGCGATGCGCGCGATCGATCGGAATGATCGGGTCGAATTTCCCGTGTGCCTGGAAGATGGGCAGGCCGCTGGTTGGCAACGCTCCGCTCGGCGAGCGTGCTGGCCGCCAATGGCAGGTAGCCCGAGAGACCCACGAGCCCGGCAAGACGCTCGGCATGGCGCAGTCCCGCCAGCAGGCTCATCGCGCAGCCTTGCGAAAAGCCCATCAGCACGATGCGCGAGGCGGGAATGCCGCGTGCCTTCTCGCGCGCGATGAGTCCTTCGATCAGGCCCATCGACGTCACGCAGGCCCGCTTCATCTTCTTGCCTGACCAGCTCCTGCCCGAGGATGTCGTACCAGGCCCGCATCACGTAGCCGGCATTGATCGTGATCGGCCGGGTCGGCGCATGCGGGAAGACGAAGCGCACCGCGCCGACGGCGTCCAAGTCGAGTTCCTCGGCCACCGGCACGAAGTCGTTGCCATCCGCCCCCAGGCCGTGGAGAACGATGATGCTGGCGGCTGGGCGCCTTGGTGCCGGCGCCCGTCTGGATCTCGATGGTTTCGAGCGACATGGTTCATGCTCCTGGAGGGGCCGCGTTGCCCGAAACCGGCAGGAAGCACTCCCGCATCAGCCCTTCACGCACACCACCTGCTTCAAGGTGTGCACCACTTCCACCAGGTCCTGCTGGGCCCGCATCACCGCATCGATGTCCTTGTAGGCCATCGGGATCTCGTCGATCACGTCCTTGTCCTTGCGGCACTCGACGCCTTGCGTGGCGGCACGCTGGTCGGCCAGGGTGAAGCGGCGCTTGGCCTCGCCGCGACTCATCGCGCGGCCTGCGCCATGCGAGCAGGACTCGAAGCTTTCAGGGTTGCCCTTGCCCCTGCACGATGTAGCTGCGCGCGCCCATGCTGCCGGGGATGATGCCCAGTTCGCCCTGCCTCGCGCTGACCGCACCCTTGCGCGTGACGAACACCTCCTGGCCGAAATGCCGCTCCTGCTGCACGTAGTTGTGGTGGCAGTTCACCGCCTCGACGTGGCGTCTCGAAGGTCTTGTGGATCACGCTCTTCGCCGCCTCGATCACGCGGCGCATCATGACCTCGCGATTGATGCGGGCGTACTTCTGCGCCCAGCCCACCGCGCGCACGTAGTCGCCGAAGTGGCGCGAGCCCTCCTCGAAGTACGCCAGGTCCCGGTCGGGCAGGTGGACGTCGTTGCGCATGGCGTCCTGCTTGGCCAGCTCGATGAACATGGTGCCGATCGCATTGCCCACGCCGCGCGAGCCGGAGTGCAGCATGAACCAGACGCCGCCGGCCTCGTCGAGGCACACCTCGATGAAGTGATTGCCGGTGCCGAGCGTGCCGAGGTGGACGCGGTTGTTGGTCTTGGCGAGCTTGGGGTAGTCGCGACACAGCTCGGTGAACTCCGGCTCGAGCTGCGCCCAGGCGCTGTCCACCGCGCCGGGCACCTTGCTCCATGCGCCCGGATCGCGCGAGCCCGGCGAGCGGCCATGAGGCACGGCGCGCTCGATGGCCGAGCGCAGCGGCCCCAGGTTGACGGGCAGGTCTTCCGCACGCAGGCTGGTCTTGCAGGCCATCATGCCGCAGCCGATGTCGACGCCCACCGCGGCCGGGATGATGGCCTTGAGGGTGGGAATGACCGAGCCCACCGTGGCGCCGATGCCCAGGTGCACGTCCGGCATGGCCGCGATATGCCTGAACACGATGGGCAGGCGCGCCGCGTTGGCCAGTTGCCGGCGAGCCTCGGCTTCGACCGGCACCCCATGGGTCCACATCTTGACCGGCACGCCGCCGGCAACTTCTTCTGTCAGGTAGGCAGGTTCCATGGGCGATCAGCGGGCCTTGCGGAAAGTCAGGTTGATGCGCCGCTCGCCCGTGAGGGAATGCAAGCCCTGCGCCAGCGGCGCCACGCCATGGAAGAAGAGCCGCGATGGGCCACCCCAGACCACGACGTCGCCATGCCACAGGGGATGGCGCTGCGGCCTGTCGGACCGGCTTGCGCCACCGAAAAGGAAGATGGCCGGCAGGCCGAGCGATACCGACACGATGGGCGCCTGCAAGTCGCTCTCGTCGCGATCCTGGTGCAGTGACAGGCGGGTTCCCGGCACATAGCAGTTGATCAGGCAGGCCTGTGGCCTGAAGCCGGCATGGCCCGCCGCCAATGCAGCCCCGGTGGCCAGCTCGAGGAAGGATTCAGGCATCGCCGGCCAAGCTTGGCCGCTCAAGGGATCCAGATGGTCGTAGCGATATCCGCTGCGATCGGAAACCCAGCCCAGCTCGCCACAGTTGCTCATCGCGACCGACATCTTCAGCCCGCCCGGCGTGATCATGTGCCTGAAGGGAGCCTGGGCCACCACGGCTTCCACGTCGCGCAGGATCGCTGCATCGGCTGTGCCGACGAACTGGCGCAGGATCACGGCTCGTGGGCCGATCGACACGGTCGCGCGCTCCGGCGGCGAAACGTCGCCAAAGAGATCGCGCATTGCTCCAGCGTTTCTCATCTCGAGGGGTGGCACGGGCCCCGCGCCTGCGGGACACAAGTTCGAAGCTAGGTCAGGATGACTGGAGCTGTCGGGCCTTCGCGTGAATGACCCCATCGACGTCATCCTCCACCGCGATCAGCAAGCCGCGCGGCTTGCCCTGCCCAGGCTTGCGCGCAAGAGCCCTCGAAAGCTGCTGGTCGAGCTTCTCCATGTCGGCAGCAAGCAAGACCTGTCCCTTCCCGTCCTCTGCATCCGAGACCAACAGGGCGAACCGAAAGATCGCCGAGGCTTCCCACAACTGCAATTCAAGGCTGTCGAGCAGTGGCTTCAGTGCAGCAGTTTCCGGCAGGGCCCGCAACGCCTTGAGCGCAGCGGCTCCGCGAGGCGACTTGTCGATGACGACACAGGCCTGGCTCATCGTGCCGGCCTCGCCGAATTCGCCTTCCCGAATGCGCCGGAGCAGCGACTCTTCAGCCTGCTGCGCGTGCTTGTTCTTGCGTTTTGCCTCACCCATGCGAATTCCTGGTTCGGACCGGCAACAGCCGCTGCGTGCCTGGCGGCAGCCCGAGGGTTTGAATCGAGAGGGCGGATGCTAGCAGGGGCGGGCCCCGGAAATTGGAGGGTAGGGCCTTGGGCCGGATGTTCTCAACATCATTAACTCAACTCTCAAAGTGGTGGCCGTAGTAGAGCAGCCGTTTTTTTGTGGACAAGCCGTTTTTGTCCAGTGCCATCAAGAGCTTGGCCGACAGACAACCATGTGAAGCCGAGCAGTGTTTGCCATCGGGCCCGAACACAACAACTTTGAAAAAGGGCTTCGCGCTGTGGACAACATGCAGCTTGTTCGAAAGTTGTCCACAAGCTTGTCACTTGACGGCAGTTTTCCTGCGTGATTGGCAGGCGTTCGATGTCGAGGGAGGGCTGAATGCCCTCACCATCATTCCTGGATGCGCGTGTTGCCCAGGCCCAGCAAGTCGCGGGCGGCAGAGATGCGAGAGGCGGCTTCGCCGGCTGTCAGCGAGCGTCCGGCGCGACGCAGGCATTGCTCGATGATCTCGACCAATTCGCTGAGTTCGTCGAGCGTCCTGGCCTTGCCCAGGCGTGTCGGTATGCGGAACCGAACCGGGGGCGGCTCGATATGGACGACGTCCATGAGCAACTGGCGCACTTGCTGCACCAGAGGCAATTCGGTCGTGGGTTCGGCCGGGATCTCGATTGGCCGAGGTTCGCTCAGCGGAATCGAGGCGGGTGGCAGCACCTCGGTATCCGGCCTCATCGGGCGTGGCTGCGGCTTGGGGCGGGGCTGCGCTTTTGGTGGCTGCGGGGGGGCGGCTCGAGACGTGGCTCCTCTGTCGCGACGGAGAGGGGCGCAACGACGGAATCGGCTGCAAGGCTCCTTGCCTGATGCTCCTCCACAGCGGGCGGTTCGCAGGCTGCTGCTGCTGCGGGCGCCTCTTCGGCCGGCGGCTCGGGAAGCTCGACCAAGCCCATGCGGAGCAAGTCTCCGAAGATCTGCGTGCTCGCTCCCGCCTGTTGCGCCAGGCTGAGCACGAGGCTCAGCGGACGTTGCCCATCGACCAGCAGCAGCACCGTGCGATGCCGCTGGCTGACCCGGTTCACGCGGTGACTCAATTCCTGGCGGCCGAGATCTGTCTTGGCGGGAACGATAGAGGTGCTCATCGCAGGTGGCTGTGGCGATTGTCATTGTGACGCAGCCATGGCCCATTGCCGTGCGCCCGTCAGCAGGGCGGCATTCGCCGTCTGTTGGAAAGATCACGCTTCTCTCGGTGCTGGAAGCCGATAGAGCGAGAAGAAATCTCCGAGACGACGTGCGACCACTCCTGCTCGGTGAGCAGCTGCTCGCTGTGCGCGCACAACACGGTGTCTTCCTGGTCCAGGTGGTGCAGCACGCTTTCGCGATAGTGAGCCAGGAGCTTCTCGCAATCATCTCCGGCGGACTCGTTGCCGCCAGCCACGGCTTCGAGCAGGGCGAGGGCCTGCGTCAGCAAGGCATCCTCGGACTCACGGTCCTGCTCCAGTTCGGCGAGCAGCCGATCGGCATCTGGCGAGCGCCCGCGCAACGCTTCCACCAAGGCAACGCCCTTGGGCCGGTGGGAAGCCAGGTCGAAGGATTGCAAGGATTCGATCAACTGCCGAAGGCGGCTCACGGCCGGCTCTTGCCGACTCCATTGCCTGTTGCGTTGGACCTCGGCGATCGAGTCGAGCAGTCGACGCATCTGGGCATGGTCAGCCCTCAGAATCGTCCACGCACACCGTGAGGCCAGCATTGCGGGCTCCTGCACTCAGGCGCCGCGCTGATTTGTGGCGGGGCGCACCCGGTTCGGCAATCACATTTCAATATAGGCCATGGGAGGGTGCTCGCAAATCGGTGGGGTCATGAGCCGACCTGATCAGCAACCTTCTTCAGCCAGCCCAGGGAATGGCTCACGCCATGAGCTACCGGGCAGGGACCATGAGGCGACCTGAACAGGAGGTCGGTCATGGCGATGAACAAGGTCCAGTACCAGCGGGGGCTGTCGATGCTCGAGTTCTTCGACGGCTACGGATCGCAGGAGGACTGCGAAGCATTGGTCCGCGGCTGGCGATGGCCCGAAGGCTTCGCCTGCCCACGTTGTCAGGGCAGTTGGCATAGCGAGTTCCGTCGCCAGGGCCGGCTGTACTTCCAATGCAGCGCCTGCCGGTACCAGTGCAGCTTGGTCAGCGGCACCATCTTCGAGTCCAGCAAGCTGCCGTTGCCCAAGTGGTTCCTGGCCATGCACCTGGTGACGCAGGCCAAGAACAACGTGTCGGCGCTGGAACTCAAGCGCCACCTGGGCGTGTCGTACCCGACGGCCTGGCTGCTCAAGCACAAGCTGATGGAGGTGATGATGCAGCGCGAGCAGTCGCGCCAGCTCACTGGCCGCGTCGAGATCGACGACGCCTACCTCGGCGGCGAGATCCAGGGCGGCAAGGCCGGCCGCGGCTCGCCCAACAAGGTGCCTTTCTTGGCGGCCGTGCAGACCACCGAGTCGGGCGAGCCCGTGCTGGTTTGCCTGTCCAAGCGAGCATTCACCAAGGAGTCCATCAAGGCCTTCGCCCAGACGTCGCTGGCCGCGCCGGCGACCCTCGTTTCCGACGGCCTGGGGTGCTTCACCGTCGTCCAGGGCACCGGCATCCTGCACGAGCCGCACATCACCGGCGGCGGCATGGCCAGCGCCAAGCATCCGTCGTTCTCTGGCCGTCAACACGGTGCTGGGCAACCTGAAGACCGCACTGGCCGGCACCTATCACGCCTTCGACTTCGACAAGTACGCCCATCGATATCTCGCCCAAGTGCAGTACCCTGTTCAACCGTCGCTTCGACCTGCGCTCGATCCTCATCAGGCTGGCTCGCGCTGCCAGTACGACCAAGCCGTACCCGCTCCAGGCCGTGCGCGCAGCTGAGGTTCATTGCTGATCAGGTGAGCCGATGACGTGGAATTCGCCGTTCGCGCCGAGCAGTTGGCGCACCTGCTGTGCCAGCGAACCGAAGATCCTGCCGGCCAGGCTGGGTCTCGTCGCGGCCGAAGACGATGCGGTCGCAGCCGTAGCTCGCGCGCCGCCGCGACGATGGTCTCCGCGCTGCGCCCGACCAGCACGGTGCTGGTGTAGGGCACGCCAGCCAGCGTCGAGCAGGTTCTGGGCGTGTTGCAGTTCCTCCGCTCCTGCGCTCAGCTGCAACTCGCTGCAGCTCGTGCGCACCGAAGAACATCGCGACGTGGCCGGAGACCTTGGGCTGCACCCTCAGCAGGCGCACGCTTGACAGGCTCTTCGCGGCAGATGCGCACCACTTCTCGATGGCCGAATGCGTCCGAGCCGGCTTGGTCGGGTCGATGGGTACCAGGATGTGTCTCATGCGTGCCACTCTTCAGACGGCGGCCGGGTGGCGGTTTGCGGCTGCTGGCGGCCGGTGCCAGCCACTTGCCGACCGCCGACCACGGACACGGCGCCGAGCGCAGGCACCATCGTTGTGCAGCGCATGCTGGTCGGCCGCCCAGTCGACGATGGCCGGATCGGTCATCGCCATTTCGCCGGCCACCCAGCCCAGCAGGGCGGCGCCGAGGTGATGATGACCGGGAAGCGCGCCCATCAGCTTCAGGATCAGGGTGCTGCCGAAGATGATCAGCGGGATGCTGATCACGAGGCCGAACACCAGCAGCGGCACGTTGCCCTTGGCGGCGGCGGCGACGCCGACGACGTTGTCCAGGCTCATCACCAGGTCGGCCACCACGATGGTCTTGATCGCTGCCGCCAGGCTGGAGTGGCCTTCGCAGGTTCTCGTCGTCATCGTCGCCCTTGAGCAGGCCGACGCCGATCCACAGCAGCAGCGCCGCGCCGACCAGCTTGAGGTACGGCAGCGTCAGCAGGTAGACGGCGAAGAAAGTCAGGACCACGCGCAGCACGATGGCGCCGACGCTGCCGAACAGGATCGCCTTCTTCTGCTGCGGCGGCGGCAGCGAGCGGCAGGCCATCGCGATGACGACGGCGTTGTCGCCGCTCAGGACGATGTTGATCAGGATGATCTGGCGACAGCGCGATCCAGAATTCCGGACTGGACAGGAAAGGACATGGTGTCTCCTCGAGAGTTGCGGAACCACGTTCGGTTCCGATCGTCTCGAGGCTAGGGACGCGGCGCTGTCACCTTCCTGCCGCCCCGCTGTCAGGCGAGATGACGGCCAGCTGTCAGCCAGCTTACAGCGCCGGGTCAGTGCCGCTCGGCGCGCCGGAAAGAAGACGCTGAAGGTGTTGCCCACGCCGTCGAGCGTCTTCCTCCAGCGTGATGCGGGCGCCGTGCAGCGTGGCGATCTCGCTGACGATGGCCAGGCCCAGGCCGCTGCCGTCCTCCTGCGTGCCCAGCAGGCGGTGGAAGCGCTCGAAGATGCGCGCCGCTCCTCCACGGGGATGCTGGGGCCGTCGTCGCTGATGGCCAGCCGGCACTGCCCGTCGCCGGTCGGCGCCAGCCGCACGGTGACCCGGCCGCCCGGCTGGCTGTAGCGGATGGCGTTGTCGATCAGGTTGTTGATCAGCTCGCGCAGCCGGTCGCGGTCGGCGTCGATCATCAGCGGCTGGTCGGCGCCTTCGAAGCCGAGGTCGATGTCTGCGCTTGATCGCCTGCGGCACCCAGTCCATGCTCACCTCCAGCGCGAAGGCGTTCAGGTCCAGCGGCTGCAGATGCACGGAGTCGAGCGCACCGGGCTCGTTGCGCGCGAGCGAAAGCAGCTGCCGCACCAGGCGCGACAGCCGGTCGGCGCTGATGTAGAGCTGCGCGAGCGAATGGCGCACCCGCTCGGGATCGTGCTCGCGCAGCGCCAGCTCGATCTGCGCCTTCAGGCCGCTGACCGGCGTCTTCAGCTGGTGGGCGGCGTCGGCCACGAAGCGGTTCTGGAAATCGAAGGTCCGGCCCAGGCGCGCCATCAGGTCGTTGACTTCGTCCACCAGCGGCCGCACCTCGCCCGGAACGTCGTGGGTGTCGATCGGGCTCAGGTCCAGGTGCGAGCGGTCCGACACGGCGCGACGCAGCCGCTTGCAGCGGCTGGAGTCCGCGCGAGACGCCGAACCAGACCACGCGCCGTGGCCATCACGATCAGCAGCAGCTGCGGCAGCACCACGTTGGCCACCATCTCCCAGGCGAAGCGCGTGCGCTTGTGCAGGGTCTCGGCGACCTGCACCAGCACCAGGCGGACGCGCCGGCGTCCCGCCGACCGGCATCCTGGCCACCATCATCCGCACCGGCTCGCCGCGCACCGCATCGCCGTAGAAGCGCGGCTTGCCGTTCACGTCGGACGCTGCGGCGGGCGGCAATCTCCGCGTCGCCGCCGAGCAGCGGCGCCGTCTTCGCCGACAACGCGATAGAAGAGCAGGTCGTCCTGGATCCAGCAGCAGGATGTTGGCCGCGGCCTCCGACAGCTCCAGCCGCGGCCGGCGCCGTCGAGCTTCACGTGCAGCACGATCTCGCGCCCGATCTCGTGCAGCGCGCGGTCGTAGGCGAGGTTGGAGGAACGCAGCGAGTCCAGTAGGCGGCGGCGGTGTCCAGCACCAGCAGCACGGCGCAGCGGCCCGAGCAGCCAGGCCAGCAGCTTGCGCTGCAGCCGCGGCTCAGCCTTGCGCATCGCTGCGGTCCATCAGGTAGCCCATGCCGCGCACGGTGCGGATCTCGCAGCCGAGCGGCTCGAGCTTCTTGCGCAGGCGGTAGACGTTGACCTCGATCGCGTTGTCGCCGACCTCGTCACCCCAGCCGTAGAGGTGGTTGACCATCTGCTCCTTGCTGACCACGCGGCCCGCGCGCATCAGCAGCAGCTCCAGCACGGCCAGCTCGCGCGGCGAGAGCTCCAGCGGCCGCTTGTCGTAGTACACGCGGCGGCCCACGGTGTCGAAGCGCAGCAGGCCGTGTTCGAGGTGGGGCGTGGAGTTGGTGCCGCGGCGCAGCAGCGCGCGCACGCGCGCCTCCAGCTCCGGCAGGTCGAACGGCTTGGCGAGGTAGTCGTCGGCGCCGAGGTCGAGGCCGCGGACGCGGTCTTCCAGGGTGTCGAGCGCGGTCAGCATCAGCACCGGCACGTGGACTTGCGCGCCCGCAGCCGGCGCAGCACGTCCAGGCCGTTGAGGCCCGGCAAGCCGATGTCGAGGATGGCCAGGTCGTAGATGCCAAGGGCAAGCGCGTGATCGGCGTCCTCTCCGGTGGAGACGATGTCGACGGCGTGGGCGGATTGCACCAGTGCGCGCGACAGCGCATCGGCGAGCACCTTGTCGTCTTCTACCAGCAGTATCCGCATTGATTCGCGACCCCTCCAGGAAGCTCTAGCGCCGCTGCCGCCTATGTGCGTGCGTACTGCTCAAACGTCGATATTCGCCGCCCGCAACGCATTGCTCTCGATGAACTCCCGCCGCGGCTCGACCTCGTCGCCCATCAGCATCGTGAACACGCGGTCGGCCTCGATCGCGTCGTCGATCTGCACGCGCAGCAGGCGGCGCACGGTCGGGTCCATCGTGGTTTCCCACAGCTGCTCGGGGTTCATCTCGCCCAGGCCCTTGTAGCGCTGGCGGCCGACGCGCGTTCTCGGCCTGCTGCATCAGCCAGGCCATCGCGGCGCGGAAGTCGCCGACCTTCTCTTCCTTCTGCCGCTCGCCTTCGCCGCGCTTGACCGAGCGCGCCTCTCGCCCAGCAGGCCGTTGAAGGTGTCGGCCGGCTTCGGCCAGCGCGGCGTAGTCGGCGCCGTGCACGAAGTCCTGCGTGATCACGCTGCTCTTGATGTTGCCGTGGTGGCGGCGGCTGATGCGCAGCATGGGCTTGTCGGTGCGCACGTCGAACTCGCCCGCCACTTCGGCGTCGTGCAGCTGCCGCCTGCAGCTGCCGCGGCGCGAGCGTCTCGGCGTCGGCCACGGTGTCCAGGTTCGAGCGCCACGCCGTCGGCCATGGCGCGCAGCGCCTCGCCGTCCATGAAGTTGCGCAGGCGGTCGATCACGTTCTCGGCCAGCTGGTGCTTGCGCGCCAGCTCGTCCAGCGTCTCGCCGCTCGATGCACGGCGTGCCGGCGCCGCCGGTCTCGACGCTGCGCGCCGTGCAGCGCCACCTGCAGCAGGAAGGCGTCGAGCTCGTGGCCGTCCTTGCAGGTACTGCTCCTCCTTGCCGGGCTTCACCTTGTACAGCGGCGGCTGCGCGATGTAGATGTGGCCGCGCTCCACCAGCTCGGGCATCTGGCGGTAGAAGAAGGTCAGCAGCAGCGTGCGGATGTGCGCGCCGTCGACGTCGGCGTCGGTCATGATGATGATGCGGTGGTAGCGCAGCTTGGCGACGTTGAAGTCGTCCGTCGCCGCTGCCTTGCCGATGCCGGTGCCCAGCGCGGTGATCAGCGTCAGGATTTCGTTGCTGGTCAGCAGCTTCTCGTAGCGCGCCTTCTCCACGTTCAGGATCTTGCCGCGCAGCGGCAGGATCGCCTGGAACTTGCGGTCGCGGCCCTGCTTGGCGGAGCCGCCGGCGGAGTCGCCCTCGACGATGTAGATCTCGCACAGCGCCGGGTCCTTCTCCTGGCAGTCGGCCAGCTTGCCGGGCAGGCCCATGCCGTCGAGCACGCCCTTGCGGCGCGTCATCTCGCGCGCCTTGCGCGCGGCTTCGCGGGCGCGCGCGGCTTCGATGATCTTGCCGAAGATGATCTTGGCGTCGTTGGGCGCTCCTGCAGGTAGTCGGTCAGCGTGCTGGCCGACGACGTCTTCGACCGGGCCGCGCACTTCGCTGGTGACCAGCTTGTCCTTGGTCTGGCTGGAGAACTTGGGCTCGGGCACCTTCACGCTCAGCACGCAGGTCAGGCCTTCGCGCATGTCGTCGCCGGTGACCTCGACCTTGGCCTTCTTGGCCAGCTCGTTGTCGTCGATGTACTTGTTGATGACGCGCGTCATCGCGGCGCGCAGGCCGGTCAGGTGGGTGCCGCCGTCGCGCTGCGGGATGTTGTTGGTGAAGCAGAGCACCTGCTCGTTGTAGCCGCTGTTCCACTGCATCGCCACTTCGACGCCGATGTTGGTGTTCTGGTCGCTCTTCTTGTCGCCGATGGCGTGGAAGACGTTGGGGTGCAGCACCTTCTTGCCCTTGTTGATGAACTCGACGAAGCCCTTCACGCCGCCGGCGCACGGCGAAGTCGTCTTCCTTGCCGGTGCGCTCGTCCAGCAGGCGGATGCGCACGCCGTTGTTCAGGAAGCTCAGCTCGCGCAGGCGCTTGGCCAGGATCTCGTAGTGGAAGTCGGTGTTCTCCTTGAAGATCTCGGTCGTCCGGCAGGAAGTGCACCTCGGTGCCGCGCTTGTCGGTCTCGCCGATGATCTGCATCGGGCTGACACTTCGACGCCGTCGCGCGTGCTCGATGATGCGGTTCTGCACGAAGCCCTGCGGAACTCCAGCACGTGCACCTTGCCTTCGCGCCGCACCGTCAGGCGCAGCATCTTGCGACAGCGCGTTGACGCAGCTCACGCCCACGCCGTGCAGGCCGCCCGAGACCTTGTAGCTGTTCTGGTTGAACTTGCCGCCGGCGTGCAGCTCGGTCAGCGCGATCTCGGCCGCCGAGCGCTTGGGCTCGTGCTTGTCGTCCATCTTGATGCCGGTGGGAATGCCGCGGCCGTTGTCGATGACGCTGATGGAGTTGTCGGTGTGGATGGTGACGACGATGTCGTCGCAGTGGCCGGCCAGCGCCTCGTCGATGGAGTTGTCCACCACCTCGAACACCAGGTGGTGCAGGCCGGTGCCGTCGGAGGTGTCGCCGATGTACATGCCCGGACGCTTGCGCACCGCCTCCAGGCCTTCCAGGATCTGGATGCAGCTCTCGCCGTAGGCCGGTATCGGCACCGTCGGGAGCAGGGGAGCGGTCGTCGGGCTTGACGTTGGCGGATGTCGCTCATGCAGGGGTGCTCGAGTTCTTCGTCGGTCATGGGACCGTTGCACTCGATCAGCCGCCTGGCCGAGTCCATGGAAAACGCTGAAGCGGGCCGCGGCCCGCTCTGATACGGGTCTGCCGTGGGAGGGCGGAACGCTCAGATCCGCATCGGCATCACCACGTACTTGAATCCGGCGTTCTTCGGGGATGGTGATGCAGCGCGCTGAGCTGTTGGCATCCGCCAGCTCGATCTTCACCATGTCCTGGCCCATGTTGGCCAGGGCGTCGATGAGGTAGGTGACGTTGAAGCCGATCTCGATGGCGTCGCCGCCGTAGTCGATGTCCAGCTCGTCCACCGCTTCTTCCTGCTCGGCGTTGTTGCGAGGCGACGCGCAAGGTGCCCGGCTCGATGTTCAGGCGCACGCCCTTGAACTTCTCGCTGGTCAGGATGGCGGTGCGCTGCAGGCTGGCCAGCAGCGGCGCGCGGCCCAGGGTGATGGCGTTCTTGTGGTTCTTGGGAATCACGCGGTTGTAGTCGGGGAACTTGCCCTCGACCAGCTTGGTGACGAATTCCATTGCCGCCGAAGCTGAACTTGGCCTGGTTGCTGGCGAACTGCATCTCGATCGCGCCTTCGTCCTTGAAGCAGGCGCTGCAGCTCCAGCACGGTCTTGCGCGGCAGGATCACTTCCTGCCTGGGCACTTCGACTTCGAGCGTGGCGCTGGCAAACGCCAGGCGGTGGCCGTCGGTGGCCACCAGGCTGAGCTGCTTGCCCTCGGCCACGAACAGGATGCCGTTGAGGTAGTAGCGGATGTCGTGCACCGCCATCGCGAAGGACACCTGGTTCAGCAGGTCCTTCAGCGTCTTCTGCGGCACGCTGAACGTCGGGCCCGAAGCCGGCGGCTTCCTGCACCAGCGGGAAGTCTTCGGCCGGCAGCGTCTGCAGGGTGAAGCGGCTCTTGCCGCCCTTCAGGATCAGCTTGTTCTGGCTGGCTCCAGGCACACCGTCTGGTCGGTGGGCATGGTGCGCAGGATGTCGATCAGCTTGCGAGCGCCGACGGTGGTGGTGAAGTTGCCGGTGTCCCCGTCGAGCTCGGCAGTGGTGCGGATCTGGATCTCCAGGTCGCTGGTGGTGAACTGCACCTGGCCGCCGGTCTTGCGGATCAGCACGTTGGCCAGGATCGGCAGGGTGTGGCGCCGCTCGACGATGCCGGCCACCGACTTGCAGAGCGGGAGCACTTTGTCCTGCGTTGCCTTCAGGACAATCATGTCTTCCTCTTCGAATTGGTGGTCGTAGTAGAGCAGCCGATTTTTTGTGGACAAGCCTATTTTCGCTTGTTTGATCAACGCTTTAGCGTCCAGACAACCATGTGAAGCCGGGCAGGCTTTGCGTTCGGGCCAAAACACAACAACTTTGCGCAAGGGCAGCACGCTGTGGATAAGCCCCCGCTTGTTCGAAACTTGTCCCCAGCCTTGTCACTTGACCGCACTTTGCCCGTCGTGGCAGGCTCTTGCGATCCACTACTCAGCCTTTGAGCGTCTGTTCCAGCACGTGCAGCTGCTGGTTCAGTTCGGTCATCTTGCTGGCGCTCGCCGCCGATCTTGCGCACGGCGTGCAGCACGGTGGTGTGGTCGCGGCCGCCGAACAGCTCGCCGATCTCGGGCAGGCTCTTCTGGGTCAGTTCCTTGGCCAGGTACATGGCGATCTGGCGCGGGCGGGCGATCGAGGCCGGGCGCTTCTTGCTGTACATGTCGGCGACCTTGATCTTGTAGTAGTCGGCCACCGTCTTCTGGATGTTCTCCACGCGAGATCTGCCGGTTCTGGATCGACAGCAGGTCGCGCAGCGCCTCGCGCGCCAGCTGGATGGAGATTTCCTTCTGGTTGAAGCGCGAATAGGCCAGGATCTTGCGCAGCGCGCCTTCGAGCTCGCGCACGTTGGAGCGCACGTTCTTGGCCACGAAGAAGGCCACTTCCTCGGGCATCTCGGCGCCTTCGGCCTCGCGCCTTGTTGATCAGGATGGCCACGCGCATCTCCAGCTCGGGCGGCTCGATGGCCACCGTCAGGCCGGAGTCGAAGCGGGAGACCAGGCGCTCGTGGATGTCCGCCAGGCCCTTGGGATAGGTGTCGCAGGTCATCACGATGTGGCCGCTTCTTGGCCAGCAGCGCCTCGAAGGCGTTGAAGAACTCTTCCTGCGTGCGGTCCTTGTTGGCGAAGAACTGCACGTCGTCGATCAGCAGCAGGTCGAGCGAGTGGTACTTGTCCTTGAACTCGTCGAAGGTCTTGCGCTGATAGGCCTTGACCACGTCGGAGACGAACTGCTCGGCGTGGATGTAGAGGACTGCGGGCGTTCGGGTTGTCGGCCAGCAGCGCGTTGCCCACGGCGTGCATCAAGTGGGTCTTGCCCAGGCCGACGCCGCCGTAGATGAACAGCGGGTTGTACAGCTGGCCCGGGGCACCTGCGACATGCATGGCGGCGGCGCGCGCCATCTGGTTGGCTCGGCCAGGAACGAGCGTGTCGAATGTGAGGCTGGGGTTGAGTCGGCTCTTGGAAGGCTGGGCTGCCGGCGCGGGGATCAGTGGCGAGGCCATGCCGACCCCGGCGTGCATCGCGGGCGAGCCATTGAGGTACTGGCCCGTCGCCACGCCGCCATGGGCGGCCGGCATTTGGGGTGCGGCAGGACGCTGCGGCAGGTCGCGCGGCGTCAGGGACAGCTCGAGCTTCACCGGGCGTCCGGCCAGCTCGGCCAGGAGCGTCTCGATGCGCGGGGCGTATTGGTTGCGGATCCAGTCGAGCTTGAAACGATTGGGCACCCGCACGGCCATGACCGGGCCGGCCTCGGAGCTCGAGACCACGCCCGGCGGCAGCGGACGGATCCAGGTGGCGAATTGCTGTTCAGGCAACTCCGCGGCCAGTCGGTCGCAACAGCGTTGCCAGAGATCGGGACTCATGTAATTGTGGAAAACTCATTCTTGGAGCGGGCCGATTCTAGCCGCCAAACGTCTTCCGCAAGCCAGTTATCCACAGACCCCGAGTGCTGGCATACCCCGATGCCGAGCCGTGCTTTGCGATGTAAGTCATTGCCGGGCAAGGAAGAATTTGGTGTAATAGAGGGTTTCCCGAATCCGGAAAAGCAATCGCCTGTGCGCAAGGCACCTGGCACCCGCCGAGGCGGGCTTTGATTTGACCCCGAGCGGCGCCCATGCCGGGCAACCGCGGGTAGACGAGAGGATCCAAAAATGAAACGTACCTACCAACCCTCCAAGGTTCGCCGCGCCCGCACGCATGGCTTCCTGGTTCGCATGAAGACTCGCGGCGGCCGCAAGATCATCAACGCGCGCCGCGCCAAGGGCCGCAAGCGCCTGGCCGTCTAAGCCACGTCGCTCGGCCCGCTTCCCTTCGCCTGGACACGACCACGCCAGCTTCGGCCTGCTCTCAGCCCTTGCCATCCGCCGTTCGCCTGCATCGCCTGAAAAGGCGAGCCGAGTTCGAGCGCGTGCTGGCTGCGGGTGGCAAGGGCGTTGCAGCCCGGTCACCGCATTTCGTGCTGCATCATGTCCCCGACGACGTCGGGGTCAGTCCGAGTGCCTTGACGAAGCAGTTGTCAACAGGCGCGTCGTCACTTCCGGTTGAGGCTGTGGATGTCTCCACCGCCGATCCCAGTGTCGTGCGCGCCGGCGTCGTCATTCCAAAGCGCTGGGCACGCCGGTCCGTGACGCGTTCCTTGCTCAAACGCCAGGTGTTCGCTGCATTCGAACGCCATCAGCGCCTCATGCCCGCCGGCATGTGGGTGGTGCGCTTGCGCTCGAGCTTCGAGACGGCGCACTTCCCTAGTGCGGCTTCTCAGGCCTTGCGGCACGCCGCTCGGAGTGAGCTCGATCGCCTGTTCGCGCAAGCATCGCGAGGGCGGGGACAAGCCTCGAGCCACTCGTCCGCGCGGTGAGTCTGCGGTCCATTTGTTCGGGCTGGCCATGAAACGCATCCTGCAAACCCTGGTTCGGACCTATCGGCTGTTGTTCAGCCCCTGGGTGGGAGCCGGCTGCCGCTTTCACCCGACCTGCTCGGCCTATGCGCTGGAGGCGCTGGAGCGCCATGGCGCGGCGGCGGGCACTTATCTCGCGGCGCGCCGCATCCTGCGCTGTCATCCGTGGTGCGACGGCGGGGCCGATCCGGTTCCCGCAGAGCCGCTGCGCATCTTTGCAAGGCTCTCGGCGCATTCGCGTCGATCGGGCACCTCTTTCAATTCCACCAACGAGTCGTCTCCATGACCGATATGCGCCGCACCATCCTCTGGGTGGTGTTCACGATGTCTCTCGTCCTGTTGTGGGACGCCTGGAACAAGAACGTCGGCAAGCCTTCGTTCTTCTCGCCGGCTCCGCCGAGCGTGGGTGCTTCCGCCCCCGGGACGGTGGCGCAGGGAGCTTCGTCGGTTCCCGCGCCCGTTGCCACGCCGAGCTCCGCCGCCGGCACGGGGTCGGTTCCAGCAACCCCGGCAGCTCCAGCGCGCGGCAGCGTCGCGCGACCTGGTCGAAGTGGCGACCGATGTGGTGAAAGCCTCATTCGATGCGCAGGGCGGCGACCTGGTTCGTCTCGAGCTCCTCAAGTACAAGGATCAGCTCGATCCCACGAAGCACGTCGTCTTGTTCGACCAGTCTCCCTCGCGCGCTGTACACGGCCCAGACCGGCCTGATCGGCAAGCCCGACTTCCCCACGCACAAGACGCCGATGACGGTGCGGCCGGGAGAACGAAACCTGGCCGATGGCGCCAATGAGCTGAGCGTGAGCTTCGAGTCGCCCGAAGCCGGTGGCGTCAAGTACATCAAGACCTACACCTTCAAGCGCGGCGACTATGCAGTTGGCGTGGCCCATGAGGTCACCAACGTGTCGGCCGCGCCTGTTCAGCCCCAGCTCTACCTGCAACTGGTGCGAGACGGCAACGCACCTCCCGGGGAGTCGAGCTTCTACAGCACCTTCACGGGCCCCGCGCTGTATACCGAGGCGAAGAAGTACCACAAGATCGACTTCAAGGACATCGAAAAAGGAAGCGCGGAAGTGGCGCCTTCCGCGACCGATGGCTGGGTCGCGATGGTGCAGCACTACTTCGCGAGCGCCTGGCTCCCGGGCGAGCCCTTGCAGCGCGATTTCTTCGCTCGCAAGGTCGATACGAACCTGTATGCCGTCGGCATGATCCTGCCCCTGGGCGAGGTCGCCCCCGGCAGCACGAAGAAGCTGGAGAGCACGCTCTTCGCCGGCCCGCAGGAAGAGAAGAAGCTCGAGACCCTGGCCCCGGGGCTCGAGCTGGTCAAGGACTACGGCTGGTTCGCCATCCTGTCCAAGCCGCTGTACTGGCTGCTCGACAAGCTCTACGGCATGCTGCACAACTGGGGCTGGGCCATCGTCGCGCTGGTGGTGCTGATCAAGATCGCGTTCTATTGGCTCAATGCCAGCGCCTATCGCTCGATGGCCAAGATGAAGGCCGTGGCGCCCAAGGTGGCCGAGCTGCGCGAGCGCCTCAAGGACAAGCCCCAGCAGATGCAGCAGGAGATGATGCGCATCTACCGCGAGGAAAAGGTCAACCCGATGGGCGGCTGCCTGCCGATCGTGGTGCAGATCCCGGTGTTCATCGCGCTTTACTGGGTGCTGCTGTCCTCGGTCGAGATGCGCAATGCGCCGTGGATCGGCTGGATCACCGACCTGTCGGTCAAGGACCCGTTCTTCATCCTGCCGCTGTTGATGACGGCTTCGACGCTGCTGCAGACCTGGCTCAACCCGACGCCGCCCGATCCCGTCCAGGCCAAGATGATGTGGATCATGCCGCTGGTGTTCTCGGTGATGTTCTTCTTCTTCCCGGCCGGCCTGGTGCTGTACTGGCTGACGAACAACATCCTGTCGATTGCGCAGCAGTGGGTCATCAACAAGCGCATGGGTGTGCTCAAGTAAGTTGCGCTTGCAGTTGATTTCGACCTGACTTCAACTACCCACGCGACGCCCCGCGGCTTCCGGCCCCGGGGCGTCGTCGTTTGAGCGGCCGCACAATAGCCACGAATCCCATGCTTCCACGCCACCAGGACCCCATCGTTGCGATCGCCACCGCGCCGGGCCGTGGGGCCGTGGGCATCGTGCGTGTCTCGGGGCGCGACATCGGCGGGTTCGTCGAGGCGCTGCTGGGCCAGGCGCTGAAGCCGCGGCATGCAAGCTACCTGCCCTTCACCGATTCCCAAGGCCAGGCCATCGACCACGGCCTGGCAATCTGGTTTCCCGCGCCGCACTCCTATACGGGCGAAGACGTGCTCGAGTTCCAGGCCCACGGCGGCCCGGTGGTGCTGCAGCTGCTACTTGCGCGCTGCCTGGAAGTGGCCCGCCAGGGCGGCCTGCTCGAGCGACTGAGGCTGGCCGAGCCAGGCGAGTTCACCGAGCGGGCCTTTCTGAACGACAAGCTCGACCTCGCCCAGGCGGAGGCTGTCAGCGACCTGATCGAGGCCAGCACCGAAGCGGCGGCACGCTCGGCGAGTCGATCGCTCTCCGGTGTGTTCTCCGAACGTATCGGCAAGCTGCGCGAGCGCCTGATCCGGTTGCGCATGCTGGTCGAAGCCACGCTCGATTTTCCGGAGGAGGAAATCGACTTCCTGAAGAAGGCCGATGCCCAGGGACAGCTCGACGCCATTCGCGAAGCGGTCGACGAGGTCCTGGACCGGGCTCACCAGGGTGCCCTGCTGCGCGAAGGCATCAAGCTCGTGCTGGCCGGCCAGCCAAATGTGGGGAAGAGCTCGCTGCTGAATGCGCTGGCCGGAGCCGAGCTGGCGATCGTCACGCCCATTCCCGGCACTACCCGCGACAAGGTTAGCGAGACCATCCAGATCGAAGGCGTGCCTTTGCATGTCATCGACACAGCTGGCCTGCGTGCGGAGCATCAGGCTGCCGACGAGGTGGAGCGCATAGGCATGGCGCGAACCTGGGCGGAGATCGAGAAGGCCGATGCGGTGCTGTTCCTGCATGACCTGACAAGGATGGGCCTGCCCGACTATGACGCGGGGGAACGGCAGATCGAAGGCCGACTGCCGGATGGCGAGCGCCTCGTGCATGTCTACAACAAGGTCGATGCCCACGCACCGCCCACGCAGGCCGGCGGCCGTAGCGTCGCGCTCTCGGCCAAGACGGGCGAGGGCCTCGACCAGTTGCGCCGGATGCTGCTGGAACTGGCCGGCTGGCATGCACAACCGGAGGGCGTCTTCATTGCGCGGGAAAGGCATGTGCAAGCCCTGAGGCGCACGCAGCAACACCTCGCACTGGCAGATGAGCACGCCCGCGCCGCAGACCAGGCCTTGGACCTCCTTGCCGAAGAACTCCGCCTCGCGCACGATGCGCTCGGGGGCATCACCGGGGCCTTCACCCCGGACGACCTTCTCGGCGAGATCTTCTCGAAGTTCTGCATCGGCAAGTAGTCAGCCGTGATGCATTTGACAGTTCGCACCGCCACCAAAGTCAACACGCGATCGCGGGGCGCTCGATGTCTGTGCGTGGTACCGTGCTCGACGCACAATAGGCCCGATTTCGTCCTGGCGACGCGCAAACCCGTGCGTCTTATGCCACGACCGAGTCATCAAGCCGAGGATCGCAATGGATGTGGATGAACTGGTTCAGGCGGTGCAGTCGCTCAATTCGGAGGATTCCTTCCGTCCCCGCCTGGATGCGCAGCAATGGCGCACCTTGTCTCAATATCTCACCCGCCACGAAGCACGCGTTGGCGATCAAGTGATCAGGCAGGGCGACCGTGACCGTTCGATGTATTTCCTGGTCCAAGGCACGATGCAGGTCTACGTGACGGGGGGAGCGCCCGGCTCGAGCAGGATGGCCTTGCTGCGGCCCGGCGCGATCCTCGGCGAGCCGAGCCTGTTTGCCGACGTACCGCGCGGTGCCAACGTCGAAGCCATGACGCCTTGCGTCATCTACGCGCTGCGCCTGCCTCGCTTCGAAGAGCTTGCAGCCCGCGTGCCGCAGATTGCACTCGAAGTGCTGCGTGCTGCGGGCGCGGTGATGACGGTGCGGGCCCGGGCCAACGCACTTCGGCACGCTCCGGCGAGCTGACCGGCCGCTTGGCCGCATGCGCGGCCTCGACGTCAATGTCCCTCGAATGACACCAGCGTGAAGAGCTGCAGCCCCGCCCCACGCAGCCGCTCGGAGCCGCGCAGTTCCGGAAGATCGACGATGGCCGCTCCTTCGATGACCGTCGCCGCCCAGCCGCTCGAGCAGGCGCTTGCCGGCCATCATCGTTCCGCCGGTGGCGATCAGGTCGTCGATCAGGATCACCCGGTCGCCTGCCTTCACCGCATCGGTGTGCAACTCCACGGTGGCCGAGCCGTATTCGAGCTCGTAGGTCTCCTCGACGGTCGTGAAAGGCAGCTTGCCCTTCTTGCGGATGGGCACGAAGCCGATGTTGAGCTCGTAGGCCAGGACCGAGCCGATGATGAATCCGCGCGCGTCGAGCCCGGCGATGATGTCGGCCTCGATATCGAAGTAGCGGTGCACGAACTGGTCGATCAGCACCCGGAACACCTTGGGGTTCTGCAGCAGCGGCGTGATGTCGCGAAACTGCACCCCCGGCTCCGGCCAGTCGGGCACGGTGCGGATATGGCTTCGGATGTAGTCGCATGCGTCCATGCTGTGACTCCAATCAACTCGTCAACAGTTTCTCTTCCGCCAGCGCCAGGGGTTCCGGCAGCCCGGCCAGCACGAGGGTATCGCCAGCGCCCATCAGCAGATGATCCTCGGGCTTGACCATCCCGCCGTGGGCGCGTCGCACCGAGACTACCGACACGCCGATCGCATGCAAGGCAGCGTGTGCCAGCGGCTGGCCGCACAGGCTGGAGCCTGCGGGCAGCGTGACGGACTGGCAGCCGCTGATGTTCCAGCTCGTCGGCGGTATCGTCGTCCGCGCCGTGGAAGTAGCCGCGCAGCAGGCCGTAGCGCGCGTCCCGCTGGTCCTGCACCACACGGATCACCCGGCGCATCGGCACGCCCACCAGCGCCAGGGCATGCGAGGCAAGCATCAGCGAGCCTTCGATCGCTTCGGGCACCACCTCGGTCGCTCCGGCAGCACGCAGCCGCTCGAGATCGGCATCGTCGATGGTGCGCACGACCACCGGCACCTTCGGCGCATGCTCGCGCACGAGCTGCAGGATCTTCAGCGAGGACGGCGTGTCGTGGTAGCTCACCACCACCGCGCTGGCGCGCGCCAGCCCCGCGGCCATCAGGCTCTGCAGGCGGGCGGCATCGCCGAACACGACGGACTGCCCCGCCGCGGCGGCCTGCCGTACCCGGTCCGGATCGAGGTCGAGCGCCATGTACGGAATGCCCTCGGCCTCGAGCAGGCGCGCCAGGTTCTGTCCGCTTCGGCCATAGCCGCAGATGATGACGTGAGCCTCCGTCCTGATCGACTTCTTTGCGATGCTGGTGAGCGCCACCGACTGCATCAGCCAGTCGCTCGCCGAAAGCCGCATGACGATGCGGTTGCTGTACTGCACGATGAAGGGAGTGAGCAACATCGACAACACCATTGCGGCGAGCACCGCATTGCGCAGCGGCTGGGGCACCAGCCCGTTGTCGGTCGCCAGGTTGAGCAGCACCAGTCCGAATTCACCGGCCTGCGCCAGGTACAGGCCGGTACGCAGCGCGACCCCGGCTGGCGCACCGAAGATCCGCGCCAGCGCGGTGACCAGCACGAACTTGAAGAGCACCGGTCCGACCAGCAGCACAAGCACCAGCGGCCATTGCCGAAGCACGCCGCGCCAGTCGAGCAGCATGCCGATCGTGATGAAGAACAGGCCCAGCAGCACATCGTGGAAGGGCCTGATGTCCGTCTCGACCTGGTGCTTGTATTCGGTCTCGGCGATCAGCATGCCGGCGATGAAGGCGCCCAGCGCCAGCGACAGGCCGGCATGTTCGGTGAGCCAGGCCAGGCCAAGGGTGACCAGCAGGAGGTTGAGGATGAAGAGCTCCTCGCTCTTGCGCCGCGCAACGATGGTGAGCCACCAGCGCATCACGCGCTGGCCGCCCACAAGCAGCAGAGTCAGCAGGACCCCAGCCTTGAAGATCGCCAGCCCGAGATCGCGCCCCAGGTCGCCGCTGCCCGAGCCCAGCGCGGGGATCAGCACGAGGAAGGGCACCACGGCCAGGTCCTGGAACAGCAGCACGCCCATCACGCGCCGTCCATGCTCGGTTTCGAGCTCGAGCCGCTCGGCCATCAGCTTGACGACGATGGCGGTGGACGACATCGCCAAGGCTCCGCCCAGTGCGATCGCCGCCGGCCAGCTGAGGCCCCAATGGCGCCCCGCCGCCGTAAATCCCCAATGCAATGCGGCGTTGGCTCCCACGGCGACCAGCACGGTGACCAGGACCTGGCTCAAGCCCAGCCCGAACACCAGCTTGCGCATGCTCTTGAGCTTGGGCAGGTTGAATTCGAGCCCGATCACGAACATCAGGAACACCACGCCGAACTCGGCCAGGTAGGTCAACCCGACGGTGTCTTTCGCCAGGGCCAGGGTGTTGGGTCCGATGAGGATGCCCACGGCCAGGTAGCCCAGCATCGGCGGCAGCTTGAACGATCGGCATGCGACCACGCCGAGCACCGCGGCAAGAAGGTAGAGCAGGACGAGTTCGAGGGTGGAGGCCATCAGGTTTCGGGTTGTCAAGCCCACATGCCCGGACCGACGCCGCGCATGGACAGGACAGCCCGCATGCGGGCTGGCGCGGAGATGGCCGAAGCCTAGAATCCACGAATCCTAATCGAGCGTCCCTTGCCGTGACAGAACGTTTCCTGCCCACGCCAGCCTTTGGCGCCTTCGACCCGAGTCGGGCCATCGAACTCGCCCGCAAGACGCTCGACATCGAGGCCGCAGCGCTGCAGGGCCTGAGGGATCGTCAGTCCGAGCCGTTTGCGCGCGCCGTGGAAGCGATCCTGAGGTGCTCGGGACGGGTGGTCGTGATGGGCATGGGCAAGAGCGGGCATGTCGGTCGCAAGATGGCAGCGACGCTGGCCTCGACCGGAACGCCGGCGATGTTCGTTCATCCCGCCGAAGCCAGCCATGGCGATCTCGGCATGATCACCGAGGCCGACCTGGTCCTGGCCATCTCCAATTCGGGCGAAAGCGATGAGCTCACGGCGATCCTGCCGATGCTCAAGCGCCTCGGCATTTCGCTGGTGGCCATGACCGGCCGCACCGATTCCACACTGGGCCGCCACGCCGAGGTGGTTCTCGACACCTCGGTCGAGAAGGAGGCGTGTCCACTGAACCTCGCGCCCACGGCAAGCACGACGGCGCAGATCGCCCTGGGCGACGCGCTGGCCGTCGCACTGCTGGACGCACGTGGATTCAAGGAAGAGGATTTCGCACGCTCGCACCCCGGGGGTCGCTGGGTCGCAAGCTGCTGACCCATGTGCGCGACGTCATGCGCAACGGCGATGCGGTGCCCCGCGTGAGGGCGGAGACAGTCTTCACCGACATGATGCGCGAGATGTCGAGCAAGGGCCTTGGCGCCACGGCCGTGGTCGACGAGAGCGATCGGGTGCTGGGCATCTTCACCGACGGTGATCTGCGCCGCCAGATCGAGCGAGGTGGCGATCTGCGCGGCCTCAAGGCGCAGGAAGTCATGACGCGCAATCCACGTACCGTGCGCGACGATGCCCTGGCCGTCGAAGCGGCCGACCTGATGGAGGATGCGCGCATCACCTCGGTGCTGGTCGTCGATGCCGAGGGGCAGCTGGTGGGCGCGCTCAACTCCAACGACCTGATGCGCGCCAAGGTCATCTGATGCGCCCGATCGCCCCGACGCAGGTCTTTCCTCCAGACCTCCTGCTGCAGGCGCAAGGCATGCGCGCAGCGGTCTTCGACGTGGATGGCGTGCTGACCGATGGCCGCCTGTACATCGGCGAGCACGGCGAAGACTTCAAGGCCTTTCATGTCCTCGACGGCCATGGCCTGAAGCTGCTCGCCCAGGCCGGCATCACGCCGGTTGTGATCACCGGCCGAGACTCTCCTGCGGTGCGTCGTCGCATGGCGGACCTCGGCATTGCCGAAGCCGTCTATGGAGTGCACGACAAGCTTGCGGCCGCCAAGGATGTGCTCTCTCGCTTGCGGCTGGACTGGCATGAGCTCGCAGTGATCGGCGACGACTGGCCGGATCTGCCCCTCCTGGCGCGTGCAGGCTTTTCGTGCGCGCCGCGGGAGGCGCACGCCGAGGCACTGGCCTGCGTGCACTACGTGACGCGCCGAGCCGGCGGAGAGGGAGCGGCGCGCGAGTTCTGCGATCTGCTCCTGATCGCGCAGGGTCGCTATGCGTCCTTGCTGGAAGGCCATCTACAGACGCTCGACGACGGGCGACTGGCATGACGACGGGCTCAGGGCCGGTCGTCATGGCGCCGGCCGCGCCCCGCCATGCGCCGCCGCGCCCACGCTGGTCGCGTTGGTGGGACCAGGTCAGCGCATCCTTGCCCATCCTGCTGATGGCCATGCTTGCCGCAGGAACCTACTGGCTGGTGAAGAACACGCCGGTGCCCGAAGCGCCGCGGGCCGAGGCACCGCCGCGCCACGATCCCGACTACAGGATGAACCGCTTTTCGGTGCAGCACTTCACTCCCGATGGCAAGCCGCGCACGCTGATCGAAGGGCGCGAGGCGCGGCACTATCCGGACAACGACACGCTGGAGATCGATGACGTCCGGGTGCGCAGCGTCGATGAAGACGGCCGGATCGCGGTGGCCACGGCCAGGCGGGCGCTGGCCAAGGGCGATGGCAGCGAGGTCGAGTTGATGGGCGAGGCGCGAGTGGTGCGCGAAGCGGGCACGACCGGCAAGGCGCGCGACGAGGAGCTCGAGTTCCAGGGCGAGTACCTCAAGGTGTTCCCCGACGACCAGCGGGTCCAGTCGCACTTGCCGGTGCATTTGCGCCAGGGCGCCATGCAAGTGACGGCCAATTCACTGAAGTACGACCACCGCACGCGAGTGGTTGAGCTGGAAGGTGACGTGCGAGGCATGCTGCCGCCTCGTTGAATGCGCCTGGACGACCGACTCCGCTCATGAGTTCTCCTCTCGTTTTCATCACCGGTGCGTCTAGCGGCATCGGACAGGCCCTGGCTGCGCGCTTCTACCAAGCCGGATACCGGCTTGCCCTTGTGGCCCGCCGCGCCGGCGAGATCGAAGCCTGGGCGCGAGCGCAAGGCTTCGAGCCCGGTCGCGTGGAGGTCTATGGCGCCGATGTGCGCGACATCGACGCCATCGTCGCCGCGGGGCGCGACTGCATTTCTCGGCAAGGCCTGCCTGGGGTGGTCATTGCCAACGCGGGCATCAGCGTGGGCGTGGATACCGCCGAGGCCGAAGACCTCGAGGTCATCCGCGCCACCTTCGAGACCAACAACCTTGGCATGGCGGCGACGTTCCATCCGTTCGTCTCGCCCATGCGCGAGCGTCGTGCCGGCACGTTCGTGGGCATTGCAAGCGTTGCGGCCATCAGGGGCCTGCCGGGGCACGGCGCATATTGCGCCAGCAAGGCCGGGGTGGTGAGCTACTGCGAGAGCCTGCGCGGCGAGTTGCGCGATTCCGGAGTCAAGGTGTGCACGGTGGTCCCGGGCTACATCGACACCCCGCTCACTCGCGCCAACACGTATGCGATGCCTTTCCTGATGCCACCTGAAGTGTTTGCCGATCGGGCGTATCGCGCCATCGAATCCGGTGTCAGCTATCGCGTCATCCCGTGGCAAATGGGCGTGGTCGCCAAGCTGTTGCGGATGCTGCCCAACTGGCTGTACGACCGGCTCCTTTCGGGTCGCGGGCGCAAGAAGCGGCGCGGCGAGTAGGGCTTGCCGACGACAGGCACGACCCCACACGATGGGGCGAGCACAATCATTCGCCTCATCGTCACGGGAGCTGGAACGTGTCGAGCCTGTGTCACCATCTGCTCGCCTGGGCCCACAACAATCGTTGGGCGAATCACCGCTTGTTCAAGTCTTGCGCGCAACTCGATCAGGCAGCATTCGAAGCCACGCGCACGAGCTTCTTTCCGTCCATCAAGGCCACGCTGAATCACATCCTCACGGTCGATTGGTACTACCTCGACGCGATGGAGCGAAGCCTGCGCCACGCGGCGCCCAACGCGCAGTGGCGGCTGTTCTTCGAGCCCAGCGAGCCGATGCAAACCTGCGCCGAGCTCGCTCGAGCCCAGCAGCAGGCTGATGCGCGACTCATCGCGATCTGCAGCGAGCTCGACAACGACAAGCTGGCCACGAAGATCGACGTCCCGCGCGCCGGCGGTCCGCATCCGGAGCGACTCGATCGCCTGCTCGCGCATCTGTTCGAGCACCAGATCCACCATCGCGGCCAGGCGCACGCCATGCTGGCGGGCACGGAGGTGAAGCCACCGCAGCTCGACGAATTCTTCTGCGACAGCGATGCAAGCCTGCGCTTGCGCGACTTCGAGGAACTGGGCTACACCGACGCCGATATCTGGAATGAGCCCCGGCGCACAGCGACAAGGAGCGATTGATGCAAGCCCTCTCCACCCGCACCGAAAGAGATTCGATGGGCCCCGTCGAAGTGGCCGCAGATCGTTACTGGGGAGCCCAGACGCAGCGCTCGATGCACCACTTTCCCATCGGCGTCTCGCGCTTTCGGTGGCAGCGTCCGATGATTCGTGCCCTCGGGCTGCTCAAGAAGGCGGCGGCGCAGGCGAATGCGGAACTGGGCGAACTGCCGGAGGAGGTGGCTGCGCTCCTCGTTCGCGCCGCCGACGAGGTGATCGACGGCCGGCTCGATGAGCACTTCCCGCTCGTCGTCTTCCAGACGGGCTCGGGCACGCAATCGAACATGAACGCCAACGAGGTGATCGCAAATCGTGCGATAGAACTGGCAGGCGGTGTCATGGGCAGCAAGCAGCCGGTGCATCCGAACGATCACGTCAATCGCGGCCAGTCGTCGAACGACACCTTTCCCACCGCAATGCACGTGGCCGTGGTGGAGCAGCTGCATGAGCGGCTATTCCCCTCGCTCACGGCCCTGCGTGACACGCTGGAGGCGAAAGCGCGGACTCATGAGCACCTGGTGAAGACCGGGCGGACGCATCTGCAGGACGCGACCCCCATCACCCTGGGACAGGAGATCGGCTCATGGGTGGCGCAGATCGACTTCGGTCTGCAAGCCGTCCGCCAGGCGCTGGGGGGCCTCCATGATTTGGCGATCGGTGGCACCGCGGTGGGAACGGGCCTCAACGCCCACCCTGAATTCGGAGAACGCACGGCGCAGCAACTCGAGGTCTTGACCGGGCACCCATTTCGCTCGGCATCAGACAAGTTCTTTGCATTGGCTGCGCATGATGCGCTGGTGCAGACCTCGGCCGCCCTGCGGACAGTGGCGGGTGGGCTGATGAAAATGGCCAACGATATTCGCTGGCTTGCCAGCGGCCCGCGCTGCGGTATCGGCGAATTGCGCATTCCCGAGAACGAACCGGGTTCCTCGATCATGCCGGGGAAGGTCAACCCCACTCAATGCGAGGCGCTCACGATGGTGTGCGTGCAGGTCTTCGGCAACGATACGGCGGTGGCTTTTGCCGGCTCGCAGGGAAACTTCCAGTTGAATGTCTACAAGCCTGTGATGGTGCACAACGTGCTGGAAAGTATCGAGTTGCTCGCCGATGCCGTCGCGGCCTTCGACCGGTTCTGCGCCCAGGGACTGGAGCCCGATGAGGCAGCCATCGACGAGCATCTGGAGCGCAATCTGATGCTGGTCACCGCCTTGAATCGGCATATCGGCTATGACAATGCCGCGCAAATTGCCAAGACGGCGCATGCGCAAGGCTTGAGCTTGCGGGAGGCCGCCCTGGCCAGCGGCCATGTCAGCGCCGAGGAATTCGATCGTTGGGTCGATCCGTTGGCCATGACCCGACCGGGGTAACGACCGCTTGGGTTCAGAACCGGCAAACGAAAAAGCGACAGGACGAACGTCCTGTCGCTCTTGAGGGAATATCGAGGAAACGCGCTGGTTCAGTAACCGCCGCGACCACCGCCGCCGAAGCCGCCGCGGCCACCGCCTACCACCACCACCGTAGCCGCCACGACCACCACCACCACCGCCGCCGAAGCCGCCCTCACGGCGGCCGCCGCCGAAGCCGCCGGCACCACCACGCGGGCCACCGAAGCCACCCGGGCGCTCTTCGCGCGGACGAGCGACGTTGACGACCAGCGCGCGACCGGACAGCGTCTGCCCATTCATGGCATTGATGGCGGCTTGCGCCTCCGCGTCCGAGCCCATTTCCACGAAGCCGAAGCCCTTGGAACGACCGGTGTCGCGATCCATCATTACCTTTGCTGAAGTGACGGTGCCGTACTGGCTGAAAGCCTCGTTGAGGTCTTCGTCGCGCATGGAATAGGGCAGATTGCCCACATAAAGCTTGTTGCCCATGAGAGAGCTCCTTTTAAACACGGATTCAGTCGATTGGAGCTTTACCCGTCGGGAACCACTCACGCCTAGGCAACGCTTCCATAAAGACCGGGTCATTATGGTGGAGCCTTTCACGAAATTGCGGGAGAGATGTGAAAAAGTGTTGTTTACGAAATAGGGCTCGGACGCCGCAACATCAGTAACCCCCCACTCTCGGGATAGTCGGGGATGGATAAGGGGCTGGCTATGATTGAACGCCATCGGGTTTGTCGCTGGCGACCTCCGAAGCGAATATTCCGCGTCTAGGCTGGGTGGCCGGCGTAAGGTTTTGCAACAGCGATATCGGCCGCGGCAGGAGAACAGCATGCCATCGATCAGCCGCCAGATTCGATCCGCCGATACCCTGCTGGAGTGTCTGGACGCCGTACGTCATGGACGGGCACTCGCCGCCTTGTCGTGCGGGCTGATTGCGGCCGGATTGCTGATGGGCCTGGCTGGGCAAGCGGCTTATCGGGAGTCCGCCTTCCTAGCCGCGTGTTGCGGCCTGCTGGCCCTTTCGACGGCCTTCTATGCGCTGAACCTCGCAGGCGTCCTTCTGATGGATGACGCGCGGCAGCGCAGGCAAGGCCCATGGACCGGGACCTTGCGCCTCGCACTGCGCAGTACGAGCCGTCTCCTCGGGGTGATGTTCCTGCTCGCCGTAACCTATGCAGCAGGAGCTCTCTTCCTGGCGTTGGTACTGGTTATCTGCAAGATGCCCTGGCTCGGCCCGGTGCTGTACGCGGTGGTGATGCCGATGGCGGTGCTGGTCGTGGGAGTGGCCTTGTTGGCATTGCCCACCGTGGTCCTGCCCCTGGCGGCTCCTGCCGTATGGGATGGCGCCGATGCCGTGCAATGCATCGGACGGTTGTTTGCCATTGCGCGGGCGCGGCTCTTGAGCGTCGTGATCATGATGCTGCTTGTGACGCTGCTCGCGACCGCGGTTGGCGCCGTGGCGCTGTCCGTCGTGTCGGCAGGCGGAAGTGTCGTGGCAGGCATGTCCATGGCGATCCTCGGGATCGATCTGTCGATGGGGCCGCTGGCAGGCAACGGAAGGTGGGACGTAGGCAGCAGCAGCCACCTGGGTCCCGGACTTGTCGGCGGGGTGGCCGTGGCGGCCGTCGCATTGGTGATGCCCGCCCTGGTTTACCTGCGGGGAGCATGTGCGGTGTACCTCGCCCAGGAGGATGTCGTGCAAGCCCGCGAGGATGAGTTGTATGGGCCACCTTCAGGGCACGTACAGGGAGCGACTGCGTCAGACACGGCCACCACGCCGGGCATGCTGATGATGCCCTCGGCAAAGGCCGCCGGCATCGCGGCAGCGCCAGCGACAGCCCTTGACTCCCACGAGGGGGAATTCTCCGGGGTGGATGTGGATCTGCCGCTCGATGAGGGCCCGGCCGATGCCGTCTGTCTCGCATTGCGCTGCCCTTCTTGCGGGGGCTTGGTCTTGGGCGACGACCGCTTCTGTGGACACTGTGGTGCGGCCTTGTCGGCGAGGGCATGACTCCCGGAAGGGCTCACCCTGTCGACAGGGCGTGTAAACCATGACCTGGCGCGCGCGGCGGTCGGCCGCTGCCTACAATCGCCGTCATGATCTCGCGCGAACCCACCCTCGAGCGCCTAGCGGTCGCTCAAACGCTGCTGCTCGAGCCCTTCGGTCTCGACGAAGTCAAGCTGGCCCAGGCACTGCGAACCATCGGCGAGCATCGGATCGACGATGCCGACCTCTATTTCCAGTACACGCGCAGCGAAGGCTGGAGCCTCGAGGAAGGCATCGTGAAATCGGGAAGCTTCGGCATCGACCAAGGCGTGGGCGTGCGCGCGGTTGCCGGCGAGAAGACCGCATTTGCCTATTCCGATGACATCTCGGAAGCAGCGCTGCTCGATGCGGCCCGCACCGTGCGCACCATTGCCGCAAGCGGGCAAAGCCGCCGAATCAAGATCCAAGGTTCGCAAGTGGCCGGCAGCCGGGCGCTCTACGCACCGCTCGACCCCATTGCCACGCTCGACAGCGCCCAGAAGGTGGCGCTGCTCGAGAAGGTGGAAAAACTCGCACGCGAGAAGGACCCGCGTATCGTGCAAGTCATGGCGGGCCTTGCGAGCGAGTACGACGTGGTGCTGATCGCCCGCGCCGACGGCACGATGGCCGCGGACGTGCGTCCGCTGGTACGGCTTTCGGTCACGGTCATTGCGGAGCAGGGCGGTCGCCGCGAAGTCGGCTCGGGAGGTGGCGGCGGGCGCTTCGGACTGGGGTACTTCCACGACTCCGTGATCGAGCAGTATGTGTTCGATGCAGTGGATGCGGCGCTGACCAACCTCGAATCCCGACCCGCGCCCGCGGGAGAAATGAGCGTCGTATTGGGCCCGGGCTGGCCGGGCGTGCTGCTTCATGAAGCGATTGGTCACGGCCTTGAAGGGGACTTCAACCGCAAGGGGTCGAGCGCGTTTTCCGGGCGCATCGGCCAGCGCGTGGCCGCCAAGGGAGTGACCGTGCTCGACGACGGCACCCTGCCGGACCGCCGCGGCTCGCTCAACGTGGACGACGAGGGCAATGCCACCCAGCGCAACGTGCTGATTGAAGACGGCGTGCTGCGCGGCTACATCCAGGACAACCTCAATGCGCGCTTGATGAAGGTCCAGCCCACGGGCAACGGCCGGCGCGAGAGCTATGCCCATGTGCCGATGCCGCGAATGACCAACACGTACATGCTGGCCGGCGACAAGACCAGCGACGAGATCGTCGCGTCGATCAAGAAGGGTCTGTACGCCACCAACTTCGGAGGTGGCCAGGTCGATATCACCAGCGGAAAGTTCGTGTTCTCGGCAAGCGAGGCTTTCTGGGTGGAGAACGGCCGCATCCAGTATCCGGTGAAGGGTGCCACCATCATCGGCAACGGCCCGGATGCGCTCACGCGCGTGACGATGATCGGCAACGACCTCGAGCTCGATACCGGTGTCGGCACTTGCGGCAAGGAAGGACAGAGTGTCCCGGTCGGGGTGGGCCAGCCCACCTTGCGCATTGACGGACTGACCGTCGGCGGCACAGCCTGAGCGTCTGCTTGGCGATCTGACTGCTTGCGGCTCACGGGCTGCCGCAAGATCGCTGTCACTGAGAGCTTTCTCACGCCAACGCCGCAAGCGTGGGCGGCTGCCTTGCGACCGGACCGCCGACTGGCTACCCTGCGCAGGCGCTGGGCCAGGCCCGGTCGTCACTCTCATGTCCGCACCCGATTCCACTCTTCCGCCCGAGCGGCGCGCGCCTGCCGATCCTGATCTCCTCGAACGCGTGGAGAGTGTCAACAGCGACCTGATGAAGTTCGTGCGGCAAATACGCACGGCGTCGGGTTCGGCGCGTGCCCAGCTGCAGCAGGACATGCGCGATCGTCTCGAATCCGAGCGGCGGGCCTTGCTTGGCTCGCATCAAGTGCTCCCCGAGACCTTGCGCCACTACGCGGTCACGTTCACCGAGGTGCAGTGGATGCTCGACTCGTGGATTGATGCCACCAATCGTGAAACCGAAGACCGCCACGAACTGCGACGGGAATTTCTCGACGTTGCGGCGCGCATGCTCGGTGAAGTAGAAGTGCTGCGTGCGCCGGATCCCGCGCTGCAATCGCCGGCGCGCCGGCCCGGCTGGTGGGCAGCCATCACGCGCGGCCTCAGGCCCGCCGCCGATTCGCAGGCGTCGTCCGAGGACTCAAGCCTCCCGCAAGGCTCGGCGTGATGGCGTGTCCCGATCCCTGGTTTCGGCTTGCTGAAGGCCTGCGAGCTCGTGCTACATTAGCCGCCATGGCTCGCGCTTGCTTTTTCTTTGGCTACTTTTGCTTCTCGCACCGCACCGGCGGAGGAGAGGTCAGCGCGTAAACGCCAACAGCGACCGAATCCAAGAAACCGCCGGGCCTCCCGGCGGTTTTTTTATGCCCATTCGCAAAGGAGATCACATCTCATGACCGCCAAGTCCACCACCGCCGTCGAGGGTTGGTATGCGCCTGTCGACAAAACCTCGCAGACCGACGACGAGAGGATCAAGGACGTGACCCCCTTGCCTCCGCCCGAGCACCTGATCCGCTTCTTCCCGATTCGCGGCACGCCTGTGGAGGCGCTCGTGACCAAGACTCGGCAAGCCATCCGCGGGATCATGAATGACAAGGAAGATCGGCTGCTTGTCATCATCGGCCCGTGCTCCATTCATGATCCGGCGGCTGCGATGGAATATGCCCGCCTGCTTCTGGCGCAGCGCGAGAAGTTCGCGGACACGCTCGAAATCGTGATGCGGGTGTATTTCGAGAAGCCGCGCACGACCGTGGGATGGAAGGGCCTGATCAACGATCCCTACCTCGATGAGAGCTTCCGCATTGACGAGGGTTTGCGCATCGCACGCCAGCTGCTGCTGGACATCAACCGCATCGGCATGCCCGCCGGGAGCGAATTCCTCGACGTGATCTCCCCGCAATACATCGGCGACCTCATTGCGTGGGGCGCTATCGGCGCGCGCACCACCGAGAGCCAGGTGCATCGCGAGTTGGCCTCGGGCCTGTCGGCACCGATCGGCTTCAAGAATGGCACCGATGGCAACATCAAGATCGCCACTGACGCGATCCAGGCCGCCAGCCGTGCGCACCATTTCCTTTCGGTGCACAAGAACGGCCAGGTTGCCATCGTCGAGACCAAGGGGAACAAGGACTGCCACGTGATCCTGCGCGGCGGAAAGACGCCCAACTACGACGCCGGCCATGTCGATGCTGCGTGCGGCGATCTCGCCCAGGCCAAGCTGCCTCGGTCACTCATGGTGGACTGCTCGCATGCCAACTCGAGCAAGCAGCATGAACGCCAGGTCGATGTGGCGCGCGACATCGCGGATCAGATTGCAGGCGGCTCGAGAAAGATCTTCGGCGTGATGGTCGAGAGCCATCTCCACGGAGGCAACCAGAAGTTCACCGCCGGCAAGGACGATCCCGCCAAGCTGGAGTACGGCAAGAGCATCACGGATGGCTGCATCGGCTGGGCCGACTCGCTCCAAGTGCTGGCGGTCCTCTCGGACGCAGTCAAGCGCCGACGCGGCTGACTGCGGCGGAACTTCGCCGCGCCCCGGCGGAGACCCAACCAGCTCGTTCGGGCCTTGATGGAGGCGGCCGTGTGCAGCGATGAAATGTCTTGTCTGTGGCGTCGGCGGGTGCTTCGTGCCGTCGTCGGCGTCGGCGTGTCGGCGGCGAGCCTGGGGTTCCCGATGCTCGCCATGGCCCGGCAGCGAATGCCTGCCATGACCGAAGGACCGTTCTATCCGACCGAGCGCCCGCTTGACGACGATGCCGACCTGACGCATGTGAAAGGGCAACGCCCGGCACAGGGCGAGTGGCTCGACATCGAAGGCATGGTGATCGATCAGAACGGCCGGACGCTCGACCGCGCGGAGATCGAGATCTGGCAGTGCGACATCCATGGCAGCTATCGACATCCGCGAGGCGCGGGCCCACGCATCGATGCCGGCTTCCAGGGCTTCGGGGCGGCCGTGAGCGATGCGCGTGGCGCCTATCGCTTCCGCACCATCCGGCCGGTGCCCTATACCGGCCGCGCACCGCATATCCACGTGAAGGTTCGGCATCCGGGCATCGGCGAGATCACCTCCCAGTGGTTTGTCACGGGAGAGCCAGGCAATGAGCGTGACTTCGTCTTCCGCCACCTCGACGTCGCCGAGCGAAGCGAGGTGATGCTGGAGCTGCGCAGGCTTGCCCCGCAGTCGTCGGCGCAACAGTCGGCCGTGTGGCAAGCCAGGCGCGACGTGGTAGTGCCGGCTTAGGCAGGGGTCGTTGTGCTAGTTTGTAAGCGAGGTAAAGGCCGGCAAGAACGCTGGCGCAAATTTCCCATTCGCGATGGAATCAAACTCAGTCGTCGCAATAAAGCTTCTGGCGGAGTTGCGATGGACCTCTCTCCATAGGTTCCCTCAGCAGAGCCCACGTCAGTGGGATCAGACCCGCCGAAAGCCCCCAGGCTTCGGCGGGTTCTTTTTTTCGGAGGTGCCGCTCATGGTCAGCGAAGTGATCGTCAGGTTCGGGCCTGGGCAGGAGACGCGCGTGACCGCGCAGGAGACGGCGCAGATGTCGCATGAAGAGGGCCGTCGCTGGCTGGACGAACAATTCCAGGTCTTCGAATGCGAGCCGCAGCGCGCCTCAGGCAAGGTGCTCATTGCCGACAAGGTATTGGCCATCGCACGAGCCGCAGGTCATGCGCAGTTCAGCAACGAGACATGGGCAAGGGAGTTCGCTCGTGCCGCCTCGGCCGCGTTGAGCCGGCCCCTGGTCACTGTCGATGTGGCTGCTGCCCTGGTCGGCTTCTGAAGAGCGTGGCAAGCGCACGCAAGCCCAAGTAAGCCGATGATGTGGTGCTGTAACCGGGGTAATGTCGGGCAAAAGCGCTGGTCCGACAGGCTTGCGGGGGATTGAATGAGGGTTCGTTCAACCTCATGGAGGAAGCGATATGTCTCGCTCACAAGCCCGCAAGATCGACGTCGACATCAAGTCCCAGGTGCTGCGCGTGATCGCGGTCACCGTTGGGACCATGGCCGTCGCCGCGCAGGCGCAGACTTCGCCCACCCCCGGCACGACGCAACCGGCATCGCCCTCCGCGACCGCTTTCATGCGTGCGGACGTGGACGGAGACAGCAAGCTCAGCAAGCAGGAGGCCGCCCGATTGCCCGCCATCGCGGCGAAGTTCGATGCCCTCGACAAGGACAAGGACGGCTCGCTCAGCCAGCTCGAGTTCGACGCCGGCGTATCGGAAAAGATGAAATAAGCCTCAGGCTTGGCCACCACAGGCTTCAGTGCGACGCATCGCGCTGAAGCCTTTCGCTTTTCCAGTAGACATCGTCACCGCCGAGCCCGTCGAGATTGGCGCGGTTGAGCACCCGCGCCAACACGAACAGGAGGTCGGAAAGCCGGTTGAGGTATTGGCGCGGTGCCGCATTCACCGTTTCCCGCGCGGCCAGCCCGACGACGGAGCGTTCGACCCGGCGTGCGATCGTGCGGCATACATGAGCCTGCGCGGCGCTGCGCGTGCCTGCCGGAAGGATGAATTCCTTCAAGGGTGGCAGTTCGGCATTGTGGTGTTCGAGCGCCTCGTCGAGTCGCAGGACGGCCTCGGACTTGAGCAATTCATGGCCCGGCATCGACAGCTCGCCGCCGAGATTGAAGAGTTCATGCTGGATGGTGACCAGCAGGTCCCGCACGTTCGCCGGCAGGGGCTCGGCGAGCAGCACGCCGATCTGCGAGTTGAGTTCATCGACCTCGCCCATTGCATGGACTCGCAAGTCGTCCTTGGACACGCGTTGCCCGCTGCCCAGGCCCGTTGTGCCGTCATCGCCCGTCCGGGTGGCGATCTTGGTGAGTCGATGACCCATGGTCGTGCAAGCTCCTTTCCCGTGAAGTGTAGGCTTCGCCGCGTGCGGGCTCCTAGAATGGTTCGATCCCCAGACCTCGTCGGAGACCTCCATCGTGAACGCGCCGCTGGCTTCGCCTCTGTATCCCAAGGTCGAGCCGCGTCCCGTCCCGGCCGCCATGATCGATGCCCTCAAGATCCGGTTCGGCGATCGCTGCTCCACGGCGCTGGCGGTGCGCGAGCAACACGGCCGCGACGAGTCGCCCTTCGACGTGCCTCCACCCGAGGCCGTGGTGTATGCAGAATCCACCCAGGACGTCGCCGACGCGGTCGGGCTCGCCGCGACACATGAAGTGCCGGTGATCGCCTATGGCGTGGGATCCTCGCTCGAGGGGCATCTGCTCGCCGTGCAAGGAGGCATCAGCATCGACCTGAGCCGCATGAACGCGATCGTCGCCATCAATCCGGAAGACCTCACCGTGACGGTGCAGGCCGGGGTGACGCGAACCCAGCTCAACAACGAAATCCGGCATACGGGCTTGTTCTTCCCGATCGACCCGGGTGCCGATGCCACGCTCGGCGGCATGAGCGCGACACGCGCCAGCGGCACGAACGCGGTGCGCTACGGCACCATGCGCGAGAACGTGCTGGGACTCACCGTGGTGACAGCCAGCGCGGAGGTCGTGCATACCGGCACGCGCGCCAAGAAGTCGAGCGCAGGCTACGACCTCACCCGGCTCTTCGTCGGCAGCGAAGGCACGCTTGGCGTGATGACCGAGATCACGCTCAAGCTCTATCCGCTTCCTGAGGCGATGTCCGCGGCGGTCTGCAGCTTCCCGACGCTTGAGGCGGCGGTCAACACGACGATCCAGATCATCCAGATGGGCGTCCCCATTGCGCGCTGCGAATTGCTCGACACGATGGCCGTGCGCGCAGTGAACCGCCATGACAAGCTGTCGCTGCGCGAAGGGCCGATGCTGCTGATGGAATTCCACGGCACGGAGGCCGGGGTGCGAGAGCAGGCAGAACTCGTGCAGGACATTGCTCGCGAGCAAGGCGGGGAGGACTTCCAGTGGGCGACCACGCCGGAGGAACGTTCCCGCCTGTGGACCGCAAGGCATCACGCGTATTTCGCCGCGATACAGATGAAGCCCGGCTGTCGGGTGGTCACCACCGACACCTGCGTGCCGATCTCACGACTTGCCGAGTGCCTGCTCGACACGGTGAAGGAAGTCGATGCTTCGGGGCTGCCCTATTTCATCGTGGGTCACGTCGGCGACGGCAATTTCCACGTGGGCTATCTGATCGATCCCGGCAAGCCCGAGGAACGCGAAACGGCCGAGCAACTCAACCTTCAGCTGGTGTCACGAGCCCTGCGGCTCGAGGGCACCTGCACGGGCGAGCACGGTGTCGGCCTGCACAAGATGGAATTCCTGCGCACCGAGGCGGGAGAGGGCGCAGTAGCGCTGATGCGTACGATCAAGCGCGCCCTCGATCCCAAGAACATCATGAACCCGGGGAAGATCTTCGCCTGGTGACTCAGGGCTTGGCGGTCTTCCAGACGTTGTTGACGCCGTCGCCAGTCTTGTCGCCGGGCTTCTGGTCCTTCACCCAGTAGTACAGGGGCTTGCCCTGGTAGGCCCATTGCTTGGTGCCGTCGTCGCGCGTAATGACGGTCCAGGCGCCGCTGGCCTTCGAATCGGCCTTCGCCATCAGCGGGGGCCAGTTGGTGGCGCACTGTCCATTGCAGGCACTCTTGCCGCCGCTGGCTGCATCGCGATCGAAGGTGTAAAGCGTCATGCCGTTGGGGCCGACCAGCACTCCATCCATGCTCTTGGCCGGCGCGGAATCCATGCCCATGTCCGGCATCATCGAGCAGCCGCCCGCAACGAGCGCGGCTGCCAGCGCAAGGGCACTCCAACAAACAGATTTCTTCATTTGAGGTTCTCCCGACACAGTTAGTGTCTTGGTATACGGGCGCCGGAAGATGTCTATTCCAAGGGCACCTCCGGGGCGAAAACTCAATGCTTGGTCGCCATCGCAGTCCACTGCTTCGTCACGCGACCCTGCGAATCGACGCTTTCGAGATGGACGTCGAAGCCCCACAGCCGCGCGACGTGCTTGAGCACCTCCTGCGCATCGTCATGCAAGGGACGGTTGTTGTGCTGCGTGTGGCGCAGCATGAGGGAGCGGTCGCCGCGCAGGTTGACGCTCCAGACCTGGATGTTCGGTTCGCGATGGTTGAGGTCGTACTGCCGTGAAAGCGATTCGCGCAAGGTGCGATAGCCGCTGTCATCGTGGATCGCCGCCACCTCCAGCTCGGGCTCGTCCTCTTCGTCGCGGATCGCGAAGAGCCGGAAATCGCGCATGAGCTTGGGAGAGAGGAACTGTCCGATGAAGCTCTCGTCCTTGAAGTTGCGCATCGCGTAGTCGAGCGAGGTCAGCCAGTCCGAGCCCGCGAGATCCGGGAACCAGCGGCGGTCTTCCTCGGTCGGCTCTTCGCAGATGCGCTTGAGGTCGCTGTACATCGCGAAGCCGAGCGCATACGGGTTGATGCCGCTGTACGCACGATGGCCCAGCGAGGGCTGGAAGATCACGTTGGTGTGCGACTGCAGCCACTCGATCATGAAGCCGTCGGCCAATTGGCCCCTGTCGTACATGGTGTTGAGCAGCGTGTAGTGCCAGAACGTGGCCCAGCCTTCGTTCATCACCTGCGTCTGGCGCTGCGGATAGAAGTACTGCGCCACCTTGCGCACGATGCGCACCACTTCGCGCTGCCAGGGTTCGAGCAGCGGAGCATTCTTCTCGATGAAGTACAGCAGGTTTTCCTGCGGCTCCGGCGGGAAGCGCTTGGCGGCTTCTTCTTCGCTGCCGCGGTCGCTGCGTCGTGGCAGCGTGCGCCAGAGGTCGTTGACCTGTTGCTGGAGATACTGCTCGCGCTCTTCGCGGCGTGTCTGCTCCTTGGCCAGCGAGAGCTTCTGAGGCCGACGGTAGCGATCCACGCCGTGGTTCATCAAGGCATGGCAGGAGTCGAGCAGGTCCTCCACCGGGCCCACTCCGAAGCGCTCCTCGCATTCGGAGATGTACTTCCGGGCGTAGACCAGGTAGTCGATGATCGACGACGCATCGGTCCACATGCGGAACAGGTAGTTGCCCTTGAAGAAGCTGTTGTGGCCGTAGGCCGCATGCGCGATCACCAGCGCCTGCATGGCCATGGTGTTCTCTTCCATGAGATAGGCGATGCAGGGATCCGAATTGATGACGATCTCGTAGGCCAGGCCCATGTGGCCGCGGCGATAGTTCTTCTCGGTTGCGATGAACTGCTTGCCGTACGACCAATGGCGGTAGATCACGGGCATGCCCACCGAGGCGTAGGCGTCCATCATCTGCTCGGCGGTGATGATCTCCAGCTGGTTGGCATAGGTGTCGAGCTTGTACCCGGCCGCTGTGCGGGCGATCTCGCCGTGATAGAGCTCGATCAGGTCGAAGTTCCAGTCCGACGGGCTGGGCAGCTGTTCACGCGTCTTCGTCTCGGTAGTCATGTATGCCCCCTACGGTGCTGCGCACCGGTCCCCCCGAGGGGGAATGAGCGCCTTGGGAGCGGCCCGGCGGTGCTCATGCGGGTGCTCCCTCTTTCTTGAACAGCTCACGGAACACCGGGTAGATCTCCACCGCGTCGCTGACCTTGCGCATCGCGAAGTTCTTGTGCGACTCGAGCAGCTGGGTGTATTCCTCCCAGAGGTTCTGCTCGGCCTCGGCCACCTGGACGTAGGCGTAGTAGCGCACCAGCGGCAGGATCTGTTCGCTGAGCAATTCGCGGCAGCGGCCGCTGTCGTGGTGCCAGTTGTCGCCATCGCTGGCCTGGGCGCCGTAGATGTTCCATTCACCGCTCGGATAGCGCGCCCTGACGATATCGTGCATCAAGGTCAGCGCGCTCGAAACCACGGTGCCACCGGTCTCGGTGGCATGGAAGAACTCGTCCTCCGTCACTTCGGCCGCCTGGGTGTGATGGCGGATGAAGACGAGCTCGATCTTCTCGTAGTGCCGCGTCAGGAAAAGATAGAGCAGCATGAAGAAGCGCTTGGACATGTCCTTGCGTGCCTCGTCCATCGAGCCGGAGACGTCCATCAGGCAGAACATCACCGCCTTGGCCGAGGGCACCGGCACCTTGATCCGGTTGCGATAACGCAAGTCGATCGGATCGAGATAAGGCACATGCTTGACCCGCGAGCGCGCTTCCTCGATCTTGGCTTCGGTCTCGCGAATCTCGCGCTGTATCAGCGCGTCGGCCTGGCGCGGATGGCGCAAGAGGCGCACCAGGTGGGCCTCGAGTTCACGCAATTCGCGCCGCGCCTCGCCCCCGAGGGCGATGCGTCGCGCCAGGGCGCCGCGCATCGAGCGCAGGACGTGGAGGTTGCTGGGCGTGCCGTCGCTCGTGAACCCGGCGCGCAGGCTCTTCATCTCCGGGACTTCGGCGAGCTGCGTGCGGATCAGGTGGGGGAGCGCCAGGTCCTCGAAGAAGACCTGCATGAACTCTTCCTTGGTGAGGTGGAAGACGAAGTCATCCTCGCCCTCGCCAGTGTCGCTCGCCTGCGAGCCGCCGCCCTTGCCGCCGCCGCCTTGCGGCCTTTCGATGCGGTCGCCCTTGATGTATTCGCGGTTGCCCGGGTGCACGTATTCGCGGTCGCCGCCCTGGCCGTGGCCGAACACGGGCTCGGACACGTCGCGCTTGGGCAGGATGATGTCCTCGCCCTGCTCGAGGTTGCGGATGCCGCGCCCGCTCACGGCACGCTCGCACCGCCTCGCGGATCTGGCTCCGATAACGCCGCAAGAAGCGCTCGCGGTTGCCGATGGACTTGTTTTTCCCCGACAGCCGGCGATCAATGATGTGCTGCATCGGCGTCACGAACGAACCTCCTTACTTCATCACGAACTCTTGCGCACCCTGAGATACCACTCGCACAGCAGCCGGACCTGCTTGGCCGTGTAGCCCTTGTGGACCATGCGGTTCACGAAGTCCTCGTGCTTCTTCTGCTCGTCGGCACTGCTCTTGGCGTTGAAGCTGATCACCGGCAGCAGCTCCTCGGTGTTGGAGAACATCTTCTTCTCGATCACCGTGCGCAGCTTCTCGTAGCTGGTCCAGTTCGGGTTCTTGCCCGCGTTTCCGGCACGCGCGCGCAATACGAAGTTGACGATCTCGTTGCGGAAGTCCTTCGGGTTGCTGATGCCCGCGGGCTTCTCGATCTTCTCGAGCTCGCCATTGAGCGATCCGCGATCGAAGATCTCGCCGGTGTCCGGATCGCGGTATTCCTGGTCCTGGATCCAGTAGTCGGCGTACGTGACGTAGCGATCGAAGATGTTCTGGCCGTACTCGGAGTAGCTTTCCAGGTAGGCGGTCTGGATCTCCTTGCCGATGAACTCGGCATAGCGCGGCGCCAGCAGTTCCTTCACGTACGCGAGGTACTTCTGCTCGACTTCCGCCGGGAACTGCTCGCGCTCGATCTGCTGCTCGAGCACGTACATCAGGTGCACCGCATTGGCGGCGACTTCGGTGCTGTCGAAGTTGAACACCTTCGACAGGATCTTGAACGAGAAGCGCGTCGAGATGCCCGCCATGCCTTCGTCCACGCCCGCGTAGTCGCGGTACTCCTGGATCGACTTGGCCTTGGGGTCGGTGTCCTTGAGGTTCTCGCCGTCGTAGACCTGCATCTTGCTGAAGACGTTGGAGTTCTCGGGCTCCTTCAGGCGCGTGAGGATGGCGAACTGCGACATCATCTTCAGCGTGCCCGGCGAGCACGGCGCCTCGGCCAGCGAAGAGTTGCGGATCAGCTTTTCGTAGATCTTTATTTCCTCGCTGACGCGCACGCAATAAGGCACCTTGACGATGTAGATGCGGTCGAGGAAGGCCTCGTTGTTCTTGTTGTTGCGGAAGGTCTTCCACTCGCTCTCGTTGGAGTGGGCGAGGATGATGCCGTCGAACGGAATGGCGCCGAAGCCCTCGGTGCCCTTGTAGTTGCCTTCCTGCGTGGCGGTCAGCAACGGGTGCAGCACCTTGATCGGCGCCTTGAACATTTCCACGAATTCCAGCAGGCCCTGGTTGGACAGGCACAAGCCGCCCGAATACGCGTAGGCGTCCGGGTCGTCCTGCGCAAAGGTCTCGAGCTTGCGGATGTCGACCTTGCCCGTCAGAGAAGAGATGTCCTGGTTGTTCTCATCGCCCGGCTCGGTCTTCGCGACGGCGATCTGGCGCAGCACCGAGGGGTAGCGCTTGACCACCTTGAACTGGCGGATGTCGCCGCCGAACTCCTCGAGCCGCTTGACCGCCCAGGGCGAGAGGATGCGCGTCAGGTAGCGACGCGGGATGTTGTATTCCTTCTCGAGGATGGGACCATCTTCGTCGTGATCGAACAGGCCGAGCGGCGATTCGTTCACCGGCGAGCCCTTGATCGAATAGAAGGGCACGTGTTCCATCAGCTGCTTGAGCCGCTCGGCGATCGAGCTCTTGCCGCCGCCCACGGGGCCCAGCAGGTAGAGGATCTGCTTCTTTTCTTCGAGGCCCTGCGCGCCATGGCGGAAGTAGGAGACCACCTGCTCGATGGCCTCTTCCATGCCGTAGAACTCCTTGAAGGCCGGATAGATCTTGATGACCTTGTTGGCAAAGATCCGCGACAGGCGCTGATCGTTGCGCGTGTCGATGACGGATGGATCGCCGATCGCCTTGAGCATGCGCTCGGCCGCCGTCGCGTAGGCCAGCGGATCACGCTTGCAGATATCCAGGTACTCCTGCAGCGTGAACTCCTCTTCGCGCGTTCGCTCGTAGCGAGAAGCGAAATTGCTGATGACATCCATCGAACACCTCCGTTACTTCATCGTCTTGGCGCCGCTTCCGGGTCTGGATCAGTCCCTCGAGCGAGGCTCTTCATCAGCCGCGTTTGCAAGGAGTGTGCCCCCATTGCCTTTGCCCTGCTTCCATGAGTGGAAGGAGAACACACCGCCAATGAAAGTTCCTCGGGGAATGCGCCGTCAACCCCTGTTCGCATGCCTCTGTGTGAGATGTTTGGCCACTGCTGCTCGAAGGGCAAGTACGTTCGTCGCTTCAGTGCATCAAACGCACTATTTCTGCCAGCGCTTTCCTTGTGTTGAGTTGCATCGAGAGGCCTCGTGGTGGCAACTCGAGTGCCCGCAATCGCGGGGTGGGAACAACCCTCGTCGTCAATACGCGAGGGTCGGGTCCTGGGCATCCTTGGCTGCGCTCGTCCGCGCTGCGCCGCACTGACTTAGGGCTGGTAGCGGTATTGGTGCGCACGGGCCCCAAGGGTGCCGAGGCCCGGCGGGCGCTGCAAAAAGTAGGGATTAACCCTTGGGCATCGCAAAAGTAGATAGCTAAGGCCTCCAATATTGAACTTTTCAGTAGCAAATCAGCTGACTACGCTCTGAATTCGCCCTATTCACACTGGAGAGACAAGCTCATGTCACGGTTTCAAGCTTCCCAGATCGGGCTCGCCATCGCGGCCCTGGCATGGTCCGTCGGCTCGGGAGCGTGGGCTGCCGGTCCGCTGCAGAAACTCGGCAAGCCGGAGGGCCAAGTCGACATCGTGGCCTGGCCTGGCTATATCGAGCGGGGCGAGACGGACAAGAACTTCGACTGGGTGACCGACTTCGAGAAGAAGACAGGCTGCAAGGTCAACGTGAAGACCGCGGCCACCTCCGACGAGATGGTGGCCTTGATGAACGAAGGCGGCTTCGACCTGGTGACCGCGTCGGGCGACGCATCGATGAGGCTCATCGCCGGCAAGCGCGCCGCGCCGGTCAACGTCAATCTCATCCCGAGCTTCAAGACCGTGGATGCGCGCCTGCAGAAGGCGCCATGGCACTACGTCAACAACACGCACTACGGCGTGCCCTACCAATGGGGCTGGAACGTTCTGATGTACAACACCAACGCCTTCAAGGGCCAGCCGCCCACGAGCTGGAAGGTGGTGTTCGAGGAGACCACCCTGCCTGATGGCAAGACCAACAAGGGCCGTGTGCAGGCTTTCGACGGACCGATCTACATCGCCGATGCAGCGCTCTACCTGATGAAGGCCAAGCCTGACCTGGGTATCAAGGATCCGTACGAACTCAACGAAGCGCAGTACAAGGCCGCGCTGGAGCTGCTGCGCAACCAGCGCAAGCTCGTGGGTCGCTACTGGCATGACGCCTTCGTGCAGATCGACGACTTCACCAACGAGGGCGTGGTCGCATCCAGTTCCTGGCAGTTCCAGGCCAACATCCTGAAGTCGAAGAACCGCCCGATCGCCACCGTCGTGCCAGCGGAGGGTGCCACCGGCTGGGCCGACACCACCATGCTCCATGCGGAGGCCAAGCATCCCAACTGCGCCTACCTGTGGATGGAGCACTCGCTCAACAAGAAGCTCCAGGGCGACCTGGCGGCCTGGTTCGGTTCGGTCCCGGTGGTGCTCGACGCCTGCAAGGGCAACAAGCTGCTGGGTGACGAGGGCTGCCAGCGCCAGGGGCTGGGGTCCTTCGAGAAGATCGCCTTCTGGAAGACACCGACTGCCAAGTGCGCCACCCAGAAGGACCAGTGCGTGCCGTACCACAAGTGGGTCAGCGACTACATCGCCGTGCTGGGCGGCCGCTGAGGTCGGGCGCATGACCGCAGCCGTAAGCCTCGAAGCGCTCAGCTGCGTCTTCGGTGCTTCGCCGAGGCAGGTGCGAGCGGTCGATGGCGTCGATCTCAGCATCGCGGCCGGCGAGTTCTTTACATTGCTCGGGCCGTCGGGCTCGGGCAAGACCACCTGCCTGCGCATGATCGGCGGCTTCACGCTGCCGAGCGCGGGGCGCATCCGGATCGCGGGGCAAGACGTGACCGGATTGCCGCCTTACGCGCGGCCGGTGAACACCGTGTTCCAGGACTACGCGCTGTTCCCGCACATGAGCATCCGCGACAACGTTGCCTATGCGCTCATGGTCAAGGGGGTGCCCCGTCCGCAACGGGAGAAGCGCGCCCAGGAGCTGCTGGATCTGGTGCGGCTGCCCGGTGTCGGCGATCGCCGCCCGGCCGAGCTCTCCGGCGGCCAGCGCCAGCGCGTGGCGCTGGCCCGAGCCCTGATCAACGAGCCGAAGGTCCTGCTGCTCGACGAGCCGCTGGGTGCCCTCGACCTCAAGCTGCGCGAGCAGATGCAGCTCGAGCTCAAGGCCCTGCAGCGCAAGCTGGGCATCACCTTTCTCTTCATCACGCACGACCAGCACGAGGCCCTGTCGATGAGCGACCGGATCGGCGTCTTCAACCTGGGCCGGCTGGAGCAGGTCGGCACGCCGCAGGAGGTCTACAACGCGCCGGCCACGCGCTTCGTGGCCGAGTTCGTCGGGGCGGCCAATGTGCTGGATGGGGAGGCAGCCCAGCGCTTGGCCGGGCTGCCGGCGGTGATGCTGCGGCCCGAGCGCATCCGGCTTGGCCACGATAGCGCGGCGAGGGCCAGCGGCACGGTCGCCGAAGCCCAGTACTTCGGCTCCTTCTCGCGCGTGCGCGTGGACGTGGGCGGCACCCAGCTGGCCGTCGACCTGAACCCTGTCGCCAGCCGCATCCCCGCGCCGGGCCAGACCGTGCATCTGCACTGGGACGAGGATGCAGTGCATGCGCTGGCCGGAGCCTCCACCGGCGGGGCATGACGATGTCGCTGGCGATCTCCGCCCCGGCTGCCGGGCAGGTCACTCCGGCGCGACGCCTGTCGGACTTGCTCTACACGCGCCGCGGACTGCTGCTGGCCGTCCTGCTGGTCCCGCCGATGCTGTGGTTCGGCGTGGTCTACCTGGGCTCGCTGTTCGCCTTGCTGGCCAACAGCTTCTTCAGGCTCGACGACTTCAGTGGCCTGGTGGTGCGCGAATTCACGCTGGCCAATTTCGTGGCCCTGGCCGATGCGGCCAATGTCGACGTGGCGGTGCGATCGATCGTGATGTCGGTGGCGGTGACGCTGGCTTGCGCGCTGATCGGCTTTCCCGTGGCCTACACCCTGGCCCGGCATGCGCGAGGCACGGGCAAGGCCCTGCTCTACATCGCGGTGATGCTGCCGCTGTGGTCCAGCTACCTGGTGCGGCTGTACGCGTGGAAGCTGCTGCTGGCCAAGGAGGGGGCGATTTCCTGGCTGCTGGCCAAGCTGCATCTCACCTGGATGCTCGACTGGCTGCTGGCGCTGCCGGTGGTGGGTGGCAATTCGCTCAGCTTCTCGCTGCTGGGAACCTTCGTCGTCTTCGTCTACATGTGGCTGCCGTTCATGATCCTGCCGATCGCGGCGGCCCTTGAGCGCATTCCGGGCTCCTACATGGAGGCGTCGAGCGACCTGGGCGCCACGCCGGTCACCACGTTCCGGCGGGTCATCCTGCCGCTGGCAATGCCGGGAGTGGCGGCCGGCTCGATCTTCACGTTCTCGCTGACGCTGGGCGACTACATCATTCCGCAGGTGGTCGGCAATTCGACCCTGTTCATCGGCCAGGTGGTCTACCTCCAGCAGGGCACGGCCGGCAACATTCCCTTCGCGGCTGCCTTCGCGATCGTCCCGATCGTGGTGATCGGCCTGTACCTCTGGCTGGCGAAGAAGCAGGGGGCCTTCGATGCACTCTGATGTCGACCACCCCCGGGGCGGCGCGTGCCGCCGCCGGCGCAGGTCGGCTTTGAGCCGCGCCACTCCCCCACTCAGGGGGCTCCGCCTGCGGCCCGGCAAAGCGCTTGCGCTTCAGCGAAGGCTCATATCGCGTCAGCGATGTGATGCCGCAGCTAAAGCCGGCTCCGCGGCTCCCGCATGCTGGCATTGGTTCATGCGAAGGTTCGAGCGCTGCGATGAGCTACCTGTCGCCCACTCGAACCTCGATCTGGCTCAGGCTCGCCACCTGGGGCGGCGTGGCCTTCCTGCACGTGCCGCTGGCGCTGATCATCCTGTACGCCTTCAGCGCCGAGGACAAGAGCTATGTCTTCCCGCCCCCTGCCCTGACCACGCAGTGGTTCGTGGTTGCCATGGAGCGCGCCGACGTCTGGCGCGCCTTGCGCCTGTCGATGGAGGTGGCGGCGTGGTCGACCGCGATCGCGCTGGTGATGGGGACGCTGGCCGCCGGAGCCCTGGCACGGACGAAGTTCTTCGGGCGCGATGCGATCTCGCTGCTGCTCGTGCTGCCGATCGCCCTGCCGGGCATCCTCACGGGAATAGCGCTGCGCTCCGCCTACAACACCTTCGAGATTCCGTTCAGCTTCTGGACCATCGTGATCGGGCACGCCACCTTCTGCGTCGTGGTGGTCTACAACAACGCGGTGGCACGCCTGCGCCGCACCAGCCCCTCGCTGATCGAGGCCTCGATGGACCTGGGGGCCGACGCCTTCCAGACCCTGCGCTACATCGTCCTGCCGCAGCTCGGCTCGGCTCTGCTCGCGGGCGCGCTGCTCGCCTTTGCGCTCAGCTTCGACGAAGTGATCGTGACCACCTTCACCGCCGGCCAGCAGACCACCCTGCCGATCTGGATGCTGCAGGAGCTCATCCGTCCGCGCCAGCGGCCGGTCACCAACGTGGTGGCGGTGATCGTCATCGGGCTGACCTTCCTGCCGATCCTCGCGGCGTACTACCTCACCCGGTCCGACGAACCCTCCGCCGGCCGATGACCACTTTCATCAGGAGATCATCATGGGGCACTCCAAGGACATCCCGACGCTGACGACCGAGCTGCTGATCGATGGGCAGTTCGTCGCGGGCGAGGGCGAGGTCGAGCGCGTCCTCGATCCTGCGACCGGCGAGCTGCTGGCCGAGGTGCGGGAGGCCTCGTTCGAGCAGATCAACAAGGCCGTGGTGGCGGCCAATCGCGCCTTCGATGCATGGAGCGAGACGACCCCCGCGGACCGCTCGCGCCTGCTGCTGAAGCTGGCCGACGTGATCGAGCAGCGCGCGGAGGCCTTCGCCCGCGTGGAATCGCTCAATTGCGGCAAGCCCTATGCGCGCGCGCTGGCCGACGAGATCCCGGCCATTGCCGACTGCTTCCGCTATTTCGCCGGTGCGGCGCGCTGCATGAGCGGCACGCTCAGCAATGAATACCTGGCTGGTCACACCAGCATGATCCGGCGCGACCCGCTTGGCGTGGTCGGCTCCATCGCCCCTTGGAACTACCCGCTGATGATGGCGGCTTGGAAGACCGCACCGGCGCTTGCGGCAGGCAATACCGTGGTGCTCAAGCCGAGCGAGCAGACGCCGCTGTCGACGCTGATGCTCGCCCGCGTGGCGGCCGAGATCTTCCCCAAGGGCGTGTTCAACGTGATCTGCGGCCGAGGCCAGCCCGTGGGCCAGCCCCTGGTGGAGCACCCGCTGGTGCGCATGGTGTCGCTCACCGGCGATGTGGCCACCGGCAAGAAGATCCTGCAGGCGGCCTCGACCAACTTGAAGCGCACCCACCTCGAGCTCGGCGGCAAGGCGCCGGTGATCGTCTTCGACGACGCCGACATAGGGCAGGTCGTGGAGGGTATCCGCACCTTCGGGTACTACAACGCCGGCCAGGATTGCACGGCAGCCTGCCGCCTCTACGTCGGCGCCAAGGTCTACGACAACCTGGTGGCCGACCTCAGCAGCGCGGTCAAGTCGATCAAGGTGGGCACGCAGGACGAGGAGGGCGTCGAGGTCGGCCCGCTGATCAGCGACCGCCAGCGCAACCGCGTCGCGAGCTTCGTCGAGCGGGCGCAGATGGCCGGACACATGGAGATCACCGCAGGCGGCAAGCTGCGCAGCGGGGCGGGCTTCTTCTACGAGCCCACCGTGATCGCGGGCGCGCGCCAGGACGACGAGATCGTGCGCCGCGAGGTGTTCGGCCCGGTGGTGTCGGTCACCCGGTTCTCGGACGCCGAGCAGGCCATCGCCTGGGCCAACGACTCCGACTACGGCCTCGCCTCGAGCGTCTGGACGCAGGACATCGGCAAGGCGATGCGTGTCGCCAAGAAGCTGCAGTACGGCTGCACCTGGATCAACACGCACTTCATGCTGGTCAACGAGATGCCCCACGGCGGCATGAAGTCCAGCGGCTACGGCAAGGACATGAGCATGTACGCGCTGGAGGACTACACCGTGCCGCGGCACGTGATGGCGAAGTTCTAGGCGGGAACGCCACGGCAACAGAACCGTCGCACAACTCCATCATCGACTTCGCTAGCATGGCTCCCGGCCGCCGGCTCCCGGCAATTACTCGAAGGCCGGGAGGGCGGACCGCCAACCAGACAGGGGAGCCAGATGAGGAAAGCAAGTGCAGCGGCCCTGGGCGCGATCTCGCTGCTGACCACGGGCTGCGCGACGCGGATGCCGCAGACCGCAGAAGAATTCCGCCGTGCCGTGCCCGGGGCATTCACGGGCAAGACCGAGGAGCTGACGGTCAAGCGCCGCTTCCGCGATGTTGCGGCGGCCTTCCAGAAGAAGGCCCCGGAATGCCTGAATGAAACGGTGCACACCGCTCCCAGACCACGACAAGCTACCAGTACATCGTCACGGCGTACAAGCCGACGGTGCTGGTGTCCCAGCGAGCGCGCCGAGCTGCACGTTCAGGAGAATCACCGAGCGGGGCGTGCTCAAGGTGTACGAGGAGCCCGAGGGGGGCTATTACAAGCTGGTTGTCGACGCCTATCCGCTGCCTGACAACAGCACTCGCCTGCAGATCTTCGGACCGGCGATGGGCTTCGACGGGGTGATCCGAGCGATCAAGGGCTGGGCGAGCGGGGAGACGTCGGGATGCCCGGACATGACAAAGATCGGGTGAGCGCGCCGATCCTTGCCGGTCCTCGCCGCGATCGCGCTGGTGGGCTGCGCGGCGAGCAAGCAGTATCCTGAACTCGCCGCCAAGAACGTGCGGATGCGCACAGCGGTCGAGTCAGGCTCGGTCTTCTCCAGCGTGCGCGCCGAGGTGCATGTTCACCGGCTCGATGGCCGCATGCCGCACCGAGTACCTTGGCCAGGTGTCGCTCGACCGACCGCTGGTCGAGATTGGCCTGCCGAAGGGCCGCGCCAGCCTGCTCGTGTTCGAGTTCGAGAGTGCGATCTTCCTCGCCGGGACGCGAACTTCCGTGAGCAAGGAGGCGGTCATCAGGCCGCTTCCCGGCCAGCGCTACGAAATTGTCGTGAGCTACAGGAGCGATATCTACGACGTGGTGGTCAAGCAGGTCGATGAGCGCAGCGGCCTGTCACGCGAGATCGCCCTGCAGCGCGAAGGCTGCTGACCCGGCCGGCCGCGGCGCTGGCCTCCGCTCACGTCGAGCGTTCACGCACCTGCCGGGCCATGGCTCGACTGTCTGAATCGGCCTTCTGTCCCAGGGCGGCGGCAACCGCCTCGCGGTCGGCAGCCGGGCGGTTCTGGCTCACCTTCCACTTGCCGGCGATGCGGGTCACCGGCATTTCGAAGCCGACGATGGCCTTGAGCATCTGCTCGGTGAAATCGGCCGGCGCATCGGCCAGCTTCCACGGCTCCCTCTGGGCGGCCTCGTGGATGTCGGCAAGGCGAGCCACGAAGCTTTTCAGCCATTGCGGGTCATCGATGAAGCGCAGCGACCCCTGGGCATGCACTACCGCGTAGTTCCACGTGGGCACGACCTTGCCGTGCTCGCGCTTGCTGGGGTACCAACCCGGAGACACATACGCGTGCGGACCCTGGAACACGGCCAGGGCTTCCACATCCGCTCGCAGGGTGCGCCACATCGGGTTGGCGCGAGCCACGTGGCCGCGCAAGGTGCCGTGCGGACCGTCGTCCGGTCCGGTGTCCAGGACGAGCGGAATGTGGTTGGCCTCCAGGCCCCCGTCGGTCATCGTGACCAGCGTGGCCAGCGGATGGGCCGCGATCAGTTCCCGCAGGAACTCGGGCCGGGTTTCTTCGAAGTGCTTGGGCTGGTACATCGCGTCGCCTCGCGAATGGATGAGAGAAGCCGGCTCAGGTGGCTGGCCGCCGGCCGCGCGTGCGCGACTGCTCGCGTGCGACCTCGATGAATTCTGCAGCAGCCGGCTTGAGCGCCAGGCCGCGACGCCAGACCAGCCCCACGTCCACGGTGGGCAGCTCGTCGCGCAGCTTGCGGACCTCGACATGCTCGGCATCGAGTGTCCAGGGGCGATAGAGAAAGTCGGGCAGCACCGTGATGCCCGCGCCGACGCCGACGAGCGAGCGCACCGCCTCGAGCGACGATGTCTTGAGCATCGTGCGCGGCTTGAGCTGGTGCCGGGCCCACATGCTGCGCATCAGGTCTTCGATGCGATCGGCCTCGAGCACCACCATGTCGTGGCGGGCGCAGTCGGCGAGGGTGACTTCGTCCTTGTCGGCCAGCGGGTGGTTGGCGGCCATCCACACCCGGTTGGGGCTGCGCGTGAGCGTTTCGGAGACCAGGGCCTGCGGCTCGCCGAGCGCATTGGAAACCATGATGGCGACATCGAGCTCGCCGTTGATGAGCAGGTGCTCGAGAAAGGGCGGGGAGTCCTCCACCACGTGCAACTGCACGGCCGGGCAGGAGCGCTGGTAGCGCGTGAGCAGCTCGGAGAGGTAGTAGCCGGCCACCAGGCTGGTCACGCCCACGGCCAGCGGCCCGGTCAACTGGGAGGGCGCCGCGCGATGCAGGCGGGTGGCATCGGCCACCGATGAGATGACCTTGCGCGCACTGGCGAGGAAGCGGTGCCCGTCCGGCGTGAGCACCATGCCCTTGGGGCTGCGCTCGAACAAGGTGACCCCCAGCGCGTCCTCGAGCTCGAGGATGGACTTGGTGATCGCCGACTGGGCGATGTCGAGCATCCGCGAGGCCGACGCCACCGAGGCCGATTCGGCCACCGCGATGAAGTAGCGAAACTGGCGCAGCGTGATGTTTCGATTCATGCTGGCCAGTTCTCCCGGGATTCTTCAGTCCCTGGCGAGCCCGAGCTTGTCGAGCAGCCCGTTGAGTTCGTCGAGCGAGCCGAAGCCGATCGAGATCTCACCCTGTTCGCCATGCCGGGTGCGCTTCTTGATGCGGATCTCGACCTGCGCCGTCAGGTGGTCGGACAGCGTCTCCTCGATGCGCGTGATGTCGCGCGACTTCTCTTTCCTTGCGTGCACCGGGGCGGCCGTCCGGGCATTCATGAGCCTCGTGACGAGCTTTTCGGTCTCTCGCACGCTCAGCTTCTTGGCAGCGATCTCGTTGGCGCTCAGGATCTGCTGGGCCGCTTCGAGCGAAAGCAGGGCGCGTGCATGACCCATGTCGATGTCGCCGGCCATCAGCATGTCCTGCACCGGGTTGGGCAGGTTGAGCAGGCGCAGGAGGTTCGACGCAGCGCTGCGCGAGCGGCCGACAGCTTGGGCAGCCTGTTCGTGAGTGAGCCCAAACTCATCGATCAGGCGTTGCAGGCCTTGGGCTTCTTCCAGCGGGTTGAGGTCCTCGCGCTGGATGTTCTCGATCAGCGCCATCGCGGCAGCCGCCTCGTCGGGCACCTCCTTGACCAGCACGGGAACCTCGTCGAGGCCGGCCAGCTTGGCGGCACGGAAGCGGCGTTCGCCGGCGATGATCTCGTAGCGCAGCGCGTGCTTGCCATGGCGGCGGTGGAGCCGTTGGCCAGCGGCCGCACGAGGATGGGCTGCATGATGCCCTGCGCCTTGATGCTCTCGGCGAGCTCGTAGAGCGAGCCCTCGTCCATCCGCGTGCGCGGCTGGTACTTGCCGGGCTGCAGCACCTGCAACTGCAAGCTCGAGGGGCTGCCGTCCTTGACCGCTGCGACGGGGCGCGTCGCCGACCTTGGGGCCGAGCAGCGCTTCGAGGCCGAGGCCGAGTCCTTTGGGTTTCTTGGTGACCATGATGCTTGGGTCTTTGAAAAAGAGGGTTGGGGCGCTCACGCGGGAAGCAGTGCTTCGAGCATGGAGCGGCCTTCGGGCCAGTCGGCGAGACCCGATTCGCCATTGATATGCCCTCGCGGGCCGATGCTCACCAGTTGGGCGCCCCACTGCTGCGCCATTTCTGCGGCCCGCACGGGCAGGCAATAGGGGTCGTCGCTGCTGATCACCGCCGAGGCGGCGAAAGGCAGGGGCGAACGCACGATGGGACGCCATCCATGGAGTTGTGGGGGCATGTCCGGCCGCTCGGTGTCGGGCGGAGCCACCAGCAGGGCGCCTCGGATCCGGTTGGTGTGCTGCGAATGCGCCGCCCATGCCGCCACGAGCTGGCAGCCGAGGCTGTGGGCCACCAGCAAGGCCGGGCGGTCGCTGGCCAGCAGATGCTCTTCCAGCCGGGCCATCCAGTCGCCGCGGCGGGGCCAATGCCAGTCGTCCTGCTCGACGCGCTGGTCGCCATACAGCGTCTCCCAGCGACTCTGCCAGTGCTCGGGGCCGGAGTTCTGCCAACCGGGAAGCAGAAGGACGCGCAAGGCGGTGGAGGAGTTGCTCATTGCTCGCTCACATGGCCTGGATGCGCTGCACCATCTCGCGCGCGAATTCCACATAGGACTGCGCGCCCTTGGAGGCGGGATCGAACACGACACCGGGCTGGCCATAGCTCGGCGCCTCGGCCAGCCTCACGTTGCGCGGGATCACGCTGTGGAACACCTTGTCGCCGAAGTGCGCCTTGAGCTGCTCGCTCACCTGGGCCTGCAGCGTGATGCGCGGGTCGTACATGACTCGCAGAAGGCCGATGATCTTGAGTTCGGCGTTCATGTTGGCGTGGACCTGCTTGATGGTATTGACCAGGTCGCTCAGGCCTTCGAGTGCGAAGTACTCGCACTGCATGGGGACGATCACGCCGTGTGCCGCGACCAGGCCATTGAGCGTGAGCATCGAGAGCGAGGGCGGGCAATCGATCAGCACGAAGTCGTAGTGGCCGTCGGCCGTGTCGAGCGCGGCCTTGAGGCGAAGTTCGCGCCTTTCCTGTGCCACCAGCTCGACCTCGGCGCCGGCCAGCTCCCGGTTGGCGCCGAGCACGTCATAGCCGCCCAGCTCCGAGCGGGCGCGGGCTTCGGAGATGCTGGCCGATTCGAGCAGCACGTCGTACACGCTCATCGGCAGCGCGCGCTTGTCCACGCCCGAGCCCATGGTTGCATTGCCCTGGGGGTCGAGGTCGACCAGCAGCACGCGCTGGTCGATGGAGGCCAGGCCGGCAGCGAGGTTCACGGCGGTGGTCGTCTTGCCGACGCCGCCTTTCTGGTTGGCGATGCAGAAGATCTTGGCCATGTCAGTGCCCCGCGAGGGCCGCGAACGGAGTGAGCTGAGGTAGTTTCATTTGAGTTCGATCAAGGAGACGCCGGTCACTCGCGCGGCGCTTTGCAGATCCCTGTCCAGCGTGGCCAGCGGAAGCCGGCGCCGCATTGCAAGGTCGAGGTAGGTAGCGTCGTAGACGGTGAGGCCGTGTTCGCGTGCCAGGTGCAAGACGTCGTGCCGGCCACGTTCCGCAGCTGCGGTGTCGGTGCTGATCGGCAGTTGCAGCAACAGTGCAAGGTAGGCGCCCGACTCGGCCTGGGTGATGCGCCGGCGCCGCTCCGAGGACAGCAGGAGGTTCGCGATCTCGAGGTGCCACAGCGGAGGGACCACCGCACCCGTGTGCTGGATCTGGTCGAACAGCTCGTCGCTGCCACGACCGGCTTCATCCTCGAAACACCACGTGAGTGCGCAGGAGGCGTCGAGCACAACGGTACTCATCCCTTGCGGCCCTCGTCGCGCAGGATGCGCCAGTCCATGCCGAGGCGGCGGCCCGAACGAAAGCGCCGCATCGCTTCGAGGAGATCTTCCTTCGAGCCAAATTCCGGGAGGGTTTGCGCAGGCATCAACCTCGCCACAGGCCGGCCATGCTTGGTAATGACCACTTCCTCCCCACGCTCGACCCGGTCGAGCAAGGAGGACAAATGCGTCTTGGCTTCGAAGGCACCGACGATGGTGGGCATGAGGGAAGGGCTGGTTGAAACGACTGGTTGGTCAGACCAGTTGGTCCAACTGGTTTGGATTCTCTGCCAATCGTATCCGTAACGTCAAGCGCCGAACTCAGTTGGCAACGAGCTTGATGCCAAATCCGACCGAGCAACAGGCCAGTCACTCGTTCGAGCCAACGAGCCATGCCGCGATTCGCCTTGACCTTGGTGGCAAGCACATTGGCGAAAGCACAAAGGCAGAGACAGTAGACCAGCGTGATCGTGGCAATGGTCGCGGCCATCGCCGCGAAAGTGACAGCACCTCGATGCGAGGCGGGATCGATGAACAGGGGGAAGAAGGCCGCCTGATCCCCTGCGATCAAGCCGAGGGTCGCGGCCGCGCCGGCGCGAAACCCGCCCTTGCCGGTGGAGATCAGCAGAGTGAAGGTGCCGGGGCCGCGGAGGGCGAGAAAGACAAGGATCGCGGCGCAGAACGCGCCGTAGTCAGCGATGACGAGCATGGTGGGTTCGAAGGGGTCAGGCAGCCGGTGAAGGTGATGCGGGGCGCATCCAGACCAGGCAGCGCTCTGCATCGAGATCAGGAACCACCAAGGGCTCTACCTCCAGCACTTCGATGTCCGAGGGAAGAGCCTTGAGTTCGTCCGTCGGGGCCTTGCCCTTCATCGCCATCCAGGCGCCGCCAGGGTTCAGATGTGCGCGGGTGAGGCTTGTGAAATCGACCAGGGAAGCAAAGGCACGCGATGTGACGATGTCCGCTCGTGCTGGGGGGAGTTGCTCCACCCGGGCGTGTTCAGACTGCAAGTTGCGCAAGCCGAGCTCGGCGCCCACCTGCCGGATGAAGCTGGCCTTCTTGCCGACGGTATCGACGCAGCAGACCTCTGCCCGCGGCAGCAGGATGGAGACGACGACTCCCGGCAGGCCGGCCCCAGAGCCTACGTCGAGCAGCCGAAAAGGGGCGTTGCCTTGCCGGCGGAGCAGCGCCGGAATGACGCTCAAGCTGTCCAGCAGATGCTGGACGAGCATTTCCTTGGGGTCGCGAATGGCCGTCAGGTTGTAGACCCGGTTCCACTTCGCAATAAGGGCCAGGTAAGCAAGCAGTCGCCGCAGGCTGTTCGTTGTCAAGGGGCAGGCCCAAGGTGGACGCACCCTCGCGCAGATGCCGCTCCAGGTCGGCATGGAACGGGGGTGTGGCGGCCATCAGGCCGTGCCCGCCGGTGCGCGGCTGGTTTCGGGGTTGGCGCTGGCAGCGTCTGTGAAGCCCTTGAAGCGGCCCTTCTTCAGATGGACCAGAAGCAGGGAAATCGCCGCTGGCGTGATGCCGGAGATCCGCGAGGCTTGGCCTAGCGTTTCCGGACGGTGCTTGTTCAGTTTCTGGCGCACTTCGTGGCTCAGGGCGGTGACCTGCGAGTAATCGAGTTCGGAGGGCAGCTTCAGGTTTTCGTAGTAGGCAGCCCGCTGGACTTCGTCGTTCTGCTTGTCGATGTAGCCGGCGTACTTGATGCTGATCTCCACTTGCTCGATCACTGCGTCGGCCAAGTCAGCGCCCAGGTCCGCCTGCAGTGTTTCACGTGAAACAGCAGCTTCCGGCTTGGCGATGCTTGCCACTTCGGCGACTTGATCGAATCCGACCCCGGGCCTGCGCAGCAAATCCGCAAGCTTGTATTCCCGTTCCAGCGCCTTGCCCACCAATCGCTCCGCGTCCGGTGCGGGAAGGGTGGCGGGATGGACCCAGGTGGACATCAAGCGCTGTGTTTCACGTGAAACAGCATCGCGCTTCCGATTGAAGGCGTCCCAGCGCTGGTCATCGATCAGGCCCAGCGCCCGGCCTTCTTCCGTCAGGCGCATGTCGGCGTTGTCCTCACGAAGCTGCAGCCGGAATTCCGCGCGGCTGGTGAACATGCGGTAGGGCTCGCTCACGCCCTTGGTGATGAGGTCGTCGACCAGTACGCCGAGATAAGCCTGGTCACGCCGCGGCAGCCAGGCATCGCGGCCTTGGACCTGCAGCGCCGCGTTGATGCCTGCGAACAAGCCCTGCGCCGCGGCCTCTTCATAGCCGGTGGTCCCATTGATCTGGCCGGCAAAGAACAGGCCCCCAATGGCGCGCGTCTCGAAGCTGGCCTTCAGTTCGCGCGGATCGAAGTAGTCGTACTCGATGGCATAGCCCGGGCGCAGGATGTGTGCCGCCTCCAGCCCGGGCATGGAATGCACCGCGGCAAGCTGCACGTCGAAGGGGAGGGAGGTCGAAATCCCGTTCGGATAGAACTCGTTGGTGGTCAATCCCTCGGGCTCCAGGAAGATCTGGTGGCTGTCCTTGTCCGCAAATCGGTTGATCTTGTCCTCGATGCTCGGGCAGTAGCGCGGCCCTACGCCCTCGATCACGCCGGTGAACATGGGGCTGCGATCGAATCCGGAGCGGATGATCTCGTGGGTGCGCTCGTTGGTGTGGGTGATCCAGCAGGGAATCTGCCGCGGATGCTGCGCGGCGTTGCCGATGAAGCTGAACACCGGCACCGGGTCCAGGTCGCCCGGCTGCTCGGCCAGCTTCGAGAAATCGATCGACCGGCCATCGATGCGAGGCGGCGTCCCGGTCTTCAGGCGGCCCTGGGGGAGCTTCAACTCCTTCAGCCGTGCCGACAGCGAGACGGCCGGCGGATCGCCTGCGCGGCCCGCACTGTAGTTCTGCAGGCCGACATGGATCTTGCCGTCGAGGAAGGTTCCGGCAGTGAGAACCACGGCACTGAGAGCGGAAGCGGATGCCGACCTGCGTCACCGCCCCGACCACCCGATCGCCCTCGATCATCAGGTCGTCGACTGCCTGCTGGAACAGCCACAGATTGGGCTGGTTCTCGAGGCGACGCCGAATGGCAGCCTTGTACAGGATGCGATCGGCCTGCGCGCGGGTCGCTCGCACCGCCGGTCCCTTGGAGCTGTTGAGGATGCGGAACTGGATGCCGCCCTCGTCGGTGGCGGCGGCCATCGCGCCACCGAGAGCGTCGATTTCCTTGACCAGATGCCCCTTGCCGATGCCGCCGATCGACGGATTGCAGCTCATCTGCCCGAGCGTCTCGATGTTGTGGGTCAGCAGCAGCGTGGCGCAGCCCATGCGTGCGGCCGCCAGGGCAGCCTCGGTGCCGGCATGGCCGCCACCGACGACGATGACGTCAAATTGCTTGGGATACAGCATCTCGCGCTCCAGCGGGCAAACGAAGGATTTTAGGTTTGCGGCCTGGGCGAGTCACCCCAAGGGACAGGATGCCGGTCCGCTCAGCTGTCGTAGACCGCCTTCAGCGACCGGAACCCCTTGACCTCGATCGGGTTGCCCGAGGGGTCGCGAAAGAACATCGTCCACTGCTCGCCGGCCTGGCCTTCGAAGCGCACCTGCGGCTCGAGGACGAAATCGAGTCCGGCGGCCTTGAGGCGATTGGCCAGGGCCTGCCAATCCGGCAGTTCCAGGATCACGCCCAGGTGAGGCATGGGAACCAGGTGGTCGCCCACCTGGCCGGTGTCCGTCGTGGCGAAGGGCTCGCCCAGGTGAAGCGAGATCTGGTGCCCGAAGAAGTCGAAATCCACCCAGGTCGACGTGCTCCGGCCTTCCTGGCAGCCCAGCACGCCGCCATAGAAGTGGCGCGCGGCCTCGAGGTCACGGACATGGAAGGCGAGATGGAACAGGCTGCGCATGGCTGGGAAGGGTGATGGTTGCATTCAACCAATGAAAGCCTGGTTGTTGATAGCGATCATCTTGCCAGAGCTTCGTCTTCGGCCAAAGCACCCAGGAACAGGCGTCGCCACCAATGGACGTCGTGCTCGCGGATTCGGGACAGCAGCTTCTGGTGCCGCGCTTGCCGTTCGTCCAAAGGCATCCGCAAGGCCTGCTGGATGACCTGGGCCGTGCCATGGGTGTCGTACGGATTCACCAGCAGGGCCTCCTTCAGCTGCTCGGCCGCCCCGGCAAAGCGCGACAGCACCAGCACGCCCGGATCCGCCGGGTCTTGCGCCACGACATATTCCTTCGACACCAGGTTCATGCCGTCTCGCAAGCGGAGTCACCAGCCCGACGCGTGCGGCGCGGCACAAGCCCGGCAGGCGGCGGCGCGCAATGGTGCGATGGATATAGCGAACAGGCATCCAGTCCAGCTCGCCATAGTCGCCGTTTATCGCGCCGCACAGGCCCTCCAGCTCGCGCAGGATGTCGGTATAGGCGTGGACGATCTTCGCGCGAAGGCGAGGCGATCTGGATCAGCGTAGCGCTGGAGCGGTTTTCCGGGTAAGTGGCCAGCAACTCACGGAACGCGCGGATGCGTTGCGGCATGCCCTTGGAGTAGTCGAGCCGGTCGATGCCGATCATCAGGCGCCGCCGCGCGTATTGCTCGCGCATGGTCTCGTAGGTTTCACGAGCCTCCCTCCCATGGGTGAGGCTCGGCAAATTCCTCGACGTCCATGCCGATCGGCATGGCTTCTGCGCGCAAGGTACGGCCGAAGGCCCGGAAGTGATTGCTGTCCAGCTGCTCGGCATGGGCTTCGTTCCGCACATAGCTCGCGAAGTGATCCGCGTCGGCCAGGCTCTGGAAGCCCACCACGTCATAGCTGAACAGCGAACGCATCAGCCAGTCATGCTGCGGAATCGCCGCGACCATCAGCGGCGGCGGCAGCGGAATGTGCAGGAAGAAGCCGATGCGCTGGCCGCAGCCCATCGCGCGCAGCTCGGCCGCCAGCGGGATGAGGTGGTAGTCGTGCACCCAGATCAGGTCGTCCGGCCGCAGGAAGGGCATCAGCTTGTGCGCGAACAGGCGGTTCACGCGTCGATAGCCCTCGATGTAGCCGGCGTCGAAGTCGGCCAGGTCGAGCCGGTAGTGGAACACCGGCCAGAGCACGCCGTTGCTGTAGCCGAGGTAGTAGCTCTGGTGGTCTTCGCGGCTCAGGTCCATGGTGACCAGCGTCACGTCGCCGGCTTGCTGCGTATGGACTTCGCCGGCCATGCCATCGTCGACGCCGGGTTCCACCACCTTGCCGCTCCAGCCGAACCACAGGCCGCCGGTCGCGTTCAGCACGTCGCCCAGCGCGACGGCCAAGCCGCCGGCAGCCGCCTTGCGCGGGTCGGCCACGCCGGTTGGACACCACCACGATGCGGCTCATGTCAGGCCCTATTCCCCGCGCGTCAGATCACCGTGTCCCACGGTGCCGAAAGCCGCATCGCGCCGTTGATGATGCCCACCATCGAATACGTCTGCGGAAAGTTGCCCCACATCTCGCCGGTGGCGGCGTGGGTGTCTTCCGACAGCATCCCCAGCGGATTGCGAGCCGCGAGCATCGCCTCGAAGATCTCGCGGGCCTGTGCCTTGCGGCCGATGCGCGCCAGGGCATCGATGCGCCAGAAGGTGCAGATGTTGAACGCCGTCTCCGGCTTGCCGAAGTCGTCGGCCGCCTCGTAGCGGCGCATGTAGGGGCCGTCGCAGAGCACTTTCTCCAGCGCCTCGACGGTGGCGATGAAGCGCGGATCCTTGGATCGATGAAGCTCACCTCGGCCATGAGCAGCACGCTGGCATCGAGATCGCGGCCGCCGAAGCTCTCGGCGAAGGCCTGGCGCTCCTCGCTCCAGGCCTCGCGCAGGATGCGTTCGCGCATGCCATGGGCGTGCGCTTGCCAGTAGGCCACCCGATCCGCAAGCCGCAGGCGTGCGTGCCACCTTGGCGAGCCGGTCGCAGGCGGCCCAGCTCATCAGGGCGGAGGAGGTGTGCATGCGGGCGCGGGTGCGCAATTCCCAGATGCCGGCGTCGGGCTGGTCGTAACAGCCGCACGGCCTGCTCGCCCACTTTCTCGAGGTGCTGGAACTCGGCCACGCCGCCGCGGTGCAGCAGGCGGTGATCGTGGAAGGCCTGGGCCGCGCCCAGCACGATGTTGCCATACACGTCGTGCTGGAAGTGCTCATGCGCCTGGTTGCCCACCCGCACCGGCCCCATGCCGCGATATCCGGGCAGGTGGTCGAGGATGCGTTCGGGCAGCTCGCGCTCCATGCCGATGCCGTACAGCGGCTGGATGTGGCCTCCGCTGGGCCTGCAGCACGATGTTGGTCAGCTAGCGCAGGTAGTCCTCCATCGTGCCGACTTCGGACAGGCTGTTGAGCGCGCGCACCACGAAGAAGGCATCGCGCACCCAGCAATATCGGTAGTCCCAGTTGCGCCCGCTGTGCGGCGCCTCGGGAATGCTCGTGGTCATCGCGGCGACGATGGCGCCGGTGTCCTCGAACAGCGAAAGCTTGAGCGTGATGGCGGCGCGGATCACCGCGTCCTGCCATTCCAGCGGCACCGCCAGGCGCGCGGCTCCAGTTGCGCCAATAGGCCGAGGTCTCCTGCTCGAACTCGCGGGCCGTCTCCGCGATGCCCTCGGTCAGGGTCTCGTCCGGCCCCAGCAGCAGGTTGTGCTCGCGGGCCAGCACGAACGGCTGCTGCGACAGCAGATAGGAGAGCGGCACATCCGTGCTGAGCCGCAGCGTCAGGGAGTCGCCGACATAGCGCAGGTGATTGCTGCCCTGCGTGATGGTGGGCATTCGCAGCCCCCAGCCGAAGCGCGGCTGCATGCGTACGCGGATGCGCGGCGCGCCGCGCAGCGGCCGAATGCGGCGCACCAGCGTCGTGGGCCGGAAGTAGCGTCCGCGGCTGAAGAAGCGGGGCGCGAAGTCGGTGATGTCGATCGCCTGGTCGTGGGTGTCGTAGAGGCGGGTGCGCAGGATGGCGGTGTTCGGCTCGTACCACTGCTCGCTGCGGGCGAAGTGCTCGATCTCGATCGCGAAGTCGCTGGCGCTTTCGGCCGGATCGAGCAAAGCGTTGAAGACCGGCTCGGCATCGAAGCGAGGCAGGCAGCACCAGACGATGCGAGCGCGTTCGTCGAGCAATGCGCTGAATGCGCAATTGCCGATCACGCCGAGGTTCAGCGAAGGCGGTGCGGACGGGCCGAAGGTATCCGCCTCGTGGGCGGCCGGGCTCCCAATGGCGGACATGAAGGCATCGTCCCGCTTCACGGATCAGGGCCTAGCTCCGCGAGGAGCCTTCACAAGGCAACCCCGGGCTGAAGCGCAGGTACGGGAAGGGCGGACGCTGGCGGCTGGGCCTGCGGCAGGCGGACGACCGCGGACTGCAGCCACAGTCGCAGCGAGGCAGGATCGGCCATGCGGTGATGCGCGATCGTCGACCCTTCGCCCATCTTGATGCCGTAGCCGCCCAGGCGCTGCACGACATCGAAGCCGGACTCGTCGGTCTCGTCGTCTCCGATGAACACCGGCTGGCGGCCTGTGAAGGGCGCCTGGCGCATCAAGTGCTCGATCGCGTGGCCCTTGCTGATGCCGGCCGGCTTGACCTCGACCACCATCTTGCCGTGGATCAGTTCGAGTCCCGCCACGAACTCGACCGCTTCGGCAAGCTTGAGCAGGCACAAGCCTTCCAGCTCGGGCGCCTGCCTGTAGTGCAGCGCCATGGCGACCGCCTTGCGCTCGACCAGCAAGCCCGGATGCTGCCGCGCCAGGGCCTCGGCCGCGGCGACGACCGCGTCCAGCGGTGGCGCGGCCAGCGTTTCCACCGCCTCGCCAGGAATGCGCCGCTGGGCGCCATGCACGCCGGCGACGGCCAGCATCAGCGGGCTGAGGAATCCATCGATCTGGTCAATCGGCCGGCCGGTCACGACGGCCATCGCGCCATGCAAGCGCTCGGCCAAGGCCCATAGGGTGGGAACCAGGTCGGGCGCGACGCGAACTTCTGCCGGACTGGGGGCAAGCTCGGCGAGCGTGCCGTCAAAGTCCAGGAAAAGGGCGGTATCGGAATTGACGCAGGGCAACAAAGTCACGGACTGACCATACCAAGGCCAGTCGTCTTGCTTGCGTCAGAAACCCTGAAGCCAACGTGTCGGAATCGTCCTGCAAGGCGCCCTTTTCGGACTGCGTAAGCTACAGAGTTAGTCGGCACGCATCCTGCCAAGTCGGCGGTCGCAGCGTAAGTTAGCCCTCGCTCTCTCAGTCCGTGCAAGTGGGTTCCGATGGCCCAATACTTGTCGAAAAATTGGTGTGCAACGGTATTGAGCAGGGTTGGGGGCGGACGAACAATTCGACACATTGGCATCCGCCTTGCTTTGACGCCTGCAGTGGGCCGACCGCCTGGAGATCGCCATCCAGGCGCTCAAGCCCAAGGCTGCGCCTCAACCGGACCCGGCCCTTGCGACCCGGCAAGCCGAGCGCCCAGCGATGGCCGGCGTCTCGCCATCGGAAAGGTCGGAAGTCCAGGAACGCTATGTCGGCCGCTTGCGATAGCGCCGACGCAGTCGATCAACGAACGAACCTCAAGGCAACTTGCTCAGGATGGCGTTCGTCTCATCCTTGCTGAACGCGCGCAGCGTTTGCGTGCGGACATTGCCGGCCGCGCCGATGGCCATGCTGAGCGCGGTGATCGAGGCCTCGTCGGGGGCGTCGAAGATCGCGACGATGTCGTAGCTGCCCAGTGTCCAGTACTGAGCCTTCAGTGTTGCGCCGAAGCGCTTGGCGGCTTCTTCGACGGCCTGCGAGCGCTTCGTCGTGTCCTTGACCGTGCGTATGCCCTGGTCGGTGAAGCTGGCAAGAACGATGTAGGTCGCCATGGCAGTGCTCCTTGCGGCAAACGAGGCCGGCAGGACGGACCGTCGGCAGGGCACCGGCCTCGGGCTGTGCCTGCGCGACTCCACCATTCTGCGCTCAGGTGTCGGCCTTGCGATCGCTGTGACCCAGCGGCCTTTCGGGAGCGACGCGGTCGCGCACCAGTTGCTTGAGCTCCTTCGATTCCGGAAAGCGCCCGGCCTCGGCACGCGACCAGATCACCTCGTCATCGAGCTTCACGACGAAGACGCCACCGGTGCCGGGCAGCAGCGCCACCTCGCCGAGCTCCTCCTCGAACGTGGTCAGCAGCTCCTGCGCCATCCAGGCGGCGCGCAGCAGCCAGCGGCACTGGGTGCAGTAGTGGATTTCGACGCGGGGCGAGGGCATGGCGAGCGGGTCCTGTGGCTTGCGGGGATCAGGGCTCGAAGCGTAGCGCAGCGGGCGAGATCAGCACGCCGAACTGCTCGCACCAGATCACCACGCTCCCAAAGCGCGGCAGTTCCACGCCGGCGGGAACGACGTAGTTCTGGCTGCCCTTGAAGGCCTTGAGCCGTCCCAGGTCCACGAACATCGTCTCGCTCACTTGCGTTGCCGGCGTGACCTTCGCGTCGGGCACCAGGTACACGTGGAACTTGGGGCCCGGCCCGACCTCGAAGTCCGCCTCGAGATGCAGCAGGTCCTGGTACAGGCGCACGCCGCCCTTGCCGTGATGGATGGGATCGGACGGGTTGGCATGGACGAAGCTGCCGCGCGCCACCAGCAGCCTGCCTTCCACGTTCTCCACGCGCTCGCTGGCCACGATGTCGGCCAGGAAGAGGTAGGGGTAGACGAAGATCTCCCAGTGCGAAGCCCCCCGCCACGCCGAGCAGGGCGCCCACGATGAAGACGAGCAGTCCGCGCGCACCGCGCATGGCTCTTCAGGCGCTCTTGCCGCGCGCTTCGGCCTTGACGGTGTAGGCATCCATCGCCCGCGCGGCGTAGACCAGCGAGGTGCCTGCATTGGTCGCGATCGCCACGCCCAGGGCCTCGAGCACCTCCTCGCGCGTGGCGCCCGCCTCGATGGCCGCGTCGGTGTGCACCGCGATGCAGCCGTCGCACTCACGCGTGATCGCCACCGCCAGCGCGATCAGCTCGCGCGTCTTGGCGTCGAGCTTGCCCGTCTTCGCACCGGCATCGCTGAGTTGCCGGTAGCCCGCGACGATGTCGGGACTGAGCCGCGCCATGGCGCCGATCGTCATGCGCAGCCGCTCCTGGTAGCCGTTCCAGTCGTACATCATCGCGAATCTCCCGGAGGGTGAGGGCCATGCTACTGCCGCCGCTCGGGACGCTCAAACCGGCATCCGGTGTCGGCGAGGCGGGCAGGGGAAACCGTGATGGGTAATCATGGGTTTTCTGGTCTAGCCTCGATGCGATGTTCCTGCTGCGCTCCACCCGCCCTGCCAATCGCGCCCCCACCGGAATCGGCCGCGCGCCTGACGCCGCGCGCCCAGGCCCGCCTGCTCGAGCAAGTGCTGCAGGGCTGCCGCCGGCTCCTTTCGGAGCGTGGCGAATCGAACAGCGTGGCGATCGCCACCGAGGTGCTGGCGCAGTACGCGGCCCTCAGCTCCGATCAGCGCCTCGAGTTCTTCAGGCTGCTCGACACCAGCTTCGGCCCCGACCCCGAGCGGGTGCTTGCCGCGGCCCAGCAGTACGCCCAGGATCCGCAGGCCAGGCACCTGATCCATCTCACCGCCACGGCGGAGCCGCCGCGCCAGGAACTGCTGCGCCGTCTCAACCGGGCACCCGGCGGCACCGCGGCCATCATCGGCATGCGGCGCCCCTTGCTCGACACGCTCAAGCGCGAGCCCGGACTCGCGGCCGTGGAGGCCGACTTCCTGCACCTGCTGTCCTCCTGGTTCAACCCCGGCTTCCTGCAGATGGAACAGGTGGACTGGCGCTCCAGCGCTGCCCTGCTCGAGAAGATCATCCAGCACGAGGCGGTGCATGAGATCGACGGCTGGGCCGACCTGCGCCGGCGCCTGCAGCCCGACCGGCGCTGCTTCGCCTTCTTCCACCCGCAGCTGCCCGGCGAGCCGCTGATCTTCGTCGAAGTGGCCCTGCTGGCCGAGATGCCCGACGCGATCGGCCCGCTGATCGACGTGCGCAGCGAGCCGCAGGCCGACCCGCGACAGTTCAAGGTGGCAGCGTTCTATTCGATCAGCAACTGCCAGCCCGGGCTCAAGGGCGTGTCGCTCGGCAACTTCCTGATCAAGCGCGTGGCCGAGCAACTGCAGCGCGAATTCCCGCAGCTCCGCACCTTCTGCACCCTCTCGCCCATCCCCGGCTTTTGCAGTTGGCTGACCAGGCATGCAACGGCCCTGGACGAGCCCGACGAACACAAGGGCAAGTCGGGCGCCCGGCTCCGGCAGGCGCTGGCCACCCTGCGCGAGGCCGGCGGTGGCGAGCTGGCGGGCCTTGCGAGCCTGGATCCCCAAGCCGCGCCGGAAGCGGTGCGCGAGGCGCTGCTCCTGCTGGCCGGCCACTACCTGCTGCACGAATCGGTCACGCCGCGCGGCGACCCGGTCGCCAAGTTCCACCTCGGCAACGGCGCACGGCTCGAACGCCTGAACCCCGCGGCCGACCGGTCCCGCAAGGGGCTCAAGCAGTCGCTCGGGATGATGGTCAACTACCTCTACGACCTGCGCTACGTCGAGGACCAGCATGAGCGCTTCGTCCACGGAGAGGTCGTCGCCTCGAGGGCCATGCAACGGTTGCTGTAGGCTCGCCCCTGCCGTCGGGAACATCACGGCCACAACAAAAGCGAAGGAGACAAGTTCAATGGATCGCATGCAATTCATCCGCTCCGTTCGCCGCGGCGACGCTGGCCCTGGGCGCCCCGCTGGCCTTCGCGCAGGGCGCCGCCAACTGGCCGACCAAGCCCATCACCATCGTCGTGCCCTTCCCCGCGGGCGGAGGCACCGATGCCTTCGCGCGACCGCTGTCGGCCGCGCTCACGAAGCAGATCGGCCACCAGGTGCTGATCGACAACAAGGGCGGCGCCGGCGGCACGCTGGGCGCAGGCATCGCGGCGCGAGCCGCGCCCGACGGCTACACCTGGTTCATGGGCGCGGTGCACCATGCCATCGCGCCCTCCATGTACCCGAAGCTCGACTACAACATCGAGACCGACTTCGTGCCGGTGGGGCTCATCTCCCTCGTTCCGCAGGTGATCGTGGTCAACCCGCGCAAGGTCGAGGCCAACGACCTGCCGTCGCTGCTGGCGTACCTCCGCAAGAACCCCGCGCGGCTCAACTACGGCTCGGCCGGCAACGGCACCTCGCACCACCTCGCGGGCGAGCTGTTCAAGCTGCAGACCAAGACCTTCATCACCCACATTCCCTACCGCGGCGCCGGCCCCGCGCTGCAGGATCTCATCGCCGGCCAGGTGGACATGATGTTCGACGGGCTGGGCTCCTCGGCCGCGCACATCAAGAACGGGCGCATCAAGGCGATCGCGGTGGCGAGCGACACGCGCGCGCCCGGCTTCGCCAACGTGCCGACGGCCGCCGAAGGCGGCGTGCCCGACGTACAAGGTCTCGACCTGGTACGGCTTGTGGGCACCCAAGGGCACGCCCAAGGAGATCGTCGACAAGATGGCCGCCGAACTGAACACGGCGCTCAACTCCCCGCAGCTGAAGGAAACCTGGACCAGCATCGGCTCCGAGACGCCCAACCTGTATGGCGAGGCCTACGGCAAATTCGTCTCGGCCGAGGTCAAGCGCTGGGCCGAGGTGGCGAAGGCGTCGAACGCCAAGCTGGATTGAACATGGCGGGCCAGGTCGTCGTTTCCGCTCATCCCGATTTGGCGCACGTCCGGCATGTGACGCTGATCAATCGCGGGCAAGCTCAATGCGATGTCAGCGTGCGCATGTGGCAGCGAGCTGCGCGAGATCTTCGAAGGGCTCGCCGGGCGCGAGCCCGAGTTGCGCGCGGTGATCCTGCGCGGCGCGGACGGCAGCTTTTGCCGCCGGCGCCGACATCGAGGAATTCCCCGGCTTCCGCTTCGAGGAGCGCGGCCTGCGGAACTATCACGAGGGCGTGATCGCCCCCGCGCTCCAGGCCATGCTCGACTGCGACGTGCCCCTGGTCGCGCAACTCGAAGGCGTGTGCGTCGGCGGCGGGCTGGAAGTCGCGGCCTGCTGCGACATCCGCATCGCCGGCTTCTCGACCCGCTTCGGCGCGCCGATCGCCAGGCTCGGCTTTCCGATGGCGCCCGACGAGCTGGCCGCGGTGGCCCGCATCGCCGATCGCGCCACCGCTTGCGAGATGCTGCTCGAGGCCCGCCTGCTCGACGCGAGCACGGCCTTGCAGCGAGGCCTCGTGCAGCGCGTCGTCGACGACGAGGCGGTGGCGGCCGAGGCCGATGGCACGGCCCGCCGCATCGCGGCCCTGCCGGTGCATGCCGCGCGAGCGAACAAGCGCACGCTGCGGCAGCTCTCGCGCGGCACGCCGATCGGCGAAGCCGAGCGGCGCGAGCATTTCAGCTATGCGGGCGCGGCCGACCACCGGGAAGGCGTGAGCGCCTTCATCGAAAAGCGCACCCCCCGCTTCACCGGAACTTGATCCTGCGCCGCGATCCCTGAGTCGCGGCCACCAGACCATGGACAACCAGAACCTGTTCGCGGCCCTGCGCGCCGCCTTCCCCGCCGATCTCGACGCCACCGCGATCGAGACCGACAACGCGCCTCGTCTACAGCTGGCGAGACCTCGAGCGCGGCACCGCGATGATCGCCAACCTGCTCGCCTCGCTCGACCTGCCCGAGGGCGCGCGCGTGGCGGTGCAGACCGAGAAATCGGTCGAGGCGCTGATGCTGTATCTCGCGACGCTGCGCGCCGGCTACGTCTACCTGCCGCTCAACACCGCCTACCAGCAGTCCGAGATCGAGTACTTCATCGGCAACGCCGAGCCCAGCGTGGTGGTGTGCAGCGGCAGGAACTTCGGCTGGGTCAGCAAGCTCGCCTTCAGGGCCGGCACGCAGGCATGTCTTCACGCTCGACGAGGAGCGCAACGGCACGCTGCTGGAGCGCGCGGCGCACATGAGCGACCAGCACCTGCCCGCGCCGCAAGCACGCCGACGACCTGGCGGCCATCCTCTACACCAGCGGCACCACCGGCCGCAGCAAGGGCGCGATGCTGACGCACGGCAACATGCTGCAGCAACGCGCTGCATGCTCAAGCGACTACTGGGACTGGCAGGAGGGCGACGTGCTGATCCATGCGCTGCCGATCTTCCATGTGCACGGCCTCTTCGTCGCCAGCCATGGCGCGCTGATCAACGGCAGCAAGATGATCTGGCTGGCGAAGTTCGATCCCCGCGCTGGTGACGCAGAAGCTGCCCGAGGCCACGGTCTTCATGGGCGTGCCCACGCTCTACGTGCGCCTGCTCGGCGACCCGGGCTTCACCAGGGAGGCCTGCCGCCACATGCGGCTCTTCATCAGCGGCTCCGCGCCCTTGCTGCTGGAGACCTTCAACGACTTCAAGGTACGCACCGGCCACACCATCCTCGAGCGCTACGGCATGAGCGAGACGGTGATGCTGACCTCCAACCCCTGCCGGCCCGAAGACGGCGAGCGGCATCGGCGGCACGGTGGGCAATCCCCTGCCCGGCGTGGGCGTGCGGGTGGTCGATGAGCACGGCAAGGGCTGCGCCGCCGGGAGAGATCGGCGGCGTGGAGGTGAAGGGGCCGAACGTCTTCAAGGGCTACTGGCGCATGCCGGAAAAGACGAAGGAGGAGTTCACCGCCGACGGCTGGTTCAAGACCGGCGACGTCGGCCGCTTCGACGCGCGCGGCTACCTCACCATCGTCGGCCGCAGCAAGGACCTCATCATCAGCGGCGGCTACAACGTCTACCCGGCCGAGGTCGAGGGCTACATCAACGAAATGCCCGGCGTGGCGGAATCGGCCGTGATCGGCGTGCCGCACCCCGACTTCGGCGAGGCGGTGGTCGCCGTGGTCGTTCCCAAGCCCGGCGCCAAGCTGGAGGAGGGCGCGATCGTGTCCGCGCTCAAGGGCAGCATCGCCAACTTCAAGGTGCCCAAGCGCGTGTTCGTCTCGCCGGACCTGCCGCGCAACACCATGGGCAAGGTGCAGAAGAACCTGCTGAGGCAGGAGCACCAGGGGTTGTTTTCATGAGCTAGGCACCAAGCAGGCGGCGGGCAAGCAGTGACTCCTCGGCCCCCTCGGTGAGCGACATCTGAAAGCGCGCCGGCCGCTTCATGCGGAACCGCGCTTTGCACGCAGTCGTCCGACGACATCGGCAACCGGTTTCGTCTTGCCGGCCTCCACCTCTTGATTGCCAAGTTCGAGAACCTTCAGAAGTGCCAGAGTCGCCTGCGTTTCGTCGTAGGACGCCACATCCTGGATCACGGCCTTGGCCTCGCCGTTTTGTGTGCTCTGACCAATGGCTTTGAGGTAGCGGATGGCTTTGACATGCGAGGTGTGCTGGCCCCAAGACTTGAGCCATCAATTTGTATCGAGATGAGAATCCAGAATGGGATGAGTGCCTGTGGGCATCTTTTGCACGGAGAACGTGAAAATCATGCATTGATCACCGCTGATTCAAGACCCCAACCGGGGCATTGATGTTCACAATGATGCGTCACAGTTTCATTATGAGGTGCGAACACCCCCGCGCCTTTCGAGCACATGACGCGACTACCCACCTACGACGACATCCTCGCCGCCTCGCTGCGCATCAGTCGCCATGCCCGGCGCACACCGGTGGCCACTGTCCGCCTGCTGGCGAAATGCTTCTTCAAGTGCGAGAACCTCCAGCTCATGGGCGCCTTCAGCTACCGCGGTGCCGTCAACGCGCTCCTGCAATTCGACTGGCGGCAGCGCAAGGCCGGCGTGGTCGCGTTCTCGTCCGGCAACCATGCGCAGGCCGTCGCGCTCGCCGCCAAGCGTCGGCGCATCCGGGCTGTGATCGTCATGCCGCACGATGCGCCCAGGGCCAAGGTGCAGGCGACGCGCGCTCTTGGCGCAAAGGTCGTCCTGCACAACCGCTACAGCGAGGACCGCGAGCTCATTGCCGCCACGCTGGCGCGGGAGAGGGGCATGACGCTCGATTCCGCCCTATGACCATCCGGACGTGATCGCGGGGCAGGGCACCGCGACCAAGGAACTCATCGAGGAAACCGGCTCGCTCGATTGCCTGTTCGTCCCCTTGGGCGGCGGCGGCCTGCTCAGCGGAGCGGCGCTTGCGGCGCGTGCGCTGTCGCCGGGATGCAAGGTCTACGGCGTCGAGCCCCGCGCCGGCGACGATGGCCGCCAGTCGCTGCAAGCCGGCCGCATCGTCCGCATCTTCACTCCCAAGACCATTGCCGACGGCGCGCAGGCGCTGCACCTGGGCGAGCTCAACTTCGAGATCATCCGGCGCAACGTCGATGACATCCTCACCGTCACCGACGAGCAGCTGGTGGAGGCCATGGCCTTCTTCGCCGACCGCATGAAGCTGGTGGTGGAGCCGACCGGTTGCCTCGGGCTCGCGGGCGCCCTGTTCGCCGGCCTGCCGCTGAAAGGCAAGCGTGTCGGCGTGATCGTCAGTGGCGGCAACGTCGACCTGGTGCGCTACGGCGAGCTGCTGGCCGACCGGGGGCCGTTGCCCGTGGTCACTTGAGAAAGCCGTCGTAGCCGGTCTTGAGAATCAGCGCGCCCACCACGGCGATGAAGACGATGCGGACGACCCGGAAGTCTTCAAACGAATCGAGCCGCAGTGGTGCTGAACTGCGGCTCGGCAAAAACAAAGGGCGCTGACTCGTGGCCAGCGCCCTTCAAATTGTGAAGCATTCGTTGTGCGTCACAGAGTTCTTTGACGCTTGTTCTCTGTGTCTCCTCTATCCCCCCGCCGTGCGCACGGGCCGCGTTCTTGTCGAATTTGGCCGTGCAGCGAGTGGGGGAGACTGTACGAAATGCCCCTTTCCAATGCACTAGGGGTTTACCTGCACAATTTTGGAGCACACCTTTGGAGCGCGGCTGCGCTTCAGTGCATGCCGTCCGCCACGATCCATTCCGCCGCGCGCTCGGCGATCATCAAGGTGGGCGAGTTGGTGTTGCCGCTGGTGATGGTCGGCATCACGCTCGCATCCACCACGCGCAGCCCGGCGATGCCGTGGACCCGCAGGCGCGCGTCCACCACCGCCATCGGGTCGGTGCCCGGACCCATCTTGCAGGTGCCCACCGGATGAAAGATGGTGGTCGCGATGTCGCCGGCCAGCCGGGCCAGGTCTTCGTCGCTCTGGTACTGCACGCCGGGCTTGAACTCCTCGGGCCGGTACTTCTGCATCGCCGGCTGGCCGACGATGCGACGCGTCACGCGCAGCGAATCGGCCGCCACCTTGCGGTCTTCGGGCGTCGAGAGGTAGTTGGGCGTGATGCGTGGCGCGTCCTCGGAGCGCGGCGAGCGGATGCGCACATGGCCGCGGCTGGTCGGATTGAGATTGCACACGCTGGCGGTGAATGCGTCGAAGCCATGCAGCGGCTCGCCGAAGGCATCGAGCGAGAGCGGCTGCACGTGGTACTCGATGTTGGGCCACTGGTGCTCAGGCGCCGAGCGCGTGAAGGCGCCGAGCTGCGAAGGCGCCATGCTCATCGGCCCGCTGCGCCGCAGGCCGTATTCGAGCGCGATCAGCGCCTTGCCCCAGGCCGTGCCGGAGCGTGTATTGAGGGTGCGCACGCCCTGCACGGTGTAGACCGAGCGGATCTGCAAGTGGTCCTGCAGGTTCTCGCCGACGCCGGGCAGTTCATGCTGCAGCTCGATGCCGTGCTCTTGCAGCAGATCGCCCTGGCCGATGCCGGAGAGCTGCAGGATCTGCGGCGTGCCGATGCTGCCGGCAGCGAGGACCACTTCGCGACTGGCCCTCACCACCTGCCGCTCGCCGACCTGGCTCACCACCTCGGCACCGGTGGCGCGCGGCCGGCCATCCGCGCCGCGTTCCAGCACCAGCCGGACCACCTGCGCCCCGGTCCACATCTCGAAGTTCGGCCGGCCGTAGCAGGTCGGGCGCAGGAAGGCCTTCGCCGTGTTCCAGCGCCAGCCGCCGCGCTGGTTCACCTCGAAGTAGGCGACGCCCTCGTTGTTGCCTCCGTTGAAGTCGTCGGTCGCCGGAATGCCGGCCTGCTGCGCCGCCTGCGAGAAGGCGTCGAGGATGTCCCAGCGCAGCCGCTGCTTCTCGACGCGCCACTCGCCGCCATGGCCGTGCGCGTGCCGCAAGCGCGCGTTGTCGCTGTCGGCGCTGCCTGCATCGAGCCGCCAGTGGTCTTCGTGGCGCTTGAAGTAGGGCAGGCACTGCTCCCAGCGCCAGGCATCGTCGCCCAGCCCGGCCGCCCACCCGTCGTAGTCGCGTTCCTGCCCGCGCATGTAGATCATGCCGTTGATGCTGGAGCAGCCACCCAGCACCTTGCCGCGCGGATAGCGCAGCTTGCGGCCGTTGAGGCCGGGGTCGCTTTCGGTGAAGTAGAGCCAGTCGGTGCGCGGATTGCCGATGCAGTAGAGGTAGCCCACCGGGATGTGGATCCAGTGGTAGTCGTCGCGCGCGCCGGCTTCGAGCAGCAGCACGCGCCGCGACGGGTCGGCGCTCAGGCGATTGGCCAGCAGGCAGCCGGCGGTGCCGCCGCCGATGATGATGTAGTCGAAGCTCAGGGAGTCGTTCACGCGCGGCCTTGTTTGTGGAGCGCAATCGTACCCACCCCCGGAGGCGCTTCGCGCGGAGCCAGCCGCCAGAGTCGGCTGGCGTTCGTGCCGTCCAAGCCGACGCAGGTCGGCTGACCGCGCAAGACTCGATGCCGCACGCGAAGCCGGATCCGCGGCTCCCGCTCGATGGCACCGGGCGACAATATGTCCTCCATGCACACCCCCATCTCTTCCCCGGTTCTCGACCTGCCATCCGCCGCGGTGCCGCTGCGGCGCCTGTGGCGGCCGATCCTTGCGATGGCCGTCGTCATCGTGCTGTCCAACTACCTCGTCCAGTACCCGATCAGCGAATGGCTCACCTGGGGTGCCTTCTCCTACCCGGTGGTGTTCCTCGTGACCGACCTGACCAACCGCGCGGTGGGGTCGGCCGCGGCGCGCAAGGTGGCCTGGGCCGGCTTCGCAGTGGCGGTGGTGGTGTCCTTGCTGGTTGCGCCGTGGCGCATCGCCTTCGCCTCGGGCACGGCCTTCATCGTGTCGCAACTGCTCGACGTGGCGGTGTTCAACCGCTGGCGCAGGCAGTCGTGGTGGAAGGCGCCTTTCTTCGGTTCGGCGATCGCCTCGGTGATCGATACGGCGATCTTCTTCTACATTGCCTTCGCAGGTACCGAGCTCAACTGGGCGCTGCTCGCGGCCGGCGACCTTGGCGTCAAGTGGCTGATGGCCGCCCTGCTGCTGGCGCCGTATCGCGCCATGCTGCCCCATCTGCAAGTCTGGGTGCCACAGGCGCCGGCCAAGTGAAGGCGTCACCATGCCATGCGCAATTGCAGTCCCCAGCGCGGCAAGCTTGCGCGCGGTGTCGGGCAGATGAGCCCCGCCGGTCGCATGAAAGCGGTTGCGCCAGGATTGCGGCGGCAGCACCGGACCGATCGACACTTCAGACTCGATGCCGAGCAGCCGACCGACCGCGCCGTTGATGGCTCCCAGCGGATCGGTGAACACCAGCACCACCCGGTCGCCGGTGCCGAGCGGCCCCGGCTTCGAACGGATGTGCTCGCGCCACGGCGCGAACACGTATTCGCCCAGCAGCGAACCCAGCACCGGCGTGACGATCAGGTCCTGGTACGAAGGCCGCTCGACCATCGCCTCCGCGCCGTACTCGAAGATCGTCGAGAGCAGCGTCGAATACCAGAACGACTGCGGCCGGCTCAGCCCGCGCTCCCGCGCCCGGATGTAGTAGGCCGCGCCCCAGTAGGGATGCGTCACGTAGTTGACCCACCAGCTGTCGCTGTCCCAGTGCGGATGGTTGACGTTGTCCCACCAGCGATCGAAGCCGTTCTCATGCTTCGAGCCGTCACCGGCTTGATCGTCTGGGCCAAACGAGGATCACGGCCATGGCGGCGGCCTGGTAGCCGAGGAAGTAGTACGTGTCGCGCTTGATGCCGCGAATGTCGTAGGAGGGCGAAGGCGGCGTCGGCGCTGCAGCGGGCGCGGGCAGTGAGGTATCGAGCTCCTCCGCGGTCGCGGAAAGCCCGGGCCATGACAGGCATGCGGCCACGGCGGCCACGAGGAAGGCCGATTGCCATCGGCCGGCGCATGGCCGCGCGCGCATGATCGGTGGTGTACATGCCATCGACGCCTCCTTTCGCGTTGGTATTCAGCAGGGCGGCGAAGCGCCATTTTGCGGCTCGCTATGATCGCGCCCACCCCAGATCCAGTACCGCCCGGACAGCACCATGACCGACACCGTTGAAAAAGCCAAGGCCCTCTTCTTCGAGGGCATCCAGTTGTTCGAAGGCGGCCAGTTCGCCGAGGCCGAGGAGCGGTTCGAGGCTGCGCTTGCCCTCGCGCCGGGGCGGGTATCGATCCTCGCCAACCTGGGCGCCACCCGCGTCAAGCTGCACAGGCCCGTCGAGGCCCTGGCAGTCCTGGACGCGGCGCTGGCGGCCGATCCTCATGCGCTCGATGCCTTGTGCCATCGCGGCGCGGCGCTCGGCCAGCTGGGTCGCCACGAGGAGGCCGCCCAATGCCATGACAGGGTGCTGGCCCTCGACGAGAGGAACGCCGTGGCCTGGTATCAACGCGGCATGACGAACAACCTGCTGCGTCGGCACGAAGAGGCGCTGAAGGCCTTCGACCGGCTCGTCCAGCTGAAGCCCGAGCATGGCGAGGCCTGGCTGCGCCACGGCCAGACCTTGCAGTGCCTCGGCCGCCACGACCAGGCCCTGGTCTCGTACGACAAGGCCTTGTCCATCGATCCGACCCTCGGCGAGGCCTGGAGCCAGCGAGGCGGCATCCTCAGGGATGCGAAGCGCCTTGCCGAAGCCGCCAGTTCGTTCGAGCGGGCGCTCGCCCATGGCGCCGACGCCGAACTCAACCGCTACTTCCTCGCATCGGTGGCCGGAGCCGACGCGCCGGGCACCGCGCCGCGGCGCTATGTGCGCTTCCTGTTCGACGACTACGCAGAGAGCTACGACAAGCACCTGGTCGAGGTGCTCAAGTACCAGGCGCATGCCGTCCTCGCCAGTGGGCTCGAGGGCTTGCGCGAAGGACGCTTTCGTGCCGCGCTGGACCTCGGCTGCGGCACCGGCCTGTGCGGGCCGCGGGTCAAGGCCCTGGCCGATCGCATCGATGGCGTCGATCTCTCCGCCAGCATGCTCGAGAAGGCACGTGAGCTCGGGGTGTACGAGGAACTGGCCCAGGCCGATCTGTGCGAGCACCTGCAAGCCACGCCCACGCGCCATGACCTCGTGCTTGCGGCCGATGTGTTCATCTACGTCGGAGATTTGGCGCCGGTGTTCGCCGGGGTGAGGCGGGTGCTGGAGCCCGGCGGCGTCTTCTGCTTCTCGATCGAGCGGCGCGGCGACGAGCAGGACTTCAGCCTGCAGGCGAGCTCGCGCTACACGCATTCGGAGGGCTACATCCGCTCGTTGGCTGCGCAGCACGGCTTCGTGGTCGAGAAGATCGTGTCGAGCCCGATCCGCGAAGACCAGCGACAGCCCGTCGAGGGCCTGTTCGTCTACCTGTCCCGGCCTTGACCGTTCACTTGGGGATGTGCGATGCCAGCACCGGGAAGATCTTGGTCAGCCCGTCGGCCATGATCTCGATCGATAGCGCGGCGAGGATCAGGCCCATCAGCCGGGTCATCACGTTGATGCCGGTCTGACCCACCAGCTTGGCGATGCGGTCTGCCGCGGACAAGGTGAGGTAGGAGGCCAGGCCGATCACGATGCCGTAGCCCACCAGCATCGCCATCTCCCACCAGTGGCGGGTCTTCTCGGCGTAGATCACCATCGTCGAGATGGTCACGGGGCCGGTGAGCAATGGAATCGTCAGCGGCACCACCGCGATGCTGGCGCCGATGTTGGCCTTCTGCTCGCCTGCGTCCACGTCCTCCTTGCCGCTGTCGGCGGGCTGGGCATTCAGCATGTTCATCGAGCTGATGAGCAGCATCAGCCCGCCGCCCACCTGGAACGACGCGAGCGAGATGCCGAAGAACTCGATGATCCTCAGTCCCAGCAGCGCGCTCACCGCCACCACGCAGAAGGCCGCGAAGCCCGCAACGCGGGCGGTGCGCTCGCGTTGCTGCGCGTTGAAGCGGTCGGTGAAGTGGATGAAGAAGGGCACCACGCCGATCGGGTTGACGATGGCCAGCAGCGCGATGAGGGGCTTGAGCAGGTCCATGGAGCTCCTTCGCGGCGATCAGCGCCCGCCGGCCACGTCGAGCAGGGCGCCGCTGGTATAGCTCGCGGCGTCGGACAGCAGCCACACGATGGCCTCGGCGATCTCCTCGGCCCGGCCGGGGCGCTGCATGGGCACCAGGTGCGCCAGTCGCTGGGCGCGATCGGGCTGGCCGCCGCTGGCGTGGATCTCGGTGTCGGTGATGCCCGGGCGCACTGCATTGACGCGCACACCCTCGGCCGCGACCTCCTTGGCCAGGCCGATGGTGAAGGTGTCGATCGCGGCCTTGCTCGCCGCGTAGTCCACATACTCGCCCGGGCTGCCGAGACGTGTCGCGACCGACGAGACATTGACGATCGAACCGCCCGCCCCGCCATATCGCGTGCTCATGCGCCGCACCGCCTCCTGCGCGCAGTACATGCTGCCGAACACGTTGATCGCGAACATGCTTTCAATGCGCTCGGCCTCGATCTCGTCGACCCTCGCCTTCGCGCCGACGATGCCGGCGTTGTTGACGAGGCCCGTCAGCGTGCCCCAGGTGCGGTCGATGGTCTCGAACATGCCGCGCACTTCGGCCTCGATGGACACATCGGCCTGCAACACCAGCGCCTCGCCGCCCAGCGTCGTGACCTGCGCGGCCACGTGCCTTGCGGCATCCGCATCGCGCGCGTAGTTGATGACGACTCGATGTCCGAGCCGGCCCAGGGCCAAGGCGGTGGCAGCACCGATGCCACGGCTTGCGCCCGTCACCAGGGTGATGGGATTCATGGTCGAGCATTGTCCGGCATGCCTGCGATCCGGCTAATGCCTTTCGTGCTCTTGTCGCGCATCGCGCTAGGGCAAGTCCCGAACGCCGGCGCTGCGCGCGGTGGTGGGCGGCAGCGCCGACGTCGTCTCGGGCGCCTTCGAGCACACCGTCAACATGCAGAGCAAGGGCAGCGGCTGCGCGCCTTCGTGCTGCAGGGCCGCGCGCCGCAGATCGTGCTGGGCATCAGCAAGAAGACCATGCCCGGCTTCAAGTCGGTGGCCGACCTCAAGGGCAAGAAGATCGGCGTCACCGCGCCGGGCAGCTCCACCAACGTGATGGCCAACTTCGTGCTCGCCAAGGCGGGCCTGAAGCCCGCCGACGTGAGCTTCATCGGCGTCGGCGCGACCAGTGCCGCCATCGCCGCGATCCGCCAGGGGCAGATCGACGCGCTCTCGCACCTCGACCCCGTGGTCACCATCCTCGAGCGCTCCGGCGACATCAAGGTGGTGACCGACACGCGCATCGTGGCCGAGGCCGACAAGGTGTTCGGCGGGCCGATGCCCGCGGCCTGCCTGTACGCGCCGCAGGCCTTCATCGACAAGAACCCGGCCACGGTGCAGGCGCTCGCCAACGCCATCGTGCGCGCCGACCGCTGGATCCAGGCGGCCGGGCCGACCGAAATCATCCGCGTGGTCCCCGAGGACGTGCTCAGGGCTACCGGCAGCAGCTGGCGGCGTGAACCGGTTCATGTGGCAGCTCATCAAGCCCAACCCGCGCAACCTGCGCTTCTGGCAGGTCGGCCTCCTCGTCGCGGTGTTCGTGTTCTGGCACGTGATGACCGCGCAGGCATCATCAGGCCCTTCGTGTTCGACAACGAGCAGCAGGCGGCCTTCTTCTTCGGCGAGCCGCTGAAGATCCTCGGCCGCATCTGGAACTGGTTCTTCGTGGCGACCGACATCTACAAGCACCTGTGGATCACGCTGCTCGAAACGGTGCTGGCCTTCGGCATCGGCACGGTCTTCGGCCTCGTCATGGGCCTGTGGCTGGCCCTGAGCCCGATGGCCGCGGCCATCCTCGACCCCTACATCAAGGCGCTCAACTCGATGCCGCGGGTGATCCTCGCGCCCATCTTCGCCGTGTGGTTCGGCCTGGGCGTGGCGAGCAAGGTGGCACTCGGCGTCACGCTGGTGTTCTTCATCGTCTTCTTCAACGTCTACCAGGGCGTGAAGGAAGTGAGCCCGGTGGTGCTGGCCAACGCGCGCATGCTCGGCGCCAACCGCAAGCAGCTGCTGAGGCACGTGTACCTGCCGAGCGCGACGAGCTGGGTGTTCAGCTCGCTGCACACCTCCGTGGGCCTGGCCTTCGTGGGGGCCGTCGTGGGCGAGTACCTCGGCTCTTCCAGCGGCGTGGGCTACCTCATCCTGCAGGCCGAAGGCAGCTTCGACATCAACACCGTGATGGCGGGCATCCTCGTGCTCACGGCCTTCGCGCTCGTGCTCGATGCGATCGTGGGACGGGTGGAGAGGAGGCTGATGAAGTGGCAGCCGATGGCGGGGGAGACGGAGAAGATCTGACTGAGCTTGGCCCAGTGAGTAATACCTCCGCTACAGGCGCAGGGTGAGGTGATGGGTATGAGGCCTGTGATCTCTGATCAAGTGATCATGACTTCCAGTCGTTGCCTTTGCCCCTCTTCCAACATGCTCGAGCAGTTCGCTCATCGAAGTCTCGATGATGCGTTCGATGCCTCTCTTGATCAGATTTGCCTTCTCGGCCGAGATGATTTCGCACAGCTCTTGCAGATTTGCGGCCGGATGGGCCGCGCAAATCGCGCCATAGAGCTGGGCCATGTTGTAGGCCTTCAACACCTCCTTTATTCGCTCGGCCTTCGTCTTGTGCATTGCCTTGGCGCATTGAAGATCGTGCTTCCCTCTCGGGCTCGCAAGGTAGACCAGCAACGCTTCGCTCATGCCGCTCGCCACATAGGCTTCGCAATCGAGTGCAAGGTTCACGATGAAATCCTCTCAAAGTCAACCCAAAAAGTTGATTGTCAACTCATTGAGTCCTTCACGTCAACGGGTTGAGTGTCAACCATTGAGGTTGGTAAGGAGATCGATGGTGGAAAGTCAACGTGAGAAATCATTGGCGGGCACGGTTGGCATGGCCGTTGCGCAGGAGCGCATCCGTGCTGGCTTGACACAAGATCAGGTCGCCGAGGCTCTGGGTGTAGGCGCAGAGGCAATATCGCGCATCGAGCGCGGTGTGGTGCTGCCGTCGCTCGCGCGCTTGGTGGATCTCGCGGAGCTCCTTGACTGCCCGGTTGAGCGCTTTGTCAAGCGCGGCAGCGACCTTGCTGCGGATCACGCCTCTCTCATTCAAGAACTCATCGGTCCATTGAAGAAGCGAGATCGGCAGTTCGTGATGGACCTGGTTGAGCGCACTTGTGCGTACTTGGTGGCAAGAAGAGGGCATCCGCTTGGGTGAACGATGCCGTCGATCTCGACTCGATTGAAATAGCCTCGAAGGGCCAAGGCTGGGGCTTGGAGTCACCAGCAATCAGTTCAGGTCGGAGGCTTGTCGTAGCCCATTTCGCCAGCGATGCGCTGCGCGCCCGCGACGAACACTTGGAAGCTGCGTGAAAGATTGCCCGCCGCGTTCAGGTGTTGGGACAACGCGCGCGCGCCGCTGATCTTCTGAAAAGTGGGGACCAGGCGCTTCACCTCCACGGACGGCTTCTGCCAGCCGTCCGGCAGCACGAAGCGCTTGCGATGTGCTGGTGTATCAATCTTTGGGGCATCGAAGGCATTCGCCAGGGCACGTAGGTCACCGATGTACCAGCTTTCCAACTCCTGGCATACAAGACGCACCACGGTCTCCGGGCGCCCTGCTGTTTGCACGCGTCTGAAGGCGAGTCTTCAGATCGATGCAATTGGCGCCATCGTTGTCGCGCACGATTACGAATCGGTCACCAGCGATGCGCCAGCCGCTGAGCTTGCGCGGAATGCTGCGGTCCAGGTCGCTCTTGCCTTCGTGAGGAATGCATTGAAAGTGCTCTCGGTCGACCCAGCCGGGAAATAGGCGTGGCAGCAAGTTGTCGATCAGCACTTTCATCGAAGGCTCTTCGAGGAGGAAGATGATGCGGCCCAGCATCAGGCAGCATCCTTGTTCAGTCCTTCAAATAGGCCTTGCTTCCATAGGTAGCCGGGAAGGTCGCTGGCGTCGAAGAGAGCGCAGATTCTCGGACTCACTGGCGAGTTTGATAGTGGTAAGGACTCTCCTTTCGCAAACAGTAGATCTCATCGAGCGTCAACGCGTTAAGGAACACTGATATCAAGTTCCCTCGGTCCGGTGATTGCTTCATCGAAGCCAGAGTAAGAGCACAAAGGTTGACGATGAAGCAGCAGACGTTGGCGATGGCGGCGGACCAAGGCGCGGGGTTCGAGCGGTTTCGAGGCGCACCAAGCGCGAGGACTTTCTGATGCGATGGATGCCATCGTTCCGTGGGCTGCGTTGTGCGCGGTGATCGAGCCGCACTACCCCAAGGCCGGGAACGGTCGCCCGCCGATTGGTCTGGAGCGCATGCTGCGCATCCACCTGCTGCAGCACTGGTTCAATCTGGCCGACAACGCCGTCGAGGAGGCCCTGTACGACATGGCCAGCCTGCGGCGCTTCGTGGGCATCGACCTGGGCTGCGAGCGGGTGCCCGACGAGACCACGGTGCTGAACTTCCGTCATCTGCTGGAACAGCATGACCTGGGCAAGAAGTTGTTTGCCGAAGTCGGCCGGGTGCTGCAGTCCAGTGGCTTTCAGGTCAAGACCGGAACCATCGTGGACGCCACGCTGATCGGCGCACCGAGCTCGACCAAGAATGCCGACAAGGCGCGAGACCCCGAGATGCACCAGACCCGCAAAGGCCAGCAAGTGGTACTTCGGTATGAAGTTGCACATCGGCGTGGACAGCCAGAGCGGGCTGGTGCACAGCGCCGTGGTGACGGCAGCCAACGTGCACGACAAGCACCCGCTGCCAGACCTGCTGCACGGCAACGAGCGCCGGGTCTATGGCGACAGTGCGTATGCGAGCCAGAAGGACCTGATTCAAGGCAAGGCGCCGAACGCGCTGGACTTCACCAACCAGCGCACGCGCAAGGCGGGGTGCGAAGTCGATGAGGCTGAAGAAGGCGAAGAACCGCAACAAGTCGAAGATTCGCGCCCGGGTCGAACATGTTCGCGGTGGTCAAGCGGCTGTGGGGCTTCGACAAGGTTCGCTATCGCGGTTGGCGAAGAACGCGACCCGCGCGTTCGTGACGCTGGCGATGGCCAACATCTATCTCGCGCGACGACCACTGTTGGCACAAGTCCGTGCATAGTCGGATAGAAGGCGGGCCAATGGCCCGTAACCGATGGCCGAAAGGGCCAATTAACGATGCAATGTGCATTCAATTCAGGCGCCCGCGGCACTGAAATCGCACAGATTTCAGCCACCGCGCTCGCGTCAACCACTGGTCGCGAAAAAGCACCACCTTGATCAGCGTTGCCCTTAAGGAAATCCGGTGAGTGGGTGGAGATGAAGACCTGGCCACCGCGCTCGGCGTAGTCACGGAATTCCTCAGCGAGTTCCGGAAGCAGTTCGGGATACAGCTGATTCTCAGGCTCTTCCACGGCCAGCAACGGATAAGGCTTGGATCGTTGAGAAGCACGAGATAGGCAAACATCTTGATCGTGCCGTCCGAAACGAAGCGAGCGTGGAATGGGTCTTTGAAGCTGCCATCCTGGAAGCGCAGTACGAGGCGTCCGTCCTCCGTTTGCCGAGGCTCGACGAGGGATACACCCGGAACGCGACGCTGCATTGCATGCAGCACGCGGTCGAAGCGATCAGGGTGGTGCTCGAACAGGTAGTTAGCGACCAACGGCAGGTTATCGCCACGTGTCGAGAGATGCTCGGCGAAGCCATCCTCTTGGGCGGGGCGAGCCTCCGAGACGTGGAAATCCGAGATGTGCCAGTTTTCAATCATCAGCCGAAAGGCGCTCGCCGCCTTGAAGCGTTCGAACTGGCCCGAGCCTTTGATGGCAAGGATGTCGGGTGCGTCCAGTTCTTGTTCCTCTCGCGTGAGTTCTTCATCTTTCTTGGAAAACTCTTCTTCGTTGGTAATTGCATAGCCTTTGCCGCGAGAGAAATCGAGAAAGCGGAAGGGCGCGCCGAAGCTACCTGCGCTTGTAGCGCAGCACCTCGCGTTCGACGATGGGGCGTCCGTCCTTGCCGGGGCGATCTTGAGCACGTAAGTCACGAGGCGCTCTCGGCCGGTAATTTCGAGGCGAAACTGCAGCGTGAGCTCGATAGGCTCGTGTGCAAATCCTCGGCTCGCTACCTCACGATGCCGCCTCGCTTTGCGAGAGCCTTGCCCACATTCAATCGCTAACGCATCCTTGAGGAAAGAGAACACATCAAACAATGTGGACTTGCCGGTGCCATTGGCCCCCACCAATACGCACAACCGCGGGATATCTTGGAGCTTTGCGTCCCGGAACAGTCGATAGTTCTTGATTTCTATTGATTCGATCTGCATGCAGCTACTCCTTGGGCGTGCGTCCGGCACTCGGGAGCGATGGTTAGTGATAGGGTAGTTTCGCTCTTGGACGTTGCGTCCATGCTACGGCCATTCGCACCCATTCCAGATTGGGATCGCCACGGGCCTAGCCGAAACGCCTGCTCATCGTATGCGAATCGACGACCATGCCACTTATCCTGACCCGCGTGTACCTTGAAGCGAGGCAGAAGGAGGATCTCGCAGTGAAGGCCAAGGCGACCGGTTGCGAGACATCAGATCTCGATTCGCGAGGCGGTCGATGCCTTGCTGCAAGGAGTCAATTCGGAAGAGTTGAAGCGGCTCGGCGAGGCCAGCAAGCGCGCCGAAGCGGATCTCACGGCAATGATCACGGCACTCGACGCGAACGCGAAAAATCACAAGGTCTTCATGGGCGAAATCGCCAGGCTTCGAGGCGCCACGCTGGCGTGAGCCTGCGTCGGCCGAAGCGGTCTACCCTCAGCCAGCGCCCATCACCGCCCCGCCGTCGCCGTCTGCGAATTCACCCGCCACACCGTGTCGCCGACGTCGTCGGCCACCAGCAGCCCGCCGCGCTTGTCGATGGCGACGCCCACCGGACGCCCCTTGGCATTGCCGTCGCCGTCGAGAAAGCCGGTCAGCACATCCATCGGCATGCCGCTGGGCCTGCCCCCGCTGAACGGGACGAAGACCACCTTGTAGCCGGTCTCCGGCTTGCGGTTCCATGAGCCGTGCATGCCGATGAACATGCCATTGCGAAACTGCTGCGGCATGCCTCGCGCCGTCCGAGCTCGTGAGGCCCAGGGCCGCGACGTGCGCGCCGAGCGCAGTAGTCGGGCTTGATCGCCTTTGACACCAGTTCGGGCTTCTGCGGCTTCACGCGCTCATCGACGGTCTGGCCGAAGTAGCTGTAGGGCCAGCCATAGAAGCCGCCGTCCTTCACCGACGTCAGGTAGTCGGGCACCAGGTCGTTGCCGAGCTCGTCGCGCTCGTTGACCACCGTCCACAAGGCGCCGGTGCTCGGCTCCCACGCCATGCCGTTGGGATTGCGCAGGCCGGAGGCGAAGATGCGATGGCCGCCGGTGCGCGGATCGATCTCCCAGATGGCCGCGCGGCCTTCTTCCTCTCCATGCCGTTCTCGGCCGACGTTGCTGTTGGAGCCGACCGTCGCGTAGAGCTTGCGGCCGTCGCGGCTGGCAATGATGTTCTTGGTCCAGTGGTGGTTGAGCGGCCCGCCCGGCAGGTCGACGACCTTGGTGCCCGGGCCCTCCACATTGTGTCGCACCTGGCGTGTACGGGAAGCGCATCACCGCATCGGCATTGGCGACGTAGAGGTCCTTGCCGACCAGCACCATGCCGAAGGGCGAGAACAGTTCCTCGAGGAACACGGTGCGCGTCTCGGCCACGCCGTCGCCGTCGGCATCGCGCAGCAGCGTGATGCGATTGGCGCTCGGCACCGCCGAGCCGGCCTTCGCCAGGGCCTTCTTCGTGAACCAGCCCCGGATGCCGCTGCGGGTTCGGACTTCACCTGGCCCTTGGGCGGCGCCGCGATCTCGGCCACCAGCACGTCACCATTGGGCAGCACGTACACCCAGCGCGGGTGATCCAGCCCGCTTGCGAAGGCTTTCACATCGGTTCCGGCCGCGGCAGTCGGCTTGGCGCTTTCCGAGGGCCAGCCCGATCGCCTTGGCCACTTTCATCGTCGGCACCAGCGACTTGTCGGGTGAGGGCAACTGGGGATCCGGACCGATGGTGGCTTCCTGAGGCAGCTTGCCCTGTTCGGCACAGGCCGCCAAGCCCGCCGCGATGACGACGGCCAGGGCCACGATGGAGGGTGAGCAGTGAGACATGGCGCGGACTCCTTCTGCTGCCAATCTCTCGCCCGCGCGCGACCACTGGCTGCAAGCGCGCAACTCGCCGTGCTGTCAGTGCCCTCCGACAACGAGCCGTGCTAAAGCATCCACTCGATCGGCAGGATGGACAGGAAGCCGATCCACAAGCGCCGCAGCAAGCCGGTCGAGGGCTCCTGCGCCAGGCGCTTCTCGCCTTCGGCCGTCCGCTCGATCCACTCCAGCGAGCTCCCGTCGGCCGCGAGGCGCACCTCGTAGGCGGCTTCGGGAATGGCCCTGTCGAACTGCGAGGCGAGGTCGGCAGCGAGCGTGGGGCTCGCGATCACGAGGCCCATCTCGGTGTTCAGCCGGGCCGAACGCGGATCGAAGTTGAACGAGCCCACGAAGATGCGGCTGCGGTCCACGCCGAAGGTCTTTGCATGCAGGCTCGCACCCGAGCTGCCGCCCTTGCTTGTCCTTGCGCCGCCCGTCTGCCTCGGCCAGGTCGCTCGCGGTCGGCTTGAGCTCGTAGAGCTGCACGCCGGCCTTCAGCAGCTCGACCCGGTACTTCGAGTAGCCGGCATGGACCGGAGCCACGTCGGT
>CAWFRK010000002.1:0-119065 GCA_963818175.1 uncultured beta proteobacterium | reverse complement strand
GGAACTGCCGCTGCTGAAGGAAGGCGATGCGCGGATCCTCGACCAGGGTGTCGGCAACGATCAGCGCGTCGACGGTGCGGCCTGCCACATGACGGCGGTAGGTATCGAGCTCGGCCCCGGGGCGACCGGCGAGGATCATCAGGTCCAGGTCAGCCTCGGCCAGACTGTTGGCCAGGCCGCCGACCACATCGACGAAACGCGGGTTGCCGAGCCGGTTCGCCCCGAACGGAACGATCATGCCGACCGCATGGGCCCGCCCGGTGGCCAGCCGGCGCGCGGCCGGGTCGGGCTGATAGCCGCTGGCGCGCGCCGCATCGTCGACCCGCTGCCGTGTCGCCTCGCTCGCGTCCGAGTAGCCCGCCAAGGCCCGGCTCACCGTGGTGGGGGACAGGCCCAGTGACTGCGCAAGCTCCTTGAGACTGGTCTTCAACAAGTTTGGTAACCCGAATGTAATTGAAATCCAAACCGCTTTGGACTAGATTGCTCGTACATCCAAAACGCTTTGGATGAAATTCTGCAAAGGAAATCGATGCAACGCAAGGCTCTTCAGGACCTTTTTCCGCGACCTGACGAGATTCCGGCGGAGCACCGGCTCGCTGCGGCGATCTACCAGGGCCACCACCTCGTCGACGGCCGCCTGGAGCCTTGCGACGGTGCGCTCAAGGCCGTGCTGTCGCCGGTGTGCGTCCAGGCAGCGGGCGAATTGCCCCGGCAGGTGGAGATTGGCAGCTACCGCCTGATGAGCGAAACGCAAACGGATGCCGTGCTCGCGGCCGCTGTTGACGCCTACGACAACGGGCGCGGCGAATGGCCCACCATGGACGTTGCGGGCCGCATTGCCTGCATGCAGGAGTTCGTCAGGAAGATGGTCGCGCAGCGCGAACGGGTGGTGCGCCTGATCATGTGGGAGATCGGCAAGAGCCTCGCGGACTCGCGCAAGGAGTTCGACCGCACCGTCGAGTACATCGCGGCGACGATCGAGGCCCTGAAGGATCTCGACAACGGCAGCTCCCGCTTCGAGATCGCCGAGGGCACGATCGGCCAGAACACCGGGCCGCTGGGCGTGGTGCTGTGCATGGGCCCGTACAACTATCCGCTCAACGAAACCTTCGCCACGCTGATCCCGGCGCTCCTGATGGGCACCCGTGGTGTTCAAGCCCCCGCAGTACGGCACGCTGCTGTTCGAGCCCTTGCTCGAGGCCTTTGCTCTGCGTTTCCGAAGGGTGTGATCAACACCGTGTACGCACCGGGCCAGGTGGTGGTGCCGCGCATGCTGGGCTCCGGCCAGATCAATGTGCTTGCGCTGATCGGCTCGAGCAAGGTGGCCGACCACCTGAAGAGGCAGCACCCGAAGTCGCACCGACTGCGCGCGATCCTCGGGCTCGACGCGAAGAACGCCGCGATCGTGCTGCCCGACGCCGACCTCGAGCTCGCGGTGAAGGAATGCCTGCTGGGCGCGCTGTCCTTCAACGGCCAGCGCTGCACCGCGCTGAAGATGCTGATCGTGCACCGCGACATCGTCGAGCGCTTCCTGCAACGCTTCACCGAGGAGCTGGCCAAGCTCAAGGTCGGCATGCCATGGGAGCCGGGCGTGTCGATCACGCCGCTGCCCGGGCTGCACCGCACGGCCTACATGACTGAGGCGCTCGACGACGCAAAGGACCAGGGCGCGCGGGTCGTCAACGCAGGTGGCGGCAGCTTCTGCCAGACGCTGTACTACCCCGCCGTGGTCTATCCCGTGCGCGAGGGGATGAAGCTGTACCGCGAGGAGCAATTCGGCCGATCGTCCCGGTGATGGCCTTCGACGACGTGGCCACTGCGCTCGACTACGTGACCACCTCTGAGCACGGCCAGCAGGTCAGCATCTTCGGCTCTGACCCGGCGCAGATCGGCGCCCTCGTCGATCCACTCGTGAACCAGGTCTGCCGCGTCAACATCAACTGCCAATGCCAGCGCGGGCCCGACGTGTTTCCCTTCGCGGGCCGCAAGGACTCGCTGAAGGCACGCTCTCGGTGGCCGATGCGCTGCGCGCGTTCTCGATCCGATCGATGGTGGCGGCCAAGCAGACGGAGCCCAGCAAGGCACTGCTCACGCCATCGTCGACGGCCACAAGTCGAAGTTCATCCACACCGGATTCATCCTGTGAGCACCACAACGAGGAAGCCCATGCGTCGCCAACGCCAATCCAAGATCGTCGCCACGCTCGGCCCTGCCAGCAGCGACCTGTCCACCATCCGCGCCCTGTTCGATGCCGGCGCAGACGTGTTCCGCCTGAACTTCAGCCACGGCACCCAGGTGCAGCACCAGGAGCGGCTGGAGCTCATTCGACGCGTCGAGAGCGACACCGGTCGTCCCATTGGTGTGCTGCTCGACCTGCAAGGCCCCAAGCTGCGCATCGGTACCTTCGCCGATGGACCGATCAGGCTCGACGCGGGGCCGCATTTCGCCTCGACCTCGATGCCGCGCCGGGTGACGCGACGAGGGTGTCGCTGCCCCACCCGGAGATCTTTGCGGCACTCAGGGCCGGCACCGACCTGCTGTCGACGACGGCAAGGTCCGGCTGCGAGTCGAGAGTTGCGGTCCTGATTTCGCGCAGACCCGGGTGGTCGCCGGCGGCGCCTTGTCCGAGCGCAAGGGCGTGAATGTCCCGGAGGCGCTGCTGCCGATCTCGGCGCTGACCGAAAAGGACCGGCGCGACCTCGACTTCGGTCTCTCGCTCGGCGTCGACTGGGTGGCCCTGTCGTTCGTGCAGCGTCCCGAGGACATGCAGGAACTGCGCGGCATCGTGCAGGGCCGCGCAGGCGTGATGGCCAAGCTGGAGAAGCCCGCTGCGATCGAGTCGCTGGCGGACATCGTCGAGCTGTGCGACGCGGTCATGGTGGCGCGCGGGGATCTTGGCGTGGAACTGCCGGCCGAGCAGGTGCCGCGCATCGAGAAGCAGATCGTGCGCGAGTGCCGTCGCGCCGGCAAGCCGGTGATCGTCGCGACGCAGATGCTCGAGTCGATGATCCAGTCGCCGGTGCCTACGCGTGCCGAGGCATCGGACGTCGCGACGGCCATCTACGACGGCGTCGACGCGGTGATGCTGTCGGCAGAATCGGCGTTGGGTCGCTACCCCGTGGAGGCGGTCGCGACCATGGACCGCATCATCACCGAGGTCGAGCGCGACCCTCACTACCGCGAGGTCCTCGATGCCTCGCAGGCCGGCCGCGAATCGACCGTCGCCGATGCGATCTGCGCCTCGCTGCGCCAGGTGGCCGGGCTGTTGAAAGTGGCGGCGGTGGTGACTTACACCCGCTCGGGATGGACGAGCCTGCGCGCGGCACGCGAACGGCCGAAGGCGCCGGTGCTGAGCGTCACGCCGAATCGCGACATAGCCCGCCGTCTAGCGCTCGCCTGGGGCGTGCACGCCGTCCACGACAGCGGCGTGAAGAGCGTCGACGAAATGGTGGAAACGGCTCGCGCAGCAGCTCAGGAAGAGGGCCATGCGTCGCCAGGCGACACCATCGTCATCGCCGCCGGCATGCCTTTCGGAAGCGCCGGGACCACCAATCTGCTGCACGTCGCTCAGATCTAGCCGACCAAGGGAATCATGTCGACTATCAAGGAAATTCGCGCCATCGAAATCCAGACTTGCGCGGCAATCCCACGGTTGCGGCGACTGTCGTCCTGGCGGTGGCCACGAAGCCGACGCAGATCAAAACAGGTTCGCTGTGCCGCTCGGACCGCGTGGCGAAGTACAACTGGCTTCTTCTCATCGAGGAGGAACTGGGTTCTGCCGCCTGCTACGGAGGCCGGGACTCATTTCGGTGGCTCGCATCATGAAGAAGCTCGTTCTTCTTCGCCACGGCGAATCGTGCTGGAATCAGGAGAACCGCTTCACCGGTTGGACCGATGTGGGCTTGACCCAGCAAGGCCTTGCGGAAGCCGAGACCGCGGGCCGACTTCTGAAGCGTGAAGGGTTTGAGTTCGATGTCGCCTTCACCTCGGTGCTGCAGCGGGCGATCAAGACCTTGTGGACCGTGCTGGACAGATGGACCGGATGTGGATTCCGATCCACCACTCATGGCGCCTGAACGAGCGGCACTACGGGGCGCTGCAGGGACTCAACAAGGCAGAGACCGCAGCGGAGTACGGTGACGCCCAGGTCAAGATCTGGCGGCGTGCTTACGACCTGCCGCCGCCGGCGCTGGCGGATGGAGACCGCCGCATCGCCGTACCCCCCGCCGACGAGGCATCCGATGACGAATACCTGCTGCGCCCCTGAGGCACAGGCATGACGGTTTTCACTGGGTGAGCGTCGATGGGCTTGAGGAGTTCGGACCCTTCGAGTCGCTGAGCAGGCCCTTGCCGACATGGACCGCGATCCAGGGAGAAGGAGCGATCGGGCGCTGCAAGACGGTCGAGGCGGCCGAGGCGGGGATGCGATGCGCCGCCAGGCGCCACGCGTGAAGGCAATGAGCCGGAAACGACCACCTGATCGTGCTCGCGCCGAAAGAGACTCCAATGAGCGATGTTCTCGATCCCGAGCGGTGGGAATCCGTCGAGGCCGGCTACGACGCACTGGTCGACTGCTGGCTGGTCGCGGAAGGCGAGCTGGTGCATGGCGGCCAAGTCCTGGCTCGGACGACCCTGGTGCACGAGAGCGTTGCCGTAAAAGCGCCACACGACGGTGTGCTTGGAAGAAGTCGTCGTGGCTGCCGGTGGGCTCCTTTTGGCCGGGGCGTCGTCCTTGCATTGGCCGCGGCGTCTAGAGCACAGGCTCGGCCACAAGCAGACTGCCGCTCGCGTGTCGCCGGCATCCAGAAGGCTCAAAGCAGTTCGTGGAATAGGTAGAAGACGTTGTCCTTGAGCTTGTGCCACGCCCCCGCCGCTGCCAGGTCCTCAGTTCGACCTCCTCTGCACGCGCCACGTACTTCTCGAACATGGCGTCCAGTTGCTCGGCGTGCGGGGTCCGGGATGCCCAGCGTGATCTCGTCGTTGGTCTCGAACGAGCGGTCGTCGAAATTGCTGGACCCGACGGCGCTCCAGACGCCGTCGATCGTCATGACCTTCTGGTGCAGCAGGGTGTGCGGGTACTCGAACAGCCGCACGCCGCATCGCAGGAGCTTCTCGAAGTTGCGGTGGCCGGCGTGCTGCACCATGGGGTTGTCTGAGCCGCTGGTCGAGGGCATGAGCACGCGCACGTCCACGCCGCGCTTCACGGCCTCGCCGAATGCGTCGATGGCGGCGGGCTCGGGGATGAAATAGGGGTTCTGGATCCAGATGCGCGCGCGCCAGGCAGATGGCCGCGTGGTGCAGGATCTTCACGGCCGGCGCCGAGCCTTGCGGCTTGACATACGCCGCGTGGATCCGATGTCGCCGGCAGGCTCCAGCTGCGGAAACAGTCCTCGCCGCCGAACAGCTCGCTGCTCTCGCCGATCCAGTTCTCGCTGAATGCACCCTGGATGGTGTTGACGATGGGGCCGTGCACCCGCACGCTGAGGTCGGCGTAGTGCGTCGTGGTCCTGGCATCGCCGAGCCAGGTGTCCACGATGCAATGGCCGCCGACGAAGGCCTCGCGGCCGTCGATGACGACCAGCTTGCGGTGGTCGCGGTCGTTCAGCAGCCCGATGTTGCGAAGGCCCCGTTGTGGAAGAACTCCACCTGGCAGCCGGCCTCGCGCATCTGCTCCAGGGGTCTTCGGGTCGATGTCCTTGACCCCCGTTCGTCATCGAGCAGCACCCGCACGTGCCCGGCCAGTGCGCGCCTGTCGTGAGAGCATGTCGGCGAGCCGCCGGCCCATCGTGCAGTCCTTCCAAGGAAGGTTTCCGAAATGGACCGAGCGCTCGCGCCGCGCCGTGGTCGAGGAGATCGTCGAAGTACCTCCCGTTCTCCAGCGGTTCGGACCGAGTTCCCGGGCAGGGCAACGCTAAGCGTGAGGCCGGCAAGCGAAGGGAGCAACTGCTGAGGTGGTCGTGCTGCGCACGCGCAGGATCATGCCGTGACGGCGCCGGATGGACCAAATGACCGCAGCCAGCAGCACGACGAAGCCCGCCGGGGAAGCCGCGCCCAGAGCGTCCAATAGAGCACGCGTCATCCCTTCTCCTAATCAGCAGGATCTACCTCGCTTGTAGCTCACGCCATGGGCCACCCACGTCCGAGGAACAGTCAGAGCGTGGGAGGTGAAGGCCCTGTTGGCTCGATTGCGATCGACCCAGCAAGCGCACTGCGGTCCCCAGAGTGACAAGTACAGCGAGGCTTATGAGCAGGAACAGGGCAAAGTGTTTCATGACATCGACTCGGTGCAACGCCAGCTGACTCGACTAAGCGGACGGCGGGAGCGTTGATTGATGCCGGTCAACTGCCGGGGGTGCGGCCGGCGATCTGCCGGCGCAGTGCACGCGCGATCTCGGAGGGGCCGGATCGGCGCATATGGAGTCACGATTGACGGAGCGCCGCGACCTTGGACCGCGCAGGATCGACCATCCCACGATGACGCAGTCCGTCTTGGTGAGACGCTTTCCGACCGCACCGTGATTCGAGCAGGCGAAGCAGCGGAGTGGCGTGAACACGCGGCACCCGTCCGTCTTTTGCGCCAGCGCAAGTCTCTGGGCGCCAGCGCCGGCAAGCTTCAGCCGTTGGGTGTCATGGTAAGCCTCGGTCGGTGTGCCTTGCTCCTATGCCCCGTTGGATGCGAACGCCACTTGGAGACGTATGGATCTGTGCACGTTTTTCGGAGACCCCGTGAAGCTCATCGAACATCATGAACTGGACGCTTATCGTGCGGTGCTGGCGCGGTTGGTCTGCGTGGCGACGATTTCGATCTGAGCGAAACGGACACTACCGACCCCAAGACGGATGAATTCCTCGTCCAGGGCTTCGTGGTCATCACGCGAAAGTCGACGCAACGGCAGAAGCAGTACCCGATCGGAGACGGCTCTGCGTGGGTCGAGACATTCGCAAGAGACCTTGCGAGGTACCATTTTGGATGACGATGGCGCGGCAACTAGGGCGGTGCCGCGCCCGCCGAAGAGCCCGGCTCCCGTGGCGTGGTGAGCCACTGAGACCACCAGCACGAGAGATGATCAACGCTCCCAATGCAATCACCATTGCGCGCTTTGCGTTGGTGCCGGGCAGAGCACAAGCACCAGCACCAGGGACGGCCCTTTGCCGTGCGCGTGGACGTGACACTGCCGGACCACGAACTCAGCGTCGACCGGGTGCACGACGAAGACTCTACGTGGCGCTGCGAGACGCCTTCGATGACATGAAGAGGCAGCTGGAGGATGCGGTCCGGCGCACACGGGGAAGGAGAAACTGCACCCGACCCTCTTGCATGGAGAGGTGGTCCGCTTCGGCGACGAAGGGCGATGCGACTTCATGCGCACGCCCGAAGGCGACGAGTCGCTACTTCGGCGCCGAAAAATGTGTCGGGCGTGCCGTTCGAGCATCTGCAGCTCGGCACCGAGGTCCAGTTCATCCCCGAGTGGCAGCGTAGGGCCGCCAAGCGAAGCGCGTGAGCATCGGAAAGCACGGCGCCGGCTGAGCGCCCCGGCGCAGCGCCGGCGCTCAATCCCAGCGCAGGCGCCAGTGACCCTGCGATCTGGCTTCGATGCGGGTGCCCATGGCTTGGCATCATGCGCGAGCAGGCGATACAGCCATTGGCGCACGGCGATCGGGAGCGGACGGTGCGACGAGTGGCCATGGACCACGTCCGCGGCACGGTTCGATGAGCCTGTGTGCGAACCAGCGCTGCTGCGCCAGGAACCGCATCGACCCAGTTCTCGCCCCAATGCAGCGAGACCACGGCGACGTCGCCGGCACGGCGATGTTGCCGCACGCGATCGGCCAGGACTTGTGCCGCATCCTCGTCCAGGCGCGGCAACAGCGCGATGCCGCTGCGCTGCGCTTGCGCGGCCCAGTCGGACGGCACCCCGCATGTCGGTGTGGCCATAGCGAACAGCAGCAGCCGTGAACCGCCCGGCAAAGCGAGCACCGCGGGCGCCTGCGCCTGCTGAACGTCGGCGCCGGCGCCGGCGGTCGGAACGCCTGCCGCATGCAGCGTCGCCAGTGTGTCGTCCAGCCCCTGCGCGCCCCAGCTGAGCACATGATTGGTGGCCAGCGAGCAGGCGTCGATGCGCGCGGCAGCCAGGCAGCCCACATGTGCCGGATTCATGCGGTAGTGGATGCCCTTGCCGGGCCATGGCTCCCGCCGCGGGTGACCGCCGTCTCCAGGTTGACGATCTCCAGCCTGACGAGCCGGCCGTTCGAGCGGTCCAGCGTCACGCCGTACAGGCACCCGAGATCGGAGCGCTGCCGGCCGTGCGGCTTGATGCCTTCGTAGTCGTTGACGAGGTCGCCGCAGCCATGAAGCGTGGCGGCCGACGCACGCATCGACATCTCCGCCAGCGCGTCGCCCCAGACGTACGCCATGTCCACCGGCGCTGGAATGGCGCCGGTGGCCTTCTCGGCGAGCCGCACGTACTCGCGTGCGCCATGCACCCAAGGTTCGTACAGCACGGGCGGCAGCGGCTCGGGCATCACCTGGTCGATGCCCCGGCCGAGCATGACGTCGCCCGCGAGGAGCAGGGTGATCTTTTCCAAGGCCTGGCCCCTTATCCCTTTACGCAGATCAGCGGCTGCAAGCGGGCGACTTGCGCGCCAGCCGCGCTTCATCGGCCGCGTCGACCACGGCGGCGACGTCCTTGTACGCGCCGGGGGTGCCTCCTCGGCGATGCCGCGCGAGGAGGTGCTCTGCACGATGATGCCGCGCGCCGCCAGGTCGTCAACCACCTGTCGGCCGTGCCAGTGCTTGAGCGCCTTGTGGAGGCTCATCGCGCGCCCGGCGCCGTGGCAGGCCGACGCGAAAGCGAGCGACTCCGACTTGTGCGTGCCGGCGAGCACGTACGAGCTGGTGCCCATCGAGCCACCGATCAGCACCGGCTGCCCCGCGATGCGCAAGATCTCGGGCAGGTCGAGGTGTCCCGGGCCGAAGTGCGGTGCACGAAGAGCTCGCGCAGCTCGTCGTCCACGCGGTGCGATCTGGCGTCCTCACGACGCGTCTCACCGAGCTTCAGGATTCGGACCTGCCGCAAGTTCACGCAGCCCACCAATGGCACACGACAGACGCCAGGTTGAGCCCGATCAACCAGGCGAGCATCGTCAGTGCTGAAATGTGAAGTGTTCGCCGCCGAAATATTTCGCCCGCTGAGAACAGCGGCATCAGTGCAACCAGCGGCGCATTGCCTCATCCCCGCCTCGGAGCCTCGCATGACACCCGCCACCGAAGACTTCGTGAAATACCTTCTCGAGCACATGGGAGATTGCTTCTATGGCGGCCGACAGGATCAGTCGCCCAGCCTGCGCAAGGATCTGTTTCCCTACACGCACCTGTTCTCCCCCATCCAGATCAACCGGCTGCATGTCAAAAACCGGATCGTGATGGGCCCGATACGGCCAACTCGGTATGGCCGATGACCGTATGGGCGACCGAGCGAGAAGATGATCCGGTACTTCGTCGAGCGCGCCCGCGGTGGCGTCGGCTTGATCACGTCGGGAATGGTCCCTATCAGCGACGCAGCCGACCCCACCGTCACGGACAGGGACCGCAGCACCGATTTCCCGCGCCTCAGCGGCAGCTGCCCCGCGCTCATCTCTGGATGGCGCGACCTGGCGGCGGGCATCCACGCCCATGGAGCGCACTTCTTCGTCCAGCTCAGCCCTGGGATGGGGCGGGTGGGTGAACCGCAGGTGTGCTGACGAAGCATTGGCTACCCGTCTCGGCATCATGGAACCCGAACTTTACATGCCCGCCATCCCTGCCGGCCGCTCGACCGACCGCGAGTGCCGACGAATCGTCTGAGGCCGCAGGGCAGGCGGCGGCGGATGCGAAGGCCATGACCATCGACGGCGTCTACCTGCACGGACACGAAGGCTTTCTGCTGGAGCAGATGACCAACGCGGCCTTCAATCGTCGGTCGCTCGGCCACTTCTCCGACTGGCAGGTCTTCGGCCTCGAGATGGTGCGCGAAATGCGCAAGCGAGTCGGTTCCGACTATCCGATCATGTACCGCATCGACCTCTCGCTGGCGCTGAAAGCCACCTACGGCGCGCGCATGGAAACCGTTGGCTCGCTGAAGAAGTTCCGGCGCGAACGCCAGGTTGGCGAGACGCTCGACTACATGGCTCGCCTGGTCGAAGAAGGCGTCGATCTGTTCGACGTCGACCTGGGATGTTACGAGAACTGGTGGCTGCCCCATCCGCCGAACTCGGTGCCCAGCGGGGCGTTCCTGCCCGTCGCGCATCTGGTCAAGCAGTTCTTCGCCGAGCACGACGTTCGATCCATGCCGGCCTGCCCGTTCCGGTCGTGGCGGTCGGCAAGCTCGGCTACCCCGACCTGGCCGAGAAGGCATTGCGCGACGGCCTGTGCGACATGGTGATGCTCGCGCGGCCGCTTCTCGCCGACCCACAATGGCCGAACAAGGCCTACGCCGGGCGAGTCAACGAGATCTGCCCCTGCATCGGTGACCAGGAAGCCTGCTTGCACGAGATCGTCGAAGGCGGCCACGTGAAGTGCGCGGTCAACCCACGTACAGGCTTCGAGGACGTGCTCGGCGCCGACGTCTCGCTTGCGCTCGCACCGCGCCGGATCGGCGTCGTCGGCGCCGGCCCGGCCGGCATTCAGGCCGCGGTCACGGCCAGCCGCCGCGGACACCACGTGACCCTCTACGACGCACACGGGAGACTGGGAGGCTGGTTGATCGCCGGGTCGGTCCCAAAGACGAAATACGAGATCGCCAACTACCTCAGCTACCTGGAAGCGCGGGTGCAGCACTGCAGTGCCGAACACGGCTTGGTTGTTCGGCTGGGCGAGGCGGTCACATCCGAGTCACTGAAGCGGGAACGATTCGATGCTCTCGTCGTGTGCAGCGGCGCCCGGCCGGTTACGCCAGACGTCCCAGGCACGGATCTGCCGCATGTCGTGCAGGCTGTTGACCTGTTGCTGGACCCGGGACGGGCGCAGGGCGCCAGCGAGATCGTGGTCGTGGGCGGCGGCGCCGTGGGCTGCGAGGTCGCGCACTGGCTCGCCGCCGAGCACGGCAAGCGCGTGACCGTCATCGAGATGCTGCCCTACGTGATGAAGGGACTGTGCACTGCGAACCGCGGCCACCTGATCCACGAGTTGGAACGGCGCGGCGCGCGGCTGCTGAACTGCACGCGCCTGCAGGCCATCCGACCGGGCGAGGTGACGATTGCGCGCAACCGGTCGGCCAGCGTACCCGATCCATATGTCACCTGGGCGCCGATTCTGCCCGAGAACGTCCGCAACCCGCTGGCCAAGCCGATCGTCGAGGAGTTCGTGGAGGAAACGCTTCCACGCCGACCTCGTCGTCCTGGCAGCCGGCTTGCGGCCGGACCATTCGCTGTTCGAGGGCTGCCAGGAATTGCATGCGGCCGACGAGATCGTTCCGATCGGCGACAGCTTCCATGTCGGGGAGGTGTTTCAGGCCGTGCACGCCGGATTCGGCGTCGGTCGTTCGCTGTAGCGCGGCGGGGGCGCCCGACCGCTGCCCGGATGGTCGTCCAATTGACGCGCAGTGGAGATTGGCCGCCGAGTGATCTTCGTTCGGTGGCATTCGTACCCGGGAACCGCCCGGTCTCACTCTGCTGGAGGAAGGCATGGACGAAGGCAAGGGAATCCGGATCGCCATCGCCAAGGCCAAGGAGTGGGCGCTGCGCCATAGCATCCCTTCCTGCGGAACGCCTGCTTCACGCAAGCGCTGACCGAACGTATGGCGCAGATCGTGAATCCGCACTCCCGCCAAGCCGGCTGCCGCGCGGGCAGACTGCTTGCACACCCACACGCACGAGCAACTCGACCGCAGCATGGGCGTGCGCACTGGACTTCTCACCTGTGATCCGCAAAAACTTCGTCCACGGCTCTTGCTCGGTGATGGGCGTCTGGTTCTGCAACTGCGGCCGTCAGTGCGCTCCATACTGAAGCTGTGGCACGATGAACGCATGGCCACCTTTGCGAGGATCTGCAGTGTGCGCATGTTGACCGGCGTCAAGGGGCGTAGCGCGTTGCTCGCTAGGATCGATTCGACCCTCTCATCGCCATTCAGCGCGATGGACTCTCAGGAGGCACTCGATGATTCGCAACCGACTTGTCAGGCGTTCCGCGTCCGTGGTACTGATCGTGGCGGGCGGATTGCTGATGCTGCTGTCGACCTCTGTCGGCGCCGGCCTCATCCTCTTCTCGCTCGGCGTGGTCCTGGAGTTGATCGGCCTCTCGCTGGACCGACGGAACCCGCGGTGAAGCCCAAGGGCCAGCCCCAGGTGCGGATCGGCGTCAGCGGGTTGAGCAGCTCGTGCCCCACCACCACCTCCATCTGCTCCGTCCTTCGCCGTTCCGCCTCGACCACATCCCCGCCGCGACCGAGTCAGTACCAGTCGCGCCTGCTCGACTTGCTGCCTCAGTTGGACGAGATCGCGGATGGCGTTTGCCGGGGCGTTCTCGAGGTCAGGGTTCTAGTTCACAGCAGTCAAAACGACTCCTCCCAACTCGCCGACGCGGCCGCTGCGGCAAGAGTCGCGCCTCACAGGCCCAACGGATAGGTTTCCGGCATGCCCTCGATTTCCTCACTGTCCAGCAGTTTCAACGGCGGCACAGCAGCACGAACTCACGGCAGACCTTGCGAATCGCGTCGCCGTGGTCTTTGCGGAAGTCGGCGATCGTCTTGAAGTCCGGCGCCAAGCGTCCTGTCAGCCACATGAGCTGGACGTTGCGCTGCGCTTCGCGCTCCAGCCGCCGGCTTGACTGCACGCGATTGAGATACCCGTAGATGTAGATTTTCAGCAAGATCGCTGGGCGGTACGACGGGCGTCCGGTCGCCGCCGGCTCAGTGCCATCGAAGCCCAGGTTGTGCAGGCGCAGTTCATCGACGAAGGCATCGACAACCCGGACGGGGTTGTCCTCTGCGATGTAATCGTCCGGGCACTCTGGCAGCAACGTAACCTGGCTTCGATCATCTCCCTCGATGAACCGCTTCATGTTGAGGCCCGCTGAGTCGCGTTGACCCAATTTAGGCGAGCACCTCAGGCAATCAAGGCGTTTTCACACAACCTCGACCCGTTGCTGTCACGAAACGGGAAGGTCGACAGCCGGTTTCGGGCGCCGCGCCGGCGTGTTCTCCGGCGGCAGCCCCTCGTGACACCCGACCCACAGGGGCGCGTCTTCATGCAAGTCCCTGCTCGTGAGGCGGATGGCTATACGACGGCCTTCATGCAAGGACCGATGCTTGCTGACGCGCCATGAGGGGCACGGACATCACGCGTCCCACGACGGCACGTGCGAAGAAGTAGTCGTGCGGGCGCTCTCGCCGAGCGCGTCCAGGTCGACGCGGCCTCGAGCATCGCAGGCAAATGCATAGGCACGCCCGGTGAGCCGAAGGTCTTGGAACCGCAGTTCGAAGTCGCTGTCGGTCTGGACACGAGACGCGTTCATTGCCTTGCTCCTGACGAGGATGAGATCGGAGCCTGTCCAAGAAAGCTTAGGCATCACGCTGTCGGGGCTCAAACCAGATTTTGGTTCGCAAGGCTTGAGGAAATGTCAAGCAACCCGGCAAGCGGCCCCTCGCAAACGACCGCTACGATGGTTCAGGTCCACGGACTTCTGTCGGAGCAAGCCGATGATCAAACGAAGCAAGGATCCGAACAGTGCCGAGCTCGAATCGGCGCACCGGCCTGAAGCGATTCGCGCGCGCCTCGATCGCGAGCCGCGCGCGAGTTATCTTGGTGATGCGGTGCTCGGCGCGATCGACGGCTGCGTCACCACCTTCGCGGTCGTTGCCGGGGCCACCGGAGCAGCGTTCCCAGCTTCGGTGCTCGTCGTGCTAGGTCTCGCCAACCTCGCTGCCGACGGCTTCAGCATGGCCGTCAGCAACTACCAGGGGACCAAGACCGGGCGCGAGAGGCTCAAGCGCATCGCGGGCGAGGAGATGGAGCACATCCGCCTGCATCCTGAAGGCGAGCGCGAGGAGATCCGCCAGATCTTTGCGCGCAAGGGCTTTGCCGGCGAAACACTCGAGCACATCGTCGCGACCATCTCGCGCGATCGCGAAGTCTGGGTTGACACCATGCTCAAGGAGGAACACGGGCTGCAGCCTCAGGGTGCGCCCAACCCGTTGCGCGCTGGACTGGCGACGTTCGGCGCCTTCCTGCTGGCGGGATTCCTTCCGCTGTTGCCGTTCCTATCGCCCTGGGACATTGCCGGGGACCGCTTCCTGGACAGCGCCCTGCTCGCTGCCGTGGTGTTCTTCGGCATTGGCATGGCGCGCGGGGTGGTCCTCGGCCGGCGCGCGCTCTATTCAGGCGCGGAGACGCTTCTCATGGGCGGCTCCGCCGCGGCGCTTGCATTTCTCATCGCCGCGCTGCTGCGAGGCTTCGCCGGCGGCGGGCCCATGCCGATGACATGAGCGATCGCGGGATGAGGCCGAGTCGTCTTGACATCGCTCAAGCCGCGCTCGCGTGCCTCGTCCAAACTGTCCTCTCGTTTGCAACGCGAGAGGAATTCACATGTACCAGCGCATCCTGGTTCCCGTCGACGGGAGCCCCACATCCAAGCGTGGCTTGGCCGAAGCGATCGCCTTGGCCAAGCTGAGCGGCGCGCGCCTGCGCCTGATCCACGTGTTGGACCTGTTCGCTTTCTTGATGGAGGGGGACGGCCTCGTCCGCAGCTTCGGCGACGTGTTCAAGCTCCTTCGTCAAGGCGGAGAGGAAATCCTTGCTGCCACCCGCCCGGAGGTCGAGGCCGCCGGGGTCGATGTCGACACCGTCCTGCGGGAGAGCAATGCCGGCCGCGTCGCAGAGTTGGTAGTCGAGGAGGCGAAGACCGTGGCCCGCGGACCTGATCGTCATGGGCACCCATGGTCGTCGCGGGGTTCGGCGACTGGCGCTGGGCAGCGACGCCGAGTTGGTGGCGCGCATGGCCGCAGTGCCGGTGCTGCTGGTACGCGACGCGGCCACCACGACCGCCTAGCCGTCGAGCCTCTTGCCGAGGCTCATGTGCCCAGGGGTCAGGATTGCGCCAGCTGCCACGTGCCCGCCAAGGATTCGAGCGACACGCGAACCTTGCGGCCTTGGGAGCGCGGCAGTGCCGGCCGCTGGCTGGATTCCTGCGTGATCCCTTCGCGGATCGCGCTCGCCAGGGCACCCAACTCGCCCGCGACCACGTCGATCAAGTCATCCACCGAGACAATGCCGGTCAGCTCGCGATCGGGTCCCAGGACCAGCAAGCGGCGCACGCCTTCGGCGCGCATCGTCGACAGGGCCTGGGACATGCTGACGTCCCGGTCGATGACGACTGCGCGATTGGTCGCGATCTCGCCGACCGGCGTCTTCGTTGCATCGAGTGCCCGTGCCACGGCGTCGATGGCCAGGTCGCGGTCTGTGATCACGCCCGTGACCTCGCTGTCCTCGTCCTTGCCGCTCGTCACGACGAGGGCGCCGACATGCTGCTCGCGCATGCGCTGGGCAGCGTCCTGAAGGGTGCACTGGTGGTCGATGGTGACGACATCGCGCTGGCAGATCGACTGGATGTTCATGGCTCACTCCTGGTTGCGTGGGCCTGCTGAAGTGGGCCCTGGGCCGATTAGCGCACCGGCGGCCGACGCGCGCTTGAGTTGCATCAAGTCCACTTCATCCGGGGATGCTTCAATTTCTCCACCATCCAACCAGCCCATCGAGGTGCTTCAATGAACATCGCAAGCCTATGCAAACGACCCATCGTCTCGATCGAGGCACACGCCAAGCTGCGCGACGCGGCGCGACTGATGCGCGAGCAGCATGTCGGCGCACTGGTCGTCACTGTCGCACAGGAGGCTGGGCGTGAAGTCGCCCTCGGCATCGTGACCGACCGTGACCTGGCCATCGAGGTGCTTTCGCGCGACCTCGCGCCCGGCGAGGTGAACGTCGGTGCGCTGGCCAAGCGCGAACTTGTTTCGGTGCCGGGCAGCCAAGGCGTGTCCGAGGCGGTGGCCGTGATGCGCGAGGCCGGCGTTCGCCGCCTGCTCGTGACCGACGACGCAGGCCGGCTGACCGGCTTCATCTCCTTCGACGACTTGCTCGATGCCCTGGCCACGGACGTGGCGGGCTTGGCCGGCGCGGTTCGGGCGGGCGTCGCGCGCGAGGTCGCGCAACCCGAAGCCTTGGCTCCGCCAGCACCGCGACCGGTCTTCCTGCCCTACGGTACGCCGGGCTTGCATTGAAATCGACGGCACGACGCCGAAGGCACGACCCGCAGGCTGGCGGCGCGGCGGGTTGTGCGACTGCGAGTGGGCATGCGGAGCAAGAGCCTGCCCGGTCCACGGAATCCTCTGCGAACACGCGGTCGATCCGCACGCGAATCAACTGTGTCGTCATCGCTTGCGCAGTGCCGGCCGCGACGCTCGGTGCCAGTCTGATGGGGTACTTCTCACCGGACACAGGTGCCGCAGCCGGTGCGGAACCGACACATTGGCTGTGGCCCATGGTGTCGACCGCCTTGCTCGTGGCAGGCCTTGCTTACGCCAACGCGCTGGCCGGGTGGATCGTCGATTCGATGCGCGTACTCGCCGCGGCGCAGGAGCGGAGCTTGCAGGCACTGCGCGCGCTCAGCGCCGAACGCGACCGCGTCGCCGAGTCGGCGCAGCGCCTGGGCAATGAACGGCAGCAGCTTGAGCACCTCGCCACGCACGACATGTTGACCGGCCTCGTCAATCGCTCGCACTTCGACGACTTGCTGCGCGAACGCGTGGCCGCATGCCGGGGCCAGGCCGGCCGGCTGAGCTTGCTCTATATCGATCTCGACCGGTTCAAGCACGTCAATGATCGCCACGGCCACGCGATCGGTGACGCGCTGCTGCGCAGCGTCGCAGCGCGGGTGAAGGCCGCAGTGCGCGCCTCCGATGTGGTGGGGCGCCTGGGTGGCGACGAATTCGGCGTGATCCTCGACCAGGCCATGCCGGAGCGGGCCAGGCAGACGGCCGATGAACTGATGCGGCGCATTGCGCGTCCCTTCCAGTTCGGCCAGCTCAAGGTCGAAATCACCGCTTCCGTCGGCCTGGCGGACTATCCCGCCGGCGGGGATTGCGCCGAGGCGCTGCTGGCGACCGCGGACGCGGCCATGTATCGCGCGAAGCTCGCAGCCCGCGTGCCGCCAGTCACTCAGTAGCCGACCACGAGTTCATTGATCACGGTGGCCACGCCTGGCGCCGACCAGGCCGCCCATTGGGCTGCATTGCGCTCCTGCCAGGAGTGCACGTGGCCCCTCAGCGTGACGGTGCTGCCCTCGACGCTGACTTCGACGCGGTTGGCCTCGCGCAGCGCTTGGCGCGCCAACGCTTCCTTGATGCGCGACGAGATGCCTTCCGGCGCCACGATCGGCGGCTTCAGCACGATGAGATCACTGACACCCGTCACGCCTTTCAGCGGCCGCACCGCCTTCTCGACCATGCGGCGCTGGTAGTCCCAGAGAAGCTCTCCGTTGAGCGTGACCCAGCCGTCCTCGACTCGGACCTGCACCCGGTCGGCGGCGAAGGCGACGTGCTGCTTCAGGTAGTCCTCGATGGATTCGGCAATCTCCGTGTCGCTGCGCTGGTGCGCCGCGGCGATCTTCACGTCAAGCTCCACGGCGATGGCCTTGACTCCGTGCACGCGTTGCGCCGCGCGCTCGGCGGCATACTTCTGCGCGAAATTCTCGACGTGGCCAGAGAGGGTGACCACTCCATCCTTGACGCTCACACCCACGTCGGAGGCCGTTACGGACGGGTCCCACTCGAGTTCGGCAAGGACCTTCTTCTGAAGCTCGATATCCGGATTCATGATGTACCTTTCGTTCAGTGCAGTTGATGCGGGTCAGGGAGGCGCAGGAAAGAATGAAGCCACCGCACCGAGAGGCCTGCTTCCGCAGTCAGCGCATGTCGGGTTGCGACCACGATGCTCACACCGCAGTCGGAGCGGGTCGTTGTTGCGACCCTGTACCGCAACCCATTCGCGCTGTATTGCTCTCGGCACGATGGCTGAAACAACGATAGGCGCCACGGTCGCCGACGCCTTGATCGAGATCAGATCCGCCTTCATCGCCGTGATCCTTCGCCCATCCGGCCTTTGCGTCATGCTGCCGCGGTACCGCGTGCCGCGGGTGCCAGAAGGGCAGCAAGCCTGCACAAGGTCTGCACCATCGCGCGAGGCAGCGCGAGCAGCCGCTCGGCTTGCGTGCTGCGGTTCACGCCATGCAGGCACCAGTTGCAGAGGTGCTCGCAGTTGTTCCGGGTCAGGCTGTAGCGGTCTTCGCCGAGGCGTGAGCAGGCCCGCCGGGCTGCATCGTGGCCGCAATACAGCGGGCAGTCTTCGCAACGGATCCGAACCTCGTGTCCACCGGAAAATTCGACGAGCGTCACGCAGGCCACGGGGCCGCGGCGCAGCCAGGTTGACAAGCCTGCATAGTGAATCACCATGCCATCCCCGATGTGGATGCCGTGGTGCGTGTAGCCGCGGCGAGGTGTCACGACATGGGCACCGACAGGCAGTTCGACCGGAAGCTTGGCTTGCGCCTTGGATGCCGTCGAGTTCATGGTGTCATCCTCGTGTTTGCCGATGGAATGACTCAAAGTTAGGTGGCGCCCATCAATGCCGGCTCAACCGCAGGCAACGCTGCGCAACGGCGTGTGAACCGATCGTGTCGACCCTGCAAACGAGGCTGTCGATGTGCCCTCTCGGCCCGGCGCGCCGACCAGCGCGCCTGCCGCTTCTGGAGCGGTACCCCATCTGGCTTGACTTGGCTCAAGCGGCCGGCCGCGCTGCCGCCATAGCATTTGCCGCCATATGACAGCGCAAGGCCCTCTGGCCCAACCCCATCTGCACCCCGCCGACGAGGTGGCCAGGCGGCTTTGTGTCGACCCGGTGCAGGGCCTGAGCGCCGACGAGGTCGCCACGCGGCAAGCCACACATGGCCTGAACCGTCTGCCGGAGGCGCCACCGCGCAGCCTGCTGCGGCGGGTGGGCGACCAGTTCCGCGACTTCATGATCCTGGTGCTGCTGGGCGCCGCCTTGCTTTCGGGGCTCTTCGGCGACGTGGTCGACACCGTGGCCGTCCTGGTGATCGTCCTGCTCAACGCGGCAGTCAGCCTGGCGCAGGAATGGCGTGCCGACCGCGCCATGCTGGCGCTCAGGCGCCTGGCCGCGCCACACGCCACCGTGCGGCGCGGCGGGGTTCGACGAGACGGTCGGCAGCGACCACCTCGTGCCGGGTGACGTCGTGCTCCTGGAGGCGGGCAACCTCGTCCCGGCGGACCTGCGGCTGCACGAGGTGGCCCAGCTCAAGGTGGACGAGTCGGCGCTGACCGGCGAATCGGTCACGGTCGACAAGCACCACGGCGCGCCTGCCGCCCGGCGACCATGCGCTGGGCGACCGGCACAACATGGCGTTCAAGGGCACCCTGGTGACGCAGGGACGCGCGCGCGGGCTGGTGGTCGCCACCGGCGCGGCCACGCAGCTGGGCAAGGTCGCGTCGCTGCTGGGCCAGACGGAGCAGGGCAGCACCCCGCTGCAAAAGCGGCTTGCGGTGTTCGGCAAGCGTCTTTCGCTCGTGGCGCTGACGATCTGCGCGATGGTGTTCGGCCTGGGCTTGCTGCGCGGCGAACCGGTCCTCCTGATGGCCATGACGGCGATCAGCCTCGCGGTCGCGGCCATTCCCGAAGCGCTGCCGGCCGTCGTGACCGTCTTGCTGGCGCTCGGCGCACGCAGGATGGTGAAGGTCAACGCGCTGGTGCGGCGGCTGCCGGCGGTCGAGACGCTGGGCTCGGTCACCTACATCTGCTCGGACAAGACCGGCACGCTGACGGCCAACTCGATGGAGGCGAGGGCGCACGAGACATGGGGCGGGCAGCCGGATGGCGAGCTCTGGCGCGCCTGCCTGCTGTGCAACGACGCGACGCTCGACGCGCGCGGCCAGTGGCGAGGCGACCCCACCGAAACGGCCTTGGCGCAACGTGCACAGCAGGCGGGCATCGATCCTGTTGCCGTGGCCCGGGCGCATCCGCGGCTGCACGAGTGGCCCTTCGATTCGACGCGCAAGCGCATGAGCACGCTGCACGCCGACGCGCGCGGATGGTTCACGCTCACCAAGGGCGCACCCGAGACCGTGCTGCCGCTGTGCGTCGAATCCGACGAAGCCCTTGGGCGGCCGCCGCAGGAGGTGGCGATGCAGCTCGCAGCCCAAGGCATGCGGGTACTGGCGGTGGCCAGGCGCGACTGGACCGGCTCGCCGATGGAGTCCGACGCCGGACAGGTCGAATCCGGCATGGTCCTGCTCGGCCTGGTGGGCCTCATCGACCCATCGCGACCCGAGGCGCGCAAGGCCGTGGCCGAATGCCGCACGGCGGGCGTCGTGCCGGTGATGATCACCGGCGACCATCCGGCCACCGCCTTGGCCATCGCCACCGAAGTGGGCATCGCCGACAGCCCCGACGCCAGCGTATTGACCGGCGCACAGCTGCAAGCGCTGAGCGACGAGGAGCTGCGAGAAGCCGCGCGGCCACGTGCGTGTCTACGCGCGCGTCGATCCGGCCGACAAGATCCGCATCGTGCGGGCGCTGCAGTCTCGCGGCGAGTTCGTCGCAATGACGGGCGACGGCGTGAACGATGCGCCGGCGCTGCGCAGCGCCGACATCGGCGTGGCCATGGGCCGCGGCGGCACCGACGTGGCGCGCGAGTCCGCCAGCCTGGTGCTGCTCGACGACAACTTCGCCACCATCGTCGCCGCGGTGCGCGAAGGGCGGCGCATCTTCGACAACATCCGCAAGTTCATCCGCTATGCGATGACCGGCAATTCCGGCGAGATCTGGACCCTGTTCCTCGCGCCGCTGATCGGGCTGCCGATCCCGCTGCTGCCGATCCACATCCTGTGGGTGAACCTCGTGACCGACGGCCTGCCCGGGCTGGCGCTGGCCACCGAACCGGCCGAGCCCGGCGTGATGCAACGGCCACCGCGACCACCTGCCGAAAGCGTGTTCGCCCACGGCCTGTGGCAGCACTGCCTGTGGGTCGGTCTGCTGATCGGAGGCTTGTGCCTGGGCGTGCAGACCTGGGCATTGGCCACCGAGGGCGCCCACGGACAGACGATGGTGTTCACCGTGCTCACGCTCGCGCAGATGGCCCATGTGCTGGCGATCCGCAGCGAAACCTATCCCTTGTGGTCGAGACGCGTGGGCAGCAATTGGCCGCTGGTCGGGGCGGTCGGGCTGACCTTCTTGCTGCAATTGGCCACGATCTATGTGCCGCCGCTGCGCAGCGTGTTTCGCACCGAGGCATTGTCCGTGGCCGAGCTTGCCGCCTGCATCGCATGCGCGGCGGTGGTGTTTTTCGCCGTCGAGGCCGAAAAGCTCTGGCGAAGGCAGCGAGCCGGACGCTTGCAGGTGCCGATCGATGACTTTGCCGAAGGGCAGGGGAGGATGGGATGAAACAAGTTCTCGTCGTCTGGCGGCTTTCTGCGCCTTGACAGCCGGATTCGGCTCGCGCGGCCGAGCCCATGAGCCCGAGACCATCAAGCCGGTCCCGGCAGTGCGGGTGTCGAATCCCGGCGCTCGTCGAGCTGGGCAAGAAGCTCTTCTTCGACCCGCGCCTGTCGCGCTCGGGCTTCATCTCTTGCAGCTCATGCCACAACCTCAGCATGGGCGGCAGCGACAACCTGCGCACCTCCATCGGCCACAACTGGCAGCGCGGCAACGCCAACACCCCCACCATCCTCAACGTGAGCCTGAGCGTGTCGCAATACTGGGACGGCCGGGCGCTGACGCTGCAGGACCAGGCGACCCAGCCCATCGCCGAACCGACGCAGATGGGCTCCACCCACGCGCTGGCGCTGGAGGTGCTCAACACCATTCCCGGCTATGTCGGCGAGTTCAACAAGGTGTTTCGCCCCGGGAAGATCGACCTGCGCAAGGTCTCGGCCGCCATCGCCGCGTTCGAGGCCACGCTGCTGACCCCCGATTCGCGCTTCGACCGCTGGCTCAAGGGCGATCGCAAGGCCATCAATGCGCGAGGAGCTGGAGGGCTATCGCCTCTTCAGGCGCTCAGGCTGCACGGTGTGCCACTACGGCCCGGCCCTGGGCGGCCAGTCCTTCGAGAAGATGGGCATCACGCGACCCTATCGCTCCAGGACGTATTCCCCCGGCCTCGCAGCCGTGACCGGTGACGAAGAGGACCGCTTCATGTTCAAGGTGCCGACCTTGCGCAATGTCGAGCTCACCTATCCGTACTTCCACGACGGCGCCGCGGATTCGCTCGAGGAGGCGGTCGAGGTGATGGGCCGGCTGCAACTCGGGCAGGACTTCTCCGCCGATGAAACCGCGCGGATCGTGGCCTTCCTCAAGACCCTGACGGGCGTGCAGCCCAGGATCAGCTTGCCGGTCCTGCCGCCGTCGACACAGTCGACCCGCAGGCCCGGGCCTTTCGATTGATCCGCATCAAGCCGCGCCGCGCGGCTCCAGGCAGCATCAGCACATGTCCAACCCCAAACGACGAGGCAAGTGATGAAGGTACTTCTGGCAGTTGATGGCAGCGATTTCACCCACCGCATGCTGGGCTACGTGGCCGCGCACGACGAAATGTTCGGCTCCGGGATCGAGTTCACGGTGCTCACTGTCGTGGCACCGATTCCTCCCGGCGCCGCGGATTTCCTGGACCGGGAAACCGTCCACTCCTACTACCACGACGAAGCAGAAAAGGCGCTCAAGCCGGTTCGTGCCTTCGCCGCTCAGCAGGGCTGGACCGTGGAGTTCGTCGAACGGGGTGGCCACGCCGGAGACACGATCGCGGAGTTCGCCACGTCGGGCAAGTTCGACCTGATCGTGATGGGCTCGCACGGGCATGCAGCGCTTGCCAACGTGGTGTTCGGCTCCGTGGTGACCCGCGTGCTTGCCAAGTGCAAGGTCCCGGTGCTGATCATCCGTTGAGGGGCGTGGACGATCCCTACTGGAGTCGTCCGGCCGGCGAGTTGTCGGCCACGCTGGACAGCTCCGCGGCGGGCCTGACGAACGCCGAAGCGGCCGCGCGGCTGCGCCGATGCGGCTCCAACGCCATCAGGGCCGAGTCACCAACGAGCGCGGTCCGGCTCCTGTGGCGCCAGTTCTCCAGCCCGCTGGTGCTGATCCTGGTGTTCGGCGCCTTCGTGTGCCTGCTGTTGCAGGACTGGGTGGATGCGGCGATCGTCCTGGCCATCGTCCTGGGCAGCGCCTTGCTCGGCTTCGCGCAGGAATACCGGGCGTCCACCGCCATTGCCCGCCTGCGCGAGCGGCTGGCCTTGACCACGCAGGTGCGGCGGCAAGGCGAGCTGAAGACGCTGCCTTCCGCTTCCATCGTCCCGGGCGATGTCGTGATGCTGTCGGCGGGAAACCTCGTCCCCGCCGATGGTGTCGTGCTGGAGGCGCGCGACTTCCTGGTGACCGAAGCGAGCCTCACCGGTGAATCGCTTCCAGTCGAAAAGCGGCCTGGTGCCGTCGCGGCCGACGCACCCTTGTCAGGACGATCGAACTGCGTCTGGTGCGGGACCTCGGTGCGCAGCGGCACCGCGACGATCCTCGTCGTGCGCACAGGCGAGCGCACGGCGTTCGGCAAGGTCGCGATCCGCTTGAGGGAGCGCCCTCCGGAGACCGAGTTCGTGCACGGCTTGCGCAGCTTCGGCCACCTGCTGTTCCAGATCATGATCGGGATGGTGCTGCTGGTCATGATGGTGAGCCTCCTGCTCGGCAGGCCGCTGGTCGACTCGCTGCTGTTCGCGGTGGCGCTGGCGGTCGGGCTGTCGCCCGAGCTGCTGCCGGCCATCGTCAGCGTGACCCAGGCGGCCGGAGCGCGTGCGATGGCACGCCGCGGCGTGATCGTGCGCCACCTCGAGTCCATCGAGAACCTGGGCAGCATCGACATCCTGTGCACGGACAAGACCGGCACGTTGACGGAGGGCGTGATGTCGCTCGCCGCGGCGGTGGATCCGATGGGCCGTGCCAGCGAGGAGGTAGGGCGGCTGGCATTCCTCAATGCCGCGTTCGAGACCGGCATCGACAACCCGCTGGATGCCGCGCTCGTGAAGGCAGGCAAGGCGCAGGGGCTCAGCACGCAAGGCTGGCGCAAGATCGACGAGATCCCGTACGACTTCCGCCGCAAGCGCGTCACCATCGTGGCATCGCGGCAGGACGATGCGGGCTGCGAGATCATCGTCAAGGGGGCGTTCGCCAACGTGCTGGATGTTTGCACTGCGGTGACGACCGATGAAGGCCACCTGCCCCTGGACGAGGGCCTGCGCCAGCAGCTCGAAGACCGGTATCGCGAGAGAGGCACGCAGGGCCTGCGCGTGCTGGCCCTGGCGACGCGGCGAGCCCCGTTGAAGCCGCATTTCGAGCATGCGGACGAACAGGGTCTTTGCTTCCGAGGCTTCCTGGAATTCATCGATCCGCCCAAGGAGGACGCGCGCCGGGCGATCCAGGATCTCCTGGGGCTCGGCGTGAAGCTCAAGATCGTGAGCGGCGACAACCGCTACGTCACGGCACACCTGGCCGAAGCCGTGGGCTTGCGGGCAGACACCATGCTGACCGGCGCGGAGATCGCCACGCTCAACGACGAGGCCTTGTGGCATCGCGCGGAACGCGCGGATTTGTTTGTCGAGGTGGACCCGCAGCAGAAGGAGCGCATCGTCCGGGCCTTGCAGCGCACCGGGCACGCCGTGGGTTACCTCGGCGACGGCATCAATGACGCGGCGGCGCTCCACAGCGCCGACGTCGGCATCTCGGTGGACCAGGCGGTGGACGTGGCTCGCGAAAGCGCCGACGTCGTCCTGATGCGTCCCTCGCTCGATGTGTTGGCGCACCGGCATCCAGGAAGGGCGGCGGACTTTCGCCAACACGCTGAAGTACATCTGCATCACCACCAGCGCCAACTTCGGGAACATGGTGAGCATGGCGCTGGCCACGAGCTTCCTGCCCTTCCTGCCGCTGGCGGCCAAGCAGATCCTGCTGAACAACTTCCTGTCGGACCTGCCGTCGATGCTGATCGCCAACGATGCGGTCGATGCGCCGTTGCTGGCGGCGCCGCAACGCTGGCACGAGCGCGACATCCGATCCTTCATGCTCGTCTTCGGGCTGATCAGCTCGGTGTTCGACATCCTGACCTTCGTGCTGTTGATCCAGGTGTTCGACGCGGGCGAAAGAGGCTTCCAGAGCGCGTGGTTCGTGGTGTCCCTGCTGACGGAACTTGCGGTCGTGCTGGTGCTGAGGACAAGGGGGCCAGCCTGGCGCAGCGCGCCGAGCCGGCTGCTCGCATGGACCACGGTCGCGGTGGCCGCCACCGCCCTGGCCATTCCCACCATCGGCCCGGTCGCGGCAGTGTTCGCTCTCGAACCCTTGCCGCCGCGTGAGCTTGCGGCCATGCTGTCGGTCGTCGTCCTCTACGTGGCCGCCACCGAAATGGCCAAGCGCCGGTTCTTCGGCCGCAAGCGGCAGGCGAACATGCCCCCGAGCGAGCGCTCGTGGCAAGGGGCAAGCCCGGGTTCACGCATGGCCAGGTAGTGCCTGGAGCAGCAACATGACCGCCAGTACCGACACGACCCGCACCGGCGGCAGCACCGGCCTGCCGAATGACTTGCTGGTCGAGCGACTGCGCCGCCTCTTGTCCGAGCGTGCGGGCAGGCCGGTGCGACTGGCCGAGACCCACATCTCGTGGGTGCTGATGGACGGCGAGCATGCCTTCAAGATCAAGAAGCCGGTGAACTTCGGCTTCGTCGACTTCAGTTCCCTGCAGGCACGCCGCAGGTTCTGCGAGGAAGAGGTGCGGCTCAACCGTCGGCTGGCGGCCGAGCTCTATCTCGGCGTGGTCGCGATCCGCGGCAGCCCGGAGGCACCGAGCTTCGATGGTGATGGCGAGCCGATCGAATATGCGGTGAAGATGCGCCAGTTCGCTGCGGGCGAGCTGCTGAGCGAGCGGCTCGCGGCGGGCACGTTGACGAGTCAACATGTGGACCGCCTGGCGCACAAGCTGGCCGAGTTTCACGAGACGGCCGACGTGGCCCCCGAGGGCTCTGCGTTCGGAACAGCCGGGACGGTGGTGGCTACGGCTTTGCAGACCCTCGCGGGACTGGAGGCGCAAGGCATGGAAGGGGCGTGCGCCGAGCTGAGGCGCTGGCTCGAATCGCAAGCCCGCCCGCTCGAGCCTGCGTGGACGCAGCGCAAGGCGCAAGGCCGCATCCGCGAATGCCACGGCGACCTGCACCTGGGCAATGCGGTGGTGCTGCAAGAGCAGGTCACGGCCTTCGACTGCATCGAGTTCGACCCCGCGCTGCGATGGATCGACGTGATCAGCGACACCGCCTTCCTCGTCATGGACCTGGTGGCGCATGGACGCCGCGACTTGGGCCTGCGCTTCCTGAACGCATGGCTGGAAGGCACGGGCGACTATCCCGGCCTGCCCGTGCTGCGCTGGTACCTGGTCTGCCGCGCCATGGTGCGAGCGCTGGTGCAGCGGCTGCAGCCGGCGCCTGCCGCATCCACGCCGGACTACCTCGGCGTGGCTCTGGAGCTGGCGCGACCCGGCCAGCCGCGGCTGATGATCACGCACGGCGTATCGGGTTCGGGCAAGAGCTACTTCTCGCAGCGCCTGCTCGAGCAGGCGGGCGCGATCCGCATCCGCTCGGACGTGGAGCGCAAGCGGCTGTTCGGCATGAAGGCGCTGGAGCGCTCGGAGGACCGCGTGGATTCCATCTACACGCCGGACGCGACGCGCCGAACCTACGCCCGGCTGCTGGAGCTGGCCTGCGTGGCGCTGGATGCGGGCTATCCAGTCATCGTCGACGCCGCCTTTCTTCGGGAAGAGGAGCGCAGCCGCTTCGCTGCCGCCGCGCGCGAACGGGGCGTGCCCTTTGCCATCCTCGCCTGCCATGCCCCGACCGAGACGCTGCGCGAGCGCGTGCGTGCCCGCGAGCAACGAGGCGACGATCCGTCGGAGGCGGGCATGGATGTGCTGGAAGCGCAGCGCTCGTACGGCGAGCCGCTGGGCGAGATCGAGCGCGCCTTTGCCATCGACGCGGGCGTGGCGGCGGGATTCGAAGCCGCCGTGCGCTGGCTGATTCGCACCGATCCTTGACGCGGCTCAATCTTGCGTGGCAGCCATTGGAGAGACTTGGTCCATTGGGACGAGGATGACCCTCGTCGTGGCAATGGGTCAGGAGCATTCATGAATCTGCCTGTCAATGTCTCGTTCATCGGGATGGAGCACGACGCTGCGGTGGAGGCGAGGGCACGGTCCAAGGCCAGCAAGCTGGAAAGGATCTGTCCCTCGATCCGCGCTTGCAAGGTCATCGGTGGAGCGGCGGCAGCCGAGCGCGGCGCAGGGGGAGAAGCTGCGCGTGCTGGCGTGGGTCTCCTTGCCTACGGGCATCCTGGTCGGCGGACCCGTCGAGGACGAGGACGTCTTCGTGGCGCTTCGGCAAGCGTTCGACGAGCTGAAATCCCGGCTCACCGGCGCCGGCGTCTCGGCGAGCCATCCCACGAGGCCGAGGAGGAAGAGGCCGACGAAGACGAGGCGCCACACATGCGCTGGGACGGCTGAGACCCAGGCGCGCCACTGACATGCGACGACTGGTCATCATTGCCATCGCCTGCCTGTCCATGGCCGGCTGCTCCGGCTTGCTGCCGCGCGGCAGCGGCCAGGCGGCCTCGCCCTTTGCGGACTTCCAGGCCGCGCGCGATGCGCTGGAGCGCGTCACGCCCTACACGACCACGGCGGCCGATCTCAAGGCGCTGGGATTCGATCTGGAGGCCGCCAGCAATGTGCGGCAGATCCCCTATCCGGAAGTCATCGCGCGCCTGTCGCCCAATTCGAGCGTTCCCATGGAAGCACTCGATCCCGGCATCCGCGACTGCATCCATGCGCGACAGGCATGCAGGGCCTACGAGCTCAGGATCGAGCGCCAGACCCGCACTCGTGAAGGCGCGTTCCTGCCCGATTTCTTCAACTTCCGCCGCACCACCGTGACTCATGGCTGGCGCTTCGAAGGACTCTTCGTGCTGCGCGATGGCATCGTGGTGTTTCGCAACTATGGCGGCGAGCCGAGCTTCGAGCGCACCGACCGGCAGGTCAATCCGCTCGGGCCCCTGCAGCCGGCCGGCGAGGCGGCCGAGGCGCTGCTGTTGCGCTGAGCCGGGACACGGTATCAAGCCCAAGGCTTCGATCGCAAGCATGGGAGCCTGGGCGCGCACGTAGTCGAGCGCATACGCCAGTTCGCCGGGCGATTGCGCATGCATGGTGAACAGCGGCTGCCCAGTCTGAACACGCTCGCCGATGCGCACATGCAGCGTTGCTCCGGCAGCGGCATCGCGCGGTGCGCCGGCGAGCTTGGCTGCACGTGCGAGGCGGCGATTGTCGATGCTGACCACGCGGCCGTCCGCCGTGGAACAGACCGGCTGCCAGTGTGGGGCGCGTGGTGGCACACGCATGCCGCCCTGGGCTTCGCAGATGGAGATGAACTTTGCAAGGGCGCGGCCGTCATCCAAGGCGCTTCGAGCCATCTCCATGCCGTCGCCCGGCGTCGCCTTGTGTGCCATCTCCAGCAGCACGCCTGCGAGCAGCAGCGAGCGCGTTCGCAGGTCCTGCGGGGCATCGGGCCTCCGTTCGAGCACGGCGAGCACGTCGAGCGCTTCCAACGCGGGTCCGATGCCTCGTCCTACCGGCTGGGAGCCATCCGTCACCATCGTGCGGATCTCCAGCCCGATGGCCTCACCCACCGACACCAGGGCGGCCGCCAGCGATGCCGCCGCGGCGGGGCTGCGCACCTTCGCGGTGGGGCCGACCGGCAAGTCGATCAACACCCGGTCGGAGCCTGCGGCGGCCTTCTTGGACAGCACCGAGGCCACCAGTTGCGCCTCGCTGTCGAGATCGAGCGGCCGCTCCACGCGGATGAGCATGTCGTCGGCCGGACTCAGCTTCGCGGCTGCACCCCAGACGATGCATCCGCCTTCGCGTTCAACGACGCGCCGCATCGCGGCCGCGTCGAGGGCCACCGGCGCGAGCGTTTCCATCGCGTCGGCCGTCCCCGCAGGCGAAGTGATGGCGCGTGAGGAGGTCTTGGGCATCAGTACGCCACAGGCGGTCACGATGGGCACGACCACAAGAGTGGTCCGATTGCCCGGCAGTCCGCCGACACAGTGCTTGTCCATCACGGGCGAGACCTGCCAGAGCAGCCGATCGCCGGCATCGATCATGGCCCGCGTCAAGGCGACGGTCTCTTCATGGTCGAGCCGCCCGCCCGCGCATGCCGTGACGAAAGCGGCAAGGTGAAGCTCGGACCACAGGCCTTGGCAGATGTCCTGGATCAGCGCCCGCATCGCGGCCTGATCGAGCCGCTGTCCGTACACCTTGGCACGCAGGTGGCCGAGCGATTCCGGCAGCCTCGGGTGCCGCACGTAGACCGGATCGCCATCGTTGACCTGCAGGTGATGCCAGGCGGCGTCCGACAGGGCCGCCTCGTCCTGCCCCAGCCACTCGCCATCGACGCGGTGCAGGATCGCCAGCACGCGTTGCGAGCCGACGACCACTTCCACCTGGGCCTGCGCTTCGAAGCCCTCGGCCCGGCAGACGGCGCAGTCCGACCGCATGTAGACGACGGGCTGCTGATAGGTGTCGATGCGGGCGCGTCGGGCGCGCAGCGCACCCGAGGACCGGAAGGATGAGGAATCCAGACGGCTCGGCGATTCAGTGAACCGCCGCCGGGGCAGAAACCAGGCACCGCTGGACGAATTCGCCGAGGGCCGCCGGGTCGGGGATGCTCACGGCACGCCGGCCCGCTTCGGTGAAGGCAATGATCTTGTCGCGCGCCAGGCGCGACATGGCGCGGCTGACCGTCTCCAGCTTGATGCCCAGAAAGTTGCCGATCTCGGCGCGCGTCAGGCGCAGGGTGATCTGGTCGGTGCGAAGTCCGCGGTCGGACAGTGAATCGACCCAATAGCGCAGGAAGTCCGCCACGCGCGCGTCGGCCGGCAAGGTGCACAAGGACATCAGCGACTGGCGATCGCGCATGATCTCGCGGCTCATGGCTTCGTGCAGCATGGCCATCAGGGCGGGGTGCTTCGCGCAGGCGCCGAGCAGTTGCTCGTAGCGGAAGGTCCAGACCTCGCCGGTGTCCATGGCGATCGCGTCGGTTTCGTGCTGGCCGCTGCCGATGGCGTCGAAGCCCAGCCAGTCGCCCTTGAATTGGAAGCCGGAGACCTGCTCGCGCCCGTCCGCCGCCAGGTGGACGATCTTGAACATGCCGGAATTCACCACATGCAGGCTCGACAAGCGGTCGCCTGAGCCGATAGATGCGGTCGCCCGCACGCACGACGCGCCGGGTGAAGGGCACCAAGTCCTCGATGAGCTTGAGGGAGTCGGCCAGGCGCTGGCGAAGCGGCATGCCGCGCGACGAGTGATCCGATGCCTGGGCTGCAGAAGTGCTGATCATGCTGGGTCTCCGTGTTGGCCGTACATGAAGACTAGGTGGCGGATGCCAACCTCCTGGCAATGGGTCGAGTCGTTGGGTAACGCTGCGTGAATGGACTGTGTACGGCTTGTATCGCGCACGCGGCGACCGGCCCGGCCGTTGAGGCTTGTCAATGCGGGTTGCGCAGGATGGCGTAGCTTCTGAATGAGCAGCGGCAAGGCGCCGCTCGCGTCAACCCTGCGCGTCGCCGCAGGGGCCATCGAGGAGACACATGCCATGCGGCCCAGCATCGAACAACTGCACTGGATGTACGAGACCATGCTCGTGATCCGCGAGTACGAGGAAACGATTGCCAAGGTCTACCTCGAAGGCAAGCTGCCGCCGCATATCCAGAAAGGCCTGGCCTTCGACATCGCCGCCGGCCCGGTGCCGGGGAGATGCACCTCGCGGCCGGCCAGGAGCCGGTGGCCGTCGGCGTCTGCGTCGCACCTGAACGACGGCGACACCGTCGTCGGCACGCATCGCCCGCACCACTTCGCGATCGCCAAGGGCGTGCCGCTCGACCGCATGACGGCCGAGATCTTCGGCAAGGTCACCGGGCCTGGGGCGCGGCAAGGGCGGCCACATGCACCTGTTCGACCCCGAGCACAAGTTCAGCTGCAGCGGCATCGTCGGCGCGAGCCTGCCGCCGGCCTGCGGCGCAGCCCTGGCCGCGAAGAAGCTCCAGCAACGGCCAGGTCGCCGTGGCCTTCTTCGGCGAGGGCGCGGCCAACCAGGGCGCCTTCCACGAGTCGCTGAACCTCGCCGCGCTCTGGAACCTGCCGGCGGTCTTCGTCTGCGAGGACAACGGCTACGCCATCTCGGTCGAGAAGCGCCAGGCCACGGCCGTCGGCTCGAACGCGAGCCGCGCCAAGGCCTACGACATGCCCGGCATCTCGGTGCCGACCGAACGATGCGAGGGCAGGTCTTCAGCGCCGCCGGCGAGGCCATCGAGCAGGCGCGCAAGGGCGGCGGGCCCACCCTCATCGAAGTCAAGACCGACCGCTCTGATCGGGCACTTCCAGGGTGATGCCGAGGTCTACCGCCCCAAGGGCGAGGTCGAGGCGCTGCGCCGGCAAGACGGCATCGCGAGCCTGGCGACCTACATGCACGAGCAGGGCATTCTCCCGCCGGACCGGGACGCTGCCGCGCGTGCGAGCGCGCAAGCGCGCGTGGCCGAGGCCTTCGAGTTCGCCCGCAAGAGCGAGTATCCCGCAGCCGCAGCATGCCTTCCAGCATGTGTTTGCCTGAATCGCGAGGAGATGAAGATGAGAGTCGAATCAACGCACGCTCACCATGGCGCAAGCCGATCGCCGAGGCCATCGGCCAGGAGATGGAGCGCGACCACAAGGTCTTCGTGATGGGCGAGGACATCGGCCGCTACGGCGGCATCTTCAGCGCCACTTCGGGGCTGCTCGCAGCGCTTCGGGCCCGATCGCATCATGGACACGCCGATCTCGGAGACCGCCTTCATCGGCGCCGCCACCGGCGCGGCCGCCGAAGGCATGCGCCCGATCGCCGAGCTGATGTTCGTGGACTTCTTCGGCGTGTGCATGGACCAGATCTACAACCACCTGGCCAAGAACACCTACATGTCGGGCGGCAACGTGAAGCTGCCGGTGGTGCTGATGACCGCCATCGGCGGCGGCTACGGCGACGCGGCCCAGCATTCGCAGTGCCTGTATTCGATCTTCGCGCACGTGCCGGGGCTGAAGGTGGTGGTGCCCTCCAACGCGTACGACGCCAAGGGCCTGATGATCCAGGCGATCCGCGACGACAACCCGGTCATGTACTTCTTCCACAAGGGGCTGATGGGCCTGCCGTGGATGTCGTACTTCGAGGGCGCGACCTGCGAGGTGCCGAACGAGGCCTACACGATGCCGTTCGGGCAGGCGCGCATCGCCAGGGAGGGACGCGACGTCACCATCGTCGCGCTGAGCCAGATGGTGCAGAAGGCGCTGGCTGCCGCGGCGCAACTCGAGACCGAAGGGATCATGGCCGAGGTCGTCGACCTGCGCACGCTGGTGCCGCTGGACACCGGCCACCGTGCTGGGCTCGGTGGCGAAGACCGGGCGCCTGCTGGTCGCCGACGAGGACTATCTCAACTTCGGCCTGAGCGGCGAGATCGCCGCGGTCGTGGCCGAGCAGCTCGACCGCATCCGGCTGAAGGCACCGGTGCGCAGGCTGGGCGTGCCGGGTGTGCCGATTCCCTACAGCCGGCCGCTGGAGCAGGAGGTCATCCCGTCGGTCGAGCGAATCGCGCAAGCTTGTCGCGACATGATGGGCGCCGGCCTGGCGCTGGCGGCATGAAGGAGGTCGTGCTCGACCCCGGCCTGTGGGAGTCGCTCGAAGCCGGCGTCGAGGCGCTGCTGGAGGAGTGGCTGGTGGCCGAGGGCGACCACGTCCAGCACGGCCAGGTGCTGGCGCGCGCGGTGCTGGTGAAGGCCACGATCGAGCTGCCTGCGCCCGCGAGCGGCGTGCTCGAGGAGATCCTGGTTGCCGTCGGGCAGACCTTCGCGCGCGGAGCCGTGCTGGCCCGGCTGATCGAGACGTGAGATGAGGGCTGGCTGGCTCCCGGCCTACCATGGGACCTTCCGGATGAATGCGCGAGGAGTCCCATGGGTGCCTTGCTGACCGACCTGTACCAGCTCACGATGCTGCAGGCCTATCTCGATGAGGGCATGCAGGAGAAGGCCGTATTCGAGCTGTTCGTGCGCCGACTGCCCGAACGGCGAAATTTCCTTGTCGCAGCGGGTCTCGAGCAGGCGCTTCGGTTCCTGGAGAAGCTGGCCTTCTCCGATGCCGAGCTGGAGTGGCTGGCGCGGCAGGGCAAGTTCTCCAAGCGCCTGCTCGACCATCTGGCGAGCCTCAGGTTCGAGGGCGATGTCGACGCCATGCCCGAGGGCAGCATCTTCTTTGCAGAGGAGCCCATTCTTCGAGTCACGGCTGCGCTGCCCCAGGCGCAGCTGGTCGAGAGCCGGCTGCTGAACATCATCCACTTTCAGACCTTGATCGCATCCAAGGCGGCGCGCGTGGTGCTCGCGGGCCAAGGCCGCCCGCTGGTCGACTTCGGCATGCGGCGGGCGCACGGCGCAGACGCCGCCTTGCATGCAGCGCGCGCGGCCTATGTCGCCGGCTTCGACGCCACGGCGACCGCGCAGGCGGGCATGGAGTTCGGTATTCCCTTGTCGGGCACGATGGCGCATTCCTTCGTGCAGGTGCATGCCAGCGAGGAAGCCGCCTTGGAGGCCTTTGCGCGCGCATGGCCCGAGCGTCCGACGCTGCTGGTCGACACCTATGACACCGAGGCGGCGGTTCGCAGGCTGATCGAGCATGCGCCGCGCCTGGCGCGCGACGGCATCCACATCGGCGGCGTGCGTCTCGACAGCGGCGACCTCGCCGCGCATGCCCGCAGCGTGCGCCGCCTGCTCGACGATGCGGGGCTGACCGATGTCTCCATCTTCGCCAGCGGCAACCTCGACGAATACCGCATTGCCGCGCTGCTGGCGGAGGGGGCGCCGATCGACGGCTTCGGTGTCGGCACGGCGCTGGACACTTCCGCCGACGTGCCTTCGCTCGATGCGGTCTACAAGCTGCAAGCCTATGCCGGCGTGGCCCGCCGCAAGCGCTCCGAAGGCAAGGCGACCTGGCCGGGCGCGAAGCAGGTATGTCGCCACTACGCTGCTGACGGGATGATGGACGGCGACATGATCCAGCTGGCCGACGAGCCTGTGATCGGCCGGCCCTTGCTGCAGCCTTGCATGCGTGGGGGGCGGCGCGTGGCGCCTGCGCCCTCGCTGGATCAGATCCGCGAGTGGCATGCGGCAAGGATGAAGGAGCTGCCGCAAGCCTTGCGGGGCCTTGACGCGGCAGATCTGCCCTACCGCGTGGAGGTGTCCGGCGCGATCCGCAGCCTCGCGCGCGCGACTGGATGCGGCGCTCTCCTTGAGGGCAGGGGCGCAAGGGAGGCTCAGGCGCCGAGGCTCTGCGTGTCCGCCATCCGCGCACCGGCTTTCCTCATGCGTTCGAGCGCGCGGTCACCGTCGCCCTGGTGGACGTCCACCGCCGCGATCGCGTCTGCCGGCAAGAGAACCTGGTAGTCGCGGGAAAGGGCATCCATGACGGTCTGCAGCACGCAGTAGTCGGTCGCAAGCCCCGCGACGACCAGCCGCCGCACGCCTGCATTGCGCAGCCGCTCGCCCAGGTCCGTGCCGGCGAAGCCTGAATACGCTTCCTCATCCGGCCGGCTCGCCTTGGACACGACGACTGCCGTGGCCGGCAGCGCCAGCTCGTCGGGGAAGCTGGCACCGTGGCTGCCCGCGACGCAATGCGGCGGCCAAGGGCCGCCCTGGGCCTGGAACGAGCAGTGATGCGATGGATGCCAGTCACGCGTCGCGAACACCGGCAGGCCGCGCGCGACGAAGGCGCGGATCAGGCGGGCGATCGGCTGCAGCACCCGGTCGCCCGAAGGCACGGCCAGCGCGCCGCCGGGCAGGAAGTCGCGCTGAACGTCGACGATCAGCAAGGCGTCGCCCGGAGCAAGAGCCACGGGCGGACGTTCCGGCATGGCAATTCGAGCTGACATGCCGCGCTCAGGCGAGTTGCTCAGTCCCGTTGTGCCAGACCATCCACGCGGGCAGGTCCTGCTGCCCGCGCGCCCACCCCATCTGCAGCGCCCACCAGGACGCCAACCATGACGCCTGTATCCCGGCAAGCTGCTCGAGGAAGAGCATCTGGGCTCTCCAGCACTCGCCGTTCATCTGGATGACAGGCGAGGAATCCATCGACGTCCGTGGCGTTCTCGTGATCGATTCCATGTTGCGGCCTTCCATTCAAGGGGAAACGTCCCTTGAACGTAGGTGATCGCCACGACGAGCGCCTTGACCTCCCGCAAGAAGACGCCTGCTTGCGGCGGCAGTGGCTCCACATCCCTCGTCATTGCGCTCGATCAAGGCATTGCCGCGCGGCGCTCCTACATTGAACTCAACGGAGGTCCTCATGAACGTTGGAGAGATATGCAAGCGCACGCCGGTGACCTGCATGCGGGGGGCGACGGTGTCCGAAGTCGCGCGCCTGATGCGCGACAGCCACGTCGGCGATTCGATGTCCACCGGCTCGCCTGGGATGCCTTCGTGGCCGGCACGGCCGTCGCCGCGGGCAGGGGTTCTACGGCGCGGGGCAGGACCTGCTCAAGGACGCGTTTTCCGGCAACGTCAAGGGCATGGGCCCGGCCGTCGCCGAAATGGAGATCGACGAGCGGCCGAGCGAGCCGGTGCTGTTCTTCGCCGCCGACAAGACGGACCCGGGCGCGTTCAATCTGCCGCTGTATCTCAGCTTCGCCGATCCGATGACGACGCCCGGCCTGATCCTGTCGCCGAGCTGAGCAAAGGTTTTCGCTTCACGATCATGGATGTCAGCCACACCGAGGGCGACCGCATCATCGAGCTGGACGCGCCCGAAGAGCTTTACGAGCTCGCGGCGCTGCTGCGCGATCCGGACGCTTCGTGGTCGAGTCGGTATTCGCGCGCCACCGGGGAGCAGGCCGTGGCGGTGGCCACGTCGCGGCTGCACAACATCGCCGGCAAGTACACCGGCAAGGACGATCCGGTGATGCTGGTGCGCACGCAGATGAACTTTCCGGCGACCGGCGAGGTGCTGGCTCCCTTCGCCGATCGGCCATTTCGTCGCCGGCGGCATGCGCGGCTCTCATAACATGCCGCTGATGCCGGTGGCGCTCAATACCGGCACCAGCTTCTTCGACGGTCCGCCGCTCATTAGTTGCGCCGCGCTTCGTGTCCACGAGGGCAAGCTGACCGAAGCGCTCGACGCTTCGCGCATCCGTTCTGGAACGAGGTGCGCACCGCGTCGCGGGCAAGGCGATGGACATGCGCAGGCAGGGCTTCTTCGGCGCCGCGATGCTGCCGATGAGCGAGCTCGAATACACCGGCATCACCGAGATGCTGGCCGGCCTGGACGAGCACTTTCGGGTGCATGCCGAACATCGTTGAAGGGGGATGCAGCATGTCGACCGTCGAGTTCTCGTTAGAAACGCCTGACGTTGCGTTGCCGACGCCCGATACGCCGCCGGAAGGCGCATCGCTTTGGAAAGCCTTGCAGGGCCGCCACAGCACACGCCAGCTTCCTGCCAGACAACCTGCGCCTCGAGACGCTGTCGTCGCTGCTGTGGGCCGCCTTCGGCATCAACCGCCGCGTCGACGGTGGGCGCACCGCGCCCTCGGCCCACAACTGGCAGGAGATAGAGATCTACGTCCTGCTGCCCGAAGGCGCGTATCGCTACGATGCGCGCGCCCACGCGCTCAGGCTGCACAAGGCGGAAGACCTGCGTCCGCTTTCCGGCACGCAGGACTTCGTGGCCGAGGCGCCGTTGAACCTCGTCTACGTGGCCGACTTCTCGCGGATGCACGATGCCAGCGCCGAAGAGCGCGGCTTCCTCGCAGGGGCTGACGCGGGCTGCATTGCGCAGAACGTCTACCTGTATTGCGCCGCCGTGGGCCTGGCGACCGTGGTGCGCGGGCTCATCGACCGGCGGGCGCTGGCCTCGGCGCTCGAACTGCCGGCCACCCAGCGCATCGCCTTGGCCCAGACGGTCGGTTACTCGTCGCCCTTGCGCGACGACAGGTAGCCCACCAGGCCGTCCAGCGAATCGACCAGCCGGTAGTCTGTTTCCGGCACCTCGACGCCCAGCCGCTCGTTCAACGCCAATCAGCAGGTTGAGGAAATCGAAGGAATCGAGGTCGAGTTGCTCGCGCAGCGAGCGCTGAGGATCGACACGAGCGAAGTCGGCCTCGGGCGCGATGGCCAGCACGCAGTCGATGACCGTCTGGCGGATGCTGTCACTGTTCATGCAAGCCTTTCCGGATGCGCCAGCAGCCCCTGCAAGATGGCCAGGAAGCGCGCTCCCACCAATCCGTCGCTGACCCGGTGGTCGGCGGCCAGCGACACGTGCACCGTCCGCGCGATGACGACCTGTCCGTCCTGCACGGCTGGTCGCGGCACGACCCGGCCGAGCCCGACCAGGGCCACCTGCGGCGGGTAGATCACGCCGTACACGGTGTCGGTGCCGAGGTCGCCGAGATTGGTGACCGTGACGGTGGAGTCGGCCAGGTCGGAACTGCGCAGCTGACCCTTGCGGGCGCGCATCAACGCATCGCCCAGCGAGCGCATCAGCTCCGGCAGTGGCAGCCGGTCGGCATCGTGCACGGTGGGCACCACCAGTCCGCCGTCCCGCAGTGCGGTCACCACGCCGAGGTGGATCTCCGGCGACGGCAGGAAGCGGCCATCGACATGGCGCCCGTTGAGCTGCGGCGACTCGCGCAGGGCCAGCCCGATCGCGCGCAGTGCCAGCGCGGCAAACAGCACACGGGCTGCCACCGGCCGCCCTGCATTGAAAGCCTCGAGCCAGCGCAGCGCCGGCTCGACGTTGATCTCGCAACCCAGGTAGTAGTGCGGGATCTCCCGCTTGGAGCGCGCCATCGCGGCGGCGATCGCGGCACGCATGCCCTGTGCTGCGACGGGCGCGGGAACCGGCAACAGGGCTGCTGCTGCGGCGCGTTCCACGTCGGCCAGGGTGATCGGCGCCGTGCCTGCCGAGGACGCCAGCGCCAGCAGGTCCACGCCCAGCTCGGCGGCGCGCTTTCGGGCCGCGGGCGAGGCGCGCAGCGGAATGCCCGGCGCGGCAGCAGCCGGCGGCGTGGCCGGGGCGATGCCTGCCTGTGCGGACACGGGTGCGGCGGCTGGTGTCGCGGCCTGGGCCACAACCTGCCAGTCCTCGCCTTCCTCGGCGAGCAGCGCCAGCGCCTGCCCCACCGGCAGGCGCTGCCCAGGCTCGGCCAGCAGTCGCGCCACGGTGCCGTCCTGCCACACCTCGACCTCGATGGTGCCTTTTTGCGTCTCGACCACGCAGGCGATGTCGCCCCGCCGCACGGCCTGGCCGGGCTGCACCTTCCATTCCACGAACTCGGCATCGTCCATGTCGGCGCCCAAGGAGGGCAGGGTCAGCTCTCTCATCGTCCGACCACCTCGCGCGCCGCCTGCACGATGCGCTGGACGTTGGGAAGCGCCGCATCCTCGAGGTGCTTGGCATACGGGATGGGCACCTCGGCGCTGCACACGCGCGCCAGCGGCGCATCCAGCTCATAGAAGGCCTGCTCCACAAGCGTCGCGATCACCTCCGCGGCGAGGCTGCAGGTCTTCCAGCCCTCGTCCACCACCACGGCGCGGCGCGTGCGCCGCACGCTGGCGGCGATGGCCGGGACATCGAGCGGGCGCAGGCTGCGCAGGTCCAGCACCTCGGCCTCGATGCCCTCGGCCGCGAGTTGCTCCGCCGCCGCCAGGCAGCGCGGCAGCGAGCCGCCGTAGGTGATCAGGCTCAGGTCGCGCCCCGCACGCCGCAGCTGCGCATGCGCGATGTCGACCGGTACAGGGTCGCCCTCCAGCTCGCCCTCGAGATTGAGCAGCAGGGCATGCTCGAAGATGATCACCGGATCCTGCAGGCGCAGCGCAGCCAGCAGCATGCCCCGCGCATCCTCCAGCGTGGCCGGCGCCAGCACGCGCAGTCCGGGCACGTGGGCGTACCAGACCTCCAGGCTGTGCGAATGCTGCGCGGCGAGCTGGCGCCCGGCGCCGGTGGTCATGCGGATGACGACCGGCACGCCGATCTGTCCAGCGGACATGTGGCGCAAGGTGGCCGCGTTGTTGACGATCTGGTCCAGCGCGAGCAGGCTGAAATTGATGGTCATCACCTCGACGATCGGACGCAGGCCGTTCATCGCGGCGCCGATGCCCGCAGCCCACGAAGGCGGCTTCCGACAGTGGCGTGTCGCGCACCCGGGCTTCGCCGAATTCCTCCAGCAAGCCCTTGCTCACGGCATAGGTGCCGCCGTAGCGGCCGACGTCCTCGCCCATCAGGAACACCCGGTCGTCTTCCAGCAGCGCGGCGCGCAAGCCCTGGCGCAACGCGTCGCGGTAAGTCAACGGGGAGCTCATGACGCCAGCGCTCCGACACGACGTCGCGCGCCATGTCCTCCACCGATTCCAGCGTCCCCGCCTCGGCGAAGGCCGTCGCCGCGGCAATCTCCGCCGCCACCTCGCGCTCGATCGCATTCACATCGATCTCCAGGCCCAGGCCGGCGATGTGTCGCTCGAAGGCGGCGATCGGGCAGCGCAGCTTCCACTGCTCGACCTCGGCCTTGTCGCGGTACAGCTCCGGATCGAACATCGAGTGCGCCCGGAAGCGGTAGGTGCGGAACTCGACGAATGCCGGACCCTCGCCGCTGCGGACATGGGCGACCGCATGCCGCGTCGCGTCGCGCACCGCCGAGACGTTCATGCCGTCGACCGCGATGGCGCTCATCCGGTAGCTGCGCGCCTTGGCGGACAGGTCGGTGACCGACTCGGAGCGCGCCAGCGCGGTGCCCATCGCGTACAGGTTGTTCTCGCACAGCATGAGCAGGGGCAGTCTCCACAGCGCGGCCAGGTTGGCGGTTTCATGGAACTCGCCCTCGGCCATCGCGCCCTCGCCGAAGAAGCAGGCGGCGATGCGATCGGTGCCGCGCATCCGCTCGGCGAGCGCGAACCCTGCAGCCATTGGCAATGCACCCCCGACGATGGCATTGCCGCCGAAGAAGCGCCGGCTCGCGTCGAACAGGTGCATCGAGCCGCCTCGACCACGACAGCAGCCCTCGCGCTTGCCGAACATCTCGGCCATCACCGCATCCATCGGCACACCCCGTGCCAGCGCATGGCCATGCTCGCGATAGGTGGCCAGCACGCTGTCGTCCGGTCGCAGCTCGGGCATCGCGCCGGCGGCAACCGCCTCCTCGCCGATGTACAGGTGCAGGAAGCCGCGGATCTTGCCGGCCCCGTAGAGCTGCGCGCAGGCTTCCTCGAAGCGGCGGATGCGCAGCATCTGCCACAGCAGGCGGCGCGCTTCCTCGGCGTCGGGTGGTCTCATTGCGGCCCCCGTCGTACGGCCGCCGCAGGGCAGGGGAAATCAGGGCGTGCGTCGGGAGGCATGTTCATTCCAGCGTCGAGGTGTCGCCTTCGGGCAGGCCCAGTTCCCTCGCGCGCAACAGGCGCCGCATGATCTTGCCGCTGCGTGTCTTGGGCAGCGAGGGCGCGAACCCGATCTCCTTCGGCGCGACCGCAGCGCCCAGGCGCTGGCGCGCGAAGCCCAGCAATTGACGCCGCAGCGGCTCGCCGGGCTCGATGCCCAACTTGAGCACGACGAAGGCCTTGACCACTTCGCCCACCACCGGATCCGGCTTGCCGATCACGCCGGCCTCGTGCACGGCCGGATGCTCCATCAAGGCCGACTCGACCTCGAATGGGCCGATCAGGTGGCCCGAGGACTTGATCATGTCGTCGGCGCGGCCCACGAACCAGAAGTAGCCATCCTCGTCGCGCCGCGCCAGGTCGCCCGTGAGGTACCAGTCGCCGGCAAAGCACTTGCGGTAGCGTTCTTCCTGGTCGAGGTAGCCGCGGAACATCGAAGGCCAGCCGCGCCTGAGGGCCAGCTCGCCCTCGACGCCCGCGGTGTCGACGGTGCGCACGTCGCCGCTGGGCAAGCGCTGCACGATCGCCGCTTCGATGCCCGGCAGCGGCTTGCCCATGGAGCCGGGCGGATGTCCATAGACAGGTAGTTGGCGATCATGATGCCGCCGGTCTCGGTCTGCCACCAGTTGTCGTGGATCGGCAGGCCGAAGGCCTCCAGCCCCCAGCGCACCGCTTGCGGATTGAGCGGCTCGCCCACGCTGGCGATGAAGCGCAGGCCGGGGCAGGGATGCGCCTGCGCCGCCGCAGCGCCGAAGCGCATCATCATGCGGACCGCGGTGGGCGCGGTGTACCAGACGCTCACTTGCTCGAGCTGCAGGATGCCGTACCAGCGCTCGGCGTCGAAGTCGGCCTCGTCGACCACGAGTGTCACGCCGGTGGCCAGCGGCGCGAGGATGCCGTAGGACGTGCCGGTCACCCAGCCCGGATCGGCGGTGCACCAGTAAACGTCGTCCGGACGGAGATCCAGCGCGAGCCGGCCGGTGGCGAGATGCGCCACGATCGCCTCGTGCACATGCAGCGCGCCCTTCGGATTGCCGGTGGTGCCGCTGGTGAAGTGCAGCAGCGCCGGCGTCTCGGGCTCGGTCGGGCCGATCGTGTAGTGCGGGCTCGCCGCGTCGAGCAGCGCCTGCAGGTCGAGCGTGCCGGGAGGCAATGGCTCATCGTCGTCGCGCACCAGCAGCACGTGCGCCAGGCTGGACAGGCGCGGCCGGATCGGTTCCACCTTCTTGCGATACAGGCTCGTCGTCGTCACCAGCAGCCTGGCTGCGCCGAGCGTCATACGGGTGGCGATCGGCTCGGGCCCGAAGGCGGAAAACAGCGGCGTGACCACGCAGCGGTGCTTCAGTGCGCCCAGCATGGCGATGTACAGGGCGGGGATGCGCCCGGTGAGCAGGAACACCGGGTCGCCATGGTGCAGGCCCAGTTGCTCGATGACGTTGGCAAAGCGGCCGCTCGAGGCGTCGAGCTCGGCGTACGTGATGTCCCGCCGCAGGTCCGTCTTGCCGAGCCACCGCAAGGCGGTCTTCTGCGCATGCCCACTGAGTGCGTGGCGCCGCACGGCAAAGTGGGCCATGTTGAGGCCGCATTCCGGGCTCTCGGCCAGCAGCGAGGCGCGAGCGTCGGCCCAACTGAAGCGGTGCCTTTCGGCCTCATAGTCCGGCATGTTGGCCTGCGCGGCGCCGGGGGATTTGGAGATGACGTCCATGGTGCCGATCTTCGGTGCCTGCCGCGCGGCGGGTTTGACATATCTCAGTCGAGCGCGCGCCATACCCGCGTTTGCGAAAGCTCAAACCTCGCTCCCGGGGAGTGCCTAAGCTGGCGCCCATGGATGCGAACCATGCTGCCTGATCTCTTGCTGGGCCTGAAGCTTCTGCTGGTCCTCGCCGCCGCGAACATCGCCCCCATCCTGGCCAAGCGCTGGCTTGGCGCGCGCTGGAGCTTTCCGCTCGACGCCGGATGCGTGTTCTTCGATGGCCGCCCGCTGCTCGGGCCTTCCAAGACGCTGCGCGGCTTGGTGGCCGCAGCGCTGGCCAGCATGGTCGCCGCGCTGCTGCTCGGCCTGCCGCCTCTCGTGGGCCTGTTGATGGGGCTGTGCGCGATGGCCGGCGACGCGCTGTCGAGCTTCATCAAGCGCCGGCTCGGCGTGCCGCCCAGCGGCAAGGCCACCGGCCTGGACCAGCTGCCTGAAGCGCTGCTGCCGCTGCTCGCGGTACAGCCCCTGCTCGAACTCACGCCGCAGGTCATCCTCGGCGTTACGCTCGTCTTCTTCCTGCTGGAGATGCCCTTGGCGCGCTGGTCGTTTCGCCGCGGCCTGCGGGACCGGCCCTATTGAGCCGCTCCCTGGCAGCGCCGCCGGGGCCTTGCTCAGCCAGTACGGCGTAGGCGATGCACCGTCACTTCGGGCAGGCAGTTCAGGCGCGCCTCGATGATCGACGAGCCGCAGCCCACCGAGGTGTAGCCCAGCATGCCGCCGAAGCGCCATGCGCCGCGCGCAAATGCCCGTGGCGCGTCGCAGTCGGTGATGATCGGCACGCCACCGGGCAGGCAGACCTGCCCACCATGCGTATGCCCGCACAGCATCAGCGCAAAGCCGCAATGCGCCGCCACGCGAAACGGCTCCGGCGTGTGCGACAGCAGGATCGCGCAAGCCTCGGGCGGGATCTCGTCGGCCGCCTTGTGCAGCCCGTGCGCGCGGAAGTAGTGCGCGTCGTCAATGCCGGCTAGCCACAGCGCCTGTGCATCGCGTTCGAGTGGGACCGATTCGTTGAGCAGCACGCGGATGCCCAGCGCCTCCATGCCGGGCACCATGCGGATCGAGTCGTGGTTGCCCAGCACCGCATAGACGCGCTCGCCGAGCCGCGGCCGCAGCGCCGCCAGCGCACGCAGGGTCGGGCCGTGCGGGCCGAAGGTGCGAAAGCGGAAGTCGCCGGTGAGCACGCAGGCATCGTGCGGCACATCCGTCACGCGCTCGACGAGGCAGCCCAGGTGCTCCTCGCTGCAGTCCAGGTGGAGGTCGCTCAGGTGAAGCAGGCGGTAGCCGTCGAAGGCCGGCGGAAGCCCCGGCAACGCCACTTCGTTGTGTCGCAACTGGATGCGCAAGGCATTGCGCCGGGCTCGGGCGTGCAAGCCCGAGAGCGTGAGCATCAGGCGCAGCAGCCGATGGATGGCGAACCAGTTCTCGAGGTGGAAGAAATGGGTGCCGCGACGGAACACGCGTGCCTGCGCCTCGCCCTCCATGCCGAGCCGGTGGCGCAGGTGGGCACGGCCGATGCGGCGCCCGAGCGCTGCGAGCGCGGCTTCTTCGTCCGTGCCGTTCTGCGGCGCCTGCGTGTGCGCCTCGGCGGGGTCCTTGCTTGCGCCTCGGCATCGACTCATTTTCCTTCCATGCCGGAAGCTGCCGTGCCGACCAGTGCCCGACCTTGCGCCAGCGCAAGGCGCGCGACGCCACGCGGCCTAGAGTGTCTGCAAGCCACGGATGTTCCTGGCAAGAGGAGAGGACGATGCCGAATCGATTGACTGCAGGCGAGGTCTGCACACGGATCGTGACCATTGCCTATCGGGGCATGGCGCTGAGCGAGGCCGCACGCCTCATGCGGGAGAGCCATGTCGGCTGCCTGGTGGTGGTCGAGGAGGACGACCCCGGACGAGTCGTCGTGGGCATGCTGACCGACCGCGACATCGTGGTGTGCGTGGTCGCGAGGGATCTGGATGCGCGCCAGTTGCCGCTGAGCGAAGCCATGACCACCGACGTGGTGACGGCACGCGAAGAGGACTCGGTGCTTGACCTGCTGGAACTGATGCGACGCAAGGGCGTGCGCCGGGTGCCGGTCACTGGAGCGCAAGGCGTGCTGGTCGGGCTCGTCACGCTCGACGATCTGCTGGAGGTGATGGCCGAGGAGATGCAGGTGATGGCCGCAGCGATCGGCAGCGGTCGCAAGCGCGAGAGTTCGACGAGGCCATGAACATGAAAGCAATCACACTCCGCAGCGCCCATGGCGCCTGGCTTGCCGGCTGGCTCCTGGCCATGGCGCTCGCCTTCGGCGGCAGCGCGCAAGCCATCGAAGAGGGTACGACCGCGCAGGGCGGGCGCTATGTGTCGGGCGGCGTTTCGGAAGAAGAGCGACTGCAGCTCTTCTTGCAACGCGACCGCTTCACGCTCTGGGTCATCACGGCGGTCGCCAAGTCGGGTGCCTACCTGGCGGACGTTCGCGTCAAGGTGATGGACGCGCAGCGGCAGCCCGTGTTCGAAAAGGAACTGGACGGTCCGTGGCTGATGATCGAGCTGCCGCCGGGCCTCTATGTGGTCGAAGCGCGCTTCAACGGCCAGACCCGGCAGCGCTCGACCTTCATCCATCCGGGCGACCACCACCAGGCCTTCTTCCACTTCGAGACGCCGGATGGGGATGAGGTCTCGCCGGAGCCGCGCCCAACCACCCGGGGCAGGGTGTTCAGCCACAACACGGCACCATGAAATACAAGATCGACCTTTGGTCCTGGCTGCTGTTCGCGCTCATCGCGATGTGGGTGGCGCAGGCCGTGTGGACCCAGGCCAACCAGGTCGAGACCGTGCCCTACAGCCAATTCGAGGAGTACTTGCGCGAGGGCAAGCTGGCCGAGGTCAACGTGGGCGACGAGCTCATCACCGGCAAGCTCAAGTCGCCGCTGCCGCAGGGCAGAGACCACGATCGTCTCGACCATCGTCGAGCCGGGCCTGGCCGAGCGGCTGTCGGCGTACGGCGTGCCTTACGCGCGCGTGCACGAGTCCCATTGGTTCAGCCAGCTGCTCGGCTGGATCGCGCCCATGCTCGTGTTCCTGGGCTTCTGGTACTTCATGGGCAAGAGGGTCGCGGGCCAGGGCGGCGCGGGCTTGCTGGGCATCGGCCAGAGCAAGGCCAAGGTCTACATGGAGAAGGAGACCGGCGTGAGCTTCGACGACGTGGCCGGCGTCGACGAAGCCAAGGCCGAGCTGCAGGAGGTGGTCGACTTCCTGAAGAACCCGAAGGAGCATGGCCGCCTCGGCGCCCGCGTGCCCAAGGGCGTGCTGCTGATGGGGCCCACGGGCACCGGCAAGACCTTGCTCGCGCGGGCGGTGGCCGGCGAGGCCGGGGTGGCCTTCTTCTCGATCAGCGGGTCGGAATTCATCGAGATGTTCGTCGGCGTCGGCGCCGCGCGGGTGCGCGACCTGTTCGAGCAGGCGCGCCGGCAGGCGCCGGCCATCATCTTCATCGACGAGCTCGACGCGCTGGGCAAGGCGCGCGGCATCGCGCCCCTGGTGGGCGGGCATGACGAGCGCGAGCAGACGCTCAACCAGCTGCTGGTCGAGCTCGACGGCTTCGATCCCAGTGTCGGCGTGGTGTTGCTGGCGGCCACCAACCGTCCGGAGATCCTCGACCCGGCGCTGCTGCGCGCGGGTCGCTTCGACCGGCAGGTGCTGGTGGACCGGCCCGACCGGCTGGGCCGCCTGGCCATCCTGCGCGTCCACGCGAAGAAGATCCGCCTGGCCGAGGGCGCCGACCTGGAAAAGGTGGCGGCCATCACCGTGGGCTTCGCCGGCGCCGACCTCGCCAATCTCGTCAACGAGGCGGCCCTGGTGGCCACGCGAAGGCAGGGCCAGGACGTCACGCTGGACGACTTCACGCAGGCCCTGGAGCGCATCGTGGCCGGCATCGAGAAGAAGCACCGCCTCCTCGGGCCGCAGGAGAAGCGGCTGGTCGCCTATCACGAGCTGGGACATGCGCTGACCGCGCTGGCGCTGCCCGGTGCCGATCGCGTCCACAAGGTCTCCATCGTGCCGCACGGCGTGGGCGCGCTCGGCTACACCTTGCAGCGGCCGAGCGAGGACCGCCACCTGCTGCGGCGCGCCGAACTGATGGACAGGTTGAGCGTGCTGCTGGGCGGCCGCGCGGCCGAGCAGCTGGTATTCGGCGAATCCACCACCGGCGCGGCGGACGACCTCGTCAAGGCGACCGGCCTGGCGCGGGACATGGTGCTGCGCTACGGCATGGATGAAGGCCTCGGGCCCGTGTCCTATGCCGACACGCCGCCAGGCTTCCTGGCTGGCGTCAACGGTGCCGGGGCAAGCTCGCAGAAGACGAGTCCCGAGACCGCACGCCGCATCGACGACGCGGTGCAAGGCTTGCTGACCAGTGCCCTGGAGAGATCGCTCGCCATCCTGCGCTGCAATCGCGAGGTGCTCGACCGCAGCGCTGCGGCGCTGATGGAGCGGGAGACGCTGGACGAGTCCGAGCTGGCCGCGCTGGCAGGGCAACTGCGCGCCGTGTCGCAGGAATGCGGGCGCGCCGCGCAGGCCGTGAGACCTGTCCTGAGCGGAACGGGGGGCTTGTGACCGACTTGCAGGCCGAATATGCAAAGTCGCTGAGCGAGAAGGCGGCCGCCCTGGTCAACCTTTCGACGCTGATATTCAACCGGCCCGACCTGCACGACTCGTACCGCGGTACCGCACAATTCCAGCGCTGGCGTTGCTGGAGCGAGCGTACCGACAAGCTGGCGCACATGATCGAGGACGAGCGATCGCAAAGGATTGCGGCGGACGCATGACCCAACACATCGATGTCTGCAACGGCGACGCCGACGGGCTGTGCTCGGTGTTGCAGTGGCGGCTGGCGCGGCCTGCGAATGCCACCCTGGTGACCGGGCTCAAGCGCGACATCCGCCTGCTCGAACGCGTGCAGGCCGGGCAGGGCGACGAAGTGCTCGTCTGCGACCTGTCGATGCGGGCCAACCGGGCAGCGCTGCTGCGACTGCTTGAGCAGGGCGTCCGGGTGAGCTACTTCGACCATCACGCCGCGGGCCCGATTCCCCAGCATCCCGGGTTGCAGGCCCACATCGACTTCAGCAGCGAGGTCTGCACCAGCATCCTGATGGACCGGCACCTTGGCGGCCTGGCACGGGCATGGGCCATCGTGGGCGCCTACGGCGACAACCTCGAGCCGCCCGCCGATGCGCTCGCCGACACGCTGGACCTGGATGATGCGGCGCGCGCGAGGCTGCGCGCGCTGGGCCGGTCGATCAACTACAACGCCTACGGCGAACGCGAAGAAGATGTCCACATCGCGCCCCACGAGCTTTACCGCATCCTTGCCCGCTACCGCGATCCCTTCGAGCTCATGGCGCACGAGCCCGTGTGCCGGGAACTGGACGAACGGCGCACCGCCGACCTGCTGCAAGCGCGCCGCCTGTTGCCTTGCTGGGAAGACCAGCGCGGCAGCGTCTACCTGCTGCCGGACGAGCCGTGGAGCCGGCGCGTGATGGGGGCCCTGGCGCATGAACTGGCCTCCGCCGAGCCGCAGCGCGCGCATGCCGTGGCCGTGCCGGACGCCGCGCAGGGCCTGCGGCTCAGCGTGCGGGCGCCGCTGTCGGCGCCGGGCGGGGCCGATACGCTGTGCGCAGGTTTCGGCGGCGCAGGCCGCGCGTCGGCCGCTGGCATCGACCACCTCCCGCGCGAAGAGCTTGGCCGATTCATCGCGGCCTTCGCCGCGGCCGCTTGGGGTTGAAGTGAACCAGCGGTTGACTCGATTCCATAGTTCAACTATGGTGGAAGTATGGAAGAGAATGAAGTCATCAAATCCCTCGCTGCCTTGGCCCAGCCGGTGCGGCTGCAGGTGTTTCGGGCACTGGTCGTGACTGGCGAGGCAGGGCTGACTCCGGGGACCATCGCCGAGGCACTCAACATTCCGCCGAACTCGCTGTCGTTCCATCTCAAGGAGCTGACCAACGCCGGCCTCATCACTCAGGAGCGCTCGAGCCGCAACCTCATCTATCGGGCAGCGTATGGACACATGAACGCGCTGCTCTCCTATCTGGCCGAGAACTGCTGCCAGGGCGCCCAGTGCGCGGTCGACAGCGCCTCCACGGCCTGCAAATGCTGACCCACTTCCCCAAGGAGCCACTTATGAAGAGATTCCACGTGCACGCCCATGTCGCGGACCTGCAGGCAAGCATCGTCTTCTACTCGAAGATGTTCGGGGCCGAACCCACTCGCATCGAGAGTGACTACGCCAAGTGGATGCTCGACGACCCGCGCATCAACTTCGCCATCTCCACGCGCGGCGACAAGCCCGGCGTGGACCACCTCGGCATCCAGGTCGACACGCAAGCGGAACTGGCGGAGCTGAAGGAACGGGCCCGGGCGGCCGACATGGCGCTTCTCGACGAGGGCGAGACCACATGCTGCTACGCCCGCAGCGACAAGCACTGGTTGGTCGACCCGCAAGGTATCGCCTGGGAGCACTATCACACGCTGGGCAACATTCCGGTGTTCAGTGAACCGGTCTCTGCCAACAAGGACGCCGCCGCATGCTGCGCGACGCCAACGCCCAGCGGCAAGCCCATCGCAATCCAAGTCAAGCCGGCTTCATCGTGCTGCTGAGGAGAAAAGACGTGGACCGCAAGATCTACAACGTCCTGTTCATCTGCACGGGGAACTCCGCGCGATCGATCCTGGCGGAAGGACTGCTGAACGAACTGGGCAAGGGCCGGTTCAAGGCCTACTCGGCGGGCAGTCATCCGAAGGGCCAGGTGAATCCGCTGGCGCTCCAGGCGCTCAAGTCGCTGCGCATCCCGACCGACGGGTTTCGCAGCAAGGACTGGAGGGAGTTCACCGCGCCGGATGCTCCCCGGATGGATTTCGTCTTCACCGTGTGTGATAACGCGGCCGGCGAGGTTTGCCCCGTATGGCCCGGGCAGCCGATGACGGCGCATTGGGGAATGCCGGACCCGGCCGAGGTGCAAGGCTCCGACGAGATCAAGCAACAGGCCTTCCGGGACGCCGCCGTGACGATGAAGCGCCGTATCGAGTTGATGCTGGCCTTGCCGCTGGCAAGCCTGGATGCGCTGGCCATCCAACAGCAGGTCAAGGACATCGGAACGCGCTGAGCCATGACCACCAACGTAGTGGAAGCACCCGGGGACATCGCCGCGAGCTAGCCATGGAAAGTTCCACCTCGCAGAAGCTCCTTGCCGAGGCCCTCGGCACGGCCTTGCTGCTGGTCGAGTCATCGGCTCGGGCATCATGGCCGAGCGCCTCTCTGGGGGAATCGTGACGAGCCGATCACGGCCGCACGAAGGTCCGCACGAAATCGAGCGATGACACCACCCCGACGATGCCGTCATCCTTGGTCACCACGACGTGATGGATCTTGCGTTCCACCATCAGGCGCGCCACCTCGCTGATCGGCGTGTCCGCTGTCACGGAGATCGGCTTGTAGGTGCACAGCTGCCAGGCCCGCACGGAATCCGGATCTTCGGCCTGGGCACGAAACCTGACCAGGTCGGAGGCGGAGACCACGCCGAGCACGGTGAGCACGTCGCGACCCGAATCGAGCACCGGAGCCCAAGTCAGGCCCTTGCTGGTGAACAAGCGTTCGATCTCGTCCAGGCGTGTCGTCCATGTCGACGCAGAAGACCTGGGGTTCCATCAGGGAAGAAATGTTCTCGGTCATGAAGATTCTCGCTACACGTTGTTGTCGCGCGGCTGGCGACCCAGCCGCTGCTCGACGGCCAGCACTTCCCGCATCACTGCAAGCAGCGTGTCGGGCGTGACGCTGATCGAATCGATACCCAGCTCGACCAGGTACCGGGTCATTTCCGGATAGTCCGAGGGCGCCTGCCCGCAGATGCCGACGTGACGGTCGTTGCGCCGCCCGCCTTCGATCGCCTGCCGGATCAGGGTCTTGACGCCTTCGTCGCGCTCGTCGAAGTCGAAGGCTACGAGCTCGGAATCCCGGTCGACTCCGAGCACCAGTTGCGTGAGGTCGTTGGAGCCGATCGAGAAGCCGTCGAACAGCCGGGCGAACGCATCGATCTGGATCACGTTGTTGGGGATCTCGCACATCACGTAGATCTCCAGGCCGTTCACGCCGCGCTCGAGGCCGTTGGCGGCCATCGCCTGCAAGACGCGCTCGGCTTCCTCCACGCGACGGCAGAACGGGATCATCAGCTTCACGTTGGCAAGCCCCATCTGCTCGCGCACGCGTTTCATCGCGGCGCACTCGAGGGCAAAGCCCTCGGCATAGGCCGGGTGGGCGTAGCGCGAGGCGCCGCGAAAGCCGATCATCGGGTTCTCCTCGTGCGGCTCGAACCAGCGGCCGCCGAGCAGGCTGGCGTATTCGTTGGTCTTGAAGTCCGACAAGCGCACGATCACCGGCTTGGGGTAGAAGGCCGCCGCGATGGTGCCCACGCCCTCGGCCAGCTCGCGCACGAAGTAGTCCGCGGGTTGCTCGAAGCCTTGCGTGAGGCGGGCGATCTGCGCGCGCACGGCGGTGTCGTCGATCCGCTCCGGATGCACCAGCGCCATCGGATGCACCTTGATGTGCTCGGCCACGATGAATTCCATCCGGGCCAGCCCCACGCCGTCGGTCGGCAGCAGCCCGGCCTGGAAGGCCGCGTCAGGGTTGCCGACGTTGACCATCAGGTGAGTCCGCGGCCGCGGCAGCGCCGAGACATCGGTGCGTGTCGTGGTGAAGGGCAGGGCGCCGGCATAGACGCGGCCCACCGCACCCTCGGCGCACGAGACGGTGATTTCATCGCCGGTGGCCAGCCGGGTGGTGGCGTCCTCGCAGCCCACCACCGCCGGGATGCCGAGCTCACGCGCGACGATGGCGGCATGGCAGGTGCGGCCGCCACGGTTGGTGACGACCGCCGAAGCGATTTTCATGACAGTGCCCCAGTCCGGCATCGTCGTGTCCGCCACAAGCACCTCGCCCGGCTGGAAGCGGCCGAGCTGCGAGACGTCGTCGATGACACGCGCCTTGCCCGCGGCCACCTTGGTGCCGACGGCCCGCCCGCTGACGCGCAGCTCGCCCTTGGCCTGCAGCCGGTATTCGTCGACCAGCCCGAGCGGCCGCTGCGAGGCCACCGTCTCGGGGCGCGCCTGCACGATGTAGAGCCGCCCGTCCACGCCGTCCTTGGCCCACTCGATGTCCATCGGCGTGGGCTTGCCGGCCCTGCGGCTGTAGTGGTCCTCGATCGCGATGGCCGCGCCTGCCAGCTCGAGCACGTCGTCGTCGCCGATGCAATAGCGCGACTGGTCTTCCTTCGGCGTCGGCACGTTGCGGGTGGTCTCGCGGCCGGCGGCCGTCGAATACACCATGCGGACCTCCTTCGCGCCCAGCCTGCGCCGCAGCACGGCGCGGTGCCCCTCGCGGAAGGTCGGCTTGAAGACGTGGAATTCATCGGGATCGACCGTGCCTTGCACCACGTTCTCGCCCAGGCCGTACGCGCCGGTGATGAGCACGAGATCGCGAAAGCCGGTTTCCGTGTCGAGCGTGAAGATCACGCCGCTGGCCGCGCGGTCGGAGCGCACCATCTTCATCACGCCCACCGACTGGAAGACCTTGAAGTGATCGAAGCCCTGGTCGACCCGGTAGCTGATGGCGCGGTCCTTGAACAGGCTGGCGAAGCACATGCGCACCGCATCGAGCAGCCGCGCCCGGCCCGTGATGTTGAGGAAGGTCTCGTGCTGGCCGGCGAAGCTCGCGGAGGGCAGGTCTTCGGCGGTGGCGGAGCTGCGGATCGCGAAGCTGGCCTGCTCCCCGTACTCCTGCAGCAGCCGATCGTGCGCGTCGGCGATCTCGCCCACCAGGTCGGGTGGCAGCGGGGCGCCCTGCACGATGTCGCGCGCCTGGCGGGCTCGACGCGCGAGGTCGTCGACGTCCCGCGCGTCCAGTCCGGCCAATGCCTCCCGCAGGCGTGGCCAGGCCCCGGCCCGCTCGAGCGTGTCGTGATACGCCTGGGCCGTGATGGCGAAGCCGTTGGGCACGCGCACCCCTTGGGGCGTGAGCTCGCGGTACATCTCGCCGAGCGATGCGTTCTTGCCGCCCACCTGGGCGACCTGGTCGGCGCCGAGTTCGGAAAACCAGCGGATGTATTTCATGGGGGCAACTCGCCTTCGGACGGTGGGCCGGTCTCGATGTCGATCAAGTCGGCGATGCCGGCCTCTCGCTCGGCCTCATGCAAGGCCTCGCCTGGGGCGATGGCCTCTTCGCTGAGTGCATCGCGGTCGGTGCGCGCCAGTTCATAGCTCTCGAAAGGGCCGAATTCCTGCTTGCCGTCGTCGGCGATCCAGTAGTAGCCGTCGGGGTGTTCGACGATGCGCTCCTCCTGACGTGGGCGCGGCCTGCGCCTTCTTGCGGCGGCGGGGCGAAGCTGCGGCATTCATGACGCTGGCCCTCCCAGTTCGGCCTGCACGCGATGCGCAAGCTCGCGACCTTCGAAGGCACTCAGGTCGAGGTCGATCGCCGCCTGGAGGGCCTTGCCGGCCGCCGGGCTCAGCTCCTTCTTGAGCTCGCCGAGGAAAGGCGATCCGGCGAACACCGCGATCCTGCCGTATGTCCCCGTGCGCAGCGACTCGTCGAGCCGATCGGCCAGCTCGCGAGCGAAGCGCACGCGCTCCTTCTTGTGGAGATCCTCGCGCGGCGTGAAGCTGACGCCGCCGGGGCGCTCATCGCTGGCGCCGTGTCCGGGCCGGTCATCACCCAGCGCGCTTGCCTTGAGGCGGCCTTCCGGGTGCGCGAAGGACGAAAGCGGCTGCAGGTCTCCGTCGGGCGATGGGCGCGCGAACAGGCGCGCTTGCGAGGCACTGGCAATCAGGACGAGGTCGGGTTTCATGAGGGTGCCACCATGGTCGCCGGAGAAGACCGGCGTGATGTAGCCAATGTAGGAAACGAGCCGCGCCCTGCCTTGCGTTGCGTCAAAGCCGGCGTCGCGAGGCGCAAGCGGCCTGGATCGGCGGGCCGCGCTTGCGCGAGGTCAAGGCTTCTCCGCGCCTGCGCTGCATGCTTGCCAGCGGTGCCCTTCGCGCCGCGGGAGCAACAGCATGATGATCTTCAGCCTCGATCCGCAAGACCACGGCTTTGCGGCCGCCCTGGCGGCAGACCTCGACACATCCCTTTCGCCACACGAGGAGCGTGTGTTCGAGGATGGCGAATGCAAGCTGCGCCCCATGGCCGACCCGCGCGGCGCGGATGCCTACGTGATCCAGGGCCTGCACGGCGGCCCCGCAGCCAGCCCGCACGACAAGCTGATGCGGGCCCTGCTGTTCATCGCGACGCTGCGAGACCATGGCGCGCGTCGCGTCACGGCCGTCGTGCCCTACATGGCCTATGCGCGCAAGGACCGCCGGACCAAGCCCTTCGATCCCCGTGAGCCAGCGCTATGTCGCCCAGCTTTTCGAGGCGGTGGGAACATCCCAGCTCATCGCGCTGGAGGTGCACAACCCGGCCGCCTTCCAGAATGCCTTTCGCATCCCGACGCCAGCATCTCGAAGCCCATCATGCCTTCGCAGGCAAGGTCCAGGAACTCGTGGGCCCCGGCGCGCTCACGGTGGCCTCGCCGGACCCCGGAGGCGCCAAGCGCGCGCAGTTATGGCGCGAGGAACTCGAAGTGCGAATGCAGCGCCCGGTAGGCTTCGCCATGATCGACAAGCGCCGCAGCGCCGGGCTGGTGGGCGGCACGTCGCTGGTGTCGGGCGAAGTGGAGGGCGCGACCGTCCTGCTGGTCGACGACCTGGTGGCCACCGGGACCACGCTCGCGCGGGCGGCGCTCGCCCTCAAGCGCGAGGGCGCCGCGCGCGTGATCGCCTGTGCGGCCCATGGGCTGTTCGTTCAGCAAGCGGGAGAAGCGCTCCAGGCCGAGGCCATCGAGCGGCTGATCATCACGGACAGCGTGCCTGCCTTCCGCCTTCCGGAGGACCATCCCTTGCGCGCGCGACTGGACGTTGTCTCGAGCGTGCCGCTGTTTGCCAGGGCCATCAGGGAGAGCTGGTCGTCGTGGACACCTTGAGCCGCGCAGCGGCGGGGGCAAGCTCCGCCGCATCGAGGGCCTGCGCGGCGCGCTGCAGGTAGCGACGCGCGAGCGGCAGCCACCGCTCGGGCGTGCGCGGCCGCGCATCGAGCAGATGAGCGACGGCCAGGCGCGCCCTGGTCAGCGCGCGGGCTGCCGTGTATAGGTGAATGAGGGGCTGCGCCGGCATGTCGCCCAATGCCTCTTCGGCCCGTGCGAGCAAGCGCGGTCCAATCCAGTCGCAGCCCGCGACCTTGCATTCGAGCGCGAGAAACGACAGTTCATCGTAGGGATCCACCTGGCGCAGTGATTCATTGAATTCGAGGCCGTCGATGACGGCGGGCGGGTCGATCAGGCACACGTGTTCGGGCCGCAGGTCGCCGTGCCCCTCCACGATGCGGCCGCAGGCAACACGCTCGCGCAAGTGCTCTGCCTGGCCTTGCAGGGCCCGCTCCATGCGGTCCAGCACGGGACCCGCGTCGGCCAGCTGGAAGCGCGGCCGCAGCAGCATCCCGCGGTTCTGCTCCTGCTCTCGCGCGAAGCGCGCGAGGTACTGGTTGCCCGTGATCGATGACTTCTGTGCGTGGCGATAGAAGTGCCGCAGCACGGTCGCGAGCGCGTCGATCTGCACGGGCGTGACGAGGCCGCGAGAGATGAGGCCATCGAGCATGCGATCGGCGGGAAGGCGCTGCATCAGCACGACCCAGTCGACGACACGCCTGCGCTCGCCGGCCAACTGCCCTTCGGGCACCAGCGAGAATTCTCCCGCCCCCCATTGCAGCGCCAGCACGCCGAGATAGACCTGCGGCGCCAGGCGGCGGTTCAGGCGCACCTCCTCGCGGCAGTAGAACGCCCTTCGGTCGACGCTGGAGAAGTCGAGCAGGGGTGGATAGCGCACCGCCTTCTTGAGCTTGTAAACGCGCTGGTCGCCCAGGACGACCCAGGACATGTGCGTTTCGAGCACCTCGACCGGGCCGCGCGACTGCGCCTTGGCGACGGACTTCAGAAAGCGCAGCTTGGCATCGATGCCGGGTGCGGTGCGCAGGAAATCGGGGCTGCCGTCCATGCCGGTGTCATTCGCTCGCGCGCTTGTCGCGCAGTTCCTGCAGGTGCCTGGTGAACCAGTTCCCGGCCAATGCCATCACCTTGTCCAGGGCGCCCGGCTCCTCGAACAGGTGGGTCGCATGCGCAACGATGACCAGTTCGCTGCCCGGCTTCAGGCGGCGCAGCGCTTGCTGGTTGAGCGAGAGCACCTCCTTGTCCGCGCCGCCGACGATCAGCAGCGTCAGGCGCCGAGACGCGCGAAAGCGCGGCCGGTGCCAGATCGGGCCGGCCTCCGCGCGAGACCACCGCGTACACGCGCTCCGGGCGTGCCGCGGCAGCCACCAGCGCAGCCGCGGCGCCGGTGCTGGCACCGAACAGGCCGAGCGGCAGGGCGGCCAGCGCCGGATCCGGTCCACCCAGTCGATCGCCTCGACCATGCGCTGGCCGAGCAGTTCGATGTCGAATACCTTGCCCCGGTCGAGCGCCTCGTCGGGTTGCAGCAGATCGAACAGCAGCGTGCCGAGTCCGCGGCGATGCAGCGATTGCGCCACCTGCACGTTGCGCGGGCTGTGCCGGCTGCTGCCGCTGCCATGCGCGAAGACGATCAGTGCGCCGCCGTTCGGTGGCAGGCACCAGGTCGCCCTCGAGCTCCTGCGGGCCGATCAGCACCCGCGTCGGGGGGGATCGACGATCGTCCATGTGGGCTCCTTGTGTTGCAGGGGCGTGGCGGCCAGGCGAGCGTGCTCGCCGCAAGGCCTCGATGCCTCATTGTTCGACGCCGGCGGACCCGCGGCTTGCGCTGCGTCAAAGTCCCCCGTTCCGAACCGCTCATAGTGGTTGCGTCGGCCCATGCGCCGCCTTGCCCTTGGAGATTGAACGATGTTGTTGCTTCGCGCCGCGGCGGCCTTGTTGCTGGGTGGCGGCCTGTGGTGGCTGCTGGCGATGTCGATGCCCCCGATACCGACGGCCTGGTGGCCGACGGTCGCACCGCCGTCGCTGGTCCATGCCCTCCTGATGAACCTTGGCGTCATGCCCTTGTTCATGGCGGGCTTCGTGCTTGCACCGGCACGGCGACCGGATGCAATCGGCGCGCCGGGCCGTGGCCTTGCCGTGCTGGTCGCGGTCGAGCTGGCGGGCTGGGCCGGCTTGCTTTGGGGTGTGTATCGGAGCGCTGCATGGGCGACCGCCGGCCTTGCGGCCGTGGCGGTGGCGCGCAGCGCGCTTGCCGGCTACGCCTGGACGGCGACCGGCCGGGAGCCCCGAGCCGACGCGGTGTACCGCGCGGTGGTGGCGGCCAGCCTGGTCGCGGGCGCCGCCGCGGCATGGGCCGCCGTCGCCGGCATGGGAGGGCGCGTGCTCGACCTCCTCTATGCCTCGCTGGCCACGACGACCTGGTGGTCGCTTGCGCCCTTGTGCGGCGTGGTGCTGCACCGGCTCGCGACACGTGTCTCCGGACGACCGCTGTCGAACCGTCTGCTCGTGGCCTGGGTGGCGGGCTTGGTCGCTTCAGTTTCCCTTGACCTTGCTGGCGGCCGGCGGAGGATGGCCTGCGTGGGGTGCAGCCTCCTTGGACCTGGCGCTCGCTTGCGCACTGCTTGCCGTGTCCGGGCGCTTGCTGCGCTCAGCCTCGCCGAGCCGCCTGCTGTCATGCACGGCGGGCCTGGCCTTCGGCTGGTGCGGCATGGCGCTGCTGCTGCAGGCCACCTCGCTCGCGCTGGCGAACCTCACGCCGATGCGCGCGGACCTGGGCCTCGCGCCCTTGCATGCGCTCACCCTGGGCTTCTTCGGCTGCACGGCACTTGCCGTGGTGCTGAATTCCTCGCAGGAACGCGGGCATCGTGCCGCGAGCGCAGGCAAGCGCGAATGGCTGCTGCTGGGTGCCTTCCAGCTCGCGATCGTGCTGCGCCTGCTGGCCGAATGGTGGTGGGAGGCGTCGCACCTGTTGCTGCCCTTGGCCATGCTGATCTGGCTCGGGGCCATGCTGCTGTGGATGTGGCCTCACCTGCAGGCGAACAGAGGCGGGGGCGAGGGCGAGGTCCGCGACGGCAAGGGCAGCACGGCCTGACCAGCCGTTTTCGACATTGGTTCGACGAAGGAACGCGACATGAACGAGATCTTTGCCAACCGCGCAGACGCGGGACGCCGCCTGGCCACTGCGCTGAAGGCTCTTGAATTGGACGACCCGGTCGTTCTTGCGCTGCCGCGCGGTGGCGTGCCCGTGGCCTGCGAGGTCGCGCGCGTCTTGCATGCGCCGCTCGACCTGTTGCTCGTCCGCAAGATCGGCGCACCCTGGCACCGGGAACTCGCGGTGGCCGCAGTGGCCGAGGGTGACAAGCCGCTGGTGGTGACGGACCAGCGCACGCTCGGCCTCAGCGGAGCCAGCGCGCAGTACGTGCAGGAGCAGGCCGAACTGGAGATGCAGGAGATCGAGCGTCGGCGCCAGGTCTACCTTGGCGGCCGCCGACGCATACCCTTGGCCGGGCGGGTGGTCGTGCTGGTGGACGATGGAATCGCCACTGGCACCACCGTGCGTGTCGCGCTCAAGGCGATCAGGCTGGCGAGGCCATCGAGACTCGTCCTGGCCGTGCCGGTAGCCCCGCCCGACACGCTCGAGGAACTGAAGGGCGAGGTAGACGACCTGGTCTGCCTGATGCGCCCGGAATTCTTCCAGGCGGTAGGGCAGTTCTACGTGGATTTCCGGCAGGTTCACGATGGCGAGGTCATCGAGGCGCTCGACGCCGCCTCCGAAGCCCTCGCACCCTCGGCGCGCTCGGCCTGACCCGGCTCGGGAGCGGCAAGGCCGCCAGGCTCCGCCTTCCTCGGCAGCGCATTGAGCGGAATCCGCAGATAGGCGATGCCGTTGTCGTCGGCCGGCGGCAGCTGCCCGGCGCGCACGTTCACCTGGATCGAAGGCAGGATGAGCGTCGGCACTTCCAGCGTCGCATCGCGCGCCTCCCGCATGGCGACGAACTCGTCCTCGCTGATGCCGTCCCGCACGTGGATGTTGCTCAAGCGCTGTTCGGCGACGCTCGTTTCCCACTTCGGCTCCCGACCCTTGGGCGGATAGTCGTGGCAGACGAACATCCGGGTCTGCGGCGGCAGGTCCAGCAGCCGCCGTATGGAGCGATACAAGGTGCGCGCGTTGCCGCCCGGGAAGTCGGCGCGGGCGGTCCCGACGTCCGGCATGAACAGCGTGTCGCCGACGAAGACCGCGCCGTCCACCAGGTAGGCCATGTCCGCAGGCGTGTGCCCGGGCACCAGCAGGGCACGGGCTTCGACTTCGCCGATCTTGAAGACCTCTCCGTCCGCGAACATGTGGTCGAACTGGCTTCCATCGGGCAGGAAGCCGCGCTCAAGGTTGTAGAGCTTCTTGAAGGTGGCCTGCACTTCCCGGATGTGTTCGCCGATGGCGATGCGCCCGCCCGCCTGGCTCTGGATGTACCGGGCGCCGGAGAGGTGGTCGGCATGCGCGTGCGTCTCGAGGATCCATTGCACCTGGAGCCCCTGGTCGCGGACATAGGCCAGCACGGCGTCGGACGACTTCGTGCCGGTGTTGCCGGACTTGAAGTCGTAGTCGAGCACGGGGTCGATGACGGCGGCGCAGCGCGTCTCGTCGTCCGAGACGACATACGAGACGGTCCAGGTGCTGGGGTCGAAGAAGGGCTGGATGGTGATGCGCTCGCTCATGCAGGGCTCCTGGCTTGATGGTCGAATCTATTGCAAGACAATATATTTGATGGATATATTGTTGTCAAGTCATCGAACAGGTTCATGTGAACATGCGCAGCAAGCAAGATCGATCCGAGACGTCCTGCGCAAGGCCGCCGGTCAGGCCGTCGGCGCCTTGAAGCTGCTCGCCAACGAAGAACGCCTGCTGTTGCTGTGCCAGCTGTCGCAAGGGGAGATGTGCGTGAGCGAGCTCGAGGAGCGCCTCGACATCCACCAGCCCACGCTCTCACAGCAGCTCGGCGTGTTGCGGACGGAGGGCGTGGTGAACACGCGCCGCCAGGGCAAGAACATCTACTACAGCGTCGCGGACGACGCTCTGCTGGAAATCCTCGCGGTGCTGTACCGCGTCTACTGTCGAAAGGGGTGATCGATGTCGATTGACTGGAACGCCTTCACGCCCTGGTCGTCGCTGGCCGGTGGCGTGCTCATCGGCCTGGCCGCGGCGATGTTCGTGCTGCTCAACGGACGCATCGCCGGCGTGAGCGGGGTGCTCGGCGGCTTGCTCAGGCCCGCGAAGGGCGATGTCGCCTGGCGCCTTGCCTTCGTGCTCGGGCTGCTTGGTGCTCCCTTGCTTTACCTGTTGTTCGCGGAGCTGCCGCGTCCCCGCATCGATGCGGGCGACGGGGCGCTGGTGGTCGCCGGGCTGCTCGTGGGCATCGGCACCCGCTACGGTTCCGGCTGCACCAGCGGCCACGGCGTCTGCGGCCTCTCGCGCCTGTCGCCGCGCTCGCTCGTGGCCACGGCCGCGTTCATGGGCGCGGGCTTCGTCACCGTATTCGTGCTGCGGCACCTGATTGGCTTCTGAGGACCTGCAATGAATGTGTTTACTTCGCTGCTTGCCGGACTTGTGTTCGGACTCGGACTCATGGTCTCCGGCATGGCCAATCCTTCCAAGGTCCTGCAGTTCCTGGACATTGCCGGTTCCTGGGACCCGTCGCTGGCATTCGTGATGGCGGGCGCCATCTCGGTCGGCATCGTGGCTTTCGCCGTGGCACACAGGCGCACCTCCACCTTTCTTGGCGAGGACATGAAGTTGCCTGCGGCGCGTCACATCGACCGGCGACTGGTCGGTGGGAGCATCGTGTTCGGCGTCGGCTGGGGTGTGGCGGGCTTCTGCCCCGGTCCCGGGCTCGTGGCGCTGGGCATGGGGGAGCTCAAGGCCGCGGTCTTCGTGGCCGCCATGCTGGCGGGCATGGGATTGTTCGAGCTGATCGAGCGACGCAGGGATGCTCGGCCCACACGAGCACTGCCGGCACGCTGACCCGGCCGGTCCACCGGCGAGAAGCGAAACGGCGCCTGCAAGGCGGCAAGCACCTCTGCGTCGCGCCCGTACAGGTCGGGGCGAAAGCGCACCACGCCGTGCTGGTCGGCCCGGGCCGTGAAGTACAGCAGCATCACCGGCACCTCGCGCGACAGCGGCACGGTGAGCGTGCCGCCCGCATCGATGGCTCCTCGCAGCGCATCCGGGCTCCAACGCTCGTCGTCGTCGAGCAGCCGCACCGCCAGCTCTTGCGGCCGCTCGATGCGGATGCAGCCCGAGCTGAGCGCGCGGCCCGGCCGCTCGAACACGTTCTTGTCCGGCGTGTCGTGCAGGTAGATCGCGTATGGGTTGGGCAGCAGGAACTTCAGCTCGCCCAGAGGATTGCGCGGGCCGGGCGGCTGCACCAATTGGTAAGGGAAAGGCGCCCCCGTGCGAAAGCGGGTCCAATCGACCTTGCCGGGATCGACCTCATGCCCCTTGGCGTCGACGACCCGCATGTGCATCGCCGCCAGCCGGGCAGGATTGCCCGCCACCTTGGGCAGCACGTCATGCCGCAGGATCGTCGGCGGTACCGTCCAACTCGGGTTGAGCACGACGGCGCTCAGCACCGAGCGGAACGATGGCGTCTCGCGATAGGGCCGGCCCACTACAACGCGTGAGGACCAGGCCAGGCTGTCGTCCTCGTAGAGCTGCGCGGAGAAGCCCGCCACGTCCACCAGCAGGTAGTCGCCATGCAGGTCCTGCGCCACCCAGCGCAAGCGTTCGAGGTTGACCCGAAGCTGCTCGACGCGCTCCTCCACGGGGACGTCGAGTTCCGCCTGGGTCTGGCGGCCGACCACGCCGTCGGGCGGCAGCCCGTGCCTGGATTGAAAGCTCTTGACCGCGGCAACCAGCGAGGTGTCGAAGTGCTCCGGCCAGATGGGCGCGAAGGGCCAGGCGAAGGCGTCACCGCCGGCGATCAGGCGCTCGCGCAGCTGCAGCACGCGTGGGCCGCTCATTCCTTCGCGCAGCGCGGGACCCGTGCCGAGACTCGGCCATCCCCCAGCGGCAGCGATGGCGCGATAGTCGCGCAAGGCCCGCATGAGATCTCGGTAGGCCGCCATACGCGGCGCGAACCCCTCGACGCGCTCGCGCAGCCGTCCCTCCCTCCAGCAGCGCTTCCAGCACCTCGACGGGATCGCGTTCGCGCAGCAGGCGCGAGAAGTTCCAGCCAGGGTACAACTCGCGCGGGTTGGCCTTGCCGAAGTACAGGTGATAGGCCAGCCGCACCACGGCATCGGTGAACAGCAGCTCGCGATCGGCGGCTTCCAGCGCGTTCGACGGCGGCTGCAAGAGCGCGGCGCGAACGAGCTCGGCGTGATAGTCCTGCGGGTCCAGGCCGTGATCGAGGCTGTGCTCGAGCAGGGCGGACAGCGACTCGACCTGTCCACGCTCCGTCCAGGCAGGCTCGAACCGGCGTCGTTCGTAGAGCCTGGCCAGCAGGCTGCGCGCCGCGACCGGCGGCATCGCGCGGCCCTCCGCAGCCGGCGCGCTGCCCTGCAGTTGCGCCACCCGCAATTGCAGCGCGGCTTGCACGTCCTTGGGGGAGGGCTCGGCCAGGGCCTGGCCGAGCCAGCATGCAAGCAGCAGGAGCTGCAGGACGCGGGCGACGCAGTTCATCGCTCTCATCCACTTGAGCGTCTCAATACATGTCCATGCCCGCCGGCTCGGCAGCCTCGGGCGTTGCCCGCCGCTTGGGAGGCGCATTGCAGACCATGCAGTCGGTCGTCAGCACGAGGCTTGCGATCGAGGCGGCGTTCTGCAAGGCCAGCCGCGTGACCTTGGCCGGGTCGATCACGCCCATCTGCAGCATGTCGCCGTACTCGCGCGAGGCGGCGTTGTAGCCGAAGCTGGGTTCGGCCGTTTCGTCGACCCGATGCAGCACGATCGAAGGCTCGTCGGCCGCATTGGCGACGATGCGCCGCAAGGGCTCCTCGAGCGCGCGCGCGACGATCTTCACGCCGCAGTCCTGGTCCAGCGTCGGCAGCTTCATGTCCTTGAGCACGCGGCGCGCGCGCAGCAGGGCCACGCCGCCGCCGGGCACGATGCCTTCCTCGACCGCCGCGCGCGTGGCGTGCAGCGCGTCCTCGACGCGCAGCTTGCGCTCCTTGAGTTCCGTCTCGGTGGCCGCGCCCACCTTGATGAGCGCCACCCCGCCCGACAGCTTGGCGATGCGGTCTTCGAACTGCTTGCGGTCGTAGTCGCTGGTGCTCGCGTCGCGCTCCTTGCGGATGGCGCCGATGCGATCGCGGATCTGCGCCGCGTCACCCGCGCCGCCGATGAGAGTGGTCGAGTCCTTGTCGATCTCCACGCGCTTGGCGCGCCCCAGGTCCTCGAGCGTGGCCTTGGCCAGGGTGCGTCCCAGCTCCTCGGAGATGACGGTGCCGCCCGTCAGCACGGCCACGTCCTGCAGCATCGCCTTGCGGCGGTCGCCGAAGCCGGGCGCCTTCACCGCGCAGGTCTTGATCACGCCGCGCACGCTGTTGACCACCAGCGTGGCCAGCGCGTCGCTGTCGATGTCCTCGGCGATCACGAGCAGCGGGTCACCCGACTTGGCGATCCCTTCCAGCAGCGGCACCAGCTCGGTGATGTTCGAGAGCTTGCGGTCGCACAGCACGATGCGTGCGTTCTCGAGCACCACGGCCTGCCGTTCGGCGTTGTTGATGAAGTAGGGCGACAGGTAGCCGCGGTCGAACTGCAGGCCTTCCACCACTTCGAGCTCGCTCGCCATGCCCGATCCGTCCTCGATCGAGATGGCGCCCTCGCGACCGACCTTGTCCATCGCACGGGCGACCAGGTCGCCGATCGAGCGGTCGTTGTTGGCCGAGATGGCCGCCACGTGGGCGATCTCCTGCGAGCCCGCGCAGGGCTGCGAGAGCGTCTTGAGCTCGGCCACGACGGACTCGATGGCCTGGTCGATGCCGCGCTTGAGCTCCATCGGGTTCATGCCGGCGGCGAGGTACTTCAGGCCCTCGGCGATCATGCCGTGCGCGAGCACGGTGGCGGTGGTGGTGCCGTCGCCGGCCATCTCGCTGGTGCGTGCGGCGACTTCGCGCAGCAGCTGCGCGCCCATGTTCTCGAAGTGGTCCTCCAGTTCGACCGAGCGAGCCACGACCACGCCCGAATTGACGATCTGAGGAGCGCCGAAGTCGCGCTCCAGGATCACGGTGCGCCCGCGCGGCCCGAGTGTCACCTTGACGGCGTCGGCGAGCGCGTCCACGCCCTTGCGGATCTTGTCGCGAGCCTGCTCGCCGTAGAGAAGTTGCTTGGCTGCCATGTCATGCCTCGTATCGGTGGGTGAGCCCACACCGTACCGGCGTCAGGACCGCCATTGCTTGAGCCAACTCAAGAACGGCCGCTGTCGTGGCCGCCGCGCCTCGCCGGATCAGCCGGCCTCGCGAACCACCTTCACCCGCACGCCGTCACGCACGCTGTCGCCGGGGTAGACGATCACGCGCTCGCCGGCGGCCAGGCCGCTTTCGATCCAGGCCTCCAGCGGCCCTCGGCCGCCGAGGCGGACCGTGCGCCGCACCGCCTGGCCGTCCTGGAGCACGAACACGGCCCACTCGGCGCCGTCGCGAAACAGCGCGCTGGCCGGTGCGATCACCGCGTCATCGCGCGCGAAGCTGACGATGCTCACGTCCACCCGGTAGCCGACACCCACCGCGCTGCGCTCGTGAGGCGGCGAGACGAAGTCGATGATCACGTTGACGCGCTGCTCTTCCACGCCGAGGGCCGAGATCTTGGTGAAGGCCGAAGGCTCGATGCGCCGCAGCTGTCCTTCCAGCGCCAGGCCGGGGCCTGCAGCGATGCGCACCGGCGCGCCCGGGGCGATCCGCGTCGCTTCGGTCGAGAGCAGCTCGACCACGATCTCCTGGTCGGTGGGATCGGCCAGCTCGAGCAGCGGCGTGCCCACACTGACGATGCCGCCGCTTTCCTGCAGCAGGCGCAGCACCCTGCCGGTGACGGGCGAGGTCACGGCCAGCGAGCCGCGGTCGGCGCGCGGCTCGTCGCGGGCGCGCGAAAGCGCCGCCCGTGCCTGCGCGAGCACGTGACCCGCGGCATCCTCGCCGCTGCGCGCCGCCGCCAGGGCCTCCAGCTGCACGCGCAGGTTCAGCTGGGTCTGCTCGCGGGCCGCCTCGGCCAGGAAGCCCTCGCTTGCAAGCCTGAAATTGCGCTCGAGGTCGGTGCGAGCCTGCGCCAGCGAGACCTCGGCCCGCTTCACCTCGGCGCGCGACTGGGCCAGCGCCGCCTCGGCCGCACCGACCCGCTCCACGAGCTCGCGCACCGTGCGTGCGTCCAGCAGCGCCGGAGGAGAGGGCGAGAGGAGGGCCACCGTCGCGCCGGCCTCGACCAGGTCGCCTTCGACCAGCTGGATGCGTGCGAGCCTTCCGGCCAATGGCGCCGTGACCACATAGCGTTCTCGCACCCGTGTCTTGCCCCACTCGTCGATCGTCTGCTCGAAGGCGCCGCGCCTCACCTGGGCGGTTTCCACGGCCACCGCATGCGGCCGGAACGCCCACGCGAACGCCGCGACGGCCAGCGCGCAGGCACCGGCGAGATAGAGCCATTGCCTCGCCTTCATCATTGCCTCGTCTTCAGCACGGCCACCAGGTCCAGCTCGTCGATGCGCCGACGCACGATCAGCGCGCTGAACACTCCGGCGCCGAGCATGATCAGGCTGGCGTAGGCGTAGGTGCTGGCGCGGATCACCATGGGGATCTCGAAGCTGTCGGAATGGATCAGGCCGACGATGAAGGCCGACAGCCAATAGCCCATCAGCCAGCCGAGCGGCAAGGCCGCCAGCATCTCCAGGGCCAGCTCGCCCAGCAGCAGCGCGGAGACCTCGCCGCGGCTGAAGCCGAGCACCCGCAGGCTGGCCAGCTCCCAGGCCCGCTCGGCCAGCGCGATGCGCGCGTTGTTGTAGACCACGCCCACCGCGATGGTCCCCGCCAGCACCGTCAGCACGGAGGTGAACACCAGGATGTTGCGCGCCGAGGTCTCGCGGAAGTTGCGGATGATGGGGGCCAGCTCGATCGCATAGGCGAGGCGCGGCGTCTGCTTGACCTCGCGGAAGAACGCTTCGCGCCGGCTCGCGTCGAGCCGAAGTCGGGCGCCCGAGAGCACATCGCCCTCGCCGAGCAGCCGGTTGAGCGCATCGCGGTCCATGTAGGCCTCCAGGCCCATCCATTCCTTCACCAGGTCCACCACCGGGATGTCGCGCACGGCAGCGTGCCCTGCAGCACCTCGACGCGGACGACGTCGCCGCGCACGACGCCCAGGCGCCGGGCCAGCCGCTCGTTGAGCACCAGGCCCGATGGGGGCAGGGCCACCACGGCGAGCCGCTCGTCGCGCAGCAGGCGCAGCTGCGAGCCGGCCGGCAAGCCGGTGATCGTGGTGCGCTCGTCGCGATGTCCATGAACGAGGCGCACGCTGGCGCTGCGCTCGGCTTCCGCCAGGATCACGCCGGGCAGGCGAGCCAGCGCGTGCGTCGCGGTGGTCGAGGCCGGCTCGACGAGCGCCACGCTGACGTCCTGGCGCTCGCGCATGCGCAGCTCCACCTCCAGCAGATGCTCGATCGCATTGCCCCACCACGTCCCCGACGACCAGGATGGCGAGCGCCGATGCGATGCCCAGCGTCGTGACCAGCGCCCGCGAAGGGCGCCGCTCCATTTCGCGCAGGATCATCCGCACCGCCGGCGAATACAGGCGCCCCAGCCCGAGGCGTTCCAGCAGCGTGGCGCGAAACGACGGCGGGGCGGGCGGCTGCATCGCCTGCGCGGGTGGCAGCGCCATCACGCCCAGCAAGGTGCGCAGCACGCCGGCGGCGGCCGCCGCACCGATGCAGCCGCGGCCACGAGCACGATCCAGCCTTGCAGCCGGTAGTCGAACACCGGGAAGTGGAAGAAGTTCGCGTACAGCGACGTGAGGCTGCGCCCCAGCCACACGCCGACGAGGGTGCCAAGAACCAGGCCGATGGCGAGCACAACCAGCACGAACTGCAGGTAGTGCGCGCCGATGCGCCACTCGGGACAGCCGAGCGCCTTGAGGGCTGCAATCTGGGACCGCTGGGTGCCGATCTGCCGCGTGAGCACCACGTTGAGCAGGAACACGGCCACGGCGAGGAACACGCTCGGCAACACCAGCCCGAACACGCGCATCTGGTCGATTTCCTGCGAGAGCGCGCGATGCGAGACCTGGTCCTCACGCCCGTAGGCGCCGGTGGAGCCGTAACTCGCCAGCAGCCGGTCGAGCGCGTCGATGGCCGCGCGCTCGCTCGCCCCATGCGCCAGCCGCAGGGCCACGCGGTTGAACGCGCCCTCCATGTCGAACGCCGCGGCCAGCCGCTCGCGGCCGATCCAGAAGACGCCGAAGCTCTTGTCGTCGCCCACGCCGGGAGCGGCCGGGAAGATGTACTCGGGCGACAGCACGATGCCCGTGACTCTGCAGTCGCTCGCGCTTGCCGTTGAGCAGCGCCCAGACTGCGTCGCCCGGACGCAAGCCGCGCGACTTGGCGAAGGCCTCGCTTGCCAGCACCTCGTTGGACGCGCGATCGCCGATCCAGCGCCCGGCCATCAGCGTCAGGCGGTTGAGCCGTGGTTCGCCTTGCTCGGGCAAGGCGATCATGCGGCCGACCATCGGTTCGAGCACGCCGGGCAGGTCCAGCATCACGTCGTAGGAGAGGCCCGCCTCGGCGTCGGCCGCGCCCGGCACGTCCAGCAGGCGCGCTTCCAGGCTGTCGGGAACCCGGCGCGCGGCGCTGAAGACATGCGCGAAGCGCGCGCTGGCGTAGTAGGCCGACTGCATGGCCTTCAGCGAGTCGTAGGTCGACAGCGACGCGGTGAAGGCCGCGACGCCGCTGGCCACCACCAGCGCGAGCGTGAGCACCTGGCCCCTGACGCGCCACAGGTCGCGCATGAGCTTGCGGCGCAGCATGCTCACCAGGAGATCTCCTCGGGCAAGGCCTTGTGGCGGTTGACTTCGACCGACACGATGCGGCCGTCGGCCATGCGCATCACGCGGTCGGCGATGCGGGCGATCGGCGCGTTGTGCGTGATCACCGCGGCGGTCGTGCCGAGCTCGCGGTTGATGCGCGCGATCGCCTGCAGCACCACCTTGCCGGTCGCGTAGTCGAGCGCGCCGGTGGGCTCGTCGCACAGCAGCACGTCGGGCCGCTTGGCGATGGCGCGCGCGATGGCCACGCGCTGCTGCTCGCCGCCGGAAAGCTGCGAAGGGTAGTGGTCCAGCCGGTCGCCGAGGTCGACCATCGCGAGCGCCTCCTCGGGCTTCATCGGGTTGCGGGCCATCTCGGTGACGAGCGCCACGTTCTCCCGCGCGGTGAGCGAGGGGATCAGGTTGTAGAACTGGAACACGAAGCCGACGTGCTCGCGCCGGTAGCGGGTGAGCTCGGCGTCGCCGGCATGCGTGAGGTCATGGTCGCGCCAGGCCGCCGTGCCGCTGGTGGGCGTGTCGAGCCCGCCCAGGATGTTGAGCAGCGTCGACTTGCCGCTGCCCGAGGGCCCGAGCAGCACCACGAATTCCGAGGCGTGGATGTCGAGGTCGACGCCGCGCAGCGCGTGCACCTCGACCTCGCCCATGCGGTAGATCTTGCCGAGCCCGCGCGCGACGAAGACCACCGGGCCGAGCTTCTTGCTGTCCGGAGCCAGCTCGATGCTGGCGGCGTCTTCCATCGTTGGTCTCGGTGGTCTCGTGGCAGCCGAAGCGGGTGGCCTTTATCACCCCTTCAAGCCCTGTTCGACGTGCCGACCGACCAGCACGGCGGCCGGATAGAGCACGTTTCGGCGGCGTCGTAGAGGCGTTCGGCGTAGTGCACGAACTCGACGTAGGCGCTCGAATAGGCGCGGCCGGCCTCGACATCGTTCAGGTCGAACTTCTTCTTCGCCATCACTTGCTCGAAGTGCTCGTGCAAGCCCTTTTCCGTGCGCTCGCCGATGACCTTCGCCAGGCCCTGAAGCTGGCCCGTTGCAATGGCCTTGTCGGCCGCAGCGACGGAGAGGCTTCAGCATCGGTCGCCCGCCGCCTTTTGTTCATGATGACTCTCCTGCGCTAGCGCCGGCCGCCCCAACCCCGGTCCAGCTGCGCGCGCTGCTCCGGCGTCAGCACCGCCTCGATGTCCTTGCGCGCCTGCAGCGAGGCCTCGAACATCTCCTTGTGCGCCTCGCTCATCGCCTGGTAGTTCTTGCGCAGCGCCTCGTCGTCAAGCTTGCCGGTGGCATAGTTCTCGCGCATCCGGAAGCCCTGCTCGTGCATCTTGCGCATCAGGTCCCAACGCTTGTTCGACGCTGTCCGTTCGATAGACAGGATCTTGTCGCGCTGGGCATCGCTCAGCTTGAGCGACCAGTAGTCGGAGCCAAAGCCCATCATGCCCTGGCCCATCATCCCGTGGCCCATGCCGCCCCAGTCGGGGCCGCGGCCATAGCCGTCCATCATGCCGTGCCACCCGGGGCCGCGGCCATAGCCGGGGCCGTAGCCGTCCATCATGCCGGGGCCCCCTCCGCCCGGCTGGGCCTGTGCGGAAGCCGCGAGCAGGGCGGTTGCGACGATTGCAAGCAGAGTGCGCTTCATGTTCAACTCCTTTGAGAACATGTCAGCATTCTGGTGCGCCGATTCGCGCGGGCATTGATCATCGTCAAGCGCGAGATCGAACGGGCCGCGCGTTACCCTCACGCGGGCTATCGCAAGTCGGACAGGGGCTATTGCAGCATGAGGATGCGGGTTGCGTCACTTCTGCAGACGACAGGAGTTGCGACGCTGCTGCCAAGCCTGCTCTGATGAGCAACTCCTCGGGGACTGTCTCGTACGTGCGCCCATCGACTTCCAGCGTTCTGCAGTCCGAGCCTGCGCATACCGAGCAGCAGCGACTCATCCCGACAGTCGCTCCGAGCCACTGTTCCAGGGGCCGTCCCGCGATCCATATCCGGTTCGACTCTGATGGCTCGGCCTTGAAAGCTCGTTCGTCGATGGTCTCCGTCTCGAGGGCCGGTTGGATACCGAGGGGCTGAAGGGCAGCCTCGAGCTTGCGGACGGCTGACTCGATCTGGGCAAGCGTGGACCCACACCGTTCACAAGTAGTCCCGTCCTTGACCAACCGCTTCCAGACGATAGGCATCTGCTTCATGTCACTTCTCCTCGAGATGCAAGATGTTCGGGCCAAGGTCATCCGCACAGGCCCAAGTAGCCACAGGCGGTACAGAACTCACAACCATCCCTCTGGATGAGCGTCGCATTGCCACATTCCGGGCATGCGCGGCCCGGCAGGTTAGGGGTCTCGGCGCCGTGGCCGTGCTGCGGCGGTTCGAGGACCCCCATTTCATGCACGGGGTAGCCGCGCTCGTCGAGCACACCGAGCACGGCATGGCGGTGGATGATCAGCCGAGCCATATAAGCCACCGTGGAGGGCCAGGTCTGTTGGCGCCGCTCCTGGGGTGGAAGCCCAGGAATGAAGGCCATGAAGTGCCCCAGCGGCTCGGCGTAATTGAGCAGCTTGCGCAGCTTCATGCCGATCCAGGCGGGGTCGATCACCCGCATGTCGAGTGACAGCGCGCGCGCCAGTCCGTCGAGCGCGCGTGGATAGTTGCCCGACAGGCCGAGTGCGCAGGGGCGAGCAACCGATTGGCCAGCAGCATGGCCCTGCGGTGCGGGCAACAGCACTTCCTTGAGGCTCAGCGTGAGGCGTTCGCCGGTGGTCGGATTGTCGATGTCGGCTGCCCAGGCGATGGTGCCGCCCGGGCCGGTGCGGGGCTCATCGATGCTGAACATGGCATCGATCACCGGCGTGGAAGCTGCTGCCTCGCCGCTCCAAAGTCCGAGCTGCTCGCAGCGCCAGCGAATCACTGCAGCCGTCGCGGCCACGATCCCGGGAAACTGCCGCAGCTGCCCATCCGGAGGAAACGGCATCTCGAAGGGGCGCTCCTCCTGCACGGTGGAAAGCGCATCGAGCTTGAGCCGCACCCAGGCCGGATCCCGGGCACGCAAGTCCATCGACAGCGTCTTGGCCAGCGCAGCGAGGCCGCGCGGCTGCTCGGTCCCGTTCACCCACACTTCGAAGGGCATCGGCCGGCCATCGCCAACGGCTGCGAGTTCGCCGATGCACAGCGCGAATTTGCCCCACGGGTGGTGGATCATGTAGGTCCATGCCGGGTTGCCCTCGGGCGGCTCGGGCCGGCCGGGCCAGCGCAAGGAGGCCAGTACCGGCTGGCGTGCAGGCTCGAGCGCAAGGCGCTGGGTGCCGAGCGCATCGGCGAGCGGCAGCGGCCGGTTGGCCTCCACCTGGGTTCGAGCCGTGCCGAGCACCGCCCCCAGCACGCTGTTGGGCCGGTAGGTCGCCAGTCCCTTCAGGCCCGCTTTCCAGGCGTTGAGATAGAGGTCCTTGAAATCGGCGTACGGATAGGCCTCGGGGATATTGACCGTCTTCGAGATGGCCGTGTCGATGCAGGGAGCGACGGCGGCCACCATGTCGAGGTGGGCCTGGGCCGATATCTCGAGTGCCGAGACGAAGCTTTCCGGCAGAGGCGCGTCGGGCCCATGCAATTGCCTGAACAGCCGCCAGGCGTGGTCCTCGACCACGTACTCCTCGAAGCCGCCGTCGCTCTTGCGCTTCCTGCGGGTGTAGGTCCAGGAGTAGGGCGGCTCGATGCCGTTGCTGGCGTTGTCCGCGAAGGCCAGGCTGATCGTGCCGGTGGGCGCGATCGACAGCAGGTGTGAATTGCGAATGCCGTGTGCCCGGATGCGGTCCTTCAGCGGCTGCGGCAACCGCGAGGCGAAATTGCCGCGGCTCAAGTAAAGATCGGCGTTGAAAAGCGGAAACGCGCCGCGTTCGCCCGCCAGCTCGATCGAGGCTTCATAGGCGGCGTCACGCAGCAGCTCGGCGATGCGGCCAGCCATCTCGCGCGCGTCGGCGCCGTCGTAGCGCAAGCCCAGCATCACGAGCGCATCGCCCAGCCCGGTGAACCCGAGACCGATGCGGCGCTTGTCACGCGCCTCCTCGCGCTGCTTCGGCAGGGGCCATGAACTGACGTCGAGTACGTTGTCCAGCATCCTTACCGCCAGCGGAATGAGCGCGGCAAAGCCGGCTTCGTCGAAGCTGGCCTCCGGCTCGAAGGCATCGCGCACGAAGCGGGTCAGGTCGACCGACCCGAGGCAGCAGCAGCCATAGGACGGCAGCGGTTGCTCGCCGCAAGGGTTGGTGCTCGCGATCGTCTCGCAGTAGCTCAGGTTGTTGTCGGCATTGACGCGGTCGATGAACACCACGCCGGGCTCGGCATGGTCGTAGGTGGAGCGCATGACCTGCTCCCACAACTCGCGTGCCGGAAGCGTGCGGTAGACCCACAGGCCATCCGCGCGGCGCACGGCGCCCGACTCCTTCTGGCCCGAGCCGGGTTCGGCGCGATGCACCAGCTCGACCTCGGCATCGGCCTCGAGCGCCTGCATGAAGCTGTCGGTCACCGCGACCGAGACGTTGAAGTTGCTCAGGTCGCCCGCGTCCTTGGCGTGGATGAATTCCGCCACGTCGGGATGGTCGCAGCGCAGCACGGCCATCTGGGCGCCGCGTCGCGCGCCGGCCGACTCCACCGTCTCGCAGGAACGGTCGAAGACGCGCATGTAGCTCACCGGCCCGCTGGCCGATGAATTCGTGCTGGCCACGCGGGCGCCGCGCGGGCGAATGCGCGAGAAGTCGTAGCCCACGCCGCCGCCGCGACGCATGGTCTCCGCGGCTTCGGCCAGGGCGATGTAGATGCCCGGATGGCCTTCGTCGTCATGCAGGATCGAGTCGCCCACAGGTTGCACGAAGCAGTTGATGAGCGTGGCTTCGAGCCCGGTGCCGGCTGCGGAGGCGATGCGGCCGCCTGGGATGAAACCTTGTCGCTGGGCCTCGAGGAAGCGCTGTTCCCAGAGAGCCCGCTCCTCGGGTCGCTCGGCCGCGGCCAGGGCGCGCGCCACGCGCCGGCGCACATCGTCGGGTGTGCGCTCGTCGCCCTTGGCGTACTTCTCGACCAGCACATCGCGGCTGATGGCCTGCACGCTAGGAGCAGCGGAGGGGGCGGGGGTGGCGGCGTCTGTCATGGGCGACTCCTGCTGCGGCCTCGGATCATTGTCCTGCCGCCGTGGCAGGGGCGCCATCAGTGGGCGAAGCAGCCCCGCGTCGCCACGGGCTCAATGAGACATGAGCACCGGCACCGTCATGCTGGCCAGCACCGTGCGGGTCACGCCGCCGAGCACGAACTCCCTCAGCCTCGAATGGCCATAGCAGCCCATCACGATCAGGTCGGCCTCGAAATCCGCGGCGCGCGACAGGAGCGCGTTGCCGGCATCGACGGAGGTGATTTCCTCGATGCCGCCCGTTAGCCTCGATGCCGTGGCGGCGCAGCCATGCAAGGGTTTCCTTGAACTCCACTCGGCATGCTTCCGCGGCTTCTTCGGAGGAGGCGAAGTGAACAAGACGTACTTCTTCGGCTCCTTGGAGAAAGGGCAGGGCATCTGCGAGTGCGCGCGACGCTTCCCGCGTGGGACTCCATGCCACGATGACCTTGCTGCCCACCGTCTCGAAGCGTCCCGCGTAAGGGACGATCAATACCGGTCGGCCCGAGCGCATCACGACCTGCTGTGGAAAGTCGCCGGCTGCCGGCGCAGCGGCCAAGCTGGGATCCGTCTGGCCGACGACGAGCAAGTCGCTGCCGCGCGAATGCATCACCATCGCAGGCACGGGCTCCGCCTCTTCCACCCGCGCTTCCCATGATGTCACGCCGTGCTTGGGCATCTCGGACTTGAACGCATCGGCAATCCGGTGCGCACACTCATCGAGGTACTCGAACGTAAGCTGGATGTAGTCGGCCGCGCCCCCGAGACCCATGCCGAACCCGCTGGGCATGACGACGAGCCCGGTCGGGGACAGGCCCACCAGATGAGCTTCGTGCCGCCGCGCGAGCAGGGCAGCGAGCGCGATGCGGGAGGCGCACCGCGGCAGGTCGTCGAGATGCACGAGTATGGATTTGATGGTCATGGCTGCTTCCGTGAGGTTGAGGGCCGCGTAACTGCTCACCAGGGAGCTGCTTAAGCCTGCTTCGAGGACTCTGGATGCCGCACCAGCAGGACCGGGATGGTGCTCTCGCGGATCACCCCTTCGGCCGTGCTGCCGAGCATCACGTGGCTGAAGCCGCGCCGGCCGTGGGTTCCCATCAGGATCAGGTCGCAGCCTGCCTTCGTGGCTTCGTCCAGAAGCGCCGTGGCCACCCGCTTGCCGACCACTTCGAGCATTTCGCTATCGGCCTCGACGCCACTCTCCTTGGCTCGCGCGACGCCCCGGTCGAGCCACTCCTGGCCGGCCTTGCACAGGCCGCGCATCATGTCATCGAAGCTCGGACGGCCGCCATTTCGGCCATCAGGGGGAAGGAGTCGATCGCGTGCACGAGATGCAGGCGAGCCTTCGAATCGCGCGCCAGGGCGATGGCCTCCCGCAGGCCACGTTCGGACGTTTCGCTGCCGTCGAGGGGAACAAGAATGCGTTTGTACATCGTGGGCTCCAGTGATTGCTGGCGGCGCACCTTTTGCAGGCACGCCGCCGCTTCGGTTCACTTGATGGCGATGCGCTGGGCTTCCGAGCCCGCCTTCTTTGGCAGCTTGAGCTGCAGCACGCCGTTCTCGTAGGACGCCTCGGCCTTGGACTGGTCGACCTCGCTGCCCAGGGAGAACGCGCGGCTCGCGTAGCCGTAGGAGCGCTCGCTGCGGATCGTGCGGCCTTCCTTCTTTTCCTCGCTTTCCTTCTTCACTTCGGCGCTGATCGAAACCTGTCCGCCCTCGATGCGGATGTCGATGTCTTCCTTGCTGACGCCGGGGATCTCGGCCTTCACGACATAGTTCTTGTCGTCCTCGTCGATGTCGAGCTTGATCTGCGGCGCCTGCGTGGCGGCGCCTTCCCAGCGAACCGGGCGGAAGAAGCCGCGGAACATGTCCTCGAAGGGATCGGCATTGAAGATATCGGGGAGCTGGATCTTGGCCATGGTGGCTTCCTTTCATGCATCAGGTGATTGAGGGATGTGGCGGCTCGCAGGCCGCACACAGACAAGTCTTGTTCTTTTGCTGTCGAACGTATTGAGCAAGCTCAATCGCGCTTCAACTCGATGGGCGATTCGCGGTCGTTCCGGTGGCAGGCCAGATCAGGCGGCGGATACCACCGTAGGCATTTGCACCTCGCGACCGATGACGGTGCGTGCGTAGAGGTAGTTGTTGAGTGCCCTTGCGCTGAGCGCATCCATGTCGACCTGGCCTGCGGCATCGCACGGAAACGCGAAGCCGCGGCCGCAATGGAACAGGGACATGAAACGCAGTTCGTAGGGCGTGGCTCGTGACGTGGCGGTTGTCGAAGCGTTCATGGTTCGGCCTCCTCGTGTCCGGGCACCGTGCCCGGGGCGCATGGAACAAATCTAGGCAGGCCAGGCGAACGCCGGGCCAACGGCCTGCATCGCTGCGAAACAGCGTGTGAATGCCGTGTATCGGCACTGCATGCGAGCAGTGCAGCAGGAAAGTTTGATATCCGTCATCTCGTTTGCGCGCAAGGCGCCGATGCTCTGGTCGTTGTCCTTCGACTGATCGGCCTTTCAATGAAGCGAATCTGGCTCGAGCACTACCCGCCCGGCACCCCGGCGGAAGTCGACATCCACGCGTACACCTCGCTCAAGGACATGATCGAGCGCAGTTGCCGGCGCTTCCACGACCGGAAGGCGTTCACCAGCATGGGTGTGACGATGAGCTTCGCCGAACTGGATCGCCAAACCCGGGCCTTTGCCGCCTATCTGCAATCCGTGGCGTGTCTCTGGAAGGGCGACCGCGTTGCCGTCATGCTTCCCAACTGCCTGCAGTCGCCGGTGGTCATCCTCGGCGCACTGCGCGCGGGCATGGTGGTGGTCAACGTCAATCCGATGTACACGCCCGCCGAGCTGGCCTGCCAGCTGACGGATTCGGGCGCGACGGCCATCGTCGTGCTCGAGAACTTCGCTCACAGCCTCGAGCAGGCGTTGCCCGGCACACCCGTTCGCCATGTGATCGTCACGCAGCTGGGCGACCTGTTCCCGCACGGGCGCAAGGAGCTGGTCAATTTCGCCGCACGGCATCATCAGGCGACATGTCCCTTCCTGGCGGCTACCGCAAGCCAGGAGGCTGCACGACGCCCTGGAAGAAGGCGCCCGCCACGTCATGCTGGACATGGCGGTACGCGCCGACGACATTGCCTTCATCCAGTACACGGGCGGAACGACCGGGCGACCCAAGGGGGCGATGCTCACCCACGGCAACCTGGTGGCCAACGTGCTGCAGACCCGGGCCTGGATCGGTCCCTTGCTCAAGGAAGGCGAGGAGACCGTCGTCACCGCGTTGCCGCTCTTCCATGTATTCGCGCTCACGGCCAATCTGCTTCTCTTCCTCGAACTCGGCGGCAACGACGTGCTGATCGTCGATCCGCGCGACATGCGAGGCCTGGTGGCCGAATTGCGCAAGACGCGCTTCACGGCCATCACGGGCGTCGACACGCTCTTCAGGGCCATGCTCGACGCGCCGGGCTTCGATCACGTCTGGCGAGTCCAGCCGGGGCCGCTTGAAGCTGGCCGTCGCCGGCGGGATGGCGGTGCGGCGCGAGGTCGCCGAGCGCTGGCAGGCCGCCACCGGCGTGGCCCTGGTCGAGGGCTACGGCTTGACGGAAGCATCGCCGATCGTTTGCGCCAACCCCATGGATGCCGCCGACTTCAGCGGCAAGCTGGGCCAGCCGCTGCCGTCGACCGACGTCGCGCTGCTCGACGAGGCGGGGCAGCCCGTGCCGCTTGGGGCCATCGGCGAGATCTGCGTGCGAGGCCCGCAGGTCATGCGCGGCTATTGGCATGCCGACGAGGAAACCGCGTGCGCGTTCACAGCCGACGGCTGGCTACGCACCGGCGATCTCGGGCGCATGGACGAGCGCGGCTTCATCGAGTTCATCGATCGCGTCAAGGACGTGGTGGTCGTCTCCGGGTTCAAGGCCTATCCCACCGAGATCGAGGAAGTGGTCAGGCGCCTTCCCGGCGTGAAGGACGCCGGGGTGGTCGGCCTGCCCGATCCCAAAAGCGGGGAATCCGTTGCGCTGTTCGTCGTCAGGCAGGATCCCGGACTGACTGCCGAAGCGCTGCGTGAAGCATGCCGCACGAAGCTGGCCGTCTACAAGCAGCCTCGGCGCATCGAGTTTCGCGACGACTTGCCGAGGACTCCGCTGGGCAAGGTGCTGCGCCGGCAACTCAGGGAAGAGGCGCTGCAGAGGGTGGACGCGACAGCGTCCTGATCTGCGGACGGGCGACGGCGGTTTCGGGCCGCCGCCGCTCCTGAGCTTTCACGTCGCTTCCTGAGCCGCTTCCTGCTTGCCGTCGAACGGCGCGCTCGCCGGCCCCTCGTCTCGCGCCCGGACCTGGGCCGGGGCAAGATGCCAGCGCTCCTTCGGCACCACCTTGGGCTCTGCGGGGTCGCCCTCGTAGGCCGGCGTCATGATCTGCACGCCATACTCGTTGAAGACATCGAGGATGTTGCGGTGCAGCGCCGCATAGAGGGACGTCATCCGTTGTGCATCCCCGCAATAGGCATTGAGCTCATAGTTGACCGCGAACTCGCCCAGTGAAGTCTGCAGGACGAACGGCAGCAGGCTCTTTCAACAGCCCAGCCGTGCGCTCGGCCGCCATCTGCAGCATCGCCTCGACCTGTCGCCACGGCGTCTCGTAGCCGATGCCGACCGTGGTGTGGAGGATCAGGCCCTGGGTCCGCGCCAGCGAGCTGTAGTTCACCACTTCGCCGTTGAGAATGACCGAATTGGGAATGACGACTTCCTCGTTCTTGGGCGTGCGCAAGTGGGTGACCTGCAGGCGCATCTCGATCACGTCGCCGACGACATCGCCGATCTTGACGCGGTCGCCCAGACGGAACGCGCGGCGGTAGGTCATGGTGTAGCCGGCGATCATGTTGCCGAGCGTCGCCGTCGAGCTCAGCGAGAAGACCAGGCCGGCGAACAGCGAGATTCCCTTGAAGGCTTCGGAGTTCGATCCGGGAATGTAGGGGTAGGCCACCACCATCCCGAACAACAGGATGACCAGCCGCGCCAGCTTGTAGGTCGGATCGGACCATTCCGGGATGAAGCCCGTGATCGCGATGGTGCCCCGCCCGAGCGCGTTGAAGAACAGGCGCGTCAGGCGCAGCACGAAGCGCAGCACGACCACCAGCACGATGAGGAAGACCACGTTGGGGAGGTAGTCGATGAAGGCCAGGCCGAAGGCCAGCATCGGTTCGATCACGCGGTCCAGTAATCGGTTTGCAAGGCCCCGGCTCCAGGGGAAGAGGCCCAGCGTGTAGTCGAGGGCCAAGAAGCCGGCCACCAGGATCACCACCCAGGCCAGCGTGTCGATGGCGCGGCCGAGCGCGCGCCATAGCTGCTGTGCCTCGACCAGGTGATGGGTCTGCTCTTCGAGCAGGTCGAGACGGCGTCTCAGGCGCGCTTCCAGTGCAGCACGCAAGCTGCGCCGGCCCCTGAACACCAACGCGCAGCCTCCGAGGAACGCGGCCAGCACTCCCGCCGCGACGAGCGCCTGGCGCAAGAGGACACGCGGGGAGCGATCCTCCCGGAACTGCAGAAGCGCCGAGCGGATGCGTGAGAGGTGCGCGACCGCCAGATCGGCGGGGTTCGCACGCTCCAGGCGTGCATCGGCTTCCAGCACCGCAAGCACCACCTGCCCACGCGCGGTGATCGTGACTGCGTTGGGAATGGGTTCCACCGTGAGCGCTTCCGGATTGAAGCTCGCATCCCGCGCGAGCGCGAGGATGCGTTGCCGAATTCTTTCGGCCCGCTCGCCCGCCGGAACACTGGAGACGCCCCGAACCGTGAAGAGCACGCGACCGTCGATCTCGACCGGCGCCATCGCGATGTCCGCCTCGCCGTCGCCGGCGTCCGGGGCTTGAGCCCATGCAATTGACAAGGCGCTCAGCAGCACCACGCCGAGGGTACGAAAGAGGTTGATCATCGCGTCGGCCCGGCTGTGAATGCTTGAGGAGAGGGTTCGGGTGGACAACTGCAGGATGCGGGCTGCGAGATCGCAGGACCTTGACAAATGTCAGAGAAGGCACGCCCCGCGCATGAAGAATGGGTTCGTTCCTTCCGCGCCTGGCGATTGACGCAGTAGGAAAGGCGAACGATCCCGGCGAACACTCGTGCGACCGTGCTTCCGGTCGCCAGTCCCACAACAAGGAAATGGCGTGGCAGAACACTCCGTCAGAGCACTCCGGATTCCCTTGCCGGACTGGATCCTCGCCTACCGCAAGGAGTGGGCCCGGCCGGATGTGATCGCCGGCCTGATCGCCGCGTCGGTCGTCATCCCGAAGGCGCTCGCATACGCCACGGTCGCCGGACTGCCGGTGCAGGCCGGCTTGTACACGGCGCTCGTGCCGATGGCGATCTACGCCGTGCTCGGAAGCTCGCGCACCCTCAGCGTGAGCACGACCACCACGATTGCAATCCTGGCAGGGACGGCCCTTGGGCAGATCGCCACGGGGAACTCCGCGAATCTCATGACCGCATCGGCGACGCTCACATTGCTCGTCGGTGCGATCCTGATCCTCGCGGGCCTGCTGAAGCTGGGGTTCGTCGCCAACTTCATCTCCGAACCCGTGCTGGTCGGGTTCAAGGCTGGCATTGGGATCGTGATCATCGTCGACCAGCTTCCCAAGCTGCTGGGCCTGCACTTTGACAAAGGCTCTTTCACGAATAACCTGATAGGCATCGTCCACCACATTCCGCAGGCCCGATGGCGACCGTCGGTGGGCGTCGCCGTGGCGGAGCGCTTCCCTGGGCGTCTGGTCGCGGTGGCCGGCGGGATCGCCGCCATGAGGCTGCTGGACCTGGAGGCCCACGGGGTCGAGAAGATCGGCGTCATTCCGACCGGCCTGCCTTCCGTCACCTTGCCCAATTGGGAACTCGCGCTGCAGCTCTGGCCCGCGGCGTTGGGCATCGCCTTGATGAGCTTTACCGAGACAATCGCGGCGGGACGCGCCTTCGCACGCGGCGGGGAGCCCGTGCCGCAACCCAATCGTGAATTGATCGCGACGGGGATTGCCACCGCGGGTGGCGCCTGCCTGGGTGCCATGCCTGCGGGCGGAGGGACCTCGCAGACTGCGGTGAACACCCGTGCGGGGGCCAGGTCGCAACTGGCGGGCCTCACGACGGCGGCCACGACAGTCGCGGCGCTCCTGCTGCTGGCGCCATTGATCGGGTCGATGCCCAATGCCACGCTGGCAGCCGTGGTCATCGTCTATTCGATCGGCTTGATCGAACCGGTGGAGTTCACCGTGATCCTCAAGGTCCGGCGCACCGAATTCGTATGGGCGCTAAACGAAAGAAAGATGAGGCTCCAAGTCAGGATCTCTGATCCATAGGCCCCGTGTGCCTGGCGCGTTTGCGCCGTGATTCCTTACGAGCAGATCACCACCGGCACCAACACTTGGAGGCTTGACCCATGAATGCAGCAGCCCAACTTCCGCGCAGCGGTCGGTTCGAATGGGTGCCTGAGAGCACCAGAGGAGCGGCCACCGACCTCCCCGGCACGACGATGGCGTCCTTTGATACGGGCAGCGCCGGGCTCCATGTCGTCGATGATGCGGACCATTCCATTCCGGCCGCCCGCGCAAGACAGCTCGACGATTCCACGGTGTTTGGACGCACGACCTTGGGCCAGCGGGAAGTGATCTTCAGTCACCGCGATTTGACGTCGTTGCAGCGGCGCTTCCTCCTGATGGTCAACGGCCGCACCTCGCTGAGGTACCTGCTGGACCTGCTTGCGATGAATGATGAATGCGCGAGCGACTCCATCCTGCAGCTCGTCGACCAAGGTCTGCTCGAGGTTTGTCGGCCGGAAGACATGAGCCGGTTCCCTCGGCATCGCTGAAGTGGCTCAGCCTTAGCCACCTCGGCCGCCTCGTTCAGCCTGACCGCAGGCGCCCAATCCATGGGCGCCTGATCTCGCCGCCGGCCTCAGCTCGACGCGCCTTGCAGCCGACGCAGGCGCGCGCGCAGTTCGCTGATCTCGTCCAGCAGTTCCAGGGCCAGCGCCACGCCGGCCTCATTGAGCTCCAGGTCGCGCTCCAGGCGCAGGGCCAGGCGTGCGCGCCGCAGCGAGCGGCCCTCGAACAGCCAGTCGGCGGGCGCCGTCCCGCTGGGTTCGAGCACGCCTTCCTCCACGAGTGCAATCAGTCGTTCCGTCCTGGAGCCGCAAGCCTGCGACAACTGGACGAGCGTGAAGCGCACCTCCTGCTCGACGATGGTGCTGCCTTGGTCGAATGATTCACGGTCTGCCATGAGCCTCACTCCGAATAAGCGCTGCGTGGATTGAAGTCGAACGCCTCGGCCATCGCCCGATAGGCTTCGCGCCGGGCGGGCGTGTCGGCGGGCGGAAGGGCGATCGTCAGCACAGCGTACAAGTCGCCGGGCGGCTCGGCCGGAATGCCCTTGCCCTTGAGACGGAGCTTGCGCCCGGCGGGCGATCCCGGCGGGATCTTCAGCTCCAGCTTGCTGCCTTGCGGCGTCGGCACCGCGACGCTGGCGCCGAGCGCCGCCTCCCACGGGGCCAGCGGAAGATCGATGTAGACATCGCGGCCGTCGACTCGGAAGCGCGGATGCGGCCGGAACCCCACTTCCAGATACAGGTCACCCGCGGGCCCTTTGCCGAAGCCCGGCCCACCTTGGCCCGCCAGGCGCAGGTGCTGGCCCTCCTGGATGCCCTTCGGGATGGTGACGTCCACGCTGCGCTCCTGCAGCCGGACCTGGCCGTGCTCGTCGATCACCGGCACGCGCAGGCTGATGCTGCGGCGTGCACCACCGTAGCTGTCCTCCAGATTGATCTGGATCCTTGCGTGGTGGTCTTCCCCGGGAGCGTTGACGGTCCATTCCTCTCCGGTGCGGGCCTGTCGATGCGCACGGCGGCCCCGCGACAGCCCGCCGAAGAGCGCCTCGAAGAAGTCGCTGTGGTCGCCCGCGCCGCCCATGTCGAAGTCCCGGCCGCTGAACTCGAAGCCGCGCTCCCAGTCCGGCGGCGGCTTGAACTCCTGCCCCGCTCGCCACTGCTGGCCGGCCGCATCGTAGGCCGCACGCTTGTCGGCATCCTTGAGCACCTCGTAGGCTTCCCCCACCTCCTTGAAGCGGCTCTCGGCATCGGGCTCCTTGCTCACGTCGGGGTGGTACTTTCGCGCCAGCTTGCGATAGGCGCGCTTGATCTCGTCCGGCGTGGCCGTTGGCCCGACGCCCAGGGTGGCGTAATAGTCCTTGAACTCCATGGCGCATGCCTCCGGGGATTCGCAGCCATTGTTTTCACGAGAGCCGAAATCGCGCTTGAGATGGGTCAATTCCCGACCCGGGCCCATGCGTAGCATCCGTCGACATGGACACCAGAGCCAGCTTGACCGACAGCCCTTCCTTCGACGCCTATTCGCCCCGCCAGATTGCCGGGCGGGTCGAGCAATTCTGCATCGCCAAGGCGCAGTTGCCGCTGCTCGCGCTCAGCATGCTCGGCGTGCTTGGCTGGGGCCTTCATCGGGCTGGGCGCGATGATGTTCACGCTGGTGGTCAGCGACACGGGCCTCGGATTTGCCGCCACGCGACTTCTCGGCGGGCTGAGCTTCTCGCTCGGCCTCGTCCTGGTCACCGTGGCCGGTGCCGAGCTCTTCACTGGAAACAACCTCCTTGCGATGGCCTGGGCCGACGGTTGCGTGAGCACGCGGCAGGTGCTGCGCAACTGGGCGGTGGTGTGCGCCGCCAACTTCGCAGGCGCTGCCGGGCTGGCGCTGCTGGTGTGGCTGTCGGGCCATGCCGCGCTCAACGACGGCAACATCGGCCGCGCCGCCATTCGCATCGCGATGGCCAAGGCGCAGTTGCCCATCGCCGAAGCCTTCTTTCGCGGCGTGCTGTGCAACGTGCTGGTCTGCATGGCCGTGTGGATGGCGATGGCCGGCCGCAGCGTGATCGACAAGGCGGTCGCCATCGTGTTCCCGATCACGGCCTTCGTGGCTGCGGGCTTCGAGCATTCCATCGCCAACATGTACCTCATGCCGCTGGCGATGCTGCTGGGCGCGCCGATCGGCGCGGCCGACATGGCGCGCAACCTCGTGCCGGTGATCGCCGGCAACCTGGTGGGCGGCAGTGTGCTGGTGGCGCTGGTCTATTACGTGATCTACATCCGGGGGCAGAGGAAGGGCCCCCGCACCCCGTGATGGTGAATCACGATTCCACGCTCGCAGCCGCTCAGCGCCCCACGGACTTCAGCCAGGCGGTGATCTCGGTTGCGGAGACGGCACCGGAGTGGCGGGCCACTTCAGCTCCACGGTGAAACAGCACCAAGGTCGGAATACTGCGGATTCGATGACGCATGCCCGACCGCGGCGCCGCCTCGGTATCGACCTTGACGAAGCGAACGCCAGGCAATTGCGCCGCGGCCGCCTTGAACTGCGGCGCCATCATCTTGCAAGGACCACACCATTCGGCCCAGAAGTCGACCAGCACCGGCACGTCGGTGCCTTCGAGGTAGCGCCCGAGCGAGCTGTCGTCGAGTGCGATCGGCTCGACCGGTGCCACTTCGACGCCGCAGCGGCCGCATTTCGGCGCGTCGAGAAGGCGTGCATCGGGAACGCGGTTCTTGGTTCCGCAGTTGGGACAGACGAGTTGCATGTCGAACTTTCAGTCAAGCAGGCTCGATGTATCCACATAGGCGCGCCCGAGGCTGGATGCAACCGCCCATGGGTCACTTCGCCATGAACGATGTTGAGCCCGTTGCGCAAGTTCGGGTCGTCGGTCGCGGCCTGCTTCCAGCCTTTGTCGGCGATCGCCAAGGCGTGCCCGATCGTCGCATTGTTGAGTGCGAAAGTGGAAGTGCGCGGGACGGCGCAGGGGATGTTGGCGACACAGTAGTGGATGACATCGTCGACGGCGAAGATCGGGTCCGCGTGCGTCGGCTTCGAGCCCGCTCCCCGAGCGATCGAGGTTCAGGGCCCGACCAAGAGCTCATTGACTACCGTCGTCACTCCAGGTGCGGACCAGGCGGCGCCTTGTGCGGCATTGCGCTCATGCCACGAGTTCACGCGCCCGCGCAGCGTGACCTTCGAGCCGTCGACCGAAACCTCCACGCGCTTGGCTTCGCGCATGGCCTGCCGCGTCAGCGCATCCTCTATGAGTGTGTGTACCCCGGATGCCACCACGCTGGGCTTCACCGCAATGAGGTTGGCGATGCCTGTCACACCCTGCAAGGGTCGAATGGCCTTCTCGACCGAGCGGCGCTGGTACTCCCAAGGCAACTCGCCCTTCAAGGTGACCCAGCCGCGCTCGACGCTGACCTTGACTTGATCGGCGGGCACGGTGCTGTTCCACTTGAGCGAGTGCTCGATGGCTTGGGCAATCTCCGTGTCGCTGCGCTTGTGCTCTGGGGAGATCTTGACGTCGATCTCCATCGCGATTGCTTTCACACCCTCGACCCGCTGCACGGCTCGCTCGGCAGCGTATTTCTCGGCATAGGTGTCGAGGTGGCCGGTGAGCGTCACCACGCCGTCCTTGGCGAGCACTCCAATGCCGGTCTCCTTGACCGCGGGATCCCACATCAATTCGGACCGCACGTCGGCCTTCAGTTGAACATCTGTCTTCATGGGTTGCCTTTCATTGATAGCGGCGCACAGCACTTCGCTGGCCGCATCAACCAATCTAGGCCGGATGCGGCGAGAGTCTTTGAGCACGATCAGATGAGTGACTGAAACTCGCCCAGCTTGCGCTGCTCAAGCGCTCTTGCGTCCCATCCGGTGGAAGCGTTCGATCCAGCGCTCCCTGCGACGCGGGTTGGTCGACTCGACCATGCCCAGCAAGGTATTGCGCACGGGCGAGATGCCAACGAAGCCCAGCACGTTGCGCTTGAGAGCCTTCAGGCTGTGCGCGCCGAAAAACCATCGATAGACGAGCGCCGGCATGCCCATCGTCACGACCACGCGAGCCGAGCGGCCCTTGAGCAGCTTCTTGCCGATCCCCCCGTCCTTGCTTCGGCTGATCGCGAAGCCGGGCCGGGCCACCTGCTCGAGGAAGCCCTTGACCAGCGCAGGCATGTCGCCGAGCCACAAGGGAAAAATGATCACCAAGTGGTCGGCCCAGGCGATGGCTTCCTGCGCGGGCTTGAGGCACTCGGGCAGGGGGGCGGTCTCCCACTCCTGCTTCGAGCGAAGCAGGGGAAAGTCCAGTCGCGCCGGTTCGACGTGGCGCACCTCGTGCCCGGCTTCGAGGGCCCCCAGCGCGTAGGCCTGCGCCAGCGCGTGACAGAGATGCTCGCCGGTGGCATCCGGATGACCCTGGATGATGACGATGCGGCCGGCCATGGGGCGAACCTCAAGGCACCAGCACTGCAGCGCCGTGCACTGCGCCGCTGCGCAGATCGGGCAGTGCCTCGTTCGCCTGGTCGAGGCGATAGGCCGTCACGTCCACCTTCAGCCCAAAGCGCCGGCCGTCTCGATGAACTCGTGGCCGTCGGCGCGCGTGAGGTTGGCCACCGACACGAGCTGCCGCTCATGCCACAGCCATTCGTAGGGAAACGAGGGAATGTCGCTCATGTGGATGCCGCCGCAGACCACCCGGCCGCCCTTGCGCACGTGCCGCAGCGCTTGCGGCACCAGCTCGCCGGCCGGCGCGAAGATGATGGCGGCGTCCATCGGCTCGGGCGGCAGCTTCGTCCGAGCCGCCGGCCCAGGCCGCGCCGCGCTCGCGCGCGAAGGCTTGCCCGGCAGCGTCGCCCGGGCGGGTGAAGGCGAACACCTTGCGGCCCTGCTGCACGGGCCACCTGCGCGATCAGGTGCGCCGCGGCGCCGAAGCCATACAGGCCCAGGGTCGCCGCGCGGCCCGCCGCCTTCAGGCTGCGCCAGCCGATCAGGCCGGCACACATCAACGGGGCGGTTTGCACCGGGCTCATCTCCAGGCCGGTCCAGCGGCAGGCAATAGCGGGCGTCGGCGATCACGTGGGTGGCGAAGCCGCCGTCCCTGTCATAGCCCGTGAAGGTCGGCGTGTCGCACAGGTTTTCATGCTCGCCGGCGCAGTAGCTGCAGGCGCCGCAGGTGCCGCCGACCAGGGCAGCCCCATCCGGTGGCCGATTTCTACGCCGCGCACGCCGTCGCCGATCGCGTCGACGAAGCCGACCACCTCGTGACCGGGCACGATGGGCATGCGGTGCGAGGGCAGTTCGCCATCGACGATGTGCAAGTCGGTGCGGCACACGCCGCACGCCAGCACCCGCAGGCGCAATTCGCCGGCACCGGGACGGGGATCAGGGCGTTCCTCTTCGACGAGGGCGGTTTGCGGCTTCCTCAAGGTCATGGCACGCACGGCGGATCTCCTGAATCTGGCCCCTAGCGTGCGTCATGATCGGCATCGCGGTTCTGATGCGGATCAATTCCTGGCCGGCATATCGTTCTGGCGCACCGGCGTGAATGGAGCGTCACCTTGACTCAAGGCAAGACTGCTTGTACCGTCAAAAGCCGCTTTCCCGTTAGGGAGGTCGAGCGGCGATGACCGATCCCATCCACATCGCAGTCCTCGACGACGAAGTCGACATCACGCAGCTGCTGGCCAACTATCTCAAAGGCCACGGCTTTCGCGTCAGCCAGCTCCACTCGGGGCAGGCGCTGATGGATCTCATGCCGAGGGATGCCCCGGAGCTGGTGCTGCTCGACCTGGGACTTCCGGGCGAAGACGGCTTTGCCATTGCGCGGCAGCTGCGCGAGCACTGGCGCTGCGGGCTGGTGATCGTGACCGGGCGGGGCGACTCGGTCGACAAGGTCGTAGGGCTCGAGGTCGGCGCCGACGACTACGTCACCAAGCCCTTCGACCTGCGCGAGCTCGTGGCCCGCATCAAGGCCGTGCTCCGGCGCATGGCGCCGGCGCCTGCCGCCGAGGCCACAACGGTGCCGCGCTCCAGGCTGCGCTTCGTCCAGTGGGAACTCGACACGGCCGCGCGGCGGCTGGTCAACCGCGACAGCGGCGAAGAGGTGGCCGTGACCACCGGCGAGTTCGAGTTGCTGAGCGTGTTCGCGCGCCATCCGGGGCGGGTCTTGTCGCGCGATTTCCTGCTCGAGCACACCCGTGGCCGCGAAGCCGCGCCCTTCGACCGCACGATCGACGTGCAGGTGGGTCGCCTGCGGAAGAAGCTCGAAGCCGATCCCGATGACCCGCAGATCATCAAGTCGGTTCGCGGCGCCGGCTACATCCTTGTCCCGCCCGTCACCCAGGCCTGAAGGCTGCCGAGAGCATCGTGGCCGAAGGCACCGCACCTCCAGGGCTCGACGAGCGCTCGGTCTTTCGCTCGCTCTTTTCGGCCTATCCCGACGCGCTGGTGGTGGTCGATGCCTGGGGCACGATCGTGCTGGCCAACCCGGCCGCGAGCAGCTTGCTGGGCTACTCGGTGGACGAGCTGACCGGCCTGTCGGTGGACGCATTGGTGCCCGATAGCATCCGGCCCCGCCACGCGGCCTATCGGGACGCCTACAGCCACAATCCGCGGCCGCGCCCGATGGGCACGCAGATGGAGTTGGTGGCCAAGCGCCGTGACGGTACCAAGGTGATGGTCGAGATCGCGTTGAGCCCGTTGCAGGACGAAGGCCTTCCCTACGTCGTGGCGGCGGTTCGCGACATCGGCGCTTATCCGCGCGTCAAGCAGGCGCTGCAGCGCGCCCGCTACAGCGAGTTCGTGGCCCAGATGGGACGCCTGGCGGTGGACACCCGCGACATCGAGGTGCTGCTCAAGCAGGTGCCTGAGGTAGTGGCCGAAGCCTTGCAAGTGGAGAGCTCGGTCCTCTTCCTGCTGGAAGGCAACCAGCTCGAGTTCCGCGTGGCGGGTGGCATCGGCTTCATGCCCCATGAGGCTCCAGGCAGCCGTATCCCCAACCGCCCCGACACGCCACCCGGCTTCGTGTTGGCGCGCGGGGAGCCGGTGATCGTGGAGGACTTCGGCGAAGAGCGGCGCTTCCAGGTCCCACCGTCCTATATCGAGCACGGACTCGTCAGCACGCTGGCCGTGCCGCTGTCGGACCGCGGCCGCACCGTGGGGATGCTCGCGGCACGCTCGCGCCAGGCGAGGCGTTTCGGCGACGACGAAGTGCGTTTCCTCGAATCGCTGGCCAACCTGCTGGCGGCCAGCCTGCAGCGCGCACGGAGCGAGGAGGAGCTCGGCCATGCGCAGCGCCTGGAAAGCGTCGGCCAGCTCACCGGCGGCATCGCGCACGACTTCAACAACCTGCTGACGGTGATCCAGGGCAACCTGCAGGTGCTCGAGGAACACCCCGCCGTCGCGGCCGACGAGTATGCCCAGCAGCTGGTGAGCGCCGCCGGCCGCGCCAGCCGGCGAGGCGCCGAATTGACGAGCAAGCTGCTGGCCTTCTCGCGCCGGCAGGTGCTCAGTCCGAGCAGCATCGACGCGAACGCACTCGTTCAGTCGCTGGCCGGCATGCTGCGCCGCACGCTCGACCAGCGCATCCTGATCGACGTGGAGACGGACCCATCGTGCCCTTCCTGCACGGCCGACGCCGGGCAGCTCGAGTCGGCCCTGCTGAACATCGCGATCAATGCGCGCGACGCGATGCCTTCGGGCGGAAGGCTCATGTTCCAGGTCCAGTGTTGCGAAGGCCTGCCGCCGCACCTGCTGGCCGAGCCGGAAGCGGACACGCCTGCCGATCTGGCGTATGTCTCCATCACCATCGCCGATACCGGTGGAGGCATGTCCGATGCGGTGAAGGAGCGTGCCTTCGAGCCCTTCTTCACGACCAAGGAGGCTGGTCGGGGGACCGGCCTGGGACTCAGCACGGTCTACGGCTTCGTGAAGCAGTCCAAGGGCGCGATCGCGCTGGAATCATCGCCCGGCGCGGGAACCACGGTGACCCTGTACATACCCGCGGTGACGGACCAGCAGGAGGGCGCGGCCGAGGCGGGCGACGATGGCGCCGGCACGCTGCCCGGCTTGAGGGTCCTGGTCGTCGAGGACGATCCGGAAGTGCGTGAGGTGGTTCGCAACTTCCTCGTCTCGCTGGGCTGCACCGTCGCCCTGTGTGCGGACGCGGAGGAGGGCTTGCGCAAGCTCCTGCATGACCAGGCCTTCGACCTGCTGCTGAGCGACGTCGCGCTCGGTGCCGGCATGCGCGGGCCCGAGCTCGCACGGAAGGCTCAGGAGCTTCTGCCCGGGCTGGCGATCCTGCTCATGTCCGGCTATTCATCCGAGCTGCTCGGGCAGGCCACGGACTCGCCGCTGCCGTGGGAGCTGCTGCCCAAGCCCTATTCGCGTGAGCAGCTTGCCCGGGCGACGAGGCGAGCGATGCAGGCGGCGCGGGCTCAGCAGGAGTGACAAGGGTGTCCTCCTGAGTCGGGCAGCGCGGCTCAGCCCCGGATCGTGCTTTGACGTGGCGCAAGGTGCGCGGGTGCGGAACTCTTAGGCTTGCTGCCAAGAGAACTGAATCCGGAACTTGCCCGTGAAACGCCAACATTCAGCCCGCGAGGCAGTCAAACCGCCTCGCCAGTCAATTGCAGTGCTCGAGGCGGCACGCGACCTCGAGCGTGCTGCCATGGCGGGAAATCCACCTCAGGTGCTGAAGGGCCGCAACATCGCATTGCTTGATGATGGCGGAGACCCGAAAGACTGCGAAGCCTTCATCAGGGCAGCAAGTGAACTGGGCGCAAGAGTGGCACGCGTGGACCTTGCCGATCTGCGCACGAGCCAAGCCGAACATCCGCAGCAAACGGCTCGCTTGCTGGGACTTCTCTATGACGCCATCGTCTGCAAGGGCTGCGATGCAGCCCATATGGCCTGGCTCGAGCGTCATGCCGGCATTCCGGTGTGCGGCAACCCGGATGTCGACGAGGACCCAGCGGCGGACTGTCGATATCTGCTGCTCGTGCAGCTGCGGAACAGGTTGATCTGAGCCCTAGGCACGGCAGGGCCCGGACGGTGGCCTGCTCCGCGCAGCTCAATGCGACATCAGCACCGGGACTTTCATTTGCTCGAGCATCGTGCGAGTGGCGCCGCCGAGCGCCAGCTCGGACAGCCGCGAATGCCCATAGGCGCCCATCACGACGAGGTCCACACCCAGGCTCGATGCCTGATCGACCAAGCCTTTCCCGATATTGCTTTCCCTCGGGGCGGTCAACCGGAGCAGCCTGAATCCCATGGCGTCGCAACCAAACCAATGCATCTTCGGTACGCATCGATGCGAGCGGCTTGCGCCATTCCGGTTCCTCGAACTGGACCAGATGCACGTGGCGGGCGAGCTGCAGGATGGGCAGGCTGTCCGTCATCGCGCGTGTCGCCTCGCGGCTGCCGTCCCATGCGAGCAGCACATCGGCGCCGATTGCAGGGAAGCTCCCGGCGCGGGGAACGACGAGCACGGGTCGCCCGGTGCCCATCAGCACCATCGGCGGAAAGTCCCAAGGCACGGTGGGGGTGGGCGCATCGTGGTCGGACTGCCCGATGACCACCAGGTCCGACGTGCGGCCATGCACCATCGTTGATGGCCCGGGTTCGGCTTCGTCGACGCGGCTCTCGAAAGACAGGGGTCCCAAGCCATGAACCTGCGCCTCGAAGGCGTCGGCCACGCCACGAGCGCGCTGGTACAGGTTTTCGCTGGTGAAGGGGATGTACTCGTTGCCGGCCAGCGCGGGTCTCGGCTTGCCGGGCATCTGGAGGATGCCGGTCGGGGCCAGTCCGATCAGGTGGGCCTGGTGCTTCCGGGCAAGAGCGGCCGCCAGGGCGACCCGGATCGGCGTGCGGTCGGTATCGTCGAGATAGACGAGGATGCTGCGATAGCTCATGTCTAGTCCTTTCCTCGGAATTGCGTTCAGGCGCGCCGACGCTCGTGCTCGCGCTGGCAGTCGATGCAGCGCTCGGCCGAAGGTTCGGCCTGAAGTCTGGCAAGGCCTATTGCCGCGCCGCAATGTGTGCAGACTCCGTATCTGCCTCGCGCCATGCGCTCGAGTGCGGCATCGATCTCGAGGATTTCCGCGATATCGCGCTCGACCTCGGCGTCGCTGACTTCCGTCTCGGCCAGGGCATCCGCCATGGCTGCACGCTCGACGATCTCCGGGCGCTCGATCGCCTCGCCGGCGCGTCGGACTTCGAGTTTCAGCTCCGCCCTGCGACGCTTGAGCTGTTCGGCCAGATCCTGGAGCTGTTCAGGGGTGAGTGAGTTCATGCAACGATCTCCTTGGCTGCATATTCGTCGACCTGCACATGCAGTCCTTGACATGAGTCAAGCTTGGATGCGCCGAGGCGTCAGCGGAGCTGCGAACCTGCGAGATGGCGTGCGGCCCACTGCCGGCCTTGGGCAATCCCGATGCGTATCGCCTGGCCTTCGTCCATTCCGGAAGCCAGCAGTGCGTTTGCGATCTCGATGGCCTTCAGGCGTACCACTGTCGGTAGCCGGGACATGGAGGCGGGATAGCGGTCGGGTGTCCAGGGCATGGCCCCAGCCTAGGCCCTGGCGGGCGTCGGGCATTGCGTTTACGCAAAGTCTTCTCCTGCCCCATGCCCATACTGTGACGATCGCCATTGATTGATCGTCGTGCATCGCGCACGGCGGGTCTTGATTGATGCAATCCGTCGTCGAATCACCGGCCGCCGTTGGCTCCCCACCTGCCAGCCCGCAGGCGCTGCTCGATGTCGTGGGCGCCATGCTGGCCGAATTGCGCGGCGGCGCGGACGTGCCCGTGGCCCTGGACGATGACCTGGAGCGAAAGCTGGGCATCGACAGCCTGGCGCGCATGGAGTTGATGCTGCGCCTGGAGCGGAGCTTCGACCTGCACATGAACGAGGTGCTGGTGCAGCAGGCGCAGACGCCGCGCGACCTGTGGCGCGCCGTGGCCGCGGCGGAGCCGCGCCAAGGCATCTCGCAGGTCGCTCCATCCCTTGTAGCGCCGCACGCGATGCCGCTCGCGCCACCCACGCACGCCCAGACCCTGATCGAGGTGCTGCAGTGGCATGCGCAGGGCGCACCCGAGCACCGGCATGTCACGCTGATCGGCGACGCCGCGCCGCAGGTGCTCACTCATGCTGCCCTGCTGGAGCGCGCCCGGGCGATCGCCGCCGGCCTGCAGCGCGCCGGCCTGCAGACCGGGCAGAGCGTGGCATTGATGCTGCCGACCAGCCTGGCATTCTTCGAGGCCTTCGCCGGCATCCTGGTGGCCGGGGGCGTGCCGATACCGATCTACCCGCCGTTCCGCGCGGCGCAGATCGAGGACCACCTGCGGCGCCAGGCCAACATCCTGGACAACGGCCAGGCGGTGCTGCTGATCGGAGACGAGCGCATGCGGCTGGCAGCACGCATCCTTCGCGCGGGCGCGCCGCGGCTGCGCAGTGTGCTCACCGTCGAACGCCTGGCCGCGGCGGCCGCCGGCGAGCCGGCGCGCGTGGAACGCGGCGCGCAGGATACGGCGTTCCTTCAATACACCTCTGGAAGCACCGGGCAGCCCAAGGGGGTGGTGCTCACGCACGCCAACCTGCTCTCCAACCTGCGGGCGATGGGGGCCTGGCTGGAGATGGGGCCCGCGGACGTGTTCGTCAGCTGGCTGCCGCTGTACCACGACATGGGCCTGATCGGCGCGTGGATGGGCAGCCTCTACTTCGGCATTCCCTTGGTGCTGATGCCGCCGCAGAGCTTCCTCGGCCGGCCTTCGCGCTGGCTGCGGGCGCTGCACGAGCACGGCGGCACCGTGTCGGCGGCGCCCAATTTCGCCTACGAGATCCTTGCCAGCAAGGTGCCGGACGACGAGCTTGCCGGACTGGACCTCAGCCGCTGGCGCATTGCGATCAATGGTGCCGAGCCGGTGCACGCGACGACCCTGGAGCGTTTTGCGCAGCGCTTCGCGCCTTTCGGCTTCGACCCGCGAGCGATGATGCCCGTCTACGGCCTGGCCGAGACGGCCCTCGGCCTGGCCTTTCCGCCGCTGCGACGCGGGCCGCGTGTCGACTGCATCGACCGGCGGCAGTTGCACCGCGCCGGCCGCGCCGAGCCGGTGTCCTGCGACGCTGCGCAAGCGATGAAGGTGGTGGCTTGCGGCCTGCCGTTGCCAGGTCACGAGATCCGCGTCGTCGATTCCCATGGGGCCGAAGTGCCGGAGCGCGTCGAGGGGCGGATCGAGTTTCGTGGACCGTCGGCCAGCTCCGGCTATTTCCGCAATCCCGAAGCGACCCGCACGCTCTTCGACGGGCCCTGGCTGGACACGGGCGACGTGGGCTATGTCGCGCAGGGCGAGATCCACCTGACCAGCCGCGTGAAGGACCTGATCATCCGCGGCGGCCACAACATCCATCCCTACGACCTGGAAGATGCGGTGGGGAACCTGCCCGGCGTGCGGCGAGGCTGCGTCGCCGTGTTCGCCGCTTCCGATCCGGCCGGCGCGACCGAGCGGATGGTCGTGCTGGCCGAGACGCGCGAAACCGACCCCGGGCAGCGGACTGCCCTGCGAGATCGCATCGCCGAGCTGGCGATTTCCTTGGCAGGCGTGCCGGCCGACGATATCGTGCTGGCGGATGCGCACACGGTGCTCAAGACCTCGAGCGGCAAGATCCGGCGTGCCGCCTGCCGCGAGCGCTACGAGCGCGGCTTGTTGAACGCTCGCGGGCGGCCCGTGGCGATGCAGATCGCGAGTCTGTGGCTGGACGCGCTGCTGCGGCGCGTGCGCGAGCCGGTCCGGGGCCTCGTGGCGTGGCTCTATGCGGCATGGCTGTGGGGCGTGTTGGGCGTCGGCGCGGCGGGCGGCCTCGTGGCGGCACTGCTGCCGTCGCGCCGGGCGCGCAAGCAGGCCGCACGAACGATCGCGCGCGGGGCGCTTCATGCGTCAGGGCTGCCGCTTCGCGTCGAAGGTGGCTTGCGCGTGCCGCCCGGACCGGCCATCGTGGTGTCCAATCATGCGAGCTATGTCGACTGGCTGGTGCTCACGGCCGTGCTGCCGGCCTCCATGAGCTTCGTCGCCAAGCGGGAGCTGGGTCAGGACCGCCCGCTGCGCTGGCTGCTCGAACGTGTCGGCACACGCTTCGTCGCGCGTGGCGACGTGCACCAGGGCGTCGAGGACACGGAGGCGCTGGTGCAGGCCGCCCGGTCCGGTGAATCCCTGGTGTTCTTTCCGGAGGGCACGCTCAGGCGTGAACCCGGGCTGCTGCCGTTTCACATGGGCGCCTTCGTCGTCAGTGCGCAGAGCGGCCTGCCCCTGCTGCCGGTGACGCTGCACGGCACGCGAGCCGTGTTGCGGGACGGCTCCTGGCGGCCGCGCAGGGAAGCGGTGCGAGTGCGCATCCACGACGCCTTGAAGCCACGAGGCCAGGACTGGCACGCCGCCGTGCAGCTGCGCGATGCAGCACGGCAGACGATCGCCTCGGATTGCGCCGAGCCCATGCTCGGCTGACGCGCGGTATCTACCGATATCACGGCGACGGACGGTCGTCGGGACGGGTGTTCGCGAGCGTGCTCGTCGGAAGCCGCCAGAGCCACGCGATCACGAAGCCGCTGACGAGCGCCGGCAACCAGTTCCAGGGCGGTGCGCCAACCCACAGCGCAGCCACCGAACTGCAGGCCATCATCACGGTGGCCGCCTGCTTGGCGCGCAGCGGCACCGATCGGTCTCGTCGCCAGTCTTCCACCATGGGGCCGAAGTGACGATGGGTGAGCAGCCAAAGCTCCAGGCGCTTGCTGCCGCGTGAAAAGCAGAACGCCGCCAGCAGCACGAATGGCACCGTCGGCATCAGTGGCAGGAAGATGCCCACGATCCCGGCAGCCAGGCTGGCCAGGCCGGCGGCGAGCCAGAGAAGTCGTTTGAGCGCGGCTGCGCGCAGTCGAGGCTCCTGATCCATGGCGACGATGATAGAAGGCAGGGGCTGCGCTCCGCATGGCGCCGGCGGCAGTTGCCCCGCCCGCACGATGCAGGCGCGGATGCTCGATCCGCATCAGGGAATCAGCTCGCGGCGGACTCGGGATGGCGCACGAGCAGCACGGGAATCGGGCTTTCCCTGATCACGCCCTCCGCCGCGCTGCCGAGCACCAGGTGGCTGAAGCCTCGACGCCCATGCGTACCCATCACGATGAGGTCGCAGCCGGCCTTGCCAGCCTCCTGGACGATGGTGGTCGGCACTCGCCGGCGCACCACGTCGACCGTGACCGACTCGCTCTCCACGCCCTGTTCCTTGGCCAGCCGGGCCGAGTTCTCGAGCAGTTCGCTGCCGTAGTGCTGCAGGCCGCGGCGCAGCTCCTCGAAACTGGCGTTGCCGGACAGCTCCACCATCAGTGGAAAGGCATCGATGACGTGCAAGAGATGCAACCGGGCCTTTACGTCGCGGGCCAGCCCGATGGCCTCCCGCAGGCCGCGCTCGGCGGTGGCGCTGCCATCGAGGGGAACGAGAATGCGTTTGTACATGGCGATGCTCCTTGGTTGGATGTGGACCCGCACCGGGCGCACACGAACCATTGTTCGCAATGGCACCCCGCGAGGCTTGACGTGGCTCAAGCGGCGGGAGATCCGTTAGCGGGGGGCCGATCACGGCAGGCAGGGCGCCGAGCGGCTCGCACCCAGGGCTGGACGCCCTTGAGGCATGTCAAGCATGCGCAAGCTCGCGCACCGTGACGCCGGCACGGGCGCCCCGATTGATATAGCTCAAGGCGTCGAAGCTCGTCCACATCAGACTGGGCGCGTTGCCAACCTATTGGAGAGATCACATGTACCAGCGCATCCTTGTTCCCGTCGACGGAAGCCCGACGTCGAAGCGCGGCCTCGGCGAAGCTATCGACCTGGCGAAGCTGACGGGCGCGCGCCTGCGCCTCATCCACGTCCTGGACCTGTTCGTCTTCGCGATGGGCGCCGAGGGCGCCTACATGGGCGACGCCTTCACGCGACTGCGCCAGGCAGGCGAAGAGACCCTTGCCGCGGCACGCGCGCAGGTGGAGGCGTCTGGCGTCGGCGTGGAGACCGTGCTGCGCGAGACCACGGCCGGCCGCATCAGCGACCTGGTCGTCGAGGAAGCCACGCAGTGGAAGGCCGAGCTGATCGTGATGGGCACGCACGGGCGTCGCGGCGTGAGCCGGCTGGCCCTCGGCAGCGACGCCGAAGCAGTGGCCCGCACGGCGCCGGTGCCGCTGCTGCTGGTGCGCAATGCGTCGACATGAATTGATGGCGCAGATGCGGCCCTGAACTGATCGACGCTTGCTCGTCAACGCGGCCCAGGGAACGGCGCCTAGCCGATGTGCAGATCGTTGATCACCGTGCGCACGCCGGGCGCGGACCACGCGACGCCCGGTGCAGCCGCAAGCTCATGCCAGGAGTTCACCCGTCCGCGCAGGTGACGGTGGGGGCCGTCGACCCGGATCTCGACGTTCTTTACCTCGCGATCGACCTGCCGCTTCAACGCCTCGGCAATGCGGGCCTGCAGAACACGTCGCTCTGACGACGGGCTCTCAGGGCACGGGGTGCTCACCGGGGCGGGCGTGAGCCTTGGTCTGCCCGCGGACGCGGCGAACCGCATCCTCCAGCAGCCGTGTCATGTCATTGAAGGCGTCGCGCAGCGCGATCCAGGCGTCCTCGTGCTGCACTCTGGACACGCAGAGCTCTTCCCCGGGCACCGTCACGTCGATGCGAACGGCGTATGGCCGGCCGTGGCGCTGGTGCTTGTGGAACTGCTCGATCGTGACGCTGCACGACAGCACGTCAGCGCAGAAATGCTCGAGCTTGCCGGCCTTGTCCCGCGCGGCCGCTTCCAGCGCCGCCGAGGGCTCCATGCCGAGGAATCTGAGTTCGAGAGGTTTCTTCATCAGGCTCTCCTGTCGGCTCGGACGCGGCGTGCTGCTGGGTGATCGCCTTAACGCGTGTACTCCTCGAATGCCGAGATTGCACTCGCGGCATACATCAGCGAGGGGCCTCCGCCCATATACACGGCGACGCCGAGCAACTCGTCCAGCTCTTGCCGCGAGGCCCCCAGCTTGACCAAGGCCTGGGTGTGAAAACCGATGCACGGATCACATCGCGCGGCAACGCTCAGGGCCAGGGCGATCAGCTCCTTGGTCTTTTTGTCGAGCGCGCCATCGGCCATGGCCGCCCGACCGAGATCGGCAAAGCCTTTCATCATGTCCGGCGCGCCGGCGCGCAGCGTGCCGAGCCTTCCCGAAACGGCTTGCGTCAGCTCACGGTAGCTCTCGGCGTGCAACATTGCGGCCTTGCCTGCGCTCATCTCTTCGACTGTGGCTGCTGGGGCGCGCACGTGCTCAAGCCGAAGGCCAAGTAGGCCGGGCAGACCCGGAACACACCCGTGGCCAGGGGAATAAGGCCAATCCAGCCCCAGGCACCGATGAAGCCCAGCAGGCTTGCCGCGATGAGGGCCAGACCGACACCGATACGAAGGGCGCGATCGAAACCGCCGACGTTCTGCTTCATGAGGATCTCCATCAAGTGGAAAGATCTTGGCCTGATCGAGCGACGAGGCCATGACCTGGATCAAGCGCGGTGCATGCCGCTGCGGACCGGATCTCGGTCAGCGAGGTCCGAAAGCCGTCAGGCCAGGAGTTGTGGCCACAGCGCCGGCTCGACGCTGGCGGCGGCGATGAGACCGCCCATGAAGGCGGACTGCACGCCGGGGCCGAAAACGTCCTGCCCGGCGAGCAGGAGGCCGCGCAGGGGAGTGCGCACATGCAAGGCCGAACTTGTGAGACGCTCGGCGCTCAGTTCCATGCCGTACATCGAGCCGTTCGGCGTCCGCACGTAGCGCTGCTGCGTGAGCGGTGTCGACATCTCGTGGAAACGCAGCAGCGGCTCGAGCGCCGGGAAGTGGCGCAGGACCTGCGCGACGAGCCGTCTCTCGATCCGCTCCTTGATGAGGCGGTAGCCCTCGGTACGAGCGCTGCCGTGTCTGTGTAGCCAGGGCTCGAACGCCCGGGCGTCGACGGGCACGACCACCTCCGCGGTGGGTCTGCCGGTGTGCGAAGGATCCTTCAGCGAGGGGAACGTGACGAACATGCCCGGCGCATCCTCCTCGGTGGGCGCTTGCCAGACGCGGCCGACATCCTCGCTCTCGTAGACCCAGACATTGGCCGAGCTGGCTCCAGCCGATGCGATGTCTCCCTCGAACCCGAGGAAGAGCGAGATGTGGGACAACCCAGGCTTCATTGCGCGCACCGTGGCCTGCCAGGCCTTGGCCGCGCCGGCTTCGAGCCGATCCACGGTATTGGCGACGCCCATCGCTGAGATCACGCAGCGCCCGCGCTCCTGGCAGGTCTCATCGCCGTGCCCGTACACCACTCCGACCGCATGCCCGCGCTCCACCAGGATGCGACGTACGTCCGCCTGAAGGCGCACTTCACCTCCCGCGGCGCGCAGAGCCGGCAGCAGGGCCTCGGCGAATCGGGCGGGCCCTCCGACGGGGTAGTAGGCACCGGCGTTGTACGAGCCGGTCACCAGGGCATGCTCGAGGAAAGGTGCACTCGCGGGCGGTGCGCCGTGGTCGGCCCAGCGGGCGCCGAGCACGGCACGCAGGCGCGGCTCACGGATCATGGCGAGCTGCTCGGCGAGCGTGACGCCGGCCCAGTGCTCGGCCGGGGCTCCGCGCAGCAGCCGCACGCCCGCCGCCAGCCAGGCCGGCGCGTAGTGCCGGGAGAACAGCGCCGAGGTGCTGTCTCGTGCAGCAGCGCAGGCGTCGAACCAGCGGTCAATATCATCGTTGTGCGAGGGGAAGCGCTCCCACAGCGCATCGCGATAGGCGGTCTCCGGGTGCGCGATGCCGAACTCGAAACCCGGGAGGCGCACGATGTCATAGGGATTGACCAGCGGGGCGAAGCGTAGTTCGCCATCGCTCAGCCAACCCAGCAGCCGTCCGAACTGGCCGTTGGCGCCCGGATGGTCGCCGACGCCGCCGACATAGTGCACGCCGGTGGCGAAGCTCCAGTCCTGCCGCCGGAAAGTCTGCGTCAGGCCACCCGGCGCGGCATGCTGCTCCAGCATGAGCACTCGCCATCCACGCTTGCCCAATGCTGCGGCCGCGGCAAGCCCGCCAATGCCCGAGCCGATCACGATCGCGTCCCACATGCTTGTCTCCCAGGAAGATCGGTACTCAGTGCGACATCAGTACCGGCAGGTGCATCTCTTCGAGGACCGTCCGCGTGGCGCCACCGAGCGCCAGATCCGAGAGCCGGGAATGAACATAGGCGCCCATCACGATGAGATCGGACCCAAGGCTCGAGGCCTTTTCGAGCAGGGCACTTCCGATCCTGCCTTGCCGCGGGACCTCCAGTCGGGTTGCATCGATCCCATGGCGACCCAACCAGGCGAGGACATCGTCCATGCGCATCGACGCGACCGACTTGCGCGATTCCGGTTCCTCGATCTGGACCAGATCCACGCTTCGCGCCGACTGCAGGATGGGGAGGCTGTCCGTCATCGCGCGGGTCGCCTCGCGGCTGCCGTCCCAGGCGAGAAGCACGTGCGCTCCGACAAAGGCGAAATTGCCGGTGCGCGGAACAACGAGCACGGGCCGACCGGATCCCACCAGCACATGGGGCGGGAAGTCCCACGGCACGGAGGGCACCGCAGACACGTGGTCCGGCTGCCCGATGACCAGCAGGTCGGCCCCGCATCCGTGCAAGACTAGCGAAGTGCCCGGTTCGGCTTCTTCGACGCGGCTTTCGTAAGACGAGAGACCCAACTGCCGCACCTGCGCCTCAAACGCGTCTGCCACCCCCCGGGCCCGTTTATGCAGCCCTCTGACGCTCCCGGCGATGTGCTCATGGCCGGGGAGGACCGGCCCCGACCTGCGGGACACGGCAACAGTGCCCGTGGGGGCCAATCCGATCAGATGGCTCTCGTGTTTCGCGGCAATCGAGGCGGCCAGCGCGACTCGCACCGGCGTGCGATCGGAATCGTCGAGATGGACGAGGATGGTGCGATAGCTCATGGCGGTCATGCAACGGTTTCGTTGAGATTAATCCTCCTCGCCTTGCGCATGCAGGCATTGAGAAGAATCAAGCCAGCTCGATCATGCGGAGTGCTTTACTTGCGTGCCCGTGAGAGCTCGCGCAGCCTAGCTTCGTCGATCAGGTGGATCGTGTAGCCGCGCACCAAGACCAGGCCCTGCTCGCTCCAATGCCGCAGCACGCGCGAAAAAGTTTCAGGCGTGGCGCCAAGCTGAGAGGCGAGGACACGCTTGCGCTGGCGCAGCACGACCTTGCGATCGGGCGCCGGGGCGGGTGCGGGCAGATCGAGCAGCCAGCCGGCCATGCGTGCCTCTACCGTCTGCTGGACCAGGCTGCGCTGGGTGCCCAGCAGCTGCTCACCCGTGCCGCCAGCACGGTGGCCAGGCCATGCAGCAGGCTCGGATGTCGCAGGCCGCAGCGCAGCAAGGCGGAGGCAGGCATGGACCACACCGTCAAGCTCGTCTCGGCGATGGCGTCTTCCATGTAGCAGGCGCCCTCGCCGAGCAAGGGGCTGCAGGCATCCAGCCATTCGCCCGCGCTGGCGAGGCGCGTTTGCTGAAGCATGCGGCCGTCGACGACGAGCCCCAGCGAGGCCTGTCCGGAGGCCAGCAGCCAGAAGTGCTCGGCGGCGTCCTCGCGAGACAGCAGTTGCTCGCCGGGTCGGTGATGGTGCGGCGTCGCCTTCTGCAGCAGGGCCTTGAGGCTTTCGACTGGAGGTCGACCGAGCCCGAATGCGTCTTGCAGCAAGGCAAGCGACAGAGGGGAGGGCGACACGCGGCGAGGTGCGCGCGCATCGCCCTTCGTTGCCCGCGACGCATCGGCAGTGTGGGCGTGCTGCATGTGACCGAACCCCGAGGATCAGACGCTGTGGGAGATCTGCTCCAGGACGGCAGGGTTCTCCAGCGTGCTGATGTCCTGCGCGATCTGCTCGCCCTTGGCGAGCGAGCGCAACAGGCGCCGCATGATCTTGCCGCTGCGCGTCTTGGGCAGGTTGTCGCCGAAGCGGATGTCCTTGGGCTTGGCGATCGGCCCGATTTCCTTGGCGACCCAGTTGCGCAATTCGTTGGCGAGCCGCTTCGCCTCCTCGCCGGTCGGGCGCGGGCGCTTGAGCACGACGAAGGCGCAGATCGCCTCGCCGGTCGTTTCGTCGGGCTTGCCCACGACCGCCGCTTCGGCGACCAGTTCGGTGCAGGACACCAGCGCGGATTCGATCTCCATCGTTCCCATGCGATGGCCCGACACGTTGAGCACGTCGTCGATGCGGCCGGTGATCGTGAAGTAGCCCGTCTTCGCATCGCGGGTCGCGCCGTCGCCGGCCAGGTAGTAGCCCTTCAGCTCCGGCGGGTAGTAGCTCTTCTCGAAGCGCTCGGGGTCGCCCCAGATGGTGCGGATCATGCCGGGCCACGGTTTCTTGACGACGAGGATGCCGCCCTGTCCGTTGGGCACGTCGTTGCCGGTCTCGTCGACGATGGCCGCCGCGATGCCGGGGAAGGGCGAGCGTGCACGAGCCCGGCACGAGTGGCGTGGCGCCGGGCAGCGGCGTGATCATGTGGCCGCCGGTCTCGGTCTGCCAGAAGGTGTCGACGATCGGGCAGCGGCCGCCGCCGACATGGCGGTGGTACCACTCCCACGCGGCCGGGTTGATCGGCTCGCCCACCGAGCCGAGGATGCGCAGGCTGGAAAGGTCGTACCGGCCTGGGTGCACCTCTGCATGGCTTTCCGCGGCCTTGATCAACGAGCGGATCGCCGTCGGCGCGGTGTAGAAGATGCTGACCTTGTGGTCCTGGATCATCTTCCAGAAGCGCCCCGCGTCGGGGTAGGTGGGAATGCCTTCGAAGACGACCTCGGTGGCGCCCATCGCGAGCGGGCCGTAGGTGATGTAGGTGTGCCCGGTGACCCAGCCGATGTCGGCGGTGCACCAGAACACGTCGGTGGGCTTCAGGTCGAAGGTCCACTTCATCGTCACCGCCGCATGCAGCAGGTAGCCGCCGCTCGAGTGCTGCACACCCTTGGGCTTGCCGGTCGAGCCCGAGGTGTAGAGCAGGAACAGCGGATGCTCGGCCGAGACCCACTCCGGCTCGCAGGTGTCGGGCTGGCCGCTGGTCAGCTCGTGCAGCCACAGGTCGCGCGGCGCCTCGAAGGCGACCTTTCCGCCGGTGCGCCGATAGACGACGACGTTCCTGATCGTCTCGCACCCGCCGAGCGAGAACGCCTCGTCGACGATGGCCTTCAACGGCAGCGCCTTGCCGCCGCGCAACTGCTCGTCGGCCGTGATCACGACGACGGCGCCGGCACCGGAAATGCGGTCGCTCAGCGACTGCGCGGAGAAGCCGCCGAAGACCACCGAATGCGTCGCGCCGATGCGCGCGCAGGCCTGCATCGCGACCACGGCCTCGATCGACATCGGCATGTAGATGACGACGCGATCGCCCTTGGTCACGCCGAGCGACTTCAGCGCATTGGCCATGCGGCAAGTCCTGGCGAGCAGTTCGCGGTAGCTCACGCGCGTGACCTGGCCGTCGTCGGCCTCGAAGATGATGGCGGTCTTGTCGCCGAGGCCCTGCTCGACCTGGCGGTCGAGGCAGTTCCAGGAGACATTGAGCGTGCCGTCCTCGAACCACTTGAAGAACGGTGCGTTCGAGTCGTCGAGCGTCTTCGTGAAAGGCGTCTTCCAGCTCAGGAACTCGCGCGCGAGCCGGCCCCAGAACCCGGCGTGGTCGGCCTCGGCCTCGCTCACCAGCTTCTGGTAGGCGGCCATGCCCGACACATGGGCCTGGGCCGCCAAGTCCGCCGGTGGCGGGTAGATTCCGATTTCCTGCTCGCTCATCTCGTCTCCTTGCTGGCAAGAGGAAGCAACCGGCTGCTCCCTCGATATCGACGCGCACAGTATTGGGGTGATGAACCGGCGCGACTTGAGATGAATCAAACCTTCGGCGCGGCGGCACCTTCGCTCGGCGAAATTCGCGTGGCACGCCTGGCGATACTGCGCCCCAGCGCTTGACGGTCCGTCGCTCCCAACCGACTGCGAAGCTCGGGGTAGATGAGCGACTCTTCCGCCTCGATGTGCTCTCGCTCGAGAGCTGCCAGCAGCGGGACGCCTTGCCTCAGCACATCCATGTCCCATGCGCCGAACCCGGTCGCGATGGCCTGCACATGCGGCTCGAGTTCCATCCAGGCTTCTTCCATTCGGTCATGGTCTTCATACAGTCGGCGGACGGCGCGCATGAGCGACGGGTCCGCATCCCGCAACAAGACGGGAAACACGAACCGCTCCTCGTGCTCGTGGTGGGTGCGAGCTTCGCCCGACAGGAACTCCGCGATGGACGCCGCCTCGGCGCAGGTCGCGGCGCTCGGCCCTTCTCGGTCCAGGGTGGCGACCATCTCCTCGAGTGCGCCGACGATCGCCAGCGTGCGCCGGTGGCAGGCGTCGAAGGCAACCAGCCCGTCGCTGCGCGTTTCCCTGGCGCTCGGCCACATGGCTGATGGGGTGGGCGCGTGGCACTCATGATTTGATACTCCTGGGTTCGTGGTTCGTACGGTGATGCGACCCAACCCAGGATAGGTCGCCGTAGGCCGCGCTTATTGACGCGGCGCAAGGAAGCGCCGGCTTGCGACGAGCCGGTGGCTACCCGGGTCCTGGCGAAGTGCAAGACGCCGGCGCTGCTGATTTCGCTGACCAGGAAGCAAACAAAGGGGGCCGCGGAAGCGGCCCCCTTTTCATTGGTGTCAACCCTTGAAGGTCTCAGTGTCCTGAAGCCCCCGCCGCGCCCAGCCCGGTCTCCGAGCGGACCTGCTGGGCGCTGAATGCCCCCCGTTCCATTGCTTGCCTGCGAGCTGCGGTCGAGCACCGAGAACAGCCAGATGCCGACGAAGCCGATGGTCATCGAGAAGAGCGCAGGCGAGGTGTACGGGAACAGCGCCGAGCCCTTCGGGTTGCCGAGCACCGCCTCCCACACCGCGGGCGAGATCACCGTCAGCCCGACCGAGGAGACGAGCCCCAGGAAGCCGCCGATCACCGCGCCCTTGGTGGTGCAGCCCTTCCACAGCACCGAGAGGAACAGCACCGGGAAGTTGGCCGAGGCCGCGATCGCGAAGGCCAGCGACACCATGAAGGCGATGTTCTGCTTCTCGAACACGATGCCCAGGATCACCGCGACCACGCCGAGTGCCAGCGTCGTCATGCGCGAGACCTTCAGCTCCGAGGCGCTGTCGGCCTTGCCCTTCTTGAACACCGTCGCGTACAGGTCGTGCGACACCGCCGAGGCGCCCGAGAGCGTGAGCCCGGCCACCACCGCGAGGATGGTCGCGAAGGCCACCGCCGAGATGAAGCCGTAGAACACGTTGCCGCCGACCGACTTGGCCACCAGCACCGCCGCCATGTTGGCCGCGCCCGCGCCGCCGTTGATCACGCCCTTGGCCGTGTCGGCGAACTCGGGGTTGGTCAGCACCATCGTGATCGCGCCGAAGCCGATGAAGAAGATCAGCACGTAGAAGTAGCCGATCCAGGTGGTGGCCCAGAACACCGACTTGCGCGCCTGCTTCGCATCGGGCACCGTGAAGAAGCGCATCAGGATGTGCGGCAGCCCGGCGGTGCCGAACATCAGCGCCATGCCGAAGGAGATCGCCGAGATCGGGTCCTTCACGAAGCCGCCGGGGCGCATGATGCTTTTGCCCGCCGCGCGCGGCCTCCTCGGGCGTCTTGCCGGCATTGGCCGCGAAGGCGGTCTTGACCTCGACCGCCTTGGCGAACAGCGCCTCGGGCGAGAAGCCGAACTGCGCCAGCACCATGAAGGCCATGAAGGTCACGCCCGCCAGCAGCAGCACCGCCTTGATGATCTGCACCCAGGTGGTGGCCGTCATGCCGCCGAACAGCACGTAGACCATCATCAGCGCCACCCACGATCACCACCGCCACCCAGTAGTCGAGCCCGAACAGCAGCTTGATGAGCTGCCCCGCGCCCACCATCTGCGCGATCAGGTAGAAGGCCACCACCACCAGCGTGCCCGAGGCCGCGAAGGCGCGGATCGGCGTCTGCTTGAAGCGGTAGCCCGCCACGTCGGCGAAGGTGAACTTGCCCAGGTTGCGCAACCGCTCGGCCAGCAGGAAGGTGATGACGGGCCAGCCGACCAGGAAGCCGATCGAGTAGATCAGCCCGTCGTAGCCGTTGGCCATCACCGCGGCCGAGATGCCGAGGAAGGAGGCCGCCGACATGTAGTCGCCCGCGATCGCCAGGCCGTTCTGGAAGCCGGTGATGCCGCCGCCGGCGGTGTAGAAATCGGCCGCCGAGCGGGTGCGCGAGGCGGCCCACTTGGTGATCCACAGCGTGCCAGCCACGAACACGGCGAACATGCCGATCGCGACCCAGTTGGTGGGCTGCTTCTCGGCCTGGCCGAGGTCGCCGCCGGCCGCGAGGCGCAGGCCGCCGCGAGCAGCGCGAGCAGCGCGATGCACCCTTGATGCGCGCGCTTCATTTGGCTTCCTTCGCGAGGATCTCGGCGGTCAGCGCATCGAACTCGGTGTTGGCGCGGCGGACGTAGATGCCGGTGATGACGATGGTGAAGACGATGACGCCCATGCCGATCGGCACGCCGATGCGTGGTGACGCCATCGCCCAGCGGCCTGGAGAGGAACTCCTTGTTGAAGGCGATCAGCGCGATGTAGCCGTAGTACACGACCATCATGCAGATCGCCAGCATCCAGCCGAACACGATTGCGCTTGCGCTGCAGCTCCAGATACTTTGGATTGGCCCGAATGTTGGCCACGACCGAATCGACCATGTCTGTCTCCTGTATGAGGGTAAAGCGATGGAGCGATTCAAGTCTGGACAGCCGGCCTGACCATCCCCTGACGCCATGCTCCGGACGCGTCAGTTGTTTGAGCTGCATCAAGGATGCAGCGCCGTCACGCGGTGCCGGACGGGGCGTGCCGAACCAGCAGCACGGGACGGGGCTCTCGCGGACCACGCCCTCGGCCGCGCTGCCGAGCACGAGGTGGCTGAATTTGGTGGTATGGCGCGAGGCCTCGGGTTGCCCTGTCCAGCCCGATAGGTGCCGGCATGGTGTTGACGATGCGGGTGATAGCTACGAGCTACATGTCCGTCACCTCGCTTGAACGATGCCAGAGCGGCTCGGTACCTGTCGCGGGAGCAGCTCGCCGAGAGGTTCCTGCGATGGGGAGAACCGGTAGACGCTCTCGTTGAGATAACGGGTCACGTCGAGAATATCGGCCTCGCTCCAGCCAAGCTGGGCAGCGGACTCCCAGCGCCGCACCTGGTACCTGAGGCTGAGCCAGTCGGTGGCGAGCTTCTCGTCCCGCCAATGGATTTGGACGGTGTGGCAGGTGATGCAATGGAGTGAGTACAGCAATTCGCCGCGCGTTTCGGCGGCGGCCACGGGGCCGAGTGTCAAGGCGCATGACAGCAGGGCGATGGCTGTCGTGTGAAGCTTGAAGTGCGCATGATGGGGTCCCGGTATCAGCGCAAGTTCGACGACCTGTCCGTATTCCGGCACGCAGCAGGGCCAGCGGTGCCGCTCTTCGATGGCCTGGCGCAGCGAGTCGGCCGCGACCGGCTCGCCATGCGTGACGAACACCTGGCGGGGCGCCGACGGCAGGGCGCCTATCCATTCGAGCAGGCCGTCGCGGTCTGCGTGGGCCGACAGTGAGTCGATGCTGGCCACCTCGGCACGCACCGGGATGTGCTCGCCATGGATCTTGATCGTCTTGGCGCCGGCCAGCAGGGCAGCGCCGCGCGTGCCGGCCGCCTGGAAGCCCGCGAAGAGGATGGTGTTGCGGCGATCGGGCGCGAACGCCTTGAGGTGATGCACCACGCGGCCGCCGGTGGCCATGCCGCTGGCCGAGACGATGATTGAAGGCCAGCGCAACTGGTTGAGCCGCTTGGACTCCTCGACGGTGTTGACGATACGCGCCGCGCCGCACATCGCCCGGCAATGGTCAGGGTCGAGCCGCAGTTCGTCCATGTGTCGCAGGTGCAAGCTCCGTCGCGTCGGCGGCCATCGGGCTGTTCAGGTAGACCGGCAAGTCGGGAATTCGATGCTCGGTCTTGAGCGTCTTGATGCAATGGAGCAGGGCCTGCGCGCGGCCGACGGCAAAGGCAGGGATCAGCACGATGCCTCCGCGCGCGGCGGTGCGATTGACGGCGTGGGCCAACTCGGTCAGCGGATCCTCCTTGGGGTGGATCCGATCGCCATAGGTCGATTCGATCACCACGTAGTCGGCGGCCGGAGGTGCCGCAGGCGGCTTGGTGAGAAGGTCGTCACGGCGACCGAGGTCACCGGAGAAGAGCACCGAGCGGCCCGCCGATTCGATGAAGGCGCTGCATGCGCCGAGCAGGTGGCCCGCGGGGCGAAGGGTCACGCGCATCCCGCCGATCGGCTCGAATGGCCGACCGATTGCGCAGGGCTTCAGATGCTCCAGCGCGCGGCGCGCTTCGTCTTCCGTATACAAGGGCAGGGCAGGGTGGTGCCTGGAAAAGCCGTGTCGATTGGCGTAGGAGGCGTCCTCCTCCTGCAGCCTGCCCGAGTCGGGCAGAAGAAGTTCGCACAGGTCGGCCGTGGCCGCCGAGCAATGGATGCGGCCCCGGAAGCCGAGCTTGACGAGTCGTGGGATGTAGCCGCTGTGGTCCAGGTGCGCATGGGTGAGCACGACGGCATCGATGTCCGCGGGCGCAATCGGCAGGGTGTCCCAATTGCGCAGGCGCAGTTGCTTGAGCCCCTGGAACAGCCCGCAGTCCACCAGCAGCTTGCGCCCGCCGTGCTCGAGCAGGTATTTCGATCCGGTCACCGTGCCGGTGGCTCCGAGGAACTGCAGCCGCATGTTCAGTCTCCTTGCGTGATCGGCGCCCACGGATCGGAGTGTTGGGCCTGAGCGGTCGCGGCCTGTTGATTTGGCTCAAACCGGCGGCTTGTCGGCATGGAGGCACTCGCTTGCGATTGATCAAGCCGGGAGGCATCCGAGCGGGGTAGCTTGGCGGCACTGCTTCAAGGAGTGCCGTGATGCTGCCCTTCACCATCGTGGATTTCGTCGCCGTGCTGGTGGAATACAACCGCGCCGTGTGGCCGGTGCAGGCGCTCGCCTACCTGCTCGGCTTGGCCATGGTCATGCTGGTTTTTCGTCGCTCGCGGATCGGTGACCGCATCATCGGCGGCGGTCTCGCCGCGATGTGGGTGTGGACCGGCATCGCGTACCACTGGCTGTATTTCTCGACGATCAACCAGGCCGCACTGGTCTTCGGTGGGCTGTTCGTGCTGCAGGGGGGCCTCTTCTTCTGGCAGGCGGTCGTCCGTGGCCGCATCCGCTTCGGATCGTTCGGTGGGCCGGCGGCATGGCTGGGCTGGGTGTTCGTGGCCTATGCCAGCCTGATCTACCCCTTGCTCGGTCTCTGGGCCGGCCATGCCTACCCGGCCATGCCGATGTTCGGCATCACGCCTTGCCCGCTGACGATCTTCACCTTTGGCCTGCTGCTGCTCACGGCAACGCCGGTGCCTCGGTGGATGCTTGTGATTCCTCTCATCTGGTCGGTCATCGGAGGAAGCGCGGCTTTCCTGCTCGATGTCCCGGAGGACTGGGCGCTGCTCGTCAGCGGGCTGGCGGTCTTGTGGGGGCTTGCGCAGCAGAGGTTGAGGCAGATCAATCTCGCGGTCGGAGAGGACGGGTTGAATGCAGGGCAACCAGGAGCCCTCCCATGACCCGTTACGCGGATATCCATCGACGCAACGCTGAAGGAAGGTCAACGGATGAGCATTCGCAATATCGAAAAGCTCTTCCATCCCGGCTCCGTGGCTGTCATCGGCGCGTCCGACCGCGAGCACAGCCTCGGGGCGCTGGTCATGCGCAACCTGCGCGAGGGCGGCTTTGCACGGGCCCATCTGGCCCGTCAACCCGAAGCATTCGAAGGTCAGCGGCCTTGCCGCCTGGCGCGACGTGGATGCCTTGCCGGCGGTGCCCGACCTGGCCGTCGTGTGCACACCCGCGCCGACCGTGCCCCACATCGTGGCGCAGCTCGGCGCCAAGGGCACGCGGGCGGCAATCGTGCTGAGCGCAGGGCTGCGCGACGCGATGAACCCGTCCGGCATCACGCTCCAGCAGGCGATGCTCGATGCGGCGCGGCCCCACCTGCTGCGCGTGCTCGGCCCCAACTGCGTCGGCTTGCTGGTGCCCGGGATGAAGCTCAACGCGAGCTTCGCGCATGCGAGCGCCTTGCCGGGAAAGTTGGCCTTCGTCTCGCAGTCCGGTGCACTGACGACCGCGATGCTGGACTGGGCCAACGCGCGCGTCGATCGGTTTCTCGCACTTCGTCTCGCTCGGCGATGCTGCCGATGTGGACTTCGCCGACCTGCTCGACTATCTCGGCAGCGATGCGGGCACGCGGGCGATCCTGCTGTACCTGGAATCGATCAGCGGGGCGCGCAAGTTCATGTCGGCCGCGCGAGCTGCCGCGCGCAACAAGCCGGTGATCGTGGTCAAGGCCGGCCGGGCGCCGCAGGGCGCCAAGGCGGCGGCCTCCCACACAGGCGCGCTGGCGGGGTCGGACCTCGTCTTCGATGCCGCCGTCCGGCGTGCCGGCATGCTGCGGGTGGACAGGCTCGAGGACCTGTTCGATGCCGCCGAGACGCTGGCGCGGGCCAAGCCCTTGCGTGGCGAGCGGCTGGCCATCCTGACCAACGGCGGCGGGGCGGGCGTGCTGGCAGCCGACGAGATGGCCTTGCATGGCGGGACGCTGGCGGAGCTGTCGCAGGCCACCCTCACGCGGCTTGACGCGCTGCCTGCCGGCGACCTGGTCGCACGGCAATCCGGTGGACATCATCGGCGACGCGCCGGCGACACGCTATGTCGCGGCCCTGCAGGCCCTGCTGGAAGAGCCGCAAGCCGATGCGGTGCTGCTCATGCAGGCGCCGACGGCCGTGGTGCCGAGTGTCGACATCGCGCAGGCCTGCATCCCGCTGATCGCAGGCGTCGTCGCAGCCCGTGCTCACCTGCTGGCTCGGCGGCCAGGCCGTCGAACCGGCGCGACGCGCTTGCGCACAAGCTGGCGTGCCCGCCTACGACAGCCCGGAGCGTGCCGTCGCAGCCTTCATGCAGCTGGTGGACTACCGCCGCAACCAGGACAGCCTGATGCATACGCCTCCGTCGGCCCCGAACGGCTTGCCGGCGGATGCGGCTGCCGCTCGCCAAGTCATTGCCGGAGCGCTGGCTGCCGGCCGTGAGTGGCTCGACGAGGCCGAAGTCCGGCGGCTACTGACGGCCTACGGGATCCCCTTGGCCGAAAGCCGTGCTGTGGCGGACACCGACGAAGCCGTTGCGGCAGCCCAGGATGTCGGCTTCCCGGTGGCCCTGAAGATCCGGTCGCCCGAGATCACCCACAAATCCGACGTCGGTGGCGTCGCACTCGAGCTGCGCTCGGCGGCCGAGGTGGGCGAGGCGGCGCGGGCGATGCTGGAGCGGGTGCGATCGCTGCGTCCGCAGGCGCGCATCGATGGCTTTCTCGTGCAGCGCATGGTGCGCCGGCCGCAGGCGCATGAGCTCATCGTGGGCCTGTCGGTCGATGCCGTGTTCGGGCCCGTCGTGCTGTTCGGCCAGGGTGGCACGGCGGTGGAAGTGGTGGGCGACCGGGCTGTCGGATTGCCGCCGCTGAACATGGCGCTGGCCAGCGAAATGGTCTCGCGCACGCGCGTGGCCCGGCTGCTGGCCGGCTACCGCGACCGTCCTGCGGCCGATCGGGAGGCGGTCTGCGCCAGCCTTCTGAAGATTTCGCAGATGGCCTGCGACCTCGCGGAAGTCTGCGAGATCGACATCAACCCGCTGCTGGCCGATGCGCAGGGCGTGGTGGCACTCGATGCCCGCATCCGCGTCGCTCGTCCGAATGCCGTCGCGCTGCAGCGGCTGGCGATTCGTCCCTATCCGAGCGAACTGGAGGAAACCGTGCAGCTTGGCGGGCGCGAGATCACCTTGCGGCCGATTCGACCGGAAGACGAACCGAGCCTGCGAGAGTTCTATGCCGGCGCCGACCCGCGTGACATGCGGCTGCGCTTCTTCATGAGCCGGCGCGAGGTGCCGCATTCGGAATTGGCGCGCTACAGCCAGATCGACTACGACCGCGACATGACCTTCGTCGCTTTCGCCGAAGGCGCCGCGAGCGCAGCAGACGACACGCCTCGCGATCCGGAAGGCGAATTGCTAGGAGAGGTGCGCGCGGTGTGCGACCCCGACAACCGGATTGCGGAATTCGCCATCCAACTTCGCACGGCGTGGCAGGGCAGGGGGCTGGGCACGCTGCTGCTTGCCAAGCTGATCGCGTACCTGCGTTCTCGCGGGACCCTTCAGCTCGTTGGTGAATGTCTGCTCGAAAATTCCGCCATGGCGCTGCTGGCCAAGAAGACCGGTTTTGAAGTGCTGCACAGTTCGGACGGCAGCGGCACCTACGCACTGCGCATGAACCTTCAGCACGGCAGCTTGCCCTCTTAGGCGAGAGCAGCTCCGCCCTACACGGCAAGAGCCCATCCACCGAGAGCTGACAGCACAACGACCACCACCGGTGACACCTTTCCGTACACGAGCAGGCCGAACATGGCCAGCGCAAGACCGAAGTCGGCCCTCGAGTGGATCGCACTCGTCCACACCGGGTCGTATAGAGCCGCGCCCAGGACACCAACAACGGCGGCATTGATCCCGCCCATGGCCCGCTGCATGGTGTCGCGCTGGCGCAGTGACTCCCAGAACGGCAGCGCACCAACGACGAGCAGGAAGGCCGGCACGAAGATGACCAGCAGCAAGAACAGGCCGCCGGCCCAGCCACCCAGCGGAGAAGGCATTGCCGCGCCGAGGTAGGCCGCAAACGTGAACAACGGCCCTGGAACGCCCTGCGCCGCGCCGTAGCCCGCCAGGAAGACATCGTTGCTGACCCACCCTTGTGGCACCACGCCCGCCTGGAGCAGCGGCAGCACCACGTGGCCCCCACCGAAGACCAGCGAGCCGGATTGATAGAAGACCGAAGCCACCGCGAGCACCAGCGATCCCGTCATCGCCGCGAGAGCGGGAAGGAGCAGCAGCAGGACACCAAAGACGAGCAGGAGCGCGGCGCCGACGCGTTTGCTCACCCCGAAGTCTCGATGCTGCGCCGCCGGCAAGTGTCCAAGCTGAAGCGCCCAACGCCCCACAAGCCCGCCGAGAACGATGGCGCCGATCTGGCCTGTCGCGGTAGGCGCGGCCAATACCAGAAGGGCTGCACCCACCGCGATGCCGGCGCGCACCCGATCCGGGCAGAGCGACTTGGCCATGCCCCACACCGCCTGCGAGACGACCGCGACCGCAATCCCGGACAACATTGAGCCCCTCGTCGTACGACCTCGGAGGCGGCCGCCATCCGGCCCGCTTTTCAGCGCCTCGATAAGCGATCAGGTATGACAGCCGCGAATGGCTTGATAGGAAGCGCGCCGCGCTGGCGCGCGACCAGTGCGCGTCGACGATGTGGTCGGCCTCGGCCGGGTCAGCCCCATGCAGCGAGAGATGTCGGATTCGCCCCGACCTCCCGGCTGCTCGCGCAGCGGGCGCCGGCAGGGCCTCGGCACCGTGCGACGAGAATCGGTGTAGCTCGATCATCGTCGAGCCAATTCCAGCATGATCTTGACGAATCCAGCGCGGAACTTGCCAAGATGCGACGACCGGCCACCGAACGAAGTCAAGCCGAGCCCATCAGGTAATGCCGCGAGAACCTCGAAGCGCGGGCCCGGTTGGCCAACCTGACAGCCCGGACCGTCCTGGCTTGCGTCCTCGGCCGGTACGAATGGATGTCAAGGCAGGTTACACCCTGTCTAGTGACAATGCGTGTCGTGCCGACCAACAGTTCAACGACCTTAGGGCACAGGCTTCCACGATCGATTGCTCAGCGCCCATCATGATGGCCATCGGTCGCGACTCGCGGCTGTGCACAGCCGCCGAGACGAAGCACCAGAGTGCGCGTAACCGATCGAGGCGCCGGACCAGAACGCAACCGATAGGGACTTTTAGCGAGGCCATCGTCTCCAACAGCCAACCTGGATGAGGGGGCAATTTCCCTCAGCGGGCGCCGACTTCGATGGGTCGCTGATGAGCCGCGCCTCGGTCTAGTCACACTGCGCTGAGGCCGCCAGAGCGACCGACGACTCGATAGGTCAAGGAGCCGTCGTCGACCTGAACCGGTTGCTCAGTCCGATTAAGCCAGTCGGATGGCGCGACCCGAGGGAAATTGCATGGTTGGCACAGACCGCCGCAGATGCGGCGGCACCCGGCGGGCAGTGGGTCTTGCTGCCCCTTCGGCAAGGCCCGCGGCCAATCGCGTCATGGCCATGCGCCCCCAATTGCCGTCAGTGGCTGCAGCAAAGGTGGATACCGCTGCTCTCAGGCCTTGTCGGCGCGCAGCGAGATACTCTTCACGCCGAACTTCTTGGTGGCCCCTTGCGCGTTGTCGGACAGGAAGCGGTACTCCTCGTTGACTTGGTCGGCCACGACACGCAGCCCGGCATCGTTGATCGCCTGCTTGTAGCGTTCGACCTGCCAGGCGCCGCCGATGCAGGCCGCCCATAGCGTGGTGTTGCAGGCGATGGTCTCCGGCAGGTCCACCGCGGTGACGATGTCGGCGATTGCCAGCCGACCCCCGGGCTGGAGCATGCGGGCGATCTCGCGAAACACCTGCGGCTTGTCGACGGCGAGGTTGATCACGCCGTTGCTGATGATCACATCGAAGCTGCTGTCCTCGAACGGCGCGGCGTCGATGTAGCCCTTGACGAAGGTGATGTTGCGCACGCCGTGCCGGCGCCGCAGCGCCTCGGCCTTGGCACGCTGTGCGTCGGTCATGTCCAGGCCGATGACCGTTCCGCTCGCGCCCACCATCAGACTCGCAATGAAGCTGTCCATGCCCGAGCCGCTGCCCAGATCGAGCACCCGCGCACCCTCCATCTCGTCAAGCAAGTGAAAGTAGTAGCCGACGCCAGCGAACGAATCGATGGCTTCGCCAGGGATGCGATCGAGGTCGGCCGGGCGGTAGCCAAGGCGCTCGGCCAGCGCACGACCCATCTCGAAATGGAACTCGCCGTGCGGGTTCTGCGCGACCTCGCGGTACATTGCCTGGACCTTGGATTCCAGCTCGTTGCGGTTGACTTCAGTGGACATGATGACCTCCGGGTTCAGGTGAGGTTCAGCGGGATAGCGCGGCCTTGCAGCCGCTTGACGAGGCAAGCGTGGCGATCAAAGCCACCTCCGGACTTTGCTGCGGTACGTCACATAGCGATGCCGAATTTCTCCGTCGAGTGCCTCCTCTTTCGACCGGCGATCTGGAATCGGTCGATGCACCAAACGAACGCAGAGATCAACACCAGGTTGAGGACGCTCCCTATCCACACCGCGATACCTGCCAGCATCACTGCGTCGCCAACGTACATCGGGTTGCGGGACCGCGAGTACGCGCCGGAGGTCACCAACAGCGTGGCATTCCTCGGCTCGATCGGGCTGGGCGTGGTGCCGGCGACAATGAATGAGCGGATGCTCACAGCGACGATGCCCAGGCCGAGCACGATGAGGGCAATACCGGCCGGCGCCTGATAGTCGAAAGAGTATCTGGCGAACTCGACGCTGCGTCCGATCCACCACATGGCGACGGCGGCAACGGAGAAAGCCACGGGAGGCGAGACCCAGCGATTCATGACAGCCTGACCGGGTTGCGCGCTGCGCGCCCCCGCGCTGCGCGAGGAAGATCTCACGCCTGAGCAGGCCACGCGCAACTGCCGCAAGGGTGCAGCGGCGGCGCTCCAGCCGTTCGGCATGGTCCTCGTTGCCGAGAAGCTCGACCAACGCAGCACGGCGCGCAAGGGACTCTTCGATCAAAACCTCCATGCAGCGTGTGAACTCGCCGGTCACGTCAATGCGCTCAACCAGCGTCCAGCAGGTCTCCTCGAGCAGCACTGCGTAGTCCGCTCCAGCGTCTGGATAGGGCGGACCGCTTTGCTGCAGCAGGCGCCGCTCGTCGTCGTCGGCAGGTGCACGAGCAAGCGATATGACCGAGAACTCCATGCGGGCCCCGGCGCGCGCGACACGTCCGCACTCGCGCAGCATCTCTCGCTTGTGGTCCATGCAGCACAGCACGTCTGCATGGTGGATGCGGTCGAAGGCGTGGTCGACGACCGGGAGCGCCGCAGCGTCGGCAGCCAACACGCTGCAACGACCGCCCAAGCCGTCCCTAGCGGCACGTTCCCGTGCGATGCGCAGCGCCGAGAAGGGCAGATCAGTTAGCACAACGTCGCAGCCCGACAGCTTCGCGAAAAACAGCGCTGGCCATCCCGAGCCGGCCCCGAGCTCCAACAATCGTCGACCGCGCCCGAGCCCGAGGCGTGTGGCTGCCTGTTCGGCCTGCTCGAGGGTCGTCCAGCTGGTTGCACCGTAGTCACTGCCACGCACGCAGCGTTCGATCTCCCGCATCAGCGGCTCTTGCGCGATCTCGTAGTCGCGCGCGAAGTCGCAGGCAGCACCAACGAGCATCAGGCTCTCCTTGCGACGCAGTCTGCTCCCGTGGACCTGGTGGCTCGATGGGAGATCGAGATCAAGATCCGGGGTCAACTCGGCACACCGGCCATTCTAATACTCGTTAGAATGTCGTCATGAGAGAAGTTAAAGACCACCTCTACGAACAGGTCGCCCGCATCGGCAAGGCCGTGGCCAGCCCGAAACGCCTCGAGCTCATCGAGCTGCTGTGCCAGGGCGAGAAGACTGTCGAGATGCTCGCGACCCAGGCTGACATCAGCGTCAAGCTGGCGAGCGCCCACCTGAAGGAGCTCCGTCTGGCACGCTTGGTGGAGACGCGCAAGGACGGCAAGTACGTTCTCTACCGCCTGGCCAGTACGAGCGTCGCCGACCTCTGGGTCAACCTGCGTTCCGAGGCCGAGGAGCGGTTGGTGGAGCTGCAGGTCGCGCTGGCTTCCATCGTCGAGCATGGCGATGAGCTGCAGGGCGTCGACCGCGCGGACATCCTGAAGAGGGCCAGGGCCGGTGAAGTCGTGGTCCTGGATGTGCGTCCGGAAGAGGAGTTCGCCACGGCACACCTGCCGCACGCGCGGTCCCTTCCCGTGGGTGAGCTGAAGAAGAGGCTCTACGGAGCTTCCGAAGGACATCCCGATCGTCGCGTACTGCCGTGGCCCGTTTTGCCTGATGGCCAAGAACGCGGTCGAGCTACTGCGCAAGAAGGGCTATCACGCCTTCCACCTCGACTGACGGCGTGGCCGAGTGGCGCGCCCGCGGGCTTCCCATCGAGCAGGCCACCTAAGGCATCCGGGAGACGTCTCATGTTCTTCAAGCAACGCGCAGCGGCAAACGCGACCCTTTCCTACTTCTTCGGCTGCGCCGGGCGGGCCAAGGCGGTTGCAGTGGACGTTGTTGCCGGCGACGAGGACTGGTTCGTCGCCGAAGCCGAGTCGGCCGGCGTCAAGATCGTGCACGTCATTGACACGCATGTGCACGCCGACCACTACTCGGGCGGCCTTGCATTGGCCCGTCGGGTCGGCGCGCCGTACTGCCTGCACGAGAGCAACAAGGGGCGCGTCTCGTTCGAGTTCACCCCGCTGAGCGATGGCCAGCGTCTCGAGTCCGGCAATGTGCTGGTCGACGTGGTTCATACCCCGGGCCACACGCCTGACAGCGTCTGCCTGTTGGTGCGCGACCTGCGCCGCGGCGACGAGCCCTGGTTCGTCATCACCGGCGACACCTTGTTCGTCGGCGCCGTCGGGCGCCCCGACCTGGCGGGACACGAACGCGAAATGGCGGCGCAGCTCCATGACAGCTTGCATGGCAAGCTGCTGTCGCTGCCTGCCGAACTCGAAATCTATCCCGGCCACCAGGCCGGCAGTGCCTGCGGCGCGGGCCTGTCGGGCAAGCCGGCTTCGACCATCGGCTTCGAGAAGCGATTCAACCCGATGTTGTCGATGTCGCGAGAGGCCTTCATCGAAGCCTTGACCGCTGACATCCCCCCGCCGCCCGCCGACACGGCACGCATCTTCGAAGCCAACCTTCGTGGTGTCGCGACCCGCGTCCGCGCCCGCATGAACTCGGCACTGACCTTTGGCATCCGCGCCAACCTCGGTCAACTCTTGCAGCAGTTGCTGCAAGTGCTGTTCGTGGGCATGACCATCGGGATGATGCGCAATGTCGTTCCGGCGCTGGCCGAGACTGAATTTGGTGTGCCGCGCGGCTCCTTCATGCTGCTGGTCGCCTTCGTGGTTGCCTTTGGCTTCGTCAAGGGCGCCATGAACTTCGTTGCCGGCCGTCTGGCCGAACGTGTCGGTCGCAAGCGGGTCTCCTCCTCGGCTGGCTCGTGGCCGTGCCGATTCCGCTGCTCGTCTACGCGGCTCCGTCGTGGGCATGGGTTGTCGTTGCCACCATCTTGCTGGGCGTGAACCAGGGCCTGACCTGGTCGATGACTAGACGGCCAAGCTCGACATCACCCGCGCCGACCAGCGCGGGCTGGTGATCGGACTCAACGAATTCGCGGGCTATGTCGGCGTGGCCATGGCCGGCGTGGCGACCGGTATGCCGCGGCACTGCTCGGGCCTCGCGAGGGCTTGCTGTGGTTTGGCGGCGCGGTTGTCGGGCTGGCCACGCTGCTGGCGTGGCTGGCGGTGGAAGAGACGCTTCCCTGGGCCCATGCGGAGCTCAGGCCTCATGCGGCGGGCTCGGCCGCAAAGACGCCACAGCCTCGCTATCCGACAGGCGTGAGCGAACAGCCCTCGACCGCGGAAATGTTCGCCCTCATGACCTGGCGCGACCGCCGGATGGCAGCGCTGTGCCAAGCCGGACTGGTGGAGAAATTTGTCGATGCGCTGGTCTGGGTCTTCTGGCCGGTCTATCTGCACCAGCAGGGTGTCGGCCTGCCTGGCATCGGCTGGATCGTCGGCGTCTACGGCTTCACCTGGGGCGGCGCGCAGTTCTTCACCGGCAAGCTCTCCGACCGGCTGGGTCGGCACCACCTCAACTCGTGGGGCATGTGGATTTGCGGGGCGGGTGTGGCGCTGCTGCCGCTCGGCCAGGGCGCAGCCTGGTGGAGCACTGCGGCTGCCGTCGTCGGCCTGGGCATGGCAATGCTGTATCCGAATCTCAGTGCCGCGGTCGCTGACATCGCCCATCCGGCCTGGCGCGCGTCGGCTATCGGCATCTACCGCTTCTGGCGCGACCTCGGATATGGCATCGGCGCTCTCGGTCTTGGCACTGCTGCCGCACTCGGCGGGCGTCTGGAGAGCGCCTTCTGGTTCGTCGCCGTGGCGATGGCGGCTTCGGCGCCGTGCTCTACCACTGGGGCGAGGAGACCCATCCGCGTCTCAACCCCGCCCGCTGAATTTCCTTGCCTTCGTGGAGACAGCGTGACCTCACGCCCCACCTGCCGCAATCCTGGCCCCTTGCAGCCGCTTCCTTGCTGCCGCCGGTCGGCGTCGGCGCGGTTCCCCGAATACCGCAGGGCGGCCCCCGCCCGCGTGGCCGAGCACGTTGCGCATGATCATGTGCGCAAGGAACACGAAGATGACCGCCGGGTGGAGCGGCAGCACCAGCAGCACCAAGGTCAGGAAGATCGCCTGCAAGACGGCCTCGGCTGCCGCAAAGCTGTAGGCGGCCCACGGCGTCGGCGCCACCGAGCGGTGGTGCGTCTGGTGCGCCCAGCGGAACAGCCAGCGCTGGTGCAGCAGCCGGTGCGTCCAGTAGAACCAGGCGTCATGCGCCAGCACGAGCACGGCCAGGCTTGCGACGGCATAGAGCCAGCCGTACTGCGCGAGATCGCGGTACACGCGACCGACGCCGGCCTTCGCGCCGGCGAAGATCACGGCGCCGTTGGCGGAAAAGATCAGCACCGTGAACATCGAATTCATGAACTGCGACTACGCTGCCCTGGGTAGGGCTCCTGGAGCCTGACAGGCGTGCGCGAGCGCCAGGCTGCCGGCAGCCTGGCGATCACTCGAGGGGGAAGGAATCGGTCGGCATCATTCGGCGCTTGGTCGTGCGATGGACGTCCGCACCGAAGGCGCGACCCTCGGCGTCGCGCCGATGGTAGACCGTGTAGCGATTTCGAACGCAGCGATCTCGCAGGATTCGGCGACTTGCCATGGTCAACAACGCATCGTGAACCATGGTCGACGAACCGACACTCGCGCGTCGCGCGGCATCGCCGTCGGCCTTGCGCTTGCGCTGATGCTTGCCGGCGTCGGCTTGCCGCGCGAGCGCAGCTTGCCTTGCTGCCCTGCTGGTGTGCCTCGCGGCATACCTGTTGCGTTCGGCGCCGCAGGCCCGGGGCTGGTCAGTCGAGGCGCTGCTGCCGCTGTCGCTTGGCGCCCTGCTGTTCCCGCTTGCATTCTGGTGGCTTGTCCACAGTCGTTCGATGACCGGGTCGACATCCCGTGGTCCGTCTGGGCGGCAACTGCTGCGATGCTTGCGGCCGGGCTGCTGGGTCGGCCGGTCGACGCGGGAGTGACCCTGGCCGGCGACGGTCCGCACGCGCTACAGAAGGCAATCGCCGCGGGTTTCGTGGCTGCCGGCCTGTGGCGACTGTGGCGAAGCGGGGCTGAAGACCTCG
>CAWFRK010000001.1:0-64382 GCA_963818175.1 uncultured beta proteobacterium | reverse complement strand
GATCTTCGCTTCTTTTTCGATCCGGTCTTCAGTGTAATGGCGTACGCGGAACGGTCTCTGGCCACTTTCGACCCCGTATCGGCGAACGCCGCGTTGCCGCAGAGCGCACAGGCAAGCGCCATGAGCATGCGGTTCATCTCGACCCCCTACACCGTACCCACGCCGACCAGCATCTCGCACGGCCCGATGAAGCCGCCGTCGGCTTCGTAGGGTCGCAGCGCGTCCTCGATGTCGCGCCACACCGATACGCGATCGGTATCGCTCAAGCCCGCCATCATCTGGTGCAAGGCGCCGAACGATTCGCGCTCGAAGCGCACGCATTCGGCCGCGCTCCCGAGGCGCACCGGCGACGGTACCTTGCGCACTTCGATGTCGCGCAAGCCCGCCTGCGCGAAGGCTGCCTGCAGCACGCCGTCGCCGCCGAGCGAGAACGGCCCCGGCTGTCCTGGCAAAGGCGGCGGCAGTTGCGCGCGCTCGCGGATGATCTTCACCGGGATCGAAAAGAACGCGTTGCGCTCGGGGGTCGAATAGACGATCGCCGCAATGCGTCCGCCCGGCTTCAACACGCGGCGCATGCCGGCGAGTGCACCCTGCTGGTCGGAAAGTAGATCAGCCCGACACGGCTGATGACGACGTCGAATGACTGGGCCGGCAACGCGTCCAGCGCCTCGCCGTCGAGCTCGCGCGTCTCGATGATGCTCGACAGCCCGGCAGCCCGCGCGTCGGCCGCCGCGTGTTCGAGCAACGCCGGCGCGATGTCGGTGGCGAGCACATGGCCGCCCGCACCGACGCGTCGCGCCGCCGCGATCGACTGCTCGCCAGCGCCGGCCGCGACATCGAGCACGCGGCAGCCGGGGCCGACCTGCGCGAGGTCGAACATTGTTTCGGTGGCCGGGCCCAGCCATTGCCCGAGGAACGGCCCCCAGCGGTGCCAGGCGTCGGCAGCGGCCTGCCATTGCGCGCGTGTCGTGGCCTTGAACTTGGCCGCATCGAAGGTGTTTGCGGCGTTTTGCAGTACAGCGCTCATCGTGCGTCTCCCGTGATGGTGAAGAGGACGCATCAAGCTTCGGCGTCGGAACGCCCGGCGGCCAGTCCAGAATGTGCACATGTGGCGGCGCCGCGCTGCCCAGTCCACAATTTGTACTGGCGCCCGCAGCGTGCAGGCGCTAGGTTGAGAACATGATCGACTACGGGCAGTTCTGCACCGTCGCACGCGGCGCGGAGGTGTTCGGCGAGCGCTGGACGCCGCTGGTCGTGCGCGAACTCCTGTGCGGCAGCACGCACTTCAACGACATCCGTCGCGGCGTGCCGCGCATGTCGCCGTCATTGCTGGCGCAACGGCTGCGCAAGCTCGAGGAGATCGGCGTCGTCAGGCGCGTCGCCAGCGGCGAATACCACCTTACCGGCGCCGGCGAGGAACTGCGCCCGATCGTCATGGCGCTCGGCCATTGGGGCGCGCGCTGGATCGGCAGCCGGCTCAAGCGTGGCCAGCTCGACGCCGGCTTCCTGATCTGGGACATCCGCCGCTTTGTCCGCCTCGACGAGATGCCGCGAAACCGCTGCGTGGTGATCCATTTCCGCTTCACGGACGCGCACGCCGGCGAACGCCGCTGGTGGCTGGTGGTCGAGAACGGCAGCGCCGACCTGTGCCGCGACGACCCCGGCCGCGAAGTGACGCTGGTCGTCGAATCGACGGTGCTCGCGCTGACCGAAATCTGGACCGGCGATCGCGAGCCGGCGGAGGTCATCGCTACAGGCGCGCTGCGCGTCAACGGTGCGCCGCGCGATGCACGTGACCTGTGGCGCTGGCTCGGCCGCAGCGCGTTTGCCGACACGCGCGCCGCGAGTCGCGAGCATTGACGATGCCAGTGCCTTCTCTTCCAGACCCAAAGGGTGCGGTCCCGGTCCCGGCAACCGTTGTAGTGATCGGCAGCATCAACGCCGACATGGTGGCTCGCTGTGAAGCCCTGCCACGCCCGGGCGAGACTGTCACCGGGTCGAGCTTTTCCGTCGAGCCAGGTGGCAAGGGCGCAAACCAGGCTGTTGCGGCAGCGCGCATCGGCGCCACCGTCGCCATGGTCGGCTGCATCGGCAACGACAACGATGGGAATCGCTTGCTCGAGGCTCTCGTGCGCGAAGGCATCGATTGCAAAGGCGTGGCGCGCGATGACAGCCATCCAACCGGCGTGGCGCTGATTTCAGTGGCGGAAAGCGCCGAAAACTGCATCGTCGTCGTTCCCGGCGCGAATCATCGTGTCACCGTCTCCCACGTCGAGGCAGTGGCACCGGTCTTCGCCAACGCAAGGCTCGTGGTGGCACAACTGGAGACACCGATCGAGGCGACCGTTGCCGCATTCGAACTCGCGCGCAGAACCGGCGCCAACACTGTCCTCAATGCCGCGCCGGCTGCTGCCGCGCTGCCGCGCAGTCTCTTGAGCTTGGTGGATTGGCTGGTCGTCAACGAGACCGAAGCCGAGACATTGGCCGGTCACCCCCCTGCGGGGTCCGAACTGGCCGGCCGTGCTGCAACCGTCCTGTTGGCGGCGGGGGTTGGCGCCGTGATCATCACCCTGGGAAGTCGTGGTGTATTGCTTGCCACGGCGGAAGGCTTCGAGCACTTCCCGGCGGTGCCGGTGCGCGCGGTGGACACGACGGGCGCCGGCGATACCTTCGTCGGGGTCTTTTGCGCGAGCCTGGCTCGTGGCGAGTCGGTCAAGGAAGCGATCGGTCTTGGGCAAGCCGCGGCGGCCATTGCGGTCACCCGTCATGGTGCCCAGGCGGCCATGCCCCGAAGGTCCGAGCTGCTCGCGTCGTCTGCGCAAGCCGCAACTGGCGTGCAGTTCTCGCCAACGAGCGGGACAGTCTCGAACCCGATCAAGGTCATCTTCGACACGGACCCTGGCATCGACGACGCGATGGCGCTGTTGATGCTGCAGCGTGACCCGCGGTGCGAGCTCGCAGGCATCACCACGGTTTTCGGCAACGCGTCGATCGATGCGACCACTCGCAATGCCCTCGGCCTTTGCGAGCGATTCGGCATCGATGTCCCGGTCGCACGCGGCGCCGGACACCCCCTGCAAACCGTCGCGAGGCCATTTCCTGAATCCGTTCATGGTCGCAGCGGTCTTGGCGAGATCGAATTGCCGATGCCCACGCGCCACACCGTCCATGCAAAGCCGGCGCACGAATTCATTTGCGACATGGTGAGGTCCGCACCAGGCCAGATCACGCTCGTTGCGGTTGGACCGTTGACCAACCTCGCGTTGGCCCTGGAGCACGATCCTGCCCTGCCGCGCATGGTTCGAAGAGTCGTCGTCATGGGTGGGGCGTTCGGCGTCAACGGCCACTGCGGCAATGTCTCGCCGTGCGCCGAGGCCAACATCGCGTGCGACCCCCACGCTGCCGACCGTGTATTCACCGCGGACTGGCCGGTCGAGATCGTCGGACTCGACGTCACCCAGGAAGTGGTGATGAGTACGGCGTATCTCGACGACCTGGGCAAGTACGGCGGCGAGGCCGGGCACTTCATTCGCGAGATCACGCGCTTCTACGAGCGTCACACCGCCAGGCGCACGGGCGGCGGCATCTTTTCGCACGACCCGAGTGCCGTGGCTTGCGCGCTGGATCCCGGCAACTTCGTGATGCGTTCAGGCGCCGTACGTGTCGTCACCGACGGCATCGCGATGGGTCAGACGATTCAATCACCCGCGGACCAGGAGTTCCCGCCGAATGCATGGGACAAGCAAGCTCACCAGAAGGTCTGCGTCCGCGTCAATGCTCCACGCCTGCTCGACGAGTTCATGACTCTGTTCAGGACACCAGCCTGACTACGGAAGGACGGCAGCTTCAGCCGCACACCGCCGCCAGCGCCGCGTTCAGGGTCGGGCTTGGACACATGACCGCCTGGGCCTTTGCGGCATCGACCAGGTAGTAGCCGCCGATGTCAACCGGCCTGCCCTGGATCGACGTCAGCTCATCGACGATCTTCTGCTCGTTGTCGGCGAGCGCGCGGGCAAGCGGCGCGAACTGCGCCTGCAGCGCCGCGTCCTCCGTCTGTTCCGCGAGCTCCTGCGCCCAGTACCGCGCCAGGTAGAACTGGCTGCCACGGTTGTCGAGCTCGCCGGTTCGCGGCGACGGCGACTTGTTGTTGTCAAGCAGCCGTCCTGTGGCGGCGTCCAGCGTCCTGGCCAGCAGCTTGGCCTTCGGGTTGTCGCTCTTCATCCCGAGGTCTTCGAGCGAGACGGCGAGCGCGAGGAACTCGCCGAGCGAATCCCAGCGGAGGTGGTTCTCCTCGACGAGCTGCTTGACGTGCTTCGGCGCCGAGCCCCCGGCGCCGGTCTCGTACATGCCGCCGCCGGCCATCAAGGGCACGATCGACAGCATCTTCGCGCTCGTGCCGAGCTCCATGATCGGAAACAGGTCGGTCAGGTAGTCGCGCAGGATGTTGCCGGTAACCGCAATCGTGTCGAGGCCGCGCACGACGCGCTCGAGCGTATACCGCATCGCACGCACCTGCGACATGATGTGGATGTCGAGGCCGGTCGTGTCGTGGTCCTTCAGACAGGCCTGCACCTTCTTGATCAGCTCGGCTTCGTGGGGCCGGTACGGGTCGAGCCAGAACACCGCCGGCATGCCCGAATTGCGCGCGCGCGTGACGGCGAGCTTGACCCAGTCGCGGATCGACGCGTCCTTGACCTGGCACATCCGCCAGATGTCGCCGGCCTCGACGTTCTGCACCAGGAGCACCTCGCCCGTGGCGATGTCGACAATGCGGCCTTCGCCGTCCTCGGTGACCTCGAAGGTCTTGTCGTGCGATCCGTATTCCTCGGCCTGCTGCGCCATCAAGCCGACGTTCGGCACGGTGCCCATCGTCGCAGGGTCGAAGTTGCCATTCGTCTTGCAGAAGTTGATGACCTCCTGGTAGATGCGCGCGAACGTGCTCTCGGGGATCACCGCCTTGGTGTCCTTCAGGCGGCCGTCGGTGCCGTACATCTTGCCGCCGGCGCGGATCATCGCCGGCATCGACGCATCGACGATCACGTCGTTCGGCGCGTGGAGGTTCGAGATGCCCTTGGCCGAGTCGACCATCGCGAGCTCGGGGCGGTGCTCGTGGCACGCGTGCAGGTCGCGAGTGATGCGCTCGCGCTCCGAATCCGACAGCACCGCGATCTTGTCGTACAGGTTCACGAGTCCGTTGTTGACGTTGACGCCGAGCTTGTCGAACAGCTCGGCGTGCTTCGCGAATGCCTCCTTGTAGAAGACCTTGACCGCGTGGCCAAAGACGATCGGGTGCGAGACCTTCATCATCGTCGCCTTGACGTGCAGCGAGAACATCACGCCTGTCTTGCGCGCGTCCTCCATCTGCTGCTCGTAGAACGCGCACAGCGCCTTCTTGCTCATGAACATGCTGTCGATGATCTCGCCAGCGAGAAGCGAGACCTCCGACTTCAGCACGAGCGCCTTGCCGTCGCGCGTGACGAGCTCCATGCGGACGTTGCGCGCGCGGTCGAGCGTGATCGACTTCTCGCCGTGGTAAAAGTCGCCGCCCTTCATCGTCGCGACGTGCGTGCGCGAGGCCTGGCTCCATTCGCCCATCGAGTGCGGATGCTTGCGCGCGTAGTTCTTGACCGCCAGCGGCGCACGGCGGTCGGAGTTACCCTCGCGCAGTATCGGGTTCACCGCGCTGCCCAGCACCTTGGCATAGCGGGCGCGGATCGCCTTCTCCTCGTCGCTGTTCGGGTTTTCCGGGAAAGCTGGAATCCTGTAGCCGCGCGCCTGCAGCTCGTTGATCGCTGTGATCAGCTGGGGCACGGAGGCACTGATGTTGGGCAGCTTGATGATGTTGGTATCCGGCAATAGCGTCAGGCGTCCCAACTCGGCCAGGTCGTCGGGCACCTTCTGGGCGTCGCTCAGGTACTCGGGGAACGCGCCCAGGACGCGCGCCGCCAACGAGATGTCGCTCGTGCGCACCTGCAAGCCCGCCGGCGCGGTAAAGGTCCGGATGATGGGCAGGAATGACCACGTCGCCAGCATTGGCGCTTCGTCGGTCAGCGTGTAGATGATCGTGGGTTGCTGAGTCGCCATGGGGAACTCCTGGATACCGCCCGAGTGTCGCCTGACTGCGGCGCTCGTGCCAAGTCGCGCACGCAGAAGCGGTCATTCGCCAAGCTTGCTCGGCCCGCAGCGGCGATTCGACGGGGAAACTCGCAAGCTCAGGGTCGGACAAGCGATCACACCGGAACCATGGCTGCGCGATCGCTCAGTGGTAGTCGTCTTCTCGCTGGTGACGTAGCGCCGTCACAGCGACTTCGTGATCGCTGAGGATCTCGAACAGTGCAAGATGTCACGCAAGCGGCCGGCGTCCCGAAGAATCGCTTTCGCGTCCTTGCCGCCGCCTTTCCGCTACCACAGCGCGCGGTTCCACGCCTGCAGCACGTCCGCGAGCGCGGCCGGGGCCTGCTGCAGCAAGGGCACCGCAACTGCGCGCACGAGCGTCCGCGAATCCTCCGTGAGGTACTCGACCGGCGACTTGCCGTCCACGCGTGCGAGCATCAAGGCGGGCAGCAACTGTGCCGCTCGCTGCTCCAGCTTCCATCCCGGCTCCCACGTGACCTGCTCGAAATAGCTGCGCACCAGGGCCTCGAACGATGCGGAGAGCTCGTGCCTCGCGCCTGGCCTCGCCAGCCCCTTGAGCAGCAGGTGATTCAGGCAGAAGGCAATGTCGAAGGCCGGATCTCCGTACCACGCGCACTCTGCGTCGAGCAGGACAGGCCCCCGGGGTCCCACGAGAATGTTCTTGGGGCTCACGTCACCGTGGACGAGCGCATGCTGCGTGCCCGCCGTTCTCGCGACCAAGGCAAGCAGGACCGGCGCCAGGTCGGGATGGCGATCGGCCGTCGCGACCAGGTACGGCTCCAGGCGAAGCGCGTAGAAGTTTTCGATCGTCTCGAACGCCGAAGCGATTTCCGGCCTTCCAGCGCTTGCCGCGTGAAGACGACCTACCAGGCTGCCCACCTCATCGGCGATGCCCGGGATCACGACACCGTCCAGCAGCTGCCGCTTCCAGACGGGATGCAACAAGGGGTCGAGGTAGGACATCGCAAACACACCCACCGCGCCGTCGTGTGCGAGGGGCTCGGGGACGTTGTCCGGGCAGTGCTGCGCCGCAAACTGGATCCAGGCCCACTCGTACGCGTTTCGCGAGAGCGGAGCCTTCCAATCGGCCGCGACCTTCAGCTTGGCCAGGGCGCGCTTGACGCACACGGAACGACCCCCGATGTCCACGCGCCAGATATCGGACGACACGCCCCCGGGCAGCGGATGCCAATCAGCTCGCTCCCCAGGAGAAAGCAGGCACTGCTCCACGAGGAACTTGTCCAGCGATGGGTCTGGGCTGTTCGATACGGTCTTCATGCGGCGCTCGCCTCAGAGTCGCTCAGAGCGCTTGAAGGGCAGCGCATCCCATCCCCAATAGCGCGCGTCCTTGCCCAGTGACTCCTCGATCCGAAGGACTTCGTTCCACTTGGCCATGCGCTCGGAACGGGAAAAGGAACCGACCTTCAGTTGCCCGGCGTCCCAGCCCACCGCGAGATGGGCGATCGTGACGTCCTCGGTCTCGCCCGAGCGAGCCGACACGATCGTGCCGAAGCCGGCCTTCCTCCCGGCCTGGAGCGCGGCATGCGCCTCGGTCAGGGTGCCGGCCTGGTTAGGCTTGATGAGCACGGCATTGACGCTGCCCACCTCTGCCGCGGTCCGGACGCGATCGGCATTGGTCACCAGAAAGTCGTCGCCGATGACCTGGCAACGTGCGCCATACGTTTCGCAGAAGCGCCGGAAGCCCTCTGGGTCGTCCTCCGCCAGCGGGTCTTCGATGGACAGGATGGGATAGCGATCAATCCAGGCGCCGAGCATGTCGATCATTGCGTCGGAGTCCAGTACCCGCTTCTCGAGCGCCAGTTCATAGCGACCGCCGCGTCCGAACTCCGACGCCGCGATGTCGAGAGAGATGCCGACCTGCTCCCCCGGGCGCAATCCTGCGTCGAGGATGGCTTGCATCAATGTGTCAAGGCCCTGGTCGTTGGACGAGAAGGCTGGCCAGTAGCCGCCTTCGTCGGCGACTCCCTGCAAGCTGCCCGCCTTCTTGAGCAGCGCACCTGCAGCCCGGTAGATCTCTGCGGTCCACTCGAGCGCCTCGGCAAACGAGCCGGCTGCCGGGCACATGACCATGAAGTCCTGGACATCCACTCTTCGCGACGCGTGCGCGCCTCCGCCAAGGATCTGGATCTCGGGAAGCGGCATGCGGACATTGCGATCGCCTGCCAGGTGGAGCCAAAGCGGCTGGCCCGAAGCCGCGGCGCGTGCATGCGCGAAGGCCATGGAGCTTGCAACCATGGCATTGCCGCCCAGGCGGCTTCGCGCCGGCGTGCCATCCAGCTCGATGAGGCGGGCGTCGAGTCTCCCTTGATCCGCGATGTCCCACCCGGACAGATCCTTCGAGATCACCTCGTTGATGGCCGAACAGGCCTTTGCGACGTCCATGCCGCCGAACCGGCTCCCACCGTCACGCAGATCGAGCGCCTCACCCGAGCCGGTGGAGGCCCCGGCTGGCGCGATCGCGCGGCCACGCAGGCCGTTGCGCAGGTGCACCTCCGCCTCCACCGTCGGGCGACCGCGCGAGTCCCACACGCGCCGGCCGTGGATCCGGTCAATTCGGGTATCGCTCATCGCTGCTCCATCCGTCTCTGCTTTGGGTCAGGCGACGCCGCCTGGACGCGCAGCCCCATCCTTGCATGTTCAACGGACGGACGGGCTCAGGCCCTTCCCGAGCAATGCCTGCCTGTCGCAAAGGCATGAAGGCAATCCGTTCACGCCAGAGTGGCTTTGCTCCTTGCGGATTCGAAGCGGTACGCGCGAGAATCCCCCCGCGCTCTTGCGACGCTGGCTTCGAATCCAGAGGCAGCGGCGAACATGGCCACCACCAGTCACACATCCACCCTCTCGTCGAGCACGCTCGAGAGAGATGCGCGGCTGGTGTCTTCCGAGCACGGCGATGTCGCCCCGGGCGACATCGCGATCGGCGTCATCATCGGCAGGGCCTCGGAGTACTTCGACTACTTCGTCTACGGCATCGCCTCGGTGCTGGTGTTCCCGGACATCTTCTTCCCCTTCGAAGAGCGGCTCGAAGGCACGCTGTACTCCTTCGTGGTCTTCTCGTTCGCGTTCATTGCACGGCCGGTGGGCACGATCGCGTTCATGAATATCCAGCGCCACTTCGGGCGCGGCACCAAGCTCACCATCGCGCTGTTCCTGCTCGGCACGTCCACGGCGGGCATCGCGTTCCTGCCGAGCTACGCCAGCATCGGCGCGGCATCGATCGTGTTGCTGGCCATCTTTCGCATCGGGCAGGGCGTGGCGCTCGGCGGCTCCTGGGACGGCCTGCCGTCGTTGCTGGCCCTCAGCGCACCGGAGGGGCGGCGCGGCTGGTACGCGATGATGGGGCAGCTCGGCGCGCCGATCGGCTTCATGCTGGCCACCGCGCTCTACCTGCTGCTCAATGCCGCGCTCGAGCCGGATGACTTCCTGACCTGGGGCTGGCGTTATCCGTTCTTCTGCGCCTTCGCGATCAACGTGGTGGCGCTGTTCGCGCGGCTGCGCCTCGTCGTGACGCACGAATACGACCGCCTGCTCGGCGAGCGCGAGCTCGAGCCCACCACCGGCCGCGAGCTGCTGCGATCGCAGGGCTACGACGTCGTGATCGGCGCCTTCGGCGCGCTCGCGAGCTACGCGCTGTTCCACCTGGTGACGGTGTTCCCGCTGTCGTGGATCCGGCTGTATGCGGACCAGTCGATCAACGGCTTTCTCGTCATCCAGATCATCGGGGCGTTCCTGGGCATCGGCGGCACCGTGGCGTCGGGCGTCATCGCCGACCGCATCGGGCGGCGCAACACGCTCGGCCTGCTTGCCACGCTGATCGCCGTCTTCAGTGGCTTTGCTCCCACGCTGCTCAACGGTGGCGAGCTGGGACAGGACGTGTTCATCCTGCTCGGGTTCGTCCTGCTCGGGCTTTCGTACGGGCAGGCGGCGGGCGCGATGAACGCCAGCTTCGAGCCGCGATACCGCTACACCGGCGCCGCGCTGACTTCCGACGTGGCGTGGCTGATCGGCGCCGGGTTCGCCCCGCTGGTCGCGCTCGGCCTGTCGGCCCATTTCGGGCTCGGCTACGTGAGCCTGTACCTCCTGTCGGGCGCCGTGGGCACGCTCGCGGCCTTGTGGATCAATCGCAAGCTGGAAGTCCGCGACTAGGCGCCAGCGCCTTCGGACTTCGCGCTGTCCCCCCCACAACGCACACAAGCCGGAATAGCCGCATGTCGACCCTCCTGCGACGCGCATCGTGCCTGGTGGCGACGGCGGCGCTCGCCGGATGCGACTGGGTGGTGCTGAACCCGGCGGGCGACGTGGCGGCGCAGCAAGGCAAGCTGGTCGTGATCTCGACGCTGCTGATGCTGCTGATCATCGTGCCGGTCATCGTGCTGACGCTCGTCTTCGCGTGGCGCTACCGGCAGTCCAATACAGCCGCGCCGTACGCACCGGACTGGGACCATTCCATCCAGCTCGAACTCGTGATCTGGGCGGCGCCCCTGCTGATCATCATCGCGCTCGGCGCACTGACGTGGATCACGACGCACACGCTCGACCCGTATCGCTCGCTGTCGCGAATCGGGCCCGGGCGGCCGATTGCGCGCGACGCCCCGCCGTTGACGGTGGAGGTGGTCGCGCTCGACTGGAAATGGCTCTTCATCTATCCGGAGCACGGCGTCGCCACGGTCAACGAGTTGGCGGCACCGGTGGACAGGCCGCTGCGCTTCAAGATCACGTCGACGTCGGTGATGAACGCGTTCTACGTTCCGGCGCTCGCGGGGATGATCTACGCCATGCCCGGCATGGAAACGCGGCTGCACGCGGTGAGCAACCGACCTGGCGTCTACGAAGGGTTCTCCGCCAACTACAGCGGCGCGGGGTTCTCCGACATGAAGTTCAAGTTCCACACGATGAGCGACGACGAGTTCGAGCGCTGGGTCAAGTCGCTGAAGGCCAGCGGCAACGCGCTCGACCGCACTGGCTACCTGAAGCTCGAGCAGCCGAGCGAACGCGAGCCGGTGCGACGGTACGGTGCCGTCGAAGCCGGCCTCTATGACGCCATCGTGAACCGCTGCGTCGAGCCGGGCACGCCCTGCATGCGGCAGGTGATGGCGATGGACGAGCGTCGACGGGCAAGCAGCCCCTACGCCACGCGCAAGACGGGCTGGCCCGACCCGTTCGCGCAGATATGCACCGCCGACGACCCCCAGGGCCGGGGCATGGCGCTGGCCTTGGACCGGGAGTGACCGCGATGCGCGACGACATGGACCTCAAGACGCTGCTGCTCGGCCGCCTGTCGTGGGATGCCCTTCCATTGCACGATCCGATCCTGCTGGCGACCTTCGCCGCCGTCGTGCTCGGCGGGCTGTTGCTCGTCGCGGCGCTCACGCGCTACAACGCCTGGGGCGTCCTGTGGCACGAATGGTTCACGTCCATCGATCACAAGAAGATCGGCATCATGTACATCGTGCTCGGCATCGTGATGCTGCTTCGAGGCTTCGCCGACGCGATCATGATGCGACTGCAGCAGGCGATCGCCTTCGGCGATTCGATGGGCTACCTGCCGCCGCATCACTACGACCAGATCTTCACGGCGCACGGCGTCATCATGATCTTCTTCGTCGCGATGCCGCTGGTCACCGGCTTCATGAACTTCGTCGTGCCGCTGCAGATCGGCGCACGCGACGTCGCGTTCCCGTTCCTCAACAACTTCAGCTTCTGGATGACCACGTTCGGCGCCGTGCTCGTGATGATGTCGCTGTTCGTCGGCGAGTTCGCCCGCACCGGCTGGCTCGCGTACCCGCCGCTGTCGGGGATCATCGCAAGCCCGGACGTCGGCGTGGACTACTACATCTGGTCGCTGCAGGTGGCGGGGGTGGGCACGGTGCTGTCGGGGGTGAACCTGATCGCCACCATCGTCAAGATGCGGGCGCCGGGCATGACCGCGATGAAGATGCCGGTGTTCACCTGGACGGCCCTGTGCACCAACATCCTCATCGTCGCCGCGTTCCCGGTGCTGACCGCCGTGCTCGCGATGTTGTCGCTCGACCGCTATGTCGGCACGCACTTCTTCACCAACGAGGCTGGCGGCAACGCGATGATGTACGTCAACTTCATCTGGATCTGGGGCCATCCGGAGGTGTACATCCTCGTGCTGCCGGTGTTCGGCATCTTCTCGGAGGTGGTGTCGACATACAGCAGCAAGCGGCTCTTCGGCTATGCGTCGATGGTCTATGCGACGCTGGTCATCACGATCCTGTCGTACCTGGTGTGGCTGCACCACTTCTTCACGATGGGCTCGGGCGCCAGCGTCAATTCCTTCTTCGGCATCACGACGATGATCATCTCGATCCCGACCGGGGCGAAGATCTTCAACTGGCTGTTCACCATGTACCGCGGGCGCATCCGCTTCGACGTGCCGATGCTGTGGACGGTGGGCTTCATGGTCACCTTCGTGATCGGCGGCATGACCGGCGTGCTGCTCGCGGTGCCGCCGGCGGACTTCGTGCTGCACAACAGCCTGTTCCTGGTGGCGCACTTCCACAATGTGATCATCGGCGGCGTCGTGTTCGGCCTCTTCGCCGGCATCTACTACTGGTTCCCCAAGGCCTTCGGCTACCGGCTCGACCCCTTCTGGGGCAAGTGCTCGTTCTGGTTCTGGCTCGTCGGCTTCTACGTCGCGTTCATGCCGCTGTACGTGCTGGGGCTGATGGGCGTGACGCGGCGCTTGAGCCATTTCGACGATCCGTCGCTGCAGGTGTGGTTCCAGGTCGCAGCGCTCGGCGCGGTGTTGATCGCGCTGGGCATCGGCTCGTTCCTCGTGCAGCTGGTCGTCAGCTTCCGGCGCCGCGAGTCCTTGCGCGACCTGAACGGCGACCCGTGGAACGGGCGCACGCTGGAGTGGTCCACCGCGTCGCCGCCGCCGGCCTATAACTTCGCGTTCACGCCGCTGGTCCACGACAACGACGCGTGGTACGACATGAAGCAGCGCGGGCACGTGCGGCCAGTCGAAGGCTTCATCCCGATCCACATGCCGAAGAACACCGCCGCCGGCTTCGTGCTGGCCGCCCTGAGCGCCCTGTGCGCGTTCGCGCTGATCTGGCACATGTGGCTGCTGGCCGTCGGGGCATTCGCCGCGCTCATCGTCGCGGCCATCGTCCACACCTTCAATTACGAGCGGGAGTTCTATATTCCCGCAGACGAAGTCGTGCGCGTCGAGAACGCGCGCACCCGCACGCTGCTCGGCCATGCCTGATTCCACCGCTTCACTCGACCCGAGCGCCGCCGGGCTCGCGCAAGGAAGGGCGTCCCTGGAGGCATGGCGCCGTTGCGCAGGGGGCGCCGAGCTTCTACCTCGCCACCGAGCATCACCCGCAGAACGGCACGCTGCTCGGGTTCTGGCTGTACCTGATGAGCGATTGCCTGATCTTCGCGAGCTTGTTCGCGGCGTACGGCGTGCTCGGTCGCAGCTATGCAGGCGGACCTTCCGGCGCCGAGCTGTTCGATCTGCCGCTGGTGGCGCTGAACACCTCGCTGCTGCTGCTGTCGTCGATCACCTACGGCTTCGCGGTGATCGCGATGCAGCACCGCCAGGTCGGCGGCACGCTGCTGTGGCTGGCCGTGACCGGGCTGCTCGGCGCCGGCTTCGTCGGCGTGGAGCTGCACGAATTCGCCGAGCTGATCCACAACGGCAACGGGCCGCAGCGCAGCGCCTTCCTGACGTCGTTCTTCGCGCTGGTCAGCACGCACGGCCTGCACGTGAGCTTCGGCATCGTGTGGCTGCTGACTCTGATGGTGCAGGTCGCGAGGTACGGGCTGAGCAGCGCCAACCGCCGCCGCCTGATGTGCCTGTCGATGTTCTGGCACTTCCTCGACGTCGTGTGGATCGGCGTCTTCACGTTCGTCTACCTGATGGGGGCGTTGCCATGAGCGCCAGGCTGCGGACTTGCATGATTCCCATGGGGCGGACGACGAGCACGACAGCGGCTTCCACGCGACGCTGGGCGGCTACGTGATGGGCTTCGTGCTGTCGGTGGTGTTGACGGCGATCCCGTTCTGGCTCGTGATGGGCAAGGTGTTCGAGAGCACCACGGTCACGATCATCACCATCCTCGCGCTCGCGGCGGTGCAGATCGTCGTCCACATGGTGTATTTCCTGCACGTGAACTCCAAGGCCGAGGCCGGCTGGTCGCTGATGGCCCTGATCTTCACGGTCGTGCTCGTGGTCATCACCCTCTCGGGCTCGCTCTGGGTGATGTATCACCTGAAGACCAACATGATGCCGATGACATCGGAGCAGGTGCGCAACTTGCCCTGAGTGCGGGCCGCAGGATGGTGGACCGGCATCATCGCCCCGGAGGGCTGCAGCGCTACCGAGGGGTTGTGAGCCCCATCTCGGTTCAGGCGGCTTCGCCACCAGCGAGGTATTCCCGATCGATCTTCGGCAACGGCTCATGGTCGAGTGCCGCCTCGAAGGTTCGCAGCCGCTTGTAGATCGAAAGCAGTTCCACGATCGTGGTCCATGAATTCACGAGGTACTGGAACGAGCTGCGGACCTGTTCGAAGACGTTGGTGATCTGGGTCAGCAGCCCGAGCGTCAGTTTTCCCGCGACGATGGACGGAACGAGCACGAAGAGGCCGAACAAGTTGTCCGCCTGCAAATAGAAGATGCGGGCGACATTGAAGTACATGTAGTTGAAATAGAGCCGGAAGTAGTTCTTCCGGACGTTGGCGAAGAGCTCCGCGACGGTCTGCGGTTGTGCGCGTTCGGGGTCGTCCTCGCCGTAGACCAGTTCCTTGCGGTATGCGGCCTCGACGCGCTGGTTGCGGAATTCAAGCCCTGGCAGCCTGATGCCAACCACAGCCAGAAAGATGGTTCCGAAGAGAGACCAGAACAACGCGGCCCAGACCAGCGCATGCGGCACGTGGCCGATGATCGGCAGTTCGGTGATGCCGGCGCCGATCTTGAAAAGGATCGGCAGGAAGGCGACGAGCGTCATCACCGAGTTGATCAGGCTGACCCCGAGCTGCTCCATGGTCGAAGAGAACCGCATCGTGTCTTCCTGGACGCGCTGCGAGGCGCCCTCGATCTCGCGAAGCCGAGGCCAGTGGGCCATGTAGTACTCGTTCATGGCGGTGCGCCAGCGAAAGATCCAGTGACTGACGAAGAAGAGGTTGAGCACCCCCACCGTGACGGCAAGGAAGGCTATCCCGGCGAAGCCGACCATGCCGTTGTAAAGCTGCGCGGCCGTCACGGGGGCGGTCTTGGCCAGTGCCTGCTGGATCAGGTCGTAGAAGGGCCCGTACCAGGCATTGATGGCCACGCTGACCTGGACCGAGAAATAGGCGTTGAAGACGATCAGCGCGGTACCCAGCACAGACCAGATCTGCCAGCGATGCGGACTGTAGAGAAACCAGAACCCGGCGAAGACGGCCACCGCGATCCCGTAGTAGACGTAGAACCAGAGGAACGGGGTGGACCAGAAGACCGAAACGCCGACGATTGGTTCAGCCCCGTCAGGAAGTGGTGGCAGGCCGATGTAAGCGCCCAGACGATCGCCGCCTGCATACCAGAGCAAGATCGCGATCAGCGACCAGGCGGCAGCCGAGATGAAGAAAAGTCGGGGCTTCGGGAAGAAGGAAAAGAACACGTCTGCGAGACTTTCTCGAGCCTGTGCAGCTCGGTTTGGATTGGGGATGCTCCTCGCCGATTGATTCTTGCATGTTCGCAAAGGCGATCTCTCCTTACTACTACTACTGGAGCGAAGCTTCCAACCCCAGAAGGCGTCCGAAGGCCCTAAAGTCGCACTCGGTACCGCGCGGCGGTACCTGGTCGACGTACCGAACGGACATCCGAATGAGATCTCGCCTGGCACGCTGGTTTCTTCGCACCGCCATCGCGCTGGCGATCGTGGTGGCCGCGCTCGCGGTGGCGGGGTGGGCGGTGTTGTCGCAACCTCCATTCGGTGCGCGCATGAGCGGTGCGAGGCTGGAGCGCGCGCAGGCCAATCCCCAGTACCGCGATGGCCGCTTCTTCAACCTGCAGCCCGAAACACCGACCAGCCTGGCGGCGCTCGGCGACTACGTCGTGCGCCAGTTCTCCGGCAACGAGGTGCGCGAGCCACCGACGCAGCTGCCCGTGCTGGCGGTCGACAAGGCGGCGCTGGCCGCAGCCCCGGCGCCCAGCGGCTTGCGCGCGTTCTGGCTCGGCCACGCAAGCACCTATGTCGAGCTCGACGGACTGCGGCTGCTGCTGGACCCGGTGTTCGCCGAGCGAGTCTCGCCACTGCCCATCGGACCGCGGCGATTCCATGCACCACCGATCGCGCTGGCCGACCTTCCCCGGATCGATGCCGTGCTCATCTCGCACGACCACTACGACCATCTGGACATGGACGCGGTGCGTCATCTGGCCGCCCACGGGTCACGGTTCTTCGTTCCGCTGGGCATAGGCGCCCACCTCGAGCGGTGGGGCGTGCCGGCGGCCCAGATCGAGGAACTGGAATGGTGGCAGCAGCGCACGCTCGGCAGCGTGCAAGTCGTCTGCACGCCCACGCGCCACTACTCGGGCCGCGGCCTGCGCGACCGTAGCGCGACGCTGTGGTCGAGTTGGTCGGTCATCGGGCCACACCATCGCTTCTTCTACAGCGGCGACACCGGCTACTCGGCGCACTTCCGGGACATCGGCTCGCGACTGGGCCCATTCGACATCGCCTTCGTCAAGATCGGCGCCTATGGCCCCGGCGCCGCCTGGGCCGACATCCACATGCCGCCCGAAGAAGCCGTGCAGGTGCACCGCGACGTGCGCGCGAAGCGCATGTTCCCGGTGCACTGGTCGACCTTCAACCTCGCGTACCACGATTGGGACGAACCGATCCGCCGAACCGAAGCCGAAGCGCGGCGCACCGGTGTCGAGCTGGTGACGCCGCGCCTTGGGGAGTGGGTGGATGCGGGTCGCGAGTTTCGGTCCACGCGATGGTGGGAAGCGGTGCGCTGAGGAGCTGGCGAGACTGGAGAATAGAAACGGGGGCGGTGATGAGCGGACGTACAAGCCTCTTCGCGCGCGGCGTCGCGCTGGTGGGTGAGGCAGCGGTGGCGTGGCGGCGCCGCACGCAAGGCCCCGCGCCGCAACAGGCGGTGGGCGGCAGTCCACACATACCACCGGCCAGGCCGCAGGGCTCGGTGCCGACCCTCAAGATGCCCACCGCGCGCGGCTGGGCGCCGGGGCAGGCACCGGTCGCGGCAGCGGGCCTGGCGGTGAACGCCTTCGCCGCCGGGCTGAAGCACCCGCGCTGGATCCACGTGCTGCCCAATGGCGACGTCACCGTGGCCGAGGCGCTGTTCATGCCCGGGCAGCCGAAGACCGTGTTCGACCGCGCGATGATCGCGACCATGCGGCGCGCGGCCGCCATCGGCCCCAGCCCGAACCGCATCACGCTGCTGCGCGACGCCGACCGCGACGGAGTCGCCGAGACCCGCGACACGCTGCTCGAAGGCCTCAGCCAGCCGTTCGGCATGGCGCTGGTCGGCGACACGTTCTACGTTGGCAACACCGACGGCGTGGTCGCCTTCCCGTACACCACGGGCGCCACGCGCATCGACGCACCCGGGCGTCGGCTCACGAGCTTCAAGCCCGGCGGACACTGGACACGCAGCCTGCTCGCCAGCCCCGACGGGCGCCGCCTCTATGCCGGCGTGGGGTCGCTCACCAACATCGGCGACCTCGGCTTCGAGGTCGAGCAAGGGCGCGCCTGCATCGTCGAGCTGGACCTGGCCAGCGGCCGCAGCCGCGTCTTCGCCGATGGTCTGCGCAACCCGGTGGGCCTGGCGTGGCAACCGGACAGCGGCGTGCTGTGGACGGTGGTCAACGAACGCGACGGCCTGGGCGACGAAACGCCGCCCGACTACCTGACGCTCGGTGCGCGACGGCGGCTTCTACGGCTGGCCGTACTGCTACTGGGGCCGGACGGTCGACGACCGCGTGCAGCCGCAGGACCCGGCGCGGGTCGCGCAGGCGATCACGCCGGACTACGCGCTCGGCGGGCATACCGCATCGCTCGGCCTGTGCTGGATGCCGCGCGGCACGCTGCCCGGCTTCGACGATGACGGCATGGTCGTCGGCCAGCACGGCTCGTGGAACCGCAGCACCCTCAGCGGCTACCGGGTCGTCTTCGTGCCGTTCGCGAACGGCCGCCCGAGCGGGCAGCCGCCACGCGACATCCTGACCGGCTTCCTGGCTCCGGACGAACGCGAGTCCTACGGGCGTCCGGTGGGCGTGGCGATCGGGCCCGACCGGCATTCGCTGCTGGTCGCCGACGACGTGGGCGACGTCGTCTGGCGGGTCGGGGCGGCGCGAGCCTGAGTCCCCGCAGTGGGGCATGATCGGGCAATCGACACTCAACGCCGAGGCGAGATGAACGGAACCGACACGCAAGACACCCAAGCAGTTGCGCTGTACTGGGACTTCGAGAATCTGCACGCGAGCTTGTCTGATGCCAGGAACGGCGAGGGCAGCTACGCCAAGCAGGATGGCCGATTCAAGGTTCAGGATCCGCTGGTCAATGTCCAGGCCATCATCGAGTTGGCTGCTTCCTACGGGCCTGTTGCCATCAACCGGGCCTACTGCAACTGGCAATTCTTCGGCCGCTACCGTGACGCGCTGCTGCAAGGGGCGGTGGAGCTCATTCAATTGTTTCCGCCAGGGCAGTCGGCGAAGAACGGCGCGGACATCAAGCTGTGCCTCGATGCGGCCGAGGACATCGCGCGCTTCCCGCACATCGGCACGGTCCTCATCGTGGGCGGCGACAGCGACTTCATGCCGGTCGCCCAGAAGATCAAGGCTGCGGGCCGCACGCTGGTGGGTGTGGGCACAAGGCGTTCGACGAATCGGCACTGGGCCAAGAGCTGCCACGATTTCCGGTACTACGAGAGCCTGGTCGAGGAGGAAGCGAAGCCGGAAGTTGCCGCAGAAGCGAATGTGCCCGCGGCTGCGCCGAAGGTGCTGACACCGCAGGAAGAGGCGGACGCGACGATTGCCCGGGCCATCACGCTGCTGGCCGAGGCCAAGGGCGACCCTTGGGTGAACAAGGCGCCCATCTTCAACATGGTCAAGCGCCTTGACCCGACCTTCGACCCGAAGGAGTTCAAGTTCGCGACTTTCGCGGCAATGCTGAAGTCCCTCGAGGGAAAGTTGATTGCGACCCGCAAAGGCGAATTCGACCAGCAGGTGAGAGTGCTGACGCCGGGTGCGTCGGAGGCCTAGGAAGAAGCAAGCAGGTTCACGAGCCCGTTCTCGGTCCACGCTTCGCGAGCAGGGCTCTTCCCACCCGCGAGCCATTCTCGCGATTCAACACCTCTGAGATCCAGGCGCCGCAATCGACCAGCGCATCGAGGTTCACGCCGGTCTCGGCGCCCAGGCCCTGCAGCAGGTACACCAGGTCCTCGGTCGCCACATTGCCTGTCGCACCCTTGGCATACGGGCAGCCGCCGAGCCCGGCCACGGAGCTGTCGAAGACGCGCAGGCCGAACCCATAGGACGCATGCACGTTGGCCACCGCCATGCCATAGGTGTCGTGGTAGTGGCCTGCCAGCTGCGCCACCGGCACGCGCTTGGCCACCGCCTCCAGCATGGCCAGCACCGAGGCCGGCGTGCCGGCGCCGATCGTGTCGCCCAGCGAGATCTCGTAGCTGCCCAGCTCGTGCAATCGCGCCGCCACGTCGGCCACCTTGCCCGGCGCAATGGCGCCGTCGTACGGACACGCCACCACGCACGACACGTAGCCACGCACCTTCACGCCAAGCCGCCGCGCCGCCTCGAACACCGGCACGAAGCGAGCGATCGACTCGTCGATCGAGCAGTTGATGTTCTTCTGCGAGAAGCCCTCCGATGCCGCGGCGAACACCGCCACCTCGGTCGCGCCCTCGGCCACCGCGGCCTCGAATCCCTTGAGGTTGGGCGTCAGCACCGGGTAGTTCACGCCCTCGCGGCGCTTCAGGCCACGCATGACCTCGACGTGATCGGCCATCTGCGGCACCCACTTCGGCGACACGAAGGACGTGGCCTCGATGTCGCGCAGGCCGGCCGCGACGAGGCGCTCGATCAGTTCCAGCTTGGTGGCGGTGGCGACGGTCTGCTTCTCGTTCTGCAGGCCGTCGCGCGGCCCCACTTCGACGATCCGGACGCGTTCCATCATTCGGCTCCTTCGAAATCGACCAGCTCCGCGCCATCCTGCACCTGGTCGCCGGGCGCGTAGCGGAACTCCTTGACCACGCCCTTGCGCGGCGCGCTGATGGTGTGCTCCATCTTCATCGCCTCCAGCACCAGCAGCGGCGCACCCTTTTCCACGGTGGCACCCGGTTGGGCCATGAGGGCGATCACCTTGCCCGGCATCGGCGCACGCAGGCCTCCTTCGACCTCCTCGCCTTCACCACCGACGTGCAGCGTGTCCACCAGCGACAGCGGCCAGGAACGGCCCTCGAAGAACACCTGGCGACGCTCGCCGGCCGGCACCACCGCAGCGCGCACGCGGCGCTCGCCGAGCTGGGCCTGGAGCTCGCTGTCCGCGCCCAGGGTGCCGCGCGCGAACACACGCTGGCTGCCGACGCTGCAACTCGTGCCCGCCCGCAACGACCTGCACCAGCACCTCCTGGACCGCATCGCCGAGCCGGAACGCCAGCTTGCGCTGCGTGCGACCGTTGAGCCGCCAGCCGTCGAGCGCGCGCCACGGCGAATCGGGATCGACGGCGCGTGCGGCCTTCTTCTCGGCCAGGCGCTTCTCGCGCAGCAACTCGGCCAGTGCGGCGAGCAGCCACACGTCGGCCGGCACTTCGCCGGAAGGCGGGAACAGCAGCGCCTGCTCGCGCTCGATCAGGCCGGTGTCGAGCTCGGCGTTCGCGAACGAGGGCACGGCGACGAGGCGGGCGAGGAAGTCGACGTTGTTCGACACGCCGACCACCCTGTATTGCGCCAATGCCTGGCGCATGCGTGCCAGGGCCTGGCGGCGATCGGCGCCCCAGACGATCAGCTTGGCGATCATCGGGTCGTAGTGCGGCGTGATCTCGTCGCCCTGCTCGACGCCGGTGTCCACGCGCACATGGTCGCTTTCGGGCGGTGGCGCCAGGTGCACGAGCCGGCCGGTCGAGGGCAGGAAGCCCTTGTCGGGATCCTCGGCGTAGATGCGGGCCTCGAGCGCGTGGCCGTCGATCTGCAGTTGCTCCTGCGTGCAGCGGCAGGCGCTCGCCGCTGGCCACCCGCAGCTGCCACTCGACCAGGTCGAGCCCGGTGATCATCTCGGTCACCGGGTGCTCGACCTGCAGCCGCGTGTTCATCTCCATGAAGTAGAAGCTGCCGTCCTGGTTGGCGATGAATTCCACCGTGCCGGCGCCGACGTAGCCGACCGCCTTGGCGGCGTCCACCGCCGCCTTGCCCATCGCGGCGCGGCGCTCGGGCGTCATGCCGGGGGCAGGCGCCTCCTCGAGCACCTTCTGGTGCCTGCGCTGCACCGAGCAATCGCGCTCGAACAGGTAGACGCAGTTGCCGTGCTTGTCGCCGAACACCTGGATCTCGATGTGTCGCGGCTTGAGCACGTACTTCTCGACCAGCACGTGGTCGTTGCCGAAGGCGTTGCTCGCCTCGCGCTTGCACGACTGCAATGCCGCCTCGAAATCGGCGGCATCGTCGACGCGGCGCATGCCCTTGCCGCCGCCGCCGGCGCTGGCCTTGATCAGCACCGGGTAGCCGATGCGCTCGGCCTGGCCGGCCAGGAACGCAGGGTCCTGGTTGTCGCCGTGGTAGCCGGGCGTCAGCGGCACCGCGGCCTGTTCCATCAGCGCCTTGGCAGCAGACTTCGAGCCCATGGCGCGGATGGCCGAAGCCGGCGGGCCGATGAAGGCAATGCCTGCCGCTTCGCAGGCTTCGGCGAACTCGTCGTTCTCCGACAGGAAGCCGTAGCCGGGGTGGATCGCTTCGGCGCCGGTCTTCTTCGCGACCTCGAGGATGCGCTCGGCCACGAGGTAGGACTCGCGTGCCGCGGCCGGTCCGATCAGCACCGCTTCGTCGGCCAGGCGCACGTGGCGCGCGTTGGCGTCGGCCTCCGAATACACCGCCACCGTCGCGACGCCCATGCTGCGGGCGGTCTTGATCACTCGGCAGGCGATCTCGCCCCGATTGGCGATCAGGATCTTCTTGAACATGAGTTGCCTCCATGACCAGGATCTTCTTGAACATGATCTTGTCTCCTTCAATTCGCTCGCGCCCAGATAGGTGGCCGCTTGTCGATGAACGCGCCGAGTCCTTCGGCTGCTTCGGGCGTGGCGCGCAGCGTGGCGATGCGTCGGGCCGTGTCTTCGACGACGGCGTCGTCGACGGGCCGGTTCGCCACGGCGCGGATGAGGTCGGTCGCAGCGGCCTGGGCCTTCGGTCCGCCGAGCAGCAAGGCATCGGTCACCTGCTGCACGCAGGCATCGAGCTCCTCGGGCGAGGCGACCTCATGCGCGAGGCCGATCTCGCGCGCCCGCTCGGCCGTGATGCGCTCTGCGGTCTGGAAGTAGCGGTAGGCCTGGCGCTCGCCGATTGCCCGCAGCACGTAGGGGCCGATGGCCGCCGGGATGATGCCCAGCCGCACCTCGGAGGTGGCGAACTGGGCCTTCGTCGACGCGACGCAGATGTCGCACGCCGACGCGAGCCCCATCCCGCCGCCCAGCGCCGCGCCATGCACGCGGGCCACGGTCGGCGTGCGGCACGACGCGATGGTGCGGAACAGGGCCGCGAGCTTGCGTGCGTCGGCGAGGTTGTCCTCGAGCGGTGCCGCGCCCTGGCGCTTCATCCAGTTCAGGTCTGCGCCCGCGGAGAAGCTCTTGCCCTCTCCCGCCAGCACGATCGCGCGCACGCCGTCGTCGGCATCGAGCGCGGCGAAGGCCTCGGTCAGCTCGGCGATCAGGGTCTCGTCGAAGGCGTTGTGAACCTCGGGCCGGTTCATCCAGATCCATGCGGCCGCGTTGCGTCGCTCGATCTTCAGAGTTTGGTAGTTCATGCTCGCCTCACATGCGGAAGAGACCGAACTTCGTCGGCGGGATCGGCGCATTCAGCGACGCGGCCAGCGACAGCCCCAGCACGCGCCGCGCTTGCGCGGGGTCCACGACGCCGTCGTCCCACAGCCGGGCGCTCGCGTAGTACGGATGCCCCTGCGTGTCGTACTGCGCGCGGATCGGCGCCTTGAAGTCTTCTTCGTCGGAGGCGGACCATTGGCCGCCCTTGGCCTCGATGCCGTCGCGCTTGACCGTGGCCAGCACGCCCGCGGCCTGCTCGCCACCCATCACGCTGATGCGCGCGTTGGGCCACATCCACAGGAAACGCGGCGAATAGGCGCGACCGCACATGCCGTAGTTGCCGGCGCCGAAGCTGCCGCCGATCAGCATGGTGATCTTGGGCACCTGCGTCGTCGCCACCGCGGTGACCATCTTCGCGCCGTCCTTCGCGATGCCGGCGTTCTCGTACTTGCGGCCCACCATGAAGCCGGTGATGTTCTGCAGGAACACCAGCGGCACGCCGCGCTGCGAGCACAGCTCGATGAAGTGCGCGCCCTTCTGCGCCGATTCGCCGAACAGGATGCCGTTGTTGGCCACGATGCCCACCGGCATGCCGTGCAGGCGCGCGAAGCCGGTGACCAGCGTCGCGCCGTAGCGCGACTTGAACTCGTCGAAGCGCGAGCCGTCGACGATGCGCGCGATGACCTCCCGCACGTCGTAGGGCTTGCGCGTGTCCTGCGGGATGATCCCGTAGATCTCCTCGGGGTCGTACAGCGGCTCCTCGCTCGCTTCGAGCGTCACCGGGCACGGCCGCGCGCGGTTGAAGTTGGCGACGATGCGCCGCGCCAGGTAGAGCGCATGCGCGTCGTTCTCGGCCAGGTGATCGGCGACACCCGAGATGCGCGTGTGCACGTCGCCGCCGCCCAGGTCTTCGGCGCTCACCTCCTCGCCGGTCGCGGCCTTCACCAGCGGCGGGCCGCCGAGGAAGATGGTGCCCTGGTTGCGCACGATGATGGTCTCGTCGCTCATCGCCGGCACGTAGGCGCCGCCGGCGGTGCACGAGCCCATCACCACCGCAATCTGCGGGATGCCCTTGGCGGACATGTTGGCCTGGTTGTAGAAGATGCGCCCGAAGTGCTCGCGGTCCGGGAACACCTCGTCCTGCTTCGGCAGGAAGGCACCGCCGGAGTCGACCAGGTAGACGCACGGCAGCTGGTTCTGCTCGGCGATCTCCTGCGCGCGCAGGTGCTTCTTCACCGTCATCGGGTAGTAGGTGCCGCCCTTCACGGTGGCGTCGTTGGCCACGACCATGCAGTCGACACCCTGGATGCGGCCGATGCCGGCGATCACGCCGGCCGAGGGCGCGTCGCCGTCGTACATGCCGTGGGCGGCGAGCTGGCCGATCTCGAGGAAGGGCGTGGCCGGATCGAGCAGTTGCGCGACGCGCTCGCGTGGCAGCAGCTTGCCGCGCGCCGTGTGCTTGGCGCGCGCCGACTCGCCGCCGCCCTGCGCCGCCTCGGCGGCCTTGGCGCGCAGGTCCTCGACGAGGGTGCGCATCGCGTCGGCATTGGCGCGGAATTCCGCCGAGCGGGTGTTGAGCTGTGATTTGAGTTGCATGCTTGTCTCACTGTGTCGCGCTGTGTCGCGCGGATTCGTTCTGTCAGACCAGGGCTTCCAGCGATTCCCGGTATCGTTCGTCCCACGCTTGCCCGCCGACCACGCTGACGCCGATGCGGCGCAGCAGGCCGTCGGCGAGGCCGTAGACGAGTCCGTGAACCTCGATGCGCTGGCCGCGGTACCAGGCGCGCCGCAGGATGGTCGTGCGGCAGACGTTGGCCACCTGCTCGACGACGTTGAGCTCGACCAGCCGCCGCCCGCGCGCCTGGTCGTCCTCGGCCTCACCCAGCCTGCCGGCGTGCTTGTGCGAGATGTCCTCGATGTGGCGCAGCCAGTTGTCGGCCAGCCCGGTCGATCGCTTCTCGGCCACCGCCTGCACGCCACCGCAGCCGTAGTGCCCGACGACCATGATGTGCTCGACCTTCAGTGTCTCGACCGCGTACTGCAGGACCGACAGGCAGTTGAGGTCCGAATGCACGACGACGTTGGCGATGTTCCGGTGCACGAACACTTCGCCGGGCGCGAGGCCCAGGATCTCGTTGGCGGGCACGCGGCTGTCGGAGCAGCCGATCCAGAGGTAGCGCGGCGCCTGCTGGCGCGCCAGCCTTGTGAAGAACTCCGGGTCGTCCGCCACGCGCTGGTTCGCCCAGGCGCGGTTGTTGGCGAAGAGGCCGTCCAGGCTGCACATGGCGACCTCACATCGTCTCGGTGAACAGCTCGCGCCCGATCAGCATGCGGCGGATCTCGCTCGTGCCGGCGCCGATCTCGTACAGCTTGGCGTCGCGCCACAGGCGCGGCGTCGGGTACTCGTTGATGTAGCCGTTGCCGCCCAGCACCTGGATCGCCTCGCCGGCCATCCAGGTGGCCTTCTCGGCGGCGTAGAGGATCGCGCCGGCGGCGTCCTTGCGCAGCGAGCGTGCATGGTCGGCGCGGTCGCAGGCCTGGCCGACGGCATACACGTAGGCGCGGCAGGCCTGCCAGGTCGTGTACATGTCGGCGAGCTTGCCCTGCATCAGCTGGAACTCGCCGATGCTCTGGCCGAACTGCTTGCGGTCGTGCACGTAGGGCAGCACCACGTCCATGCAGGCGGCCATGATGCCGAGCGGCCCGCCCGAGAGCACGGCGCGCTCGTAGTCGAGGCCGCTCATCAGCACCTTCACGCCGTTGCCGACGCCGCCGAGCACGTTCTCCTCCGGCACCTCGCAGTCCTCGAAGAACACCGGGTAGGTGTTGGAGCCGCGCATGCCGAGCTTGTCGAGCTTGCTGCCGAAGGACAGGCCCTTGAAGCCCTTTTCGAGGATGAACGCGGTGACGCCCTTGGGGCCGGCGTCGGGCTCGGTCTTGGCATAGACCACCAGCGTGTTGGCGTCGCCGCCGTTGGTGATCCACATCTTCGAGCCGTTGAGCACGTAGCGGTCGCCCTTCTTGTCGGCGCGCAGCTTCATGCTGACGACGTCCGATCCGGCGTTGGGCTCGCTCATGGCGAGCGCCCCCACGTGCTCCCCGGCCACCAGCTTGGGCAGGTACTTGTCCTTCTGCGCGGCGCTGCCGTTGCGGTGCAGCTGGTTGACGCACAGGTTCGAATGCGCGCCGTACGACAGCCCCACCGAGGCCGAGGCGCGCGAGACCTCTTCCATCGCCACCATGTGCGCGAGGTAGCCCAGGTTGGTGCCGCCGTACTCCTCGCTGACGGTCATGCCGTGCAGGCCGAGGTCGCCGAGCTTCTTCCACAGGTCGGCCGGGAACAGGTTCTCCTGGTCGATGGCCGCGGCGCGGGGCGCGATTTCCGCGGCTGCGAAGCCCTGCACGGTGTCGCGCAGCATCTCGATGGTTTCGCCGAGCTCGAAGCTCAGGCCAGGCAGGTGGGTGGTCATGTCATTGCTCCTTCGGCTTCTGGCCGGATGCTTCCAGGCCGAGTTCATCGACCATGCGTTGTCTCATCACGAACTTCTGCGCCTTGCCGGTGATGGTCATCGGCATCTCGCTCACGAAGCGCACGTAGCGCGGCACCTTGTAGTGCGCGATCTGGTTGCGGCAGAAGTCGCGGATCTCGTCTTCGGTGGCTTGCTCGCCGGCCTTGAGCACGACCCAGGCGCAGATCTCCTCGCCGTACTTGCGGTCGGGCACGCCGAACACCTGCACCGACTGCACCTTGGGGTGGCGGAACAGGAACTCCTCGATCTCGCGCGGGTAGACGTTCTCGCCGCCGCGGATGACCATGTCCTTCACGCGCCCGACGATGCTGCAGTAGCCCTCGGCGTCCAGGGTCGCGAGGTCGCCCGTGACCATCCATCCGTCGCGGACGGCTTCGCGGGTGCGGGCCTCGTCGCCCCAGTAGCCCTTCATCACCGAATAGCCGCGCGTGCACAGCTCGCCGGTCTGCGCCGACGGGCACCGTGTTGCCCTCGGCATCGACCAGCTTGACCTCGAGGTGAGGCTGCACGCGCCCGACGGTGGTCACGCGCTTGTCGAGCGGATCGTCGGTCGAGCTCTGGAACGAGACCGGCGAGGTCTCGGTCATGCCGTAGGCGATGGTGACCTCGCGCATGTTCATCTGCGAGACCACCCGGTTCATCGTCTCGATCGGGCAAGGCGCGCCGGCCATGATGCCGGTGCGCAGGCGGCTCAGGTCGTGGCGCGCGAAGTCGGGCAGGTCGAGCTCGGCGATGAACATCGTCGGCACGCCGTGCAGCGCGGTGCAGCCTTCCTCGGCGACGGTCGCCAGCGTGCTGGCGGGGTCGAACACTTCGCCCGGGAACGCCATCTTCGCGCCGGTGCCCGCGCAGACCAGCGAGGACATCACCATGCCGAAGCAGTGATAGAGCGGCACCGGCACGCACAGCGCGTCGGCTTCGCGAGAAGCGCATCGCCTGCGCGACGAAGCGCGCGTTGTTGATGATGTTGTGATGCGTCAGCGTCGCGCCCTTCGGATTGCCCGTGGTGCCGCTGGTGAACTGGATGTTGATCGGGTCGTGGCAGTCGTTGGCCGCTTCCGGCGTGGCCGGCGCCTTGCGCCCGGTGGCCATCAGCTCGGCGAAGTTGATCATGCCCTCGGCCTTGGCCTGGCCCATGCGCACGATGAACTCGAGCGCCGGCAGCTTCGAACGCACGGCCTGCAGCATGCCGATGTAGTCGGAGCTGCGCAGCGCCTCGGCCGTGACGATCGCGCGGCATCCGGAGACGCTCAGCGCGTATTCGAGCTCGGCCACCCGGTAGGCCGGGTTCACGTTGAGCAGGATGGCGCCGATCTTCGCGGTGGCGTACTGGGTGATGAGCCACTCGGGACGGTTCGGCGACCAGATGCCGACCCGATCTCCGCGCGCGATCCCCAGCGAGCCGAGGCCGGCTGCAAGCGCATCGACTTCGGCGAGGAACTCGCGCCAGGTCCAGCGCACGCCCGGCTCGCGAAACACGATGGCGTCGCGGTCGGGAAAGCGCTGCGCCGTTTGCGCGAGCAGCCCGTAGACGGTGGCCGTCGATAGCGGCACGTCGGTCGCGCCGCGCACATGGGACAGTTCAAGCATGGAGTCTCTCCTCAGATCTTGGCCGGGGCCGGCCTCAGGGAGTTCGGCGCTCAGGTCTTCGTGATGCGCTGACGCCGAGCGCCCATGGTCGACGAAGGCGATGGCCACCAGCGCGATCGCCGCCGGAATCGCGATGGCGAAGAAGTTCTGCTCCAAGGGCAGGCTCAGCCCCACCAGCGTCCCGATTGCGATCGGCGCCAGGATCGCCCCCATGCGCCCGATGCCCGAGGCCCAGCCGATGCCGGTGGAGCGCACCGCCATCGGGTAGAACTGCCCCACATAGGCGTAGGCCAGGATCTGCGTGCCGATGGTGGTCGCGCCCGCCATGCCGACCAGGAAGAACAGCACGCTCCGTCGGGACCTTGTAGCCGAGCAGGGCGATCGAGACACCCGCCAGCGCGTAGAACGCCATCAGCACGTACTTGATGTGGAAGCGGTCGGCCAGCCAGCCGCCGCCGATCGCGCCGACGATGGCGCCGAAATTGAGCACCAGCACGAAGTTCAGTGCCGAGCCCAGGCTGTAGCCCGCACCGGCCATCAGCTTGACCAGCCAGGAGCTGAGCGCGTAGACCATGAACAGGCAGGTGAAGAAGGCGACCCAGAACATCAGCGTGGAGAAGCCGCGGCCGTCCTGGAAGAGATGCCGGATCGGCGCGTTGTCGGCCTTGTCTTCGGCCGGCAGGCCGAATTGATCGGTGGTCCGCGGCTCGTAGCTCGGCGAGAGCCTCGCGACCGTGCGCTTGAGTTCGTCGATGCGGCCCGACTTGAGCAGGAAGGGCATCGACTCGGGCATGGACTTCAGGATGAAGGGAACCATCAGCACCGGCACGCCCGCGGCGAGGAAGACCGACTGCCAGCCATAGGTCTCGATCAGGCCCTTGCCGAGCACCGCCGCCAGCATGCCGCCCACCGCGTAGCCGCTGAACATCAGCGTGACCATCGTGCTGCGGATGCGCCGGGGCGAGTACTCGGTCATCTGCGCAACCACGTTGGGCATCACGCCGCCGATGCCCAGGCCGGCGAGGAATCGCGTCACGCTGAACGACACCGGCTCGGTCATGAAGCCGGCCGCCGCGGTGAAGACGCTGAACAGCGCGACGCAGATGGCGATCGTGGTGCGCCGGCCGATGCGGTCGGCGACGGTCCCGAAGAAGATCGCGCCGATCATCATGCCGAACAGGGCAGAGCTGACCATGAAGCCGGCGCTGGTCGCGTCGACGCCCATGCCTTTCATGATGGAGGGCAGCGCGATCCCGGCTACGGCCAGGTCGTAGCCGTCGAAGACGATGATCAGGGCGCACCAGAACAGCACGAGCCCGTGGAAACCATTGAACCGGGCCTCGTCGGCCAGCTTGTGGACGTCGATCTGACGCATCGGATGTCTCCTTGGGGCGGCTCGGAACCGGCCGCCGACGTTGTGGACCCTTCGCCGAAGCGGGAGGGGAATAAGCAGAGTAGCCGCAGGCCCTGCACGACGAGTGCCATCCAGGTTGCAAATCCGGCCACGGCGCGACAGACTCCAACGATGGGACGACTCGCACTGGCAGCCACGCCGATGGCCTTCATACGGGCCATGCTGGTGGCCTATGAGAAGCGCGGCATCGATCCGGCCGAGGCCCTGCGGCAGGCACGAATCACGCCACAGGAGCTGCGGCCAGCCCGAGGCCCGCATCACGGCCGAGCAGATGGAGGTGTTTTCCGGCGCGGCGATGCAGGAACTCGACGACGAGGCCTTGGGCTGGTTCAGCCGGCGGCTGCCCTGGGGAAGCTACGGCATGCTGTGCCGAGCGTCGCTGACCTCGCCCAACCTGGGCGTCGCCCTGAAGCGCTGGTGCCGCCATCACCGCCTGCTGGTCGACGACGTGACGCTGCATCTGCGCATCACGGGGACGCGGGCGGAACTCACCATCGAGGAGCACCGCCCGATCGACCCGCGGGTGCGGGAGTTCTGCCTGCTGACGCTGCTGCGCTATGTGCACGGATACGCCTGCTGGGCCATCGATTCGCGCATCCCGGTCTTCGGCGCGACGTTTCCACATCCGCCGCCGAGCCATCACGAAACCTACGGCCTGATGTTTCCGGGCCCGGTGTACTTCAACGCGCCGGCGGCCGGGTTCGAATTCGACGCGCAATACCTTTCGCTGCCCCTCAAGCGCGACGAAGAGGCCCTGCGCACGATGCTGCGACGAGCCTTGCCGCTCACAGTGCTGCAATACCGGCGCGACCGGCTGCTGGTGCAGCGGGTCTGCGAACTGCTGCCCGAACATCCGACCGCCGAATCGCTGGCGCGCGCTCTCCACGTTTCGGTGCGCACGCTGCATCGTCAGATCAAGGACGAGGGTACTTCGCTGCAAGCACTGAAGGACAAGACACGGCGCGACATCGCCATCGAGCTGCTGGTGCGCACCAGGCGGCCGGTGAAGCAGGTCGCGGCCGCGGTGGCCTTTCGAAACGAAAAGAGCTTCACGAGGGCGTTCCGCCAGTGGACCGGCGAATCGCCGGTCGAGTACCGGCGCAAGTTCGCGGCGTAGGCATCGCCCCGGAAGGACATCACGCCAGGTCGACCTCGCGCATCAGGTTGCTTCGCACCCAGGTGAGCGCCCCGACCTTCACGTTGCCGGCTTGCCATCGGCGGAACTCGGGGTCGGCAGACAAGGGATCGGCCGCCTTGGCGTACTCCGCCGCGTTCTGGAACTCCACGGTCAAGACGTAGTTGCCGAGTTCACCCGCCGCGACGACCCACAGTCGCGGCTTGGGGGCCCCGTGCTTCTGCCAGAGCCTGGAACCTTCCTTCATGGCGTCCATGACGGCACCGAGATCGGCGCCGGGATTGGGCCTGAAGACGTATCGTGCTTCGTATCCCATGGCACTTTCCTCCTGCAGACGCTGGAAGGAGATTCAAGCACCTGGGACTAAGCTTTGCAACCGTGCCGTCGAGCCAATGCAAGGGAGTGAATCCCGATGTCCACTTCGTCCATACCCCGGCTCGACGTCTACAGCATCCGGCTGCTCGTGGCCGCAGCGCAGGAAGGGTCCATCGCGCGGGCCGCCCAGCGCGAGCACATCGCCGCTTCGGCCTTGAGCCGGCGGCTGGCAGACCTGGAGCACGCGCTGGGCGTGCCCCTGCTGATCCGCTCGGCGCGCGGTATCGAGCTGACCGATGCGGGGCGCAGCGTTTTCGAGCGCGGTCTGCGCATGGAGCAAGACCTGCGCGACCTCGTCAAGGACATCTGGTCCCTCAGCGGCTCCGATCGTCGGCACGGTGAGGCTATCGGCAAACGCCTCCGCCATCGTCGGATTCCTGCCCGAGCGCCTACGCGCGTTCCGCGCCGCCTACCCCGCGGTGAACATCGCATTGCAGGAACACCGCAGCTGGGAAGTGGTGCGCGCCTGCCTGGATGACCGGGCCGATGTCGGCGTCGGCGTGGCCCTGGAGATCCCGAAGGGACTGGAGTCCTGGCACTTCGCGCCAGACCCACTCATCGTGCTGTTGCCGGCGGGGCATGCGCTGGCGACGCGGGAAGGCCTGGGGCTTGCCGACGTGCTGGAGAGCGGCCTGGTAGGCATCCAGTCGGGCGGGGCGCTGGATCAGTTGATCCACGAACGGGCCGAGATGGCCAAGATCGAGCTCAAGCTCAGCGTCACGGTCAACAGCTTCGACGCGGCCTGCCGGATGGTGGAGGCGGGCCTGGGGGCTGCAATCCTGCCGACCAGCGCAGCAGCCGCCTATGCGGGCACCGGTCGCTTCGAGCGGCGCCGGCTCGACGAACCCTGGGCGGCGCGCGAACTGCGCATGTATGCGCTACGCAAGGCGCCGCGCCTGCGCGCCGTCGATGCCCTCATCGAGTCGCTGAAGGGCTGAGGAGCGCTGGCAAGGGTTTTCCCCAGACATCGCGAGGCGCGTCGGCCCACATGCCGTAGCAGCACTTCTTGCCTGAGGCGGTGCTGCCTAGAGTGTGTGCATGAACACGCTCCAGTTGAACGGCCGCATCCTGTTTCTCAGCTCCTCCGCGAGTGCCATGGAGCGTCAGCTTGGCGGCGAATCGCTGTCGCTGGGCGAGGCCGTGCCTCTGCGCGACGACGTCTCGACGGACGAAATCACGCCGGTACCGATCCTCACCCACTACGACGACAAGCTCGGCCGCTATCCCTACACCGGCTTCAAGGCCGGCGAGGTGCGCCCGTTCGGGCCCGAGTCTGTCCGCCAGGGCGGCTTCTGCGTCACGGTGGCCGGCAAGCGCTACGGCAAGGGGTCGTCGCGCGAGCACAGCCCGGCCGCCGAAAAGCTGGCCGGCATCCGCCTCGTGATCGCCGAAAGCTTCGAGCGCATCTATCGGCAGAACGCCGACAACATCGGCCTGTTCACCTCCACCGACATGGGGCTGGTCGCGCGCATCCAGGCGGGCGAAGCGATCAGCATCGACGAGCTGGTCGCAGGCCGCGATGCACTGGCGGCGGCGATCCTCAGGGCCGGCGGACTGCTGAAGTTCGGCCAGGCCCATATGCGGGACATCCGGGGCAGCGACGACGCTCCGGTCGGACGTCCGCAGACGCTGTTCGAGAAGATCGTCGCCCGACATGCGCTGGCGACCGAGCTGACCGCGTCTCATCCTCTACCCGGTGACGGAGCCTTCGTGCGCGCCGACTGGCGCTTCATCCACGAGTACTACACCGGCATGTGCGCGCACATGCTGCATGCGACCTTCGGCAAGCCGCTTGCGCTGCACCGTCCGCAAGCCATCGTGGTGTTCGAGGACCACACCTCCTATGTCGAGCAGAGCCCGGCGCATGTGCGGGGCGGCCTGGTGCAGAACGTGGCGGCGATGTGCCGCGCACAGCGCGAATTCGCAGCCGACCATGGCCTGCGTTCGCACCGCACGCTCACGGAGGAAGAGGCCGCGCGCGATGACGGCAGCAACGTGGCCGGCATCTCGCACGCGATGATGGCCGAGCACTATGCGCTCCCGGGCCAGGTGGTGGTGGGCACTGATTCGCACACGCCGCACAGCGGCGCGCTCGGCTGCGTGGCCTTCGGCGTGGGCACTACCGACATGGCCAACGCGTTCGTCACCGGCGCGGTGCGCCTGACCGTCCCGCACGTGCTTCGCATCGAGCTCGATGGTGAATTGGGCGCGGGCCTCACCGCCAAGGACGTGGTGCTGCACCTGCTCGCGCTGCCCGCGATACGCGGCGGCGCAGGCGTCGGCAAGGTGTTCGAGTTCGGCGGCCCCGTGGTGCGTGCGCTGAAGACCGACGAACGCGCCACGCTGACCAACATGACGGCCGAGCTCGGCGGGTTCACCGGCATCGTGGAGCCCGATGAAGAGACGGTCCGCTTCCTCAAGGAACGCCGCAAGATCGACTTCGTGCTCGAGCAGTGGATGCGCAGCGACCCGGGCGCCAGCTATGCGGACACCATCCGCGTGGATTGCAGTGTCCTGTCGCCCATGGTCTCGCGCCCCGGTGACCCCGGCAACGGCGTGGCCCTCGGAGAACTGGCCGAGCGCGTACGCGCTGGACATCGCCTATGGCGGCTCTTGCACCGCAGGCAAGCGCGAGGACTTCGACCACTATCACGAAGTGCTGGCGTGGGCGGCGCAGCGCGGCCTGCGGGTGGCCCCCGGCGTCAAGCTCTACCTCCAGTTCGGCACGACCGCGGTGCGTGACTACTGCATCGAGCGCGGCTATCTCGACGCCTTCGAGAAGGTCGGCGCGCAGATCCTGCAACCCTCGTGTGGCGCGTGCGCCAACTGCGGCCCCGGTTCGTCCACCGAGAGCGGGCAGGTCACCGTGAGCGCGATCAACCGCAATTTCCCCGGCCGCTCCGGCCCGGGCAAGGTCTGGCTCGCGAGCCCTCCCACCGTGGCCGCCAGCGCGATTGCCGGCACCCTGGTTTCATTCGAAGAGCTTCGGGCACGCCAAGCCTGAGCTTTCCATCCATCGCACACGCATTTCCTCAGGAGACGATATGAAGGTCAGCAATCTCATGCGCCGCGGGGCCATCGCCGTGATCTCGGCGGCACTGGCCCTGGGTACGGGCCTCGCCGGGGCCCAAGCAGACAAGCCGATCCGCGTGGTCGTGCCCTTGTCCGCCGGCTCTACGGTCGATGCGGTCGCCCGGGCGATGAGCAACCAGATGGCCAAGGTGATGGGCCACCCGATCGTGATCGAGAACCTTGCAGGCGCGGGCGGCATGACCGGCACCATCCAGGTCGTCAACGCGCCCAAGGACGGCCTGACGATCGGCATGATCTCGTCCAACCACGTCATCAACCCGAGCATCTACAAGAAGGTGCCCTTCGATTCGCTGAAGGACATCACGCCGATCAGCGTGATCGGCACGGTGCCCCTGGTGCTCGTGGCCAACCCGTCGGTGCCTGCCAAGAACGCCAAGGAACTGATCGCGCTGATGAAAGCCAAGCCCGGTTCGCTCAACCTTGGCTCGGCCGGCAACGGCAGCGTCCTGCATCTGGCCGGTGAGCTGTTCGGCAACGAGGCGGGCGTCGAGATCAAGCACATTCCCTACAAGGGCACCGGCCCGCTGACCACCGACCTCGTCGGAGGGCAGGTCGAGTTGGGCTTCCTCTCCGTCACTGCGGCGGCGGCGCACATCAAGGCGGGCAAGCTGCGCGCGATCGGCGTGTCGACCAAGCAGCGTTCCGCGGTGCTGCCCGACGTGCCGACCCTGGCCGAGTCGGGCCTGCCGAACTACAGCTTCGACGCCTGGATCGCGCTGATCGGGCCGCCCGGCCTGCCCACGCCCATCGTCCAGAAGTACTACACGGACATGAAGACGGTGCTTTCGCAGAAGGAAGTGCAGGACGCGTTGCTGGCCCAGGGCATCGCCGTCATCAACAGCACGCCGGAGCAGGCCGTGCCCTTCTTCAAGTCCGAGCTGGAGAAGCATGCCGTACTGGTCAAGCAGTCCGGTGCGACGGCTGAATGAGTCCCGTGGGGCATCGTGATGGCCAAGCACAAGATCGCGGTACTGGCCGGTGACGGTGTCGGCCCGGAGATCGTGGCGCAGGCCACAAAGGTACTCGAAGCGCTGCGCGGTGCCGACTTCGAGTTTGTCCTCGAGCATGCACCAGTCGGTGCCCAGGCCCTGGAACTCCGGCCACCCACTGCCGGAAGAAACCCTGCAGCTTGCGCTCGAGTGCGATGCGGTGCTGTTCGGCGCGGTGGGCGATCCATGTCCAGCAGGCCCTCCAGCGTGATCGGGTAGGCGCGGTTGCGGGCGCGCAGGGCGCTCAGCGTGCCTCGAAGGCGTGGATGGACGGAGGTGATGACATTGATGAGGGCGTCTTCACCGTATCCGTCGTCGACCACCATGTCGACGAGGCGCCGGCGATGCAGCTCCTCGGCCGTGTAGAGGCGGCCGGAGAGGATCATCTCGTTCGCGACATCGAAGCCGGCCTTGCGGATGGTGAAGTTCCAGGCGCCCATGCCGGGGAACAAATTGAAGACGACCTCCGGGAACCCGGCCTGCGCACTGCGCTCGAAGATGACCTTGTGAAAAGGCATCACCGACTCCAGCCCGCCACCCAGGGTGTCACCCTGAGAGATGGGAGTGACCTTGGTACTCAGGCGCAGCAGCCTGAATTCGGAAACCCATTCGGGGTGGTGGTCGATGAACGAGATGCCGCGTGAATCCTCCAGCAGCAGGCTCTCGCGCATCGCGGTGGCGAAGGGCCCGCCGTAGACCGATGCGATGACCTCCAGCGCATAGAGCATTCCCAGCACCGAGCATGGGTTGCGCCGTTCGGCCGACCAATAGTTGTACCCGGTCATGGCCAGGGTGTCTGCTGCCGGACGGTGCCCCCGCAGGTCGCTGCGCGGCAGGCCCACCGCATCCAGGTCGTTGACCACCCACTCTTCGTGGCCCTGTTCCTCTTGATGTGTTCGTAGAGGAAGTAGCGCACGCCCCGGTGCTCGTCCATCAGGTCGCCCTGCAGTTCGTCAGGCCCTGGCGCGCTCGAGCACGAATTCGATGAAGGTCGATGCAGCAAGCGTGTGGTGTCGGTTGGGCATGTAGAGCATGAAGAGGTGCGTGCCGAAGATGCTCAGCCGCCAGGCATCGAGCGTGGTCACCACTTCACCGCGCTGCATGTCGTCGTGCACCACGTAGTCCGGAACGATCCCCACGCCCAGCCCGGCGAGCACGGCTTGGCGCAGGAACAGGAAGTTCTCGGAGATCAGCGTCGGCTCGAGGGTCACCTCGTGCCGCTGCCCGTCCAGGTAGGCCGCGAGGCGCAGCTGGCGGCCCGTGACGTTGGACGTGATGACCGGCGCCGTGGCCAACTCCTCGAGCGTCGTGGCCAAGCCGTGCGCCTGGGCGAACTCGCGCGAGGCACAGGCCACGTAGCGCACCGGTCCGAGCTCGCGCGCGACCAGGCTCTGCGGCGGCTCGGACATCACGCGGATCGCGATGTCGATCTCCTCGCGCAACAGGTCCTCCACCCGGTTCTCGAACATGACGTCGAGGACGATGCCCGGGTACAGGCGCTTGAAGTCGACCAGCCAGTGCGACATCACCATCTGCCCATAGCCGCTCGGCACGCTCAGGCGCACGCGGCCCTGCAGGCTGCGGCCGAGGGCGGTGACTGATTCCCTCGCCGCGAGCAACTCGTTGCGGATGTTGAGGCCGTGCTGGTACAGGCGCAGGCCGACCTCGGTGGGCTCGACCCGCCGCGTGGTGCGGCGCACCAGCTGCAGGCCGATGGATCGCTCGATCTGGTTGAGGTGGTAGCTCACGTTCGCGCGCGTCATCTTGAGCTTGCGCGCGGCCTCGCTGAGGTTGCCGGCATCGATGATTTCGACGAGAAGGGTGAGCGAGCCGGGGTCCATGAGGCCGTCAAGGAAAAGATTCCTTGACAGTCTGTCAACCGTTGATGTGATTGTCAAGGAAGGCCGCCGGCCGAAGAATCCGGCCATCGACACCGAATCGCCACGTCAAGGAGACCTCGAGATGGCCAGCACCGCAGCCTCGCCCGCTTCTTCATCTCCCGTCACACGCCAGCATCGCGGCAGCGTGCTGGTGGTGACCGTCGACAACCCGCCCGTCAACGCGCTGGGCGTGGACGTGCGCCGGGGCCTCGCGGCCGCGATCGAGGCCGCCCAGGCCGATGCCGCGGTCGCCGCGGTGCTGATCGTCGGTGCCGGGCGCAACTTCATCGCCGGCGCCGACATCCGCGAGTTCGGCAAGCCGCCGCAGCCGCCGGCGCTGCCCGACGTGTGCAACCGCATCGAGGCCTGCAGCAAGCCGGTGATCGCGGCGATCCACGGCGCCGCGCTGGGCGGCGGGCTCGAGATCGCGCTGGCGGCGCACTACCGGCTCGCTGTCGCCGGCGCGAAGCTCGGCCTGCCCGAGGTCTCGCTGGGCCTGATCCCGGGCGCCGGGGGCACCCAGCGCGCGCCGCGCCTGATCGGCGTGCAGGCCGCGCTCGACCTGATGCTCGGCGGCCGGCCCGTCGATGCCCGCCAGGCCCTCGACCTCGGCCTGATCGACCGCCTCGGCAAGAGCGACGACGTGCTCGGCGAAGGCCTCGCCTATGCGCTCGAGCTGCTCGCCGCCGGGGCCCGCGCCGCGCCGCACGCGCGATGCTCGCGCCGCGCTTGCCGATCGGCGACGCGCAGCGCGCCGCGCTGGACGCCGCGCGCAAGGAGGTGGCGAAGAAGCACCGCGGCCTGTTCTCGCCGGCCAAGATCGTGGAGGCCGTCGAAGCCGCGCTCGACCAGCCCTTCGACGAGGGCCTGCGCCTCGAGCGCGAGCTGTTCCTGCAGTGCCTCGACAGCCCGCAGCGCGCCGGCCTGATCCATGCCTTCTTCGCCGAGCGCGAAGTCGCCAAGGCACCCGAGACGAAGGCGGCCCGCAGCCGCGCGCCATCGCAACGGCCGGCGTCATCGGCGGCGGCACGATGGGCGCCGGCATCGCGGTGGCGATGCTCGATGCGGGGCTGCCGGTGACGATGGTGGAGCGCGATGGGCCGAGCATCGAGCGCGGCCGCGCCAACGTCGAGAAGGTCTACGACGCGCCTGGTCGCCAAGGGCCGCATGAGCGCCGACGCGCGCGCCGCGGTGATGTCGCGCTTCAGCGGCGCGACCGACTATGCCGCCCTCGCGCAGGTCGACCTCGTGGTCGAGGCGGTGTTCGAGGACATGGCCGTCAAGAAGGCGGTGTTCGCCGAGCTCGATCGCGTCTGCAAGCCGGGCGCGGTGCTCGCGACCAACACCTCCTACCTGGACATCGACGAGATCGCGGCCAGCGTCTCGCGGCCCGGCGACGTGCTGGGCCTGCACTTCTTCTCGCCGGCCAACATCATGAAGCTGCTCGAGATCGTGGTGCCTGCCAAGGTCAGCGCCGACGTCGTCGCGACCGGCTTCGAGCTCGCGAAGAAGCTGCGCCAAGGTGCCGGTGCGCGCCGGCGTGTGCGACGGCTTCATCGGCAACCGCATCCTCGCCGTGTATCGCCAGGCCGCCGACTACATGATGGAAGACGGCGCCTCGCCCTACCAGATCGACCGCGCGCTGCGCGAGTTCGGCTTTCCGATGGGGCCCTTCCAGGTGTCCGACCTGGCCGGCGGCGACATCGGCTGGGCCACGCGCAAGCGCCGCGCCGCGACGCGCGACCCGCATGCACGCTACGTGCAGATCGCCGACCGCATCTGCGAGCGCGGCTGGTTCGGCCAGAAGACCGGCCGCGGCTGGTACCTCTATCCGGACGGCGCGCGCACCGGCAGCGAGGACCCGGAAGTGCTCGCGATCGTCGACGCCGAGCGCACGCGCGCCGGCATCGCGCCGCGCAGCTTCAGCGACGAGCAGATCGTGCGCCGCTACATGGCCGCGATGATCAACGAGGGCGCCAACGTCGTGCACCAGCGCATCGCGCTGCGTCCGCTGGACGTGGACGTCGTCTTCCTGTCCGGCTACGGCTTCCCGCGCCATCGCGGCGGGCCGATGAAGTACGCCGACATGGTGGGCCTGCCGCAGGTGCTCGCCGACATTCGCGAGTTCGCGAAGGAAGACCCGCTGTTCTGGCAGCCCTCGCCCCTGCTCGTCGAGCTGGTCGAGCGCGGCGCGGATTTCGACAGTCTCAACAAGTCCTGAGGAGAACACCACCATGCGTGAAGCCGTCATCGTTTCCACCGCCCGCACGCCGCTGACCAAGGCGCATCGCGGCGAGTTCAACATCACCCCCGGCCCGACGCTCGCATCCTTCGCGGTGCGCGCGGCGGTGGAGCGCTCGGGGATCGACCCGGCGCTGATCGAGGACGCCATCCTCGGCTGCGGCTACCCCGAAGGCACGACCGGCCGCAACATCGCGCGGCAGGCCGTCGTCCGCGCCGGGCTGCCGATCGGCATCGCGGGCACCACGGTCAACCGCTTCTGCGCCTCGGGCCTGCAGGCCATCGCGATGGCGGCCGGGCGCATCGTCGTCGAAGGCGTGCCGGCGATGATCGCCGGCGGCGTCGAGAGCATCTCGCAGATCCGTACCCGCGAGGACGGCAATTCCGGCATGGACCCGTGGATCGTCGAGCACAAGCCCGAGCTCTACATGGAGATGATCGACACGGCCGACATCGTCGCGCAGCGCTACGGCATCAGCCGCGAGGCGCAGGACGCCTTCTCGGTCGAGAGCCAGCGCAGGACCGAGGCCGCGCAGATCGCGGGCCGCTATCGCGACGAGATCGTTCCCGGTGACCACCACGATGGCGGTCAAGGACAAGGAGACCGGCGTGGTCTCCAAGCGCGAGGTCACGGTCGACGGCGACACCTGCAACCGGCCCGGCACCACCTACGAGGCGCTGGCCAAGCTCGAGCCGGTGAAGGGGCCCGACAAGTTCATCACGGCCGGCAACTCCTCGCAGTTGTCCGATGGCGCCTCGGCCTGCGTGCTGATGGAAGCCAAGGAGGCCGCGCGCGCCGGCATCAAGCCGCTGGGCGCCTTCCGCGGCCTCGCGGTGGCCGGCTGCGAGCCCGACGAGATGGGCATCGGCCCGGTCTTCGCCGTGCCCAAGCTGCTGGCGCGCCACGGCCTGAAGGTCGACGACATCGGGCTGTGGGAGCTCAACGAAGCCTTCGCCTCGCAGGCCATCTACTGCCGCGACCGGCTCGGCATCCCCGACGAGCGGCTCAACGTCGATGGCGGCGCGATCTCCATCGGCCATCCCTTCGGCATGACCGGCGCGCGGCTCGCGGGCCACGTGCTGATCGAAGGCAAGCGCCGCGGCGTGAAGTACGCGGTGGTCTCGATGTGCATCGCCGGTGGCATGGGTGCCGCCGGTTTGTTCGAGATCTACTGAGGACGAAGCAGTCATGGATCTGAAATTCACACCTGCGGAAGAAGCCTTCCGCGACGAAGTGCAGCGCTTCCTGGCCGACAAGCTCCCGCAGCGCGTGGCGGACAAGGTGCGCACCGGCAAGCACCTGGGCAAGGCCGACATGGAGGAATGGCACGCCATCCTGAACGCGCGCGGCTGGCTGGCCAGCCACTGGCCGGAGCAGTACGGCGGTCCGGGCTGGAACACGGTGCAGAAGTTCATCTTCGACAACGAGTGCGCGCTGGCGCATGCGCCGCGCATCCTGCCCTTCGGGCTCAGCATGCTCGGGCCGGTGCTGATCAAGTACGGCAGCGAAGCGCAGAAGCGCCACTGGCTGCCGCGCATCCTCAATGGCGACGACTGGTGGTGCCAGGGCTACTCCGAGCCCGGCGCGGGCTCCGACCTCGCCTCGCTCAAGACCACGGCGCAACGCGAAGGCGACCACTACGTGGTCAACGGCCAGAAGACCTGGACCACGCTCGGCCAGCACGCCAACATGATCTTCTGCCTCGTGCGCACCGAGAAGGACGCCAAGAAGCAGGAGGGCATCAGCTTCCTGCTGATCGACATGACTTCCCCCGGCGTCGAGGTGCGGCCCATCATCACGCTCGACGGCGAGCACGAGGTCAACGAGGTGTTCTTCACCGACGTGCGCGTGCCGGTGGAGAACCTGGTGGGCGAGGAGAACAAGGGCTGGACCTGCGCCAAGTACCTGCTGACCTACGAGCGCACCAACATCGCCGGCGTCGGCTTCTCGGTGGCCGCGCTCGAGCGCCTGAAGCGCGTCGCGGCGACCCAGCGCAAGAAGGGCAGACCGCTGGCCGAGGACCCGGCCTTCGCGGCGCGCCTGGCGCGTGTCGAGATCGAGCTGGAGAACATGAAGACCACCAACCTGCGCGTGATCGCCGCGGTGGCCGGCGGCGGCGTGCCCGGCGCGGAAAGCTCGATGCTCAAGATCCGCGGCACGCAGATCCGGCAGGAGATCTCCTCGCTGTACCGCAGGGCGATGGGCCCGTATGCCCAGCCCTTCGTCGCGCAGGCCTTCGAGGAAGGCAGCGGACTTCGAGCCGGTGGGCCCGGCCGAGGCGGCACCAGCGGCCGCGCAGTACTTCAACAACCGCAAGCTGTCGATCTTCGGCGGCTCCAACGAGATCCAGAGAAACATCATCAGCAAGATGATTCTCGGGCTGTGAGCCGCCGGGCCGCTCCCAAGGCGAACACCGGAGGCCGCCAGGCCGAGCTTGCTTCATGAACGTGAGGACGAGACGATGAACTTCGAACACACCGAAGACCGCCGCATGCTGGCGGACACGCTGGGCCGCTTCGTCCGGGAGCAGTACGGCTTCGAGGCGCGCGACCGGATCGCCCGGTCGCCGCAGGGCTACAGCGCCGAGGCATGGAGCCAGTTCGCCGAGCTGGGCGTGATCGGCGCGCTGCATGGCGAAGCCGAGGGCGGCTACGGCGGCACCGGCTTCGACATCGCGGTGGTCTTCGAGGAGCTGGGCCGCGGCCTGGTGGTCGAGCCCTTCCTCGCGAGCGCCGTGCTCGCCGGCAGCGCGATCGCCGCGGCCGGCAACGAAGGCCAGCGGCAGCAGCTGGCCGGCATCATCGACGGCACGCGCATCGCCGCCTTCGCCCATGCAGAGCCCGACTCGCGCTACGAGCTGGCGCGCGTCTCCACCCGCGCCGAGCGCCACGGCGAGCGGCTGGGTGCTCGACGGTGCCAAGGCGGTCGTGCTGCACGGCGAGGCGGCCGACGTCTTCGTCGTGAGCGCGCGGACCTCGGGCGAGGTGGATGACGAGGCCGGCATCTCGCTGTTCCTCGTGGAGGCCGGCGCGCCCGGCATCACGCTGCGCGGCTACCCGCTCATCGACGGCGGTCGCGCGGCCGAGGTGCGACTTTCGGGCGTGCGCGTGGCTGCCGATGCGCTGCTGGGCCAGGAGGGCGCAGGCCATGCGGTCGTGGAGGCTGCGGTCGGTCGAGGCATCCTCGCGCTGTGTGCCGAGAGCCTGGGTGCCATGCACGAGGCCAAGGAAGCGACGCTCGAGTACCTGCGGACCCGCAAGCAGTTCGGCGTGCCGATCGGCAGCTTCCAGGCGCTGCAGCACCGCATGGCCGACATGCTGCTCGAGATCGAGCAGGCGCGCTCGGCCGTCATCAATGCCGCCGCCGCGCTGGAGGGCGACCGGCTGGCCCGCGAGCGGGCGCTTTCGGCCGCCAAGTACACGGTCGGACGGGTGGGAACGCTGGTGGCCGAGGAGTGCATCCAGATGCACGGCGGCATCGGCATGACCTGGGAGCTGCCGCTCGCGCACTTTGCCAAGCGGCTCGTGATGATCGACCATCAGCTCGGCGACGAGGATCATCATCTCGAGCGCTATGTGGCGCTCGGCAACGGAGGCCGCCATGAATGACGCCGTCCTGGTCCGGCGGGAAGGCCGGGTGCTCGTGCTGGTCAACAACAACCCCGCGGCCCGCAACGCGATCGCGCCCGGCTTCTACGAAGGGCTGGCCGCCGGCCTGGCCCAGGCCGAGGCCGACCCCGGGATCGGCGCGGTGGTGCTGACCGGCGCGGGCGGGTACTTCTGCGCGGGCGGCGACCTGCAGCAGCTGGCCAAGCGGCGCGAGCTGCCGCCCGCCGGCAGGCGCGAGCGCATCGAAGCCCTGCACGATGCGATCCGGGCGATCCCCGATTGCAGCAAGCCGGTCATCGCGGCCGTCGAAGGTGGCGCGGCGGGAGCGGGCGTGTCGTTCGCACTGGCCTGCGACATGCTCGTGATGGCGCGCGATGCCTACTTCTCGGTCGCCTATGTGAAGGTCGGCCTGAGCCCGGATGGCGGCGCGACCGCCTTCCTGTCGAAGCTCGTTTCGCGCCAGCTGCTCACCGAGCTCTGCCTCACGGGCGACCGCATCGGAGCAGAGCGGCTCGATGCGCTGGGCGTGGTGAACCGGCTCAGCGACACCGGCCGTGCCGAGGCCGAGGCCATCGAGCTGGCCGCGCGCATCGCCAAGGGCCCGGCGCGCGCCATGGGCCGCATCAAGGCGCTGTGCCGGCAGGCGCCGGACAACAGCCTCGAAGAGCAGCTCGACCTGGAAGCGCGCAACATGGTCGAGTCGCTCGGCGACGCCGAGGCGAGCGAAGGCATCGCCGCCTTCTTCGACAAGCGCAAGCCCGACTTCGCGACGGCGGGCTCGCAACACCAAGGACAGCCATGACCAACAGCATCCCCGCATTGCCGCTGGCAGGCGTGCGCGTGCTCGACCTCTCGCGCGTGCTGGCCGGCCCGCTGAGCGCGCATGGTGCTGGCCGATCTCGGCGCCGACGTGATCAAGGTCGAGCATCCCGCGCGTGGCGACGACACGCGCGACTGGGGGCTGCGCATCGGCACGACCGAGACGGCCTACTTCAACAGCATGAACCGCAACAAGCGCTCGGTCACGCTCGATCTGCAGTCCCCGGAGGGACAGGCAGATCGCCCGCGAGCTGGCGGGCAAGAGCGACGTCGTGGTGCAGAACTTCAAGTGCGGCGGCATCGAGAAGATGGGCCTGGGCTACGAGCAATTGCGACAGGAGCATCCCGGGCCTGGTCTACTGCTCGATCTCCGGCTACGACCGCAGCGGACCCGAAGCCGCGCGGCCGGGCTACGACCTCGTCGTGCAGGGCGAGGCGGGCCTGATGGCGCTCAACGGCGAGGCCGGCCGCCCGCCGCTGAAATTCGGCGTGGCCGCCGTCGACATGTTCACCGGCATGTACGCGGCGCAGGCCATCCTCGCGGCGCTGTTCGAGCGCCAGAAGACGGGGCAAGGTCGCCACATCGAGATGGCCCTGTTCGACTGCGGCCTGATGATCACCGCCTACTACGGCCTCGAGGCGCTGCTGATGGGCGAGGACCCGCCCCGCTACGGCAACGCCCATCCATCGATCGTGCCCTACGGCGTGTTCGACGCGGCGGATGGGCCGCTGGTCATCACGGTCGGCAACAACAGCCAGTTCCAGCGCTTCTGCCGCGAGGTGATCGAGCGCCCCGACCTGGCCGATGACGACCGCTTCCAGACCAACCTCGGGCGCTCGGCCCACCGCGAGGCGCTGGTGCCCGAGCTCAACCGCGAGATCGCGAGCCGCACGCGCCGCGAGCTGCTCGAGCGCCTCAACCGCTGCGGCATCCCCTGCGGCGAGGTGCTGGGCCTGCACGAGGCGCTGACCTCGAAGCGCGCCACGGATGCGGGCCTCGTCACCGTGCAGCCACATCCTCATGCCGGCAGCACGCACGTGCTCGCGCCGCCTTATCGGATGGACGGCGTTCGGCTGCCCGTCCGGTGCGCGCCGCCGCAGCTCGGCGGCGACACCCGCGACGTGCTGCGCGAGCTGCTGGACCTGCCCGACGAGAAGCTCGCGCAGCTCAAGGAAAAAGGCGTCGTCTGACGGTGGCGCGCCCTCGCCGGCGCCGTCGCCCACCTGTCCATCGAGCCTGCAACGAACCCCTTCGAACACCTCACCGGAAACATCCATGCCCTCTCGAAGCTTCCTGCCCGCCCTCGGCCGTGTGCGCCGGGGACTGCTCGTCCTCGCCCTCTCCGTGCAGGCCGGCGTCGCGCTGGCACAGGCCTGGCCGAGCAAGACGATCAAGATCGTCGTTCCCTGGCCGCCCGGCGGTCCCACCGACACTGCGGCGCGCATCATCGGCCAGAAGATGGGCGAGCAGCTCAAGCAGACCGTGATCGTCGAGAACCGGGCCGGCGCCTCGGGCACGATTGCCGCCGCCGCCGTCGCCAAGAGCCCGGCCGACGGCTACACGCTGATGATGCTGGCCACGCCCACCCTGCTGGCGCCGCACCTCTACAAGCAGCCGGGCTACGACCCGCTGCGCGACTTCGCGCCGGTGGGCACGGCCTACGACCTGCCCATCGTCGTCGTGGTCAACCCCAAGTTGCTGCCCGAGGTGAAGGACCTGCAGCAACTCATCGGCACGGCAAAGGCGCAGGACGGCAAGCTCAACTACACGAGTTCGGGCAAGGGCAGCTTCGGCCACCTGACGATGGAGTCGCTCAAGACCCTGGGCAAGTTCGACATGCAGCACGTGCCCTACCGCGGCGGCGCGCCGGCCATCTCCGACCTGCTGGGCGGCCAGGTGCCGGTCATGTATGCCGACATGGTCGCCGCGCTGCCGCACATCCAGTCGGGCAAGCTGCGCGCGATCGCGGTGGGCTCGCCGCAGCGCGTGCCTTTCACGCCCGACGTCAAGACCACCTCCGAGCAAGGCTTCCCCGCCTTCGATGCGGTCTCGTGGGGCGGGCTGCTGGTGCCCGCGGGCACGCCGAAGGACGTCGTCGCGCGACTGAGCGACTCGCTCAAGCAGGCGCTGGCGGACCGCACCGTGCAGGAGAAGCTGCAGGCTGCCGGCACCTTCGCGGCCTACCAGGCCCCCGAGCAGATGGGCGCGCGCATGAGCCGCGACTACGAGAAATGGGGCAAGGTGATCAAGGAGAAGAACATCGAGATCGACTGATCCGGCACGCTTCCGAGGAGACAAGCCATGAACCCGCACGCTTCACCTTTCTCGGCCCCCTTCCCGATCCGCAGCATCGAGGACATCCGCCGCCTCGAGCAGACTCCTCTCGACGAGGCCGTCACGGTGCGCAGCACCTACGAGATCTTCCGCAACTCGGCGCAGGCCTTCGGCGACAAGACGGCGCTGAGCTTCCTGCGCAGCGGCGACCCCGCCGACACGCCGATCCGCTGGAGCTACGCCGAGCTGCTGCGCGGCATCCACCAGACCGCCAACCTGCTGCACGCGCTCGGCGTCGTGCCGAGCGACGCGGTGGCCGTGCTGCTGCCCGGCTGCCTCGAGTACCACCTCGCGCTGTGGGGCGGCGAGGCGGCGGCGATCGTGCAGCCGCTCAACCCGCTGCTCAGCGACGAGAAGCTCGTGTCGCTGATGCGAACCGCCGGCGCGAAGGTGCTGATCGCCTACGGCAGCGACGCCGAGTCGGGCATCTGGTCGAAGGCGATGCGCATCCGCACCGAGGTGCCTTCGCTGCAGGTGGTGCTGCGCGTGGCGCCGCACGACGAGCCCGCCGGCGCCGGCGTCGAGCTGCCGCAGGGCGTGCTCGACTTCGCGGCGGAGCGCGGCGCCCAGGTCGACGACCGGCTGCTGAGCGGCCGCGAGATCGCGCCGCAGGACATCGCCGCCTACTTCCACACCGGCGGCACCACCGGCGCACCCAAGCTGGCCCGGCACAGTCACGGCGCGCAGGTGTTCACCGCCTGGGCCAACGTGATCGCGAACGGCCTGTCGAGCACCGACGCGATGATCAACGGCTATCCGCTGTTCCACGTGGCGGGTGTGCTGCCCGGGTCGCTGGGGGCCCTGTCGGCGGGCATGGAGACGATCATCCCGACGCCGTCGCTGCTGCGCAACCGCGAGGTGATTCGCAACTACTGGCGCCTGGTCGAGAAGTACCGGCCGACCAGCCTCTCGGCCGTGCCCACGGCGCTCGCCGCGCTCGCCGAGGTGCCGCTGGATGGGGCCGACATCTCGTCGATCCGCTACTGCCGCACCGGGGCCGCGCCGCTCCCGCCGGAGCTGGCGCAGCGCTTCGAGCAGTTGTTCGGACTGCATGTGCACGAGAGCCTGGGCATGACCGAGACGGCAGGCATCTCCACGATCACGCCGCCCGGGGTGCTGGGCCCGGCCGGCTGTGTCGGGTTTCCGGTGCCGTACGCGCGGCTGCGCATCGTCGCGCTCGGCCCCGACGGCAGCGCGACCGACCGCGACCTGCCGCCGGGCGAGCAGGGCGTGGTGCTCATCAAGTCGCCGAACGTGTTCTCGGGCTTCCTCGATCCGAAGGACAACGAGCAGGCCTTCACCGCCGACGGCTGGCTCGTGACCGGCGACGTGGGCTGGCTCGACGACCAGGGCCGCCTGAACCTGAGCGGCCGCTCGAAGGACCTGATCATCCGCAGCGGCCACAACATCGACCCGAAGGTGATCGAGGACGCGCTGACCGCCCATCCGGCGGTGCAGTTCTGCGCGGCGGTCGGCGCACCCGATGAGTACGCGGGCGAGCTGCCCGTCGTCTTCGTCACCCTGCGCCCGGGCATGTCGGCCACGGAGGCCGAGCTGCTCGCCTTCGCCGCCGAGCGCGTCGACGAGGCGCCCGCCCGCCCGAAGAGCGTGACCATCATCGACACGATGCCGATGACGAACGTCGGAAAGATCTACAAGCCCGAGCTGCGCCAGCTGGCTGCACGTGCCTGGCGGCCGCACAGGAACCAAAGGAGACATCAATGAGCAACACCTGTTCTCCCGCCGGCGACCTGCCTCGGCATGCTGGCCACGAGCACCATCGGCGTCGGCTTCGGGATGCCCGCGCGGGCGCAAGACTTCCCGGGCAAGACGATCCAGTTCGTCGTGCCCTTCCCCGCAGGCGGCGCGACCGACACCGTCGCGCGCCTGCTGGCCGAGAAGATGGCGCCGCGGCTCGGGCAAGCCGTGATCGTCGACAACAAGGGCGGCGCGGCCGGCATCCTCGGCACCGACACGGTGGCCAAGGCCCCGGCCGACGGCCACACGCTGTCGGTGTCGCTCAGCACGAACCTGATGATCAACCAGTTCCTGTTCAAGAAGCTGCCCTACAACCCGCAGCGCGACCTCGCGCTGGTGTCGCAGATCGCGCTCGCGCCCATCGTGCTGCTGGTGCATCCCAGCGTGCCTGCCGGCACCGGGCCGGAGCTGCTGAAGTACATCGCCGCGAACAAGGGCAAGCTGTCCTACGGCTCCTGGGGCATCGGCTCCGCGGGGCACCTGAGCGGGGCGTTCATGAGCCAGTCGCAGAACGCCGACATGAGCCACGTGCCGTACAAGGGCGAGGCGCCGATGATGCAGGACCTGATCGGCGGCCAGATCCAGCTGGCCTTCGCCAGCGCGATGCAGGCCAAGCCCTTCGTCGATGCGGGCAAGCTCAAGGCCATCGGCATCACCGGCGAGCAGCGCATGAGCGTGCTGCCCAAGGTGCCGACGCTGGTCGAGCAGGGCCTGACGGACGACGTCTACCGCGTCACCGGCTGGGTGGCGATGGCGGCGCCCGGCGCGACGCCGAAGGCAGTAGTGCAGCGCATCGCCGACGAGGTGCGCGCGGCCTGCGAGCAGCCGGACGTGCGCGCCAAGATCACCGCGCTCGGCTTCACGGCGGTGGCACGCGGACCCGAGGAATTCGCGGCGGCGTACCGCAAGGACCTGCCGGTGTGGGAGCGCCTGGTCAAGGTGACCGGCGCGACGCTGGATTGAGTTCACATCTTTCTCCCAGGAGTTCTCCATGCCCGTGCCCGCCATCCTGCGGAACCTGTCGCTACCCGTCATCGGCTCGCCGCTCTTCATCATCAGCAACCCCAGGCTGGTGATCGAGCAATGCAAGGCCGGCATCGTCGGCTCGATGCCGGCGCTCAACGCGCGGCCGGCGTCGCAGCTCGACGAATGGCTAGCCGAGATCACCGAGGCGCTCGCCGCCCACGACAAGGCGCACCCCGGGCGGCCTGCCGCGCCCTTCGCGATCAACCAGATCGTGCACAAGAGCAATGATCGGCTCGAGCACGACCTCGAGCTGTGCGCGAAGTACAAGGTGCCCGTGATCATCACCTCGCTCGGCGCGCGCACCGACGTGAACGACGCGGTTCACGGCTGGGGCGGCATCGTGCTGCACGACGTCATCAACAACAGGTTTGCGAGGAAAGCAATCGAGAAGGGAGCCGACGGCCTGATCGCCGTGGCGGCGGGCGCCGGCGGCCATGCCGGCACGACCAGTCCCTTCGCGCTCGTGCAGGAGATCCGCGAGTGGTTCGACGGGCCGCTCGCCTTGAGCGGCTCGATCGCCACCGGCCGCGCGATCCTCGCTGCGCAGGCGATGGGGGCGGACTTCGCCTACATCGGCTCGGCCTTCATCGCCACCGAAGAGGCGCGTGCGATCGAGGGCTACAAGCAGATGATCGTCGAGAGCAGCAGCCAGGACATCGTCTACTCCAGCCTCTTCACCGGCGTGCACGGCAACTACCTGCGCGGCTCCATCGTCAACGCCGGCATGGATCCCGACAAGTTGCCCGAGAGCGACCCGAGCGCGATGAACTTCGGCGGCGGCAGGAAGGCCTGGAAGGAGATCTGGGGCTCGGGCCAGGGGATCGGCATCGTCAAGGAGGTGGTGCCGGCACGCGCACTGGTGGAGCGCCTGCGCGCCGGGTACGTCGAGGCCCGGCAACGGCTGAGCTGAGGACCCCAAGCTCCCCGGCGCGCCGCGACATCAGTTACTGCTCTTCGAAACATCGCTGGTCAAGCCTTCAGATACTGCCTAGAGTGGGCTGAGAGACCGCCCCGTGGGCGCTCGTGGGAGATGGCCATGAAGCATGCACGGCATTGGCTGCTGGCGCTCGCATGCGCTGCCGGCGCTTTTCAACCCTCCCAGGCGCAAGTCCTCGATTGGACGGCCGTCCGCCTCCCCACCCATGCGGCCGACCAAGGCGAATCCGTGCTCGAGACCACGGCCGTCCAGGTGACCGACATCAACAATGCCGGCCAGGTGGTGGGATGGTCGTCTTCAGGCATTGACCCACGTGCCTTCCTGTACCGCCCGGGGCTTCCGTTGGTCGAAATGGGCTTGCTGGGCGAAAGGGGCTTGCTGGGCACGCAAAGCCAGGCGACCGCGATCAATGGCCTCGGACAGGTGGTGGGCTGGGCGACCTCGGGGGCAGCAGCAACCGCCACGCTTTTGTCTCGAATGGCAACATCGTCGCCGTGCAACTCCCGAGTGTGGGTGGACGGCCGAGCGAGGCTGTCGGCATCAACGACCGCGGACAGATCATCACCCGGTCGCCGGTCGATCCCTTCGTCGGCTTCTCTTGTTGCGGCGCGGTCCATGACGGAGGCACGCTCACGCCCTTCTTCGCCTCGCCTCTGGCGATCAACCAGTCGGGCCAGGTCCTTGTACCAGTCCATCTCGGTATCCAGCAGACCGCCCAGTCTCGGCATATATCCCGACGGGGTGGGCGTCGGCTTGGGGGCTTTCGACGATTGGCAGGGATCTGAACGACGCCGGGCAGGTGGTCGGGTTCCATACCGAAGCCATGGCCCGACGTTCGCACGCATTTCTTTACGCGGACGGCCGGACCCTGGATCTCGGCACCCTCGGCGGCGGCGACAGCGAAGCCGTTGACGTGAACAACGCCGGGCAGGTGGTGGGCAACGCCAACACCGCTGACCAGAGCAGTCACGCCTTCGTATACGCCGACGGCGTGATGCAGGATCTGGGCACGCTTGGCGGCCGTCAGAGCTTTGCCACCGCCATCAACGAGCTCGGACAGATCGTCGGCTTCTCGGACGTCGAACTCGGCAGCGACGAGCGGCATGCCTTTTTCTACAGCGAGGGCCAGATGGTTGACCTGACCGAATGGCTGGAGCGTTCATTCAATGACGTGGCCGGCCTGCACTCCGGGTCCATCGTGATGAACGACCTGGGCCAGATCGCGCTGGACACCCTGCTGCTCAACGGGACGCGCCATGTGTTCGTGCTCACGCCGATCCCGGAGCCCTCGACCTACGCGCTGATGCTCGCCGGCCTGGGCGCGCTCGCCTGGATCGCGCGGCGGCAGCGTGCAACGCGCAGCTCAGCGTCATGAAGCATCCCATCTGTCGCGATGTGACGGAGCGGCTCAGTCCATTTCGCGGATCGCCCAGAGCAGGTGCACTTCTCTGACGACGTCGTCCCACCGGTGCGTCGCGACCAGGCGGGCAGGCGGAGCGTTCTCCATGAGTGCCACCAACGTATAGGTCTCTCCCGATGCCGACTCGGAAAACACGACCGCCACGCCGAGGCGGCCCGATACCAGTCGCATGCCGTGGCGATGCGATGGCGCATCCTCCATGGGCAAGCCCTCCGAAAATCCCAGGTCACGCAGTTGTCGGACCTTGTTGGCGAATCGATCCGTTGCTTCATGGGGCTGAGCGTCAGCGTGCCCCTCGGGAGTGTTCTGGGTTCGTGCCTTGGCGTAAGTCATTTGGCTCGTCGCGCTTGCAATACCTCGTTTGCGGCATGGCACGATACATCCTCATTTCCCGAATGCGACTCGCGGTTTTCCCCATGTAAGCTTCAAGTAAGTTGTGCTTGGAGGCGAGCCCGCAGAAGTGCGGCCGGCACCTCCGAACTCGCCTATCGTCGACGGAACGCTCGGCCACAGACCGTGCTTTCATCGAGAGCCTCCCTCTCGGGCGCAGCGCCGGCGTACCCGCGCGCGGCCTGCTCGATCTCGCACTTGCTTCGATGCAAACGATCGTGTTCAAACCCACTTCAGCGGCGCGGCGCTTTTCGCAGCGTCGCTGAAGCCATTGGCATTGCCCATTCCAGCGCAGGTGTTGATGGGCAGCGGCAGACTCTGGATGCAGTCAACTGAATGCTGCGGCGACAGCGCGCGCCGGTGCGGTGCGGATCGCCGCTGCGTGGAGAGCATCCCATGGTCAACTACACGCCCATCGTGATCGGCGAGGAACGCCTCGAGGGCGAACTGTGTTCCGTGCCATCGGCAGTTGGCATGGTCGTGCTTGCGCTGGGCAGCGGCAGCCGCCACAACAGCCGGCGCAGCCGGCAGGCGGTGCAAAGCATGCAGATGCGGGGCCTGAGCACGCTGATGTTCGACCTGCTGCGGCCGGAGGAGGTCGACGACCGAGCCCGGGTATTAGATCTCGACCTGCTGGCACAGCGGATCCTGCAGGCCATCGATGCGCTGCCGCCACAGGCGGCCGACCTGCCACTGGGCCTGGCAGGCACGAGCATGGCGGGGACGGCGGTGCTGGTAGCCGCCGCAGGTCGCGCGCAGCGGGTGCAGGCGGTGGTCCTGCGCAGCGGCCGCCCCGACCTGGCCCGCGATCATCTATCCCGCGTGAGCGCGGCGACGCTGCTGATCGTGGGTGCCGCGGACACCCAGGTGCTTCAATCCAATCGCGAGGCCTGCAAGGCACTCGAATGCGAAAAGCGCCTGGAGATCGTGCCGCGCGCCACTCACCTGTTCCAGGAGGCCGGCGCACTGGAAACGGTCGCCATCATCGCCGGTGACTGGTTCCTTGCCCACCTGAAAGGTGCGCAGCAATGAGCCGGCGGGCCTGACCGATATGGCGAGCGCCCAGATGCAAGCCGCCATCGAACCGATCGCCGCCAGGTCCCGGCCCGCCAGTCCCGAGGCGCTGCTCGACGTGGTGGTCGCCATGCTGGCCGAGCTGCGCGGCGGGGCGGTCGTTCCCGTCTCGTTGGACGATGACCTGGAGCGCACGCTGGGCATCGACAGCCTCGAGCGCATGGAATTGACGCTGCGCCTGGAGCGCAGCTTCGAGGTGTCCATGCCCGAAGCGCTGGCACTGCAGGCGCAGACCCCGCGCGACCTGTGGCGCGCGCTGGCCGCTGCGGCGCCGGGCCGAGGCGTCGCTCCGGCGGCGCCGGACCTCGCGCCGCATGCGATCGCGCTTGCGCCGCCCACCCATGCCTCCACGCTGATCGAGGTGCTGCAGTGGCACGCGCGCGGCGCGCCCGGGCACCGGCATGTCACCCTGATCGGCGATGAGGCGCAGGCCGTGCTCACCCATGCCGGCCTGCTGGAGCGCGCCCGGGCCATCGCCGCCGGCCTGCAGCGTGGCGGCCTCGAGCCGGGCGAGAGCGTGGCGCTGATGCTGCCGACCAGCCTGGCCTTCTTCGAGGCCTTCGCCGGCATCATGATTGCCGGCGGCGTGCCGATTCCGATCTACCCGCCGTTTCGCGCCGCGCAGATCGAGGACCATCTGCGGCGCCAGGCGAACATCCTCGAAAACGGCCAGGCCGTGCTGCTCATCGGCGACGAGCGCATGCGCCTGGCGGCGGGCATTCTTCGCGCCGGGGCTCCACGGCTGCGCGGCGTGGCGACGGTCGAGCGCCTGGCCGAAGCGGGCGGCGAGCCGGCAGCAGTGGCGCGCGGAGCGCATGACATCGCTTTCCTGCAATACACCTCGGGCAGCACGGGCCAGCCCAAGGGCGTGGTGCTCACGCATGCGAACCTGCTGGTCAACCTGCGCGCGATGGGGGCGACGCTGGAGGTGGGCGCCGGCGACGTGTTCGTGAGCTGGCTGCCGCTGTACCACGACATGGGCTTGATCGGCGCCTGGATGGGCAGCCTCTACTTCGGCTTGCCGCTCTTCCTGATGCCGCCGCAGAACTTTCTCGCGCGACCCTCGCGATGGCTGCGGGCGTTGCACGAGCATGGCGGCACGCTGTCGGCCGCGCCGAACTTCGCCTACGAGATCCTTGCCAGCAAGGTCCCCGACGACGAGTTGCGCGGCCTGGACCTCAGCCGTTGGCGCATCGCGATCAACGGCGCCGAGCCGGTGCACGCGGCCACGCTGGATCGCTTTGCGCGGCGCATGGCGCCCTTCGGCTTCGACGCGCGGGCGATGATGCCGGTCTACGGTCTGGCCGAAGGGGCCCTGGGCCTGGCGTTCCCGCCGCTGGGGCGCGGGCCGGGTGTCGATTGCATCGACCGGCGGCAACTGCACCGCGCCGGTCGCGCACAGCCGGTGCCCTGCGACGCGCCGCAGGCGATGCAGGTGGTGGCCTGCGGCCTGCCGCTGCCCGGCCACGAGATCCGAGTCGTCGATGCTCGCGGCGCCGAAGTGCCCGAGCGCGTCGAGGGGCGCATCGAGTTCCGCGGACCTTCGGCCAGCTCCGGCTATTTCCGCAATGCCCAGGCCACCCGCGCGCTCTTCCGCGGGCCTTGGCTGGACACTGGAGACGTGGGCTACGTGGCGCAAGGCGAGGTCCACCTCACCAGCCGGGCGAAAGACCTGATCATTCGCGGCGGCCACAACATCCATCCGTACGAGCTGGAAGGCGCGGTGGGCAACCTGCCCGGCGTGCGCCGGGGCGGCGTCGCGGTGTTCGCTGCCGCCGATCCTGGCAGCGCGACGGAGCGTGTCGTCGTGCTCGCCGAAACCCGGGAAACCGATACCGAAAGACGGGCCGCGCTGCGTGATCGCATCGGCGGCCTGGCGATCGACCTGCTGGGCGTGCCGGCCGACGACATCGTGCTGGCGGGCGCGCACGCGGTGCGCAAGACCTCCAGCGGCAAGATCCGCCGTGCCGTCTGCCGCGAGCTGTATGAGAAGGGCCTGCTGCAGTCGGGCGCCAGGTCGGTGGCGGCGCAGGTCGCGTGGCTGTGGCTGGACGCGCTGCAGCGGCGCGCGCGCGAGCCGCTGCGGGCCGTCGCGGCGACGCTCTACGGGGCCTGGTCGTGGGCGCTGTTCGGCGTGGCTGCGGCGCTGGGCGTCGCGGTCGCGCTGCTGCCGTCGTTCCGATGGCGCAAGCAGGCTGCGCGTTCGCTGGCGCGCGCCCTGGTGCATGCGTCAAGGCTGCCTGTGAGTGTCGAAGGTGGCGCGCTCGTCCCACCGGGGCCGGCGGTGGTGGTGGCCAATCATGCGAGCTTCGTCGACTGGCTGCTGCTCACGGCGGTGCTCCCCGCGACTACCAGCTTCGTTGCCAAGAGGGAGCTGGCGACGCGCAGCACAACGCGCTGGCTGCTGGAGCGGGTCGGTACGCGCTTCGTCGCCCGCGGCGATGCGCGCCAGGGTGTCGAGGACGCGAAGGCACTGGTGCAGGCTGCCCGGGCCGGCGCATCACTGGTGTTCTTTCCCGAGGGCATGCTGAGGCGGGAACCGGGACTGCAGCCGTTTCACATGGGCGCCTTCGTCGTCAGCGCGCAGAGCGGCCTGCCGCTGCTGCCGGTGACGCTGCGCGGCACGCGCGGCGTGTTGCGCGACGGCTCGTGGCGGCCGCGGCGGGAGGCGGTGCAGGTGTGCATCCACGAAGCGCTGAGGCCGCCGGGCAGCGACTGGCGTGCCGCCGTGCAACTGCGCGACGCGGCACGCAAGGCGATCGCCGCGGATTGCGCGGAACCTCTGGTGCGCCTCTCGCGGGAGGCACCACCTGGCCCGTGAATGGCCCAGCCGGTCGCGCGAAGGTTTGGTTCGTGTTTGCGATCGACCATCAGGCGCCCTTCCAATGGAATGCCGCATGCTCCTGCTTGTACTCGGCAACGCCCGATGCGGGCGATCCCGGCCGGGATGGACGGCTCGCGCCTGACATACACAAGGGCGTCGAGGCGATGGGATGGCTCGATATCGAACCTCTCCAGTTCGATGAGCACACGCTCATACCCCTCGGGCTCTCCGCTCCGCTCCAGCTTGTCCATTTGATGCAGGCCCTCGGCAGAGACTCGATACAGCTCGCCGACCACCTGGAAGCCCTGGCCAGGTGAAAGCACGAGGCACGGGACTTCGCCGGGACCCATCAGGAACAGGGGATGCGGCTGAAACGTGCGGTACGCGCCTTCGACGCGCTGGCCGGTGTTGATGTGCTCGTTGGCGAAGCCTTGCTTCAAGGAGCCGTAGACAAACAACAGGTGCATGGCGGAGTCCTATTCCCAGGACTTTTCGGGTTCCAAATGCCGCGCCAACTCCATGGCATCGTGCAGCACCCGGCCAACCACGAGCAAGGCTGGCTCAACGCGGTAGATCAGGAAGTGGCGCGGCTTGCGGACGACCTCCGCACCCGTGCCCACGTGACCCCGACTCAGTCGCAGATGCCACGATCGAACACCCGCACCGAGTTCCGGGCGCTCGATACTGCCCGGCCGGTCAGGTTGCGCCGCCACGTCGCGAAGCGCCGCGACGATCAGGCTCTCATAGCGCAGCCGCCTCGCCTCGCCGAATTGCACCTGCGTCCAGGCAAGAATGTCGATGACATCTGCCTGGGCGGCGTCCGACAGGCGATAGCGAAACATCAACTCGCCGTCTTGGCCTGCCGGGCGGCACGACGACCCAATTGCCCAACGAAGTCCTCAAGCTGTTCATCTGCGACATCGGCGTACCGCCCTGCCGAGACATCCGCCCAGCCCTGGCGGGCCGCTTGCTTGAGGGCCTTGAGCTTGGCTTGCTCGATGCGCTCGCGCTCCTCGATGAGGCGCAGTCCTTCTCGCAGCACCTCGCTGGCGTTCTGGTAGCGCCCGGACTGCACCAGAGCCTCCACCAGCTCGTATTGATGCTCGCTCAGAACTACGTTGCGTGTCGGCATGTCGTCGGCTCCGAAGGTGCGAGAACAGGCTCGCTGGTTCAGGATTGGCATATTATGCCAAGGCCTTGGCGGGTTATTCCGCAGGCGCAGGCCGATCTGGCCGCCAGGCTCAAGCGCTGGCAGCATCCTCTCGCTTCGCCACGAGGGTCAGGATGTCGTAGCTCGCGACCAACTCGCCGTCCTGATTCGTGACCTCGACGTCCCATGCGACCACGCCCTGCCCCTGGCCCTTCGCATCCTTCTTGCGCCGATCGACCTTGCGCTTGCAGGTCAGGCGTGCCTGGATCGTGTCGCCGATGCCCACCGGCTTGATGAAGCGCAGCGTGTCGAGCCCGTAGTTCGCCAGCACCGGGCCCGGCGCGGGCGAAACGAAGAGCCCCGCCGCTGCCGACAGCACGAAGTAGCCGTGCGCGATGCGCTTGCCGAAGGGACTCTCCTTGGCGGCGATCTCGTCGAAGTGCATGTAGAAGTAGTCGCCCGACAGGCCGCCGAACGCCACGATGTCCGCTTCGCCGACGGTGCGCCTGTGCGTGAGCAGCGAGTCGCCGACCTGCAGGTCCTCGAACCAGCGCCGGAACGGGTGGACATCGGATTCGCGCAGCTTCGCGCCGCGCACATGCTCGCCGGTCACCGCGGACAGCATGGTGGGCGACCCCTGCACCGCGGCGCGCTGCAGGTAATGCTTCACCGCACGCAGGCCGCCGAGCTCCTCGCCACCGCCTGCCCGGCCGGGCCCGCCATGCTTGAGGCTCGGCAGCGGGGAGCCGTGGCCGGTGGATTCGCCAGCCGACTCGCGATCGAGCACGAGCAGGCGGCCGTGCCATGCTGCTGCCACGGGAATGGCGCGCGCCGCGACGGCGGGATCGCGCGTGACCAGCGTGCCCACCAGGCTGCCGCGGCCGCGTGCCGCGAGCGCCAGCGCCTCGTCGATGCCCTCGTAGGGCATCAGCGTGCTGACGGGGCCGAAGGCCTCGATGTCGTGCACGCTGTCGTCGTTGAGCGGATCGCGGCTGAGCAGCAGCGTGGGCGCGAAGAAGGCCCCTTCGGCGACGCCCTCGCCTTGCGGCGCGAAGCCGTCGCGTGCGCCGTGCACGAGCTCGGCGCGCTGCAGCAGCGCGGCCACGCGCTCGCCCACGTCGGCCTGCTGCGCATGCGATGCCAGCGCGCCCATGCGCACCTCTTCGCGCGAGGGGTCGCCCACCACCGTCTTCGCCAGCCTCGCCTTCAGCCGGCTCGCCACGGCATCGAGATGCTGGCGCGGCACGATGGCGCGCCGGATCGCCGTGCACTTCTGGCCGGCCTTGACCGTCATCTCGCGGGCGACCTCCTTGACGAAGAGGTCGAACTCCTCGTCGTCGGGCGTGACGTCCGGCGCGAGGATCGCGCAGTTCAGCGAATCGGCCTCGGCATTGAAGGGAATCGAGTGCCGCACCAGGTTCGGATGCACGCGCAGCTTCGCAGCGGTATCGGCAGACCCGGTGAAGGTCACCACGTCCTGCCCTTGCAGGCGTTCGAGCAGGTCGCCGGTGCCGCCGATCACGAGTTGCAGGCTGCCTTCAGGCAGCAGGCCCGACTTGCCCATCAGCCTCACGGCCGCTTCGGTGAGGTAGCTGGTGGCGGTGGCGGGCTTGCCGATGCACGGCATGCCCGCGAGGAAGCTGGGCGCGAATTTTTCCAGCAGGCCCCAGACCGGGAAATTGAAGGCGTTGATGTGCACGGCCACGCCGCCGCGCGGCACCAGGATGTGCGTGCCGGCGAAGCCGCCCTTCTTGCCCAGCGGCATCGCAGGCCCCTCGTGCACCAGGTTGCCCGAGGGCAGCTCGTTGCTGCCGATGCCGGCGTAGGCGAACAGCGTGCCGATCCCGCCTTCGATATCGATCCAGCTGTCGGCCCGGGTGGCGCCGGTGTGGGCCGAGATGGCGTACAGCTCTTCCTTGTGCTCGCCGAGGTACTTGGCCAGGGCCTTGAGGCGCTCGGCACGCTGCTGGAAGTCGAGCGCCAGCAGGGCCGGCACGCCGCGCTCGCGCGCATGGGCCACGGCCTCGCCGAAGTCGAGCGCCTCGGCATGGGTCGAGGCCACCGGATGGCCGTTGATGGCGCTGCGCAGCGGCTGCGCCGCCTTGCTGCCCGATCCATCGGCCGCCGATGAAGCTTTGAAGGGTGGTGGTCATGGGTCTTTTCTCCTGGTTGGATTCAGGCATCGGCCGGCGCCACGGGGGTGCGCTTGTTGCCGATGCCCGAGATAGGTGTCGATGATTCGCCGGTCATGCAGGAGTGCATCGGCCTTGCCGGTGAGCGCCACGGCGCCCATCTCGAGCACATAGCCGCGGTCGGCGACCTGCAGCGCAGCGCGTGCGTTCTGCTCGACCAGCAGTACCGACACACCGAGCTTGCGCAGCGACGCAACCACCTGCAGGACCTCGCGCACGATCAAGGGCGCGAGCCCCAGCGAAGGCTCGTCGAGCATCAACAGCCTAGGCCGGGCCATCAGTGCCCGGCCGATGGCGAGCATCTGGCGCTCGCCGCCCGAGAGCGTCGCCGCAAGCTGCGCGCGGCGTTCCTGCAGGCGCGGAAAGATGCCGAACACCTCCTGCATGAGCGTGGCCTGGTCTCGCTGGCCGCGCCGCCAGCGGGCAAAGCCGCCCAGCAGCAGGTTGTCCTCGACCGACATCTCGCCGAACAGCTCGCGCTTCTCGGGCACCAGCCCTACACCTCGCGAGACCATCGCCTCGACGCTGGGCCGGGCCACGCGCTCGCCGGCAAGCTTGAGCGTGCCCTTCGAAGGCAGCAGCCCCATCGCAGCGCACAGCAGGGTGGTCTTGCCGGCGCCGTTGGGGCCGATCACCGTGACGATCTCGCCTTCGTCGACCTTGAGCTCGATCTGGTGTACCGCCTCGACAGGCCCATAGGAGACGCTGAACTCGCTCAGTTCCAGCAAAGCCTGGCTCATGCTGCGACCTCCATCAATTCTTCGCCACCGAGATAGGCCTCGAGCACGCGCCGGTCGTCCTGCACTTCCTGCGGCGTGCCGGCGGCGATCACCATGCCGAACTCCAGCACCGTGATCCGGTCGGCGAGGTTCATCACGAATTCCATGTCGTGCTCGACGACCAGGATGCCCAGCCCCTCGGCACGCAGTTGGCCGAGCAGCGTCGCCAGTGCCTGCTTCTCGAGATGGCGCAAGCCTGCGGCCGGCTCATCCAGCAGCAGCACTGCGGGCTGGCCGGCGAGCGCACGGGCGATCTCGATGACGCGCTGCTGTCCAAGGGCCAGCGACGACGCGCTGGCGTTCGCATGCTCGCCGAGCCCGCAGCGCTCGATCTGCTTGCGCGCCTCGGCAAGCAGCGCCGCCTCTTCGCCACGGTCGAGCCGGAGCATGGCCGCGAGCCAGCCGCGACGCCCGCGCCGGTGCGCTCCGAGCGCGACGTTCTCCAGCACGCTGCGCGTGCCGAGCAGCCGCACGTGCTGGAAGGTGCGGCCCAGCCCGAGGGCCGCGAATTCGCGCGAGGGGTGGCCCGTCATGGCTTGTCCGATCAGGCGCACCTCGCCCGAGCTGGGATCGTCGACTCCCGAGATCATGTTGAAGAAGGTGCTCTTGCCCGCCCCGTTGGGACCGATGAGGGCATGCACCTCGCCGGCCTTCACATCCATCGACACCGCGTTGTTCGCCACCAGGCCGCCGAAGCGCTTGGTGACCTCGCGCGCTTCGAGCAGCACCTGGCCCGCGGGCGCCAGGCTGCGCTGGGCCAGGGTCGCCACCTGGCTGGGGGCTCGACGCACGTCCGGCTGAGGAATCGCCATGCGAAGCTCGCCAGCGAGGGCCACAGTCCTTGCGCGAATCGCTGCAGCACGAACAGCATCAGCAGCCCGAACACGATGACCTCGAAATTGCCGCTGGAGCCGATCAGCCTGGGCAGCAGATCCTGCAGTTGCGACTTCAGCAGCGTGATGAGCGCGCGCCCAGCACCGCTCCCCACAGGTGGCCGGCGCCGCCCACGACCGCCATGAACAGGAACTCGATGCCGATGTTGAGGTTGAACGGCGTCGGGTTCACGAAGCGCTGCAGGTGGGCATAGAGCCAGCCCGAGACCGCTGCCAGCAGGGCCGCCAGCACGAACACCTTGATGCGGTAGCGAGCAGTGTCTACCCCCATCGACTCGGCCATCACGCGGCCGCTCTTGAGCGCGCGAATCGCGCGGCCTTCACGCGAGTCCAGCAGGTTGTGCATGGCCCACAGCGCCAGCAGCAGCACCGCCCAGATGAGCACGCCCAGCACGCGCGGCGATGCCAGCGACACGCCCGCGATCACCAGCGGCGGCACCCCGCCGATGCCCGTGTGCCCGCCGAGGAACTCGAGGTTGCCGAACAGGAAGTACAGGCTCAGTCCCCAGGCGATGGTGCACAGCGGCAGGTAGTGGCCCGAGAGCTTCAGCGTGATGGCGCCCAGCGCCCAGGCGACCGCGAAGGTGATCGCCACGCCCAGCAGCAGCCCGAGCCAGGGCAGCAAGGCCGGCGTCACGATGCCCCCGAGTGCCGCGCTGGCCGTGGCCGACGTGCACACCCAGGCCGTCGCATAAGCCCCGAGGCCGACGAAGGCCGCCTGGCCGAACGAGGTGATCCCACCGACGCCGGTGAGCATCACCAGGCCAGCGGCCACCAGGGCATACAGGCCGATGTAGTTGAGCAGCGTGACGCTGAACTCGGGCAGCCAGCCCCAGGCCAGCGCGAGCGCCACGATGAAGGCAATGGTGAGTCGACGCGGAGTCATTCTTCGTCCTCCACGTGACGGCTGCGCATCGAGCGCCACCACAGCACGGGAATGATCAGGGTGAAGACCAGCACTTCCTTGAAGGCGCTGGCCCAGAACGAGGAGAAGGCTTCGAGCTGGCCCACCAGCAGGGCGCCGCCGAGCGCGAGCGGGTAGCTGGCGAGGCCGCCGACGATGGCCGCGACGAAGCCCTTGAGCCCGATGAGAAACCCCGTGTCGTAGTAGACCGTGGTGAGCGGCGCGATCAGAGCCCCGACACTGCGCCGATCAGGCCGGCAGCGCAAAGCTCAGGTCACCCGAGAGTCCGGTGGGAATGCCCATCAGCCGGGCGCCGACACGATTGATCGCGGTGGCGCGCAGCGCCTTGCCGACGATCGAGCGCTCGAAGAACACGAACATCGCGAGCACCAGCACCAGCGCGACGCCCACCACGACGATCGACTGACCGGTGACCTGCAGTCCGCCGATATCGAAGCGCGCCTCCGAGAACGCCGGGGTGCGCGATCCTCGGCGCCGAAGAACAGCAGCCCCAGCCCGACCAGCACGCCATGCAGCGCCACCGAGACGATCAGCAGCATCAGCACCGTGGCATCGGCAGCGGCCGGTAGGCTACGCGGTAGAGCAGCGGCCCGAGCGGAGCGACCAGCAGCAGCGTCGCGATGGCCTGCATGAGCAGCGATTGCGGGTGCAGCAACACCAGCACGCCGGCCGCGGCGGGTGCCAGCACCGTCCACAGGATGGTCGAGGGCCAGTCCACCGACGCGCCGCGCCGCCAGCGCCATGCCTCGACAGGAGCGTGAGCACCGCCAGCGCGACGAGCAGCCACAGCGTGCGAGGCGCCTGGCCGCCATTCAAGGCGGCCATCGACAGTGCGGCGAACGCCACCAGCTCGCCCTGGGGAATGAAGATCACTTTCGTGACCGAGAACACCAGCACGAGCGCCAAGGCCATCATCGTAGACCGCGCCGTTGACGATGCCGTCCTGCCCGAGCAGCAGGGCTATCTGCAGATCCATATCTTTGCTCCATCGCACCGAAGCGGCACGCTCTTCGCACGAACCAATGCCAGCGAGCCGGGAGCCGCGGATCCGGCTTTGCCGGTCCGCTGGCGGAGCCCCCTGGGGGGTGGCGCGTAAGCGCCTACGGGGGGGACAAATACTTCCAGGTCCCGTTCTCGATCTTGACCATTACGCGGGCACGCTGGTCCAGTCCCAGGTGATCGGTCGCCGACATGCTGAAGATGCCGTGCGCGCCTGGCATGTCCTTGATCTGCTCGAGCGCGTCGCGCAGCGCTGCGCGGAACTCTGCCGTGCCGGGCTGCGCCTTCTTGAGCGCCACGGGCACCGCGGCGGCCATCAGCAGCCCGGTGTCCCAGGCATGCGCGCCGAAGGTGGAGACCGAACCCTTGCCGTTCGCGCCTTCATAGGCTGCCACGTAGGCCTGCGCGGATTTCTTCACCGGATGGCTCGCGGGCAACTGGTCGGCCACCAGCACCGGCCCCACGGGCAGCAGCGTGCCTTCGACATCCTTGCCTCCCACCCGCAGGAAGTCGGCATTGGCGACGCCGTGGGTCTGGTAGATCTTGCCGGCGTAGCCGCGCTCCTTGAGGGTCTTCTGCGGCAGCGCGGCCGGCGTGCCGGAGCCCGCGACCAGCACCGCGTCGGGCTTGGCCGCGATGGCCTTCAGCACCTGGCCGGTCACCGAGGTGTCGGTGCGCGCATAGCGTTCGTTGACCACGATCTGCAGTTTCTTCACTCCGGCGGCCTTGCTGAACTCCTGGTACCAGCCCTCGCCGTACGCATCGGCAAAGCCGATGAAGGCGACCGACTTGATGCCCGCGGCGACCATGTGCTCCGCGATGGCCAGCGACATCATGATGTCGTTCTGCGGCGTCTTGAACACCCAGCGCTTCTTGGCGTCGACAGGCTCCACGATGCGCGCCGAGGCGGCCATCGAGATCATCGGCGTCTGCGCTTCCGCGACGACGTCGATCATCGCCAGCGAATTCGGCGTGACGGTCGAGCCGAGCACCATGTCCACCTTGTGCTCGGTGATCAGCTTGCGCGTGTTGGCCACCGCGGCGGTGGTGTCGGCAGCGTCGTCGAGCACGATGTAGTTGATCTTCTGGCCCGCGATCGTCTTGGGCATCAGCGCGATCGTGTTCTTCTCCGGAATGCCGAGCGACGCCGCCGGTCCGGTGGCCGAGACGGTGACACCGACGTTGATGTCGGCGCGCGCCAGCGTTGCGGGCCCCAGTGGCGGCGGCGAGCGGGACAAGCTTGGTGAGTTTCATCGTTGTCTCCGGTGGGTTGTTGGGAGGGTCACTCGCGGTCGCGGCTGCGGCGCTTGACCCCCTGCAGGCCGCCGAGGAACAGGTCGGCCACGATCGGGCCATCGCGTCGTGGTCGAGTACGCCATCGGGCTTCAGCCAGGTGAACATCCAGTTGATCATCCCGAACAGCAGCATCGTCAGCGGCTTGTCGAGCTCGGCGTCGCCAGCTCGGGCCGCATCGCCCCACGCTGCGGGCAAAGGCGAGCACCACCTGCGCTGCCTGGCCGAGCACGCGTCGCGTCCTCTGCATCCAGGAACTTCACGTCCTCGGTCAGCACGCGGTGGGCGTGCTGCGCATCGCGTATTCCCGACGATGCGGCCGATCAGCTCGCGCATCCGCGCCTCGGGCGGCAGCTTGCCGCCACGCTCGTGCACCAGCGCCTGCAGCCGCGACATGGCTGTCCGCGATGCTCACCAGCAGGCTGTATTTGTCGCGGAAGTAGTGATAGAGCGTGGCCTTGGACAAGCCGCAGGCCTCCGCCACCTGGTTCATCGAGGTGCCGGGATAGCCGCGCCGCGCAAACAGGT